>NZ_CP175511.1:0-2030000 GCF_046058945.1 Brochothrix campestris | reverse complement strand
AAAGCGCTTCTCTCCAGAATGTATCCTGAGTACGGCGGAACACGAGAAATTCCGTCGGAATCCACGGGGACCATCCCGTAAGGCTAAATACTCCCTAGTGACCGATAGTGTACCAGTACCGTGAGGGAAAGGTGAAAAGAACCCCGGAAGGGGAGTGAAATAGTTCCTGAAACCGTGTGCCTACAAGTAGTTAAAGCCCGTTAATGGGTGATAGCGTGCCTTTTGTAGAATGAACCGGCGAGTTACGTTTACTAGCAAGGTTAAGTCGAGAAGACGGAGCCGCAGCGAAAGCGAGTCTGAATAGGGCGAATTAGTTAGTAGGCGTAGACCCGAAACCAGGTGATCTACCCATGTCCAGGATGAAGGTAAGGTAAAACTTACTGGAGGTCCGAACCCACGTAAGTTGAAAATTGCGGGGATGAGGTGTGGGTAGCGGAGAAATTCCAATCGAACCTGGAGATAGCTGGTTCTCTCCGAAATAGCTTTAGGGCTAGCCTCGAGGTAGAGAGTCGTGGAGGTAGAGCACTGTTTGAACTAGGGGCCCATCTAGGGTTACTGAATTCAGATAAACTCCGAATGCCATCGACTTATACTCGGGAGTCAGACAGTGAGTGATAAGATCCATTGTCGAGAGGGAAACAGCCCAGACCACCAGTTAAGGTCCCTAAATATACGTTAAGTGGAAAAGGATGTAGTATTGCTTAGACAACTAGGATGTTGGCTCAGAAGCAGCCACCATTTAAAGAGTGCGTAATAGCTCACTAGTCGAGTGACACCGCGCCGAAAATGTACCGGGGCTAAACGTATTACCGAAACTGTGGATGAACATCTATGATGTTCGTGGTAGGAGAGCGTTCTAAAGACAGCGAAGTCAGACCGTGAGGACTGGTGGAGTGTTTAGAAGTGAGAATGCCGGTATGAGTAGCGAAAGACGGGTGAGAATCCCGTCCACCGAATATCTAAGGTTTCCTGGGGAAGGCTCGTCCGCCCAGGGTTAGTCGGGACCTAAGCTGAGGCCGATAGGCGTAGGCGATGGACAACAGATTGATATTTCTGTACCAGTCATTAATGTTTGAGCGATGGGGGGACGCAGTAGGATACGAACGCATGCTGATGGATATGCATGTACAAGCAATTAGGCAGGAAAGTAGGCAAATCCGCTTTCCGCGTAAGCTGAGTTGTGATGTGGTGGCACCTAGTGCCGTAGGTTCTGATTCCACACTGCCAAGAAAAGCCTCTAGTTAGTTAATGACTGCCCGTACCGCAATCCGACACAGGTAGATGAGGAGAGAATCCTAAGGTGAGCGAGAGAACTCTTGTTAAGGAACTCGGCAAAATGACCCCGTAACTTCGGGAGAAGGGGTGCTCTATTAAGGTGAAAGCCTGAGAGAGCCGCAGTGAATAGGCCCAAGCGACTGTTTACCAAAAACACAGGTCTATGCAAAATCGTAAGATGAAGTATATGGGCTGACACCTGCCCGGTGCTGGAAGGTTAAGAGGAGTGCTTAGCGCAAGCGAAGGTGCGAATTGAAGCCCCAGTAAACGGCGGCCGTAACTATAACGGTCCTAAGGTAGCGAAATTCCTTGTCGGGTAAGTTCCGACCCGCACGAAAGGTGTAACGATTTGGGCACTGTCTCAACAAGAGACTCGGTGAAATTATAGTACCTGTGAAGATGCAGGTTACCCGCGACAGGACGGAAAGACCCCGTGGAGCTTTACTGCAATCTGATATTGAATGTTTGTGTCACTTGTACAGGATAGGTAGGAGCCTTGGACTCCGGAGCGCTAGCTTCGGATGAGGCGTTGGTGGGATACTACCCTTGTGACATGACCATTCTAACCCGCACCCCTTATCGGGGTGGGAGACAGTGTCAGATGGGCAGTTTGACTGGGGCGGTCGCCTCCTAAAGAGTAACGGAGGCGCCCAAAGGTTCCCTCAGAATGGTTGGAAATCATTCGCAGAGTGTAAAGGCACAAGGGAGCTTGACTGTGAGACCTACAAGTCGAACAGGGACGAAAGTCGGGCTTAGTGATCCGGTGGTTCCGCATGGAAGGGCCATCGCTCAACGGATAAAAGCTACCCCGGGGATAACAGGCTTATCTCCCCCAAGAGTCCACATCGACGGGGAGGTTTGGCACCTCGATGTCGGCTCATCGCATCCTGGGGCTGTAGTCGGTCCCAAGGGTTGGGCTGTTCGCCCATTAAAGCGGTACGCGAGCTGGGTTCAGAACGTCGTGAGACAGTTCGGTCCCTATCCGTCGCGGGCGCAGGAAATTTGAGAGGAGCTGTCCTTAGTACGAGAGGACCGGGATGGACACACCGCTGGTGTACCAGTTGTTCCGCCAGGAGCATCGCTGGGTAGCTATGTGTGGAAGGGATAAACGCTGAAAGCATCTAAGCGTGAAGCCCCCCTCGAGATGAGATTTCCCATCACTTTATGTGAGTAAGACCCCTGAGAGACGATCAGGTTGATAGGTTCGGAGTGGAAGTGCAGCGATGTACGGAGCGGACGAATACTAATAGGTCGAGGACTTAACCTTATTAAGTTTTAAAAGCGAAAATGACGATGGGTTGTTACCTTTCGAAAAAACATCAATTAGTATTCAGTTTTGAGAGTGCAAGCTTTCATGAAAATTTCATAATTATCCAAGCAATTAGTAGATGATTTATCTATTAATGTGAATTTTAGATAAGCAAGTTATTCAAGGCGTCAATGAGTTGATTGCGGAGCGTACGTTTGTATGTGACAATTGAGACGAAGGAGACAACGATGAAGAACGATGGTTAGATGAAATTCAAACACATGTTTGGTGACGATAGCAAAGAGGATACACCTGTTCCCATCCCGAACACAGTAGTTAAGCTCTTTAGCGCCGATGGTAGTTGGGGGTTTCCCCCTGTGAGAGTAGGACGTCGCCAAGCATAGTTTGGTAGTAATGGCAAAGAGGATACACCTGTTCCCATCCCGAACACAGTAGTTAAGCTCTTTAGCGCCGATGGTAGTTGGGGGTTTCCCCCTGTGAGAGTAGGACATTGCCAAGCAACTAAGACATCCAAAAGGGTGTCTTTTTTTTGATTTTTAAAAACATGAAAAAAGGAGCGGATTTATCCGCTCCTTTTTTCACTATTAAGTTGGTAGTATTGAGCCTATAAGCACTTAGATTGAAGATGTTAAATCTTTTTTATTTAGTTCGACATTGAATTTACGGATTAAGCCAGCAAATTGCAGACGTTCATCTTCAGACCATTCGGAAACGAGACCATCATAAACCTGATGACGGGCTTGGTGTGCTTTTTTTAAAAAATAGCGACCACTTTCTGTTAAAGAATAATATTTAAGTTTTTTATCTTCAATGCTTGTTTCAACACGAAGGACACCATCAATAACCATTTCTTTCAGCTGTTTTTTGACTTTATCAACATCAATATGGTAAACATCAGCAATTTTGTTGGCTGATAACTTCGGTTTTTCATCGAGTAAATCTAAAATAAGGTAGGTAGACCATTTTAATTTTGTTTCAGCTTCATTAATTTCAGTTTTAAAAGTACCTAGTCTAAAAGTATGGGCAAGTTCATGAGCAATTTGTTCGGTTGAATCGTTGTTTTGATAAGATTTCATCAGTTAATCTCCTTTTATATACTAAATGTCGTTAGGGAAGATACGCGTTATCTCCCAACGGAAAGGAAGATTAGTCAACTCATCACTTCTTCTATAACTCCTATTCAGTATAGCAAAATACGACTGAAATTACAATTTTTGAGGAAGCTAATAAATAGGGGAAAGGGAGTAGTTCTTTTGTTATCGAATGGTATAAGAATTATTTACGTTAGCAGAGGTCAATCAATGGTGAGCCTGAAGATAAATGCTGTTCTAGGTCGTTACGGTTTGCTCACTCGGGATTAGGCACATCACAGTATACACAACGTTTCTCGTTCGTCGTGCCTAGAACAAAAGTGAAAACAGCTTGTTCAATAGGATTTCAATTAAGTCTTATTATCTGATAGACAAACTCACTACAATTGAATTCGACAGAAAATGAAGGTTGCCAGGACTTTATTTCGAAACTGAATCAATAGTTATTAATAGTTTTTTTTTAGTAAATCATGATATAATATAAGAGTTGTAATTATAGTATGAACGTATTGAAAGGAGAATATTTAAATGAATGAAACAAAAGAAGCTTATCAGGTTTTACTCTATTACTTATACACACCAATTGAAAATCCAACGGAATTTGCTGCGAATCATTTAGCTTATTGTAAAGATTTAGAATTGAAAGGTCGTATTTTAGTAGGAGCAGAAGGTATTAACGGTACTGTATCTGGTACGATTGAAAAGACAAATCAATATGTTAAAGATATGCAAGCTGATCCAATGTTTGCTGGTATTAAATTTAAAATTGATATGGCAGAGGGACACGTCTTTAATAAAATGCATTGTCGTCCTCGCGCAGAAATTGTTGCCCTTGAATTAGAAGAAGATATCAATCCACATGAAGTGACAGGTGAATACTTGGATGCTGAGAAATTCAGAGAAGCATTATTAGATGAAAATACAGTTGTATTAGATGCACGTAATGACTATGAATATGATTTAGGTCATTTCCGTGGTGCGATTCGTCCAGATATTCGTTCATTCCGTGAATTGCCACAATGGGTGCAAGATCATAAAGATGAATTGATGGATAAACGTGTAGTAACTTATTGTACAGGTGGTATTCGCTGTGAGAAGTTTTCTGGTTACCTTGTTCGTGAAGGCTTTAAAGATGTGGGCCAACTCGATGGTGGAATTGCAACTTACGGTAAAGATGAAAAAGTCAAAGGCGATTTATGGGACGGTAAAATGTACGTCTTTGATAAGCGTATCTCAGTGCCAATTAATCACGTTGAAGAAGTTATCGTTGGTGTTGAACATTTTGATGGCACACCTTGTGAGCGTTATATCAACTGTGCCAACCCTCGCTGCAACAAACAAATCTTAACGCATGTTGAGAATGAAGAAAAATATTTGGGCAGTTGCTGTCACACATGTCGTGTTCATGAGGACAACCTATACGCTAAACGTCATGACTTAACCGACGCACAATTTGCTGAGAGATTAGCCCTTATTACTGACGGAAAATAAATAAAAAAAAGACTGACGCTATTCGTTTAAGCCACGAATAACGTCAGTCTTTTTTTGAACTTTATTTAATAATAAGGTGCCATGAAGAGATAAACAATCACACCAGTAATGCTCACATATAACCAAATTGGCATCGTCCAACGCACAATTTTTTTATGTTTGAGCGTTTGCAGCGACCAGCCCCACCAAGTAGCGAACATTGCTAATGGTACGACTAAGGCTGCTAAAATACTATGACTAATCAAAATAGTAAAGTAAATTGGACGAATAAAACCTTCACCACCGAAAGTTGGTGATTCACTCTGTAAAAAGTGAAAGGTTAAATAAGAAAATAAGAATAACATTGTTGATGACCATGCAGCTAAAATAAAGCCTTTATGCAACTTGATGTTTTTCTTCTTAATAATCGCCCACAGTGCCATACAGAGAAAGATAAAGGTGAAACTATTAAAAATCGCATTAAATCGTGGGAATAAGTAAAGGTCAAAATTAATTTTACCTGAGTATCCGACGAGTGGTGAAAAGAAGAGCATTAAAATTAAAATATCAGCAATAATTGAAATGGTGATAATTAGCCCGACATAATTTTTTTTACTCTTTGGTTGGTGTTCCTGAGACATGTAAAGATCCTCCTTAAATTCTAATACTAGTTGTTGCGGTTATAGGCACCGTGCCATACAGGACCAATGAACTCGTTCAGTGCAAAGCCACCTGTAATCGCTGCTGTAACAAAGTCTTTTGCTTTAGAAACAGCAGCTTCAACCGTCATGCCATTAGCAAGTCCTGCTGTAATCGCAGCGGCAAACGTACAGCCTGCCCCGTGATTATGATTGTTGGCATCCTTAGGTGCTTCGAGTAGCGTATAGTTTGTTCCATCAAATAAGAGGTCGATTGCTTTGTCACTATCAATCGCCTTGCCGCCTTTTATGACAACGTATTGAGCCCCTAATTGATGAATCTTCACAGCAGCATTCTTCATCTCAGCCAATGAAGTAATGGGAGCAGTTCCTGCTAATTGGCTCGCTTCAAATAAATTTGGTGTGACTACTGTTGCTAACGGCAGTAAGAGGTCACGAATGGCGGTTGCGTTTTCGGGTTGCATCAGTTCATCCTCGCCCTTACAGACCATTACTGGATCAATGACGACATTTTGCAAGTGATGTTGTTCAATCGCAGCTGCTGTTTCTTCGATGATGGCAACAGAGCCTAACATCCCAGTTTTCATAGCATCAACAGGCCCACCGGATAGAATCGTTTTTAGCGCTGCTTTCACGACCAAGGCATCAATCGGTGTGACGTCATGACGCCAGTTATCGTCGGGATCCATTGTAACGATGGAAGTCACCGCCGAAAAACCAAAGGTGCCGTATTCTTGAAATGTTTTTAAATCCGCCTGTAAGCCAGCTCCACCACTTGAGTCAGAACCAGCGACAGTTAATGTTTTTTTAATCGTCATATATAGACCTCCTCTTGAAAAAATAGTGTTTTTAGTTTAAAACGAACTTAGTAATCGCATGGGCGACACCACTATCGTAATTATGTTTCGTTGTATATTTGGCCGTTTCTTTCACGGTGGTGACCGCATTTCCCATCGCAATCGGATGACCAACAACACTTAACATTGATAAATCGTTTAAATTATCACCAATGGCCATCACATTATTCAGTGCAATGTTAGACTTTTGGGCCAGCTGACGTAGTGCAATCCCTTTTTGGGCATCTTTATGGGTGATTTCAATATTATTACCACCTGATGCGGAGATAGCGATTGCATCGAGATGTGCTAGTTTTGGTGTGAGATAGTCAATCAGGTCTTTACGGTACCCTGATACAATGATTTTTAAGAAGGATTCAGCTGTATAACTGTTTAAAAAGACCTCGAAGTCATCCACAAAATGAGGAATGTGTTGATCTGTGAATTCAGTCGACATTGCAATCGCATCTTCTGTCTGAAGTTGCTCGTTAATACTTAAAAAGTATTCGCTTAGTAAAGCAATCGTTTCGTCGCGATTTTCACCGTATACATCAGTTGACGTATACACTTGGAAAATAACTTTTTCGTCTTTTAAGGCATGATAAACGCTTAAAATATCCGCGATAGGGAAGGTGATTTCTTCTAGTAAATCGCCTTTAGCAGAGCGGGTTTGGGCCCCGTTCAAACAAATAAGTTGAACATCGTTTAAGTTTTGTGCGGCTATTAATTCTGAAGCGCTGGCATAGTCTCGACCAGTAGCCACAACGACTTGACATCCTTTTGTTTGTGCGGCTTTAATCGCTTGTGCATTTGCTTGTGTGATTTTCGCATCATTTCCGAGTAATGTCCCGTCCATGTCTGTTGCAATTAATTGAATCATAAAATCCTCCTTCAAAGTCATTAATACCTAGCTATAGTCTACCACGTTTTTAATGTTTTTTGTGTTATCGAAGGAATTTAATCATCATTATAAGGAAAGAAAGGCAGGGACAGCTTCTTTTTTGAGATGAACACCTACCATAAAGTAAGGGAAGTCACCGTAACGAGAGCTTGCCTCATCAAAACGCATTTCATAGACAATTTTTTTGAACTGTAAGGCATCGTTGCTAAATAAAGTAACGCCCCATTCATGATCATCTAAGCCGATTGAACCTGTAATGAATTGACGAATTTGTCCAGCGTATTGGCGGCCAATCATCCCATGATCACGCATCAGCTGTTGCCGCTCATTCATCGGTAGACGGTACCAGTTGTCATCACCGTCACGCTTTTTATTCATTGGATAAAAACAAATATATTTATTAAGAGGTAATTGCGGATAGAGTCTATTTTGGATGTGTTTCATCACTTTAGGATCGGTTGAATCACCAGTGTAGGTGCTTAATTCAATCACGGAGATGTATGAATGAACACGAATAAAATAGTCTGCAATTTCCAGTTTGTTAAACTGACTTTCAATTTGATTTAAATCACTTAACTCCGGTCTCAATAACATAAAACCTAAATCAGCCTTGTGACCTGTTACATCAAAAAGATAGAAGCTCCCGGTCTTTTCTTCTGCTATTTTCTCAAGTGAATCAATAAAACTGATAAAATCGCTGATTAAATGTGAACGTTTCTCTTGTGTTAAGGTACGCCATTTAGCCCAATCTATTTTACGGAAATCATGCATGCAATACCAGCCATCATGTGTTTTAACTGCTTCTACCATTATTATCGCTCCTCTTTTAATTAGTATCTTCATTATACGTGATGATGTGATTGCAAAAGACAAATATGTCTGATATCTCAATAGAAAATTTTGAGAATGGACACTAAATAGTAACATTTCAGGCGTTTTAGATAATAGTTATTCTAAATAACTATGTTAGACTGTAGTTAATTAAGATAATTGGAGGTTTTTTTGTTGAAAAAAATTGGATTATTAGTGATGGCTTACGGTACACCGTATAAAGAGGAAGATATTTTACGTTACTATACAGATATTCGTCATGGTCATGCACCAACACAAGCGTTATATGACGAATTAGCAGGGCGATACCGTGATATTGGGGGGATTTCACCATTGGCCCGTATTACGGATGCACAGGCTGCGAAGTTACAAGCCTCGTTAAATAAGACACAAACCGATGTTGAGTACAAAGTTTACATTGGCTTAAAACATATTGAACCATGGATTGAAGATGCCGTAACTGAGATGGCGGCGGATGGTATCTCAGAAGCTTATGGTATCGTATTGGCACCACAATATTCTGGCTTTAGTACGCAAACGTATCATTCACGAGCGCAAGCTAAAATCGACGAATTGGGTGCTGACATCAAGCTGACTAAAATTTTACGTTGGTATGAAGAACCAAAGTTTATCGCTTTTTGGGCTAATCAAATTACAGCCTTAAATGCACAGTTTAGTGCTGAACAACAGGTAAAAGCAATGTTTGTGTTTTCGGCACATAGCCTCCCTGTTAAAATTTTAAAAGATGGCGATTACTACCCACAAGAAGTGAAGAAAACCGCGGCATTAATTGCTGAAAAGGCTGGGATTACCAATTATGTCGTTGGTTGGCAAAGTGCCGGTCGAACTGCTGACGAATGGATTGGGCCTGATGTGTTGGATTTAACACGTGAATTGAGCAAAGAAAACTACACTGACTATATTTACGCGCCGGTAGGATTTGTAGCAGAGCATTTAGAAGTTTTGTATGATAATGACATCGAATGTAAGGACGTTGTTGCTGAAATTGGCGCGAATTATCATCGCTTAAAGATGCCAAATACAGATCCACTCTTTATTGAAGCGATAACAGACGTTGTATTGAAAGCACGCGTAAAGTGAGATGACAAAAATAGCAATCATCGGCGGAGGGCTGTCAGGGTTGACAACTGCCTTTTACCTTAACCAAGCAGATCCAACAATTGAATGGCATTTGTATGAGGCAAGTCCACGGTTTGGTGGACACATTCAAACCGTTCATCAGCAAGGCTATGTAATTGAAAAAGGGCCTGATTCCTTTTTAGCACGGAAGCCAGCCGGAATGCAGTTAATTAAGGATCTCGGTTTAACTAACCAACTTGTTGCGAATGCCACTGGTCAGTCGTATATTTGTCATCATGGGCATTTTTATCCGATTCCAGAAGGAGCGGTTATGGGTATTCCTACCAAAATAGGCCCGTTTTTGAAAAGTCCCTTATTTACTGTTAGAGGGAAGCTTCGTGTTTTGTATGAATTAATTAAACGATCAGAGCCACGAGTTGGTGACCAATCACTCGGCACTTTTTTTGAACAACGTTTTGGTGAAGAAATGGTGAACCGTTTAATTGAGCCTTTATTTTCAGGTATTTACGCGGGGGATTTAAAGCAGATGAGTTTGAGGACGACGTATCCTGCAATGGAACAGTTACTTGATACACACGGGAGTCTTTTAAAAGGCTTGCGCAAACAACAAAAACAATTTGTTACGACCGGAACAAAAAAAACGACCGGTGCATTCCGAACTTTAAGTGGTGGAATGATACAATTAATTAATACGCTTGTTGCCCAATTACCGCCAGAGCGATTACAGGCGAATCAGGGCATTGAACGTGTGAGTGAGTTACCTAATCAGCGTTACCAACTGACATTTGTGGATGGCAGTCAAACGAGTGTTGATGAGGTTGTATTTGCAATCACACAGCCCCAAGTCGCTAGACTGTTACCCGAATTGAACTCGCCGTTAGCGGGCCAAACTGTATCCTCGTCAGCAACTGTCTCGTTAGGTTATCGCCAGTCGGAGATCCCTTCTTTGCCAGAAGGAACAGGTTTTTTAATGACGCGTGCCAAAGCGGAGCAAATGACAGCGTGCACGTGGGTGCATACTAAATGGCCACATATGGTACCAAAGGGACGTGTGTTATTACGTATCTTTTTAGGACGTAGCGATCAACCGAACATCAGTCGAATGAGCGACAGTGAACTGATTGTTCTCGCCCAACAGCAGGCATCAGCGTTGATGGGAATTACAGCTTCCCCGGAAGTTGTGGAAGTGAGTAAAATGAGTGAAACAATGCCGCAGTATGCCGTTAATCATCACATGAGGGTCGAACAACTGCGCCAACAAACGGCAGGTAAACACCTTCATTTTATCGGAATGTCGTATGAAGGAGTCGGTATGCCAGATTGTATTCGATTAGCAAAAGAATGTGCCGACAACTTAAAAAACAAATAGGCGCTGTTTGTTATAGGATTCAAAAAAGCCTTCGTGAGGATGAATTGCTCACGAAGGCTTTTTTTGGATTTATTCAGCGACTGCTTGAACAGCAGTAATCAAGGCTAATTTGTAGGCGTCATCTGCAGTACAACCACGTGATAAGTCATTGACAGGCTTGTTTAAGCCTTGTAAAATCGGTCCCACAGCTTCGAGTTTCGCAAAGCGTTGAACCAGTTTATAACCAATGTTACCAGCACTTAGGTTAGGGAAAACGAAGACAGATGCATTACCAGCTAACGGTGAATCAGGCGCTTTTAACTCAGCCACTTCAGGTACGAAGGCAGCATCAAATTGAATTTCGCCGTCGATAACGAGGTCTGGTCGCGCATCTCTTACTAAGTGTGTCGCATCAGCTACTGCTGTCGCATCAGGTGATTTAGCTGAACCATGTGTTGAGAAACTCAACATCGCAATTTTAGGATCGATATTAAAAATCGCGGCTGTTTCAGCACTTGTAATTGCTGTTTCTGCTAAGTCGGCACTGTCAGGATTGATGTTGATTGCGACATCTGCAAAAATGAAGCGAGCAGAGCGACCAATCATCACCATTGCACCTGAAGTCTTTTTAATACCGGGTTTTGTTTTGATAATTTGTAAAGCAGGGCGAACCGTATCACCGGTTGAGTGAATGGCACCACTTACGAGACCGTCAACATTACCGATATGTACGAGCATCGTACCAAAGTAGTTAGGGTCACGTAAGGTAAGACGTGCTTGTTCTTCTGTTGCCTTGCCTGCACGACGTTCAACAAAGGCTGCGACCAATTCATCAAATAACGGGTCATTTTCAGGATCATGTGTTTCGATATCACCGATCACTACACCAGCTTCACGAGCTGTAGCAGCAATCACATCTTTGTTACCGAGTAAAACAGGAATGATACTTTTTTCGGCATGTAAACGAGCTGCTGTTGCAACAATACGAGCATCATTACCTTCTGGAAAAACAATGCGGATATTTTTGCCAACAACTTTTTCTTTTAATTCATTAATTAACGTATTCAATATAAAGCCCCCCTATAAATTTTAGTAAATAGAACGTGATGTATTAATTCTTGCTAATCCTAAAATGATAAAAATCCAAGCAGTAATGAATAGAACGCCACCAATCGGAGTGATAATACCGATTGCGGTAATCTTTACAAGGCTGAGCGTGTAGAGACTGCCTGAGAACAATACTACACCACCAATCATTAACCAGCCTGCAATTGTGAAAAAAGCATCGCGAAATAACTGGATTAAGAGCGCGATGACGATTAAGGCGACAGCATGAAACATTTGGTAATGAACCGCTGTTTCCCAAGTGGTTGCAGAATCACCGAGTTGGGTTTTGAGCGCGTGGGCGCCAAAGGCTCCTAACGCGACTGCGAGTAGTGCGAAACTGGCACCAAAAAGCGCAAATTTTTTCATTGGTAAAACCTCTTTTCAAGCGAATTTAAAACCACAATTAAAAATCGAGTAAGGATGAACCACTGTAATCTGACGTTACTGTCGCGATTGGAACACTCGGTTTTGGTTGAGTCTCAATTCGTGTACTAGTGGTAACGGTTGGTGCAGTTGATACAGAATCTTCAGTGAGTAAAGCCGCTAATGTTTGAATCGCATAAAGATGTTTGGCTTGCTCAGCATCCGAACTTTGTTGAGCTAAGGCACATTCAGTTTGAATGGCAGTTAATAACTTAAGTGTTGTCATTATATCACCTTTCTGATGTATATAATTTTTACTTATAGTTATATTCTATCATGAATAAAGAGCTAGGCATACACTGAAATAAAGAAGAATACGTCTAAAAAAGCAATTGCAATTAGTGGATGGAAGCATTACGCTTGTAGTATCAAAGTGAAGGAGAGGATTGGAATGTTAGAGAGGATAAAGTGGTGGATGATTTTGGTGGCAGCCCTTGTATTAATCGGTGCTACGATACTACTTTTTAAGCCGTTTTCAGCCAAAGAAACAATGAATACGTCCAAATATACAGCCATTTCAACGTCAGAGTTCAAGCAATTACAACAGTCGAACAAGCCGTACATCGTTTATGTGGCGCGTCCCACCTGTAAATACTGTCGCACTTTTTCACCTAAATTAACTGAATTAGTTGTGGAAAATGATATGAAAATTTATTATTATAATACAGATGAGGCACGTGAAGAAGACAGTGAAGCCATGAATGCCTTATTAAAGACGATAGACATTAGCTCAGTTCCAACATTGGTTAAAAGTGATAGCAAGCAGAAGTTAACTATTTTTAATGCATCGGATAAAAGTAAAGCGACAGCAAAAAAATGGTTAGAAAAAAATAAAACAGAGTGAGTTCCCCCTTTAACAACAGACGTTAAACCTAAAAAATGGTATAATATGAGAGAAATCAAAATGTAAGGGAGAGATATAACTATGAGTAATGAACGCGTTTATTTTGGAACATATACAAAGAAAACCAGTCAAGGAATTTATACAGGCTTAATCGATACAGAAACGGCGGAATTAACAGCTATTAAATTAGCTGGAGCAGTTGATAATCCAACGTATTTAACCATCGATCAATCGAATAAATTCTTATACAGCATTGCTAAAGTTGATGGAAAAGGTGGCTTACAAGCGTTTGCTATTAATGACGACGCGAGCTTAACCCCTTTGAATAATATCTCTGAAGAAGGTGCACCACCTTGTTATGTTACTATTAATGAAGCTGGTAGCGTTTTATACAGTGCCAATTATCACCGTGGCTTGATTGATGCGGTTGCACTTAAGGCTGATGGTTCTATTGATCAAGTGAGCTATCGTGATGCCCATTCAGGTAGCAGTGTTCATCCAGAACGTCAAACAAAACCGTGCGCTCATTATTCAGGTCTTACTCCCGATGGTAAATTTGTCATCGGTATTGATTTAGGAACTGATGAAATTTACGCATATAAAGTTAATGGCAATGCCCTTGAAGTCAGCTCAGTGCTTAAAGTGAAAGCGGGCAGTGGTCCACGTCATCTAACATTTACGGCCGATGGTGAAACTGCCTTTATTATGACTGAGTTATCAAACGAAGTGTTGGTTGTGAGCTTTGATAAAGCAACGGGTGAAATGGCGGTTAAACAAACGATTGCAACGTTACCTGCTGATTTCACAGCAGAAAACACGGGTGCGGCGATTCGTTTATCACCAAATGAAAAAACGTTGTATGTATCGAATCGTGGTTACGATGGCATCACCGTTTTTGATGTATCAGCAGACCGCACATTAACATTAGCACAACAAATTTCAACCTTCGGTCAAGGTCCACGTGACATTAACCTTGATGCCACTGGTTCAGTGTTAATCGCAGCCAATGAAAATACTGGCACAGCGACAACATATAAAATCGATGCGGCTAATGGCCAATTAACAGTAGTCAATAAAAATGTTGAGGTACCTGAAACAGTAGCAATCACATTTTTAAATAACGTAAACTAAAGGAGTCTAACAATGTCTAATTTCAAAGGTTTTCATATCCAAGTATTACATCCAGCTGATGAAAATACTGTGCGTTCAGTGTTTGAAAAAGCACCACTTTATTTTCAAGCAACAAAACAACGTTTATTTACAGAAGCAGATGTTACACAAGTTCTCGGTACAGATAAACCCAACTTCAATAAATACACGTTCGCTTTATTAGATGGTGAAGATAACGCGAAAGGCTTGCTTGATATTTTACAAGATCCGAATGAAAGTAGCCGTTTTAAAATTGAATGGCTAGTTATTGCTGAGGATGTTGTTGAAGAAGGGCTTGATGAGCTCCTTGAAAAAGTTGCACATCAATGGGCCAAAGACGACGGTGGAAAACAATTTGATATCACGTTACCAAAAGGGTACGAAGCGGGTGTGTCATTTTGGAAAAAAGTGGGCTATGAGGTAACACAAGAAGATAGCGAAAATGTAACCTTAGTAAAAGCAATTTAAGAATGTAATCTAAGTCGCCAACTGTGCAAGCAGTCGGTGGCTTTTTTTGCGTCAAAAAACGCCAGCCGTATTACTTATTTAAAGTAATACGGCTGGCGTTTTCGCTAATGAAAAGGGATTAGTTGAAACTTGCAATTGAACCGAAACCAACTAAGTATTCGCCCCAACCACTTACGTGAATGTTATCAATCTTAACGCCATTATTTTGAGCGTTAATCATTTGACCGCCGCCGATATAAATGCCGACATGGTCGATTGAAGAACCACCATTGTATGAGAAGAAGACAAGGTCGCCAGGTTTAGCTTGGCTTTCAGATACTGATTTTGCTTGTGCCATTTGATCACCAGCAGTACGGTTTAATGAAATGCCTGAGTTTGCATACACATATTGGGTAAAGCCCGAGCAATCAAAACCAGCGGGTGTTGTGCCGCCATACACATATTGTGTGCCAGTGAATTGTTGCGCATAACTGAACAATTTACTGAAACTTGAACTTGATGTGTTTGTGTTGGCCTGTGGTTTTGGTGTTGATGGTTTGTAAGTTGTTGTGTTAGAAGATGTATTATTTGATTGAGCTGGTGTGCTAGGTTGAGACGAAGCAGCACCTGTTAATTTAAGCACTTGCCCAACGACTAAGTCATTAGCGCTTGCAAGGTTATTACGATTCACAAGGTAGCTGACTGATACATTGTACTGGGCAGCTATTTTACTTAAATAATCGCCCGATTTCACTGTGTAACTTGTAGCATTAACCGTTTCAGCTGGTTTTTCAGCAGCAGGTGCTTTTTCAACAACCGGTGCTTGTTCAGCGACAGAGCCTTTAACAGTTAATACTTGCCCAACTGCGAGCGTATTGTCATCAGCTAAATCATTTAAGGCAACAAGTTTAGCCACAGAAGTACCAAATAAAGCAGCGATGTTACTTAATGTATCACCTGATTGGACAGTGTAAGAAGACGCTGATGTATCGACAGCTTCTTCAGCAACAGGAGCTTCTTCAGCAACAGGAGCTTCTTCAGCAACAGGAGCTTCTTCAGCAACAGGAGCTTCTTCAGCAACAGGAGCTTCTTCAGCAACAGGAGCTTCTTCAGCAACAGGAGCTTCTTCAGCAACAGGAGCTTCTTCAGCAACAGGAGCTTCTTCGGCAACAGGAGCTTCTTCGGCAACAGGAGCTTCTTCAGCAACAGGAGCTTCTTCAGCAACAGGAGCTTCTTCGGCAACAGGAGCTTCTTCAGCAACAGGAGCTTCTTCAGCAACAGGAGCTTCTTCAGCGACTACAGACTGCTCTGTTGCTGGATCTGTTGGTGTTAAGTCTTTTGCAACAGGCGTTTCTTGTGCAGAGTCTGAGGCCTTTTGTACAACTGCCGTTGTATCAATTGTATAGTCAACAGGAGGGACAGCGATTTTTTGATTAACAAAGATAATAGTCGACTGAAGGTTGTTGAATGCTTGTAATTTCTCAACAGTCGTGTGATTTGTTTGGGCAATTTTCCATAACGAATCCCCGCTTTTAACAATGTGTGTTGTAGGT
This sequence comes from Brochothrix campestris, assembly GCF_046058945.1. Classification (NCBI taxonomy): domain Bacteria; kingdom Bacillati; phylum Bacillota; class Bacilli; order Caryophanales; family Listeriaceae; genus Brochothrix; species Brochothrix campestris. The sequence continues at coordinate 2,013,695 of NZ_CP175511.1, read as the reverse complement.
GTTGTTAACACTTGTAATGATTGTCCAACGTAAATCGTATCAGACTCCAAGTTGTTTAACTGTTTTAATTTTTCAACAGTCGTTTTATACTGTTTGGCTAACCCCCATAAGGTGTCATTGAGCTTAACAGTCACATTCGTGGAAGCAGATGCAGCCACAGGTGCAACAATAGATGTAGCTGCAAGACTAGCAGAGGCTAGTGTCAGTGTTAGTTTTTTCATCGATTAATCTCTCCTTTTCATTTTAAAATAAGTGTAGGTTACGTAATATTTACCTTTTAAAAACAGGTTACACTTTTAATAGTACCTTTTTTTATGCTGTTTTACAATGAAAGTCATTAAAAAACAGTGAGATAGCTACTTTTAGACTAAAAAACAACTAGTTTATTTAGTGTAGTGAAGGGACTTTACTGTCGAAGTAAAAAGACGAAACAGAGGATAAAACCACACAGACTGGTAACAATCTTGTATAATAAAGAAATAGCAATCAGGAGGATAATCCATATGAATCTTAGTACACACAACAATCAAATGACAGGATATCGTCGTTTAGCCCGACGAATCTTACAACAGAGTAAATTATATACTTATTTTGATGACAACGAATTTAAGGAACAAACAACATATTGGCGAGTTAAATTCAGCGCTGATGTTGATATAACGGAAGATGATCTTGTAAAAGCCTATGCTCTTTTGCGAGAGGCGATTCGCAGAGTTGTTGGATTTGAAGCAGCTTATGTCCAGTTAATTGGCGCATTGGCACTGGCAGATGGTTGCATTGCCGAAATGAAGACAGGTGAGGGTAAAACATTGGTATCGCTGTTTGTGTTATACAGTGAAGTATTACGAGGAAAAAAAGTCCATTTAATTACAGCTAATACGTATTTAGCAGAACGAGATCGGGATGAAATTGGCCGTACGTTGGAGTTTATGGGATTAACTGTAACCTTAAATAGCGATGAAGCAACAACGGCTGAAAAACAAGCGATTTATCAAGGGGATGTTATTTATGGGACTGCCTCAGAATTTGGCTTTGATTATTTACGTGATAACATGGTTAAACACGTAGAAGATCGGGTGCAAACCGGTCTTGAATTTGTGTTGATTGATGAGGCCGACTCAATTTTAATCGATGAAGCCCGAACACCCCTCGTGATTTCGAGCATTAAATATGAGGATCTTTCTCTCTATGCGCGAGCAAATCGTCTGTTGCTAACGTTTGTAGAAAATGATTATACTTTGGATCAATTGAATCATACGGTATGGCTAACTGAAGCGGGGATTCGTAAAACAGAATATTTTTGGCAAGTAGCTGATTTGTTCGATTCAATTAATCAAACGGTGATGCGTGCGACAATGACTGCCTTGCGAGCACATATTTTAATGAAGAAAGATGAAAATTATGTCGTAATGGATGAGCAAGTTATTATCGTTGACGAAAATACTGGACGAGCAATACCAGGACGTCGCTATAGCGATGGAATGCATCAAGCTTTAGAGGCAAAAGAAAGGGTTAAGATTAATTTTGAGGCAACGACATTAGCTACGATTACGATTCAGAATTATTTTAGAATGTATCAAAAAGTATCGGGAATGACAGGCACCGCGACAACGGAAGCCGAAGAATTCAAAATGATTTACAACTTAGATGTCGTAGTGATACCGACGAACATGCGCATTAATCGCCAAGATTTAGCCGATGAAATTTATGCTACGAAGGCAGAAAAAGGGCGGGCAATCGTACGAGAAATTTTTAATAATTTAAAAGAAGGCCGTCCTTCTTTAATCGGCACAAACTCAATCCGAGAAAGTGAATGGCTGAGTGAACTGTTGAACAGGGAAGGGATTCCACATAACGTTTTAAATGCAAAAAATCATCGTTTAGAAGCGGCGATTATAGCAAATGCTGGGACCCTTGGTGCAGTAACAATCGCAACGAACATGGCTGGACGTGGCACGGATATTAAATTAGATGATGCCTCATTAAAACGGGGTGGGTTATGCGTTATCGGAGCTTCACGTTTTGATAGTCGTCGCATTGATTTGCAATTAATTGGCCGTTCAGGCCGGCGTGGTAATCCAGGACATAGTAAATTCATCCTATCGCTAGAAGATGAACTGTTGAAACAATTTGATAGTCGTCGTTGGGAAAAGTTCCGGTCGAAAAAGCGGCCAGAAACTGATCGGCCCTTGAAGGGGCGCTTTGTAAAAAAAGTAATGCGTTATGCCCAAGAAGCACGTGAAGCACATAACTTTGATGTGCGTAAACAGTTATTGCAATTTGATGAAGTTTTACATTTGCAAAGTCAAAAAATCTACGCGGAACGGTTTAAAATTATTAGTTTAACGGATACAAAGACATTCACAGAACAAATAATTTGTGGGATTGTCTCACCTATTTTTGCTTTAGCGGCATCGGATGAACGTAAAAAAAGTGCCATCTACGAACTGTTTGATGGGATTGCTTTACCAAAACGAATTGTCTCCTTAACAAAGCTAAATGAAAATGAGGGGACAGCCTTTTTGTTACAATGGTATCGTGATAATCGGTTGCGTTTTAATATGTACTCAATTAATGAGATAGAACGCAATCTCTTTATTGAAACAATTGATGAACAATGGATAGAGTATCTCTATGAAGTTGAAACAATCAAAGAAGGTATTGGTTTACAAGCATACGGTCAGATTAATCCGTTAGTTACGTTTCAAAGTGAAACGAGTGCGATGTATAATCAATTTATTGAGACATGTAATAAAATATATGCCCGTAAAATCTTAACGATGCCAGCTCCTTCAAGTACAGATGAAACAACATTAGCATTGGATGTCAATGAAGTGAAACGTGTAATGCGTGAAATGGGACTCGAGTCTAACGAAGAAGTGATGGTGCATTTAAGTAAGCATAAATCCTAAAAAAAGCGATTGCCAACTCAGAAAGTGTACCATTTTGTAAATGTCCTTTAGAAAAAAAGGACAACTTGTTGAAAATGCTGTCTGTATTTCACAGGCGGTCGTTTTTTAGTGACATATCTTTTCATGATAAACAAAAATCCCTTATAAGAGACACTCTGTCGTGTCCATCTTATAGGGGATTTATTATCAGCGGGTAAATGCTTTTTAGGCTTGACGTTTTTTGCGTGCGTTGCCAGGATTTGCTCCACGAATGTAGAAGAAGGTTAATCCGAGGGCTCCGACAAAGATAACACCGAGGCCGCACGTTAAAATAATCATTGGAATTGATAATTGTAAAATCGAGGCAAGTAGCAAGGCGACAACAAAACCATAGGCCGCGCCGTATCCTACAAAATGGCCAGGTTTACCATGACGCAAGCCATAATAAAGTTCAGCTGCAGTGGCACCGATAAAAACAACCGGAGCACTAATAAGAACGGACATAATCAGTCCGAGTAAAAGGCTACCATCAAATAAAATGATATATGAAATAAAGGCAAGTACAATGAACTGTACGAGCGTTGCTAAAAAGGTGACGATAAAACGCATGATAATACTTCCTTTCAAAAAACCGTGATACTTTATATTGTAGACGAAATCAGTTGAAATCACAATCAGTTTTGATTTGAAAGATCGGAAAGAGTAATCAGTTGACCGGTTAAAAATAATAGTGTTAAAATGCTTATCAGATGATAAGTGTTTTTCAAAAAACAAAGATTAATTACTGTATCGAAAAAAATGTAAAAAGAAAAGAAAGTAAAATTGAAGAAATGATAGAGGTGAGAACGGATGTTTAAGTTGTTAGGTGGTTTGAAAAAGTACAAGGTTCCAATTAGTGTGATTATTATTTTGACGTTTATTGAAGTGATTGCGGAGCTTTACTTACCAACAATAATGGCAAATATTGTCGACAAAGGTATTGTTAAGGCAGATACCGCCTATATTTGGCAGAGCGGTATTCAAATGATGGGGTTAACGATTGCGACAATTATTTTAATGATTATTATCGTGTTTTATTCAGCTAAAGTATCGATGTCTTATGGGCGTGATTTACGCGCGCAAATTTTTGAGCGCGTGACTTCTTTTTCATTACAAGAGTTTAATAAGGTAGGCACGGCATCACTCATTACCCGAACATCAAATGATGTTGTGCAAATGCAAACCTTAACGATGATGATATTACGAATGATGCTAACTGCCCCAATCATGTTAATTGGTAGTATCGTGATGGCTGTGTCTCGTAATGCGAAATTATCGCTTGTTTTTTGTGTGGTGCTACCGATTCTCATGTTGGTAATGATTTTTATTGGGATGAAAGTAACGCCGATTTTCAAAAAATTACAAACGAAAACAGATGGCCTTAATCGCGTAATTCGTGAAGGTTTAAATGGTATTCGTGTCATTCGTGCGTTCAATAAAAGTGCGGATGAGCGTCAACGTTTTGATGAGGTTAATCAGGGCTATTCAGAAACAGCTATCTATGCCAATAAAGTAATGGCGTTTGCGATGCCAGTTATTATGCTAATTATGAATATTACGAGTATTGCGATTGTCTGGTTTGGTGGGAAATTGATTGGACAAGGTGAATTAGAGGTCGGTAATTTAATGGCCTTTATTCAATATGGGATGCAAGTGTTATTCTCATTTATGATGTTAGCGATGATGTTCGTACTCATTCCAAGAGCGGCTGCCTCAGCGCAACGTATTAATGATGTACTCGCATTAAAAACTGAAATTGTCGATCCAGTCAAACCACAGGTCTTGGATAATATTCAACATATCGCCTTTAATAAGGTGAGCTTTCAATTCGAACATGCCGAAAAACCTGCAATAGAACAGGTCAGCTTTACGGCTGATCGTGGTGAACAAATTGCCATTATCGGTAGTACAGGTGCTGGTAAATCAACGGTAATTAATATGTTGACTCGTTTTTATGAAGTGACGACAGGTGAAGTGTTGATGAATGGAGAGGATATTCGTCAAGTGGCGCAAGCTGATTTACGCAAACGGATTGGGCTTGTACCACAAAAGGCTTTATTGTTTAGCGGCACAATTGCTTCTAACTTACGCTATGGCAATGGCGAGGCAACTGATGCACAATTATGGCGCGCACTAGAAATTGCTCAGGCGGCTGAATTTGTACGCGAACTAGACAATCAACTGGAAGCAGTGGTCGAACAAGGTGGCGATAACTTCTCAGGAGGTCAAAAACAACGGTTGGCGATTGCCCGCGCCTTAGTTAAACAAGCTGATTTATATATCTTTGACGATAGTTTTTCGGCGTTGGATTTTAAAACAGATGCCAAGTTGCGTCAAGCGTTAGCTGTTTACGAACAAGATTCGATTATGATTACGATTGCCCAACGGATTACCTCAGTGATGGATGCCACTAAAATATTAGTGATGGATGAAGGGCAACTTGTCGGGATAGGAACGCATGAAACATTGAAAGCAACGAATAAGGTTTATCAAGAAATTATGCGTTCACAACTATCAGAGGAGGAATGGGCATGAGTCATGGACCAGGCGGACAAAAAATCGTCGAAAAACCAAAAGAGTTTAAAACAAGTTTTAAACGTTTGCTCACATACTTGCATCCGTATCGCTGGAAATTAATGATTGTGTTCCTCTTTGCGATTTTATCAACTATCTTTACAATTGTGTCACCAAAAATATTAGGTGAGGCGACAACATTGATTTTTAAAGGGATGATGAGTCCTGAACGGACGATTGATTACGGTGCAGTCGGTACGATTGTTATGTGGTTAATCGGATTATACGTGTTAAGTTCCTTCTTTAGTTTCATTCAACAGTATATTATGAGTTCGGTTGCACAAAAGACAGTCTACGATATGCGCAAACAATTAAAGGCGAAAATGGATCGTTTACCGTTAAACTATTATGATCAGCGTAACAATGGTGATTTATTGTCGCGGGCTGTCAATGATATGGATAACATTGCGAATACTTTGCAACAATCACTAACTACGGCGATTACAGCCTTAGTGACGATTATCGGGATTACGATTATGATGTTCACAATCAACTTCAACCTCACTTTAATCGTCTTATTGACAGTGCCCTTGAGCTTAATTGTTGTCGTACTAGTTGCTAAAAAGTCACAGTCGGCCTTTAAGCAACAGCAAAAAGAATTAGGCTTGTTAAATAATCATATTGAAGAGATGTATAGTGGCCATCAATTAGTGAAAGCATTTCAACAAGAAGATAAGTCGCTACAGTTGTTCAACGAAGGAAATGCGAGCTATTATCGGGCAGCGCGCCGAGCACAATTTATATCGGGTTTAATTATGCCGTTGATGCGTTTTGTTGGGAATCTTGGTTACGTTGGGGTTGCGATTGTCGGAGGATTCTATGCCTTGAATGGTCGTATCAACGTCGGGGATATTCAAGCCTTTATTCAATATGCTCGTCAATTTAGCCAACCCTTTTCGGATGTCGGTAACATTGCAAATGTGATTCAGTCAACGATTGCCTCAGCTGAACGTATTTTCGAAATGTTAGATGAAGAAGATGAGTTAGATATTATTCCATCAGCGACAGCTGACATCAAAGCAGCGTATCAAAACAGTGTTGCTTTTGAACATGTCTCATTTGGCTATGATAGCAAGGCGTTGCTGATGAACGATTTAAGTTTTACTGTTGCCCAAGGTCAAACAGTTGCGATTGTTGGACCAACTGGAGCAGGTAAAACGACCATTATTAATCTCTTGATGCGTTTTTATGATGTAACAGGCGGTAGTATATACATTGATGGTGTTAATATTCAAAGTATGACCCGTGAAGCGGTTCGTGCTAAATTTGGTATGGTGTTACAAGACACGTGGTTGTTCAATGGGACGATTCGCGAAAATATTCGTTACAGCAACAGTGCGGCAACCGATGCAGACATCGAAGCGGCGGCCAAAGCTGCCTATGCGGATGATTTCATCCGTAAATTACCTGAAGGCTACGATACAATTTTAGATGAGGATGGTAATAATATTTCGCAAGGACAAAAACAACTGTTAACGATTGCCCGTGCAATTATCGCTAATCGTGACATGCTTGTGCTCGATGAAGCGACTTCATCGGTCGATACACGAACAGAAGTGAATCTGCAACGAGCAATGGATAACCTTCGTAGTGGACGAACAAGTTTTGTAATTGCTCACCGCCTCTCTACAATTCGTGACGCTGATCTCATCTTAGTAATGCAAGAGGGTGCGGTTAGTGAGCGTGGAACGCATGAACAATTAATGGCACAGGCGGGTTTTTATGCAGACTTGTATAATAGTCAGTTCGGTACAGCTACTGATACTGAGTAAGCCGGCACTGAATTAAATAATGTAAAAAAGACCAGAAGTTGTTTCACTTCTGGTCTTTTATGTGTGCAAAAATGAACGCGTTTACAACGTTGGTTTGGTCCATAATAGAGTTAAGTAGAGGAGTGTTGCCAAATGATAGACGGTAGTCAGTTGAAAAAAATGACAGCAGTAGAACAGCGGTTATACGGGTATCTTTTAGCGAATCAGCAAGAGGTGAAGTATATGCGAATTCGTGAATTAGCGCAAGCAAGTGGTGTGTCAGCAACGACAATCGTTCGTTTTTCTAAAAAAGTGGGCTGTGAAGGTTTTGCAGAGTTCCGCCTAGAACTGCAACAGCGGCAGAAACAAGTGGATAACCACGAGCGTGTGTCTTACTCTCGAAATGTTGAAAAATTCCTTGGGCGAGTGAAAGGAAAGGAATATCAACAAAAAATAGTGGAGGCGCTCACGATTATTTCACAGGCACGTATTATTGTTTTTTTTGGAGGTGGTCAATCGGCTCTTTTAGCTGAATATGGTGCGCAGTTGGTTGGTAAAAAAAGGCCGATGAGTTTTTTTGCAACAGAAGTATTTCAGCTCGGACCAGCGCAACGAACAGATGAGCTTGTGGCAATTGTAATCTCGGCCTCAGGTGAAAATGAAAAAGTGATACAGCAACTAAAGGCATTCAAACAAAATAACCATCAAGTTATTAGCATTACAAACACACAGCACAATACACTTGCCCAGTTATCCGATGTAACTATCGCTTATTATACGGAATCGGTGTCAGTCATAGATGAACAACGCCACTCACAAGTACCGGTGCTTTATATCATCGAGGAACTTGCTGGAAGTTTGTAGCCAACAACATGTTAAGGTTGGTACAAGTTGTTCCTATTCAGGTAAAAATATCATGCGCAAGGTAACTGAATCATAATCGTTAATTGGTATTTACCAATCTAAAGTGAACGGTTACATTTGGAGTGTCCTAACAAAGGCAGAAAAGGAGTGAGGAAATGAGTCGAATAATGACAAAACTAGAGAATGGTATGGAACGGGTGCTTGTGCCGGTGGCGAATAAATTAAATTCACAGCGACACATTGCTGCTATTCGAGATGCTTTTATTTTAGTATTTCCCCTAATAATGGCGGGGTCGATTGTGACGTTACTTAACTTTGCAGTATTATCACCTGATGGTTTTATTGCGAAAATACTATTTTTACCGAAGTTGTTTCCTGATTTAGCGGGAGCGCAAGCAATCTTTTCACCTGTTATGCAAGGGTCGACGAATATTATGGCAATATTAATCGTCTTTTTAGTTGCCCGCAATTTAACGATATCATTCAAACAAGATGATCTACTAGCAGGGTTGACGGCGATTGGGGCATTTTTCATTATTTATACACCTTACGAGGTGATTGATAATCAAGCCTATCTGACCGTTAAGTTTTTAGGGGCGCAGGGGTTATTTGTTGCTATTATCGTTGGTATTATTGTCGGCGAAGTATTTAGTCGTTTAGCTCGCTCACCGCGTCTATTAATCAAAATGCCAGAGCAAGTACCACCGGCGGTTTCCCGCTCTTTTAAAGTGCTTATTCCGATTATAATGATTACGGTATTATTTTCAGTGCTGAATTTTGTGATTACGAAGGTATCACCTAATGGAATCAATGATTTGGTTTATTCTGTTATTCAAGCCCCATTAAAAGATATGGGAACAAATGTGTATTCAGTTGTTATTTTAGGTTTAGTCTCCAATTTACTATGGGTACTCGGTATTCATGGACCTAATACAATTGCAGCTATTAGAGATACGATTTTTACAGAGCCTAACTTAGAGAATTTATCTTATGTAGCTGCCCATGGAAATTCATGGGGAGCACCGTATCCCGAAACATGGGGTAGCTTGGCGGACGCCTTTGCTAATTATGGTGGTTCAGGCATGACGTTAGGTCTACTGATTGCGATCTTTATTGCCTCACGTCGGGCCGATTATCGTGACATTGCTAAACTTTCAATTGGACCGGGAATATTCAATATCAATGAGCCGGTGATATTTGGTCTTCCGATTGTATTGAATCCGCTTTTAATTATTCCATTTATTGTCACACCGGTTGTTAATACGGTTGTAGGGTATTTCTTCGTGACAACCAAATTGATTCCACCGGTGGCTTATCAAGTGCCATGGACAACACCTGGTCCGTTGATTCCTTTCTTAGGTACCGGTGGTAATTTCGGTGCGTTGGCAGTAGGTCTGCTTTGTTTAGCAATAGCAGTATTAATATATTTACCATTTGTTATTGTCTCAAACAAGGTGAAGATGTCAGCGACCGATTAATAACTGACTGTTTCTTTTTTGAGTTCCCTTTCATTCCGATTATTCGCTATAATTGAAATAGGGAACAGGGGGGATAATGATGTTTACAACTGCAGTAATTAAACAATTTACCGAGATTGAACAGCAACTTTATCGTTACATTAGAGATAATCGGGAACAAGTAATGTATATGCGCGTACGTGAATTAGCAGAGGCAACACAGGTATCAGCCGCTACCATTGTCCGTTTTACACGGAAAATCGGTTGCGAAGGTTTTTCCGAATTTAAACTGCGCTTAAAAGAAGAGGCTAAGTTGCCTGTACCGGAAAAGTTAAATAATACAGTGAAGGTTGCCAATGATTTTTTTAGTCGTGATTTAACAGCTGACTACGAGGCGGTTTTTGAACAAGCAGTTGCATTAATAAAGACCTCAGAACTCGTCGTCTTTTTTGGCATCGGAACTTCGGGGATATTAGCGGAGTATGGTTCACGTTATTTTTCTAATTTAGATCAGCGAACCTTCTTTGTAAAAGACCCCTTTTATCCAACGGTGGGTCGTCCTTTTAAGAAATCCGTGATGATTATTTTATCGGTTTCAGGTGAAACTGAACAAGTATTGGAACAAGCACGTAACATGCTAAGTAATGGCAGTAAGGTTATTAGTATTACGAATACAGCCCATAATACATTGGCATCATTATCGGATATTAATTTATCTTATTACGTGCCTCAAGAAAAAATGACCCATGCGAACATAACGACACAGTTACCTGTCTTATTTTTGTTGGAGGCCTTAGCTAAACGAAATTATGAAGAACTTTACAAAGAAAAGTGAAAACAGCTCGTTAGAAGCAAACGAGTTGATAGAAAAAGGGAGGCGACTATTTTGCGGAGATGAGGTATTTTTGAACTCACCCGACGACCTTGCTAGTAGACGCTAATATCAATCTGAGCCGAGACACTTACACGTCTCGGTTTTGTTGATGAAACAAAGTGTTTCATTGTTGAAATAAATATCAAACATGTGGTACATCGGTCTTATAAGATGAAAAGTATTTACCTATTGAGTGAAAGCGTATACATTTGATGTATAGACAAAATAAAGTATGGAGGTCATGATATGGAACATAAACGTTTAAGTCCGTTTCCAGCTGATTTTTTATGGGGTTCCGCCTCGGCAGCTTATCAAGTTGAGGGTGCTTGGGACCAAGGTGGCAAAGGGCCATCTGTTTGGGATAACTTTGTTCGCATCCCAGGGAAAACATTTAAAGAAACAACGGGAGATGTTGCAGTAGACCATTACCATAAATACAAAGAAGATGTGGCCTTGATGGCAGAACAAGGCTTAAAAGCCTATCGTTTCTCGATTGCGTGGAGCCGTATTCTCCCTGAGGGTAGTGGGGCAGTGAACGAAGAAGGTTTACGCTTTTATGAGAATTTGATTGATGAACTGTTAGCTCACCAGATTGAACCAGTCGTGACTTTATATCATTGGGATATTCCTCAAGCCTTGCAAGATCAGTATGGTGGTTGGGAATCACGTCAAGTGATTGCTGACTTTACGAACTATGCGACGCTTGTCTTTAACCGCTTTAAAGGAAAGGTAAAACATTGGGTTACCTTAAATGAACAAAATGTATTTATCTCACATGGTTACATGTTAGCGACACATCCACCTGGTGTATCTGATCCAAAACGCATGTACGCAGCAAATCATCATGCGAACCTTGCGAATGCTTCGGCAATTAAAGCCTTTCGTGAGTTGGGCGTTCCAGGCAAGATTGGACCAAGTTTTGCTTACGGACCAAATTATGCCATCGATTCGAAACCAGAAAATGTATTGGCGGCTTTGAATGCAGAAGAGTATAACGCTAACTTTTGGATGGATGTTTATATGTGGGGTGAATATCCGAAGGCGGTATTTACTTGGTTAGAAGAACAAGGCTGGGCACCTGACATTTTACCAGGTGATACCGAATTGCTTAAACAAGGGGCACCTGATTTTATGGGCTTGAACTACTATCAAACAGCGACAAACGCCTTTAATCCAATTGATGGTGTCGGTCTAGGGAAGATGAACACGACCGGTGAAAAAGGCACAACCGAAGAACAAGGGATTCCAGGCTTGTTTAAAAACGCAGCTAACCCTTATTTAGAAAAAACAAACTGGGATTGGGAGATTGACCCAACCGGTTTACGCATCGGTTTACGTCGGATTGCCAGTCGTTACCGCGTGCCAGTCTTCATTACTGAAAATGGTCTCGGAGAATACGATAAGTTAACAGCCGAGTCTGAGATACACGATGATTATCGGATTGACTATCTTCGTCGTCACGCACTTGCTATTCAAGAGGCAATTTCTGATGGTGTCGAGATGATTGGATACTGTACTTGGAGTTTTACCGATTTACTCAGCTGGTTAAACGGCTACCAAAAACGTTACGGTTTTGTATTTGTTGACCGTGATGAAGCGGATGAGAAAGACTTAAAACGCTATAAAAAAGATAGTTTTTATTGGTACAAAAAAACAATTGCAGCCAATGGTGCTAATTTAATTGATGAAAAATAACACGGAGAGCTGGCGGATGAGTCCGTTAGCTGAGCCGCTAGGAGGAAATAGCATGAAGGAAATATTACTTGTTTGTGCAGCGGGAATGTCAACGAGTCTCTTAGTTAACAAAATGAAAGCGCACGCAAAAAAAATCGGTATTGATGTTGAGATTGAAGCGTTATCAATTTCTGAAGCATCATCAAAAATTGATACAGCAGACATCATTATGTTAGGACCACAAGTACGTTATCAAAAACCACAGATTGACAAGGCGGTCGCTGGCCGTATTCCAGTACTTGTTATCGATATGAAAGATTATGGTATGATGAACGGCAAAGGGGTATTAGAAACAGCTTTCAAAGCAATGGAAGCCTAATAATAGAAAGTCGATAAGAGGATATGGGAGGGAATAAAAATGAGTATAATGACTAAGTTTGAGAGTGGAATGGAAAGAATGTTGGTGCCTGTAGCTAATAAATTGAATTCACAGCGCCATATTGCAGCAATTCGTGATGCCTTTATTTTAGTGTTTCCGTTAATTATGGCAGGATCAATTGTTACCTTGTTAAATTTTGCGGTATTATCACCTGATGGCTTCATTGCAAAAATATTGTTTTTAGGGAAACTATTTCCGAATTTAGCATCAGCCCAAGCACTATTTACACCAGTTATGCAAGGGTCGACTAATATTATGGCAATTTTGATTGTGTTCTTAGTCGCACGAAATTTAGCGATTTCCTTTAAAGAAGATGATTTACTGGCGGGGTTAACTGCTGTCGGTGCCTTCTTTATCGTCTATACGCCGTATGAAGTAGTGGATAATGCTTCTTACATGACTGTTAAATTTTTAGGGGCACAAGGTTTATTCGTCGCTATTATTGTAGGTATTATCGTTGGTGAAGTATTTAGTCGTCTTTCACGTTCACCACGTTTATTAATCAAAATGCCTGATCAAGTGCCACCAGCAGTCTCACGTTCATTTAAAGTCTTAATTCCCATCGTTATCATTACTATTTTATTCTCAGTCCTTAATTATGTTGTTACATTAGTGTCACCAAAAGGGATTAATGACTTGGTTTACACAGTCATTCAATCACCATTAAAAGATATGGGAACTAATATTTACTCAGTTGTGTTACTTGGATTTATCTCAAACGTATTATGGGTTTTAGGTATTCATGGTCCAAATACAATTGCAGCGATTCGAGATACAATTTTTACAGAACCAAACTTGGAAAACTTATCGTATGTTGCCGCTCATGGTAGTGCTTGGGGCGCACCGTATCCAGCTACTTGGGGTGGATTAAATGATGCCTTTTCTAACTATGGTGGTTCAGGGATGACACTTGGTTTATTGATTGCTATTTTCATCGCGTCACGTCGTACAGACTACCGTGACATTGCGAAGCTATCGCTTGGACCGGGCTTATTCAACATTAATGAACCGGTTATTTTCGGTTTACCAATTGTGTTGAATCCGATTTTAATTATTCCATTCATTATTACACCAGCGATTAACACTGTTGTTGGGTATCTGTTTGTTGTAACAAAAGTAATTCCACCGGTAGCTTATCAAGTCCCATGGACAACACCTGGGCCGTTAATTCCTTTCTTAGGAACAGGAGGTAACTTCGGTGCCTTAGCAGTTGGTTTACTCTGTTTAGCGATTTCAGTTGTCATTTACTTACCGTTCGTGATGGTATCGAATAAGGTTAATACATCAGCAGGAGTTGAAGAAGAAAAGGTCGCCTAAGAGGATGTGATTGACATGGATAAAGACATTGCTGCTTTCGATATTGGCGGAACTAATTTGAAAATGGGGATTGTTCAAACCGATGGACAATTACTGGAAACGAATGAGGTTGCCATCGTAAATTTTGATGGTTTGCAAATTTTAGCCGAAATGAAAAAATGGGTGAAAAATCATCCTGATGTCACAGGCATTGCCATGAGCGCTCCCGGATATGTCAATCCACAAACAGGGTTAATTACAATGGGAGGTGCGATTCGAGACTTTGACAATTTTAACATGCTGAAATGGGCTGAGGAAGAACTTCACTTACCAACTGCGATTGAGAATGATGCCAATTGTGCATTACTCGCTGAAAAATGGCTTGGTAAGGCTCAAACCCTTGATAACTTTTTATGTATGACGATTGGTACGGGTGTTGGCGGTGGTATTTATGTCAATGACAAGCTCGTCAGAGGGGCTCGTTTTAGAGCGGGGGAGTTCGGTTATATGTTTACCGAACGACCGGGAGCGAGTCAACCGTCGACACATACGGTCAATGAGCAAGCAACCTTGTATCAGTTGCGTAAACAATATGCAGCGCATCTGCAAAAGCCCGTTGCTGAAGTGAATGGCGAAGAAATTTTTGCCGGTTATGATGCAGGTGATTATATGTGTACACGGTTGGTGACCGAGTTTTTTAATGGGATATGTATGAGCCTCTACAATCTTATTTATTTATTCGATCCGTCGCATATTTTTATCGGTGGTGGAATTACCCAACGGCCAACCTTTATTGCCGAAATAAGGGAGCAACTGGCGTGGTTTGGTGCACGCGATACAGTGATAGCTGCGACAACGCATCATAATCAAGCGGGGATGCTTGGGGCAGTTTATCATTACTTGGAAAACTAAAATGCAGTCTCAAACCGACACTTAATTTGTGTCGGTTTTTGTTTCGTCGTCAATATAAGACATAAGCGCTTGTTGAACAAGCGAATCACTTAAAATATGCTGATGTGAGTACTGCGGGCCGATAAATATTTTTTCGCGATAATTGGCGATGTTGCGATAAATCAACCGACCGCTGAGCGCGCTATTAACTGGAACGACTTGATCAGAAAGATGATTTGCTGCGACATCACCAGTAATATTTAAATAATTCAATTCAGGCGGTAGCGTTTGTTGGTGAGCGATTAAAAAAGAAAGCGTCTCGGTCACTAAAGGGGGGTGGTCGATAAAGGCGGATTCCCCGTTATCGACCAAACTTAAGTCATTAAAGGGTGTAGCAATCGTAATTAAATCAGTCATCTTAAAAGGAGACTGCGGATATTGTTCAAGTAAGTGTGTTAAAACAAGTCCGCCGTTAGAGTAGCCAACAGCAGCAAAATTGGAGTAATCGTAATCAGTGTGTATCGCTGTTAGGGCGGTATGAAGCCAGGCCGATTGTGTTAAGGTGCCATCTTCTGAACTATCTTCAAAAGCAATCACAATGAAGGGGCGCGTCGTTGTAATAGGTAAAGGCTTATCTAAATAACTCAACTGATGGTCAGGATGAACAATTAAACGCAAGACATGCGGTGTGTAGTTATAAAAGGCACCGATGTTTTTGATGAAAGCATCGAAATCGGTGGCCCGCCCATTAGTACCTGGAACAAGTATAATTGGTGCGATACTCTTACTTGTTAAGGTACCTTGAGTGTTTTTTGAATGGGAGACAGTGTGACAGCCAACGAGTCCAACAAGTAGGCATGAGATGAGTACTAGCTTAAATTGTTTAAACATAAGTCCTCCTTTTTGATAGCTTAACGATAAATAAATTCAATAATCGCTTCTTTGGTGGCATCATCTTCTAAAATATCACTATGGCCAGCACCTTTACCGGTTACGACTTTTTCACGGTAAGACTGAATGACATCTTTATAAATAAGGCTACCCGACAAGGCGCTGTTAACAGGCACAATACCATCAGATTCATGATTATCTTTGATATCGCCAGTGATGTTCAACAGGGTAATACTTTTAGGAATAAAGACATTACGATCAATAAAATTCGTCAACAGATGTGTTTGGGTTGGGATTTTTGTGATATCACTGTTCGTGCCGTTATCTGTTTGTTTTGTGTCGTTATAAGGAGTAGCCACTGTGACTAAATGACGTAACTGCGATTTAATTTCACTGCTGTGATATTCTAAAAAGTTAGTTAAGACGAGTCCGCCATTAGAATGACCGACGGCATCAAATTGTTTAAAATGATAGCGTTGAAAGAGATCTTCTAAGGCGATAACGATAAATGGCCGATGGGTATCGGGTGTTAATTTTGCGCCGCTATAATCCAAGGTTAAGTCTTTCATAACAGTGATTTTCATTGTTGTCGCTTGATGATGATAGCTAGTAGATAAATCGGATGTAAAGGCATCGAAACGATCTTCAGTTGCATGTGTTCCAGGTACAAGTATGATTGGAATCGCCGTTTCTTTCCGCGGTGAAAAGGATTTATCATATGGTTGACAACCAGTTAATAAAAGAAGCGCTATACTAGCTAATAGGATGAATATTTATTTGATAGAAACACCTCCGCTTAAGTAAAGTACTTAACCGTTAGAATGAAACGGAAAATAACTAACTATAAAATACTAATTGGTTTGTTAAAAAGTATTATATCAGAAGAAGTTGTTTTATAATAAAGAAGAAGTCTATATCGAGGAGGAAAAGAGATGTTATTAAAAGAAGTCTGTGTTGAGAATTTCGAACGAATACCAGCAATTATTGCAGCGGCTGATCGAATTGAGCTATGTGATAACTTAGCAGAAGGTGGTACCTCGGTCAGTTTAGGGGTAGCGAAACAAACAGCTGCTTTTTGTGCACAACATAAGGTGCCGGTGATGGCGATGGTGCGTCCTCGAAAAGGTGACTTTGTCTTTAATGAGGCAGAATTAGCGATGATGTTAACCGATGTGCAGGCGTACAAAGACTGTGGGATAACCGGGCTTGTATTTGGTTGTTTAACAGCAGTTAACACATTAGATGAAGAAAAGAACAAAGCAATCATCGCTGCAGCAGCAGGTATGGACTTAACATTTCACATGGCATTTGACGAGCTCTCTGATCCGTTTAAAGCGATTGATTGGCTTGCTGACCACGGTGTAACACGGATTTTGACACATGGTGGTCCATTAACTACTGCGATTAGTGATCATCTTGCTGTTTTAAAAGCTTATCAAAATCATGCCAACGAAAGGCTAGTGATTTTACCCGGTGGCGGGATTACAAAAGAAAATATGCATAACATTGCGCACATCCTTGAAGTAACAGAAGTACATGGTACACGACTTGTTTAAACAAATCCCCCTCGCTGTTTGAGCGAGGGGGATTAACTTCTAATTATTTTTCAGCGTCATAGATAATACCGGCATCTTGCCTTAACTGTTCGATTAAGGTAGTTACTTGTAAGCTTAATTCAGACCAGTAAGCATAGCGAGCCAGTGCTTGTTCATCTGTTGGGTGGTTGATGACAGAGGCAAATGCAAGAGCCTCATCATATAATAACAGCTCAGGAGCTGCCACAGCATGTTGCGTCTCACTATTTGTTTCACGATGCCAGACTGCAATATCAGTAATAGCATTAACTGCATCTAGTTTAATGGTGGTTGTGTTTGTATATATTTCTGACGGTAAATAAGATTGAATAATCTTACCTGTGAGTAAGGTGACATTAAATGAGGGGTACTGCAAAATAATTGTGCCTGAACCATCAACACCGGTACTGATTTTTTTGGCGAAATAATGAGCTTGGTCGGGAACACCAAACCAAGCGACTGCGGAATATACTAAATAAATGCCTAAATCGACTAAGGCACCGCCAGCAAATTTGGTTGTGAAAATATTAGGTTCTTCACCGTTAAGTACTTGATCATAACGTGATGAGTATTTTGAATAGGCAAAGGTGGCGCCTTCAATTTCAGGGCTGTTACCGAGTAAGTCTTTGACGACTTTAAAGTTTTCTTCATGGATATGTCTTGCAGCTTCAAAGATAAAGACGCCATTTTCTTTCGCGATTTTTTGAGCTGTTACGACTTCAGCCGCGGTTGGAAAAATTGGTTTTTCAACGACAATATTTTTTTTTGCCTGTAATAAGGCAATCGCTTGTTGAAAATGAAGGCTGTTCGGTGAGGCAATATAGACGGTGCTAAAACGATCATCTCCTAAAAAGGCGTTCCAGTTTGTTTCAATCGGTACGAAAGCAAGTTCTTCAGCTGTTAAGAAGTGTTCTGCTTTTTCAACCGAACGGGAGTAAAGCACCGTTAAGTCCCATTCATTCGTGGCTTGTGCTGATTTGATAAACTGACCTGATATCATACTTGTGCCAATCACTGCATAGTTAATCATTCAAACTCCCTCATTTCCTATTTTATTTAAGAATATCATATAATTAGTGAAAAAGCGCTGTCATTTGAGCTGTGCAAGGGAATTTTTTTAATAGATGATTGATTTTGTAGTAGATAGGGTAAGTTATATAAGAAAACGAATAAAAGTTACTTAAAATAACTTGATTACAAAAAGTAAGTGTGGTAAAGTATAAATAGAAGTTAAGCGAAACCAACTATTAGGAGGAAATGAAAAATGACAAACAAAACATATAAATTAGATGCAGCCCATTCTTCAATCGATTTTCAAGTGAAACACATGATGATTTCAAAGGTTAAAGGTACGTTCCAAACTTTTTCAGCCGAGTTAAATATGGACGTAACTGATTTGACGACTGCTGATATTAAATTTACAATTCAAGCAGATAGTATTAAAACCAAACAAGAAGCACGAGATGAGCATCTTAAGAGTGCCGACTTCTTTAATGTTGAAAACAATCCAACGATTGATTTTGTCGCAACAACTATTACGAAAACAGCTGAAGATGAATACAAAATGATAGGTGACTTAACCCTAGTTGGCGTCACTAAACCAATCAGCTTTGATGTTGAATTTGCAGGTCAAAGTAAAAATCCAATGGATGGTTCAATTGTGGCTGGTTTTTCAGCAGATGCAAAAATCAGCCGTAAAGCATTCGGAATTGAGTATAATGCTGCACTTGAAACAGGTGGTGTTTTAATCGGGGATGAGATTAAAATCTCGGTGGAACTTGAAGTGATTGCAGAGCGTTAAAGGTAAGAGATTGATAAAAAATAAGGAAAGCACTCATGGGAGTGCTTTCTTTATTTTTTTATAAAATACTGGTAAACTAGTTTATGATATGAAAAAAAGGGAATTGGATACAGATGGAAGAAAGATTGTTTTAAAGGGAGGCTCATAGATGATATATATTGAATTAAGGGGACGTAATATTTTTTGCGAAGGCTTAAAGACAATGTTAGCGAACGTTGAACATGTTATTATTCAAGAAAATGATAACAAGACAGCTGACTATGAAAATTATAAAACATGTACACCTATACCGCTTAAACTATGTATTATCGATGCGGAGTATAACGACTATAAACATACTGTATACACAGATTTTAAAACGAGGTATTTATTATTTTCAGAGTCATTTAATTCACGAGCGTGCAGTAAAAAAATTAAAGGCTTCTTATCTTATAGTGTATGTGAAGAACATTTGACGGCTGCCATTCAAGCTGTGCTGAATAACGAGACTTACATCGATCCGTTTTTTGCCGCGAATGTGATTGATATTAAGGCAGAGCGAGGTATTAATGGAGCCTCTCGTTATAAGTTAACGACGCGAGAAACAGAAGTTTTACAGTTGATTATCAAACGTGAGAATAATCAACGAATTGCTCAATTTTTAGGTTTAAGTGAGAATACGGTTAAAAATCACGTGAGCCATATTCTCCAAAAAATGAATGTCAAAAGTCGCAATCAAGTGCTGTTGAAATTAAATGCAACGATGCAACAGGCAGTTGAAAAGCAGAGTAACGTCTATTCCATCTAAGCGACAGACAATCTTTGCGAAGATGGGATTGTGACAGAGAAAGATAAAAGAGCCGGAAACAGTTGTTATGTTTTGGGTTCTTTTAATGTTTTCTAACTAGTAATAGGTAGGAAAGTAAAACATAAAGGTATATAATGAAACTGAGAATAGAAAGGAGGGAACAACGATGAAGTATATTCCTTCAATCCTTACAATTAGTAACTTTTTGGCCGGATTTTTTGCCATTTTAGTAGCAAGTCAATCCTATATTTTTTATGCGGTCGTGTTGATTTTAATCGGGATGTTATGCGATTGTTTTGATGGATACTCTGCGAGACGATTGAATTCTAGTTCCACCATAGGTAAAGAGCTTGATTCATTGGCGGATGTTGTGACTTTTGGGGTTGCGCCAATGGTAATTCATCTTACAGTTAACGGGTTGCATTTTTGGACATTAGTCAGCACAGTCGTCTATTTGATTTGCAGTATTGTGCGACTGGCCCGTTTTAATGTCAGTCAATCCGGGCTTAATTATTTTATCGGTTTACCCGTTCCAGCAGCGGCGTTGACAACGTTATTAATTGTCCAAATATTACCGGTCTTTTTAGGTGGTATTATTATAATCTTCCTTGGCTTTTTAATGGTTAGTCAAATTCAAGTCAGAAAATTAGGTCATTCAAAAGAAGATGTTGAAATAGAAGAGGTGTAAATTACGTGTTGTGATGCTACAGCCTTATTTAGGAGTTAAACATATGAAGAAAGTGCAAGTAATGATTATGAGAATATTAGCGTTACGATTAGTATCAGCACCTTTGAAAAGATTCACATGTTCTCGATTAAGCAAGCCGTTGATTAAACTGTTTGCTAAAAAATATCGGATAAATCAAGCTGAAATGACAGCGAAAGTCTCATCTTATCAAACGCTTGCCGCCTTTTTCGCCCGACCGATTAATCTGAAAAAGAGACCGTTAGCTGCCACTGATTGGGTATCTCCAGTAGATGGTTTTATTCAACAGTCTGGTATCATTACAGCTGAGCAAACATTTGAAGTTAAGGGGACGACCTATCAATTAAAGGAATTACTAGGTGAATCAGTTGCCGCTACAGTTGGCGGTGGGGGCAGTTTTATCATTTTATATTTAAGTCCAAGTCAATATCATCGCTATCATTCTCCGATAGCAGGGGCGATTCGTCGTGTGGGGGAACTAGGACGTACGAGTTTTCCCGTCAATGAGTGGGGCATGACTAATATTTCACAATTGTATGCTAAAAATCACCGGGTAGTCTATCGAATTGGTGAGGATACATTATTGGTAGCGGTCGGTGCGTTGAATATTAATTCAATTGTCGATACTTTTTCTGGAAAAGAAATTGAAAAAGGCGCCGAATTGGGTTATTTCAACTTCGGATCGACGGTGGTGATACTTTCGCCTGCTAAGAAGATCGATTTTTCCAAGAAGAAAACAGGTGATTTTATCGCCGTTCGTAGTAGCTTAGGTAACTACAAAGAAAGGATGATTGCAGATGACGAAAATATTAGTACTACTGGCTGATGGTTTTGAAGAAATTGAGGCGATTGCAGCGATAGATCTCTTTAGACGTGTGGATATCGAAGTGGTAACAGCTGCGGTCAACAATCAACTTGCGGTTCGAGGTGCTCATGACATTATTGTTGAGGCCGATTGTCTTATGAATGATGTGGCTAACACCGTTTATGATTGTCTTTACTTACCCGGAGGTGGTAAAGGCGCCGAAACGTTACGTGATAATGCTGTTGTACAACAGATAATTAAAAAACATTATTCGTCGAAAAAGTTAATTTCAGCAATTTGTGCGGCACCAATTGCACTTGAAAAAGCAGGTATTTTAGAGGGGCATACGGTGACGAGTTTTCCGGCAGTCAAACAAGATATAACGACTCCGTTATATTCAGATAACAACGTTGTTATATCAGATGCAATCATCACCTCACGTGCTGCTGGGACAACGATTGAACTTGCATTAGCGGTTGTTGAGCGACTCTGTGATCAAAAGACGGCAACTGCATTGGCGTCATCCATTTTACATGGGAAATAATGATTTACAAGGAAACGACAGCCTACAGAGCTGTCGTTTTTTTGTTCATTAAAACCGCTGATTTCGTGTTATAGTATAGGTTTGATTAGTTATTAAGTACTTGCAAAAGGTGAAAAAAATTGTTGAATTTCTGACACATTATGTTAATATTGGTATTGCATTCAAGGAATGATAAAAATGTAAATCTGTTTGTTTGATAAAGAAGAGCAGAACAAACAGCACTACGCGTAAGCGTCAGTGAAACCAAGGAGGATATAATATAATGGGAAAAATCAATGCCGGTTCAGCAGTAGTAAACGTCCTTAAAAACTGGGACATCGACCATGTTTATGGTTTACCAGGTGATTCAATCGATAACATCGTTGATGCCTTGCAAAAAGAGCAAGATTCAATCAAATTTATCCATGTTCGTCACGAAGAAGTTGCATCACTTGCAGCAGCGTCTTACACAAAATTAACTGGTAAAATCGGTGTCGCTTTATCAATCGGTGGACCAGGTGCATTACACCTTTTAAACGGTATGTATGATGCGAAAATGGACAAAGTACCTCAATTAGTACTTGTTGGTCAAATTCCAAGTAAATTTGCTAACACTGATTACTTCCAAGAAGTCGACACAGCAGCAATCTTTGATGACTGTGCTGTCTTCAATAAAGAAATTACTCGTCCTGAACAATTACCAATCGTTGTCGATCAAGCGATTCGTGCAGCTTACGAAAAACGTGGCGTTGCGGTTGTTATTATTCCTGATGATGTGCCTAAAAACATGATTGCTGATACAGTTGAACGTCTTGATGCACCAAAACAACCAACTCGTACAGGCTTAAACGTTGCTGATTTAGAAGCTGCAGTTGATTTAATCAATGCTGCTAAAAAACCAACAATGCTTATCGGTACTGGTACTAAAAAAGCCAAAGCTGAAGTAACTGCTTTCGCTGAAAAAATGGGTATTGTTGTAATGTCAACATTACCAGGTAAAGGTATCATGGCTGATATGCACCCTAACTACGTTGGTAACATTGGTCAAATCGGAACTAAGCCTGCTTTCGAAGCAATGCAAGAATCAGATTTATTAATCTTAGCAGGTACTGATTACCCATTCCGTAAATACTTACCGGCTAAAGCTAAATGTATCCAAATCGAAATCGACGCAACTCGTATTGGTAAACGCCATGCGGCAACTGTTGGTATCGTTGGTGATGCTAAAGAAGCATTAGCATACTTAACAACTCACGCTAAAGAAGTGAAAGATCGTCCATTCTTGAAAGCATGTAACAAAAACATGCAAACATGGTGGAAATGGATGGATGAGCACATGGACAAAACAACGTCTCCAATCGCTCCTCAAGCCGTTATCAAACAAATGCAACGTATTGCTGACGAAGACGCTGTCTTCTCAATCGACGTCGGTACATCAACTGTTTGGAGTACACGTTACTTGAAATTAGGTCATAAAAATGACTTCTTAATCTCTGCTTGGTTAGGTACAATGGGTTGTGCACTTCCTGGCGCAATTGCTTCAAACATGGCGGATTCTAAACGTCAAGTTATCTCATTACAAGGTGACGGCGCGTTTGCAATGGTTATGCAAGATTTTGCAACGGCAGTACATTACAACTTGCCAATGATCAACGTGGTGTTAAGCAACCAACAATTATCATTCATTAAATATGAACAACAAGCACAAGGTCAATTAAACTACGGTATCGATCACTCTGACATCGACTTCGCTAAATTTGCTGAAGCGTGTGGCGGAAAAGGTTATCGCGTTACTAAATTCGAAGAACTTGAAGCTGCCTTTACTGCGGCTAAAGCAGATAACTGCCCAGTTATCATCGATGTTGTGACTGACCAAAATGCAGCGCCATTACCAGGTAAAATCGTAATGGACGAAGCAAAAGGTTTCGCTCGTTTTGAAATCCGTACAGCATTAGAAGAAAAAAGAATTGCACAATTACCACCACTAAAAGATATCATGCGTCAATTCTTCTAGGATCTAATCAAGTCTTATCACCTCGTAAATGAAGACTGTTTAGACTTTGTTTACAATCTGAGCCCTCCAACATTGTTGGAGGGTTTTTTGCGGGAATAAGTAGCCAAATAGTTCTCTTTTGATGTTAGATTATGTTAAAGTTATCTTTTTTTAGCTCAGAAGCTAGCAAGGGATGAGTTGCAGTTCTGCTATTTGCGGAGTTGGGTGAGCTGATTTCACTTTCAAAGTTTCAGTTCTACTAGCGTACTTTCATTTTTTTTCTGCTTTAGTTGACTTATTATTCTCACTCAACTAAACTGAACAAATGGTCAGTTTTTTCGCGAGGAGGAATGAAAATGATGAAGGTAACTAAAAAACAATTGATTTTCACTGCAGCGCAGCATCTGTTTAGTGAAAAAGGCTATAATGATACCTCTTTACAGCTGATTGCTGAAGCGGTCGGTACAACTCGTAGTAACATATTGTATCATTACGAAAGTAAAGGACACTTATTCGAGATAGTCTTAAAACAGTGGGAAGAGCAGTGGTATAAAAGTTGGCATGTCATCAGAGATACCATCACGAAACCAAGTGAACAGTTAATGGCTTATTTTAAGGCCTTTATCTACGAAGATTTACGTCACCCTTTACGAAAAGCGTTAGATGAATATTTACTTGAAATCAATGGGCAGAAAGAAGAACGTGAACGCTGGGTTGCCTCTGATCGGGCAGCGTTTGAGCTCATTTTACGCAACGGTATGATGCAAGGAGTGTTTCGTATTAATCCAGCCGCGATTCGTGTCCAAGTTGATGTGTTGGTTGGTTTTATTTACGGCGTATCGGATACAATGGAGAATAAGACTGAAGCTGAATTGTTGGCGGCCGTTAACTTTTTTTTGAAGATGTATTTGCTAACAATCACAACAGGATTTTCTGAGGAGGTAAACAGATGAGTAGTTTAGCAGCAATCAAACATAAGCACCCCTTGCTCGTGTTTGCCAAATATGCGATTCCATCGATGTTGGGCATGATGTTGATGGCGGTTAATGTAGTAATGGACGGTGTCTTTGTGGGGCATGCTCTTGGTGCGACCGCTTTGGCGGCTGTCAACATCGTTATTCCTGTCTATAGTTTTTATGTGGCAATGTCACTATGGATTGGTGTTGGTGCAACGACACGCTATTCGAGGGCGATGGGGGCAGGAGATACGCAAACGGCACGGCGAATTTTCACTCAGGCGGTAATGCTCTTGCTTGCCGTATCGGTGGTTGTGAGTACTGTGCTTGGCATGTTTGGTGATAAATTACTTACGATGCTCGGTGCAAATGCAGAGATCACACCGATGGCAGCTGAATATTTACATATCTTTTTATTGTTTGGTTTTGTATTAACATTAGAGAATATGCTCAGCTTGTTTGTTCGGAATGATGGCTCGCCGGTTCTGGCGATGGTTGCGTTAATTATGACGGCGATTGTTAATATTATTTTGAACTATTACTTTTTATTTGTATTAAATTGGGGCATTATGGCAGCCGCGCTCGGTTTGATTATCTCAGCAGCAGTTGGTATCTTAGTGATGCTGACGCATTTTCTGCATAAAAATAATAATCTGAAGTTGACCTTCTCATTTGGTAACGTTTGGTATTTCAAAAGTTTCTTTTATATTGGCTTTCCGAGTTTCTTAGCGGAGATGGGGATTTCGGTCTTTACGATTGCCTATAATATCGCAATTGTTAGTGTGGCTGGAACGATGGGAGCGGCTGCTTTTTCAATCGTGAATTACACACATAGCATCGCATTGCTGCTGTTTTTAGGGTTGAGTTCAGCAACACAGCCGTTGATTTCTTATTATCAAGGCGCTAAGATGCCAAAGCAACAGTGGCAAATTGTTAAATACGGGATTGTTTCGTCGTTGGTAATCGGCGTGTTAATTATTGCTGTTGGTCGAGTGTTTACCACGCAGATTATTGGCTTGTTCGGTCAGTTCACACCGGAATTAATCGCCTTAGCGACTGAAAGTATTCGTTTGTTCTTTATTGCCTATCTCTTTATGGGAACGAATTTTGTGCTGATAACATTTATGCAAACGAGTGGACGCGTGAATTTCGCTATTTTCATTACCGCAATTCGTGAATTTGTCTTAGTCGTGCTCTTTTTGGTTATTTTAACACCACTGTTTGGTACGAGTGGTGTTTGGTTAGCTGTACCCGTTGCAGAAGGGATTATTTGCTTGTTGCTATGTGTTTATCTGTTGCAAGAAAAGCGACAACACTAAAAAAGTGTCTCCCTCGATGAGGGGACACTTTTTTAGTTAGTCAATATATCAGATGGAACGATTACTGTTCATGTTAAAAATAGCGATTTGTTCTCTTAGGTTGCTGCTTAAACAATAAGATGGTACCAATGATGAATAGACAAAATCCTACAACACAAACGATGAGGCCCGTGATGTGTGAAATGCTAAACGAAATTGAGATGGCGGCAAGACCAATGATTAAAGATAGAATGCCCAACCATTTCATACGACTCCCTCCTCTTAGACAGGTTTGAACTGCTTATCTTGATGTTGTCATACCCATAATCATAAGGTATATACCGATAATTGTCAAACTGAGAGGCAACGCATTTGCTATCAGTGTTTAAGGTGACTTATAATGAAGCTTATAAAGAAAAAGGGGTGGATAATATGCGCGTAACTGAAGCGGCACAACAATTTTTAACGCCGATTTTAGCGGCTTATCCTGAATTAAATACAATTTGTCTATTTGATAACAGCTGTGAATGTGGCAATGAAGAACATCATCAAGGTCATCATCATTTTGCTTTATCACTTGAAACACCGTTAGCTGATGATCACATTGAAAAAATCAATGATCAGCTTAATGTGGCTTGGTCAGCTAACCTAAGTGAGCGGATGGTGGGTGTTGTGATTGATTACAACGAGACAGGATTATTTATTCAAGAGTAGTCATGAGGGGAGCGTGGGTAGATGAAAGAGATCATTGTTTATCAGCCAATCCCATTGGCATTGCTAGAGCAGTTAAAGAGGACGTTTAAGGTTACATATGTGCCTAACTATCGCACAAGTGAACGTGAGCAGTTTGAGGCGGCTTTACCGACTGTTCAAGGGCTGTTGGGTGCGGGTCTTTTTATCAGCGAGGCAGAACTGGCAAAAATGCCACAATTAGAAGTGGTGAGTCAAACGATTGCCGGTTTTGATACGTTGGTTGTGGAGGACTTTGTTGCACGAGGGGTGATGATAACAAATGCGGCAGATGCTTTAACTGACACGGTGGCCGATTTGACACTGGCACTTACGTTAGCCGTGGCACGCCAATTACCAGCTGTGGATCGTGCCATCCGCAGGGACGAGTGGTTCAAGGGACCGTTAGATACAGCAGAAGGACTCTACGGCACAGATGTATAC
Organism: Brochothrix campestris; assembly: GCF_046058945.1. Lineage (NCBI taxonomy): Bacteria > Bacillati > Bacillota > Bacilli > Caryophanales > Listeriaceae > Brochothrix > Brochothrix campestris. The sequence goes on along the minus strand of NZ_CP175511.1, from coordinate 1,986,438 downwards.
GGTAAAACAATCGGTATCATTGGGTTAGGGCGAATTGGCACAGCCGTGGCAAAACGGGCGCATGCTGGTTTTGGAATGAAAGTCATTTATCACACGCGTTCTCACCATTTGGAGGCTGAACAATTATATGATGCTGTCTATTATGCTGACTTAGCGGGCTTACTTTCGACCGCGTATTTTGTCATAATGTTAGCACCTTATAATGATGAAACCCATCAGTTGATGAATGAGACTGCCTTTAAAACAATGAAGAAGTCGGCTTATTTTATCAATGTCGGTCGAGGGAAAACCGTCGATGAAACGGCTTTAATTAAGGCGTTGCAACAAGGCGAATTAGCAGGTGCTGCACTCGATGTGTTCGAACAAGAACCGATTGCCGCCAATCATCCCTTACTACAGTTGCCTCAAGTCGTTGTATCAGCGCATATGGGATCGGCCACTGCGGCGTCAAGAGCGCGGATGATCAGTGATGCGGTGACTAATTTGACGGCTGCGTTGCGAGACACCGCCTAACAAAATAGTGTAGGTTAATCCGTAATAAAATAGCTTAATAAATAATCATCGACATAATGACCAGCGATAAAAAATTCATCCTTTAAAATCCCTTCGATTACGAAATGATGTTTTTTATAAAAGCTGAGAGCTTGTGGATTTGTTGCTAAAGCACGTAATGTAATTTTACGGTAGTTATGTTGCTTCGCATACGTTTTAATGTGTTGCATTAAGGCGGAACCAACGCCTTGATGTTGCGCATCGTTTGCGATTGCAATGCTCATGCTTAATGTATGGTTACTAGCGGGTAAGGCTGTCGCGTGATGATACTGGACGATACCAAGAACCGTTTGATGAGCGAGAGCGACGAATTGCGTGCCGACCGGGTAATATTGTTGATAATCAGCCACAGAAGCATAAAATACCTGGCTAGGTGTATTCGTTTGATTCCACACGCTATTTTCGATGGCTATCAGTTGGGGATAGTCGCTTTGTTTGATGGGACGAATTTGTAAATGTGACATAAAAATCACTCCTTTAATAAAAATAGTATATCAAAAAGAGGAAATAAACTGTAGAAAAGATAGTGATAAAGCCGTTTATAAAAATAAAAAGATTTTTTTGTAAAAAGTTTGTTGAAAAGGGTTTACAAATGCTTCGATTCTTTATATAATAGATTTTGTGTTAAGGAAACAACATACCAGTTTTTAACAGTCAGGCCCGTTGGTCAAGCGGTTAAGACACCGCCCTTTCACGGCGGTATCACGGGTTCGAATCCCGTACGGGTCATTACTATAGAGATATAGTTGAGGGGGTTTAGCTCAGCTGGGAGAGCATCTGCCTTACAAGCAGAGGGTCGGCGGTTCGAGCCCGTCAACCCCCATATGTTTTCGTAATTAGAAAGCATCGTAGAACAACTCAATATGGAGGAGTAGCGAAGTGGCTAAACGCGACGGACTGTAAATCCGTTCCTTAGGGTTCAGTGGTTCGAATCCACTCTCCTCCACTCTTATAATGGGGTGTAGCCAAGCGGTAAGGCAATGGATTTTGATTCCATCATGCGTAGGTTCGATCCCTGCCACCCCAGCCATTATAAGAGCCGTTAGCTCAGTTGGTAGAGCATCTGACTTTTAATCAGAGGGTCGCTGGTTCGAGCCCAGCACGGCTCATAACAAGTATCTCGGCAATAGCTGAGGTATTTTTTTGTGTTTAAAATGAAGTCTGAAGGTTGTCAGCCGTAAAAAACAGCGAGGTATGATATACTAGAGTTGGTTTTTAATCAGTTGTAGGTAGACTAACAGAAATTGGAGGAAGGCTTATGTTGCTATCACATTTACCGGGTGTTGCGGGAATTATTGATATAATTGTCGTCTGGTTTGTGATTTATAAAATCATCTTACTTGTGCGTGGCACAAAAGCTGTACAATTACTCAAAGGGATTCTCATTATTGTTATTGTGAAGTTACTAAGTAACTTTTTTGACTTGAAAACGATTGAATGGCTCGTCGACCAAGCGTTGACTTGGGGCTTTTTAGCCTTTATTATTATTTTTCAACCGGAATTACGTCGCGCATTAGAACAAATGGGACGCGGTAACATTTTTGGTCGCAAGCGCAGTCAGGCTGAAAAAGAACGGTTGAATTTAATTGGCTCAATTGAAAATGCAGTGGCTTACATGGCAAAACGTCGGATTGGTGCATTGATTTCAATTGAACGCACAACCGGATTAGATGATTATGTTGAAACGGGCATCTCAATGGACGCTAACATTTCAGAACAGCTCTTAATTAATATCTTTATTCCAAACACGCCACTACATGATGGTGCTGTTATTATTCAGCAAAATAAAATTGCGGCAGCAGCTGGTTATTTACCACTGTCAGAAAGTCCCTTGATTTCTAAATCGTTAGGAACTCGTCATCGGGCAGCGATGGGGATTAGTGAGGTGACCGATGCTTTAACCGTTATCGTCTCAGAAGAAACAGGTGGTATTTCGACAACGATGGACGGTGAGATGCAACAGGAATTAAGTGTGGCGGACTTGCGCCACTATTTAGAACGCACGTTTGAAGCACCAACTAAAGAGTCGTTTTGGAAGTTTCCGAAAAGGGGGCGAAAAAAATGATTGATCGTATTTTATCGAGTCGATGGGCATTGCGAGTTTTAGCACTGGTGTTAACACTCGTCTTGTATAGTGTCACGACCGATACAGCCAAAGAAACGGACAGTTCTTTATCTTTATTAGGAAATGATACCGAAGTAATTACCGACGTGCCTGTAGAGGTAATTAACGACTCCAAAGATGTTGTTGTTTCAGGTGTGCCTGAGGCTGTGACCATGAAGGTGACGGGGTCACGTAACGTTATTAAAGCGATGGAACAACAAGGTGATTTTAAAGTGGAAGTTAACTTGCATAATGCATCAGTTGGGACGCAAGTTGTGAAGCTGGAAGCGAAAGATTTACCAGAAGGCATCAAAGCTGTGATTACCCCTAAAGAAGTGACTGTCACGATTCAAGAAAAAATTACGAAAGAGTTTATTGTTGAACCAGAACTATCGTCTGGTTTAGTTGCGGCGGGCTTTAAAGCAGGCACGCCAACGACGGATGTGTCAACAATCAAGGTAACCGGACCACGAGATACGATTCTCAACATTACGACCGTAAAGGCGAAGGTTACTGCTGAAAGAGCTTTAACTGAAACAACAACAATCAAAACAAATGTGACCGTACTCGACAATAATTACAATAAAATAACTAATGTAGAATTAAATAAAACGACAGTGGAAGTCACTGTGCCGGTATCACAGTCGGGAAAAAGCGTTCCGATTAAACTAATACAAAAAGGCATTCCGAAAGATAATGTAACAATTGCGAGTTTAAATGCTAATATCAGTGAGGTAACGCTTGAAGGTGATGCGAAAGTGTTGGATGAAATCGATGTGATCGAAGTACCGGTTGATGTCAGCGATGTCACAGGAACCATCATAAAAAAAATCGAATTAACAGTGCCTGCTAAAACAACTTTAATCTCGTCACCAGTCATTAATGTGACAATTAGTACCGGCCAAAAAGTTAAGACAGTCAAACAAAATAAAAAAACGACTGTCGAAAAGAAGGACACATCTAACAACGAAGTAACCAGTGAGAGTGAATTGTTTTCCTCGAACGAAAAAGCAACAAGTGACTCAACTGAAGTAGAAAATACAGATGCTGATGTAACAGAAGATACAACAGAAGAGTAGTTGACTGATTATATGAGCAAAATTGAAGGAGCGAAAAAGAAAATGGGTAAATATTTTGGAACAGATGGTGTACGTGGTGTCGCAAATAAAGAGTTAACACCGGAGCTTGTATTTAAATTAGGACGTTTTGGCGGTTATGTGTTAACACAACATTCAGCTACGAAACATCCGCGCGTGCTCGTTGCTCGTGATACACGTATTTCAGGTGTGTTACTTGAACAAGCATTAATTGCTGGTCTCATCTCAGTGGGCTGTGAAGTCATGCGTCTCGGTGTCATTTCAACACCAGGTGTGGCTTACTTAACACGTGTCCAAGAAGCAGCAGCGAGTGTAATGATTTCGGCCTCGCACAATCCCGTACAAGATAATGGCATTAAATTCTTTGGACCAGATGGTTTTAAATTGAGTGATGAGGATGAGTTGGAGATTGAACGTTTATTAGATGAACCAACAGACAACCTCCCGCGTCCAAGTGATGATGGTCTTGGATCAGTCGAAGATTTTTATGAAGGTTCAGCCAAATACATTCAATTTTTACGTTCGTGTGCAAGTGAGAACTTAACAGGGATGAAAATTGCGATTGATATGGCGAATGGGGCAACAAGCCAATTAGCAAACCGTTTATTCGCTGACCTCGATGCAGATATTTGTACGATGGCTTCAACACCAAATGGTTTAAACATTAATGATGGTGTCGGTTCAACGCATCCGGAAGCGTTGGCGCGCTTTGTAGTTGATAACGAAGCTGACCTTGGCGTTGCCTTCGATGGTGATGGTGATCGTATTATTGCAGTTGATGAAAAAGGTAATATCGTTGATGGTGACCAAATTATGTTTGTGATGGGTAAATACTTGTCTGAAAAAGGGTTATTGAAAAATAACACAATCGTTTCGACGGTCATGAGTAACCTCGGTTTTCACCGTGGTCTTGAAGCCGCAGGTATTAACGATGTGATGACTAAGGTTGGTGACCGTTATGTTGTTGCTGAAATGCGCGAAAACAACTTTAACTTTGGTGGTGAGCAATCAGGACACATTGTGTTGCTTGACCATAATACAACCGGAGATGGGATGTTAGTGGCTGTTAAATTAGCTGATATTTTAAACCAATCAGGTAAGAAAATGTCTGACTTAGCAGGCGAAATGGATAAATACCCACAAACGCTCATTAACGTGCGTGTCACAGATAAACACCACGTGACTGATAATGAGAAGGTTGCGGCTGTTATTGCCGAAGTCGAAGAGCTGATGGGCGATAAAGGCCGTGTGCTTGTAAGACCTTCAGGAACAGAACCATTAGTGCGTGTAATGGTTGAAGCGGCCAGTGAAGAAGACTGCGTTAATTACTGTGAACGAATCGTTGCAGTTGTTAAAGACGAAATGAGTCTTTAAGATATAAAAAATCAGAAGAACAGGGCGGAAGATGAAACTTTCGAACTGTTCTTTTTTTGACAAATACAAGTTAGAAAGTGGGTTGTTCTCGCTTTCATTCGCCTGATGCACATAGTATAATTATCACGAAAGAAAGAGTCATATCAGAGAGGGAGTTTTTGTAATGAGTGAAAAATTCAAACGGATACATGTAATTGTAATGGATTCAGTCGGTATTGGTGAGGCGCCAGATGCCGCTCAATTTGGCGATTTTGATGTCGACACATTAGGGCATATCGCACGTGAGAAAAAGGGCTTGAATTTACCTAATTTAGCAAAACTCGGGTTATCAAATATCAAACAAATAGAAGGTGTGCCTCAAACAGACACACCCTTAGGTTATTATACAAAAATGCAAGAAACATCGGCTGGTAAAGATACGATGACCGGTCACTGGGAAATTATGGGACTTTTTATTGATACACCGTTCCGCGTGTTTGAAAATGGTTTTCCCGCCGAATTAATCGGAAAAATCGAGGCGTTTTCTGGGCGGAAAGTTATTGGGAATAAACCTGCGAGTGGGACTGAAATATTAGAAGAACTCGGTGAAGAACAGTTGCAGACAGGAGCTTTAATTGTGTATACCTCAGCAGATTCAGTATTACAAATTGCTGCACATGAAGAAGTTATTCCGTTGGACGAACTATATCGTATTTGTGAGTACTGTCGTGAAATCACACGTGAAGATCCATACATGCTCGGTCGAATTATTGCACGTCCCTACTTAGGGACATCAGCGGCAGATTTTACTCGTACGCCAAACCGTCACGATTATGCGCTGAAACCATTTGATAAAACAGTAATGGATCACGTGAAAGACGGTGGTTTAGATGTGGTAGCAATCGGTAAAATTGCAGATATTTTTGATGGTGAAGGTGTGACAAAAGCGATTCGGACGCAGTCAAATATGGATGGGATGGATAAGTTTGTTGACGTGTTAAAATCCGACTTCCACGGCATGAGTTTCTTAAACCTAGTCGATTTTGATGCGGTCTATGGTCATCGTCGCAACCCCATTGGTTATGGGGATGCATTAGAAGCATTTGATGCCCGCTTACCAGAAGTGTTTGCCAACTTAGCTGAGGATGACTTGCTTATTATTACAGCCGATCATGGTAATGATCCGACCTATAAAGGGACTGATCATACCCGTGAGTATGTGCCATTGCTCGTTTACTCAAAAGCGCTTAAAGAAGCGGGTGAGTTGCCATTACGCGGGACGTTTGCTGATTTAGGCGCAACGGTAGCTGCCAATTTTACTGTTAAAATGCCTGATTATGGTACAAGTTTCTTGCCAGAATTAAATTAACCCCGAATTGAACTATACCAATTATAGTAAACTAACATCTTTTAACAGATGTTAGTTTTTTTGTTCCCTTTAATTGTTAGGTGTTGACGTGATATATCGCTCTGTAGTATGATTAGTTATGTTAGAAAAAAACGAATAGAGGACTGTACCAATTTATTAAAAGCTTAATTGCTAGCGCCAGTACTTAGAATGTTTAAGTAGACGAGGAGAAAGTTATCGAGGATTCGGCGGATACTTTCCGGCCTGTTGGGGTCGATACACAAGGTTAAAACAAGCGGGTGACTACTTGCACAACAACCACGTGAACAACGGTCGTTCTTGAAGCGTTTTAATACACTTTAGGAGGAAATGAATATGTGCGGAATCGTTGGTTATATCGGGAAATTAAATGCAACAAATGTGTTGTTAGATGGGTTAGAAAAATTGGAATATCGTGGCTATGATTCAGCGGGCATTGCCCTAGTAGCAAATCATACTGTGACAACGACTAAAACAAAGGGACGGATTGCTGATTTACGTGCAGCTGTTACAGCTGAACAATATGGAACTTGTGGGATTGGTCATACACGTTGGGCAACACATGGTGTACCGAGCGAAAGTAATGCACATCCACACCAATCACATTCAGGCCGTTTCACGTTAGTCCATAACGGTGTCATTGACAACTACCGTCAGTTACAAGCAACGTATTTAAACGGTGTAAACTTGAAAAGTGATACTGATACGGAAGTCGTTGTGCAAATGATGGATGTGTTTGCAAAAGACGGTCTCTCGACTGAGGAAATTTTTCGTGCGGTACTGAATGAATTAGCAGGGTCATATGCCTTTGGTTTAATCGATATGCAACGTGAAGGCGAATTGTTTTTTGCGAAGAACAAAAGCCCACTCTTAATTGGTGTTGGCAACGACGCGATGATGTTAGCGAGTGATGCAATGGCAGTTATTCGTCAAACCGATCAATTTGTTGAAATTAACGACCGTGAAATGGGTGTGTTAACGGCTGAGTCGTATCATTTGTTTGATGGTGATACAAATGAAGTGGTGGTGCGTGCCCCTTATACAGCGGCAATCGATGCCGATGACGTTGAAAAAGGAATGTACCCACATTACATGATGAAAGAAATGGATGAGCAACCTGGTGTGATTCGTCGCATTGTTCAAAAATACCAAGCAAAAGACGGCTCGTTTACAATTGATGCCGACTTGATGGCAGCAATTAATGCAGCTGATCGCCTCTATATTGTGGCCTGTGGTACGAGCTACCATGCCGGTTTAATTGGACGCAAACTGATTGAAGAAAAAGCCGGGATTCCGGTTGAAGTCGTTGTTGCCAGTGAATTTGGTTACGATATGCCGTTGTTGTCTGCGAAACCAGTATTCTTGTTTATCTCACAAAGTGGTGAAACAGCTGATAGTCGCCAAGTACTCGTTAAAATTAAACAACTTGGCCACACTGCAATCACATTAACAAATGTGGCCGGTTCAACCTTATCACGTGAAGCAAGCCATACGTTATTGTTACACGCAGGCCCTGAAATTGCCGTTGCTTCAACGAAGGCATATACAGCCCAAGTTGCTGTCTTGAGCATTTTAGCTGAAACGTTAGGTAAGGCAAACGGCCATACTCAAACGAACGACATGGTGCATGAATTAGGGATTGTTGCCAATGCAATGCAAACAATCATTGATGAAAAAGAGCAGATTCAGCAGTTGGTGCATGATTATGTAGCGACAACACGAAATGCCTTCTTCTTAGGCCGTGGTGTTGATTACTTTGTGTCACTCGAAGCGGCTTTAAAACTGAAAGAAATATCATACATTCAAGCTGAAGGCTTTTCAAGTGGTGAATTGAAACACGGGACGATTGCTCTCATCGAAGATAACACACCTGTGATTGCCTTAATTACACAACCGCATACACAGCTCCAAATCCGTAGCAATTGCTCAGAAGTGCAATCACGTGGTGCACATGTTGCAACCGTTGTGACAGAGAGCTTAGCTCAACCAGAAGATACGTTTGTAATTCCGAACACAGCCTTAGAACTGACACCACTTGTGTCAGTCGTGTTCACGCAATTGTTCGCTTACTATGCGGCATTGGCGCGTGACTGTGATGTGGATAAACCACGTAACTTGGCAAAATCAGTAACAGTTGAGTAGTGAAAGTTAATTCAGCTCATTCAATGTAGCTTTTAAATAAAGTTGCGACGTTTATAAAAAAGATACGATGTTTAAAATAAAGTCGCGACGGTTGTAAAAAAGTTGCGATGAAACACCCCTTTAGATTATATTTGTCTAAAGGGGTGTTTTTTATGTCTAAACGAGCAAGAACATCTAAAATCGAAAAGTGGATTAAAGAAGGTCGCGGTTCTGGCGTTGGCTCTGAGTATAAACCTTGGCTAAACATTCAAGACGTTGCTTCAAAAGGGCGTTCCACACGTTTAAAAGGCATTAAAACAAACAGACAGCATGAATTTCTATCAGATTTGGAACGAAACCACTTTTATTTAACTGAATACTCAGATTTTGTTGTTGATATTCGAGAGCAATTTCCTTTACTACCGTTGGAAGAAACAATTGTCATTGCAGATGAGTTAGGAATTAAACATCCTACAGACCCAAAAACGCATGAGCCTATTGTGATGACAACAGATTTTTTATTAACCGTAGATAAAGGTGAAGGGCTTGTTGAACTTGCTAGAACAATCAAAATGAAGGACGAGCTATTAAAAGAACGTGTCATTGAGAAATTTGAGATTGAACGTGTGTATTGGGAAAGAAGGCAAATTGATTGGGGCATTGTAACGGAGCTAGAAATCCCGAAAGAAATGGCGAGAAATATTAGCTATATTCATGATTATTACAGCCTTGAGCATTATGACGCTTTTCAAAGCTTAAGCGGTCAGTATATCGAAGACTTGTCTATGGCATTATTACAGCGCCTTTTAACGAATGATGAAAGTATTCGAGCTATTACGAATGCATTTGATAGGGATACGCATTTGCCTTTAGGTAGTGGAATGACATTGTTTTATCATTTACTCGCAACGAAAACAATTCGAATTGATATGTTAGAACCGCTAAACGTAGAGCAACCACTTGTTATTCAATCAATTGATGAAAGCAAGCTGAAGAAGGTGAAGTACGGATGATTTATATTAACCAAGTATTGCAGTACACAGCTGATTCACAGCGCATTCGCATTATTGAAATTGAACAATCCTATGTCTATGTCGTAAACATCGATACAACAAGCGCTATGCCAAAAAGAGAGCTATACAGTCATTTAGAATTAGAGCTTAATCAAGGGGATTTACTTATAGTGACCGATCCATTTGCGAGAGCAATCCCAGATAGTGAATTAACGGTTATACAAAAAAATAAGCGTGATGAAGATTGGGAAACGGTTGAAAAGTATTTACTACCAAATATGAATGAGCTTTTGAAGAAACAAGGACGCGAAGCGAAAATTAGAGAGATTTCAGAACAGAGTGGACTAGGAAAAACGAAGGTAAAAAAATTACTCAGCCGGTATTGGCAGCGTGGCATGAATAAAAACGCGATGCTTCCTGATTATGCAAATTCAGGTGGTCGAGGTAAGACAAAAAAATTAAGTGCTGAAAAAGTAGGACGTCCACGTAGGGTGACAGTTAATGGAGAGTATCGAAGTGGCATTAACATTACAGATGAGATTAAAACGCAATTTGAACACGTGATAAATAAATATTACCGTAAAGCAAATAACTATTCATTAAAGGACGTATATGGATTTATTTTGCGGGACTTTTACTCAGACCGCTATAAAGAAAACGGAGAAATCCATTACCGTATTTGGGAGCCGAATCGAATTCCATCATACCACCAGTTTTATTATTGGTTTAAGAAATTGGAAGACCCTAAGAAGGACATCGAATTTCGCAAAAGTGCAAAAGAATACGATCTAAAGCATCGTCCCTTATTAAGTAATTCTGAGGTTGAAACAAATGGACCAGGCACACGTTTTCAAATTGACGCAACGATTGCAGATATTTATTTAGTGAGTTCTTTTGATGTAAATCGAATTATTGGTAGGCCTGTAGTTTATGCCATTGTTGATATTTATTCGCGTATTATTACAGGCATTTATGTAGGTTTAGAAGGACCTTCATGGCAAGGCGCGATGATGGCTTTAGATAACATGGTTGCCGATAAAGTTGAATTTTGTAAGCAATACGGCATTGATATTAATTCGAGGTAGTCCTTCTATAATTAATTTATAAATAGTATTATTGGAAAGATTGAGATATTGGCATAATTGTAGCTTTTTAAGATATCGCTTATTTAATCCTAAATCAGTTTGAAATTGTGTGATTTCAATTTCTAATAGCTGGTGGATTGTTTCCTGTAACCCTTTCTTTTGAGAGTCAGACAATAAAATAGTGAGTTCGTTCATTTATGTGTTCCTCCATATTTTTTTATTTTCGTATAGCGAACGTTTTGTTCTTCAAAGCCCATTTCTTTACGAGGGGCACCTTGTTCATCCCAACTCTGAAAGAAGACAGGACTTTTCCTTACATAATTGTTTGTAAATAGTATTTCTTGATTTTTTACTTCATAAGGTTTATTTGTGAGCTTTTTAGTTTCAATAGGTTTCTTTAGATTTTGAGACTTGAAGAAAGCTTTTTTCTTATGTTCCTTTAGTTCTAAATCTTTATCGAAATATTTACTCACATATCGACCTCTATTCTCAGCGCTATCAACATCAATTCGATTGATTCCTATAATTCCATGTCCCCAAATTTGAACAAGTTGTGAATGAGGTAGGTAAGGAAATTCGAATAAGACAATATGGTAGTGAATAGCACCACGTTTTTGTTTCTCCCACGTAGCCAAATATTTGATTTGGGATTTCTTTGTTTTGTATAGTTGATAATTAAGTCGTTTCATAAATTTTTTAAACTCACTATTTGTATAAGATATGTCCGTTATATTCTCTTTAAAGGTTAGTGTTAAGAATTTAGTTTGGTTATCAAAGTTTGTATCAATTAATCGGGCAACGGCAAAGCGTTGGCTTTTATAATGTTTTTGTTTTCTCTTTAGGCTATCATATTGTCCTTTTGCAGTTAATTCATCAAATGTGTATTTTGTATTTTTCAACCAGTCAGGTTTTTCTTTTTTTTCATCATTCACAATTTTTCTTTTTGCTAGTATTGGTTGTTCATATTCCCAAATTTCAATGTACGTAGGAGTTTCAATGATTTTTTGATTGTATCCATGTAGCAATCGTAATCACTCCTACCGATAGAAATTGAGTGTTCTTATTTAGTATTTAATTATCAAAGAACGATTTTTATAAACCCTTTTGTTTTTTCGCCAGATAGTGTTCTATAAATCAAGTTAAGTAGGAAGAAAGTCTGCGCCTTTCTTCCAGAGCAATCATCCATCATGTGGTTGATTTTCGAGCGGAAAACGGCGTGAGCTTTGATAGCTCTACCGCTTCCGTCGAAACCACCCGCTGGAAGTTTGCTCCTGTGTAGCGGGGACTTCCTCAAGCTGAATGAAGCGTTGTTCCAATGCTTGATATTGTCTTTCTAATCGTTGAACCTGTTGTGTTAAGGTTTGGAATGATTCTTCTCTAGTTTTCAACCTTACTTCAACTTGCTTGATGATTTCAGTCATTAGATCACTATGCTTCATGGCGTCTAAATGATGCTTCTTATCAAAAAAAATCCGCAAAGAATTGTCTCTGCCAAGTGTTGGAATCAATTCAACTACTTTTTGAAACTTTTGGATTTCTTCTACTGTAAACATTCTAGTTTTGCGATGATTGATGTTTTTTTTGGTGCTGGTGTGACTGGCAAAACGAATATAATCATAGTGGAATTGGTAATCACATTTTTTTTGGATAAAATTCGCCCACTTGTTCAAAGTAGAGAGGGAATTTAACCCCTCTACTTTTTCTAACACGTCATGAGCGGTGAAATATTCGGTCATTTATTTGGAATGAGTGTGGCTTTGTTGGCAACAGCGGCTAATCCATAGCTAACAAATTGCCCATTTACACGTCCCCAAGGCGTAATCAGGAGGTTGTCAAATCGAATGATTGCCATTCCTTGTTCATCCAGTGCGTCTTTAGTGATTACAGGAGTTTCGCTTTTAACTTTGACGCTGATTTTTTCAAATCGTAACTTTGGAAGTACGCATTCATACGTCCAGCCAAGCACTTCGCCGTCTTTTTGCCACCGTGAGACTTGAACAACTTGATACTCTGTTTCTAGTTTTTCTTTTGGTAATGTTAGATCATTAATTTTTACTGCCATGCAGGTTCTTTCTTTCTTTACACGTTTTTATACACGATTTGGTTAAATTTTTTTGTAGGGTACCGCTACAAATTTATCATACACGAATTTATATACGTAGTCAATACTTTTTCGAGAAAAATATATACGAAAATGTATACGATGTGCTATAATCAATTATGAGCTACTACAAAATATTGTTAGATACCATGAAATGACGCAGGAGGAACTGGAAATGTTTGGATTATTAAAACCGAATAAAGAGCAGGTTGGAAGCCGTTTGAGAGAAGTGAAGGATGAACTAGGGCTTTCTTTTAGTGAATATGGCAATCGCTTGGGGCTAATTAAGACAACGATTAACTCGTATGTTAGAGGGTATTCTTTAGCTCCATTAGAAGTTGTTGAGAAGGTTTCAGTGCTTAGTGGTAAACCAGTTGGCTGGTTTTATTTTGGTGAAATAGAAGAGTATATTCAAGCCTATTTATTGGTACGAGGACAAGAAGCATTATTAAAGGATCATCCTGAGGTGCCATTAAAAATGAAAGAAGACTTTTTAACTGGAGACTTTAAAAATACGGGATGGGAAACGGATTTTGGTTATCCAGTAGAAGGCTTTATTGATGATTGTTATGCGGAAATCCATTCTAAGTTATTACGAGAGCATATTCAAGGGCTAGCATTAACTTATCTTAAAGAGCGTACCTCTTTAGACGAGAGTAAGAGAGAGGATGCGACTATTTTCCTTAGCTCGGAAGTAATGGGTTACTACGAAGCAACCAGAGATTTTGACTATGGGGATACAGAAAAGATTATGACTGCCATAGAAAATTATTACGAGGGAACGTTAAAAGAGAAAGAAATCTCTTTTGATGATGGATATCTTGTTGGGAAGCTAATTAATATTCTTGCAAATGAAGAGGAAACAGAAAAGCTTATTTCTGATTTGTCTGAAGAATTGACAGGAAAACATTTCTCGACTTTTTTTGGGGGAAATGAATTAATACAAGTGTTCCAATCACTACGACCAAAGTTATTGAAACTATATGCAGAAACAACTTCTGACGATTATTATGATTGGTTTGAAAGATAGAAACAGATGTCTAATCAAGTAACCCAAATAAAGAAGTCAACAGCAAAGAATGCTGTTGACTTCTTTATTTGAATTTTTATATTAATGGAAAGTATATATTCTGATGTGCAATTTATTTATTTTTGGTTACGAACGGTGGTAACGAGTATCTAAAATTCAATAAAATTTAGTGAAACTATTTCCCTTAAAAGTTTGCTGTAAATCCCGCTTTTATAGTGTTTTTCAACTTTATAAAATTTCAGAACAGCCATCCAGGAAATAATCAAAGTATTTCAACTCTTACACCCAGAGCTATTGAAACTATATGCGGAATCAACTTTTGATGATTACTATAATTGGTTAGATAAATAGAGTATGAAGTAATTAAAATGAATTACTCACACTCTATACATATCTAATCAGTGGTAAAGAAAGTACATAATAGATTTATTTACCACTGACTGAATTATTTTTGTATTTTCAGATATTAACAAAAATTTGGAGTAGATAAAAATGCTCAATATAATTTTTGGTGACAAAGCATATCATTTAAAGTAATTTCTAATAGAATTCAAAATGTTTTGAGCAGCATTTGGTCCAGCAGTAACAAAGTCAAAGCCTCCAGGGGTTCCTCCCATAATTGTTTTCAATTCTTTTTGAGATAATGTTTTTTTCTTTAGCATTTGATACCCTCCTTTATTGATAACAAAATTATAACTAATTCTAATTAGTTAGTGTTTTATACATCGTGAAACAGCAAAATTCAATCCTCAAATACTAGATGACGGTAATTTAAGCAGAGTTGAAAAAATGTAAATACAATAGATGATTTATGAAACTGTTTTTCTAAATTATTTATAGCTTTTTTAAATATTTTGATTTTGCTAAAGAAAAGTTACACATATATTCTTCTGGAAAGATAATTGTACGAGTTTTGAAATCTATTGATTTGATGTGGCTTGGATTAACTAAAAAAGATTTATGAACACGTAGAAGCTCTTTATTTTCTTTTTCCAAATCATTCATTTTACCATAAAATTCGTACATAATATTATCCCCGTATAAGATGATTTTATGGGGAGTAATTGATGTTTCTAAAAAATAAATAGAGGAAACATCAATACGAATATTTCTTGATCCTATCATAAAAGATAGATGTTGCTTGTTGGAACTGTGATCTATAAAGGTTTTAGTGTGACGTCCATCCAGAATATTTTCTATTTGTTTTTTTTCAGTTTTGTCATCTTTAACTATAAAGTCCAAAGGAGATATTTGACGTTTCAAGGTTTCTAAAGCCAGCTCTCGATGAGAGGTAATAAAAACAATTTGTGCAAACTCATTCTCATTTCTGATGTGTTGCGCAATGTCTATTCCATCCAATCTATTTCCTAAGTCAATATCTAAAAAGAATAAACTATTGGTTATCTTATTCTTAGAAATGTAAAGGGAAATATCATCTGGATCAGTGGTAGATAACACTAACTCCATATCGTAATCGTTAATCATAATCCAGTTTGTTATTATTGTTTTATAGTGAGACATTAAAATAATGTCATCGTCACAAAGAATAATTGGTAGTGTCAAATTACTCACTCTTTCGTATAGTTAATATAGAAACAAATATATCGTTATCAGCATAGTGATTGAATGCTACTTGTTTGTTTTCATTGAGAATATCTTGAATATTTGAGAGGCCTAAGCCTCTATTTTTTCCTTTTGTACTATAGCCTTCTTTGTTCATTGCTGAGAAATCTACAAGGTTTCCAAAGTATGAGTTCTCAATTGAAATTTCTAATGAGTCTGGTGAATCTATAAATAAAACGGTAATTTTTTTCTGTTGTGACTTTTCTGAAGCTTCTATAGCGTTATCTAGAAGAATACCTAAGACACGAATAAGTTTGACTTCATTAAAGTTGATATTATTAATCGGCGATAAGCATTCAAACGTGATAGTTAATCCAGTCTGTTTAGCTTGTGAAAGCTTAGCAATTATCAGTGATTTAATTGAAGGTATTTTTATATTTTGAATATCAGAAAAACGCATAATATTTGTATCAATAATGTGATAAGAATATTCTATCATTTTATTTAAATACTGATGATTGATTTCTGAAGTATTCTGAGTTGTTTTTAAAGCGAGCAACAAATTTTTGTAATCATGGCGGAATTTTTGTAATTCTTGATAATTTCTTTCAATATCTTTTGTATAAATATTCATCATAGCTATTTGTTCTTTTAAATTTTCTAATTCAGTTCTATCTCTATTTTTTTTAAAAGAAAAATAGGTTAGGAACATAGTAAAGGAAAATTGAGCAAATAAAAATCCAACCATAATATTTTGAAGTGTACCTAGGACCTGCATTTTTCTCAATATTTCAGCGAATAAGTAAACAAAGGCTAAAAATACTACAAGCTGTATTGTAAAAATTTTTTTTTCAGAATTAAGAAAAGAACCTTTTAAAAATTTTTTCTTTATTAAATAGGCAATTCCAATCGCAAATAACCAATCTAATCCAACCATTGTACTAACTACTAACAATCCGTTTTGCGCTAAAGAATCCATTTTCAGATTCAAACAACTGGTTACAATGATGGATGAGAGAAGAGGAGCAATTGCATAGAGTGATAAAGAAATTAAAAAACCAATTAGCTCATCAATTCGGCTAGTTGAAGATTTACTCCATGATTTTATTCTTAATAAAACAAATAGAAAAGTTATTGATATTCCGGTAATTAGAACGTCTGTTACAGAAAGTAAAGTAAGGGGGAATATAAGCGCCGATAAAATAACGTAGAATGATTTATTCTTTATATTTGTTAAAATACGGATCAATAAGAACAATAAAATCAAATCAAAAAAATCTTTAAAAAAGTAGGAGACTAAATCAAGAAAAATAATCTTAACCACATCCTGTTATTAGACTTATCTTAATTATAACAAGAAAAATTAAAATTAGGTAGTTGCATTCATGCAATCGTTAACATTCTCCATAATTTTTCATACGTACCTTTTGAAACACTAAGTTGATCGTGAGTTCCGAACTCAACAAGTTTTCCATTTTCCAAAACGATTATTCGATCACATCCTTTTGCAATTGAAAGTTGATGAGCTATGAATAGAATAGTTTTATTTTTTAGATTCATTAAGTTTTGGATGACCGCGTACTCTAAGTGTGTATCTAACCCGCTTGTTGCTTCATCGAAAATGATTATGTCAGATTTTTTTAATAAGGCTCTTGCGATAGCTAACCGTTGTTTCTGCCCACCTGAAAGGTTACTCGCATCTTCTTCAATAACGGATAAGTAAGTTAGAGGTAAGCTCTCTATATACTCTCTAATCATAGCTATTTCACATGCCCAAATAATCTCTTCCATAGAAGGTTCTAACTCTAATCCAAAAATTAAGTTCTTATATATACTATCACTGAAGAAAAAGGTTTCTTGTGATACATAACTAATCGAATTTCGGAGTGTTGCTTTCGGTATTTCTTGAATAGGAATTCCATGTATATGGATAGTGCCGCTTTGAGTTTCGTAAAAATTTACTAATAATTTTGCCAGTGTTGATTTGCCAGATCCACTCATTCCCACAATCGCTATTTTTTCATTAGGTAGTATTGAGAATGAGATGTTATTAAGCACATTTTCCTCAAATCCGTAAGCGAATGATAGGTTTGTTATATCAATTAAGTTTTTTTCCATGCAGCTAGTAGACAGGCTTAATATGGAATCTTCGCATAAATGTTCTTGTTCTAAATAGAATATTTCATTTAAACGATCGTTTGCTACCTTGGCAGCTTGGATTTTGACTTGTAAGTTGATAATATTTTGTAAAGGTGTTGTAAAATATGCCATTAACGCATTATAAGTTATAAGTTGCCCGATAGACAATTGTCCTTTAAGAACAAGTGATGTTCCTATCCAGAGTAAAATTGTTGTACTAGTAGCTTGTAATGCCATTTTTAAATTTGCTTGTAAGTTATCCAGATTCTCTTTTTTTAATGATTTCACCATCATATCTTGAAACTGATCTTTTATATTACTGTATATTTGATCTGTCGCATTAAATGATTTTATCGTCTCAATTCCTTTTAGACTTTCTATAATATGAGAATTAAGAACTGCCCCAGCTTCTAATTGTTCTTCGTTCGATTGATTAAAGGGTTTTATAAAAACATAGACTATCAAGGTATATATGGGTACAGTGGTAAAACTTATTAAAAATAGAAGGTTATTCTGTATAAAAAGTGAGGCTCCAATTATTAACAACATTGAAACATCAAGAAAAAGGGATAGTGTACTATTTGCTAGAGCATCAATAACTTTAGTTGCATCTAAAAATCGAGAGATAATCTCTCCAGATTTTCTTGTTGAAAAAAAATTCATAGGTAGTCTTAATACGTGTCGAAAGTATCCTAACATGATTATAGAACTTAAGCGTTGTCCAAGTTTTATCAAGAAATATTGTTTTATATATTGTAAAATTGCTTGTGTTATATAAATAGTTAAAAGACTTATAGAGATGATAGATAATAGATTTATTGAGTTTGATGGGATAATCTTATCTATAATAATTTGAAAGTAATACGATCCAACGATTCCTATTCCAGTTAGTACTAAAGACAGAAATATAATAGCCATAATCATTTTTTTCTGTTCTTTTAACAGAGGTAGATAATGAAATAATCCATGAGAGCTATCTCTAATAGCTTTATAATTAGGTGTTGGCGATGTGGATAGTACGATGCCTGTCCATTCTTTTCCAAATTCATCTGGAGTTTTTGTTAGCTTTCCTTTAGCTGGGTCAGCTAACAAAATTTTTCCATTTTTATATCCATAAATTACGACATAATGCAAAAATGACTTATCTATGACAACATGAGCAATAAAGGGAAATATCAAGGACTCTTCTTTCCAAATAGTACTATCAGTCTGGTAAACTTCACTTTCAAATCCCAATGTTTCTAACGCGCACACCAATCCAAGGGCAGACGTACCTTGACTATTTGTTCCTGCCATATTTCTTAATTTGCTTATTGGAATTTTTGTTCCATACGTATTTAAAATCATTGATAAGCAAGCTACGCCACAATCTTTTTCATCATGTTGTTTAATTAGTTTAAATTTTTCCATTTAATATTCTCATCCTTCTGAAAATTTCATTTCTTATCAGAAGGATAACCTTTAATTGGATAGAAACGTGTAAAAAATCATAAAATCGTTAATTTTAATCTTAAAGTAAAAAAACTAAAATAAAACGTCTCAAAAAGATAATTCTTTAATCACGTTTTATTTTAGTAAATATATTTGTTATTTGCTTTAGCTGTTAATACTTTGTAATTGTTGTATAGTTGTGCTACCGCCGATGAATCCGGAAACTGGGGTTTTGTGTTCGATACGTACAAATGTCGGCGTATACAAGGCTCCAATTTTTTTATCAAAAAACAACTTAAATTCAGTAAATTCCTCAGATGATAAATCAGTACTATAGTTTATTTCAAGATCAACATAATAGATGGGAAATGAATTTTGTGTTTTAAAAGAGGACAGGGTTCTAGAAAATTCTCTACAATAGGGACAGGATTCATAACCTATATATAGAAAATAGGTTTCGTCTGAGTGCATAATGTTGAGTAACTCCTTTCCTGTAGGAGCTTTGATTCCTTGTATATTTGATAGATATTGTTCCGCTGAGACATCGGTAATAGATTGTGTTTCTTTTTCGTTTAATACGACATTAGATTCTTCTGCATAAATATTTTGAGGAAAGTATGATAATACAAATATTATGCTCAAAAAATACTTAAAATACCTGTGAATATTTTTTTCAAATATAATCACCTCATAAATTAAAATAATGAATCATAATTCCATTGCTTAAAAGACATATAATACAAACTGCATCATAAAGTATCCTGAAATAAAATATGATGCAGATGAAATAATTATATATATTATTGTTATATAATTATTTAACACATATAGATATAGCTTTGTACTAGTTAGAGAATATAATCCATAGAAAATCATAGATAATTAGAAAGACAGCAATAGAACCTGTTAAAAATAATTTTTTTTTTGAAGACACATCTTTTTTTATTAAAAAGTTACATAATGCAACGAATGAAATTACAACCGAAAATAGTATAGTTTTTACCATTGATCCCAAATACTTCCGATAGCTCCTGTAATGCAACCTCCGCCAGCTCCACCTAGTCCACCGAGGGCGCCTCCAATTACTGCACCTCCAACACAAGAACCGCCAACATTTCCCCAATTTATTTTGCCGCCGATAATTCTACTCATTTCATTTTTATTCAATAGTTCTTTTTTCATAAATATAACCTCCTAGTTACCTAATAATCCACCAATGCATGCGGCAGATCCGCCGATTACTCCAAAATGTGCTCCAACGAATGCTCCTGGGATAGCACCTAATCCTGCAGCTAGGCCACCGCCGGCTGCCCCAGCTACTGTACCAGCACCAATTCCTTTACCAATATCTTTTAGACAATCTTTTGAACTGTAACCTCCCACGATCTGTTGTAACTCTTGATTGTTTAATTTTTTTACCTTGTGCATGATGAAACACCCTCCTTTAAATAATTTTTATTACATACAAAAGATAGCATGATAATTTTTACTATTGGTTAATATTTCTCAAAATAGCTTTTTTTTGTCGTGAAATGAAATTTTAATTGATGGAAAGGGTATAGTATTATCAATAGTTTCTTATATTATAAAAGTATCAAGTATAACGTATTCTTAAATAAAGCTAGGTAATTAAAAAAAGTAATGAAAAAAATCCTTGCCAACCGTTTTTTTGTTGAAAGTTAAACGCAATGTTTAAGATGAATGATGGTTATAGAAGTAGTCTTGTTCTGATTCACATGTATTTTTGGGTACGTATTAAGGTGCGAAGATATTAAAATGTAGTGAAATTCAATAAAACCGCACCTACTGAAATGTTGCTTAATTCATTGCTATTAAAGGATTATTCAACTCTTTCAAAATTTCTGACACAGAACCAGGCTTTAAAAAGAAAGAATCATCCGTACGATTTATTAATAAAAAATAAATATATAAAACAAACCATGGAAGAACTTTTTTAGGGGGGGTAAGTATTGGCTAAAAGTCAGTTACTAAAAGATTTTGTGAAAAATGAAGGGAATTTAGAAACGATTTTACTTCGTTTAAAAGTTATTTTAACAGATTTACAAGATGAGACAATTTTAAAATGGGTAGATGGGGAACTTTCGGGATATAAAGAAGACGTTCCAGAATATCGTATTTTAACAGGTATTCCAATAGGCACATTTGTAGTCAACGGAAGTGTACAATATACAGAAGCTAATGTGCCATTGAGCGGAAGAATGTCAAAAGAAGATATTGAAACCATGAATTGCAAGAATAAGTTAGCCACCACGTGCCGAATCATGATAGTAAGTTTACTTTTTAATTTGTGAACAGCTGAAGTTTTGTAATTTCTTCTAAAAATAGCTCTTTTGGTGTTTGAAATCCTAAAATCCGACGTGGCAAATTATTCATCCATGTTTGAATCCTTTGGACAAGTTGATCACTTACATCACTGACAGAACGTCCTTTTGGAATGAATCTTCGAATGATTCCATTATGATTTTCATTGGTGCCACGTTCCCAAGAGGAATAAGGATGTGTGAAATAAATAGCCAGTGTATCTTTGAGCAACTCATTGATGCCTGAAAATTCTTTGCCATTATCCGCAGTAATGGTTTTAAAGAGGGCTCCAAAATATGATCCACACTGTTTCTTAAGGTGTAAGAGGGCTTTATTCACAAAAGATGCTTGTTTTCCTTCGACTTTGAGTATGAATTCAAATCGTGTTTTACGCTCAGTCACTGTTAATAAAACAGCGTCTGCTTTATTTTTCAGACCAACAACAGTATCAATTTCCCAATGCCCTAATTCTTCTCGGACATCAACGATGTCTGGACGTTTTTCAATTGATTGTCCTAATATACGCTTGTTCTTACGACTTTTTTGTTTCTTAATTTGTCGTGATACCTTTTTATTCAAGTCAATGTTTTTGACGCCTAAGAAACCAGCATCAATCAGATGATAAAGTGTTTTTACTGAAAGCATTTCATCGTCTGAAAAAAGCTGATGGCGTTTGGCATAGCCAACGATTGCATCAGGTGACCATTTATCAATTGCTATTTTTCGAGTGACATATTCAATGAAGGCAACGCAGGAAATCCATTTGTATTTACGGCCACAATTTTTGCGCTTGAGTTCATAACAAGCTTGTCCCTTTTTGTGCGAGTAAGAACGAACAAGAAAGACGGTGCTTTGTTTTTTGTTTACTTTCAATCGAAATCTTTTCGTGATTATTCCCCTTTTAACTTCGTTGTTAATTGTTTGAGGTGACCGGTTGAGTAAATAAGCAATTGACCGATGTGATTCTTTCTTGCGGAGTAACATTTGTATCATCCTACGTTCGGCAACAGAAAGGTGTGTATGTTTTGTTTTAAATGTGTTATTCTTTATGAGTGTCATAGCAAAATCATCCTTTATTGTTTGGTGTCGTAACCTCAATAATACATGATTTTTCGCTAAGGCACTTTTTTTATAAATTCAGGTGGCTAACTTGATTATACAATTCGCCGAAGATATTGAAACTATAACAACTATGGAGATGACAGACAGTGTTAATGCTATTAATAATTTAATCAATAGTAAACAAAAAGACAATATAGCTCGTCGTATTCCAACAGAAATATGCCACTCTATTTCAGATTATGAGCTTCAAATTGCAAGTATGCGTATAGCTTTTTCTTTTAATCAGTTAGATGGAATTATATCTTCTGTTAAGTCTAAGATTCTCGATGTCATTATGCTTCTGGAAAAAAACTTTGAAAATATTGATGAACTTGATATCTTATCTCAAGTTGAAGAAAAACCTCAAGTAACTCAAGAAGTAATATATCATATTCAACAAGTTGTTTTTGGGGATAGTACACAAATAGAATTAGGGAATAAAAATAAAATTAAAGATTCGATGATCGGGAAATTATTTAGGAGAGACAGATGAAAATCAAAATAGGGGATAAAAATAAAATTAAAGATTCGATAATAGGTAAGCAAAATATTGTAGGTAACGAAGCCAAAAATAACGAGGGTTTTTTTCACAAACATCCAGTATTAACTGCATTATTAACTTCATTTGTCATAGGCTTTTTATTATTGTTTTCTTTTTGGGACGATGTAATTAATTTTATTGAAAATATTTTTTGATAAGTGGGGGTGGATAGGCTACACTAAGTTAGACAGAATAAATGAGGGCTTGTAAACTAAGACTACTAATAAAAAGGAGTGTGCTACTATGCCACGTCAACGTCGAACATTTACGCCTGAATTTAAACTGCAAATGGTGAAGCTTTATGAAAATGGAAAGTCACGTGCTGATATTGCTCGTGAATATGATTTAACCCCTTCGGGATTAGATAAATGGATTAAAAATCATCAAGCTACTGGCTCGTTCGCAGCTAAAGATAATCGAACAGAAGATGAAATAGAACTAGATAAATTACGTAAAGAAAATCAGCGGTTACTAATGGAGAATGATATTTTAAAGCAAGCGGCGCTGATCATGGGACGAAAATAAATGTGATTCGTAATAACGCTCACCTTTATTCGGTATCAGCAATGTGTGCCGTCCTCGAGATTAAAAGGAGCACCTATTATTATCATATAAATTTAGATGCCACTTCGCAGCGAAAAACAGAGGACATCGCACTTTCAAAAGAAATTGAACGGATTTTCAAAGAAAGCCGTAATAATTATGGTACGCGTAAAATCAAAAGAGAATTATTAAAGTTAGCTGAACCTAAACATGTATCAAGACGCCGAATTAGCCGCATAATGCATTCGTTAGGTTTAGTTTCAAACGACACTGTGGCTCAATTTAAACCGCAAAAATCACGTTCGAATGAGGCACTTATAAGAAACGAGTTAAAACGTGCGTTCATTCAAGAAAAAGAATTAGCTGTCGTTGTAAGTGATTTAACATACGTTCGTGTCGGTGGAAAGTGGCATTATGTATGTTTATTTGTAGACCTTTTCAATCGTGAAATTATTGGACATAGTGTAGGAGAAAACAAGACTGCAAGTCTTGTCTATGAAGCATTAGCAAGCATTTCTGCAAATTTAAATGACATACAGCTGTTTCACACGGATCGAGGGAAAGAATTTGATAATCGGTTGATTGATGAAGCGCTTGAAACATTTAATATTCAACGTTCACTAAGTATGAAGGGTTGTCCTTACGATAACGCTGTAGCGGAAGCAACATTCAAAGTGTTTAAAACAGAATTCGCAAACCAAGCTCACTTTTCCAATCTTAATCAGCTGGAACTTGAATTAAATGATTACGTTCATTGGTTTAACAACATCCGTATTCATGGAACATTGGGTTATTTAACGCCTACCGAATTTAAATTACAGCCCTTATAATTTTTGTTCAATTTACTGTTGCCATTCCAAATTACCTATAGTATGTGTACTAGATGACGGTGTTAGTTTTCCTGCCAATTTAAATAATTGTATAGTAGATTCATGGTATGCAAATGGAGTACATGGTAGTACTTGTGAGCATGGGACAAAAGTTGCGAGTAGGGTTATATTTGGCGATAAATTAGATAAGCAAGAAAACACTGATGTACATCAATATATATTAACTCAAACAAAATAAAAATGATTAATGCTGAAGGTGTCAGATATATAAAAGAAAACATCAATCGGACAGCGAATGGACAACGGGTGGACAGTGAACGGACAACTACAAAAAGCATTGAAGACAACGCTAGCGAATTATTCGGAGAAGACAAAGAAAAAATCCGGACAGAAGACGGACAAGTATCGGACAGCGAGCGGACAACTTTTTTTATCAAACAGATTGAACAAAAAGATGTACAGATTCAGTTGCTACAACAAAGTATTGAAAAAAATCAAAATCTATTAGATCAACAACAACGTCTAGCCTTACAAGATAAAAAGCTACTGGAAGAATATAAAGCTGAGATAAATGAGCTGAAATCTCTTAAAGCGCCGGAAGATGATATGAAACAAGAGAAAGAAGGAATACTAAAAGAAGAAGTTGAAAGGCTTAAAAAACAATTAAATGATTTAGAAGAACAAAAGTTGGAAACAGAGGAACAAGAAGAATTTAAACCACTACCTAAAAAATGGTGGCAACTATGGAAATGAGGGAGATACAATGGGGCATTCTGAACAAATGATTGAAAATCAATTCATTCAAATTTTAAGTGAAAAAGAGAACCAGTGGACTTATCGACCAGATCTTAAAACAGAAGACGCTTTATGGCAAAATTTTAGAGGTCATTTAAACAGAATTAATTTATCGTTATTAGAAGATAAATTATTAACAGATAAAGAATTTAACCAAGTGAAAGTAGAGTTTTCACGTTTAACTGGTACACCATTTTTAGCGTCCCAACGGCCCATTACTTCATTCTTATACGACTAAAAATGCCATGGATGATGGGGCTGTTTTAGGGTTTCAAGTAGAATATCATTTCATTGCTATGATGGAACAGTTAGGATATTACATTAACTTACATATGTAAAACGCTATTAGGGGTGATATTATGTCAAGTATATTGGTTTTAGAAGATGATGTAAATGTAAATCGAGGAATAACATTTTCTTTGGAGAAATCTGGAAATATTGTTTTTTCTGCTGAAACAATACAAGCTGCAAAAAGTGTAGCTGTTGTTAATAAAATTGATCTCGTTATTTGTGATATGAATCTTCCGGACGGAAATGGGCTTGATTTTATAAAGTGGATGAGGCAGCAAAATAAGGCATATATTATTTGTCTTACTGCATTAGACCAAGAGATAAGTCAGGTAATGGGGTATGAAGCGGGTGCTGATGATTATATCACGAAACCTTTCAGCCTATCCGTACTGCTTCTAAAAATTGAAGCCTATTTCAATCGTATCAAAAGCAGTAATGAAGAAAATGAAATAATATCAAGGGACATTCGAGTGCTTCCAAGAGAGATGAAAGTTCTGGTCAAAGGCAAGGAAGTGGTATTGACGAAGAACGAATGGAAGATGCTTACTTTATTTTTGAAATATCCAAAACAGGTTCTTTCTAAAAAGCAGATATTAGAAAATATATTTGATATTGATGGAGAATTTGTAGATGAGAATACAGTTGCCGTGAATGTGCGGAGGCTTCGTGAAAAAATTGAAGAAGATCCAGCAAAGCCAGTGTATTTGAAAAACATACGGGGACTTGGTTATGTATGGAATCAGGAAGTGGGTTAATCTGGTGGCAAGAGGAAAACGAAAGAAACAACAAATCCTACAGCTAATAAGCATAGTCATGTTTGCATATATTTTTAGCAACTGTTTGACAACATGGGTATATTACCAGAATTACAATAACAGCATGAACATCTTGGCAGAGATCGCTACTAAATCTGGGCAAGATGGAGTTGATATTGTGATAGATATTCTAAAAGATAACAATTTAGATTCGATAGAACAAGGAAAACAGTTGCTGGAGAAGTATGGTTATTTGAAGAATGTTGAGAATGTTTTATATCAACAGTTCTTACAGAACATAGCGGTAACAGCGGGTGGCACATTCTTTTTGTTTGTCATACTTTTTTCTTTGTTATGGCTTTGGCAAAGAATGATCCTACAAAAGGATAAAGCCAGATTTTTGCAAATAGAAAACACACTTGTGAATTTTCGAGAAAACAATTATGAAGTAAAACTGGAACTAGACGATGACGATGAAGATGAGCAGGAAAAAATCAAATATCAATTGGATGTACTTGGACATTATATGAAGTTGCTGAAAGAAGAAGCGCGATTGGAAAAGGAAGGAACGAAAGAGCTGGTTTCTGATATATCGCATCAATTAAAAACCCCCGTCGCAGCATTAGATGCCTGTTTTAGTGTATTGCTTCGAGATAATCTAAGTGAAGAAGAACAAAAAGAGTTTCGAATAAGGTGTAGAAATGCATTAGACGGTTTGGAAGTACTGCTGCAATCATTATTGCAGATTTCAAAAATGGAAGTAGGATTAATTCAAATTGATAAAAAAAAGCTTCCTCTTTTAGAAACAATAATTACTGCTGTGAATCGTGTCTATCCGAATGCAATAGAGAAGGACATTGAGCTAGTTTTTGACTTTGATGAAACATTAGAAAACTATGAGATTATGCAAGATAAAAAATGGTTGAGTGAAGCACTTATCAACATTTTGGATAATGCTATTAAGTACAGCCCGACTCATTCCGAAATAGCGATTCGATTACAAAAAAGAACTGGGATTGTACGTATTGAGATTGAAGACCAAGGGATTGGTATACCGAAGGAAGAATATCATAAGGTATTTCAACGCTTTTTCAGAGGCTCCCTGCCAGAAGTAAAAGAAGAAAGTGGTTCTGGGATTGGATTGTTTCTTTCAAGAGAAATTATCGAGCAACATCATGGGACGATAACAGTGTCCTCTAATTTCGACATGGAAGTTGGATTTAATCATAGACATGGCAGTAAGTTTGTTATTCAACTGCTAGAGAAAAAGTAGAAGTCTTACGAAACCGTAAGACTTCTACTTTTTTTGAAAGTGAAATGAAAGATTCACTTGATAAGATAGGAGCAAAATTAGAACATGGAGGACTGTTAAATGAGTGTCATATTAGAAACAAATCAACTTAGTAAGTTTTATGGAACAAATAAAAATCAAGTGAAGGCAGTAAATAATGTAAGCACTAAGATTAATCGGGGGGAATTTGTTGCCATTGTAGGTAAATCTGGCTCTGGCAAAAGCACACTACTCCATATGCTTGGGGGACTTGATATGCCAACGGAAGGCAAAGTTCTATTATCGGGAAACGATATGTATCAGATGAGCGAGGATCAACTGGCAATTTTTCGTAGAAGAAAAATCGGCTTTATTTTTCAAGCATATAATTTGGTTTCAGCCATCAATGTTTGGGAAAATATCGTGTTACCTTTAGGGCTGGATGGAAAAAAAGTCGATGAAGTATATGCAAATGACATCATTACCACACTAGGTATTGAGAATCGGATCCATAACCTCCCGAATACATTATCTGGTGGACAGCAGCAGCGAGTCGCAATCGCAAGAGCCTTAATCACAAAACCAGAAATACTTTTTGCAGATGAACCAACCGGTAATCTTGATTCAAAAACAAGCGACGAAGTAATTGGCCTGCTAAAAATGACGGCAAAAAAATATGGTCAGACCATCGTGATGATTACACATGATGATGAAATTGCACAGGTAGCAGACCGTATCTTAATCATTGAAGATGGACAAGTGGTGGATTTCCGATGAATACAATTACTAAAATCGCATTCAACAATAACAAGCGGAATAAAACGAGAAGTATCCTTATCATATTTGCTATTTGTTTAACGACAATGCTACTTACTATTATCAGCACTATTGGAAATGGCGTTATTAACCTACAAAAAGAAAATGCAGCGGACAGATATGGAAGAAATTATGGACTGTTCTTATCTGTAGATGATACGCAGTTACAGGAAATCGAACGACGAGCTGAAATAGATACGGTCGGGCTGATGTCTACAGCAGGTATCTTAAAAGGGAATGAGAAAGGCGCATTTGTTAGTGCAGACGAGCATGTCCGAGAAATGCTACCTTACAATCAAGAATATTTACTTTCGGAAGGATCCTATCCAAAGAGTCCACAGGATATTGCTGCAAGTAAAGCTTTCTTTAAGTCGCAAGGCTATGAGCATGTGAAAATTGGAGATAGTATTCGTCTTGAATATCGTTCTGGAATGAACGAGGAATATAGTAAGCAAGATTTTGTAGTTAGTGGCATTCTATTTGATCGAGAGGCATATAAAGCTAAGTCTTCCTATATAGTATTCACTTCTTCCGATTTTTATGATAGTCAATTTGTAGAAAACGAGCG
This sequence comes from Brochothrix campestris, assembly GCF_046058945.1. Classification (NCBI taxonomy): domain Bacteria; kingdom Bacillati; phylum Bacillota; class Bacilli; order Caryophanales; family Listeriaceae; genus Brochothrix; species Brochothrix campestris. The sequence goes on along the minus strand of NZ_CP175511.1, from coordinate 1,957,630 downwards.
AGCATACAATGTCTATTTTACATTGAATGATTCTGTCCATGTTTCTATGAATAACATTGATTCAGTGCTTACGAACATTGCAGATTCTTCCGGAATTGATAGCAAAAACCTGATTGTAAATGATTATTTCTTGTCTTGGACACTAGAGCCGAGCTATGAAATGATTGCGGTATGTGGCATTCTAATCTTAGGGATTGTGCTGTTTTCGGTTGTTGTTATCTATAATATTTTTCAAGTGGGTATCGCTCAAAAGATACAGGAATACGGAAAAATCAAAGCCTTAGGTGCAACAAAAAAGCAGATGAAACAGTTGATTTTTCGAGAAGGTATGATTCTTTCAGTGCTTTCAATACCTATTGGATGGGTACTTGGATTTTTTATGGCAAAAGTAAGCTTTGGTTGGTTAATCGAACAAGGGAATATGGCATCTATTGGAATACCAAATAGTCAGGTACCATTATTTTCAGCCACATTGATGCTAGTTAGTATTCTGATTTCATTGCTAACAGTGATATTAGCACTTCGAAAGCCGATGAAAATTGTTTTTAAAATATCTCCTATTGAAGCAACACGATATTTGGAAAACTCAACAAAAAAGAACCATGGAATGCGGAAAGGCCAAAAAAATATATCTGTATTCTCTTTGGCAATGGCAAATGTAGTTGGTAATAAGAAAAGAACAATCGGAACGATTCTTACAATGGGTCTTGCTTGTGTATTATTTGTGATTATCGCAAACTTTGTAGGAAATATCGATACGGAATACGAAGCAAGAAAAGGCATGAATCACGGGCAATTTGAATTGAAGCTTGATTATTCTTATGAGTGGGATGAAGCTTATCCAGAAAATAATCTGGATTCGATTCTTAAAAAGAATCCATTGAATGACACACTTATTGCAGAAATTGAGCGTATACCAGGCGTTAATAAAGTGCTAACGAGAGAAATTGCTGTTGCAAAAATAAATGGTTCAAAGCAGGTCGTCTCGATTGTGAATAAAGAAGATTTTGAAAAGATGCGATATGAAGGCGACCTTGGCCCAATGGATTATAACGAGGCTGTAAGAAATGGAGATGTTTTCTTCGGTTGGTCTATGTGGATGGCGTCAGATGGCTATTCATTGAATGATCCGATGACTTTTGAATTAGATAATGGGACAGAAGAATTTACTTATAAAGGAAATATTGATGGTGCATTTACAAGTGCGGATACCTATCTTGTCATCCCAGAGGAGGTCTATCAAGCGATGCAGCCAGAAGGGGTATCCTATGGCTATATCTGGATTGATACGGACGAAGGCGATGTAGCTTCGGTGGAGCAAAATGTAAGAAACCTAATTGCAGATACATCTTATGTCAAGTTTAAAACTTACCATGATGAATTGCAGACAGCTGAATTCGCAAGTACCATGATGAAGTTGGGAAGTTATTTATTTATGGCAATTGCAGGCTTGATTGGATTTATGAATCTTGCCAATACAATGATTATAAATATCATAACAAAAAGACAAGAATATGGCGTATTGCAAGCTGTTGGAATGACGAACAAGCAATTAAATATTGGCTTGCAGCTACAAGGCTTGATTTTCACACTAGGAACAATATTCGTCTCTCTTGTTGTAGGATTACCGATTGGATATCTACTCTTTTCTTATGCGAAGGTGAATGGCGTATTTGGAATGAATGTTTACCATATTCCATTTATACCTATTCTGGCGATGATTTTGGTGGTTAGTTTCTTGCAGATTGTACTATCTTTTGTTTTAAGTCATAATCTGAAAAAAGCAACTTTGGTTGAAAGAATCCGTTATCAAGGTTAATAGATGTAATTTTCAAATAGGAATTAAAGAAAAATTCATTATAAGCAAAATTTAGCCGACATACTAATATGTTCCCGAAAATGGGAAGATTGATAAAAAGACCCTCGATTTGTTCCTACGAACGTTCGAGGGCATTTAATATACATGCAATTTACTCGTGCCATGTTTAAGTTGCTATAAAGCTAACATTAAAATAAGAGCGAAATAGAAAAAATGGCGAACCTTCACGGTACGCACGACGAATGGCCGGCTGACTGAATTTTTCAGTTAGAGATATTAATTGGAGGAAATTTGAAGCTTTCACATGTGAATTCTTTGAAAAACAAGGATATTATATTGAAATTGATGACGGAATTGATGCAAGAGTTTGGTTGAAAGAGAATGAATAGTCTGGACCACCAACTATTCTTATTCAATGTAAGAGGTATAAAACAAAAATTGAAAAGATGGTGGTAAAATCTCTTTGGGCGGATATTCAAGAGTACGGTGCAGAATCTGGACTTATCGTTACAATAAGTTCCCTGTCTCCGGGTGCTGAAAAGGTATGTACAGCAAGAAATTATCCTATTCCTCAAGCAAATAGGGAAACACTAAAACAATGGGTTAATGTTATGAGAACTCCATATAAGGGTGTTTTCACGGCAGAATAACTTACATATATTCTTAAAAAAATTAAGCGATTTTGCTGAAGATTGAATCACAGATTATGATCAATCTTTTTTATAAAAATTGTACAATGGTTCACAAAGAAAGAAACCGTTTTGATCAAACTTTTTTCAAAACGGTTTCTTTTAATTTTAGGAGAAATATGGGTTTTGTGAGGTATCTTTGATCAAACTTTATTCCAAACCGACATCAACAGTGTATAAATTGGAAACATCGTGCTCGCGACTATTTCCCGTTGCTGACATGTTTTCTGAAATGTGAAAGATTCTGCGTGGAATTAACTGAAGAAACGAAAGCATCTTACAACCGGTTAGAATTAATGAAATTGGAACGGGCGAAATTGCCGAAGTTCTAGTTGAAAGTGAATGAAGCTCAATCACTTCAAAATTTTTAAGGATACACAAAAAAACGATCCCCCTGTCTGTCATAAGCAGGGGGATCGTTTTTTTATTTAGTCAAGAACGCAATGACTCAAAAAAAATGGGATGAAGTAGTTTGGTCAAATAGGCATCAAGCACCTGTGGTTGTTCTTGCTTACCGTTTTTGAGCCAATAGACGAGGATTGAACCAATCGTATGGGCATAGACTGGAAAAACAATCTCGAGCGGTACAGGAAAAACTTCGACATCGATGAGAAATTGCAGGTCAGCTCCTAAAATTTGTTCGACGACCGTGCCGACCAGCTGATTGAAGTGGCTATCGTCTTGGTTATTCAAGGCAATCTGCCACAATAAATCATAATTTTGCTGTTGCGCAAACATTTGAAACGGCTGTAGCAGTCGCTTTTTTCGTTGGTCAATTGTAATGGCATCGGTTAATGATATCTCAGCAAAAAAGAGGTCGTATTTATCGGTGTAGTAGTGATAAAAAGTGGAACGATGAACCATCGCTCGTTCGCAAATTTGTTTAACAGACACTTCCGCAAACCGTTTATTTTCAGTTTTTATTAACGTTAAGAGGCTATCATATAAAAGTTTTTTGGTGCGACGTACGCGTAAATCGGGCAAAAATACCACCCTCCTTTCGGCTAAAGTTACTTCGATTGTAACCCGGAAGGCGACAGATATGCAACTGTGTCGGATAACTATACAGTAGTGCGAAATTGACTGTTTTATTCTAACTAGTATTTTCATATAATACAAAGATACTATTAAATAACGAGAGGAACGTGTCACATGCAAGCAGCACAACAAAGCAGTAAATGGTCACCGATTGAATTGAAGAAGAAACAGCGTACCGGCATATTAGTGGCCCTCATTATTGGGGCCTTTGTCGCAATGCTCAATGAGACATTACTCGCGAATGCCTTAAACGTCTTAATGGGCGAATTTAAAGTAGAGGCGACAACGATTCAATGGTTGTCAACTGCCTATATGCTCGTCGTGGGGATATTAGTGCCGATTACGGCGATTTTACAAAAATGGTGGACGACCCGCCAAATGTTCTTAACAGCGATGATTGTGTTCTTTGTCGGAACAGTAATTGCGGCCTTTTCACCAACGTTTGGCTTGTTACTCGTTGGTCGGATTGTGCAAGCGCTCGGAACAGGCTTGATTTTGCCATTGATGATGAATACCATCCTCATTATTTATCCACCCGAAAAACGCGGGGCCGTGATGGGAATTATGGGACTTGTCATCATCTTTGCACCAGCGATTGGTCCGACCATCTCAGGTTTGATTATCGATAATCTAACATGGAAATGGTTGTTTTACTTAATTATTCCGTTTGCCTTACTGTCGATTTTAATCGGTCATAAATTTTTAAGTAACGTTTCAACCGTAACGAAACCAAAAGTGGATTATCTATCGATTTTTCTCTCAAGTATCGGTTTTGGTGGCGTTGTATACGGCTTTAGTTCAGCAGGCAGTGCGAGCTGGGATGCCCTTGAAGTATACGGTACGATATCAGTCGGTGTGATTGCCTTAATCATTTTCGTTTTCCGTTCATTAAAAATTACCAACCCGATTTTAGATTTACGTGCCTTTAAGTTTCCAATGTTTAGTTTAACAGTCATTTTAATGGTTGTTGTGATGATGGCGATGTTTTCATCGATGACGTTATTACCGATGTTCTTGCAAGGTGTGTTAGTCATGACCGCCTTCACTTCAGGCTTGATTATGTTGCCTGGTTCAGTGTTAAATGGTATTTTAGCACCGATTACAGGTAAGTTGTTCGATAAATTTGGCCCGCGTGTGCTAATGGCACCCGGCTTATTATTAGTCGCAGCAGCAATGTTCTTCTTCTCACGTCTCGGACTGGATTCAAGCACCGGTGAAGTGATTGCGATTCACATGCTGTTGATGGTCGGATTAGCCTTAGTGATGATGCCGGCTCAAACGTTTGGACTCAATCAATTAACAGCTGATTTATACAGTTCAGGTTCAGCGATTATGAACACGATGCAACAAGTGTCTGGCGCAATTGGCACAGCCCTGTTCATCTCAGTGATGTCGTCGCAAACGGATAACTACCTTGAAACAAAGGTTACTAATCCCCAAGATCCACAACAATTAGCAGCGGCAGCCTTACACGGGTTTGAAAGTGCCTTCCAATTAGGAATGGTGTTAGCTCTCATTGCCTGTGTCATTTCATTGTTTATTAAAGCCGCTAAAAAATAACGAGTACAGCCCCTTTCTAAGCTAGGTATCACTTAGAAAGAGGCTGTTTTTTTAGTTGAGTGCTTCACGTGCAGCCACAGGGACTTTATCACGAGGCACTTCATTGTATGTATTCACATGGCCACCTTTGGTGCTGAGTTCAAGGTAGTGGTCACGTTTTAGTTCATGATCAGCCGTAAATGAGATTGGGCGTGTGTTGCCATTGGCTTTAGCCCCCGTTTGACTGTAGGTGGCCGTGCCATAACCATTGATTGATTCGGCCTCTGTTGTCTTAACATAGAGTACAGATTCTTGTACTAGTGGATTTAACTGATCGATGAGTGCCGCAAATTCGCTGCTGCTATTTTTGGTGAAAAAAAGCGCGCCTCCGAGGACTGCTCCGATTATAAGGACGAGTATAAGTAAGGCTTTAATTGCTTTCATAAGTAGATGTGCTCCTTTAGTAGTTGATAGCTTAAGTATAACGGCACGAACTATTAGAAACATCGGACGTTAGTTGTAGCGCGACCAAGACTTAGTGCGGATATGCTATACTGAAAAAAAGGAAGGAGTGTGGCTAATGGCAGTGTTTGAAGCCTATATCGCAGACTTACCAGCTGAACACCAAGGACGGGTAAGTGAGGTGCTCAATTGGATCGCGACAACGTACCCGCAATTAGAGCAAGAAATCAAATGGAAGCAGCCGATGTTCATCGACCATGGCACCTTTATTATCGCTTTTAGTGTGGCGAAGCACCATTTAGCTGTTGCGCCCGAAGGGGAGAGTATCATTCATTTCGCAAGCGACATTGCTGCGGCAAACTATCAGCCGGGCAAAAAATTTATGCGGATTAAATGGGAGCAAGCTGTTGATTATGATTTGTTGAAGCGGATAATTGAGTTTAACATGCTCGAAAAAGCGGCGTGTCAAACCTTTTGGCGAAGCTAAAGATGGCAATACAGTGAACAATTGGCCTAAGCGTTGTTGTTCAGCAGTATCAGTGGTACGATTAGTTATAACTAATGATAACAAAGGAGCTGTAATATGAGAAAACTTGTGATGACTGCATTTGTCTATTGTTTATTGGGCTTAGCCTCTGGTGTTTATTACCGTGAATTCACTAAATACAATGACTTTACGGGCGACACACAACTGAGTGTGCTACATACCCATCTACTCATGTTAGGGATGTTTATGTTTTTAATTGTGCTACTACTTGAAAAAGCATTTGCCCTAACAACGAGCAAGAACTTTAAATTATTTTACTACTTATATAATGCTGGCGTGCTCTTAATGGCGACGATGTTTACTATTAAAGGATCAATGACGGTGTTAGGTAAAGAGACTGGGGCAGCTTTAGCGGGTGTTTCAGGCATGACCCATATTTTATTGACCGTTGGTTTAGTCTACTTATTCATCGTCTTATTCGAGAAAACAGCTAAAAAAACGTAACCAAAAACGGCAGAACTGACGAACGGAGTCAGTTCTTTTTTTATGAAATAGACAGTAAAAAAAGAAACAAGCGACTTGCTTTTTTATCACTTTACATGTAAACTGATGATATCGAAAACAAATAGGAGGTTATTAAAATGAACGAACTAATAGGGATTCATCACGTAACAGCAATTACAAGCAGTGCCGAACAAAACTACGCATTCTTTACCGAGGTATTAGGCATGCGCTTAGTAAAAAAAACAGTCAATCAAGATGATATCCAAACGTATCATTTGTTTTTTGCCGATGATAAGGGCAGTGCGGGCACCGATATGACATTTTTTGATTTTCCGGGCATCCCGCAAGGACGTCATGGAACTGATGAAATTCGGCGGACGAGTTTTAGAGTGCCAACCGATGCGTCATTAAATTATTGGCAAGCCCGTTTTGAACGTTTAAATGTTAGCCATGGTGAAATTACAACGCAATTTGGAGTAAAAAACTTACCGTTCGTTGATTTTGATAACCAACAGTATCAACTTGTGTCTGATGAAGGTAATCAAGGCATTGAAGCTGGAACACCATGGCAATTAGGTCCGATTCCGTTAGAACATGCAATTACAGGTTTAGGACCGGTACAAATTATCACTCCGCAGTTTAGTGATTTTAAACAATTGCTCGAAATTGTCTTTCAGTTTAAAGAGGTGGCACAAGCAGCTAACGCTCATCTGTTTGAAATGGGTGTTGGTGGTAATGGGGCGAGACTAGTAATTGTCGATCAGCCAAATGAAGCGGTCGGTTACCAAGGTTATGGCACAGTTCATCACGTAGCGTTTCGCGTCAAAGACCGTGCGTCCTTAGATGAATGGACCGAGCGACTCCATGGTTTTGGACTACGTACCTCAGGTTATGTCAATCGTCATTTTTTTGAGTCACTCTACACCCGTGTGAGCGGTAATATCTTATTTGAAATTGCGACTGATGGACCGGGATTTATGGGCGATGAACCGTATGAAACCCTCGGTGAAAAATTATCATTACCACCATTTTTAGAAGCGAAACGGTTTGAAATCGAACAACAGGTGCGCCCGATTAACACAATCAGAAGTACACGCACATTTGATAAACAGTAAGTCTATCTAGTGGTGAACAGATGGGTAATTATGGCAGATATGTGAATAATGATTGCAAAAAAAGCTTTAGCAAGTTAAAGTAAGAGTGGTATTACTATTACACAGAGGAGTTTGTCACGATGGAAAAAAACACAATTGGTTCACTCATTTGGCTTCGCTTAATTCGCTTTACCCATATCAGTAATCAACTTTCGAATGACTTTTTAAAGCCGTTTGGTTTAACCACCGCTCAATTTGACGTACTAGTACAAATTCAAGTGTATAAATCGCTGACTCAATCGGAGTTAGCCCAAAAGGCGACGGTGACACAGGGTGGTATTTCACGCATGCTCAGTCGTCTGGAAAAAGAAGGTTTTATTAGAAAAACGCAAGATTGGAAAACTAAATATATTACGTTGACTGCTCTAGGTGAAGACATTGTTAACAAGGCGATGCCACATCAATTAGCTTTTCAAAGTTCCTTTTTTGAGGAAGCACTCACAGTAGAAGAACAAAAAACAATGTATCGTTTAATGACAAAGGTTCATAAAAATAGCTTAAAAAAAGGGAATACTCAGAAATAAACACAGCATAAAGGAGTGAAACGAATGCCACTAATAGATGGTCATCATCATGTATCGATGTATACGAAGAATGTGCAAGCCAATAAACGTTTTTATACACAAACATTAGGGTTACGCCTCGTTAAACAAACAGTCAATCAAGATAACCCGACGATGTACCATCTTTTTTATGGCGATGCAACGGGGGCACCAGGAACGGAACTGTCGTTTTTTGAATTGCCGCGCTCAGGACATACTGTTGTTGGGACAAATCGGATTGCCCGTATTGGCTTAAGTGTGGCTTCACATGAGAGTCTCTTGTATTGGCAGGCGCGCTTTTTAACGATGGGGGTGACACATAGCGCTATTAGCGCTGATGGCACATCACTGTCGTTTGAAGACGATGAAGGTTTGACTTTCGTCATAGTCGTGGCAGCTAAGGCGAGACGTTGGCAAGCGTGGTCGCGCTCACCTGTGCCTGCTGACCACCAGTTACAAGGCATTCATACGATGGCGGTGGAAGTGAAACATCCGGAACGTTTTGCCACCTTTTTAGAAACTGTGCTTGATTATCGTTGCCTTGGTAATAATGGTACTGGCAAACGCTATCAATCGGTTCGTCAAGGTGGTGTCGGTGATATTACCGTCTATCAACGCGAAGGTCGGATGCAAAAACCGGGAAAAGGCAGCATCCATCACTTGGCTTTAACCGTCGCAGATGAAGCGAGTCTGGCGCGAATTAACGACCGTCTGCTTGCTTTTGGTTACGATACAACCGGAATTGTTGATCGCCATTTCTTTAAGAGTGTGTATGTGCGCGAACGCAATGGGATTTTAATTGAATTAGCGACAGATGGTCCAGGTTTAATTGCGGCTGATGCGCCACTGATTGGCAGTGAAATTGAACTGCCACCGTTTTTAGAACCGCAGCGAGAACAAATTGAACAAAACTTAATACGACTGGATGAGGAGGAATAGTATGGCACAATTGAACATTAACACAGCAAAGGGAATGGAATTTGGGTTGTACTCGATTGGTGATTTGACACCTAATCCGCATACAGGTGTTGCGATTTCAGCGCAACAACGCATTCATGAATTAGTGCAAGCCAGTCAATTGGCCGATCAATCGGGCTTAGATGTGTTTGCAGTGGGTGAAAGTCATGAACATTACTTCACGACTCAAGCACATACAGTGATACTCGGGGCTATTGCCCAAGCGACAGAACGAATTAAAATTGCCAGCTCGGCTTCGGTTATTAGTACAGCTGATCCTGTGAGACTGTATGAAGACTTTGCAACGATTGATTTGCTTTCAAATGGTCGTGCTGAAATTGTAGCAGGTCGTGGTTCACGAATTGGTGCCTATGATTTATTAGGGTACGACGTACAAGATTATGAAGAGTTATTTGAAGAAAAATTAGAGCTGTTATTACAACTCAATCGAGAAAAACGAGTGATTTGGGAAGGGCAATTTCGAGCGCCACTTAACAACGCGACGATTCTTCCTCAACCAGTCGACGAACGCCTGCCAATTTGGCGAGCTGTTGGTGGGCCGCCAGCCAGTGCGATTAAAGCAGGAGCTGCTGGCGTACCGATGATGTTAACAACGCTCGGAGGACCTGCAAGTAACTTTAAAATAGCAGTCGATGCGTATCGGGAAACGGCAACGGCCAATGGTCATGATATTACAAAACTACCGTTAGCGACGACGTCGTTATTTTATGTGGCAGAGAACTCACAGGATGCATTACGCGAGTATTATCCACACTTAAATACAGGGATGCAAGCTATTCGTGGTGTCGGCTATCCAAAACAACAGTTTGCCCAAGCGATTGATACCCGTGATGCATTAATGGTCGGAAGTCCGCAGCAAATCATTGAAAAATTATTGTATCAATACGAATTGTTTGGCCAACAACGTTTTATGGCACAGATTGATTTTGGTGGCGTACCACTCGCTAACATTGAACGTAACATTGAACTCATTGCAACGCAAATTATGCCAGCAATTAAGAAATATACAGCAAAATAAAGGGGAACACAGCGAGATGAAAATTATTGGATTAGCAGGCTCTAATGTCGGCAAGAAAACACGAACAGCGATGGATGTCGTCTTGAAACTGATGCGAACAAACTATCCGAGTGCAGAGGTTGAACTGCTAGACTTAGCAGACTATCAAATGGTCTTTAGTGACGGCCGAGATTATCGGAGTTATACCGGTGACACCTTAAAAGTAACCGAAGCTATCATGGCCGCAGATGCGATTATAATTGGCACACCGATTTTTCAAGCGTCGATACCGGCAACCTTGAAAAATATCTTTGATCTGTTACCCGTCAATGCCTTTCGTGATAAGGTTGTCAGTTTTTTTGTGACAGCCGGCTCACCGAAACATTTTTTAATCGCTGAACATCAGTTGAAACCAATCCTTTCGTATATGAAGGCAAGCATTGTTGAGACGTATGTGTTTATTGAAGAAAAAGATTTTTTACGCAATGAACTTATCAATGATGACAGCCATTTTAGACTGGCACGCTTAGTCGAAGATACTTATCAATTAACACTACTGCGCGAACGGCTACGGATTGAAAAAGACGCGGAGTATGATTTTTAGAGTTGAAAGTGGAATAAAAGTGGAATCAGCTCGTTCAACTTCGCAGATATTGGAGTGTAAAAGAATAGCGACTATTTCGCGTCGCTGACTTTTGCATGAAATATCCTAGAAGTTAGCTGATGAAACTAGAAGAATAAAAGTGGAATCAGCTCGTTCAACTTCGCAGATATTGGAGTGTAAAAGAATAGCGACTATTTCGCGTCGCTGACTTTTGCATGAAATATCCTAGAAGTTAGCTGATGAAACTAGAAGAATAAAAGTGGAATCAGCTCGTTCAACTTTGCAGATATTGGAGTGTAACAGACCGCGAATCATTTCGCGGTCTGTTTAATGTAAGAGCTTTGAACTGACGATTTTCAATAGTTGTTTGGACATGTAATGTGCACTGTATTTAAAATCACTTTCAACCCAAGTAACAATTAAGCCGAAGATGGCATGTGCTTGGTAACTCGCTAATAAGTCTAAATCAATTGTTTGATCATCGAGTTGTTGATTTATTTCGACAAGTGACAGTCGTTTAAGTTCAGACGTTATACGCTTTTGGAATAATAAAAAGCTTTCCTCCGCCAAAATAAGTTGGTAAAACGAAGCATGTGCTTCAACATGATTGAATATTTTGATTGATGAAGCAGTTAAGCGTTTGAAATCAAATATTTCTTCATTTTCTAAAGGTGAACGATACGAATTAATTAAATCGGTAATGACCTCGGTTATAATGTCATCTAAAATTTGTTCCTTACGTTCGTAGTTAGCATAAAAAGTGCCACGGTTTAAATCAGCGACTTGAACAAGTTTTGAAATGCTAATGTCATGTAGTCGTTGTGTCTTAAGGAGCGTCAGCAAGGCGGTTTGCAGCGCTTGTTTTGATTTACGAATGCGGCGATCGGTATAAGAATCTTTAGTCAACAGTGACACCCCTTTTTGTTGGATAAGTTAGTTAAGCACACGAAAAATGTAAGCGTGTTCACAAACGGACGATAGCATCTGGATTTGCTGATTGTGGAACGAATTATAATTGATTATACTAAAGATAGTAACAAATAACAAACAGTTGTTGATTATCTAAAATAATTTAATGGAGGGATTTACAATGAAATTAGCAGGGAAAGTAGCCGTTGTTACAGGCGCAGCTTCAGGTATGGGAAAAGCAATTGCAGAACTTTATGCAACTGAGGGAGCGAAAGTTGTTGTCTCCGATTTGAATTTAGATGGCGCGAATGAAACAGTTGTAGCAATTAAAAGCGCGGGCGGTGAAGCTTTAGCAATTAAGACGAATGTTGCAAGCTTAGAAGATATTAATACGTTAATCGATACGACGGTAGAAACTTATGGTCAAGTCGATATTTTAGTTAATAATGCCGGTATTATGGATGGGATGGAACCAGCCGCTGATATTACCGATGAGCGTTGGGATCTTGTGTTTGAAGTAAATACAAAAAGTGTGATGCGAACAACACGCAAGGTCATTCCTTTTTTTCAAAAACAAGGATCAGGTGTTATCGTTAATATTGCCTCAGCTGGGGGCTTATTCGGAGCACGAGCAGGTGGTACGTATACAGCCTCTAAACATGCAGTTGTCGGTTTTACCAAAAACACAGCTTTCATGTATGCCGATGAAAACATTCGGACGAATGCGATTGCACCCGGTGGGGTTGCAACGAACATCGGCTCATCGATGACGAATATTAATCCATTCGGTGCCGGTCGCCAACAATTAGGAATGGCGATTAACCCACGGATGGGTACGGCAGCAGAAATTGCGAAAGTAGCGTTATTCCTTGGTAGTGATGACTCAAGTTTCGTAAATGGTCAAATAATCGCAGCCGATTCAGGTTGGAGTGCCTACTAGAACGAAAGCAATTTAAAGCCGTTCTAAACTGCAGTAATTGGAGAAAATAACATCTCGACTATTTCCCATCGTAACTTTTCCATGAAATATCATCGAAGTTAGTTGATTAAACGAGCGGATAGAACAATATTTCCATTCAATCTAATCAGCTCGTAAACAAAGTCGCTTGATTACTTTTCACAGAAAAAGCAGTGTAATTCGATTTTGTTTACAATCTGAAGCACCGACAATGACTGTCGGTGCTTTTTTGAATGGTGATTGACAAAGACCACTTACAGGTACATAATAGCTCTGTATTAGTTTCGCTAACTAACTAATTAAACAATAGGTTAACAGCTGAAACGGTAATAAAAGGGAGCGTTTAAGAAAAATGAAAAAAGAAAAATTATTTACGAAGGATTTTATATCTACTTCGGTCGTTACATTCGTGTTAATGCTATCAATGTACTTGTTATTAGTTATTATGACAAGTTATTCAATTGAAAAATACGATGCCTCTACCAGTTTAGCGGGATTAGTATCGAGTATCTTTATTATCGGTTCGTTATTCGGCCGTTTAGTTGCAGGCCGTTTTATTACGCAGATTGGGACGCATAAAATGCTATTGATGGGTCTCGTTATTGTTGTCGTGACATTAATGCTTTATTTTATCCCAACGAATATTTACGTTTTAATGCTTATCCGTTTAATTCATGGTTTAGGCCTCGGGTTAGCAACGACGGCAACTGGGACAATTGTTTCCCAAATTTTACCACCGAGCCGCAGTGGTGAAGGAATTGGTTACTTCAGCTTGAGTACTGTGTTGGCGACAGCGATTGGACCACTAATCGGGATTGCCTTGCTCGGTCATTTTGGTTACACAAGTATTTTTGTGTTCTCATTCGTTGTTGGTATTATTAGTTTAGTGCTAGCCGGCTTTATTAAAGCGCCAGTCATTGTTGCTAAAGCACATCAAAAAGGTTTTCGCTTTAGTGACTATTTTGAAAAAAGAGCGTTACCGATTTCAATTGTGATTTTTTATGCCGCCTTTGCTTACTCTGGCATCCTCTCATTTATTACAGCTTATGCGAATGAAATCAAGCTCGTTCAAGCGGGAAGTTTTTACTTTTTAGTTTATGCTCTAGCTATTTTAGTATCACGCCCGTTTACTGGCCGTCTCTTAGACAGTAGAGGGGGCAACAGCATTATTTATCCCGGATTGATTTTATTTGCTGGCGGTTTATTCCTTTTGAGTCATACGACAACAACAGTGCTCTTTCTTTGTGCCGCTGTTATTATCGGTTTAGGTTATGGAAACTTACAATCAACGACACAGGCGATTGCTGTTAAAGTCACACCAAAAGAACGGATGGGCTTAGCAAATTCGACCTACTTTATCTTTTTAGACTTAGGTTTAGGGTTTGGTCCGTTCGCTCTCGGCTATTTAGTACCGACGTACGGTTACAGTGGTGTGTATTTGGCCTTAGCTATCTTTAGTTTGATTGGTCTTGTGTTATACTTTTTCTTACATGGTCGTAAAGATCACGACTTATTATTTCCAAATGGAAGAAAGTAAGCGTTGAAGTGAAAGAGGTGTCGTTATGAATCAGCATCGGGAATTATTTTTAGCCTTTTCACGGTTGCAACAACCGTATCGAAAACATTTAAATGAACGTCTAGAAAAAATTAATTTATCGAGTGCTCAATGGTTTGTGTTGTATTTCATTTCAAACGAAGGACCACAAACAGTCAGTGCAATTGCTACGCATCAACACATTGAACGTCCAACATCAACCAAAGTTGTTCAAAAATTAGTCGAAAGTGGTTATGTCGAAGTGACCCCAGGAGCAGATAAACGGGTGAAACATGTTTCTTTAACCACTGAGGGAAAAAATATTTGTGACGATGTCGAAGCATATTTGAGCAACTACCAACAAGAACTAGCGGCTGATTTCACGCAGGAAGAACAGGCGCTCGTCACCCGCTTTTTAAAAACAGTAATGAACAAACTATAAAAAAGAAGGTTTTAGCAGATGGAAAAAGAGAGATTATTTACCGGCAATTTTATTGCTACCTCCGTCGTCAACTTCGTTTTAACACTCTCAATGTATTTAATGCTGGTGACGATGGCAAGTTATGCAATGAGTGTGTATCATGCTTCGACAAGTCTTGGTGGGCTCGTCGCGAGTATCTTTATTATTGGCTCAGTCATTGGACGTCTCCTTGCAGGTCGATTAATCAATCAGCTTGGTTTAATCCGTATGCTCTGGTTTGGCATGGCGCTATTTTTAGTGATGACGCTCTGTTATTTTTTTGCAACATCACTTGTATCACTCATGGTCGTACGTTTTTTTCATGGCCTCGGTTTTGGTGTGGCAACGACAGCGACGGGAACAATCATCTCGTTAATTATTCCAGCTAGTCGTGCCGGTGAGGGCATTGGTTACTTTAGTTTAAGTACAGTTGTTTCGACTGCGATCGGCCCTTTAATCGGCATTGCGATGATGAATCGTCTCGGATTCACAAGTATTTTTACCTTTTCATTTATCATCGGTGTATTATGCTTAATCGCGATGTTCTTTGTTAAGGCACCTCCACTAAAAAAAGTGCAAAGTTTAAAAGGCTTCAAACTCAGTGATTACGTTGAAAAATCGGCATTACCAATCGCGCTTGTGATGTTCTTTATGGCATTAGGTTATTCCAGTGTGCTCTCATTTATGACGAATTTTACAGCTGAATTAAAGATGATTCAAGCGGGGAGTTTATATTTTCTCATCTATGCCTTAATTGTCTTAATCTCACGACCGTTTTCAGGACGCCTATTAGATAGTAGAGGGGCTAATGTCATTGTGTATCCATCCTTGCTTTTATTCGCTTTAGGATTTGCGATTCTTAGTCAAGCAACAACAATGTCGTTTGTCTTGTTAGCGGCTTTAATTATGGGCTTAGGCTACGGTAATTTTCAGTCAACAACGCAAGCCTTAGCCGTTAAACTGGCTCCGAAAGAACGGATGGGTTTGGCAAATTCAACCTATTTTATTTGCCTCGACTTAGGCTATGGTATTGGTCCGTTTTTATTAGGATACATCATTCCTGCCTCTGGTTTTCACGGCGTCTACTTAGGACTTGCATGTTATGTGTTACTTGGAATGGGGCTCTATTATGTGTTACATGGTCGTAAAGAAAGACAGTCAACCTAAAACGTCACATTATCCTCACATAATAGTGGTCTTATTTATGCTAAAATTAAACCATAAAGGATTCGGAGGAATTGATATGGCAGTAAGCCTTTTACTTATCATCGCGTTAGGATTACTCATTAGTGTTATTTTTTGTGTGAAAGTTTGGCGGACGAAATAGTCCTTAACATAGAATACTGCTCAAAAAAGACAGTTGCCACGGGCAACTGTCTTTTTTGAGCAGTATTACAGAGCTTTTAAACAAGAGTCGTTATAATGGGGAAGAAGAGAAAGTAATGCGTTTTGAAAGGAAGAGAGAAAGTGAATATTGTCGGATTAACAGGTGCTGTCGTTGGTAAGAAAACGCGAATAGCGATGGATCATGCGTTAACAACATTACGAAATAGGTACCCATTACATCAGGTAACCTTAATTGATATTAGTGACTATGAGCTTGTGTATAGTGATGGAAGACCCTATGAGACCTATACAGGTGATACACGCTATGTTACTGAAACGTTGATGGCTGCCGATGCAATTATTGTCGGAACACCAACATTTCAAGCCTCAATTCCCGGTGCGTTAAAAAATGTCTTTGATTTACTACCGATTGATGCCTTGAAGCAGAAGAAGGTCGGGATTATTGTCACAGCGGGATCACAAAAACATTTCTTGATGGTAGAACAACAGTTAAAACCGATTTTATCTTATATGAAGGCGGATTTACTGCCATCCTATGTTTTTTTAGAAGAGGCAGACTATGCGAATGATGCGATTATCACCCCGAACTGTTTACAGCGTTTAGAGGAACTGGCTCTTGCACTCGTTACGGGTGCCGAACAGTTAGAGCGAAAAGTGAAAGCAGCTCATTAAACTTTGAAGCTATTGGAAGGGTAAGGCAAGCGACGATTTGCCGACGATGAAGTTACTGTGAAATAGCCAAAAAGGAGTGAATCAGTCGTTACTGATTTACTCCTTTTAATTTATGGTCTATAAGTTTTTACTCATTTCAACATGTGGAATAGCTTCTTCGTAAAAAACAGCTGAGACGGTTTCGTAGCCGAGTTTATTATAGAAAACCTCAGCCTGTGTTTGTCCATGAAGAATTGCTCTAACTTGCTGATGAGCACGCGCATGTTCTTCAAGTCCGTCGATAATTAAACGTCCCATGCCACCTTTCCGATGATTTGCAAGCACACAAATTCGTTCGAGTTTAGCGGTATCATTTGCGATAAATCGTAGCCGAGCCGTACCAACGGGGCGCTCACCGTCAGTTAAGAGAAAATGATGAGCAGCGGTTAAAGTATCGTAGGCGTCAAGTTCATTGTCGGGGGCAACACCTTGTTCATCAACAAAAACCGCCATCCGAATTGCGAATGCAGCCTGTAGTTGTTCTGTGGTCTTAATCTCAATCAGTTTCATCAAAATCCTCCTAAGTATTGAAAGTTATGCTCAATTATAGCATAAAAAACACAGCCGCTTTCGGCTGTGTCCGATTGTATATCAAGTCGATAGCATTGAAAATAATTAAAAGTAAACGCCTTTTTACGAACAGCTAAGACTAACAGTCTTAGTTAATAAAGTCCGTCGGTCGCTTCTTTTGTGCTAATATAAATGTTTTTTGATTGTGAATAAGCATCGAGCATCATCTTATGTGTTTCACGACCAATGCCTGATTTCTTAACACCGCCAAAAGGAGCTCCGGCTGGAATTTGGTTATACGTATTGACCCAAACACGGCCTGTTTCCATGCCACGTGCGACCTTAAGTGCGGTGTTAATATTTGTCGACCACACACCGCCTCCTAAACCATAGTCAGAATCATTAGCGAGTGTGATGACCTCGTCGATTGTTTTGAATTTAATGACCGTTGCAACGGGGCCAAAGATTTCTTCTTGAGCGACGCGCATATCATTTGTAACATTAGCCAATAAGGTGGGCGCTAAAAAGGCCCCGTTACGATTGCCGTTAACTTCTAAGGAAACACCACCTGTAATCAAGGTAGCCCCCTCAGCTTCACCAATGGCAACATAGTCTTTGATTTTTTCTAGTTGACGCATATTCACTTGGGCACCCATTTGCGTATCCATTTCCCACGGTAAGCCAACCTTAACCTTTTCGAAGGCAGTTTTTAAGGCAGCGATGAACTTGTCATAAATACCTTCTTGGACAAAAATACGTGAACCGGCACAACAAACCTGACCTTGGTTAAATAAAATTCCCAGTTGAGCCCCTTCAATAGCACGATCAAACGGCATGTCATCGAAGAAAATGTTGGCTGATTTCCCACCTAATTCCAAGGTCGCAGGAATGAGCCGTTTGGCAGCTTGCTCCGCGACTTCGTAACCAATTTCAGTCGAACCAGTGAAGGCAAGTTTGGCAAAGCCGTCGTGTTTCAACATGTAGTCCCCAGAGTCAGAACCACGACCTGTTATTAAGTTAACGACTCCAGCAGGTAGTACTTGATCCAATAGTTTGAATAATTCAAGCAAGCTCAGACTTGTTGAAGAAGAGGGGTGAATTACTAAGGTGTTTCCTGCAGCAATCGCAGGTGCTATTTTCCAAGCTGCCATTAAGATAGGGAAGTTCCAAGGGACGATTTGCCCAACAACACCAATTGGTTCACGTAAAACGAGCGATAATGTATCTTCATCAAAGTCTTTAACACTGCCTTCTTCAGCACGGATAACACCCGCAAAATAGCGGAAGTGATCGGCAGCTAAGGGTACATCAACCGTTGAGGTTTCTCTAATTGGTTTACCATTATCGAGCGTTTCAATCATGGCTAACTTATCGGTATTAGCATCAATTAGGTCAGCGATTTTAAGTAACATTTTACTGCGGTTTACAACATCAACCTTTTTCCAACTTTTGAAAGCAAGATGGGCAGCTGCGACCGCTTGGTCAACATCAGCATGTGTCGCATCAACGAATTCAGCTAATGGTTCACCATTACTTGGGTTTTCGGCAGTAATAAATCGGGCATCATTTGCTGTTTGCCATTGTCCATCAATATATAGTCCGTAACGTTTGTCAATAAGTGTTGTCATCATAAAACTTCCCTTCGTAGTTGAATTGAGTATGTAGTGAAACGTGACGCTTCTCTTTTGGTAAGCGCTTACAAAGTAAAGTATAGTACAGTTCATGCTATTTGTAAAACAAAGGAGCTTAACAAAAAACAAGCTAGCAAGGTTAATAAAAGTGCTAGCTTGTTGCCTAGTAATTAACAGTGAGTGCGTTGTTGTTAATAGAGTCCTTCTGTTTCGGTTTTGGTACTAATATAAATATTTTTTGTTTGCGTATAAGCAGCCAACATCATTTTATGGGTTTCGCGTCCAATCCCAGATTTTTTCACACCGCCGAAAGGTGAGCCAGCAGGGACTTGGTTGTAAGTGTTGACCCAAACGCGTCCAGTATGAAGACCACGTCCCACTTTAAGTGCTGTGTTGAGATTAGTTGTCCAAACACCACCACTGAGACCATACTCCGAGTCGTTAGCGAGTGCAATGACCTCATCAATCGTCTCGAATTTTATGACAGTAGCAACCGGTCCGAAAATTTCTTCGCGGACGACACGCATTGAAGGTGTCACATTGGTGAGGAGGGTCGGTGCTAAAAAAGCCCCATTAGCTTGTTCATCAATCGCTAGCGTTACGCCACCAGTTAAGAGTGTTGCGCCTTCTTTTTGACCAATTGCAATATAGTCAGTGATTTTTTTGAGTTGACGTTGATTAACTTGAGCACCCATTTGAGTCTCTTTCTCCCAAGGGAGTCCCACCTTTACTTGTTCAAATGCTTTTTTCAGTTCGGCAATGAAGCGGTCATAAACACCGGCTTGAACAAAAATACGTGAGCCAGCACAACAGACTTGACCTTGATTATATAAAATGCCGAGTTGTGCTCCTTCAAGCGCACGATTAAACGGCATGTCATCAAAAAAGATATTGGCTGATTTTCCACCAAGCTCTAAGGTTGCCGGTATCAGCTTATTGGCAGCATGTTTAGCGACCTCGTAACCAATTTCAGTTGAACCGGTAAAGGCGAGTTTAGCAAAACCAGGATGTTCTAACAGTGCTTGCCCCGATTCTGAGCCACGGCCGGTAATTAAATTAACGACACCTGGAGGTAACACCTCTGCCATTAATTTGAACAACTCGAGTAAACTTAAACTTGTGGCTGAGGAAGGTTTAATAACTAAGGTATTACCAGCAGCAAGGGCGGGGGCCAGCTTCCAAGCGGCCATTAACAAAGGGAAGTTCCAGGGAATAATCTGACCTACAACCCCAATCGGTTCGTTTAAAACAAGCGAGAGGGTATCATTATCAAAGTCTTTGACGCTGCCTTCTTCGGTGCGAATGACACCGGCGAAATAACGGAAGTGATCAGCTGAAAGTGGCACATCAATCGTTGTTGTTTCTCTAATCGGTTTACCGTTATCGAGCGTTTCAATTAGGGCGAGCCGCTCACAATTAGAGTCGATTAAATCAGCTATTTTCAAGAGCATGTTGCTTCGGGTTACGACATCTACAGCTTTCCAATCATTAAAGGAAGCAGTGGCAGCGACAACTGCGTTATCAACATCAGTCGCAGTGGCATCAATAAACTGTGATAATATGTCGCCATTACTTGGATTAGTAGCGTTCATAAAGATGGCTCCTTTAGGAATAACCCATTCACCGTTAATAAATAAACCGTATCGTTCATCTAGTCTTGTTTGCATTTCACATCATCCTTTCGATTTGAAGTAATGGTAGAAAACGCTTACAAGTAAAGTTTAACGAACTGTAATCTGTTTGTAAAACGAAACAGCTTGCGAACAAAAAAAGATGACCGAATGGTCATCTTGAATGGTGTCTGTATCTTAAACAGTATACATGCTTTTCTTGCGGAAAATCTTTTGCTTTTTGAGGACAGTGTCGACGCCACCGATTAAAACAATTGATCGTGTATCAATCACCTTTTTTAAGACTGAGGCAGTAACGCCGCGTAATTGTTTCCCCATGACGACACCAACGGCATCATGACGGCCAATTGAGCAAACAGTGCCTTTTGGTCGATAAATAAACTCTTTTAGATTGCCCCCTTTGAGTAAGGCTGCAATATTGTTGGCGGCACAATCGGCTTGCTGCATTGCGATTTGGGCAGTAGTTGGATAAGGAAAGCCGGTTGTTTCATCCATCACAATGGAACAATCCCCAATCATCATTACATCTCGACAATCCGGTACCGTTAAGTTTTTATGAACCAAGACACGTCCACGATCGGATGTGAAGTTTGAGTTTGTAATAACAGAACTACCACGAACACCACCGGCCCAAACAAACATATCAGCAGGTTCAATCGAACTCGTTGCCGCGTCACGGTCAAGTTTATGATAGACGCTATCGACCGTTATTTTAGCAACACGACCTTTAATAAAGGTGACGCCTTTTTTCTCAAGTTTCTTAATGATGTAGTTACTTAATTCAGGTGAAAACATCGGTAAAACATTTGATTGGATACACGATACTTTGACCTGATTGCGTTTTATATTCGCTGCTTTTGTAAGGAAGGGCAGTTGTTCGACTAGTTCACCGATATATTCGATGCTTGTGAAACCTGCACCACCAACAACAATTGAGAGCGTTTCTTCGGGCTGTAATGCCCGTAATTTTTCATTTAATTGGTCATAAATATTTTTGACAGATGGAATATTTGTAATTTGATACGCATAATCATTTAATCCATCAATGCCAAACGATTCAAATTCAAAACCGAGGGCGATGAGTAGATAATCATAAGTGAGGGCTTCGTGATTATCAAATAAAACCATTTTTGTTTGATGATCGATTTGTGAAACTGTCGCTTCAATAAATGTTGTGTAATGAGGGTCGACAACACTTGAGACAGGATAACAAATATCGCCGGGATTAGCAGCTCCCGTTGCAACTTCATGTAAGGCTGTTTTTTCACAGTGATAACTGTGTTTATTAACTAAAATAAGCTCAGCATCTGGCTTTAAGTCTTGTAATCTTTTTAGTGCCCGTAAACCACCATAGCCAGCACCTAAAATGACGATTTTTTTCTTACCCAACCTACTCAACTCCTTTTGCCATTGATGACAAAAATTTGACACAACCTTAGTATAACGCAGTTGTAAGCGTCTTACAATTTAAAAAAACAACATGATTTTGATAAGTATCTTTCATTATAATTTATCAAATGAAATATCTGAAAATATAAATTAATGCATAAATGTATAAAAATACGAATAAAAAGGCTGTATTTTGTATAAAAACATCATTTTATTTATAAAAAGGACTTGACGTGCATAAATATTACAGGTAATATAATTAAATATAGAAGCGAAATGATAAATGATAAACTAAAAACAAATAGATGGGGGAAATGAAAAATGAAAAAAGTTATAATAATGATGATGACGGCATTATTGGTTGTGTTAGCGGCTTGTGGTGCGAATGCAGAGGCACCAACAAAGAAAAGTGAAGACGGCAAGAAAACAATTGTGATGGGTACAAGTGCCGATTATCCACCATTTGAATCTGTTGATACAAAAACAAATGAAATCGTTGGATTTGATATTGATGTTGCAAAATACATCACAAAAGAATTAGGTTACAACTTAGAAATTAAAGATCAAAAATTTGGTGGTTTAATTGCTGCCTTGAATAAAGAAAGCGTTGATTTCGTTATGGCGGGTATGGTTAAAAACGAAGAGCGTGCGAAACAAGTTGATTTCTCGAGTGTTTATTTCACCTCACATCAAGTTGTGTTAGTGCCAAAAGGTAGCGACATTAAAACAACAGCCGATTTAAAAGGTAAAAAAGTCGGCGTTCAAATCGGTTCGACACAAGCTGCTTTAGCTGAAGACTTGAACAAAAAAGCACCAATGAAAGTGGAACAATGGGATAAAGTAAACGAGATGGTTGAAGCAATGGCTGGTAACAAACTCGATGCGATTATTACAGTAGACACTGTTGCCTATGGTTATACGAAGGATTCAGATCGTTTAGCACAGTTTAATGTTGAAGATGATTCGTTAGAAACAGGTGACCCAATGTCAATCGCACTTCCTAAAGGCAGCAAATTAACAGCTGACTTCAATAAAGTATTGAAAGAAATGGAAGAAAATGGCGAAATGGATAAATTAGTTGAAAAATGGATTAAAAGTGGCGGTCAATAAGCATCGCAAAAATTGGAAGGAGTGAACGATGGCATGCAAGGTATGATAGACGTTTTTAATCAGTTAAAACCATCGATTCCTTATATATTAAACGGTGTGTGGGTTACGTTACAAATTGCCTTTTTCTCCGCTTTGTTTGGCTTTATATTAGGAATCATCTTAGCAATCTTCAAAATTAGTAAATTGAAAGCATTGAGCTTATTCGCTCGTTTTTATACTTCGATTTTTCGTGGCACACCGTTAATTATGCAATTATCACTCGTATACTTAGCGTTACCACAATTATTTCACTTCGATATTGAACCATTAACAGCTGCAATCATTACCTTTTCTTTGAATTCAGCAGCTTACATGTCTGAAATCATCCGTTCTGGATTAAATGCGGTTGATAAAGGGCAGTATGAAGCAGGTAAGGCTTTGGGCGTTCCTTATGGTAAACTAATGTTAGATATCATTTTACCGCAGGCAATCAAAAACATCCTACCGGCTTTAATGAATGAGTTTATTACGTTAACAAAAGAATCAGCAATCGTATCAACCATTGCTGTAACAGACTTAATGCGTCGTGCAGAAATTGTCTCAGCAAATATGTACATGTACTTCCCACCAATGATTGTGGCATTTATTGTGTACTACTGCTTAACAATGATCTTGACGTTCATTGGTTCGTTAATTGAAAGGAGACTGGGTCGCAGTGATTAAGATGGAAGCCGTTAATAAAAGTTTTGGTAAATTACATGTTTTAAAAGATATCACGACAACAATTAATGATGGTGAAGTTGTCACAATTATTGGACCATCAGGCTCTGGCAAATCAACCCTCCTTCGGACAATCAACTTGCTCGGTGAACCAACGACGGGTGCTATTTTTATCGATGAGCAAAACATCACATTATTAAAAGAGAAACAAGTGATGCAAATGCGTAGTGAAGTCGGCATGGTGTTTCAACACTTTAATTTATTCCCTCATAAAACAGTGCTTGAAAACATTACCTATGCTCCGATTAAGGTCCGTAAAATCGAAAAGGCACAGGCTGTAAAAGAGGCTGAAGCATTGCTACAACAAGTTGGCTTAGCCGACAAAGCCGATGTGTACCCATCGAAATTATCAGGTGGTCAAAAACAACGGGTGGCAATTGCACGTGCCTTAGCAATGAAACCGAAATACCTCTTGTTTGATGAACCGACTTCGGCGTTAGATCCAGAAATGGTTAAAGAAGTACTCGAAGTGATTCAATCATTAGCCACAACAGGTATTACAATGGTGATTGTTACGCATGAAATGGCCTTTGCTGAACGCGTATCGAGTAAAATTATTTTTATGGATGAAGGCAAAATTATCGAGGAGACAGAACCAAGTATTTTCTTCGAAGCACCACAATCTGAACGTGCTAAAATTTTCTTAGAAAAAGTATTGTAAGCCAAACTAAAGCTGTTAGAAATAGTAATTTCGAACGTGCTAACAAAAATGTTAGCACGTTTCTTATGTATAAAGGAGAGTACTTATGCCAACCTATAACACCTTATTATTCGATGTCGATGACACGTTGCTCGATTTCGCAGCGACAGAAAAAGCGGCCTTAATTAAATTATTTGCTCACGAACAAGTCACTTTATCATCTGCCATTGAAACACGCTATCAAATAATCAATCATCACCTGTGGCGTCGCTTTGAACAGGGCCAAATATCGCAACAAGAAGTTGTTTCTGGTCGTTTCCAGCAACTCTTTGATGAACTCGGAATTGCACGAGATGGGTCTGTTTGTGATGAGCGTTTTCGCGAGTATTTAGCAGAAGGGCATTTTTTAATCGAGGGTGCAAGACCATTAATTGAAAAATTACATCAGCAGGTCGCGCTTTATGTTGTAACGAATGGCGTCTCAAGTACACAGTATCGTCGCTTAACTGATTCGGGTTTGATGCCTTATTTTAAAGATGTCTTTGTATCAGAAGATACTGGGTTTCAAAAACCGATGTCGGGCTTCTTTGATCATGTATTTGAACGGATTCCGCAGTTTAATAAGGCAGACACAATGATTATTGGTGATTCGCTCACCTCTGATATTAAAGGCGGCAATATGGCGGGGATCGCCACCTGTTGGTATAATCCGGCACGTAAAGATAGTCAGGGTTATACGCCAACATTTGAAATAGCACATTTAGATGAAGTCATAGGGCTCACGCTATAAGTCGTAATAGGTTAAATGCCCCGTTTAATTTGCTATAATAGAATCATTGAACAAATAGAGTATTCACTAGGAGGAAATAGATGTTAGATTTAAAACTAGCTGCAAATTACCATGGTTTTAAGTATGAAGAACGTGAAGAAATTGCTGAAATCGAATCAGTGGTTCACCGCTTTACTCATAATAAGAGTGGGGCAAAACTGCTTTATATCGAAAATGATGATACAAATAAAGTGTTTTCGATTTCGTTTCGGACGCCACCAGAAGATGACACCGGCGTGTTCCATATTTTAGAACACTCTGTTTTATGTGGTTCTAAAAAATACCCATTAAAAGAACCTTTCGTCGAGTTGGTAAAAGGGTCGCTTAATACGTTCTTAAATGCAATGACGTTCAGCGATAAAACGATGTATCCGATTGCGAGTCAAAATGACAAGGACTTCCAAAACTTAATGGATGTATATTTAGATGCGGTTTTTAATCCTTTATTGACTGAAAAAGAAACGATTTTACAGCAAGAAGGTTGGCATCATGAGTTAACGCGTGCGGATGCAGATATTAGTTATAAAGGTGTTGTCTACAATGAAATGAAGGGTGTCTTCTCATCGCCGGAACAAATCTTGATGCGCAGTATTCAAAAATCACTCTTTCCTGATACACCATACCGCTATGAATCAGGTGGCGATCCTGTTGCAATTCCTTCGTTGAGTTATCAACAATTTGTTGCGGATTATAAACGTTTCTACAACGCATCTAACAGTTATATTACGCTTGCAGGAGACCTTGATTTACTAGAAAAGTTAGCATTCTTAGATGAAGCTTATTTAGCACAGTATCAACAGGTAGAAAATACGACAGCTCTTCCTTACCAACTTGCATTAGGTGATTTAAATGTTGAGGTCAAGCAGTATGCAGTATTGCCGACTGAAACATTAGAAGATAAAACGTACCTCAGTCTAAACTATGTTATTTCTGATATTTTTGATGCTGAAAATTACTTCGCTTTAGACGTATTAGAGTATATTTTATTAGAAAGTTCAGCTGCACCATTGAAACAAGCTTTACTTGATGCCAAATTAGGTAATGATGTGTTTGGGATGTATGAAAATGGTGTGCTACAACCGTTCTTTAGTATTGTCATTAAAAATGCCAATGCGAGTGATCAAGCACGCTTTCAAACTGTTGTACGAGAAACGTTACAAAAACTCGTGTCTGACGGTATCGACAAAGAGCTGATTGAATCAGCGATTACCTTGAAAGAATTCCAATTGCGTGAAGCTGATTTTGGCTCAATGCCAAAAGGGTTAATCTATTCGATGCGTGCGATGGATAGTTGGTTGTATGATGGTAAACCAACGACACATTTACAATATGAAAAAACGTTGGCAGGTGTTAAAAATGCCCTTCATTCGCCTTATTTTGAAAAGTTAATCGATCGTTATTTCCTCAATAGTTTACATGAAAGTCTAGTGATTGTTGAACCATCACATACATTGGCTGATGAACTGAATGAGGCAGTCGCAGCTGAATTGAATGACTTTAAAGCGGGGTTAACAGAAGCCGAAGTTGCTCAACTTGTTGCAGACAATCAAACGCTGAAAGCGTTACAAGAAAGTGTGGATACGGAGTTCGATTTACAAAAGCTACCGATGTTAGCACGCACTGACGTTGAACCGCAAGCGACCGATTATCCAATCGCTTTGAGCGCAGCTGATCAAATCCCAGTGATGTTCTATGAAACCAATACAAATAAAATTGCTTATTTGACACTGATGTTTAATACATCTCATATCGCACAAGCTGATATTCCTTATCTTGGGTTACTCGAAGATTTAGTCGGACAACTTGCAACAGGTAAATATAGTTATGGAGCGCTTTCGAATGAGTTGAACATTGTGACGGGAGGAACTAGTTTTTATAACAGTATTTTGAGTGAAAAAGTACCGTCTGAAAAATTCCAAACGTATTTTGCAGTTAAAACAAAAATCCTGCAAGGAGGCATCCGTTCGGGCTTAACTTTTGTGATGGACATCTTAAAAGACACGCGCTTTGAAGATCAAAAACGCATCACTGAAATTGTCCAAATTATCAAGTCGCGCATCGAAATGAGTATGAACCAAGCCGGTCATAATATTGCTGCTGCTCGTTTAGCATCGTATGTGGAACCTGTTAGTAACTATTCAGAAGATATTCGTGGTTTAGGTTACTATGATTTTATTTGTGAATTAACAACTGCATTAGAAACCGATTTTGCCACGGTTCAATTAAAATTGAATGAGTTACTTACGCAATTAATTAGTAAAGAAGCATTAAGTGTCGCGATTACGGGTGACCAAGTGATTTATGATGAAGTTGTGGCAGCTCTTGCGACGATAGACTTACCTCATAGTGATAACAAGGCTGATGCCAATCGAACGTATCCGTTAAATCCTTCAATTAACGAAGGCTTAAAAACGTCGAGCAAAGTACAGTATGTTGTTAAAGGTGGTCTCATTGATCAGACCAAATATCCATATTCCGGTCATATTACCGTCTTGAAGAAGATTTTATCGTATGATTATTTATGGAACCAAGTGCGTGTCTTAGGTGGCGCCTATGGATCGGGCTTTGTGATGCAAGACAATGGCAAATGGTTATTCTGGTCATATCGTGATCCAAACTTAGTCGACACGTTGGCCGTGTATGATAAAGTGGTCGCTTATTTACGTGCCTTTGATGCGAGTGATTACGAAATGACAAAATACATTATTGGCACAATGGGAAGCATGGATATGCCATTATCAGCCCGTCAAAAAGGCGCACGTGCAGTGGCACGCTACCAAAAAGGTCTGCAATTGGCTGATATCCAACAAACCCGTGATGAAATATTGAGTACAACAGCAGCCGATATTCGTGAGATGGCAAACATGTTTGCAGATGCTTTAGAAGATGCAAAAGTATGTGTGTTTGGGAACAGTGATCAAATCGATGCCCAAAGTGAGTTGTTTGATCACCTCCGTGAACTGTAGTTTGTTCAATTTTTAATATTCTAGTAGATGTTTAATTAGACTTTGTCTACAATCTGAAACGTATACGCATTAGTCGTATACGTTTTTTTAGGTTGAGGGCAACGCAAACGGTCGGATAAATGCTAAAATAGAAGTAGAAGCACGATAAAGGGGCCGATTACAATGAACATTGGTGAAAAGATTAAGGCAGAACGTTTAAAACGAGGCTATACACAAAAAGAATTGGCTGAACGCATTAAGGTTAATCCCTCTGCGATTAGTAAATATGAAATGAACCGTAACCGACCACCACTCAATATTTTAGTGGCGATTGCCCAAGAGGTCGGCACACCGGTGAACTACTTTGTTGATGACGTCAATGGTTTACGTGATGAAACAATTAATTCGACATTCCCACTGCTCGATAATCCAGAATTAGAGGCGTGGTACTTAGAACTACCCTATCGTTTAACACGTGAGCAATTACAACTATTAAAGCAACTTTCAAATCAATTGGAGACGTGGCAAATTTCAGAAAAAAAATAATTTTTTTTTAAGGTTGTTAGAATAGGTAATGAAGCGGTTACAACTGTAATCGTTTTTTATTTTGACGTTGACAATAATGTTTCCTTAGGGCAAAATATACAGTGTAGAAACAAAGCGAATAAAACAGTGTATAAACGAAGGAGATGTTGTGAATGACACATAAAGTAAAAGACGAGCATCACTCAGTCGTGGAACATGCGAATGGTGCCAGTTTAGAAGAGATTAACAACACCGTAGCGATGCCTGAAAAAGGTGGTTTCTGGAAAAAGTTAGCAGCCTATAGTGGACCAGGTGTATTGATTGCCGTTGGTTATATGGATCCTGGGAATTGGATTACCTCGATTGCAGGTGGTGCTCAATATGCCTACGCTTTACTGTCAGTTATTTTGATTGCTAGTGTTGTAGCGATGTTATTACAAAGCATGGCCGCCCGGTTAGGGATTGTTACAGGGATGGACTTAGCACAGGCCACACGTAAGGCAACCAGTAAACCCGTCGGTGTTGTTCTATGGATTATTACCGAGTTAGCAATCATGGCAACAGATATTGCCGAGGTTATCGGTGGTGCTATCGCCTTACATTTATTGTTTGGGATGCCTCTCATAGTCGGTGTAGCGATTACAGCCCTTGATGTAATGCTATTGCTGTTGCTTTCAAAAGTTGGTTTTCGTAAAATTGAAGCGATTGTAGCGACCTTAATTGCAACCATCTTCATTGTCTTTTTATACGAAGTTATTTTAGCGAGTCCAGAATGGGGACCGATGCTAAAAGGCTTTATTCCTGACCCACAAATTGCGTTACAACCAGGAATGTTATTATTAGCATTAGGTATTGTTGGTGCAACCATCATGCCCCATAACTTATACTTACATAGTTCGATTATTCAAGCGCGTCAGTTTAAGCGGACGAAAAAAGGTAAAAAAGAAGCGATTCGCTTTGCAACCATCGATTCAAACATTCAATTAACAGTCGCGATGATTGTTAACTGCTTATTGCTCATCTTAGGAGCAGCAATGTTTTATGGATTGGATAGTGAACTAGGCCGTTTTGTCGAATTATACAATGCCTTAAGTGATAATAAAATCGTCGGTGCAGTCGCGAGTCCGGTGTTAAGTACCTTGTTTGCGGTTGCCTTATTAGCCTCTGGTCAAAACTCAACCATTACTGGTACGTTATCAGGTCAGATTGTTATGGAAGGCTTTATCAAAATGAAGATTCCAATGTGGCTCCGTCGTGTTGTAACTCGTTTGTTAGCGATTATTCCAGTCATTATTATGGTAATTGTTTTCAACGGTCAAGATGCAAAGGTGGAAGAATTACTTATTTACACACAGGTGTTCTTAAGTATTGCCCTCCCATTTGCGATTATTCCATTAACGATTTTCACAAGTAGTAAAAAGTTAATGGGGGAATTTGCTAATCCGACATGGATGAAATACACCGCGTGGATTATCGCGATTTTCTTAACAATTTTGAACATATATTTAATTTACGGAACCTTTACTTAAGGCTAGTCAACGTTGTCAGTTTTTTATTGTGAAAAGCTGATGACGTTTTTTTATACTGTTTTAGCCTAAAAGACTTGATTTTCAATCGTTTTTTGGTATACTAAAGAAGTAATAAATAAGGAGTAATTAGCGGGTGTAGTTTAGTGGTAAAACTACAGCCTTCCAAGCTGTTGTCGTCGGTTCGATCCCGATCACCCGCTTAATGAACATAAAGCACTGCCGGGTTATTATTAACTGGTGAGTGCTTTTTTTTGATAATAAAGGGCACTGGGGGTGAAAAGATGGTGGATACGTTAAAGGACGAAATCAAGGCTTATGCAAAAACAATTGGCATTCAAAAAATCGGTTTTACAACGGCGGACTACTTTCAAACGTTAGAAAAGCGCTTAAGCTTTGCCCAAGAGCATGATTTATTAACTGGTTTTGAACATCCGGTCATTGCAGAACGGGTCAACCCCAGTCTCATTTTCGAGCAACCGCAATCGATTATTGCGATTGCCTTAGCCTATCCCAATCAGATGGATAATACGTTACGAAGTAAGCGTGGCGAGTGGCGTGGTGTCTTTGCGCGTGCCTCATGGGGGGTCGATTATCATACCGTCTTGCGTGAAAAACTGGCTTTATTAGAAGCGTTTATTAAAACAAAGGTGCCAGAAGCGCGTACAAAGTCGATGGTCGACACCGGGGAGTTATCCGATGTGGCAGTGGCCGAACGGGCAGGGATTGGCTGGCGGGGCAAGAACACGCTTTTAATCACACCAGAGTATGGTAGCTTTGTTTATCTCGGTGAAATGATTACCAATATTGCGTTTGAACCAGATGAACCGATGGGTGACCAGTGTGGGGAATGCACACAGTGCATTAAGGCATGCCCAACAGGTGCCTTGCTTGGTGATGGCAAGATGAATGGCAAGGAATGCTTGAGTTATCAAACCCAAACAAAGGGGATGATGCCGGAGCGATTCCGTGATAAACTGCATAATCGTCTTTATGGCTGTGATACCTGTCAGGTCGTTTGTCCGTATAATCGTGGCAAAGACTTTCACCTTCATCCGGCGATGGAGCCTGATGAGGCGAAGGTGAAACCGTTATTGAAACCATTGCTGACGATTTCTAATCGCGAGTTTAAAGAAACATTTGGACCGATGGCGGGGTCGTGGCGAGGAAAAAAACCACTCCAACGCAATGCGATTTTAATTTTAGGACGCTATAAGGACGAAACGGCAATTCCTGATTTGGTCAATTGCTTACTGGCTGATCCTCGACCAGTCATTCGAGGCACTGCTGCCTATGCCTTAGCTAAAATTGGTGGTCATATTGCCTTAGAGGCACTTCAAACCGCTCAACAAGAAGAAACAGATGACGAAGCACGCGCTGAAATTACAGCGGCATTATTAAACTTATCTCAGAAAGAAGGATGAACATAACCATGAATCATATTGTCTTATTCCAACCCGAAATACCAGCTAATACAGGAAATATTTCCCGCACGTGTGCCGGCACCAATACAGCCTTACATTTAATCCGCCCACTCGGATTTTCAATTGAAGATAAGTATTTAAAACGAGCAGGACTCGATTATTGGGACAGTGTTAATTTATCAATGCATGATTCATTAGAGGAGTTATTTGATAAATACCCTGACGGCAAATTTTATTTCATTACAAAATTCGGTGAGCATACATACAGCGACTTTGATTACAGCGATACAAGCTCAGATATTTTCTTCGTTTTCGGTAAAGAAACAACTGGTTTACCGGATTCTGTGTTGCGTGATCATCGTGAAAATTGCCTCCGCATTCCGATGTCAGATAACATTCGTTCGTTGAACTTGAGTAATACAGCAGCGATATTAACATACGAAGCGTTGCGTCAACAAAACTTTCAACATATGAATGTTGAGGCGCCAACGTATGATCATATTGTATTCGAGAAGGATTAGTAGTAATCCAAAAAAGTAGCAAACCAAAAAGGTTTGCTACTTTTTTTAAAATAATTAGTGCGTTGTTAAATTATGGTGTATTTATAATTACGCAAAAGATGGATTAAGAGTGGACAATACTTACAGTTAATGTCTCATTATGTTATTTTAAAAGGGGATTTGCAAAAAAACGACTGGAATTCATCGTCAAGAAGTATTTATTAAACGGCACAATCAGAAGAAATTGTTTATGATGTTTTTAAAAGAGGGGGGAACAGATGAAAAAAATACAGGCTGTTAAAGTGTTAAAACAATTCAATTTACGATTTAAATACGCGGATCAGTTATTTATTCGTGCGTTTATCGTGCCAGAAATCTGGTCGTTCAAAGAAATGGAAAAGTATTTACGAAAAACGTTTAATAAAAAAGACATCCATATCCTAAATCATCGTCAAGTAAAAGTATATGCCATCCAAGAAAACCTCTCTAAATCTAGAGTAAATAAAGCAGACACGATAAGCGAATATTGGAATGATGGTTTGCAAAGAGATATAGGAATTAAGTTAGAGGATGAGTGGATTGTTGTCAATTATATTACAGATACAAAAATAACTGTGGAGTCTTTTTTAGAGCTACTTAAAAAGCTGTATCCGTATTTACTGAGAATTGAAATGTTATATCAAGCTGAATGTTTAATAAAAAACGATTGTTTTGAATGTGATGACTTAGGTGATTACAGATAAAGCTGAAAAAAGGAGCCACTTAAGATGGCTCCTTCCTTTCAAATGGATTACATAAACAAGGTGAAAATATAATATACGAGCCCAGCAACTGCGGCTGAGATAGGTAAGGTAATGACCCAAGTGATAACCATGCGTTGGGCTGTATCCCATTTAACACCACGGATTCGGTGTGATGAACCAACACCAAGAATAGATGAACTAATAACATGCGTCGTACTTACGGGCAATCCTAAGCCAGTCGCAGTGAAAATAACAGACATCGAACCAAGGTCAGCAGCTACCCCGTTAACAGGTTTGATTTTCATAATCTTACTACCGACGGTTTTAATGATTTTCCAACCACCAATTGAAGTCCCAACTGCCATTGCAGTCGCGCAGGCTACCTGTACCCAGAAATGGACGCCATCAGCATCTGTTTGGTACCCATTAGCAATTAAGGCTAATGTAATGATACCCATTGATTTTTGGGCATCATTGGTACCATGAGCGTAGGATTGAAACGCAGCCGTTAGTACTTGTAAGTAACGAAAACGGCGGTTAGTCGCATCTAAATTAAAGTTTTTCAAGGTTAGCTTGAAAATTGTATAGATGATATAACCAGCAGCAAAGGCTAAGAACGGTGCTAAAATTAGAGCTTGGATAATTTTAGTGAATCCAGCGTAGTTAAGCGGTGACGATTGACCAGCTATAAAAGCAGCAGTTAAGGCTGCTCCGGCGATCGAACCGATTAATGCATGTGAAGAACTACTTGGAATTCCAAAATACCAAGTCAATAAATTCCAAATGATAGCAGAGATAAGCGCTGCTAAAATAACGATGTCACCATGTGGTAAGGCAAATGGATCAACAATATCTTTTGTTAACGACTTTGCTACACCTGTAAATGAAATCGCGCCTAAAAAGTTCATAATGGCTGCCATAATGATGGCGTGTTTTGGTTTAATTGCTTTAGTAGAAACACTCGTAGCAATGGCGTTCGCTGTATCATGGAAACCATTGATAAAGTCAAACACAAGCGCTGCAGCTACAATCGCAATTGTAATGATTAGTATATTATCCATAGATTATATAATTCTCCTTAATTAGGCGTTCTTCATAACGATGGTTTCAAGCGTATTAGCAACTGATTGGCAATCATCTGCAATATCTTCTAAATCTTCGTAAGCTTCACGGTATTTGAAAAATTGAATCGGATCAGTAATGTTATCATTTAAGTGACGGATTGAATCACGGTAAATATCATCACAGATTGATTCGTAATCCTTAATTTGAATCGCTAATTCACGGACGTTTTTAAGCTTTTTATCAAAGATATAACCAGTTGCTACAGAGATATCAGCTGTTGCTTTTGAAAGGTTTTCTAAAAACTTCGTAATGTATTCATCTTTTGGTGAAATATTGTACATTTCAAGGATGAAGGAAGCTTGTTCGAAACCATCTAAAATATCATCTAAGCGGTTTGTTAACTCAAGCATGTCTTCACGCTCAATTGGTGTAATAAAGGCGTTGTTTAACTCTAAGATGATTTTATGAACAAGCGTATCACCTTTAAGTTCATATTCTTTCATGACTTCTGCAAGTTTACGTAAATCATCTTGTGATTCAACTTGACACTCGCTGAAATATTTACCGGCCTCATTGATATTTAATGAGATTTCATGTAATAAATGTGCAAAACGATCTTTCTTATTCTTGAAAACCATTTTTTTATTCCTCCATTATATGAATATGTAATTTGTATTTACTAATTTATTAATTTATTATGACACCCAATTCAGCAAAGTACAATCTAATTCTAACATAAAAACAAAAACATTAGTGCTTTCTTAACAAAATCTTTACATTTGAAAAATGTCGTATTTTTGAGTAACGAATAATAACAAAAATAATGATATGAATTAGCTTGAAATCTAACTTTTACGGTCTTTTTCAAGGACTAATTGATTGGATTAATAGAGATACACGAACAAATGCGGTAAACTAGAAATTAGCAGGGATGTTTTAGTGAAAAAAGGAGGGAATCAATATGGAAACAATCTATTCAAAAAGAATCGTATTAAATAACGGTGTCGAAATGCCCCAAATTGGGTTTGGTGTCTTTTTGATGGAAAATCAACAACCCATTGAAGATGCCTTAGCGAGTGGTTATCGTGCGATTGATACTGCTAAACGTTATGAAAATGAGCGATTAGTCGGTGCAGCAATCCAAACTTCTGGCATTGCCCGTGATGAATTGTTTATCACCTCAAAAGTATGGGATGCTGATCAGGGGTATGATGAAACCTTGCAGGCATATGAACGCTCTTTAGCGGAATTAAAACTTGATTATTTGGATTTATACATGATACATTGGCCGATGAAAGCACATTTTAATGACACATGGCGGGCAATGGAAAGGCTCTTATCTGAAAAACGGGTTCGTGCCATTGGTGTTTGTAACTATGAACAACCGTTACTCGAACGTTTGATTAAGGAGCACGATATTATTCCGGCTGTTAATCAGGTTGAAACACATCCTTATTTTGCGCAAACAAACTTAATGGCTTATTTAGCAGCACATCATATTCAACATGAAGCATGGGGACCATTAGGTCAAAATAAAAGTGATGTGCTACAAAATGACGTGCTGCAAAAATTGGCACGACATCATCAAAAATCGCCGGCTCAAATTATTATCCGTTGGCATTTACAACGAGGGTCAGTTGTTATTCCTAAATCACAAACGAAACAACGGATTCAAGCTAACATAAGTGTAGCTGATTTTGAATTATCAAGTCATGAAATGCGGTTGATTAATGAGTTGAATAAAAACGAACGTGTCAGTCATGACCCAATGATTCGATATGAGCAGTCATAGAAAAAATCTCGTTTTTTATAAAGGGCCCCCTTTTTGTATAGCACATTTTGAAAAACATAGGCAATTTTTTCAGCACCTGTCTGTATTTTACAGACGGTAGCTTCTTTAAATTGTATTGACCACGATAGTAAATGTCAGATAACGCTTAATTTCTCATTTCACTTCTGCTATTGTGTGCATCTGTTAATTTTAACCTCATCCTTAAAGAAACTAAGAAACGAGTCTTGTACATTATGATTGTATTTTAAATTTTTCATGAAAGCTTTTTAGGCAGTTTAATCTGTTCCAATTTCTTTTTTTATTATAAACACAAAAACCCTCTAAGATGCGCTTTTTAAGTGGCGATCTTAGAGGGTTCATTTTATTAGATATTAAGCTTTTTTAGGCTTCTTCTGCTACACTCTTCGTTATTTCAATGAAGGAAATATGATGATCTTCTATCTCTTTTAGTGTGAAGAGATAGTTATCACAAGTAAGAGAGTCGCCTTGTTTTGCATCGAATTTTTGCGTTAAGAACCAACCGCCAATTGTATCAACATCCTCATCTTCGAGGTCGACGTGTAAAAGATTATTGATTTCATCAATGAGAACTTTACCTTCAACAACATAATGGTTATCAGCAATCTTCGTAATTTCAGCGATTTCATCATTATCAAATTCATCGCGAATATCTCCGACAATTTCTTCGAGAATATCTTCAGCAGTAACAAGTCCTTCGGTACCACCATATTCATCGAGTAAAATCGCAATATGGTTACGTTCTTTTTGCATTTTCAGCAGTAAGTCATTAATCGGAATTGTTTCAATGACACGAATAATCGGTTTTACAAGAGAAGCAATTGTATCACTCGGTTGTAACTCACCTGTTACATAAATACTCAATAAGTCTTTTAAATTAAGGACGCCGACGATATTGTCTTTATCGCCATCGATAACCGGGTAACGAGTATAGCGTTCAGATAAGGTAGTACTCGCTGCTTCTTCTATTGTATCTGTAATAGACAAGGTAACGATTTCTGTTCGAGGAACCATCACTTCTTTCGCTAGACGTTCATCAAATTCGAAAATCTTATTCAAATACCCGTATTCGGATTGATTAATTTCCCCACTCTTAAAACTTTCGGTTGCGATAAACCGTAGTTCTTCCTCAGTGTGGGCAACATCATGTTCCCCATTCATATCTAAGCCAAACAAGCGGCTTATGGCACGAGCAGAGTGGTTTAAAAACCAGATAAACGGATACATTACACGATAAAAGACATTTAACGGTTTCGCAACAGCCAATGTTACTTGCTCTGTTTTTGTAATTGCCATTGTTTTTGGAACGAGCTCACCAACAACAACATGTAAATAAGTGATGATTGAAAAGGCGATAATAAACGAAATTAAACTAACAGCGGCTGCAGGGAGATTAAAATAGTTGAAAACAGGTTCAAGTAAATGTGCAATCGTCGGTTCGCCGAGCCAACCAAGACCTAAAGATGTTAGCGTAATACCGAGTTGACATGCCGATAAATAGGCATCAAGATTGTTATGAATTTTTTTTGCCATCTCGGCATTGGGATGACCTTCTTCAACCAGTTGTTCTAAACGACTGCCTCGCATTTTTACAACCGCGAACTCTGTTGCAACGAAAAATGCTGATGCTAGTATTAAAATCACAATAGCCAATAAATTAAATATCAAATAAGTGGATCGCTATTCGAACTGAATAGGATCCAAACACCTCCTAGTAGTTTTTTAAAATAATGATTCAAGATGAATTGTATATATGAGTTAACGAATGGCAATAGTCCGATAGTTAACTAGCGTATAGACAATAACATCTTTAATAAAGTAGTAATAGGCATTAATGAGCCTAATAATTAGTTTTTCTGCCCCATCGGAATAATCCCCCCTCGTGTAAGTTTGAAAATTAGTGTAGCTATTATTTAATTATATAGTAGTTGATATAGCAAGGCAACTATTAGGAATAGCGATTTGAGAATGGCTATTAGAAAAAAACAACGACGAGTTTCTCAATATAATGAAATTGTTTGATAGAAGCAAAGAGCTCACATCGTCATCTTCGATTATCCTATGTTTTTATGATAAGATGAATTAATACCAAAACGAATGAAGGATGGCTTAAAAAGAATGGATGACAAATTATGAAAAATGAACAAATTAATTTTTTAAATATGAATAATATTACTCGTAAGTGGGTACTGTTCTGGCAAAAATATTACGTGACTAAAATCGTTATTATTACTATTCTAACGGTTGTCTTTTTGACAATTTTATACTTCACATTTATGGCTAAACAAGCAAATGTTAATGGGCTAAAAGCTGCGCTTGAAACAACGACAGGTCTTTACGATAAAGATAGCGATAAGGCGACAGAGGTGTCATCACGCAATGCAACTTTTGTCAAAATTGATAAAATATCTCCTAATATTAAAAACGGCCTTATATCTATAGAAGATAGACGCTTTTATACTCATAATGGCTTTGATATTCGTGGGATGGCTCGAGGTGTTGTCGGTTTACTAACAACGGGTCATATTACAGGTGGAGGATCGACTATCACACAACAACTTGCGAAAAATGCACTACTAACCGATAAACAAACATTAAAGCGAAAAGTTGAAGAATTATTTTTAGCAGCTGAAATTGAAAATAAATACACAAAAGATGAAATTTTAGAAATGTATTTGAATACGGTCTATTTTGGTAATGGTGAATGGGGCATCGAGAATGCGTCGCAAAAATATTTCAATAAAGCGGCTAAGGATGTTTCAATTGAAGAAGGTGCACTGCTAGCAGGGTTGGTTCAATTACCCTCTTCTTACGATCCAACAAAGTACATTGAAAAAGCGACAACGCGTCGAGATCAAGTGTTAAAAGCAGAATTAGAAAACGAAAAAATCACGCAGGAACAGTATGATACAGTTATTAAACAAGCCATTGTTTTGAATACGAAAGAAACGACTACAGCACAGACTAAATATCCGTTTTATACCGACGCTGTCTTGAATGAAGCTATCAATAATTATGGTTTGTCACAAGATGATTTACTTACAAAAGGTTACAAAATTTATACGATGATGGATCAAAACCTCCAAACAGCGATGGAAACAGTCTACAACAATGATTATAACTTTCCGAGCGATATGAACGGCGAGATGGTTCAAAGCGGTGGTGTGATGATGGAACCAAAATCAGGAGGAATATATGCACTAGTCGGTGGTCGTGGCGAACATGTCTTTAGAGGCTTTAATCGAGCAACACAATTGCGTACGCAAGTGGGGTCAACAATGAAACCGTTAGCTGTTTATGTGCCAGCACTCGAGGAAGGATTTGAAACAACTGACCAACTCCAAGATAAGTTCACTGACTTCAACGGTTATAAACCAACGAATATTGGCGGAGTTTATCAAGGGAAAATGCCGATGTATGAAGCAGTGCAAAATTCGATTAATCTACCGGCTGTATGGTTACTCAAAAAAATCGGTCTGAACACTGGTGTTAAATCAGTCGAACGATTTGGTCTTTCAGTCGCAAAAGCAGATGAAAACTTGTCTTTAGCTTTAGGTGGTACAAAAACAGGCTATTCACCAATGACGATGGCGCGGGCCTACGCTACTTTTTCAAACGAAGGTAAATTACCAGAAAAAGGGCATCTAATTAGAAAGATTGTTGATGCGAGTGGCCGAATCATTGTCGATAATGAAGAAACAACGAGTAAAAAAATCATTTCTGAAACGGTTTCGAAAGATATGACTTCGATGTTGTTAGATGTTGTGAAAAGCGGAACAGGTCAAGGTGCAGGCGTTCCAGGTTATGATATAGCAGCGAAAACAGGCTCAACTCAGGTGGATTGGACAACGGATGGAACCAAAGATCAATGGTTTGTTGGCTATACTCCTAACGTTGTACTATCGATGTGGATGGGCTTTGATAATACAGATGAAGAACATTATTTGCAAACTGACAGTTCATCAGGTGTTGTTAGTGTTGCGGGTAAAATCTTAAGTCAATCATTACCACAAATGAAAAACGAGAGCTTTGATATTGAAAGTGCTGCGACAGCAGAACAAGAACGCCAAACGACCAAGGAAACAGAAGAAAAAGGTATCTTTGATAGTGTGAAAGACACAGCTGACTCAGTCGGATCAGGAATAAAAAAAGGTGCTCAAAAAACGAAGGATTTCTTCAATTATTTTTTTGGTAACTAGTAGAAGTTTTTTGTGTTATCGAAATTGAAAACATGGTATAGTAATTATGAAATCGACTAGGAGGAATGCATAATGTCTGAAAATCTTTATGATATCGCAAACAATTTAGAAAGTAACTTACGTCAATCGGAGCAATACACTGAACTGAAAAATGCTTACCAAGTTGTCAAGGATACACCAGCATCGCAAGCATTATTTGATCGATTCCGTGTGATGCAATTAGAATTACAACAAAAACAAGTACAAGGCCAAGAAATTACTGAGACTGAAGTTGAGACTGCGCAAAAATTAGCGCAAGAAGTACAAGAAAATGAACATATTTCAGCCTTAATCGAATCAGAACAACGCATGTCGGTTGTAATTAATGACTTGAATGAAATTATTACACGTCCGTTACGTGACTTATATCAAGAAGAACCAAAAGCGTAAAGTTAAAGAGTGAATTACAAGCAAAGCAGTCACCCCTCGGTGACTGCTTTTTTGTGTGGGATAGTATTCTCTTTAAGGGGTAAGGTTTTTCGTGTTATACTAGAACATATATTCGTATCGAGGGGGATGGGTGATGAAAGACCTACGATTTATGCACATTGCTGACTTGCATTTAGATAGTCCGTTTGTCGGCTTGAAGCAGTTACCACCGCTCATTTTTCAAACAATGAAAGAGAGCACATTTAAGGCATTAACCGAACTCGTTACAATCGCAATCAATGAAGATGTAGAGTTTGTAATTATTGCCGGTGATATTTATGATGAACAAACACAAAGTATTCGTGCTCAGGCGCGTTTTATAGCAGAGATGCAGAGGCTAGAACAGGCTGATATTGCAGTGTATGCTGTAACCGGAAATCATGATTACCGTGGCAATCATGAGGTGGCGTTAAGTCTTCCGAGTAATGTAACGTTGTTTCCGAGCGAAACAACAACTGTGATTCACGAGTTAGGTGATGGCAGATCAGTCGCACTGCATGGTTTTAGTTATGACCGACGCCACATTAAAGACCGACGTGTCGATACCTATGTTAAGGATAAAACAGCATCTTATAATATTGGGATATACCATGGCGAAGAGCTAACTGAAGGTGGGAACTATGCACCATTTTCAATAGATGAGTTATTAGCAAAGCAGTTTGATTATTGGGCATTAGGTCATATTCATAAACGAGCAGTATTACATAAAGAGCCAATGATTGTTTACCCGGGCAATATTCAAGGTCGTCATCGTAAAGAAACGGGGCAAAAAGGTGGCTATTTGGTCACTCTAAATGAACTGAAAACGAAACTGTTATTTAAAGAAGCAGCTGCAATTGTATGGCACGAATGTTTTTTGGAAATCGAGGCAGATATGAGTCTAGATCATTTGTTGCAAAAATTAACTGAGCAAGTTGATGCTGTACGTCAGCTTCAAAAGGGGCAGGCCTTTTTAAGAATCGTCATTCGTTCAAATCGGAAATTAGGAAAGATAGTGCAACAAAAAATTAATAACAATGAAGTATTGGAACGGTTGCAAGATCTTGAACAAGAGCGTGATGATTTTGTCTGGGTTTATCAGATTGAACAACGATTAAACACTGATGTTTCAGCCAGTTGGTGGCAAGAAGATAGCGCCTATCAAACGCATTGGTTGGGTGCTATTAATCAATTGAAAGAAGCACAAGCATTTAATGATAGTATTCAAGAGATGATAATGCAACGTCTTGCTCGACGCTACATCGAAGTGCCTACTGATAGCGAACGCGAGCAGTTAATAACAGAGGCAACCTTGCTGATTGGGCAGTTGATTGCGGAGGAAGGTGAAACAAAATGATTATTAAACAGCTTGATGTGTATGGCTACGGTAAATGGCGTCAAATAACGTTTCCAACTTTTGGAAAAACACAATTGATTTATGGACCAAATGAAGCAGGGAAATCAACAATGATGGCCTTTATTGAAGCTATTTTATTTGGGTTTCCAACAAATAAAAGCAGTGAAAGACGATTAGAACCGAAGGATTACGATGGATTTGGCGGTCGGATAACGGTTGCAACCGATACCAATGAAATCGTCATGATTGAACGGAAGAAAGGCAAGGCGACTGGTGATGTCACCCTTTATTTTGCTGATGGTTCACGGGGCGATGAAGCCGATCTTGTGAAATTATTGCAAGGAATGACGAAGCAGATGTTTAAGGCCATCTATAGTTTTGATATCCATGGTTTACAAAATGTGCAAGCCTTAAAAGAATCTGATTTCAATCGTTATTTATTGGCAGCAGGGACAGTTGGTTCAGATGTATTGTTAAGAGTCGATACTCAATTGCAAAAAAAACGTGAAGATATTTTCAAACCAAATGGACGCAAGCCAAGCTTAAATAAGAAACTAAATCTTTTAAAAGATTTAGAACTGAAGTACAAGCAAGCAAAGGCAAATAATGGTGCTTTTTCACAGCTTACAGAGCAAGCGGGTTTGCTTGAACGACAGCTAGAGCAATCCCAGAAAAAAGAGGCTGACTTAAGCATACAACAGGAACAATACACTGACTACTTAAGCAAATGGTCAGTATTTGAAGAAGCGGAAAAAGGCCAACAAACGTTAAAAAAACTTGCGGTTACTCGTTTTCCAGCAGATGGATTTGAACAGATGAAGGCGTTGGTGACAGAACGAGAACAGCTGGAAAATGAGGCTTATAAACTGGAATTATCTTTAAATCATGTGTTGCGTCAAATGGTTGAAAGCAACCAGTTTGAAGGACTAGAATGGGATGAAATTGAACCTTATTTAGCAGATTGGTCACTTTTTCAAGAGCGTGAACGTCGCTTAACAGCATTAGGAACAGAGGCTATAAACGAACAGTTATCGCGTCAAATAATAACTGATCTGACCGAAGCTAATCTAGCAGAGGTGACACAATTGGTACAAAAATATGAACGCTTACAATGGCAGCTACAACAAAAGCAGCAAGAAAGTCAATCGCTGCTCGCTAAAATTGAACGGCAACAATTAAATTGTGATGAAATTGAAGAAAAGCTACAAGATGAGAGTGATCAAACTGACGTAACAAAAGCACCGTTGATTGGTAGAGGTGTTTATGTCAGTGTTGGAGCGATCATTGTTAGTGTTCTGCTCGCTACAGTTATTCATCCGCTGTTCTATTTGATGGCTTTGGGCGCGCTTATTCTACTGTTTAAAAGCTATAGTAGTTATCGTACGAAACCAGGAAAACTCGTGGAATCGAGTTCAACTCATACCGAGTGGGAAAAAATTTGGCAACAGCAGTGTGCCGTATTAGATGAACTGCAATTTGTAAAGTCAGAACATGATCGAACAAATGAAGGATTACTGGAGCAAAGTGAAGTTATTTGGCAAAGTTTAGCCTGTTATGCCCAACAAGCAAAACTGTCTCTTTCGCCGACGGAAACAGACGTCTTTTTAATCGCCTTCAACAAGCGACTTAACGAACAACGACACTGGCACCAAAAACAAGC
Source organism: Brochothrix campestris (assembly GCF_046058945.1). Taxonomy (NCBI): domain Bacteria; kingdom Bacillati; phylum Bacillota; class Bacilli; order Caryophanales; family Listeriaceae; genus Brochothrix; species Brochothrix campestris. The sequence goes on along the minus strand of NZ_CP175511.1, from coordinate 1,914,198 downwards.
AGAACAAAAGCAAATGACTGAGCTGATAATGGCACAAAATCAGTGGCTAAATGGGTTACAACAGGTGACAGCGGCTGTGAAGGATGAGCTAGATTGGGCTAATGTTCCAGCCACACTAGACCGCTTGTTGACTGAGCAAAAGGCCTATCATCATCAGACCGAAGCTGCGATTAATGCACGACAAGAAAAAGAGCAGCTACTCAACAATAAGACGCGCGTTGAGGCAACACTTGTTCGTAATGAGGAAAAACAAGCAGCTTTGTTGGCTGAAGTCAATGTGCCTGATATAGCAGCCTTTTATCAGAAGGCAGAACAAAAAAGACAAGCAGAGACAATTAAGACACGTTTGATGGTGCTACAGATGCAAGTCAGCAATAATGAGCGCAAAGCATTACGACAATTCGCTTCGAAAACAGCTATTTTAAAAGCATTAGCCAATCTAAAAGAACAGCGTCTAACGATCCAGAAAGAGCGCCAAATAGCACAAAAAAACTTACTTGAATTGAACCATCAAATTCAATTGTTAACAAAAGGTGAAGTTTTCGCGGATATAGCACACGAATATTTTTTACTAAAGGCTGAAGTAGCTAATCTCAGTCAGGAGTGGATGCGCTATAAAACTGCACAAACAATTGTCAACGAGATGGTCGAACGACTGCAAGCTGAACGACTTCCACGGGTACTGAAAAAGGCGAGTGAATTCTTAAGTTATTTAACGGAGGGACGTTACTATCGCATCGACTTTTTCGCGGATGAACTGCTCGTGCAACGACAAGATAATTTTCAATTTAAGGGTGAAGAATTGAGTCAAGGAACAAAGGAACAGTTGTATTTATCGATTCGATTTGCCTTTATTGAGGTGTTGGAATCGGCAATATCCTTACCGATTATAATTGATGATAGTTTTGTTAACTTCGATAAACGTCGAACAGACTTAATTATGAAATTATTAGACCGTATTAAAGATAAACAACAAATCATCTATTTTACCTGTCATGCCTATATGAAAGATTACTTGCCGGCTGAACAATGTTTGGATTTAACGACCTACCGCCAAAATGACACGGAGTCTGAATACTAACGTTTTTTTATAGTGACGAGCATTATGTTATAATAAGGGTAACGATTATGATTACGAAAGAGGAGATTTTGATGCAAAAGAAGTTGTTAGAGTACAATGTTGGTGAGGCTGTTGAGGCCTATGCTTTTATTAAAAGTGCTCAAAAAGGAATTGCTACAAATGGAAAACCTTTTTTATCGATTGTGTTCCAAGATAAATCAGGTGAGATTGAAGGGAAATTATGGGATGTTTCTGATGAAGATTTGAAACGTTACATACCTGAAAGTATTGTAAGTGTGGTTGGTGAGGTGCAAAATTATCGTGGACAAAAGCAAATGAAAATTAAAGGTTTACGTGAAACGAGCGCGTTAGACAGTGTATCGGCCGATCAATTTTTAAAAACAGCTCCAATAAAACGAGATGAAATTCAACAAGAACTGATGCATTACTTATTTGCGATTAAAAATGCGAACTTACAACGTGTCACGCATTATCTTGTGAAAAAGTATGAGGCAGAATACTTTAGTTATCCAGCTGCGATGCGTCACCATCATGAATTTGTCTCTGGTTTGTCATTCCATTCGTTATCGATGTTGCGCATTGCTGATCAGCTCCAACAACAGTACACTGAATTGGATGCCGATTTACTCTATGCGGGTATCATCTTACATGATTTAGGGAAGGTGATTGAATTAAGTGGCCCAGTGGCAACGACGTATACGATCACTGGTAATCTGTTAGGTCATATTTCAATCGTGTCGAATGAAATTGCTAAAGCAGCAGCTGAATTGCAAATTGACAGCGAAGAAATCGTCGTCTTACAACATATTATTTTATCTCATCATGGTAAAGGCGAATGGGGCAGTCCTAAACCGCCACTAGTGATGGAGGCTGAGTTGATTCATCTGATTGATCAAATGGATGCCTCATTAAATATGTTAACGAAGGCGCTTGCTCATACCGATCCAGGAACATATAGTGAACGGATTTTTGGTTTAGATAACCGCTCGTTTTATAATCCGAAGTACAATAAAGAAGAGTAATAGACTTAAATAAAGAGTGTCAGTGATTTGTAATCATTGCCACTCTTTTTATTATATGCCGCCGATAGTAAAATTAAGCGAGACAAATAAAAAAGCCATTTTGTGCGACACTCAAAATAGTTCCGACCAAAGAATTATTTTGAGTGTAGACAAATGACCTATAAACATCTCTACACCAAATGTACTTGTAATGATAGAAGCCTATTTCCAAACGAAACAATCTGTTTTAACCGGATTGAAGATACTAGGATGTTCAAGACAAACGATTGATAATGTCTACAATTTTTTAAAGAAAAGTTCCTCGGCCAGTGCTTTTTATCAAAAACACAAAGAAAATAAAACATATTGTGGCAGACGACCGATCATTTTAAGTACGGATCAACAAACCTACATTCAGAAAATGACGGCTAAAGGTTAGCCACCTGATGTATAGCTATTTCATGTTCTGGTAGAACGCTCTATTGCCTATTTAAAGCCAACTACTTCGGTATCACAAAGCTACCAATGAAAGGTAAACGTAAGCCAAACGGACACAACGAACGTCGAGGAAGGCGATACAATTGTCGGTGTTTATCATAAAAGTGAAAATCAGCAAATATCGAAAAAGAGACGACGGATTGTTTACAATCTATTCTCAAAAACATGTTTAAATCACTCACGTTTGATTGTGGAAAGAAATAAGTAACTCCAATGAGAGCTCTATTTTTTTGCAGAGACTGGAACACCTTCACAACGCGGGCTAAACGAAAATTCTAACGGCATTTTACGTAGAAATGGCTTGCCAAAAAAGCTGGACTTTTACCAAGTTAACCAAAACTTCGTTTCAGCTGTTGCTTCAAAAAGAAATCACATACCAAGGAAATCATTAAACTACCGGACACCATTGGAAGTGTTTTTGAGTTACGTAAACGAAGAGCAATTGTCCAGCTTAATTTGACAAATAATATGCAAAAAAAAACAACCCAGTGGGCTGTTTTTTTGCATATTATTTGTCTGATGATTTGTATGAAGCAAAGACATCTTTAAAGTCAGAATCTTTCACTTTAACATCAGAAGCTTTGTAAAGTTTTTTCAATGCAGCAGTTTGGGCTTCTTGAGTTGCTTTAGTAGTGTAATAAGATTCTGTTACCGTTTTTTTGTCTTTATCGAATGTTGATTTAGCTGGTTTTTTAACCATCTTGATTATTTCATAAGTACCAGAACTTGTTTTGATTGGTGCAGATACAGCACCTTCTTTAAGTTTGTAAACGTCAGCATAGAAATCACCATAGGCTGTTTGTGCAGCAGTTACACTGATAGGATCGGTTTTACCGCCGTTAGCACCAGTTGTTGTGTCTGTAGAGTCTGATTTTGCAAGTTTAGCAAAATCGCCACCATCTTTAAGTTTTTTAGCGACTTTTGTTGCAGCATCTTTGTCAGCTAAAACGATTTTTGAGATAGTGAAGTCTGGTTGCCATGTTTTGTCATAAAAAGTTTTTAATTCTTTAGTTGAAGGTTTTACATAATCACGAGCTGCTTGATTAAGCAACGCTTGTAAGCGTAATGTATCTTTATATGCTGCGATTGAAGTAATACCACTTTGTTGTAAGGCAGAAACTAAAGCATCTTTACCACCGTATTGTTTTTGTAAAGCTTCGACTTGATCATCGATTGTTGCTTTTTTAACTTTAGAACCAAATTTATCTTCTAAAATTGTTTTGAATGTTAGTGATTCAACAGCACTTGCTCCCGATGCATCTTTCATATAATCGTAAAGTTCTGTTTTTGTTACGTTACCACTTTTTGTTTTGACAATAGCACTGCTACTGTTTGAGAATAACATCACTGAAAGGACAATTACTGCGACAACAAGCACAATAATACTACCAATCATTAAATTGATTTTTGATTTCATTAATTTGACACACTCCTTAGGTAAATTGAATTAGTCTACAACATTTATCATATCAAGAACGGTCTGAAAAGACAAATTAAATAACTATTAACTAAATATGAATAAACTATGACCACTCGTCATCAAACTCATCTTTAATAAGAACTCTAACTCCACGGGAAGAGTCCTCAATAAAGCTGTTGTTGGGAAATTTCAAGTAGGTGAAAAAACAATAAATATCGGTTGTACAGATAGCTAAGTGTATCGCCAAGGCTAAATACATATAGACCGACTTTAAATCATAATAATAATAAATTAATAACCAAAGAAGCGACATGGTGAGAAATGGGGTAATTAAAGCGAATAAGTAACGGCGTTTTGGAACTGCTTTGTCTAACTTTACCTCGATAAAGGGAACAACAACAAAGTGTCGCTGGATTTGAAGATAGATTTCTCGTTTGTCAGGCATGATGATGTAATGAAATAACTTATGGAAAGGATAGATTAGTAATAAAATGAGAAAGCCGATTAATGGGTACTGGTACGTATAGTTATTTCCGAGCAATAGGTGATGCGTAATAATGAGCGTACTTAAGACAGTGATGAATACAAGGAAAGATACGATGAATAAACGGTAAAAACTTTCTTCTTGTTCATGTTTAATAGAGCGGATGCAATGCATGCCATATCTCCTTTCTAACTTCAAACAGTATTCTATCGTGATTGGTCACTGAAAGCAAGTACAAAAAGACCTCATAAACAAACGTTTCATGAGGTCAAAGTGATATTTTGAGGTTCTGTCTTTTTTATGAGCTATCGAAGGGCGGTGCTAAGCTTAACCTTTGACTGTTTTTTCAAGGGCACTGACAGTCTTTTGGAGATCTTTCAATTCATCTTTTAAGCGTTGTTTATCAGGTTCAATTGTTTTGTTCCAGTTACCAACGACTTCCTCAATTTCTTCGACAACATCTTTAACAACTTCAATCCCTTCGGTTGAGAAGGTTTTTAATTGTTCTGTTAACGTGTTGGCATTATAGGCAATTTCTTTTAAAACGCCGCCCATGCTAACTGATCGTTCAGCAATATCGTTACGTAATTCTTTACCTGCTTTTGGAGCTAAGAAAAGGGTTGCAATCGCCGAAGCACTTGCACCGATAACTAAGCCTAACACTAATGATTTTGATTTCATAAGTAACTCTCCTTTAGTAATAGTTTTATTAATTGATTGATTGCTTAATGATAGAGGCAATCGCTGTGAGTTGTTCGGCTGTGTAATCTTCACCATGTTCTTGCCATTTCAAGCCAAAGCCGTCGTCTGTTTTTGAATAACGAGGGATGAGGTGAACATGCCAATGAAAGACGCTTTGTGAGGCGATGTCGCCGGCATTACTTAATATGTTCATGCCTTCACAATCAGGAAACGCTGCCTGAATCGCGCGAGCAATTTTAGGGATGCGAGCAAAGACAGCACTAGCTATCTCGCTATCGGCCGTTAATATGTTAGTGGTTGCTTTTTTAGGAACAACGAGAGTGTGTCCTTTTGTAACCTGTGATAAGTCTAAAAATGCATAAACAGTATCATCTTCATAGACGGTGTAAGATGGGATTTCTTTACGGATAATTTTCCCGAATATTGTATCTGTTGTCATGGGGAATTCACGCCTTTCTATTGAACTAGTGTTATCTATAGATTACCACAAAATACGCTCGTCTAACAGTTTTTACAATGAATGTAAGTTTGTGTCTTTCTTAAATGAATTTTGTTATGATAAAGATGACTATGAAGAAAGTAGGTAGAAGAATGGCATTACTTGAAATTAAAAACCTCGTTGGAGGCTACACGAAATATCCTGTCTTAAAAAATATCTCATTTGACGTGAATGCTGGCGAATTAGTCGGTTTAATAGGCTTGAATGGTGCCGGAAAAAGCACAACGATTAAACATGTGATTGGTTTAATGCAACAGCAAAAAGGTGAGGTTAAAATTAACGGACGACAACTGCTTGATGGAGCGGATGAATACCGCCAACAATTTGCCGTTATTCCCGAAACACCGGTTTTATATGATGAATTGACTTTAAAAGAACATATTGAATTGACGGGGATGGCTTATAACTTAACGGAAGCAGAAATCAAAGCACGTATGATGCCGTTATTAGAAATGTTTCGTCTGACTAAACGACTTAATTGGTTCCCTAATCATTTTTCAAAGGGAATGAAACAAAAGGTCATGCTCGTTTGCGCTTTTTTAGTGGAGCCAAAACTGTATGTCGTTGATGAGCCATTTGTCGGTCTTGATCCGTTAGCGATTACAAATCTCCTACAAATATTACAAGATAAACGCGATGAAGGCTGTGGTATTTTAATGTCGACCCATATTTTAGCAACCGCTGAAAAATATTGTGATAAATTTGTTATTTTACACGAGGGTGAAATTAGAGCAGCGGGTACGTTGCAAGAATTACAATTGGCCTTTGCGATGCCGGATGCCTCTCTTGATGATATTTATATTCAATTAACAAAGGAAGAAACTGCTCATGGCAAATAATTTATGGCAAAAACGCTTAAGCGATTATTTAAAAGAAATTACGAAATATTTACGGTATATTTTCAACGACCATTTAGTGTTGGTAATGGTATTCATGTTAGGTGCTATTGGTCTGTATTATTCACAATGGATTAAAACATTAGGTCCGTCTTTTCCTGTTAATCCAATTATGATAGTGATACTTGTGCTTGTTTTATCATTAACGCAGGTAAATACACTGCTAAAAGCAGCCGATATGGTTTACTTAACAGTGATGGAAACACGAATGAAGGTCTATTTTAAGAAGGCAATTGTGACGTCTTTTTTCACGCAATTACCGCTCGTATGGGTGGCTTTTATTGTGCTTTTGCCGATGTATACAAAGGTTATGCCGCTTACTGGGTGGCAAGTGCTAGTTATACTGGTGTATTTAACGTTACTTAAGGGCTGGAATATTCTGATTTGGTGGTTTATTCATAAGCAACCACAACGCTTAAAAGGCAACATCGTTATCTGGTTCGTTAATGCCGCTACTGTGGCATTAGTTGTTTTATTCCCGGTTTGGTGGATGATTATCCTTTTAGTATTAGTAGCAGCAGCTGTCTTGTTAGGGACGATAAAGGCCGGTGCACACTGCTATATTAAATGGGATGTGTTAATTGCGAAAGAAGAAGCGCGTTTAAATCGCTTTTATCGTTTTGCTAATATGTTCACTGATGTACCGCATTTGAAAAACACAACGAAAAAACGGCAATGGCTTAATTGGTGTTATAAGGGTATTTCTTTTGCACAAAAAAACACCTATACGTATTTATGGCGTCGTGCTTTTATTAGAACGGATGAATTTAGTGGGTTATTTGTTCGTTTAACGCTGATTGGCTTATTGATTACGATTTTTATGTCTAATACGATTATGGCCGTGTTAGTCTTGCTGTTATTTAGTTATTTAACGGCGTTTCAAATGCTGCCGATGATTCGACTTTATGAATTACATCCAACGCGTTTGCTTTATCCGGTGCCGATGATAAACTACCGTCGATCATTTGTGCAGTTGTTACGGAGTTTGATGGCGATTCAAACCGTCTTGTTTATCGCGGTTGTCTTTATCACCTTTAACTTTAGTGCGGCGTTATGGATGAATGTGTTATTACTGTTGTTTTACCTGTTCTTCAACTTCATTTATGCCCCAAGCAAAATAAAAAAATTGACCGATAGTTTTTAAATAAGAAAAGAGCCAGCTATGCTTAGCTGGCTCTTTCAGATTGTAGACAAAGTCTAAACAGACTTCGTTTTCTTTGTAATGCTAGTACAGTGACTTTGTATACGAGATGATAAGACTGAATAGAAATGTTGTTATATCCTCTCGTATTTAAATCCTAAACTTGGGTGATTTCAAAAATAACGCATCGATGGGAAATAGTCGAGACGTTATTTTCTCCAATCACTGCCGTTTAGAACGGCTTTAAATTCTTTTGTTCTAGGAAAAACGAGCCTTTGAGGTGAGTGTACAGATGGTACTCGACTCCGATAAGGGGAGGCATTGACGACCTAGAACAGCATTTATCTTCAGCCTCGAGCCAGCTATGCTTAGCTGGCTCTTTTACTGTAGAAAGTATGTTAAATTGGTCTTTCAGTCCCTTGTTGTTCATCAGCAGGGTCATGAATAAGATAGTTTGTAATATGACCATAATCAAGTTGTCCCACTGGTGCGGTATATACGAATTTTTCTAATTTAGCATAGGCATCTGTTAAGGTGAAGGCCAGTCGGTCTTGTGATGTTTTCCACCCGATGAGTAAGGAATAAGGGGCTTGGTTGTGGCGCTTTCCGAATGCCAAATAGGTAACGCCCTGAGGTAATTCAGTCGCTAAACGATGGATAATATCGGTTAAGAACAGAGCATCTTCGGTTGAGACTGAAAACAGATAGGCATCGAGTCCATTGGATAAGGTCAGTGCGCCAGTTTGTTCAATCACATCATAGGTCGTACCACCAGCAAACGGCGTTTTTTTGCTACCTGTATTATCCAACAGCATTGTTTCGTGTGGGCTTGTTAAATAATAAAGTCCTGGCCGGCGATGAGCCTCGTAATATTTTGCTAAATAATCAGCTGTACCATGAGTAACATAAAAAGCGGTCATAAAAATCCCTCCTCAATCTAAATGAAAGGCGTTTGGTTGCGTCAATTGTTGGGCGCTCGTCTTTATGCCCATATAGTAACACATAACTAGCTCATTACGAATGAAAAAGGTCAGGGGCACTAACTCTTTACTTGTATATGTGTTCGAATTTTGGCATACTGAAAGCAGAATAAACGATTGAGAGGAGCAACACAACCATGTTATATATTGACAATAAAGGTATTACTGACCCATCGATTAATATCGCTATCGAGGAATTTGTGTTGAATAATTTAGAAGTGACAGAACCGTATTTGCTATTTTACATCAACCGTCCGTCAATTATTATCGGCCGCAATCAAAATACGATTGAAGAAATTAATACGGACTATGTCAATGCTAATAACATTAAGGTGGTTCGACGTTTATCAGGTGGTGGAGCCGTTTATCACGATTTAGGTAACTTAAACTTTAGCTTCTTAACGAAGGATGATGGCAATAGTTTCTCAAACTATCAAAAGTTTCTTGAACCGGTAATTGCCGCCCTCCAAACAATGGGTGTGAATGCAGAGCTTAAAGGCCGTAATGATATGGTCGTAGGTGAACGAAAGGTTAGTGGTAACGCACAATTTGCGACGCACGGTAAGATGTATTCACATGGAACATTAATGTTTGACAGTGATATTGATGAGGTCGTTAACTCATTAAAAGTCCGCAAAGAAAAGATTGAATCCAAAGGGATTAAATCGGTCAGAAGCCGCGTGGCCAATCTATCAGAGTTTATGTCAGAAAAAATGACAACCGAACAATTCAAGGAACGTTTGCTCTTATCGATTTTCGCGGTTGAGGCTATCGAAGATGTGAAAGAATATGTTTTAACTGAAGCAGATTGGGCCGAAATTAAAGCGATCTCTGAACGACGCTATGCTAATTGGGATTGGAACTACGGTAAATCACCTAAGTTCGATATTGAATTAACGAAACGTTTTCCAATTGGTTCGATTGATGTGCGGTTAAACGTAAAAAAAGGACATATCGTTGCTGCCAAAATTTTTGGTGATTTTTTCGGTGTCGGTGATGTAACAGATATCGAGCAACGTTTAATCGGTGTGAAATATGAGCGAGAATCCATTCGAACAGCGTTGGAAGTTTTATCGATTAAACATTATTTCGGTCAAATTACTTTGGATGATTTTTTAGCAGTTATTTATTAAAACAAAAGACCTTTCCAACATTTTTTGTTGGAAAGGTCTTTTGTTTTATTTTGTAATGACAGTGAAAACGTCTGCTGCAGGTTTACGTTCACGTCCAGGCTTAAGTTCACCTTCAGGTGTACCGACATGTACTAATGCCATCACGCGTTCGTTTGATGCAATGTTTAAAGTTGTTTTAAATGAATCAGAATTAATATAACCAGGTGTTTTCCAAGCGGTACCGATATTGTTGGCCCAAGCAAGTAAAGCAAAAGTTTGTGTCAAGGCCGCGGTTGCTTCTGTATCTTCTAACGCAACGCCGGCATCTTCGTGTGTCGTATTAATAACGAGTAAAATACCAGGTAAAGACATTAATTTTTCGTATTTTTTACCACTTTTGTCTGGAAACGCAGCAGCTGCAACCTTAGCGATGGCATCATTTGTGTAATATTCAAAGCGCCAAGGTTGTGTAAGACGGTGGTTAGGGACCCAAACGGCAGTCTCTAATAATTCTTCAATTTCTGTTGATGGAACAGGTGTTGTACTAAAAGCCGAAACCGACCGGCGTGTTTTAATGAGTTGTTCTAAATCTACTTTTGTCATCTAAGTAACCTCCTATAAGTAACTATTGCTATCATAGCACTTTTCGCTCGTTTTCGGGAAGGAGATTTTATTAAATGACGAAATTAACGGCGAAATTAACGTTGCTGCCGGTGTTGCAGTATATTGTGGTCAATGCTTTTTGACGGTGAAACTCGTGTGTGATATGGAGGGTCTCCCTCCGCAACTTGCATACTGTTGTAGGTGGCATCGGCATAGGTCGCTTTTCGTTTCGTCTTATCAAAGTTGCCTAATAATTTCATGTGTAATAAAGAGGTGCGGGCTAATTGATTTGAGAAACTATCGAAGGACATATCAAGTGTGAGTTCAAAACCGTTATAAAAAACTAAATGTGTTTTAGCATGAGGTGCTTTATGATACTGTGATAGATGTTGGGGGAAAATCCAAGTGCAATCTGTTTTTCGTTTCGGACTCGTTGTGGGAAATGTAAAAATAGACGACATACTGTCAATCATAATTGGTGCTTTATGCGTGAAACCAATCAAGTGTTTTGTCGCTGATTTACGCCCTTCAAAACTGGAACCGAAAAATTTACAACCATCCGAAATGAGTTTTACAGGATTTTGTGCAATTTGATGTGATCCTTCGGAATCAATCACAATAGCATGACAATCATATTTAGAGATCATTAAGGGTTGAATGATCATTGTACTCGCATTTATCTCATACTCATTTAAAATCGTCGTCATCGTAATCCCTACTTTCTTTTTTATATAGATACTACAGGTAACAAAATAAGCGTAGCATATTAAAAACGAACGGTTATCAATTTGGTATAAATGTTAAAAAAACAAGTTTATGCAATTTTCTGACAATTAACTTGTAAACAATCAGAATGTCACGTATAATTTAAAATAAAATGTGAGGAGTGATTATAATGGAAAACAAATTCAATGGTTCTTTCTTGACACAGCAACAAGGAAACGCACTGGATGGGAACGTTCCAATCAACCAAACAGTTGAATCGCTATTTGAGCATTGTCTTATGAACAATCGTGTTCTAAATCTGCAAGGGGAAATCGATGAGGCCTTAGATAACCGCCAACAAGAGCGTTTTCGTCTGTTAGTAAGTGAATTAAGTAGCGTTCAAGCACACATTCTGTCATATACATAGGAGGCAATCAGGTGGATAAAATAGTAACCTAGTGTAGTCACTGTTAAAAACAACGGTGACTACACTTTTTTTGCTGCCAAAATAATGCTTTTTTATCATCTGTTTGATACGGTGTGCTAAAATTGAACTATTAGAATAAAAGAGGTGACAAGCATGAGTTTACAATCTGTTATTGGTCGAAGCGGTAGTGGTAAAACAACGTGGATGATTGAAGCAATTATCCGACGAACAAAACAGTATCCAGATGAAATGATTTTTATCATTGCTCCCGATCAAATGACCTACCAAATTGAACATGAGTTATTAATTCATCCAGAAGTCGAAGGGTTGTTAAATGTACAGGTTTATAGTATGAACCGTTTAGCTTGGCGTGTTTGTCGTGAAACCGGTGGCTTAGCCCAAACTTATTTATCAAGCAATGGTTTGAATATGCTCATTCGCAAATTGCTAATGAGTGAGGCACCAGCTTTAAGTGTCTTTACGAAAGCGGCATCGAAACAAGGGTTTATTACAGAAGTACATGACACTTTTCGTGAATTTAAACAATATGAGGTTACACCGGATATTTTAGCAGCAGTTAAAGATAATCAACTGCCAATCAGTATCGCCTTGCGAGATAAATTAGCAGATATCAATGCTATTTATCAACATTATTTAGCTGAAACAGCCGATAAATATTTAGAAACAGAGGATTACCTAACGCTACTGGTTGATGCGATACCGAACTATCAAGAATTCAGTAATGCGAGCTTCTTTATTGATGGTTTCTTTGAGTTTTCACCACAGGAATACAGCGTAATTGAACAGTTACTATTAGTTGCTAATCGAGTGACGATGACGTTTACGATGAATCCGGCGGATACGACCAATGAATTAACTGATTTGGATTTGTTTAGCCTCGCGAAACATACGTATCGAAAAATCGCTGAGATGGTTCAACGCAATGGTATTGAAACGGAGCCTGAGCATTATGTCACAACGAATTATCAAAGTGAGCCGCTACAACATATCGAGGCGAATTTTGACCGTTTAACACATAAAATACCAAGTGATGAGGAACATGTCCATATTAGTATTGCCAACAATCGTCGAGCAGAAGTTGAAGGGATTGCCCGTGAAATTCGGCGTCAAATTGTACATCAAGGCTATCGTTATAAGGATATTGCTGTATTTATCCGCAATGCTTCAGCCTATCAAATGCTCCTGCCGGCTGTTTTTAAAATGAACGAACTGCCATTCTTTATCGATGAAGCTAAAAAAATGGCCAATCATCCGTTGATTGAACTGTTAAGAGGCAGCTTGGAAGCTATTACTACCAACTTTAATTACGATGCGATGTTCCAAATTGCTCGCACGGAATTGTTTGTACCACCGCGTTTTAATCCGAAAACAGGCCGACAACGGATTGATCAACTTGAAAACTATGTTTTGGCTCGTAACTATTATGGTAAGAAATGGTTTGATGAGGCTGATTGGGTCTATCGACGCTACCAACAAACGGGACAAGCGGTCGTTCAAACGAATGCTGAACGTGAGCAACAACAACAAATAAATGATACGCGTCGATGGATAACGAAGCCACTGGCTCAGTTGCATCGATGCTTAAAACAAGCAGAAACGGTACGAGAACAAGCTGCGGCCTTGTTTTATTATATGGAAGACTTGCAAGTTAGCGAGCATCTCAATCGCTGGCGCAACGAGGCTATTGCTAACGGGACGATTGAACAAACACAGATGCATGAACAGGCCTATAAGGCGAGTCTGCAATTGCTCGATGAACTTGTCGAAGTGATGGGGGATGAAACGCTCAGCATTACTCAGCTACGTGACATTCTTGCCACTGGGTTTGATGAATTAGAATTTACTGGTCTACCACCAACAATTGATCAAATTACCGTTGCCAATATTCAAACATCGCGGGTGTTAAACGTTAAGGTGGCGTTTGTGCTTGGCTTTAATGATGGCGTCTATCCGCAACGAGGGACTGATAAAGGCGTATTTAAAGAAGAAGATCGTCAATTGCTAGTCGATTCTGGCTTACCGATTCAATTAAGTGCCCGCCAACAGCTTGCATTAGAAGATTTCTATGCGTATCGTGCGTTAACCTCAGCTTCACAACAGTTATTTTTAAGTTATCCAATTGCTGATGAAGAAGGTCGGAGTTTATTAGTTTCACCGTATCTGCGTCGGATTGAACAGATGTTTAGCACAATGATTGTGCCACAAAAATATTTATCAGATATGTCTGATTTAAGTGAGGTTGAACAATTCCCTTATATTGCTCATCCAAAGGCGAGTCTCAATACCCTTGTGGCTCAGATGCAACAACTGAAGGTTGGGTCTGAACCGAAGCCGATTTGGCAGGAGGTTTACAATTGGTTTTTAACACCGGCTCATGGTTACGTTGATGTGACGAAACAGGCGTTAACGAGCTTGAGTTATGAAAATATTGCTAAACCACTGACCAAGGCAACCGCACGCTCACTCTTTCAGCCGGAGATTACTGCGAGCGTAAGTCGGATGGAGAAATTTTTCGGCTGTCATTTTTCTCATTTTGCCTCACATGGTTTAAAACTGCATGAACGTGAAATATATCGCCTCGAGAGTGTTGATATTGGTCAGATTTTTCATACGGCGATGGAAGATATTAGCCGTCGTTTAGCCGAGTCCGCCATTGAATGGGGAGCGTTAACAGCAGACGACATTAAAACATTGGCACAGGATGCCATCGATGTGCTGCGACCTGTTTATCAGTACGAAATTTTACTCAGCTCTAAAAAAATGGGCTATATTTCACATAAGTTGCAGATGATTATCGAAAAGGCGACTACCGTTTTAAATGAGCAAGCACGTCATAGTAAATTTAAACCCTCTAATTTTGAAGTCGGTTTTGGTAAGGATGAGGTCATTCCAGCCTTAACGCTACCGTTGAAAGACGGTACGATTTCATTGCAGGGGCGGATTGACCGGATTGATACCGCGGGCTACGAAGGACTTAATTATTTACGAATTATTGATTATAAATCAAGTGATCGTCATGTTGATTTTACAGAGGTGTATCATGGCATCGCCTTACAAATGTTAACCTACCTCGATATTGCGGTGACGAATGCGGCCAAACTTGTTAATGGTCCCGCTGAAGCAGCCGGGATGATGTACTTCCATCTCCACAATCCTTTCATCGAATATAAAAAAGAATTGGATGAACAGGAAATTGAAGCCGATACGTTAAAAGCGTTTAAGATGGATGGTTGGGTGCTTGATAATAAAAACATCGTTGAATTGATGGATACAACGCTCGAACCGGGCAAAAGTTCTGCGACAATTCCAGTTAACTATGTTAAATCAGGTGATTTTGGCAGTCGTTCAAAAATTTTATCAACGAAGGACTTTGGGGTCCTCAGACAACATGTACGTCAACAATATCAAACAGGTGGTAATTTAATTTTAGAAGGTAATATTGCGATTAATCCGTATCAACTGGATAAAAAAACACCGTGTCAATATTGTGATTACCGTTCAATTTGTCAGTTTGATGTGGTGAATGAAACAAATAGTTATCGGGTGATTGAACCAGAGAAGCAAGCTGACTTATTACGAAAAATGGGAGATGAAATAGCCGATGATGAGTAAAACAATTCCACAAAAACCCGCGGGTACCCAATGGACCGATGCCCAATGGCGGGCAATTCATACGACAGGCCAATCAACCTTAGTAGCGGCTGCGGCTGGCTCTGGTAAAACAGCTGTGCTCGTTAATCGGGTAATTGAACGGGTGAAAAATGCTACCGATCCGGTTGATATCGATAAGATGTTAATTGTAACCTTTACAGAAGCGGCTGCCGCTGAAATGAAGCAACGGATTGGACGAGCGTTAGAAGCCGAAATTGAAACGGCAACCCAACAAGTACTGCAAGGTGAAGCGGACATAACCGAAGCTCATTTACTGAATTTAAAACGACAGGTCAAGTTGCTCCATCATGCCTCGATTTCAACCATGCATAGCTTTTGTAGTCGTTTGATTCGCGACTACTACTATGTATTGGATTTGGATCCGAGTTTTCGTTTGCTCGATGAAATCGAAGGGGCATTACTGAAAGAAGAAGTGATTGAACAACTGTTAGAGGATGAGTATGCCGATTTAGAAAATACGGCCTTTTATGAGCTGATTGACAGTTATACGAATGACCGCAGTGATACAAAACTTTACCGTTTGATTTTAAAATTAAGTGAAATTGCCTTAGCACAGCCTGAACCGCAAAGATGGTTGCAAGAGTTACCACGGCTTTACGATACGACATCGTACCCAACTATCGATAATCTGCCGTATTATTCTTATATTCATCATGATATATGTACGAGTCTCGAAGCAATCGATGCTTATTTAGAGCAGGCGAAAAAAATTGCGGCTGCCCATGAGGTCGGTGTTAAATGGTATCCGCTACTTGATACGGAACAAACGGCTGCGCGTGAGTTGTTAACGATCGTTAAAGACCAATCGTTCGCTGCAATGCAGGCAATCCTCGCGACGCTAAAATTTGGTCGTGCTCCTGCCGTAAAAAAAGATGACGAGGTTGACCGTGAAGCGATTAAACAAATCGCTAGTTTACGCGACGATGCAAAAAAACAAATGAAAGATCTCACGGAAAAATGGTGTCAACGGACAGCCGAAAGTTTTTTAAGTGATTTTGACATTCTGCGTCCACAGGTTGAAAAATTAGGCGACATTGTGCAACAATTTTTAGCCGCTTATCAAGTGGCGAAGCGAAAGCGAGCTGTACTTGATTTTAGTGATTTAGAACACTATGCGATTGAACTGTTAGGCACACCTGATGCGCAGGGCGTGTTTCATCCGACTGAAATTGCCGCACATTATCGTCAAAAATTTGCCGAAGTTTACACCGATGAGTATCAAGATACGAATAAGGTACAAGAAACGTTGCTGTCGTTAGTGGCGCAACCAGAAGGAACCGATAGTGGTGGCAATCGTTTTATCGTTGGTGATGTGAAGCAGTCGATTTATCGTTTCCGTCTCGCTGAACCGGAGCTGTTTATCGATAAATATCAACGCTATCCGACGACGGCGGGTCCAACCGGCTATCGGATTGATCTATCACAGAACTTCCGTAGTCGCTCTAATATTATCAAAACAACCAATGCATTATTTGCACAATTGATGGATGAGCGTTTTGGTGAGATTGCCTACGATGAGGATGCCGCTTTAAAATTGGGGGCAAGTTACCCACCGCTGCCGGGCAACGAGGCCGCTCAATTAGCAGCAGAAGCAACCGAGATTATCTTAGTTGAAGGTGATTTTAAAACGGATGAGTTAGAACCAGAAACATACGTCGGCAGTAATCATGAAAAAGAAGCCGAAATTGTCGCTCGTCGTATTAAAGCCTTAAAAGAAGAAAAATACCAAGTGTATGATGGGAAAAAAGGCGCATACAGGGAGATTGACTATAAAGACATTGTTATCTTAGCTCGTTCGATGACCCAGGCCGACATTTACGAACGTGTCTTCCAAAAATACGAACTGCCGTTGTATGCCACCACTAATAATGGTTATTTTGAATCAATTGAAGTGATGACAATGATGGCGGTGTTAAAAGTGATTGATAACCCGTATCAAGATATACCGTTGGCAGCAGTATTGCGTTCTGCTATTGTAGGTTTAAGTGAAGAAGAACTCGCACAGATTCGTCTCGCCGATACAAAAGGGTATTTCTTTGATGCGCTTAGAGCAGATGTGGCTGAAACGAGTCCGTATCAAGCAAAATTGGCTTTATTTGTCGAGCGGTTGGAACGTTGGCGTCAACAGGCGCATCAAGCAACGACAGCTGAGTTAATTTGGCAAATCTATGAAGAATCGATGTACTACGATTATGTAGGGGGCTTAATTGGCGGTCGTCAGCGCCAGGCTAATTTACGGGCGCTTTATGATCGGGCGAATCAGTATGAACAAACGTCCTTTAGAGGATTGTTTCGTTTCATTCGTTTCATCGATCGTCTCCAGGTAAAAGGGAAGGATTTAGGAACTGCTAAATCGCTAGGTGAAAATGATAATGTCGTGCGGATGATGACAATTCATAAGAGTAAGGGACTTGAATTCCCAGTTGTGTTTGTTGTCGGTTTAGGCAAGGGCTTTAACCGTCAGGATATTAATAGTGCTGAACTGGTTGATAAAACCTACGGCTTCGCCTCGGTATTGACGCAGTTAGAGACGCGCACAAAACAGCCAACGATTGCCCAATATGCTTTTCGTTGCAAACAATTGAAGGAATTACAGGCTGAAGAAATGCGAGTGCTATATGTGGCTTTAACCCGGGCCGAAGAAAAATTGATTTTAGTCGGTTCATGTAAACAGTATGCCAAAACGATGACAAAATGGGCGAGTACCCGCCATTTTTCGGACATCGTTTTACCCGAGTACATCCGTTCGTCGGCGATGACTTACCTCGATTGGATTGGCTATGCCTTTAGTCGGGATGCGAGTTTTGTCGCTTTTAGTGGAGCGGATGTGGATGGTCGGAACTATCCGATGGACGAAACACCAATTATTAGCTGGCAAAAAGAAGACACCTTAATTACGAAAGACTCAGTGGCACAATCGAGTAGTCATGACTGGTTAATGGCTGCCCAAACTGCGACACCACTTGAAGCGGTTGATGTCAGTTTAGCTGTTTCGACCTTATTGGATTATCAGTATGAGTCACAGGAGGCGACAGGAATCCCATCTAAAACAAGTGTTACTGAGGTGAAGCGTCGCTTAGCCGAACGGGAATTGGCCGAGAGTGCGCCATATGGAGAAGAACTGACACCAATTTCGCTTGAGCGTCCGAAATTTTTACAGGCTAAAAAATTACAGGCCAATGAAATCGGAACGGCGATGCATAGTGTGATGCAGCAGGTGCCGTTAACAACGACGCCAACCTTAGCGAGTATCGCGACCTTATTAGAGGCGCTAGTTGCTAAAAAAATCATGACGCAAGCAGAGGTTAATGTGATTAATGTGGAGGCCATCGTTGCATTCTTTGCCTCAGATTTAGGACGGTTGGTGTTGACACATCGTACGCGTCGAGAGGTACCGTTCATGTATTTAATTGATGCCAGTGATGTTTATGAAACACAGACGAATGACCAAACAATCGTTCAAGGGATTGTTGATTGTTTAATTGAAACCGAGGCAGGCTTAATTATTATTGATTATAAGACCGATCGCATTGTTGGCGATTGGATCGAAGTAGAAGAAACGTATCGTGAAAAATACCGGGTGCAATTAGCGTTGTATGCGAAAGCGATTGAAGCAGCGAGCAATCGACCAGTCATTGCGAAGTATTTATATTTCTTTGATGGCGGTCATGTGAGCGAAGTGTCAGCATAAAAAACCGACCATTGTTGGTCGGTAGGAGCGTAGCAGTGAAAACAACCCGTTAAAACTGTCAAAAAAGGCGCAAACCAACTTGGTTTGCGCCTTTATATTATTTGTTCAACACATTAGCGGTTAAGAAGGCAGCAATGCCATCTTCTTCATTACTTAAGGTGATTTCATTGGCAATCCGTTTTGTTTCAGCATCGGCATTTCCCATCGCTACGCCGATACCAGCTTCTGCTAACATTTCCCAGTCGTTATCAGCATCGCCAAAGGCAATCACGTCAGCCATTGAAAAACCGAGATCACTGGCGGCTTGGCGGAGGGCGACGGCTTTATTAAGACCGGATTTTGTCAGTTCTAAATATTCGTAAGGCTTGCCCCAACTGCGGTGTTCAATCACGCCAGCAAAGGCGCTATCGAGCTGTGCTTTAATGGTCGCGAGTTGCTGATTATTTGCCGAGAACATTAAGGCGGTTGGATCAGATTGAATCAGTTGTGAAGGGGCGCCATAATGAATCAGACGTGGATCAGCCTCACGCATATTTTGTGGAACAGATTGATCGTTTTTCCAAATGTAGACAGACTCGTCAACTTCGGCAATGATATTGTTGAGATCAAGTGTTTTTGCGAAATCAAACACATCATGTGCTGTTTTTAAAGCAATATTTTGCCGGAAACCTTCGTAACGTGTGTTGGTTGGATGGTGTAAGTAGGCCCCATTAAAGTTGACGATAGGCGTATCTAAGCGTAACTCTTTATAAAACTGTTGGCTCATACGATAAGGGCGCCCCGTAGCAATCATCACGGCATGTCCTTGCGCTCGAACTTCAGCAAGTACGCGTTTCGTTTCATTTGAAATAGTAGCATCATTTCGTAACGTTGTGCCATCGAGATCAATGGCGATTAATTTTTTTTGCATCATCAAAGTCCTTTCAGTTTTACTTAATCAGTAAAGGTGTTAGCGTATAAGTAACTTCTATCTTGCCACATAAATGAACAATCGGCAAGTGACGAAAGATAATACAAGCATTCAACAATCGAATTTGTTATAATTGTTTCAGATAAAGAGGTGAGCTGAATGGCAGAAATGACAGAAGAATTACAAGATAACATGTTGGCTTGTCTCGAACAAGTCATCGATCCAGAACTTGGGATTGATATCGTCAATCTCGGCTTAATTTACGGCGTTGACATTGATGATGATGGCTTATGCACTGTAACAATGACCTTAACCTCAATGGGGTGTCCGTTAGCGGGCATCATTGTTGAACAGATTGAAAGTGCATTAGAAGATTTACCAGAAGTGAGTGAGACAAAGGTCGATATCGTCTGGGATCCGGTTTGGACCAAAGACCGGATGTCGCGTTATGCGAAGATTGCATTAGGGATTCGTTAAGTAAATAAAAAAACATCCTCTTGAGGGTGTTTTTTTATATATTAATTCTAAAATTCTAATTTAGAACAACATTAGAGAAATGATGGTAACGGCTCAGTCGCTATTATATAGTAGAAGCAGGAGCTGATTGACAATTTTTTGGAGGTGTTACTGATGACAAGTTCACTTTTTAAAAAGAAAGACATCGCAGAGCTGTTGCGTTATCAATCACCATTAAAGAAAGAACTAACCACTTTTGACCTCGTCTTTTTAGGAATCGGCGCGATTATTGGAACCGGGATTTTTGTCTTAACAGGTGTTGGTGCGTTAAAGGCGGGGCCATCACTGATGCTTTCGTTTGTACTGGCTGCACTCTGTTGCTTATTTGCCGCTTTTTGTTACGCAGAATTCGCCTCGACAGTGCCGATTTCAGGTTCTGTCTATACGTATACGTACATTACGTTAGGTGAATTTTTAGCCTTCATTATTGGCTGGGATTTAATCTTAGAATATTTACTTGCGACTGCGACCGTATCCGTTGGATGGTCAGGGTATTTGGTCTCATTCATCGAAGGTATTGGCATTCACTTACCGCAGGCCTTAACCGCAGCTGCGGGAACCTATGCTAATAAAACGACCTTTATTAATTTACCGGCTATTTTTATTATTGGTGTTATCACCTTGGTCATCGCGATGGGCATTCGCCAAACAAAACGGGTGAACAACATCTTAGTGGCCATAAAAGTCGCAATTGTGCTATTATTTATCGTTGTGACAATTTGGTATGTTAAACCCGAAAATTGGACACCATTTGCTCCGTTTGGTTTCTTTACACATTCTGGTGGTGAATCGGTTGGTATTTTACCAGCGGCATCCATTGTGTTTTTCTCTTATATTGGTTTTGACGCGATATCCTCAAGCGCCGAAGAAACGGTGAATCCGCAAAAAAGTATCCCACGGGGGATTTTAATTTCACTTGGAATTTGTACGATATTGTACGTGATTATGACGGCCATTATGACAGGGGTTGTTTATTACCCTCATTTTGCTGATTATTTAGCAGCACCGGTATCCTATGTCTTACAGTCAGTGAATCAAAACTGGATGGCAGGGATTGTTAATGTCGGTGCCATATTAGGGATGACGACGGTGATGATTGTGATGTTCTATGGTCAGACCCGTGTAGCCTATGCCATGAGTCGTGATGGACTGTTTCCAAAAATATTCTCGAAAATAAATCCTAAAACAGATACACCGTTTACCGCTACGTTAATTACGGGTGGGATTTGTGCCTTAGCGGGAGGGTTTATTAATTTGAACGTCTTGTCTGAATTAGTAAACATCGGAACATTAACAGCCTTCTTCCTCGTGTCTATTGCCGTTATTATTTTACGGAAAACACAGCCCGATTTGAAACGCTCATTTAGAGCACCCTTTGTACCGGTATTGCCGATTGTGGCTGCCCTCTTTTGCTTAATGCTGATTGCCGGATTACAGTGGCAAACATGGCTACGCTTCCTCGTGTGGTTGCTAATTGGCGTCGCGGTTTACTTCTTATATGCCCGTCATCATTCGAAGATGAAATAAAAGCTTTACAACCTTATACTTTCGGAGTGAAAGTCTTGTTAATTAGTTGCAAAGTAGCGCTCTTTCTAAAAGCTAACACTAGCCTCATTAGAGGGTGGTGTTTTTTGTTAACGAAACTTTAATAAAATACCGACAACTTTATGACGGATACAAAAATGTGAAAAAAGTCGAGAGCGTGTGTGCTAACCTTAAATCAGTTATATATCGATTAGTAATGGAGGGATAGTATGGGGAAGCACAAGCGATTTAGGCCATTAGAACAAGACATCAAAAAATTATGGCGTAAGGATAAACATATTGTGAATGAAAATGCGAATAAAGACAGCACGGTTTTTAATACGCAACGGGATTTAACGGCAGGAATTGTAGCAAAGTATTATGCGATGCGTTACCAGTTACCTGAAAATGTTGCAGCAGCACATGAGGCTGGCGATATCCATTTTCATGATTTAGACTATTCACCGTATCAACCGCTAACGAACTGCTGTTTAATTGATATTGCAGGCATGTTGGAACATGGCTTTCAAATAGGGAATGCGAGTGTGGAGCCACCGCATTCGATTCAAACCGCAGCTGCTCAAATCGCGCAAATCATTGCGAATGTATCGAGCTCACAGTACGGTGGCTGCTCAGTTGACCGGATTGATGAAATATTAGCGCATTATGCGGAGTGTAATTATGAAAAACATCTCGTTAAGGCGAGCGAATGGGTGGAACCGAGTCGACGTGAAGACTATGCGCTGTCATTTACGAAGAAGGATATTTATGATGCAATGCAAAGTTTAGAATATGAGATTAACACCCTTTATTCAAGCAACGGTCAAACGCCGTTTGTGACCTTAGGGTTTGGTCTGGGAACATCTTGGATTGAGCGTGAAATTCAACAAGCCATTTTAAACGTACGGCTTGCTGGCCTTGGTAAACAACGGCAGACCGCAATTTTTCCAAAGTTGGTGTTTAGCTTGAAACGTGGCGTAAACTTGGAAACGACGGATCCCAATTACGATGTAAAAAAATTAGCATTAGAATGTTCAGCAAAACGGATGTACCCCGATGTGTTGAACTACGATAAGCTTGTGGAGATTACTGGTGATTTCAAGGCGCCGATGGGCTGTCGTTCTTTTTTGCCGGCTTGGAAAAATGCGAAGGGCGAATTTGAAAATGCAGGCCGGATGAATATGGGAGTGGTGACATTGAATTTACCGCGTTTAGCGATTCGTTCGCAAGCTAATAGCGAGCGTTTCTGGCAGTTATTTGCTGAACAGATGGTGACGATGAAAGAAGCCTTGCTATATCGTATTGAACGAACAAAAGAAGCGAAGCCAGAAAACGCCCCGATTTTATACCAATATGGTGCCTTCGGCGAACGGTTACAAAAGGGTGAGGCTGTTGATACGTTGTTTAAAGACGGTCGAGCGACAATCTCGATTGGCTATCTCGGATTATATGAACTGGCGGCACATTTCTTTGGTGCTTATCCCGAAAAAAATACCGAAGCGAAGGCCTTTATTTTAAGTGTGCTCCAAAAATTAAATGACTATGCCGCTGAGTGGCGTGAGGAGACTGGCTATTGGTTTAGTGTCTATGCGACTCCATCTGAAAGTTTAGCTGATCGTTTTAATCGCATGGACCGGGAACGCTATGGCGAAATTGCCTTTTTGACAGATAAGGATTATTATCAAAATTCATTCCATTATGACGTGCGAGAAAAAGTCTCGGCGTTTGAAAAAATCGACTATGAAAAAGCGTTTGCCCCTTTATCGTCAGGTGGTTTCATTCATTATTGTGAATACCCTGTATTAGTACATAACTTAGCTGCGCTTGAGAGCGTATGGGATTATGCTTATGACCGCGTTGCTTATTTAGGTACGAATACCCCGATTGATAAATGCTTTGAGTGTGGCTTTGAAGGCGAATTTAGACCGACTGCTAAAGGGTTTGAATGTCCGACCTGTCATAATCACAATCCGCTGACCTGTGATGTGGTGAAGCGAACCTGTGGATATTTAGGAAATCCTGTGAAGCGGCCAATGGTTCATGGGCGTCACGACGAAATTGTAAATCGCGTTAAACATACGAAGGCATCAAACGATGAGTGAGCTGAAACAATGGGTGGCTGAAGCGGTTAGTAAGCAACGGATAGCGTCCTATCAACCATTTAACGCGATTGATGGTGAAGGAATACGTTGCAGTGTGTATGTATCAGGCTGTCTCTTTAATTGTGAAGGCTGTTATAACAAGAGTGCTCAGTCATTTAATTATGGCATGGTATACAGTGCGTCCTTTGCCGACAAGGTGTTAAAGGATGTTGGTCATGAAGGTGTGACAGGTCTGTCGCTGTTAGGTGGGGAGCCTTTTTTGAACACGCAGGTGTGTTTAGATCTTGTGAGGAAGCTCCGTGAACTATACGGTCAAACACGTGATGTTTGGATTTGGACAGGCTATACGTATGCTGAACTATGTCAGGCGAGTGCGGATAAACAAGCATTACTGTCTTACTGTGATGTGCTTGTCGATGGCAAGTTCGAGCAAGCCTTATTTAGACCGAACTTACCTTTTAGGGGCAGTTTGAATCAAAAAATCATTGATGTCAAACAAAGCCGTGAACAACGACGGGTTGTACTTTATAAACAGTACGATTAGCAAATAACAAAGTGAGCAGCCATTTGGCTGTTTTTTTTTGCAAATAGTCACGGTAGTAGTTGAGTAATGGTATAATGAAATAGTTTCAAAAAAGGACAGGAAAGAGATGATTTTTATGGCGGTTCTCTTACAGGGCGCCGAAGGCATTTTAACAATTTTAGTGATGATTGCACTTGGCTATTATTTATGCAGTAAAAAGTGGTTCGATGACCGAACAACCGGCGTGATTGTGCGCTTAATTATTATGGTAGCTTTACCGCTATACATGGTTAATAATATTTTAACGGATTTTACACGGTCACAATTGATTGACTTAATTCCAGGGTTAATCTATCCCTTTATATCAATGGCAGTGATGTTTTTACTCTCATTATTGGCAGTTAAGGTAGTTGGTGTTAATGAAGGACGTCGTGGCACCTTTAAATCGATGTTTCTTAATTCGAATACGATTTTCATTGGTTTACCAGTGAACCTCGCGTTGTTTGGCACAACGAGTTTACCGTATGTGCTGATTTATTACATGGCAAATACGATTTGTTTTTGGACACTTGGTGCGTATCTAATCGCCAAAGATGGTGAACATGAGCTCGAACGACCTTCTTTAAAAGTGACTTTATCACGGGTGTTCTCACCACCTTTTCTCGCTTTTTTAGTGGCGGTTGCCTTGTTGATGTTTAACGTCAAACTGCCAACGTTTATCATGGCAGATATGAATTATTTAGGCAGTATGACAACGCCATTATCAATGTTGTTTATCGGGATTTGTATTTTTAATGCGGGTCTTGAAAATGTTCGCCTAACAAAGGATGCCTGGGGAATTTTACTTGGTCGCTTTATTTTATCGCCCTTTGTGATGTTATGTATCGTTTATTATGCGGATATTCCGCAACTGATGAAAGAGGTTTTTATTATTCAAGCGGCAATGCCAGTCATGACCAATGCACCGGTGATTGCGAAGGTAAGTGGGGCGGATTCTGATTACGCTGCAATCATGGTGACGTTAAGTACCTTAACAGCTTTAATTGCAATTCCGTTCCTATTATTAGCAGTTTCGAATATTCAGTTTTAAGCGTTTTATTAACCAACGAGAACAGTATTATCTTAACAAGCTATCAAAAACGCCAATTTTGTTAGCTTATCTCACAAAAATAACGGAATATTCTGACAATTATTGCTTAGTACCTAAAAGTTGCCGTATAATTCAATCTCATAGAAGGATAACTTTCTAAATGCTTATCTTAAAAGGAGATGGTTCTTATGGCAGATACAGGTTTTGTATTTCTTTGCACATTGTTAGTATGGTTAATGACACCCGGATTGGCATTCTTTTATGGCGGTATGGGACAAACGAAAAATGTTTTGAGTACCGCGATGTATAGTTTTTCTGCAATTGTTGTTGTTTCTATTTTATGGGTAATGATTGGTTATAGTTTAGCTTTCTCAGAGGGCAATGCTTTCTTTGGTGGTTTTGATTATATCTGGTTAAATGATCTTGGTTTTAACATTCCGAAGGAAGGGATTCCTGATGTTTTAAATATGATGTTCCAACTGACCTTTTGTGCGATTACAGTCGCTATTATTAGTGGGGCAGTAGCCGAACGGATGAAATTTAGCGCATGGTTATTGTTCATCACCTTATGGGTACTATTAGTGTATACCTTCGTTGCTCACTGGGTATGGGGGGGCGGTTTTATCGGTGTTAATATCGGGGCCCTTGATTTTGCAGGAGGAACGGTCGTACATATTGCATCAGGTGTAACGGGATTAGTACTGGCGTTAATGCTTGGTAAACGGAAAGAAGTTACCTTACCGCACAATTTAACTTTAGTAGGTATTGGTGGTACGCTCGTGTGGTTAGGTTGGTTTGGTTTCAACACAGGGAGCGCGCTTAGCTTAAACGATGTCGCGATGCATGCCTTTGTTAATACGAGTACAGCTGCAGTCTTTGGGATTGTCGCTTGGGTAGGTCTTGAATGGGTGGTGAATAAGAAACCGACGTTACTAGGCACGATGAGTGGGGCATTAGCTGGTTTGGTAGGTATTACACCAGCTGCAGGTTTCGTTACCTTAACTGGTTCGTTGTTTATTGGTTTGTTAACAGGAGCCGGGTGTTATTGGGCAATTACGTTCTTGAAACCACGTTTAGGATATGATGATGCGCTTGATGCCTTTGGCTTACATGGTGTGGGTGGTGCGATTGGCGCGCTACTTACAGGTGTCTTTGCTAACAAAACAGTCGGTGGTGTTGATGGGTTATTGACTGGAAATCCACTGCTTGTTTGGGATCAGTTTTTAGCTATCATTATCACGGTTGTATTTGTAGCAGTCATGACGTTTGTGATTGCTAAGGTTGTTGGTTTAGTTACATCTTTACGCGTTACAAAACAAGCAGAACAAACGGGGTTAGATATAACAATTCATGGGGAACGGGCTTACCGCGAATAAGAGGAGGATGATACTATGGTAAATACAGGAATCTATAAAGTTGAAATCATTACACGAGATGGCAAGTTTTATGAGTTGCAAACAGCTTTGAAAGAAGTTGGGATTACCGGTATTACGGTGACAAATGCATTGGGAACAGGCCTTCAAAAAGGAGAACTTGAATTATATCGTGGTGTTAAACATGATACAAGCGTCTTTGAGCGAATCAAGATTGAAATCGTTGTGTATGAAGTGCCGGTCGAAACGGTGATTGATGTCACGAAAAAAATCTTGAGTACCGGCGAACCTGGTGATGGTAAAATTTTCGTTTATCCAATTTCACAGGTTGTTGATATTCGGACTGGTAAAGAAGGTAGCGAAGCGTTATAGGGAGAACTGAAAGTATTTTAAAGCCCGTTCTAAACTGCATTGATTGAATTAGGGGAAACGAAAGTGAAATCAGTTTGTTCAAGCGTTTATCAATTCGACAGGTCGTTCAAGCGCTTGTTTACCAGCGCTCGTAAATAAGTTGGACTTGGTCTACAATCTGACAGGAATCGCTCATTGCGATTCCTTTTTTTGAGCACCCAAAATAGCCAGATAGGGTGTTAAGTGTAACGAGTTAGTGATAAGGAAAACAATAAACGTGTAAAACACGAACATTAAATAAATACTTTGTAAAATCGTTCGATTATAAGTTGACGGTATTTATGTTTGTTTGTTACAATGAACATGAAAGCAAGACACGTGATTTTAGGGAAGAAAGATGGACTCAAAGTCGTATTAGAACAAACAACTCAGGAGGCGTCTATGACAATTGAAATTGGTGTAGTGATGGGCAGTACGTCAGATTGGCCCACAATGAAACTTGCCTGTGATTTATTAGCAGAATATGGTATCGCTTATGAGAAAAAAGTTGTGTCAGCACATCGAACACCAGATTTAATGTTTGACTATGCTAAAACAGCTCGAAAACGCGGTCTCAAAGTTATTATTGCCGGAGCAGGTGGTGCCGCTCATTTACCAGGTATGATAGCGGCACAAACAACCTTGCCTGTTATCGGTGTTCCGATTAAATCAAAAGCACTCAATGGCCTCGATTCATTGTTATCAATCGTGCAAATGCCAGGTGGTGTGCCTGTGGCAACAGTAGCAATTGGTGAGGCAGGTGCTAAAAATGCCGCTTTACTGGCCGCGCAAATATTGAGTATCACAGATGAGACAGTAGCTGAAAAATTAGCGCGAACACGCGAAAATATGCGCCTAAGCGTAATAGAAAGTAGTGATTCGCTTGAATAAACAGTTGTATCCCGGCCAAACAATTGGTATTATCGGGGGTGGGCAGCTTGGTCAAATGTTAGCCTTAACAGCAAAAGCAAAGGGCTTTTATGTGATTGTGGTTGATCCGCAAAGAAACTGTCCGTGCTCGCAAGTATGCGATGAACACATTGTTGCAGACTACACCGACCAAGCCGCATTAACAGTGTTAGCTGAACGTGCCGCTGTCGTGACCTATGAATTTGAAAACATTGATTACAATGCGTTACAACTGATTGAAAAAACAACAGTGGTGGCGCCTTCTGCATCGATATTAGCGATTACGCAGGATCGTATTCTTGAAAAGACATATTTGAGTGATTTAAGCATCAATGTTGCACCGTTTGCGGTCATCGTCGAACGTGATGACATCGATCAGGAAATTGTTGGCATTGGTTATCCGTGTGTCTTAAAAACAAGTAATGGTGGCTATGATGGTAAAGGACAAGTCGTGTTACACTCAGCAACAGATATTGATGAGGCCGTTGGATTATTAGCACACGGCCCCTGTGTATTGGAGGCTTGGATTCCGTTTGAAGCAGAGGCATCAATTATTGTGGCACGAAACCATGGGGGGATGATAGAAACCTTTCCCGTGGTCGAAAACATTCATCGGCATAATATTTTGCATCAAACATTGGCGCCGGCACGCTTATCTGCAGCCGTTGTGCAACAAGCAGAAGCGATTGCACAGAAACTCGCGTTAGCACTCGATCTGGTAGGTGTGTTGGCGATTGAGTTATTTGTGGCAGCAGATGAGATTGTGTATGTGAATGAACTTGCACCACGACCTCATAATTCGGGGCATTATACGATGGAAGCCTGTGATGTGTCGCAGTTTGACCAGCATATTCGCGCCATTTGCAACTGGCCGTTGCCAAAACCGCAGTTGTTAAGTGGGGCGGTGATGACGAATGTTCTTGGTCAACACGTCGAGCAAACTTATGCTCAGATTGGCCAAAAGGCGCACTGGCACATTCATATGTATGGCAAAGATGAGGCCAAACACAATCGGAAAATGGGTCACCTGACCATTCTAACGGACACACTCGAAACAACTCAAGCAGAACTAAAAA
Source organism: Brochothrix campestris (assembly GCF_046058945.1). Lineage (NCBI taxonomy): Bacteria > Bacillati > Bacillota > Bacilli > Caryophanales > Listeriaceae > Brochothrix > Brochothrix campestris. The sequence continues at coordinate 1,884,852 of NZ_CP175511.1, read as the reverse complement.
ACACCCGTATTTGGGATTAATTGGAGGAAATTACAAATGATAGAACGTTACACTCGACCAGAGATGGGCAATATTTGGACAACAGAAAACCGCTATAAAGCATGGCTCGAAGTTGAAATTTTAGCTGATGAAGCATGGGCGGAACTCGGTGTGATCCCGAAAGAAGATGCCAAAAAAATTCGTGCGAATGCAACATTTGATAGCGCGCGTGTTGCTGAAATCGAAAAAGAAACGCGTCATGACGTGGTAGCCTTCACGCGTTCAGTCTCAGAATCGCTCGGAGACGAAAAAAAATGGGTACATTACGGCTTAACTTCAACGGATGTTGTCGATACAGCGAACGGTTATTTACTCAAACAAGCGAATGATATTTTACGCACAGATTTACATAACTTCATCGAAATCATTAAAAACAAAGCGATTGAACATAAAGATACCGTAACAATGGGACGGACGCACGGTGTACACGCCGAGCCGACAACCTTTGGTTTGAAGTTAGCCCTTTGGTACTCAGAAATGAAACGTAACTTGGAACGTTTTGAACATGCGGCAAAAAGCATCGAATGTGGCAAAATTTCCGGTGCGGTTGGCACATATGCAAACATTGATCCGTTTGTTGAAAAATATGTTTGTGACAAAATCGGCATCGATGCGGATCCAATCTCAACACAGGTGTTACAACGCGACCGTCACGCTGAGTATGTGAGTACATTAGCGTTAATCGCGACCTCAATCGAAAAATTCGCGACTGAAATTCGCGGATTACAAAAATCTGAAATTCGTGAAGTTGAAGAAGCCTTTGCCAAAGGGCAAAAAGGATCATCAGCGATGCCGCATAAACGCAACCCAATCGGTTCTGAGAACATGACAGGTTTAGCGCGTGTGGTTCGTGGGCATGTGATGACAGCCTTTGAAAACGTAACGTTATGGCATGAACGTGATATCTCACATTCATCAGCTGAACGTATTATTTTACCTGATGCAACCATCCTCTTAAACTACATGTTGAATCGTTTCGGGAACATTGTGAAAAACTTAACTGTTTTCCCTGAAAATATGAAGCGCAACATGGAAGCAACGCACGGCTTGATTTATTCACAACATGTGTTATTAACACTAATTGATAAAGGTTTAGCACGTGAAACAGCTTATGATACAGTGCAACCACTTGCGATGCAATCATGGGAAGAAGCTGTGCCATTCCGTACGCTAATCGAAAATGATCCATTAATTTCTGCTAAGTTATCAGCAGCTGAAATTGAAGCCTGCTTTGACTACAATTACCACCTCACAAAAGTTGATTTTATCTTTGAACGTTTAGGTTTACTCACTAAAAAATAAAGAAATGGCAGCGTGCAATGCTTATCACCAGTTGGGTTGATAGGCATTGCACACTACTTGTAAGGGATGACGACATACCGTTTTCTCTTATTCAATATACCGAATTTTCGGAGTATTCTAAATAAATAAGGCTATATAGGGGGAAATACCATGCAAAAAGGTCACTTACTATATGAAGGAAAAGCAAAATCGTTGTACGCAACAGATGAACCAAACGTCATTTGGATGACGTATAAAGATGATGCAACAGCATTGAATGGGGCACGTAAAACGGCATTTGCTAATAAAGGTCGTTTGAATAACCAAATCTCAACCTTATTATTTCATTACTTGGAAAAAAACGGTGTGCAAACACACTTACTTGAGACATTATCAGAAACAGAGCAACTCGTTAAAAAAGTGGATGTCATTGCGCTTGAAGTCGTCGTTCGTAATGTGATGGCGGGTTCGCTGGCTAAAAAACTAGGCGTGGCTGAAGGGGCTGTCTTGGCGGAACCCATCGTTGAATTTTATTACAAGGATGATGCCTTAGATGATCCGTTCATCAATGAAGATCACATCCGTTTTTTAGGACTAGCGACCCTGGCCGAAATCGCAGAGCTTAAAACAGTCGCACATACGATAAACGCCCTTCTGCAAGAGCGTTTCAAAGCCGCAAATATCGAACTTGTTGATTTTAAAATTGAACTTGGGCGTTTAGCAGATGGCTCAATTGTGCTGGCGGATGAAATATCGCCGGATAGCTGTCGCTTATGGGATAGTGAAACGAAGCAAAAACTCGATAAGGATGTTTTTCGCCGCGACTTAGGCGACCTAGTATCGGTTTATGAAGAAGTATTGAGACGATTAACGGCATAAGGTAGTGAGACACACATCATAAAATAAGGAGTGAATGTCATGACGATGTTTAAAGTAAAGGTGTATGTAACGTTGAAGAAGAGTGTGTTAGACCCACAAGGGGTGGCAGTTAAAGAGTCATTAAACAGTATGGATTATCAAGAGGTACAAGACATCCGTGTCGGTAAGTACATGGAAATCATGATAGCCAAAAGTGAGCGTCCAGTTGAGGAAGTCGTCAATGAAATATGTGATAAATTACTTGCAAATCCAGTGATGGAAAACTATTGGTATGAGATTGAGGAGGTTGAAGAAGCGTGAAATTTGCAGTCATTCAATTTCCAGGCTCAAACTGTGATTTAGATATGTTACATGCAATTCGCGACAACTTAAACGAGAAGGCAGACTACGTTTGGTATCAAGCGACATCGCTTGAAGGCTTTGATGCCGTATTATTACCAGGTGGCTTTTCTTATGGCGATTATTTAAGAACGGGTGCGATTGCTAAGTTTGCACCGATAATGTCAGAGGTGATGCGCTTTGCCACCGAAGGCAAACCAGTGCTCGGTGTTTGCAATGGTTTTCAAATTTTGACAGAAAGTGGATTGTTACCCGGGGCGTTAATTCGTAATCAAAACCTCCATTTCATCTGTAAGACAGTGACACTCAAAGTGGCGAATAATGCGACCTTATTTACGAATCAATATGACAAGGAGGCGCGTTTAAGCATTCCGATTGCCCATGGTGAAGGAAATTATTATTGTGATGATGCGACTTTAGCTGAACTGACAGCCAATCAACAAATTGTCTTTACGTACGAAGGTGAGAATCCAAACGGATCGCGTGAGGCGATTGCAGGTATAACAAACAGAGCGGGCAATGTATTAGGAATGATGCCTCATCCAGAACGAGCGGTTGAAGACTTGCTCGGTAGTGCAGATGGTTTAAAACTATTTCAATCAATCGTCAACCAATGGAGGGAAACAAATGCTAACTAAAACAGAGCCTAGTGCAGCAACAATTGCAACGGAACAACTTTACTTAGAAATGGGCTTGACTCCCGCTGAGTATGACCTCATTTGTACCATCTTAAAACGCCAACCGAATTATACCGAAACAGGGCTGTTCTCAGTGATGTGGTCAGAACATTGCAGCTATAAAAATTCGAAACCGGTGTTGGCGAAGTTTCCAACAACGGGTGAGCAAGTGTTAATGGGACCTGGTGAAGGTGCAGGGATTGTTGATATTGGTGATGGACAAGGTGTTTGTTTTAAGGTAGAAAGTCATAATCATCCGTCATACGTTGAACCGTATCAAGGAGCAGCGACAGGTGTCGGTGGCATTATCCGTGATATTTTCTCGATGGGCGCTCGACCGATTGCAATGTTAAACTCGTTACGTTTTGGTGAGATTGATAACGCCCATACAAAGTACTTAGTGAATGAAGTAGTCGCGGGTATTGCTGGTTACGGGAATTCAATTGGTATTCCAACAGTCGGTGGTGAAATTCAATTTGAACCAAGCTATGCTAAAAACCCGCTTGTTAACGCGATGTGTGTCGGTATTATCGATCAAAAAGACATTCAAAAAGGAAAGGCTGCTGGCGTCGGAAACTCGGTAATGTACGTGGGAGCAAAAACAGGTCGTGATGGCATTCATGGTGCAACCTTTGCCTCGGTTGAATTCAGTGAAGAAGGCGAACAACAACGGTCAGCTGTTCAAGTAGGCGATCCATTCATGGAAAAACTACTAATCGAAGCCTGTTTAGAAGTCATTCAAAACCATTCGGCTATATTAGTCGGAATTCAAGACATGGGTGCAGCCGGATTAGTGAGTTCATCGAGTGAAATGGCATCAAAAGCCGGATCAGGCTTACGCTTGAACATGGATGCTGTCCCGCAACGTGAAACGCAGATGAGTGCTTATGAAATGCTCTTGTCGGAATCACAAGAACGGATGTTACTCTGTATTAAAAAAGGGCATGAACATGAGATTCAAGCGCTGTTTGAACGCTATGGCTTAGAAGGCGTTATTATTGGCGAGGTAACTGATGATGGCATGTATACCATTAGTCATGGCGGTGAAATTGTCGCGAATGTGCCGGTAGATGCATTGGCAGAAGATGCACCCGTTTATCATAAAGAAGCACGTGAACCACAGCAATACCGTGATTTTCAAGCACAGGCACCGTTTGTGCCGGTCATTGCTGATACTGCGAAGTTGTGGGAGCAATTAATTGCCCAACCGACAATTGCGAGTAAACGTCATGTGTATGAACAATTTGACTACCAAGTACGTACAAATACGGTCGTGTTACCAGGTTCTGACGCCGCAGTGCTGCGCGTTCGTGGGACGAACAAGGCGATTGCGATGACGGTTGACTGCAATTCACGTTACCTTTACTTAGACCCAAAAGTCGGTGGTCAAATTGCGTTGGCTGAAGCCGCACGGAACATTGTGTGTTCAGGAGCGCAACCGTTGGCGATTACAGATGGCTTAAACTTTGGAAATCCCGAAAAACCCGAAATTTTTTGGCAAATTGAGCAAGCAGCGGATGGTATTGCAGAAGGCTGTCGTGTGTTAAATACGCCCGTTATTTCAGGAAATGTGTCCTTGTACAATGAAACAGATGGTGAGGCTATTTATCCGACACCGGTCATTGGGATGGTTGGTTTGGTGACGGAATTAGAACATGTCACAACGCAATCGTTCAAACAAGCGGGCGATTCCATCTTCTTAATCGGTCAAACGAAGGCTGAATTTAACGGTTCAGAATTGCAAAAACTGCAAGAAGGTGCGATTAGTGGTAAAGCTCCGACGATTGATTTAACTATCGAGCAAGCGTATCAATCACAATTATTAACAGCGATTCGTAGTGGATTAGTCGCTTCGGCTCATGATTTAGCTGAGGGTGGTTTGGCAATTGCATTGGCGGAATCAGCCTTTAAAGGCAAGTTTGGTGTTAATGTGACAGTGCCATTTACGAGTGACCTCTTGTTCAGTGAATCACAATCACGCTTTTTAGTCTCAGTCTCAGCGGCTAACCACGACGCTTTTGCGGCTCAGTTTGGTGAAGCAGCTGTTGCAATTGGGCAGGTGAGTGCTGACGGTGTGCTACGGGTACAGGCAACAAATGAAGACGTTGAAGTGAACACAGCTGTTTTAGAAACTGCTTGGGAGGCGACACTGCCATGTCTACTGAAATAAGAGGATTAAATGAAGAATGTGGGGTCTTTGGTGTTTGGGGACATGATGAAGCGCCATCTGTTACTTATTTTGGTTTGCATAGTTTACAGCATCGAGGGCAAGAAGGCGCAGGCATTTGTGTCACTGACGGCGAAAAAATCGACGGTCACCGTAACTTAGGCTTGCTCGCCGATGTTTTTAAAAATGGTGAATTGGATGAGCTACAGGGAGCAGGTGCCATTGGTCATGTGCGCTATGCCACAGCTGGTGGTAAGACGTTGCAAAATGTGCAACCGATGTTGTTCCACTTTCAAAACTCATCGTTAGCACTTGCTCATAATGGTAATCTAATTAATGCTGACACATTGCGTGGCAAGCTCGAGCGTGAAGGTGCTATTTTTCAGTCGAGTTCAGATACGGAAGTGCTTGCCCATCTTATTAAGCGCGGGATTTCAGATGACTTTTATGATAATCTAAAAGCAGCTCTCTGTCAGGTAAAGGGTGGTTTTGCCTACTTATTATTAACAGAGGATGCGATGATTTGTGCGTTGGATCCGAGTGGATTTCGTCCCTTGTCGATTGGTCGTTTAGGCGATTCGTACGTCGTTGCTTCAGAAACGTGTGCCTTTGATGTTGTTGGTGCTGAGTTTGTTCGCGATGTTGAGCCGGGTGAAATGATTATCTTTGATAAGGATGGCATGCACATTGACCATTACCGTACAGATACACAACATGCCATTTGTAGCATGGAATATGTTTACTTTGCGCGTCCTGATTCTAATATTGCTGGAATTAACGTGCATACGGCACGTAAACGGATGGGGGTTACCTTAGCCCAAGAAGCACCAATTGAAGCTGATATGGTGATTGGTGTCCCTGATTCAAGTATTTCAGCAGCGATTGGATATGCCGAAGAAGTCGGGTTGCCGTATGAACTCGGCTTAATTAAGAACCGTTATGTCGCCCGCACGTTTATCCAACCAAGCCAAGAGCTTCGTGAGCAAGGTGTGAAGATGAAACTGTCGGCAGTTAGTGGTGTCGTTAAAGGCAAGCGTGTCATTATGATTGATGATTCGATTGTCCGTGGTACGACGAGTAAACGCATTGTGAGGTTGCTGCGTGAGGCGGGTGCGTTAGAAGTACACGTGCGGATTGCCTCACCACCGTTAATGTACCCTTGTTTTTATGGCATTGACATTCAAACACGTCGCGAATTAATTGCAGCCAACTACACTGTGCCTGAAATTTGTGAGCAAATTGGGGCTGATTCATTGGCGTACTTAAGCTGTGATGGACTCGTCGATGCGATTGGTCGTCCGTTCCCGAATGAGAAGTATGGTGGCATTACGATGGCCTACTTCAATGGCGATTATCCAACGGGCTTATATGACTATGAACAATCGTACCGTGAGAGTTTAAAAGAGAGTTCAATACGCTAAGGAGGACGAGATGATGACAAAGAATGCTTATGCACGTGCCGGTGTTGATGTAAACGCAGGTTACGAAACAGTTGAACGTATCAAAAAACATGTGAAGCGCACAGAGCGCGTTGGTGTAATGGGGGCAATTGGTGGGTTTGGCGGGATGTTTGATCTCTCAACCCTTGGCTTAAAGCAACCGGTGCTTATTTCGGGCACTGACGGGGTCGGTACTAAATTAATGGTTGCTATTGCGGCCGATAAACATGAAACAATCGGCATCGACTGTGTGGCTATGTGTGTCAACGACATCGTTGCACAAGGAGCGGAACCGTTGTTTTTCTTAGACTACATTGCAACCGGCAAGGCGATACCAACACGACTTGAACAAATCGTAGCCGGTGTCGCGACGGGTTGTGAGCAGGCGGGCTGTGCTTTGGTCGGCGGTGAAACAGCTGAAATGCCAGGCATGTACGGTGAAAACGATTATGATTTAGCAGGCTTTACTGTCGGTGCAGTTGAAAAAGAGCAGGTGATTACGAACGAGCGGGTGCAAGCCGGTGATGTCTTGATTGGCATTCCTTCGAGCGGCATTCATAGTAATGGTTACTCGCTTGTACGTGCGATTATGTTTGAACAAAATAACTTTAGCCTCACTGAACAATTACCTAAATTAGCAGAACCACTTGCTGATGAGTTATTGAAACCTACGAAAATTTACGTCAAACCGATTTTAGCCTTACAAAAGGAAGTTGCAATTCATGGGATTAGTCATGTAACTGGTGGTGGTTTTGTCGAAAACATTCCACGGATGTTACCGTCAAACTATTCAGCCAAAATCACACTAGGTTCGTGGCCGATGTTACCGATTTTTGGGGCTTTACAAACGTATGGTGCTGTACCACCACTTGAAATGTACGAAATATTCAACATGGGGATTGGGATGATTGTCGCGGTTGCACCAGCAGATGTGGCGACGGCCCAAGCGGCCTTGCTAGCAGCTGGTGAGGCTTCTTATGTGATTGGTTCGGTTCAAACTGACGAAGCCCATACTGTTTATTTTGAGGAGGCCTAAGATGAAATTAGCAATTTTTGCTTCAGGTAACGGCTCGAATTTTGCGGCTTTGTTACGTGCGAGTCAGACGGGTGCATTAGCTGGTGAAATTGCCTTGCTCGTCTGTGATCGCGCGGAGGCACTCGTGATTGAACGGGCCAAAAGTCAAGGCATTGCAACATTGGTGTTTAATCCACGTGCATTTGAAACAAAGGCGGCGTTTGAAAAGATGATCGCACAACGCTTAGTGGAATTAACGATTGAGTTAGTCGTACTCGCAGGCTACATGCGACTGATTGGCCCAACCTTACTGGCGGCTTACGAAGGCCGAATCATTAATTTGCATCCGTCGTTACTACCACTTTATCCAGGTAAGGCGGCAATTGAGCAAGCGTATAATGCGGGTGACGCCCAAACAGGCATTACGATTCATTACGTCGATGCAGGAATGGACACTGGCAGACCGATTGCCCAATTTAAGGTACCACGCTTAAAAACAGATACATTAGACCAATTGGAAGAACGGATTCATCAAGCAGAATACAAACATTACCCAGCAGTCATTCAAGCACTTATACAATCGAAGGGAACGGTGGCAAAATAATGAAACGAGCATTAATTAGTGTGTCAGATAAAACAGGAATATTAGAGTTGGTTGAGCAATTAATTGCCCTTAATTTTGAAATTGTATCGACTGGAGGTACAAAGGAGTTAATCGCTGAGGCAGGTTTACCTGTAATCGGGATTGAAGAAGTAACAGGCTTTCCTGAAATGTTAGATGGTCGTGTCAAAACCTTACATCCACTCATTCATGGTGGCTTATTAGCCCGTCGAGATGATGAACAACATATGGCAGCAGTTGCTGCACACGATATCACACTGATTGATCTTGTTGTGGTCAATTTATACCCGTTTCAAGCAACGATTTCAAAGCCAGATGTGGCGTTAGCCGATGCGATTGAAAACATTGATATCGGTGGTCCCTCAATGTTACGTTCGGCAGCAAAAAACTATCAAAGTGTCACTGTGATTGCTGATGCGGCTGACTATGATGTCGTCTTAGCTGAATTACGCGAGCATGACGACACGACGTTTGCAACACGTCAACGTTTAGCTGCAAAAGTATTCCGTCACACAGCTGCTTATGATGCATTGATTGCTGGGTATTTAACGACGGTTGTTGGCGAAGAATACCCCGAAAAATTAACGTTAACCTATAATCGTAAACAAGCGTTGCGTTATGGTGAAAACCCGCATCAATCAGCGAGTTTTTATGAGGAACCGATTGCAACACAGGCATCGATTGCAACGGCTGATCAATTACATGGCAAAGAATTGTCCTACAATAATATCCGTGATGCTGATGCGGCCTTACAAATCGTCCAAGAATTTACTACTGAAGCAGCGGTTGTGGCTGTTAAACATATGAATCCTTGTGGTGTCGGTTTAAGTACAACGATTGAAGCGGCCTTCTTGAAAGCATATGAAGCCGATCCAACCTCGATTTTTGGAGGAGTACTCGCATTTAACCGTGAGATTGATTTAGCTACGGCTGAACATTTAAGCAAAATGTTCCTTGAAATATTAATTGCACCAAGTTATAGTGAAGCGGCCTTAGAGCTGTTGACACAAAAGAAAAACCTCCGATTATTACAATTACCAATTGATGGAGCGGCACCTGTGTCACATGTTAAAACAAGTGTAGCGGGCGGTTTACTGATTCAATCGAGTGATGTTGTCATAGAAGATGAGTCTCAGTGGGAAGTTGTCACTGAAGTGGCACCAACAGCTGAACAACTCGCAGCGCTTGCATTTCAGTGGAAGGTTGTTAAACATATTAAATCAAATGCGATTGTCATCGGTGACCATCAACAAACAGTTGGTGTCGGCGCCGGACAAATGAACCGCGTTGGTGCAGCTAAAATTGCTTTTGAACAAGCGGGCGAACGTACGCAAGGCGCGGTATTAGCAAGTGATGCGTTCTTCCCAATGCCTGATACGATTGAAGAAGCAGCAAAGGTAGGTATCCGTGCGATTGTTCAACCGGGTGGTTCAATGAAAGATCAAGCATCGATTGATGAAGCAAACAAACATGGTATCGCGATGGTATTTACGCGTGTGCGTCATTTTAAACATTAATTAATGGCTGTTGCTTAACTGAGGAGGAATTGAAATGAAAGTGTTAGTGATTGGCAGTGGTGGGCGTGAGCATGCCATCAGCAAAAAACTACAAAAAAGTCCCCAAGTGACTCGCGTCTATTGTGTACCAGGCAATGCCGGTATGGCGCAAGATGGTATTAAATGCATCGCTATTGCTGAAACCGATAGTCAAGAACTGATTGCCTTTGCAAAAAAACAGCGGCTTGATTGGGTCTTTGTCGGGCCAGAAGTGCCATTGTTAGCAGGTGTAGTCGATGACTTACAGGCAGCCAACATTCAGGTGTTTGGTCCGCAAAAAAAGGCGGCGATTATTGAAGGAAGCAAGGATTTTGCCAAACAGCTGATGCAATCGTATCACATTCCGACGGCAGCCTCTCAAACATTTACGGTTTATGACGAAGCGAAAACCTACATCGAAATGAAGGGAGCGCCAATTGTGATTAAGGCGGATGGGCTTGCAGCTGGTAAAGGTGTCGTTGTCGCTGAAACAACGACCGAAGCACTCGAAGCCGCCTATGCAATGCTCTGTGATAACCAGTTTGGCGCCTCAGGTGCGGCAATTGTAGTGGAAGACTTCTTGGTTGGTGAAGAATTTTCATTGATGGCCTTTGTTGATGGTGAAAACGTCTATCCGATGGTTATTGCTCAGGATCATAAGCGGGCCTTAGCGGGAGATAAAGGCTTGAACACGGGTGGAATGGGGGCATATGCGCCTGTACATCATATCAGTCAAGCGGTCATTAATGAGGCGGTTGAAACAATCTTAAAACCGACGGCGGTAGCAATGGTAACGGAAGAACGTTCGTTTACAGGGATTCTATATGCCGGACTTATCTTGACAGCATCAGGTCCGAAGGTAATTGAGTTCAATGCCCGCTTTGGTGATCCTGAAACACAGGTGGTACTCGATCGCTTGACCTCGGATTTCGCGACTGTGATTACCGATATATTAGCGCATCGCACACCCACACTTACATGGCAAACTGACGGTGTCACCTTAGGTGTTGTGCTCGCGAGCAAAGGCTACCCACAGGCGTATGAAAACGGCAAATTACTCGCTGGGTTTGAACAACTCAATCATGACACGGCTGTGTTTCATGCGGGTGTGGCTTTAAATGCCACAAACGAACTCGTTACTAATGGTGGTCGTGTCAGTTTGTTAGCAATGCGGGCGAAGACAATGCAAGCAGCCCAAGCAATGCTCTATCAAGAATTGAAAAAAATCGATACGCGTGAACTCGTATACCGTGAAGATATTGGACATCGGGCAGCGACAGCAGAACGACCAACGTCACCAAGATAGTCTTAATCGGTATTCGTAGCCAGAGTTGCTGCAATTAGTGTCACAGAAATAGCAGTTTAATTCGACTTTGTCTACAAGCTGGCAGGTAATCATTTGATTACCTGTTTTTTTGCGTGTAGCAACTTCATCTTAACTTCACATAGGGTTCATTCATGCTTTATATCGATTGTTTATACTAACGTTAACAAAGAAGAGGAGTGATTAAGTGAAGGTTTTAAAGCGAATGCTAAAGAGCACAATTAATTTAAAAAAGAGGACGTTAATTCTAGGGTTGTTATTTTTAGTCGTCTTAACTTTTTTAATATCAGGTTCCGCGGTGCAACAATCATTGAAGGAAGTCTTAAATACGAATCGCGATAAAGTGAATGCGATTGTCTCAATTAATATCAATCTTGATACGATTATGCAAGAGATGATGAGTGCTGATTCGGGAAAATCAAAAAAAAGCGATTGATGCAGAAATGGTCAAAAAAGTAAAAAAATCAAAATATGTGAAAGATTTTTCTGTGCAAGCAAAAGAAAGTGTCTTTACACAGTTTTCAAGTAAGGAAAAAGATCCACGTGCAGGTTATGCTGCAACAGATACACAGGTGTCAATTTTAGATAGTACTAATAAACAAGTGGCTTCATCAAACATTGATTTGTTAGATGGTAAGCTTCCAAGTGACTCGAAAGTCAAAAATCCAGTGATTGTATCACAGGCTTATATCGATGAATACAAGGTTAACATTGGCGACACCTTAGAGTTAGAATTACAAAATATGGATGACAGCCAAACAAAGAAAAAATTCAAAGCAACAATTACAGGTGTGTTTGAATTAACAGCCGATAACCCGGATGTTTTGAAACAGCAAGAAAAAACGTTGATGTATGCAAATGAAAAGCTAGTTAACACATTGAAAAAAGAAAACTTGGCAGGTCAAGCACCTTCACCCTTTACAGGCTATGACAAGATTAAAGTAGAACTTAAGGATCCCGCTGATACGGATAAGTTTATTGCCGAAATGAAAGCTGATGGCGGTGATTATGGTTGGCTTGAGTTCAAGAGCAGTTATGGTGAATTTAAAACGATTAGTGAAATGATTGATAAATTGATTAGCATGTTTACGACATTGAAAATTGTTATTTTTATTGTGGCAGCCTTAATTATCAGTTTGGTGATGCTGTTATCATTACGCGAACGAAAAAGAGAAATTGGCCTATTACTGGCGCTAGGTGAGAAAAAAGTGAATATCTTAGCCCAGATGTTTTTAGAAGTGGCCTTTGTGCTCATCGCAACTTTTATTATTAGTTTTGGGGTGGCTAGTTTTGTAACAACCCCACTGGCGACCAATTTTGTCAATGAAGAAATGTCGACGACCATTAGTGAAAATGACAGTGCCAATACGGGCATGCCAAAAGGGCCGAATTATGTCGAAGACACGAGTACAAAATTAGATGCTGATACAGGAATTGATGAAAAAAATAAGCTGGATATCACAGGTGCCCTCTTTGTATTCTTGATTACGCTTGTAATTACGGCGATATCGACCTTGATACCAACGATGCGTCTACTGAAAAAAAGTCCAACAACAATATTATCGACGAAAGAATAGGAGGAATACTATGTTAGAAATAAAAAAAATCTCACATCATTATCATGAGCAACAGGTGTTGAATCAAATTAGTTTTACGTTCGAAGCGGGTAAAATATACGCGATTGTAGGGGAATCTGGTGTTGGTAAAAGCACGTTTTTATCCGTTATATCAGGATTGGATTTTTTACAAACAGGTGAAATTTGGTATCAAACAAAAAAAGTGACGAACTTCGATTGTTACCGTCGCCAAATCGGCTATGTTTTTCAAGCCTTTAATTTAGTACCGTACTTATCAGCGGTTGAGAATGTTCGATTGGCACTCGACATTCATGCTAAAGTGAAAACAATCGCGCAGATAAAAGAAATTTTGAAATCTGTTGGAATTGTGGGACAAACGTTAGAGAAAAAATGTGCTGATTTATCAGGTGGTCAACAGCAACGGGTAGCGATTGCACGGGCGGTCGCCTTAGATGAAAAATTAATTATTGCTGATGAACCAACGGGAAATCTTGATAAAAATAATGCGAAACATGTGTTGGAAATCTTCGAGCATTTAAAATTAGAAGGTAAATGTATTATTATGGTGACGCACGATCGCCAACTAGCGAATCAAACCGATATCGTTTTAACGTTAAAGGCAGGGGAGTTAGTTGTGTTGAAAGATTAAGCTGATGTATCAAAACAGCCAGGTCGATGATAACATCGCTTGGCTGTTTTTATCGTAGTACGAGGGGAGTTAGTTGTACTGTAAAAGTGAGTCTGTTAGATTGAAATAAAGAGGTGAAACGATGTCTAAAAACATTTTGATTATTGAAGATAATATTACGATATTGAACAGCAGGTCAAACAGTTATATGCCTCATTGGAACAATCTCAGCGAAAAATCGAAACAGAAATGCAGGTCGTTAAGTCATTAGAACAGTCAAATTTAGCACTCTTACAAGGCATTACGCATGAAATGAAAACACCGTTGATGTCGACCAAGCTGTTGTTGAATGAATTGCAATTGGACGATGCCAATCGGACTGTAATTGGGCAGGTCAATCAACAAATGACTAATTTAGAAAAACTTATCAGAGAAATCTTATTTGTGACACAACGAAAATATTTAGCAAGTAATAATATGAAAAGTGCGGTTTCACGAGTATTAGATCGTGTCATTACCAACTATGATGTGTTGTTAGATGATAAGCAGTTGACGGTTGAACGAACGATTGAAACTGAGTTTTATATGAAGCTCGATGAAAAAATGTTAGAGAAAATTTTGTCGAATTTAGTGAGCAATGCCATTCATTATACAGTCGAGCGAACGGCAATTAAAATTTACGTATTAGCTGATCGCATCATCATTGCCAATCAGTTTGAAGATAAAGGGAAGATTAATTGGAATCGAATTGGTGAGCCGTTTATGGCCTTTGGCTCTGAGCGAGGAACGGGCTTAGGTATTTATATAATCAAAACGATTTTAATTAATACACCCTATGTCTTTACGATTGATCATCAAGCCAACAATTACTTCACGGCGGAAATCAGCCTTAAGAGTGCTCCTTGCGACGGTAAATAATCGCTCACCTTTTTCTTCCAAGCTGTTTGCTTCTAACGGGTTGCTTTCACTTTTAATTGTCCAGTTCAATCAACCAGAAGCTTTCACCTTTCAGAAAAAGGCTTGCGACGGTAAATAATCGCTCACCTTTTTCTTCCAAGCTGTTTGCTTCTAACGGGTTGCTTTCACTTTTAATTGTCCAGTTCAATCAACCAGAAGCTTTCACCTTTCAGAAAAAGGCTTGCGACGGTAAATAATCGCTCACCTTTTTCTTCCAAGCTGTTTGCTTCTAACGGGTTGCTTTCACTTTTATAAATAGATTACATCATCATAGCAGTTGTCGTACGTATCATCATGTGTGACTAGCACAACTGTACAGCCACTCGCATTAATCGCTTGGAGCAATCTCATGATGTCGGCAGCATTATCACGGTCGAGGGCGTTAATTGGTTCATCCGCAAATAATAGGCGTGGTTGTCGGAGTAAGCAGCGAGCAATGGCGACCCGTTGTTGCTCGCCACCACTCAAACGGAAAATCGGTTCATCAAGAAGGGTGTCAGCTAAATTAACCTTGCATAACACAGCTAGGCAACGTTGTTTGCACTTTTTAGCGGATAATCGTTCGTATCTTAGCGCGATGATAAGATTTTCCATGACGGTTTCGTTGGGCATTAAGCCGAAGTCTTGGACGATAAAACTGATGTCCTGGCGGTAAAGGCGACTTTTTTTAGACCAGGACAGCATGGTAACATCGGTTTCATCGAACAATAATTGACCACTTGTGAGGGGTTCAATTAAGGCGAGGCAATTGAGTAAGGTGGATTTTCCAGCACCACTTTTACCTTTAATGGCGACAAAGCTGCCAGATGGAATCGTGAAGGAGCACTGTTTGAATAAGATTTTATCATCGAAGCGTTTGGTTGCGTGACGTAAGGTGAGTTTCATTGCCGACTTCCTTTCAGTAAACTATTTTTAATACGGTAGAGGTAGCAATAGAGCAAACCGGACTCCAACAATGCGAGTGTGAAAAACAGCCAACTATAAATGACCTTATGTGTCCCAAATAAGTTGTAACAAAGTAGTACGAGCCATGGAAGGCAAGCGATGAGGAAGAGTGGGGCAAACAAGCGTGTCAGCGAGTAGCCGTGTTGGAGCAGTACCTGGTTTTTTTTTACATGGAGCAATAAATAATGGTGAGTGAAGGCAAAGGTTAGCAGTAAATAAAGCAAGCTTAAGACTCCGAGCAATGTGCCAAGCAGGCGTAAAAGGCTACTGTAATCACTCAATTTGTCTTTGAGATAATGCTGAGCAGGAATGATTTGGGGATACGTTTTTTGAAACCCGTGTTTTCGGATGATTTTTTTGAGTGATGCATGCGTTGTTGAGGGGTTTCCAACAAAAAAACTGTTTGCGTTGCCACTCATACTATCCGCATAGGCCGATAAGTTCGGATCAACATTTTGAACAGTTAACACTTTAATGACGGGATTTTTAAGCGGACGTTGATAGGGAAGAAAGGTGAGTAATGGCTGATTATCGAGAATTTCAATATAGCGGTAATGTAGTGGTTCAGGCTTGCTTTTTAAACCGAAGGCCTGTCCTAATTCAATGTTTTGGAAGCGATGTTCTTCTTCAATCGCTTTTTTGATGTGTGCGCGTTGCGAATAATAGTGCGAGGGTATGAGCGTGATGAGCGTGTCATCGTCATTGTTAAAGTGGAGTGCTTGTCCGTTCGTATCGCGGATATCGTTTAGCGCCAAGTAGTCAGGTGAGACCCAGACCTCATTCGTTGTATAAGGTTCATGACCTGGTGAGTAACGATTTTCCTGTAATTGTTCGTCGGTGTCAGAGGTTGGATAAAAAAGTAAGAGTCCTTCTTTGTAATAATCAGCAAACAGTTGATTGTGACGCACAAGTTGGCTCAAAATTGCTTTTTCGTCGGCCTTTTGTGTTAAGGCGAACCGTAGTGGTAAGTAATAATGATGAGCGACGGCAGTGATGATACGGTCTGTTTTTGCTTGTTCTGTCACGACATAATAAAATTGTTGATAGCCTAGTTGTAAAAGCAGTAGTAATAGAAGGCTGATGAATAGTTTTGCACCAAGAAGCAATTGTACCATTCGTTTGAGGGGAGTATCACCTTTGAGTGAGCGGGCGTTAAAAGGATAAAGACTGAGGGCAATGCTGAGGATGATATAGCTAATAATGAAGGCAAGTAAACCGAGGGAAATCGCAAATAAAGCAACCTTAAAGGCTGGCTGAATTCCATGATAAAAATAATCGAACAGGGCGAATGAAAGCGCCACCAATGGAATGAGTAGGGTATAGGGCAACTGTTTGCGGAGAATATCATGTAACAGAGAAAAGCGCCGGAAACCGAGCATTAATTTGATGCTATTGTGGCGGTAGTTAATGTAGTAATCACAAATTAACAGGAGCATTAAAATGAGGACTGTTAAAACGAGGCTAAGAAAAATAGCGGCTTGAGCCCCAATTATAGGGGGACTTCCTCCCGTTTGAGGTGGGGCGCGATGGTAATGGCAACACCTGTTTCTTGTTGGATATGTGCAACGATTATTTCGATTGCTGGCGAAGTCTTACTTCGTTGAATGCGATAGTTGCCACTTTTAAGGTCGTCGTCTGTCATTTGATTCAAAGGTAAAAGAACCAACTGATTCATTGCTGAAAACAGGTGGTTCCGATTACTATAATGGCTATTTCCAATCGCTTCAAGGTCTAATTCAGCCAGAATTCGTTGCTTATTCTGCGTTAATTGAGCATAGACGACTTGGGTCGTCGCGTTTGAGCGCGCGGCTATTTTATAAAGATTAAACTGATAGGTCTGACTAAGTGTCTTTAATTGTTGTGACCACGAGTGTGTATCGATGACATCAGCGTTATCCGCAAATGTCACGTTATAGGAGCGATTATCTTTGACTGCTTGGTAGTGCTGCGCTTGTTGAACTGTTAAAAAAAAGCGTGTTGAGAAGAACAAGAGCAAAGCAATGGTAGTGAAACTAAGGAGTAACGCTTTTTTCATTAGGGATGCACCCTTTCTTTATTAACGTGTTGACCAATAAGAGTTATTAGAGCTATAACTCCAATACCACGCAGTCTGAGCTTTTGCCGTTTTTTTTGCTTTAACCCATGGTGAATAGGAATAAACATCGTTCATCATCGATGTCGTCCGGTGTTCTTTTTTAGAGTGATCGTATTCACTCTTTTGTCTGTATTGAAATATTATTGACATTTGAACCATGTATCGGAATTTCCCACCACCGGCATCTATTTCTATCCGATTGATATCTGTAGGTGTCTGGTCAATATTAATTGAATCAGACAGAGTCTGTGCGTTAACAGGAGGGACGATGGATGTACTGAGGATGAGGAAAAGGAAAAAACACTTCACTGGAAAGTTAATCATGAAAATCATCTCCTTTATAATTGATAGACTTAGTCTAAAACATCGAATAGCTAATTACAAGGTAAATAGACTTTAAAAATTATTAAGGGTGAATAATTAAAGCGCGCTAGGCATGACTTTGATTGTTTTTATCAGTGTATGTTGTTCATCATAAAAGTTGAGTCGTTTGATTTTAGTTAAATCAAACACAGAAGCATTAATTTGCAGATGTTCTTTGTTGGTTAATGAGAAATCATTCGAGACAGATAAATAAACTTCTAACATAGCTGAATCTGTTTGATTGTTGTTACACCAATAACTTGTAAGGCTTTTATAAAAGGGTAAATCAGTGTAAACATCAATTGTAGCTTTTGCGGCATCCATGTGCGCATTAAGTATTTGTTGTGGCTGCGTGATACTTGTAACCTTAGGGTGAGCCACAAAAAAAAAAACAGAGCGAGAGTGAAAATTAAAATATAGCTAGACAGTATTTTAATTTCATGAATTGCAAGAATAAGTTAGCCACCACGTGCCGAATCATGATAGTAAGTTTACTTTTTAATTTGTGAACAGCTGAAGTTTTGTAATTTCTTCTAAAAATAGCTCTTTTGGTGTTTGAAATCCTAAAATCCGACGTGGCAAATTATTCATCCATGTTTGAATCCTTTGGACAAGTTGATCACTTACATCACTGACAGAACGTCCTTTTGGAATGAATCTTCGAATGATTCCATTATGATTTTCATTGGTGCCACGTTCCCAAGAGGAATAAGGATGTGTGAAATAAATAGCCAGTGTATCTTTGAGCAACTCATTGATGCCTGAAAATTCTTTGCCATTATCCGCAGTAATGGTTTTAAAGAGGGCTCCAAAATATGATCCACACTGTTTCTTAAGGTGTAAGAGGGCTTTATTCACAAAAGATGCTTGTTTTCCTTCGACTTTGAGTATGAATTCAAATCGTGTTTTACGCTCAGTCAATGTTAATAAAACAGCGTCTGCTTTATTTTTCAGACCAACAACAGTATCAATTTCCCAATGCCCTAATTCTTCTCGGACATCAACGATGTCTGGACGTTTTTCAATTGATTGTCCTAATATACGCTTGTTCTTACGACTTTTTTGTTTCTTAATTTGTCGTGATACCTTTTTATTCAAGTCAATGTTTTTGACGCCTAAGAAACCAGCATCAATCAGATGATAAAGTGTTTTTACTGAAAGCATTTCATCGTCTGAAAAAAGCTGATGGCGTTTGGCATAGCCAACGATTGCATCAGGTGACCATTTATCAATTGCTATTTTTCGAGTGACATATTCAATGAAGGCAACGCAGGAAATCCATTTGTATTTACGGCCACAATTTTTGCGCTTGAGTTCATAACAAGCTTGTCCCTTTTTGTGCGAGTAAGAACGAACAAGAAAGACGGTGCTTTGTTTTTTGTTTACTTTCAATCGAAATCTTTTCGTGATTATTCCCCTTTTAACTTCGTTGTTAATTGTTTGAGGTGACCGGTTGAGTAAATAAGCAATTGACCGATGTGATTCTTTCTTGCGGAGTAACATTTGTATCATCCTACGTTCGGCAACAGAAAGGTGTGTATGTTTTGTTTTAAATGTGTTATTCTTTATGAGTGTCATAGCAAAATCATCCTTTATTGTTTGGTGTCGTAACCTCAATAATACATGATTTTTCGCTAAGGCACTTTTTTTATAAATTCAGGTGGCTAACTTGATTATACAATTCGCCAGTATTTTAATTTTAAAACTTTTTTTTTACGTTGTTTAGTATCATTGGCAATATGTGTGACCACAGTTTCATCTCCTTTTAAGAGCGCATCTAACGAAATATCCAAGATGTTTGATAAATCAACAATCATTTGAATATCAGGGTAATTGCGGTTTGTTTCTCAATTTGAAATCGTTGATCGACTGACCAGGGCTTTTTCCACGAGTTGCTCTTGTGTGTAATTGAGTGCTTGACAAATCTTCATCTAAAAACCTCCTATATCCAATGTACCGCTGCTGCAAAGAATTAACGAGCCTGTATCTCGCACAAACAGAGAAAGATTGTGCGAGGTACGCACATCCTATTGTAACGGAGTTTTGGGAGAAAATAGTCTGCAAAATAGTAACACGTGTAGTCAGCTAGTCACATTAAACTATGCTAAAATAGATAATATTGAAACAGTTACTGTACGATGGAGGAGGAACGGATGAAAACAACACATAATGTTACAATCGGCATCTTATTAGCCAATTTATTTATCGCCTTTATTGGGATTGGCTTAGTCATTCCTGTAATGCCGACTTTAATGAACGAATTACATATTTCAGGAACAGTCGTCGGATACATGACCGCTGCCTTTGCCTTAACGCAATTAGTCGTATCGCCTTTTTCGGGTAAAGCAGCCGATAAATTCGGTCGAAAAATCATGATTGTGATCGGCTTGTTTATATTCTCGCTCTCTGAACTGCTGTTTGCAGTCGGTACCTCGGTGGAGCTCTTGTTCGTCTCCCGCATTTTTGGTGGCATGAGTGCCGCTTTTATTATGCCAGCGGTAACGGCTTTTATTGTCGATTCAACCACCTTAAAAGGCCGCGCCAAAGCATTAGGGTATATGTCAGCCGCAATCGGTACCGGCTTTATTATCGGCCCTGGTATTGGTGGCTTTTTAGCCGAATACGGCACACGAGCACCCTTTTTTGCGGCAGCAACCATGGCCTTGATCGCAGCCGTCATCTCGTTAGTGTTTTTACGCGAACCCGAACGACAAAATCTTGAAACAGCTGATAGTAAAGCAGCCGCTAAAGGCGGTCTGCGCAAAATAGTGTTGCCGATATTCTTAATGGCCTTTATCGTCATTTTTGTATCTTCCTTTGGGATGGCCTTGTTTGAGTCGTTTTTCAGTTTGTATACCGATCATAAATTTGGTTTCACACCACGTGACATCGCGATTGCGATTACAGGTGGGGCAATTATTGGCGTTGTGTGTCAAATCGTTGTCTTCGATAAACTCGTGCGAGCAATTGGCGAAGTCAATCTTGTACGAATGATGTTGATTTTATCAGGCTTACTCACTTTTGCAGTGACGATTACACATTCATATTGGCTCATTATGGCGGTCGTCTTTTTACTATTTACAGGCTTTGACCTTATCCGTCCGGCAGTCACCAACTACCTCTCGCGTATTGCGGGTAATGACCAAGGCTTTGTTGGGGGGATGAATTCCTTTTTCACCTCGCTTGCAAATGTGTTCGGTCCGGTTTTGGGAGGAATCTTTTTTGATATAAATATTGACTATCCTTTTTATGTCGCGACAATTGTGATTGTATTAGGGACAATCTTAGCGTTCTTTTGGAAAGACCCAACCCGTCATCAGACGGCTGATTAAGACAGAGAAGGCTTGCGTTTTAGTCATGTAATGCGTTAAAATGTTAAAGAGAGATACAGCAGAAAATGGATGAGGGGGAAAGTAACATGCAAATTGAAAAATTACGTGGTGAAGGCCTCGATGAGTTCTTTCGTGGTGTGTTAACAATGAAGAGTATTGAAGAATGTTACGATTTCTTTGATGATGTGTGTACAGTCAACGAAATTCAAGCATTGTCACAACGTTTTCAAGTCGCAAAAATGCTACGAAGTGGTCATACGTATAGCAAGATTGAAGCGGCTACCGGTGCGAGTACAGCAACGATTTCACGCGTGAAACGTTCGCTTAACTGGGGTAATGATTCGTATGAGCTTGTATTGGGACGTTTAGATGAAGAAGATAAAACTAAAGGCTAATACAACCAGCGCATATAACAATAGGTTTAGTCAGTCTAATGATTTCACAGTCACTTGCTTATTTTTAAATCAAAAAGAAGTCTTGTAAGACTTTGTCTACAATCTGAAACTTTAAAAGACCTGTGCTTTTAAAGTTTTTTTGTTTTCTAACGGAATGAAAACGGTGGATTACGCTAGGGCAACGAGTACCTTTTATGCGTGATGTTTGTTATAATTAGGCTAGTGTTTTTAAGAAGAAAAACAACGTGAATACAACACAAAGAAATAGGCAGCGAGATTAGTGTTTGCCTGTTTTTTTATGTATAATAAGAACGAATGTTCTGAAATAGGTGGTGCACAATGGAAATTACTGGAAAACAACTCATAGAAGGATTGAATCCTGAACAACAGAAGGCTGTCGTGACAACAGAAGGGCCCTTACTGATTATGGCAGGTGCCGGCAGTGGGAAGACACGGGTGTTAACACATCGTGTTGCATATTTAATTAAAGAAAAAAATGTTAATCCGTACAATATTTTAGCGATTACCTTTACAAACAAAGCCGCACGTGAAATGAAAGAACGGGTCGGAGCTATTTTAGGGAGCGATGCCGATGCAATTTGGGTATCGACGTTTCACTCGATGTGCGTGCGGATTTTACGTCGTGACGCAGAAAGAATGGGGCTTAGTCGTGCCTTTACGATTCTGGATTCAAGCGATCAATTAACCGTCGTTAAAAAAATTATGAAGGATCGTAACATCGATCCTAAACGGTACCAACCACGGGCAATGCTCGCATCGATTAGTAACGCCAAAAACGAACTAATTAATGCGACTGACTATGCGAAAGAAGCCGCTGGTTTCTTCGAAAAAATGGTTGCAGATGTTTACACAGATTACGAAAAAAAATTACGAAAAAACCAAGCGCTCGATTTTGATGATTTAATCATGATGACCATTGAACTGTTTCAACAAGTGCCAGAGGTGCTTGAATTTTATCAACGTAAGTTCCAATACATTCATGTTGATGAGTACCAAGATACGAATAAGGCACAGTATACGCTCGTTAAATTAATGGCGGCACGGTTCCAAAATATTTGTGTCGTCGGTGACTCAGATCAGAGTATTTACGGTTGGCGTGGCGCTGACATTAGTAACATTTTGGATTTCGAGAAAGATTATCCGAAATCAACGACGATTGTATTAGAGCAAAATTACCGCTCTACAAAACGGATTTTAGCGGCAGCTAATGGTGTCATTACGAACAACAGCAACCGTCGTCCGAAAGAATTATGGACAGGTAATAGCGAAGGAAATAAAATCAGTTACCACCGCGCGTTATCTGAACGTGAAGAAGCGACCTATGTCGTCGGAAAAATCCAAGAACGTTTAGCTGATTATAAATATAAAGATATGGCAATTTTATACCGTACAAATGCACAGTCACGTGTTCTTGAGGAGACGTTACTTAAATCATCGATTCCCTACACAATGGTCGGCGGTCAAAAATTCTACGATCGTAAAGAGATTAAAGATGTACTCTGCTACCTCCGCCTCATTGCCAATAACGCGGATGATATTAGTTTAGCGCGGGTGGTCAATGTGCCTAAACGAGGCGTTGGGCCAGGTTCGCTCGACAAATTAGCGGCGGCAGCCTTAGCTTATGATACAACAATGTTTGCGATGATTAATCAAATCGAACAAGTAGGCTTATCGACGAAGGTCAGCCGTGAGCTACTCGGTTTTTATGACATGATACGTGGCTTCTCACAGATGCAAGATTATTTATCTGTCGCTGAACTGATCGAACAAGTGCTTGATAAGTCAGGTTACCGTGAGATGTTGAAGGCTGAAAAAACAATTGAAGCCGAAACCCGCATTGAAAACATTGATGAGTTTCTCTCAGTGGCACAGCAATTTGAAAAAGACACCGATGATAAATCATTAATCGCCTTTTTAACGGACTTGGCATTAGTGGCGGATGTTGATTCGCTCGAAGATCAAATCAATGCAAAAGATGGGGCAATTACGTTAATGACGCTCCATGCTGTTAAAGGCTTAGAATTCCCGGTTGTTTATTTAGTGGGAATGGAAGAAGGTATCTTCCCACACAGTCGTGCGTTAGCAGACGAAGATGAGATGGAAGAAGAACGTCGAATTGCCTATGTAGGTATTACGAGAGCTGAAAAAGAATTATATTTAACCGCGGCATATTCACGTACGTTGTATGGTCGTTCAACCAGCAATGCAGAATCCCGGTTTATCAATGAAATTCCGGCTGAATTACTCGAACGTGCGAGTGACGCCAAGAACAAGCAAGCGATTCCGTTTGCCACAAAACAACGCTCATACGCCAAAACACCACAGGTTAAAGCGTTGCAAGAAACCGGAGCCAGTGCGGTTAGTTGGACCGTTGGCGACAAAGCAAAACATAAAATTTGGGGAATCGGTACCGTTGTTAGTGTTAAAAATGCCGGTAAATCAATGGAATTGGATATTGCCTTCCCAAGTCCAACAGGTGTAAAACGTCTCTTAGCTGAGTTTTCACCGATTGAAAAAGTATAGGACGGTGTCAAAATGAGTGAACGATTAAATGAATTGAAACAACAAATACAGGCGCTTAGCTATGCCTATTATGTGTTGGATGCACCGACGACAGAAGATAATGTCTACGATGCACTTTATGCTGAATTGGTGGCAATCGAAGCCAAACATCCCGAACTAGTCACAGCTGATTCACCAACCCAACGAGTTGGTGGTATCGTGCTCGATAAGTTTGAAAAAGTACCCCACGATGTTCCGATGCTTAGTATGGGGGATGTTTTTAACGAAGCTGAAATCCGTCAATTTGATCAGCGCGTCCGTAAAGAGCTCGGTGTTGAGCAAGTTTCTTATACCGTTGAACTTAAAATCGATGGACTTGCGTTATCTTTAAAATATGTTGACGGACAACTTGTTCAAGGGGCAACCCGCGGGAATGGAACAATTGGCGAAAACATTACTGCCAATGTACGGACGATTCGTTCTGTGCCATTGAAATTAACAGAACCGTTAACGATTGAAATTCGTGGCGAAGCCTACATGCCGAAACGATCATTTGCGCAGCTTAATGCCCAACGTGAAGTCGACGGATTGGCCTTGTTTGCCAATCCACGGAATGCGGCGGCGGGTTCGCTACGTCAATTAGATACAAAAGTGGCGGCTTCACGTAACTTGGATACTTACTTGTATGCTGTTGCGGATAGTTCCGTGCTTGATGTGACGACACATAGTGAAATGTTAGCCGCGATTGCGGACTTAGGCTGTCACGTCAATCGCGAATATCGAGTGGTTGATTCGATTGAAGCTGTGATGGCTTATATTGCGGAATGGACCGATAAACGCAGCTCGCTTCCTTATGACATCGATGGTATCGTTATTAAAGTGAACGATTTTGCAGCCCAACGACAGCTCGGTGCTACTGTTAAGGTGCCGCGTTGGATGATTGCCTATAAATTTCCAGCCGAAGAACAGTCAACGCAGCTCATTGATATCGAATTGAGTATTGGCCGTACCGGTGTCGTGACACCAACGGCCATCTTACAACCGATACAATTAGCAGGGACGACGGTACAACGGGCCTCGTTACATAACGCCGATTATATCGCCGCCAAAGATATTCGTCTCAAGGATGAGGTCATCGTCAAAAAAGCGGGTGATATTATTCCAGAAGTGGTCCGCGTTTTATTGGACAAGCGTCCTCCAACGAGCGAACCATACGAGATGCCAACCCATTGTCCATCGTGTGACAGTGAACTGGTGCGTTTAAATACAGAGGTGGCACTCCGTTGTATTAACCCGAAATGTGGGGCACAAATTCGTGAAGGTTTGATTCACTTTGCTTCACGGAACGCAATGAACATTGAAGGACTTGGCGATAAGGTCGTTTCGCAATTACATGACAATGGCTTAATTGCCGACATTGCTGATTTATACAAGTTGACAGTGGCAGATGTGTTACCGCTCGAACGAATGGGCGAAAAATCGGCCGCCAAACTGATGGCCGCGATTGAAGCGTCGAAGGCTAATTCACTTGAGCTGTTGCTGTTTGGCTTAGGTATTCGTCACGTTGGTGCCAAAGCGGCTAAATCACTCGCGCAACACTTTAGCACCATCGCTGCTTTGCAAGATGCAACGAGAGATGAGCTGATTGCGATTGCTGATGTTGGTGAAATTATGGCTGATTCGATTCTGGCTTATTTTGCGAATCCACAAGTGCATGAATTAGTGAATGAACTGCGTCAGGTCAATCTTAATTTAAGTTACACAGGCCCGGTCTTGGCAAATAAGTCAGCCAAGGAACTAGTTTTTAATGGTCAAACAGTGGTATTAACTGGTAAACTAGAACAAATGACACGGACTGAAGCAAAAGACTTGATTGAAAGCCTCGGTGGCAAAGTAACCGGAAGCGTGAGTAAAAAAACTGACGTAGTCGTTGCTGGTGCGGATGCAGGCTCGAAACGGGCTAAAGCAGAAAGCCTCGCGATTCCAATCTGGTCAGAAGCTGATTTACTCGTGTACTTAAAAGATGAAGGTGACCAAAAATAATGAAAAAACTAATTGTAGTTGTTGCCGGTTTAACACTTGCATTGGCAGGTTGTTCACCGCAATTATCAAGTGAAAAAACAGTTGATAACGATAGCTCAAGCAACACAAAAAAAGAAGCGCAAATCGTTACGAAAAATAATATATCAAGTGATTATTACCGTACGCTTTTGCCGTATAAAGAAAGTCCAACCCGTGGGTTAATCGTCTCTAATTTAAATACGCGTTATGACATTAATGAGATGGAAGTTGGCTTACAACGCATTGCAACAGGCATGTATAATACGGATGATTTTGTCTTCCAAGAAGGACAATATTTGAAAAAGGAAACCGTTGTGTCATGGTTGAATCGGAAGTATTCCGATAAACAACTGAAAGAGAAGAAGTTAAGTGACAGTGATAACGTTGGTCTGAATCCGGAATTCAACGGTAATGGTACCGATCGTAATCCGATTTACTTAGCGCACATCCTCGAGCAAAACTACTTGGAAAACAAAGGGGACACGGTTAATTTAAGTGGTGTCACTATCGGTTTGGCGATGAATTCGGTCGATTATTACCAAAAAGAAAGCTATGGTGCAACCTATACGACACCGATTACGACTGAAAAAATGAAAGCTGAAGGCGAGAAAATGGCTGCGACGATTATTACACGAATGCGTCAAATGAAAGGTCTCTCAGAAGTGCCAATTACAGTAGCCATCTTTGGACAAAACGCCAAAGATGCGATGGTGTCAGGCAATTATATCGCGTCTGCAACAGCTAAAGCCGGTTCATCTGAACTCGATAAATGGAATAGCACCGATGAAAAGTATGTTTTATTCCCATCTGATGATGCCAAAACCAATTATTTAGATGATTATAACTGGTTTAAGAGCTTCTCTGGTGATATTCAAACGTACTTCTCAAACTACAATGGGGTCATCGGACGTGGGTTCTACCAAGGAAAAGAGATGAAACGTGTAACGATTGATATTCCGGTTAACTTCTTTGGCGAAGCAGAGATTATTGGCTTTACACAGTTTGCTGCGGATATGGTGGCGAAACATGTACCATCGAGTGTTGATGTGGAAGTTAATATTAAAACAACTGACTCACAGGCGAATGCCGCTTTAATTACACGTGATTCAGGGAGCAAAAAGGCTGAAGTTCATATCTTTGACCGTTAAAGATGATAAAGGAAGTGGCACGTTCAACAGCAGTTCTAGTCATTCAAGTCATCTTGCAGCCAAAGTCACTTGAACTAACGTTCAAAGTAAAATCAGTTTAATTCGACTTTGTCTACAATCTGAAACGATGTGCCATAGGCGCATCGTTTTTTTCTCGTTCAAATACGTAAACAATTGACCGAAATCATTTATTTTAAAAGGGTTTTCGTGTAGAATAGAGGAGTATGTATCATAAAGTAGATATTTTAGGAGGGTTATTATGTCTGTTATTTCAAAAGCAGAAGTTGAAAAAGTAGCGAGTTTAGCTCGTCTTGAAATTACTGAAACCGAAGCGGAGCAATATGCAACGCAGTTGGAGCAAATTATTCAAATGGTTGAAAAATTAAATGAGTTAGATACGGATAACATCGAACCGACAACACATGCCGTGCCATTAACAAATGTGTTACGTGAAGATAAGGTCGTTGCAGGCTTACCACGCGACGTTGTTTTAAAAAACGCACCAGATTCACAAGATGGCTATATTAAAGTACCATCAATTATGGACTAGTAGGGAAGGAGCCCGATTAAACATGGCATTACTTAATTTAACAATTAAACAATTACATCAAAAATTAGTAGATAAAGAAGTGACGGCAGTTGACTTAGTCAATGAAGTTTACGCTCGCGTAGACGCCGTTGAAGATAAGGTACAAGCCTTCATTACTTTGACAAAAGAAACCGCGTTAGCACAAGCTGCAGCGCTTGATGCTAAAGGCATCGATGCAACAAATGTGCTAGCGGGAATTCCAATCGGTATTAAAGATAATATCGTAACGAAAGATATTTTAACAACAGCCGCATCTAAAATTTTAACAGGATTTGAACCTGTTTATGATGCAACTGTTATGACGAAATTGCATGAAAAAGACATGATTAATGTTGGTAAATTAAACATGGATGAGTTTGCAATGGGATCAACAACCGAAACGTCTTACTATGCAAAAACAGCGAATCCTTGGGATTTATCACGTATTCCTGGTGGGTCTTCAGGTGGTTCAGCAGCAGCGGTTGCTGCCGGTGAAGTCTCTGTTGCCCTCGGATCTGATACAGGTGGTTCAGTGCGTCAACCAGCCGCTTTTTGTGGGGTTGTCGGGATGAAACCAACTTACGGTCGTGTGTCTCGCTTCGGTTTAATTGCCTTTGCGTCTTCACTTGATCAAATTGGGCCCATTACGCGTACAGTCGAAGATAATGCCCTTGTGTTAGAAGCAATTGCAGGTGTTGATGTGCACGATTCAACATCGGTACCACAACCGATAGCTGATTTCACAACTGATATCCATAAAGATATCAAAGGCATGAAGATTGCTGTACCGAAAGAATACTTAGGCGAAGGCGTTCAAGCCGGTGTTAAAGCCCGCGTTTTAGAAGCGATTGAAACACTTAAAGGCTTAGGTGCAACAGTTGACGAAGTGAGTTTACCACACATCGAATACGGTGTGGCTGCATACTATGTCTTGGCTTCAAGTGAAGCTTCATCGAACTTATCACGCTTTGATGGCGTGCGTTATGGTTACCGTTCACCAGAAGCACATGACCTCGAAACGTTATATACAAAAACACGTGCTGAAGGTTTTGGACCTGAGGTTAAACGTCGTATTATGCTAGGTACCTTTGCGTTAAGCTCCGGTTACTATGATGCGTATTATAAAAAAGCGCAACAAGCACGTACGATGATTATTGAAGATTTCAAGAAAATCTTTGCTGATTACGATGTCATTGTTGGACCAACTGCACCAACAGTTGCCTTTAAATCAGGTGACTATGCTAAAGACCCAATCACAATGTACATGAATGACGTCTTAACGATTCCAAGTAACATGGCAGGTGTACCGAGTTTATCAGTGCCATGTGGCTTAAGTGAAAATATGCCAGTTGGCTTACAAATCATCGGGAACCAATTCGATGAAGCAACTGTTTACCGTGTCGGACAAGCATTTGAAACAGCAACTAACTTTAATGAGTTAACAGCTGAATTGTAGGAGGAAGATAGAATGAATTTTGAAACAGTAATCGGACTTGAAGTCCATGTAGAGTTAAAAACAGAATCAAAAGTATTCTCTTCTTCACCTGCACATTTTGGTGCTGAACCGAATACAAACACAAACGTCGTTGATTTAGGTTATCCAGGTGTGTTACCGACCTTAAATAAACGTGCCGTTGAATTTGCAATGAAAGCTGGGATTGCCCTCAATTGCCAAATTAATCGTGAAACGAAGTTTGACCGAAAAAACTACTTCTATCCTGATAACCCAAAAGCTTACCAAATTTCACAATTTGATAAACCAGTTGCTGAAAATGGTTGGATTGATGTGGTTGTTGGCGGCGAAACAAAACGTATTCGTATCGAACGCGTACATTTAGAAGAAGATGCGGGTAAATTAAACCATGCGGGTAAAGGCTATTCATTAGTCGATTACAACCGTCAAGGAACACCGTTAATTGAGATTGTATCAGAAGCTGACATGCGTTCTGCTGAAGAAGCGTATGCGTATCTTGAAGCTTTGAAATCAATCATTCAATACACTGGCGTATCGGATGTGAAAATGGAAGAAGGCTCATTGCGTTGTGATGCCAATATTTCAATTCGCCCATTAGGTCAAGAAAAATTCGGTACAAAAACAGAAATTAAAAATTTAAACTCATTCTCTTATGTTCGTAAAGGAATTGAATTTGAAGAAAAACGTCAAGAAAAAGTCTTACTTGCTGGTGGTATCATTGGTCAAGAAACCCGTCGTTTTAACGAAGCAACTGGCGAAACGTTGTTAATGCGTGTCAAAGAAGGATCAGACGATTACCGTTACTTCCCAGAGCCTGACTTAGTGAACTTAGTGATTGATGATGCGTGGATGGAAGCTGTTAAAGCAGAAATCCCTGAATTACCTGATTCACGCCGGACACGTTACATTAACGAATGGTCAATTCCAGCGTACGATGCGATGGTCTTAACCTTAACAAAAGAAATGTCTGATTTCTTTGAGGCAACAGTTGCAAGTGGTGCCGATGCGAAACAAGCGTCTAACTGGTTAATGGGTGAAGTATCAGCGTACTTAAATGCCGAACAATTGGAATTACATGACACAGCGTTAACACCTGACAACCTTGCGGGCTTAATTAAGTTGATTGAAGACGGTACGATTTCATCTAAAATCGCTAAAAAAGTTTTCCGTGATGTGATTACAGAAGGTGGCAACCCTGAAGAAATCGTTAAAGCTAAGGGCCTCGTGCAAATGTCTGATGCGGGCGAATTAACAAAAATCATTACAGCGATTATCGATGCGAACTTACAGTCGGTCGAAGACTTTAAAAACGGTAAAGATCGTGCCGTTGGTTTCCTTGTTGGTAAAACAATGAAAGAAACTAAAGGACAAGCGAATCCGAAAATGGTTAACCAAATCATTGTCGATGAATTAAATAAACGTTAAATATTTGATAAAAGTACTTATTCAGCTGTTTTATACGGTGGGATAGGTGCTTTTTCTATTTGAAGTAAAGTAGGTTAGTTTTATGGAAAAGTGAGTGTTTAAAGCGTTACAAAATATTTTCCGAAAAGCTTTTTTATTTTTGTTTACGCCGATAGTTAAATTAAGTTAGACAATTGACCTATAAACATCTCTACACCAAATGTGCTTGTAATGATAGAAGCCTATTTCCAAACGAAACAATCTGTTTTAACCGGATTGAAGATACTAGGATGTTCAAGACAACGATTGATAATGTCTACAATTTTTTAAAGAAAAGTTCCTCGGCCAGTGCTTTTTATCAAAAACACAAAGAAAATAAAACATATTGTGGCAGACGACCGATCATTTTAAGTACGGATCAACAAACTTACATTCAGAAAATGACGGCTAAAGGTTAGCCACCTGATGTATAGCTATTTCATGTTCTGGTAGAACGCTCTATCGCCTATTTAAAGCCAACTACTTCGGTATCACAAAGCTACCAATGAAAGGTAAACGTAAGCCAAACGGACACAACGAACGTCGCGGAAGGCGATACAATTGTCGGTGTTTATCATAAAAGTGAAAATCAGCAAATATCGAAAAAGAGACGACGGATTGTTTACAATCTATTCTCAAAAACATGTTTAAATCACTCACGTTTGATTGTGGAAAGAAATAAGTAACTCCAATGAGAGCTCTATTTTTTTGCAGAGACTGGAACACCTTCACAACGCGGGCTAAACGAAAATTCTAACGGCATTTTACGTAGAAAAGGCTTGCCAAAAAAGCTGGACTTTTACCAAGTTAACCAAAACTTCGTTTCAGCTGTTGCTTCAAAAAGAAATCACATACCAAGAAAATCATTAAACTACCGGACAACATTGGAAGTATTTTTGAGTTACGTAAATGAAGAACAATTGTCCAGCTTAAATTGGCAAATAATAGGGTTATTTATGGGGCATGTATATACTACAGAAATATAACCTTAAATATAACGATACATTTGGTTAATAATATCTTATTTGCTTTGCTTCCATACACAGGCATGTTCATAGAGGGATACTTGTAATTGTTTGTCATTTCACTAGTTATTTGATACTATCTAATTGTGACTATAATCTGATAATGGGGACTGATTTGATGACTGAACATCTTGATGAAAAAGAGCATTACACGATAATAGAAACGACTATACATAAGGAAAAAGGAGTTTGTTTATGAAACATAGAGACATTCAAGTGAAATCAAAGAAAATACTAGCAACAATTCTATTAACGACAACATTTTTCACAGTAGGATTTTCAACTATGACAGCTTCTGCGGACATCAATCCTGATACCGTAAAAGCAGAGGAACTGGAAAAGAAATTACCACAACTGATGGGTGGGGAAATTGATTCTAAGATTTTAGAACAATATAACGTAATCGGTAAAGTATCTGATGATAACGGTTTCACTCACTATGTCATGCAACAAATGGTTAATGCTATTCCAGCAGAAAACGGTGAATTGCACGTGCATGTCAACAAAGACAATATCATCACATCTGTTACAGGTGATGTGAACGAAAAAGAGATTCATTTGAATGGTAAAATCACAGTTGATGAAACAAAAGCGCAAGACATAGCAAAAGCTGCTTTTGGAGCTGAAGATGGCTTTGTATATCAAATCAAACAGTATGCAACGACAGACGGAATTGCATACTGGCAAGTAAGTGTCGGAAGTAAAGAAGGTTCAGAAACAGCTACAGTTTATAAAGTAGACGCAATGAATGGAACCATTATTGAGACTTACAAAGCCAACCATGATGTTGCAAATATTTCAGGGAAAGCATCAACAGGTATAGGGAAAACAACCGCAGGAAAAGACGTCACTTTCCCAACGTTAGTAGACCAACAGGGCACACACTATATGCAAGATTCTCCAGCAGATGACGCAAAGAATACCGTACTTGATATTCTTTCAGTTAAAAAGGATGCTAGAAATAATAAATTATATTCAGTTGGAATTATTAATAGTATCAATGGGCAGTTCACAGATAGAGGTGCGGTAGATGCTTATATAAATGGACGTGCTGTTTATAACTACTACAAAAATAACTTTAACTTTAGAGGAGTAGATGGTAAGAAACAACAAATTGTGTCTATGGTCAATGACTCATCAAGTCCAAGTAATGCTTTTTGGGATCCAAGTTCTCAGACAATGAAATACGGTGCGCGTAATGGATTGTCACTTGCTGCAGCAATGGACATAGTCGGTCACGAAACAACACATGGGGTGATTAATAATAGTTCAAATCTTGATTATAAAGGTCAATCAGGTGCACTGAATGAATCCCTTGCAGATACTTTCGGTCACTTCATGGATAACAAAGACTGGACAATGGGCGAAGATATTGGTTGGATTTTACGTGATTTTGAGCATCCAACTAATCACAATCAACCAGACCACATGAATAATTTTCAAAACTTACCAGAAACAAATGACCAAGGTGGAGTACACATCAACTCTGGTATTATGAATAAGGCAGCTTACAATGTGATTAATGCGATTGGTCAAGAAAAAGCACAACAAATTTTCTTTACAGTAATGCGTCACTACTTAAACCATGCCTCAGACTTTAACCAAATGAAAGAGGCAATGGTGCAAGCATCACATGACTTATATCCAAATGAGCCACAAGTAGCGGTTGAAGTGAACAACGCATATGCAAATGTGGGTCTGGGTGAAATAATTAATAATATTAAACAATCAAATATCTTACCAGAACAACAAATTGAAGTGACACAAACAGACAACGTGACATCGATAGAATTCAGCGAAGAATCTGGGACCTTACCAACTATTTACGGTCAAAAAGAAGAAAAAATAAAAAACGGTCAGCCTAAAGATAAAAAAGAATTCAAAAAATCAGGTTCAATATTTGATATGTTAAACGAAATGTATGGTTGGGACTTGTAAGAAACATGGACTCCTATAATCTGGGGTCTGTTGCAGAGTTATAAATCGCCGAGAGTAAAATTAAGCGAGACAAATAAAAAAGCCATTTTGTGCGACACTCAAAATAGTTCCGACCAAAGAATTATTTTGAGTGAAGGCAAATGACCTATAAACATCTCTACACCAAATGTACTTGTAATGATAGAAGCCTATTTCCAAACGAAACAATCTGTTTTAACCGGATTGAAGAGACTAGGATGTTCAAGACAACGATTGATAATGTCTACAATTTTTTAAAGAAAAGTTCCTCGGCCAGTGCTTTTTATCAAAAACACAAAGAAAATAAAACATATTGTGGCAGACGACCGATCATTTTAAGTACGGATCAACAAACTTACATTCAGAAAATGACGGCTAAAGGTTAGCCACCTGATGTATAGCTATCTCATGTTCTGGTAGAACACTCTATCGCCTATTTAAAGCCAACTACTTCGGTATCACAAAGCTACCAATGAAAGGTAAACGTAAGCCAAACGAACAAAAGGAAGTAAAAACAGTGCGTGATTTAAAAGCAGAACTAGCAAAAATCAGCGAAGATAAGCAGACGCTTTATTTTGATAATACAGCAATTATTAAATGGGCGAATGAACGATTGATCGCAAACTACAAAAAGGAAAGACCACCGTCACAGTTACAAGAGACAAGTTCCGAGACGATTGATGATGAGTACTATTATTATTTGGAAAATGTCACGAAGAAAACGAGTATAAGTAATATGCCGCAATTAGCTAAGAATGCATCAAGTAGCGAGATACGTGATCAATTTCACTCGCTTTTAAGCATGAAAGGCATAGATCCTAGTGATTTCTCACAATTAATTAACGAGGAAACAGTTGTTGTTGATGTGCCAGCGATGATTATCAATGATATTGAAGGTGATGCAATCAAGGAAACAAGTGATGTGATGTATGAGACGTATGCGATTAACAAAGCGCAATTGTCGCATTTTTTAGACAATAAACAACTTTCACAGCGTACTCGGATAATAAGCAGTGTGTCCTTAGTTCTAGGTTTACTATTACTTGGCGGTGCCACTCGGTTCATCCTTAAAGAACAAAATGACATCAAAAGTGCTTTACAACCCGTCACAATCACCACCGCAGTCGCCACATTCATAATCGGTATCGGCAGTGGATTAGTGCTTTTAATGTCAAATGAGATGCGGTGGCCGGTATTATTATTCATCAGTGTGCCGGTAGTACTTGCTGTTTCAGGAATACTTGTGCTGATTGTAGCTAGTAAAAAGAAGTGGCAGAGTATCTATGATGGTAAATTAGGTATTTACGTGAAACTGCCAATCATCGTTCACGGGCTGATTCTCCCCGTTCTCGGATTGATTTTATTAGTAACTTTAATCGTAATTTATCAAGATAACTTTTTTTGGTTTGTTATTACTGTTAGTGACGCTCGGATTATATCTTGTTTGGTGTAGTCTACCGTTTATCTATCGCTATCAACGAAGACGACAATTGAAACGAGCAATCGCAAACAGTTTACCACGTCATTTATTGACTGAGTTTGTCCCAGATGAAGTTTTAACTAATAAAGAGCCTCAAACAGTCGCTACACTATTCGCTGAATATGAGCAACTTCGCCAACTTATTTTACGTAAAATGAAACAAACGACAGCAAGTGAAACCTTAAAAACAGATTTGTTAACAAATGTAAGTCATGATTCACGCACGCCTTTAACAGCAATTATCAGTTATAGTGACTTGTTGCAGGCCACTGCTTTAGAAACGGATGAGCAGCAACAATATCTTGCGATTATTCAAGAGAAGGCGCAGCGTATGAATGAAATGATTACGGATCTATTTGAAGTAACGAAGATGGATAATGGTGCGGTGGCACTAAACTATGAAAACATAGATATCGTTGCGTTAATACAACAAATGATTGGTGAGTACAGTGAAGAAGCGGTTGAAAACCGTTATACGTTACGCATAACTTATTCCCAAGAAACGATAAGGTTAACGATTGATGCCAATAAAATATGGCGTGTATTGGATAACTTGTTGAAAAACTGTATGAAATATAGTTTGCCAGAGTCACGGATTTATCTGAAAGTTAGCGAAACAGCCGATGGATGTCGACTCGTTATTAAAAATATTTCACGGTATGAATTAGATGAAGATGCTCCTTTGTTGATTGAACGATTTAAACGCGGAAAGTTCGATGAAGCAAGGCAATCAGATGGTTATGGTTTAGGCTTGGCGATTGTTGCTTCGATTATTAATTTACACAAAGGAAACCTCGACATTAGCGTTGATGGTGATATGTTTAAAGTTGTCATCGACTTACCGAAAGGGCCACCAGTTACAGTGTAATAATAGCACTAGCGTTCTGTCTGTTCTCATTACGAGAATAGCAGGACGTTTTTTTGTTGACAAGGAGAAGAATAGGTTATATAGTTAGTTACATAAGTAACTAACCTAATCGATTAGGGGGAGTCATAATGGAATTTAACAGCACGAGTCGTTTACCACTGTTTCAACAGGTGGCAGAACAAATTGAAGAGGCTATTTTAAATGGCTCATTTAAAGAAAATGCACAAATTCCATCCACAACTGAAATATCAAAGGCGTTTCAAATTAACCCAGCGACGATTTTAAAAGGGATGAATATTCTCGTTGAACAAAATGTTTTAGTTAAACAAAGGGGGATAGGGATGTTTGTTGTGGACGGTGCGCAAGCTCAATTACAACAGCAACGCTCGCAACAATTTTTATCTACCAATCTGGTGCAATTTATTAAGGAAGCACAACAATTAAATATCACAGCAACACAACTCATTACATTAATTGAAAGAGGGTATGAAAGATGACACTAACGATAGCGAACTTAAGCAAGGTTTATAGTAGGAAACAGGTACTCTCGAATGTGACACTCGAATTGAAAGCAGAGACTATCTATGGTTTACTCGGACGCAATGGTGCGGGTAAAAGCACGTTATTGAATATCATCAATAACCGTAGCATTGCCACAGCTGGAGCAGTAGAACTAGACAGTATGCGTGTATACGAAAACGAAACGTGTTTGAATCGACTGTATTTGATGAGTGAAGACACTTTGTTTCCGTCGCAGATGAAAATTAAGCAAATGTTCAAACAGACCGCCGCGTTCTATGACGGCTTTGACGAAAATTTCGCTAAAAAGATGTTAACTGCCTTTGGTCTTGATGCGAACAGCTCGCTTCGTAAACTATCAACCGGTTACCGCAGTATTGCCAAACTAATTGTGGCTTTAGCGGTTGATTGTGATTACATCTTTTTGGACGAACCCGTTTTAGGATTAGATGCGCATCATCGTGAACTGTTTTATCAGTTTTTGCTCGAGACTTATCAACAAAAGCCACGCACCTTTGTGATATCGACCCATTTGATTGATGAAATTACGTATTTAATTGAAGAAGTGATTATAATGAATGAAGGTGAAGTTATCCAAGCGGCATCGACAGAAGAAATACTCCAAACAGGGGTGGCTATTACAGGACCAAGTGAATTAGTTGAAGCGTTCGTTGTCCTTGTAAAGGTCCTGGATAAAGAAACATTCGGTGGAACAATGACAGCTTATGTGACGGATGCTGATAAATTAGGTGCAGAGCTCCCCGAACAATTGCGACTAACGCCACTGAACTTGCAAACCTATTTTATTAAATTAACGAAAGAAGGCGGGCAAACAGATGAAATTTAAAGCGGCACTCAACTATCAGTTTAGCTATCAAATACGTGCATTCCTTATATATAGCGCTATCTATATTACTTCGGCTATTATTTTCCCGTTAATTGGGCTTTATTTTAGCAATACAACCGAGGTAATCAAATCAGATGTACTAATATCACCGCTTGTATTCATGGTGATATTAATGGCGGTGGGGAGTAAAATCGCATTTAATTTGTTTGTACAAAATAGCACCTCACGCCAGACAATTTTCTTGTCGTTACTAGTGAGTAATGGTGTCATTGCGATAATGACGACAGTTCTTAATATGCTATTAATTACGATAACAAATCATTTTAGTAACGGAAGTTTACAGTTATACAACTTCATTGGAAAAATCTATCGGAATGATCCGTTTTTCGGGATTGTGGCAACTTGTTTCTTTGTATTCTTTAGTGCGGGTTTGTTAGGCATGCTGATTACCACCTTTTCACAGCGTTTTTTAACAACGACAAAATTACTCGTGAGTGCAGGGATTGTCTTTTTAGGTATCATTCTTAGTATCGTTTATCAATTTTGTAATGAACAGTTGCAACAATCTTTTCAAACGTTCGTTCCCCGTTTGTTCGGTTTTACAGGCAATCAACCACAGGTGTCCTCCTTTATGTTAACGGTTGTCATTGTAATTATCCTAGAAGCAGTATTCCTTTATTTGATGAACCGTCATCGTGAGATAAAAACCAAGACAGCCTAAGAAAAAAAGGGTCTAAGCCGATAATCATCAAGCCGAAACCGTGAAAAACACCCTTAAATATGTTATCTTTGTTATAGTAATAAAAATAGATTCAAGGGGGCAACATATAATGACTTATACTTTACCAGAATTACCTTACGAATACGCGGCGCTTGAGCCACATATTGATGCAAAAACAATGGAGATTCACCATACTAAACATCATCAAACGTATATTACAAACGTAAACAATGCGTTAGCTTCATACCCAGAATTAGCAGCTAAATCAGTTGAAGAATTAGTGACAGACTTAGCATCTGTACCTGAAGAAATCAAAGGTGCTGTACGTAACAATGGTGGTGGACATGCCAACCACTCATTCTTCTGGCAATCACTTTCTGCTAACGGTGGCGGTGCTCCTGTCGGTGAATTGGCTGCAGCAATCGATGCAACATTCGGTTCATTCGAAGCGTTCCAAGAAAAATTCTTAGCAGCAGCAACAACTCGTTTCGGTTCTGGCTGGGCGTGGTTAGTTGTAACTGATGGCGAATTAGCGGTTATTTCAACACCTAACCAAGATTCACCGTTAACTGAAGGACATACACCATTAGTTGGAATTGACGTTTGGGAACATGCTTATTACCTAAACTACCAAAACCGTCGTCCTGACTATGTTAAAGCCTTCTTTAACGTCGTTGACTGGAACAAAGCTAACACGTTATATAACGCTGCGAAATAGTCTTGAAAGTGAAGTCAACCGGTTAGAAGCAACCAACTTGGAAGGGCAAGCGACTATTTACCGTTGCTCCCATTTTTTCTGAAAGTTGAAAGCTTCTGGTTGAAGTAGCTGGACAATAAAAGTGGAATCAACTGATTAGAAGAAAAATGAGAGCACTTTGAGAGAGCCATGTGGCTCTCTTTTTTTAGGGTTAGTGTAGTTGACAAAACGCATAAAATTCTCTAGTATAAGGGGTAACAACTTCATGAATCGATGCAAAGAAGGAACGAAGTAAATCCCTTATCCCTAGTTAAGAGAGCTTGTGGTCGCTGCAAACAAGTCTATATAAGGTGTTGAATTACACTCTGGAGCATTTGTACAGCAATGTACAACGGGTCATACCGTTAACTATACAAGCAGTAACCGTAATGGTTATTAAAATAGGGTGGTACCACGGTAACTATCGTCCCTTCGTTTCATTGTGAAACGGAGGGGCTTTTTTTGTGTCCATGAAGATAAAAAAGGAGCTGGCTGGAATGAACATTATTGAAGAATTACAATGGCGTGATGCGATTTATCAACAAACAGATGCAGCAGGGTTAAAAGAGTTAACTGAAAAAGAACGTATTTCATTATATTGTGGCATGGATCCAACCGGAGATAGTATGCATATCGGTCATTTAATTCCATTTATGGTCTTACGTCGTTTTCAATTAGCCGGTCATCGTCCGATTTTCTTAATGGGTGGGGCGACCGGTTCGATTGGTGATCCGAGTGGTAAGGCAGAAGAACGTCAATTACAATCGATGGATCAAATCAATGCGAACGTTGAAGGTCTCCGTGCACAACTTGAAAAATTGTTTGATTTTTCAGGAGAGAATGCCGCGGTCTTGGTGAATAACTATGATTGGACAAAAAACTTAAACGTGTTGGATTTCTTACGTGACATTGGAAAACGTTTTAATGTTAACACAATGTTAAGTAAAGATATTGTCGCGAACCGTCTTGAAACAGGGATTTCTTTTACGGAGTTCAGCTACCAAATTTTACAAGCGATGGACTACAAACATTTATATGAAAACAATAACTGCCGTTTACAAATCGGTGGTAGCGATCAATGGGGGAATATTACGGCCGGTTTAGAATTAATTCGTAAAGAACATGGTGAAGCATCGAAAGCCTTTGGTTTAACAATTCCTTTGATGTTAAAATCAGACGGTACTAAATTTGGTAAAACGGCTGGTGGAGCTATTTGGTTAAATCCAGAAAAAACAACCCCTTATGAGTTTTACCAATTTTGGTTAAATACGGATGACCGTGATGTCGTGAAATATTTGAAATACTTTACTTTCTTAGATGAGGCAACGATTACTGCTTTGGCAGAAAAAGTGGCAAACGAACCGCATTTACGAGCTGCCCAAAAAACATTGGCAAGTGAAATGACTATTTTTGTTCATGGTCAAGCCGCGTTAGATCAAGCGATTAAAATTTCTGCAGCCTTATTCAGTGGAGATATTAAAGTGCTAACTGCTGATGAAATTGAAGTTGGCTTTAAAGATGTGCCAACATTCACGGCAGCGAAAGAAACAGCGTTACCAATTATCGATTGGTTGGTTGATTTGAAAATCGAACCGAGTAAACGCCAAGCACGAGAAGATGTAACTCATGGTGCAATCTATATTAATGGTGAACGTCAACAAGATACAACAAAAATAATTGATGCAACCGATCGTATTGGCGATCGC
Organism: Brochothrix campestris; assembly: GCF_046058945.1. Lineage (NCBI taxonomy): Bacteria > Bacillati > Bacillota > Bacilli > Caryophanales > Listeriaceae > Brochothrix > Brochothrix campestris. The sequence goes on along the minus strand of NZ_CP175511.1, from coordinate 1,844,168 downwards.
TTTACAATCGTCCGTAAAGGGAAGAAAAAATATCATTTAGTTAATTATAAGTAATTAAAGCAACTGTAAACCGTGATTCTCCGTGAGACTTAAAGAGATAAAAATCGTGTAACTAAAATAGTAGTGGCTGAAGAGCCACTACTATTTTTATTTACCGTAATAGAAGTTAAAGGTTTAGTAAAAAAGATAGCGGGTATAATAGTAATGTAACAGGTCACCAGAAAATCGGAGGGAGTGATAACAATGATACGACAAGAACTTCGTCAACGTCACATGTTATTTCAACTGACGATGGTGCGTGCACCGGAACGAACAGATAATACATAAGGCTATTGCGAGTCCACCGGGACGCCCATTCGTAGATGTTAAACGAACATGTGCAAAAGATTGTAACGAATCGTGAGCAATATGAAGTTAAAGCATTAAGAAGGGTTAAGCAGTCAAATGAACAAAGCAAGAGAACAAAGCAAGAGAACAAAGCAAGTGAACAAGTGGAAATTTGCATTGGATCGGATAATAAAACACAAATTAATTGCGCCTTTTATACAAAAAACTGCAGACTATTTATAAGTGTTTAACTAAAGCTCATTAGTGAATCTGAAGTTAAAATGATGGTTTGCATGTCACTAGTGTATAATATTAATTAATTTAGAGGGAGGGTGTGTAATTCAGCACTCTCTTTTTTTGTTACTTACTGATATGATATAATACTTATTATACAATCTAAAAAGAAATGGAAGGTGTTCGTGATCAAAAAGATAAACAAATTGTTAACAATACCTAATAATAACTCGAAGTTACTATTTATTCGTAATGAACAAATAAAACTATCTGATTACTTTAGTGCGATTAACCTTTCATATGACTTTTTAACGTATCAACAACTTTTTTTGAAACCAAAAGAGCAACTAGCTGATTATGATGTTCTTGTTTTAAGTTTCGGAAAAATAACAGTTAATAAATTTGAGTGTTTATTAGCTCTTGGCAAGCAAGCTAATAAGAGAAAAATCCCACTTTTATTTAGCTTGGATGGATTGAGTGACAATAGCGTAAGTTTTCAAGCATTTGATAAGTTAAGTAATCAATTGACGTACACTGTGATGATTGGAAATTATCAGGATGTAATGGCGAGTGCTGGCTATAAAGGTGAACCTGGAGAATCACATGATATGGAATTAATAAAAAAGATAGCACGAGTTTATCGAAGTGTCGTTGTGATTAAAACAGAAAAAATCACAATTACTGATGGTGAAAATTGCTTTATTATTAATGATATGCAGGATCAATTGGCAATTTATGATATTACATTAATAGAGGCGCTCATTTCCCGCTATTTGGGAGAGAACAATGAACAGAAAATCATAAAAAAAGTCATTTTAGCTTGTCAGCATTATCAGCGAATTTTGGGAGCAATTGAAGCGGGGCCAAAACAACAACAAATATTAGAAATTATAAATACAGTGAATTTAACTGAAGCAATCAGTGGAACTGATATATGACTCAAGTGAAGGTCAGTTAAATCAAAATAAAAAGGACAGACGGCACAAGGCTATAGCTAAACACTGTTCTAGCTTGTTAAGTCTTGTAAAATGATCGTTACCTGTGTGTCATGTCGGAATGAAAGTGAAATTAACCGGTTTGAAGCAAACAAGTTGGAAAAAAAGTTAATTATAATTTTCTACAATCCGAGACAGTGCAAACGACACTGTCTTTTTTGGTTCTATAATTTATGGTGTTGGTGAATTTTCACTGATGCCTATTTTTCCGCGAAAAAATAGCAACATTTTCAAAATCCCTATAATATTAAGTCATCACAACAAATTTATAAGCGGGATTCGACAATGTCAGCTATCACTTTTAATAATATCGCGAATTCCTCTGGAATTACAGATGAAACTATTTCTTTTCCAAAAACATGGTGTTTAACTCAGTTAATTAAAGGTGTTTTAAGCACTTGTTATTTTGGCACACTCTCTTACATACCCTCACGGTGTGCGAATTGCGGCTTCAATAATAAAACAGTTAAACTCATTAAACACGGAACTAAACTATCACGTATCACACTCCTTAAAACCAATAACCTTCCAACCTATCTCTTTTTAAAGAAGCAACGCTTCTTATGTAAAGGATGTAAAACAACCTTTATCGCTTCAACTTCGATGGTAAAACGAAATTGTTTTATCTCCAAACGTGTCATCCAAACACTAGCTGCCGAAGGACAGTTTATTACTTCTGAAAAAGATATCGCTTTTAGACAGAGTGTTTCAACAACTACTGTTAATCGTGCTTTACACCAATGGTCTCCTCAATTCAAACCGAACTATCAAAGGCTTCCACTACATCTTTCAATGGATGAATTCAAATCGGTAAAGAGTGCTGATAGTCAGATGCGTTTTATTTGCACTGATGCGAAAAAATATGAAATCATTGATATCCTCCCATCTAGAAGATTGCATCATCGATCGTTTTCATTTGTCCCAATTAGTAACACGCTCCCTTAATCAAACACGTATTAAACTCATGAACCGTTATGATACTTCAAACTCAGAAGATAAAAAGATTTATCGTAAACTCAAAGCGTATTGGAAATTACTTCTCAAAAACAAAACAGACTTAAGCGATTTTGATTATCGCTATCATCGTTTATTTAACGGACAAAAAAGTTCGACAGGAATCATCGATTACTTTATGACACTGGATGTTGAATTCAAAGAAACATACGAACTAGCACAGCAATTACTGATTGCGCTACAACACAAAAATTCCCCTGCTTACCAATCACTGATTCAGACTAAAAAACCTTTCGTTTCTTCACAACTGAAACGCAGTTTAAAAACATTAAACAAGCATTTACCTGCAATCGAAAATAGCTTTAAATACGAGGATTCCAACGGGCATTTAGAAGGGATCAATAACAAACGTGCACGTCATGACGTTTGTGAAGGCGACTCTAGCGGGAAAAGTGGCCGCTGAATACCCCACAGCGGAGCGCGGAGGATGAAGCGTCACCCGCAGAAAGCGTCCTTCACATTAGGAATGACTACAAAAAAGCAACTACCAAAAAAGATAGCTGCAAAAATGACTTATTTTACTAAATTTTGAATAACAACACTATTTGACATAGTGCCTCTTTTTTTTGTGCGAAAAAAGACCCTGGATTCAATAAAGAATCCAGGGTCTTAAAAATTGCACAATAGAAAGTCTGAGACCTAACGAGAGTAAAACTCAACGATGAAGGCTTCGTTAATTTCTGGGTGTAATTCAGAACGTTCTGGTAAGCGAACTAATGTTCCAACGGTTTTTTCAGCGTCGAAAGATAAGTATTCAGCTACAGCTGGAGCCACTTCCAAAGCTTCTTTAATAGAAGAGTTGTTAAGTGATTTTTCGCGAACTGAGATAACTTGACCAGGATCTACTTGGTATGAAGGAATATCAACACGTTTACCATCAACCAATAAATGGCCATGGTTTACTAATTGACGAGCTCCACGACGAGTACGTGCTAAACCTAAACGATAAACCACGTTATCTAAGCGTTGTTCTAAAAGGATCATAAAGTTTTCACCTTGTTTACCTTGTAATTTACCAGCGCGTAAGAAAGTGTTGTGGAATTGACGTTCAGTAATACCGTAAGTGTGACGTAATTTTTGTTTTTCTTGTTGTTGTAAAGCGTATTCGCTTAATTTTGTACGTTGCGTAGGGCCATGTTGACCTGGAGCATACGGACGTTTTTCTAATTCTTTACCTGTTCCTAGAAGTGAAAGGCCTAAGCGGCGAGACAATTTCCAAGATGGACCTGTATAACGAGCCATTGAGAGACTCCTCCTTTGAATTTGTTTTAGCATAAAACAAATACGGATATGATTTACTACTGGCGGATTTCATCTTTACATACCTTCACCATGCAGCCGCAGGTTACACGATACACCTCATTATTAAAAACGGGAATGAAATACTGACCCAACAGCCACATACCAGCTGCACTATTTTACACAATATCTAGTATAACCCAGTAACTGATAATAAGTCAAGAACTAATCATTAAAGATAACGAACCACTTGTTCTAAATAGTGTTGGTCATCGGTCGAGAAACGCTCTTTTACGGGTGAATCAATATCTAAGACACCGATTAATTGCCCTTCTTTAATAATTGGAATCACAATTTCAGACTGTGATGCGCTGTCGCAAGCAATATGTCCTGGGAATTGATGGACATCAACTACGACGATACTTTCACGTTGTTGCGCAGCGGTACCACAGACTCCTTTGCCGATGGGGATATGAACACAGGCGACTTTCCCTTGAAAAGGCCCTAAAATAAGTTCTTCATTTTCATATAAATAAAAACCGACCCAGTTTATGTTTTCAAGTGTTTCATTGAGTAGCGCTGATAAATTACTCATGTTGGCAATGAGATTGGTCTCGCCAAATAAAAGGGCTTCTGTTTGTTTTACTAACCGTTCATATTTTTTAATATCACTCATATTTTATCCTCCCTTATCCATAGCACAAATTAAATAGAACAGACGAGCCAATTAACGGCTAAAATGTTTTATTTTTAAGCCTAATAGTGGTATTATAAACTATGTCTATAACCATTTACAATTAAAAAAATCACGTCGACATTAAAGTAATAACTGACAGGAGGATGACCATGTTTTTAAAAATCTTAATCGTTTTTATCATCATTGTATTTATTATGTTATTGGTGTTTTACACGATGAGACGTCGTGCAGATAAGTTGATTGAGACAATTGAAACACGTAAAAAAGTTTTATTCGACCGACCTGTCATTGAACAACTAAATACAGTAAAAAAAATCGCCCTTAGTGGTGCAACAAAAGTTGCTTTTGAAGAAGAACGTCAACGTTGGGAAAAAATCGTTGATGTTGATTTACCACAAGTGGAAAAAGCAATTGATGAGATGGAACAAGATAACGAAATGTTTCGTTTCACATCAATTAAACCGGCGATTGGACAAACGGAGCAAAGTTTAGCTAAGATAGAACAAACGATGAATCAAATAAGTGAAGCGTTAGCACTGCTACAAGAATCACATGAAACGGTGGGTGAAGCATTGCAGCAGGCAGACACCGATTTAGTTGAAGCTCGCAAAGTGATGTTGACACAAGCCTACACTTTTGGTGATCAAATTGACCGGCTTGAAAAAGAAGAAGAACGTTTACGAGCTGAAATCACAACAGCGGAAACAGATTATTATGAGGGTGATTTTTTAGCGTTTTATCATCGCAAAGATGAAATTGAAGCTGACATCGCGAAACTGAATGTCCAAATTATTGAAATTCCGCCATTATTACAACAGATTAATCATGAACTGCCTAATGAATTCATCCAGTTATCTCGTGGCTACAATGGTATGAAAGCGCAGGGATATTCTTTGAATTTAATTGATTGTGATGGTGCCATTGAACGATTGACTGCTGAAATTAATGGTGTGAAATCGTTACTTAATGCTGGTGAGAATCAAGAAGCCTTCTCAGAAGTAGAACGGATGAGCAACGAAGTGAATGGGTTGTATGATCAATTAGAAGCAGAGGCAGTGGCGCGTCAATTTGTCGAGGCGGAGCAGTTAGAAACAGAACAGCAACTCCAAGCAGAAAAAGCGGCGGTTGATCTATTGTATGCAGAGGCGAAACTCGTGTTTGAAAAGTACGAACTCGATGAAGAGATGACAGCTAAGCCAGCGACAATGCGCAAGCAATTAAAGGCAGCTGAACAATCGTATGAACGTGTGAAACTTGCTTATGGTGAAGGAACAGTTGATCATTCACAAATTGCAACTGTCATTAAAGACCTTCAACAGACAGTCTGTGATAATCGTGACGAACAATTGGCATATAGTGAACAGTTGAAAAAAATCCGTAAAGATGAGATGGCAGCACAAGCGAAAGCTCAAAGTTATCTCGAACGCCTGAAGCGTGTCGACAACTATATTCGACGTTGTCGCATACCGGGTGTGCCAGCAGATGTTAATGAAAAGATTGAGGAAGCTTATGCAGCTGTTCAAACCTTGAATACGTCGTTAGAAGCTTCACCGATTAATGTGAGTGAGATGACGGGGAATTGGCGTTCTGCTGACAATAGCACGACGCAAGCGGAAGATACTGCTCATGAAATGGTGGAAGATGCACGCTTAGTGGAGGCTATTATTCAATACGCCAACCGCTACCGTTTTAAGAATCAAGAGATGGCGATGCAATTGCAAATAGCAGAAAGTTATTATGACTCCGATTATAATTATAAGAAGGCGTTAGAAGTAGCTGCTAAACAGTTAGAGAAAGTCGAGTCGGGTGCTGTCAATAAAGTTGAAGCACAGTTAAAAGAAGGCAATCAACCGTATTAAGCTGAACGTTATTAAAGGAAGGATGCCAGATGAATCTTTCGGTTTATCTGGCATTGTTGTGTGAAGAAAGGTGATAAAATGATTTATTTAGATAATAGTGCAACAACCCAACCTTATCCTGAGGTTGTGAAATCCTACAGTCAAGTGGCAACACAGTTTTTTGCCAATCCATCGTCGTTGCATGGCTTAGGTGGAACGGTCGAAAAGTTATATCGCGAATCGAAAAAACAAATGGCGCAGTTATTACAAGTCGATGCCCATGAGCTCATTATGACAGCGAGTGGGACTGAAAGTAATAATATGGCGCTTAAAAGTGTCGCCTGGACATTTAGAAACCGCGGTAAACATATTATTACGACGCAGATTGAACATCCCTCAGTCTTGAACACGATGGCTTTCCTCGAAAAAAACGGTTTTGAAGTGACGTACTTACCGGTTGATAAACAAGGACAGGTGGCGGTGGCAGACGTCGAGAAACATTTGCGCCCAGATACAATTTTAGTATCGATTATGCACGTTAATAATGAAATTGGTAGTATTCAACCGATTCAAGCGATTGGTGATCTGCTTGCAGACTATGATCATGTCTTGTTTCATGTTGATGCGGTGCAGTCACTGACAAAAGTACCGCTCGCGATTAAAGCGATGAAAATTGATTTATTAAGTGCGTCTGCCCATAAATTTCATGGTGTACGTGGCGCTGGAATCCTATACAAAAACAAATACTTGCGTTTAGAACCACTGTTACATGGTGGTGGACAAGAAGAAGGCTTCCGTAGTGGCACTGAAAATGTTGCAGCCGTTGTTGCGATGGCGAAAGCGCTCCGCATGGAGATGGCGCGAATGCAAACAGAAGTTAGTCAATTAGCTGCCTTGAAAAACGATTTCATTTTATGGTTGCAAACAATCGAGGCGGTAACTGTCTACTCGTCAACCATAGGCGCGCCGCATATTTGTTGTTTTAGCATAAAAGGGCAAAAAGGCGAGGTCGTCGTTCATGCGCTAGAAGCTGAAGGTATTTACATTTCAACAACAAGTGCCTGCTCATCGAAGTCAGCGACGATTGACGGCACATTGATTGCGATGAAGGTGCCAAATCAAGCAGCAAAAGGTGCTGTTCGTTTTAGTTTTAATTTTGATATTACAGCAGCCAAAATGGCACAAGTGAAAACAGCAGTGACGAAAGTTATAAAAAATTTAAGTGAAGTGGTGAACTAAATGATAGAATATGATCGTATTTTAGTACGTTATGGTGAATTATCAACGAAAGGGAACAACCGCAAAGTGTTCGTTCGTCGATTAGAAAAAAGCGTCCGTCAACTGTTAAAAGATATGCCAGAAGTGCATATTTCCGCAGAGCGTGACCGCATGTTTATTACGTTGAATGGGGCCGATTATGCTGTTATCATGGAACGTTTACATTTGATTTTTGGCATTCAAAGTTACAGTCCTGTGATTAAAGTTGAGCGCGACATCGAGGCGATTAAAATGATGGCAGTCGCCTTGTTTAAACGTCATTTTACGGAAGGAAAAACATTTAAAGTGCGCACGAAGCGTGCCGACAAAACGTTCCCGTTCGATACGAACGATGTGAACCTCATGGTCGGAGATGCTATTTTTGATGCCTATAACGATGATGTTGAAGTGAGTATGCGTCAACCTGACATTGAAATTACCGTCGAAATTCGTCAAGAAGCAGCCTACCTCTCGAGCGAGACGGTAATGGGGCAAGGTGGCATGCCAGTGAGCTCAGCAGGTAAGGCGATGTTAATGCTCTCAGGTGGGATTGATAGCCCTGTAGCAGGTTATTTAGCGATGAAGCGTGGCGTTGAGATTGAAGCTGTTCACTTTTACAGCCCACCATATACAAGTGAACGTGCTAAACAAAAGGCAATTGACTTAACTCAAAAATTAACGCGCTATACAGGTGATATTAAAATTCACCTTGTACCATTTACTAAAATTCAAGAAACAATTAAACAACGGATTCCAGAAGGTTACATTATGACATCAACACGTCGTTTTATGATGCGGATTACAGATGAGTTGCGTCGTCAACATGGTGGTTTAGCCATCGTTAACGGTGAATCGCTTGGGCAGGTCGCTTCGCAAACGATGATGAGCATGTTAGCAATTAACGATGTGACATCAACACCGATTATTCGCCCGTTAATTACGATGGACAAAAATGACATTATTAAAATCGCTGAAGAAATTGATACGTTTGAATTATCAATTCAACCGTTTGAGGACTGCTGTACGATTTTCACTCCGAAACAACCGAAAACGCAACCACGACTCGATAAGGTTGAACGATTTGAGTCGAATGTCGATTTTGATACACTTATTGCGGAAGCACTTGCTAATGTCGAGACAGTCGTTGTTTCAATTGAATCGAATACAGGTGCAGACGATGCGTTCGAGGGCTTACTGTAAGCTGATATAATAGCGTACGTACTGAATTAATCGTATAATAAGAGGGTAGCAATTAAAGAGTGAGAGGATGATTATAAAGATGACAACATTTAAAGGCGGACAAGTCACGTTATTAGGTAATAAAGTAAAAGTGGGGGACAAAGCACCAGACTTTACAGTGATTGATAATGCAACGGCGCCAAAAACATTAGCTGATTATAAAGGGAAAGTGAAATTAATTGCAGCTGTTCCTTCAATCGATACAAGTGTTTGTTCACAAGAAAGTCGTCGTTTTAACGTCGATGGTGGCAGCTTAGAAAACACGGTCGTTTTAACAATTTCAAACGATTTACCATTTGCACAAAAACGTTGGTGTGCAGCAGAAGGTTTACCAAACGCAATTACGTTATCGGATCATAAAGATTTATCATTCGGAATGGCTTATGGCGTTGCGATTGAAGAGTTACGTTTACTTAGCCGTGCTGTTTTTGTGGTTAATGCAAACGATGAAATCGTTTATGTTGAGTATTTAGACGAGGTAACAGATCACCCTAATTACGAAGCAGCACTTGAAGCGGCTAAAAACGCTTAATTTACTTCAGAGTAAAAGTAAATGATGAAATGCCCCCTCGAAGTTCGGCTGAAAAGCTAATTTCGAGGGGGCATTTTTTTATGGCTTTAAAAAGCATCGTCAACGCAAGGGGAAATTAAACAGTTGAATGAAGATGGGATAAAGGATGCTCGTGATGTATTTTAAATGGTATCCGAATAGTAATTTTTCTTTAACAACAAATTAAGCTCAATATATATATAAAGAAGCAACTGATGTTTTCACAATGTAATGCAAGTTAAAATATGTTTTTTTTATGAATTTTTCGCAAGGAATAAAAACGTTGAAGGATATAACAAAAACGTAATAGGTTTGGCGTGTGTCGAAAACAGTGACAAAAACAACTAAATGAAAACGCTTTAAAAACAAGTGGTGCGGTGGGTTTGTGTGGGTGGTGTGAGCGGAACTGTTATAGTTTATTTATTTATCCGAATGATACACATATAATCAAAATGGTATGACTATGAAAGAAGGCGCTTGAAACAAGTTGAAAGAAACGGTTTAAACCAATGGGATTAATAGAAAAACACCACATTATCTGCTATTATTAGAGGTGAAGAAACACCATTAAATAGCAATACAGAAGGAATCTATACTAGTACAGATACTTTTTCTGTACTAGTTGTAAATCGGAGATGTCAGTTAATGGAGTTGAACGCAAGGATGGAAATTGAGTGGGCCATTTGTGAGGTTGAACCGTTTCAATTATGCCTGGCTGTGTCCAACAATCGCTTGGTGTTTGTTGGAGGCGATGCTAAAGGGGAAGCTGAGTTGTATCAATGGTTTCGTCAATCAAAAACGAAGGTGCATTATTGTTATAATCACTCCATCACTAAGGAGTATGCAACTCAACTAGAAGTTGCTTTGCGCGGAGAAGTAACGAGGCTGGTTGTTGAAATGTCGGGAACAGCTTTTCAACAGGCTGTGTGGTCAGCCTTACAAACAATTCCATACGGTGAAACGAGAAGCTATAGTGATATCGCGGCGCTGATTAACCGTCCGACAGCAACACGGGCAGTGGCAACAGCGATTGCCAAAAATCCGTTAACAATTTTGATTCCTTGTCATCGCGTGATAGCTAAAAATGGGCACCTCGCGGGTTATCGCGGTGGAATAGCGATGAAGAAACAGCTGTTGCACATCGAAGCGCAAAACAAAGGTATAATGTAGAGGCTAGCAAATCATTTATAGCGAAGTGAACTGAAAAAAGTGAACTTGCGTGGCTAGGCGTTACTCGATACAATATAAAGCGTATTGAGTCAGTAAAAAATAGGGGATGAATCAAATTATGTCAACAGAACAAACTTTCGAACAGCTATATGAGCAACTCAATCAAGTGATTGAAATGCTTAAAGGTGCACTTGGTACAACGTATTTAGAAGCCGTTTATCAAACGATTGAAAATATGTTTGAAGGGGAAATCAAGCAAGCTGAAGTGGCGCCAGAAACAGCGAAAACTTTATTAACAAGCTATCAAACAATTGATTTGGCGGATGTACCGGCTGAAGTCGTACGTCGTGCGTATCAATTGGTGTTGTTAAAAGGGTTACGTGAAGACAAAGTGCAAACTAATCATCAAATGACGCCTGATTCAATCGGTTTTATAATGGGGTACTTGGTTGATAAATTAACAGCTAAAACGAAAGAAGTGACCTTGTTTGATCCAGCGATTGGGACGGGAAATCTACTGATGACTGTGCACAATCAATTGAAGGCACGCGATGCGATTAACTTAGTCGGCGTTGAAGTCGATGATTTACTCGTGTCACTTGCGTATGCAGGTGCCAATTTACAAAGCACTCCAATTGAGTTAATGCACCAAGATGGCTTAGGCAACTTGTTGATTAATCCAGTGGATGCAGTTGTAAGTGACTTGCCCATCGGCTATTATCCAAATGATGAAGGGGCAAAAAGTTTCACCTTAAGAGAAAAAGAAGGGCATTCATTTGCTCATCTTTTGTTTGTCGAACAAGCCTTTAATTATTTAAAAGCAGATGGCTATGCAGTTCTTCTATTACCTTCTAATATTTTAGCAGGTGACGTTGGTAAGCGTTTAAACGCCTACCTCCAACAAGAGGGCAGCTTGGAGATGGTGTTGCAATTACCAGATTCATTGTTTGCTCAAAAAGAAGCTGTGAAAAGCATTATTGTCTTCAGAAAAAAAGGCAGTGTGGCTAAACCAGCCCACGATGTGTTAATCACACAGTTGCCTAATTTATCTGATGCTAAGAAAATGCTAGCTATTATTAAAAAATTGGAAGCGTGGTTTGAAAACACATAAAATATATCACGGAAGAGGTCGTATAATATGCATAAAATTATGGCAGTAAACGCAGGTAGCTCATCATTAAAGTTTCAATTATTTGAAATGCCAAGTGAAGATGTATTAGCAAAAGGTTTGATTGAACGTATCGGTATGAAAGATGCTGTTATTTCAATTAAAACACATACAGGCAAAAAACATGAGGAAGTTTCACACATCGCGGATCATGACCAAGCAGTAAAAATGATTTTAGAATTTTTAATTTCACTTGAAGTGGTTAAAAACCTCAAAGAAATTTACGGAACAGGTCACCGTATTGTTCATGGTGGTGAACAGTTTACTGGCGCAACAATTGTAACACCAAAAGTATTGGCTAAAATTGAACAGCTGGCAGAATTTGCGCCACTACACAACAAAGCTAATGCCACTGGTATTCGTGCGTTCCAAGAAGCAATTCCAACCGCTAAAACAGTTGCGGTATTTGATACAGCATTCCATCAAACAATGCCTCCAGCTTCATTCTTATACAGCATTCCTTACCGTTATTACCAAGAACATAAAATTCGTAAATATGGTTTCCATGGTACGAGTCATAAATATGTCTCACGTGAGGCTGCTAAATTTATGAACCGTGACTTAAAAGATTTACGTATTATTTCATGTCACTTAGGTAATGGTGCAAGTTTATGTGCGATTAAAGATGGTAAGTCAATCGATACAACAATGGGCTTCACACCGTTAGAAGGTTTAACGATGGGAACGCGTACTGGTAATATTGATCCAGCTGTTGTGCCATACATCATGGAAAAAGAAAACATGAGTGCGGCAGAAGTGATTGATGTCTTCAATAAAAAATCAGGTTTGTTAGGTATTTCTGAACTGTCGAGTGATTTACGAGATGTGACTTCGGCAGCTCAAGAAGGCAACTATCAATCAGGTTTAGCCTTATCAATCTTTATTAAACGGGTAAGAGAAACAATTGGAGCTTATGCTGTTGAGATGGGCGGCGTTGATGCCATAATATTCACTGCAGGTGTCGGTGAAAATAGTGTTATTGTACGAGAACAAGTGATTGATGGTTTACAATTTATGGATATTAAAGTTGATAAAAACTTAAATGAATCAAATGAAAACCGTGGGTCAACACGTTCAATCAGCTCATTCAATTCAAAAGTTGAAATCTTAGTGGTTCCAACCGATGAAGAAGTTGAAATTGCTCGTGACGTATTAAGTTTATCAAATCAAGGGTAATTAAAAAGAGCCTCATCTAAATAAATTAGATGAGGCTCTTTTTGTATTTGAAACGCTATTATAATTCTTCTTTAACGACTTCATCAAGATCAGAAGCTGTTCCTCGCACGATGAGAACGTCGCAAGGTGCGTGGCGGATAACGTATTCAGTTACACTACCAACGAGTAAACGTTCAACAGCATTAAGGCCCGTAGCTCCACACATAATTAAGTCGGCATTAAAACTCTTCGCTACCTCACGTGAGATAACTGTTTTAGGTGAGCCGTATTCGATATGAATTTCAACATGTTCAAGTCCGTTTTTGATAGCGACATCCTTGTATTCGCCTAATAACTTTTCGGCATACTCAGTAGCTTTATCTGTCATGGCGCCGTCGTACGATGTAACGGCAGAAAACGCGCGTGTATCAATCGCGTGTACAAGACCTAAGGTTGCGTTGTTTCGACGCGCTACCGCAGTTGCTTCTTTAAAAGCTTGTTCGGATGCTTTCGAACCGTCGATCGCTACTAAAATTCGTTTGTATGATAATGTCATGATGGATGTCCCCCTCAAATTTTAATCTTGTTCTACTTATAGTATACCCTTTAATTACTTATTTAAGCCCATGTCACAAAAAGTTCATAAAAAAGCCCCCTATCAAAAGATAGGAGGACTGAGCAATTTATTTAATTACTTTTTGTTTGCGTATTAATGAAGATTCTTTAGGGTTAGGAATCATTCCGTTCAATAATTGACGAAATTCATCATTGTTACGCGCTAAAATAACTTCTTTTTTAGAGTTATTTGTATAAATCATACAAGCACTTCCTTTCTTAAAGTACAACACTGCTAGTTAAATTTAACAATCGAATCAAGGCGGGTTCAATTATTAAAGCTCCGTATTAACCACGTGTAACAATAGTATATACCCACTAAGGCTAAAAGTAAACCATTATGTTTATAAATCACTATGATTATGACTTATATGAGAGGAAATGAAGTGAAAAAAGGTCTAATTATCTCTAGTGATAATGATTTTTTTGTGTAGGGATAAAGCACTGTTATTCTTTTGCTTTATCGACACAACGGCCAATCGCATCAATAACGGCATAACGGAAGTTGTGTTTTTCGAGTGTCTTTACAGCTTCGATAGTCGTTCCGCCAGGCGAACAGACCTGGTCTTTCAGTTCACCAGGGTGCAATTTTGAGACCTGCATTAATTTAGCACTTCCAATTAATGTTTGAGTCGCCATATCATAAGCCAGTTGACGAGGTAGGCCTTTTGCAACTGCGCCATCTGCTAATGACTCGATAAACATATCGATGAGGGCAGGAGCTGATCCAGCCAATGCCGCAGTAACGTCCATTAAGCGTTCTTCGATGACGACGGTTTGACCGAGCGGTGCAAATAAGGCTTCAACCGTTGCTAATTCGGCGGCTGAAACATTTTGATTAGGAACGATACTCATCATTCCTTCACCAACTGAAACAGGTGTATTAGGCATGATACGGACTAATTTGATAGCAGTCGATAACTGTTCTTCATATGAGGCGATGGTTAAGCTACCTGCTATTGTGATAATAAGTGTCTGTGGTGATTTGAGGAGTTCCGTTTTAATTTCAGCCAAGACGCTTGGCATAATAATCGGTTTAACACCTAACACTAAAATATCAGCCATGGCTGCTACATCCTTATTCGTTGTTAATTTGATACCTGTTTTTTGTTGCAGGGCTTTTGTACGGGGACCAGTTCCGCCAGACATGATGAAATTGGCTGCAGTCATAGTTGGTTGCGTAAGTAAGCCTTCAATAATTGCGCCGCCCATATTGCCGACACCGATAAATCCGAGTTGAGTCATGATAAATAACACACCTTTCGATTCTGAATATGCATTTACTGTACAGTTTTTCACAAAAGCTGTCTAGTTATTTGCCCGTCATAGGTGAAACATGCAATTTAGCTCAAAAACAGCTAAAATAAGAATGATAGTGAAAGGGTGACGAAATGGATCCGATTTTATCAGTAAAACATGTTCGTAAAATATATGGGACAAATGAAGCGGTCTCGACTGCAATTAATAGTATTTCATTCGATGTGCCAAAAGGTGAGTTTGTTGGAATTATGGGACCATCGGGTGCAGGAAAATCAACACTCCTAAATATTATGTCGACAATTGACGAGGCTTCAAGTGGTGATGTCTTTATTGAAGGCGTTGATATTACACAATTATCAGAAAAGAAAATGGCACAGTTCCGCAAAGAAAAACTTGGTTTCATCTTTCAAGAATATAATTTAATTGATACATTGACGGTGAAAGAAAATATTATTTTGCCGCTTACCATCATGAAACAGAAACGACAAATAATTGAAGCGAAGTTCCAACGGATTGTAAAGGCGTTTAGAATTACAGAGATGGCTGAGCGCTATCCGTCCGAACTGTCAGGTGGTCAGAAACAGCGAACAGCAGCGGCTCGGGCGTTCATTTCAAATCCAGCCGTGTTATTTGCCGATGAACCGACAGGGGCACTTGATTCAAATGCCTCGACACAGTTGCTCCAAATGCTCGAACAGGCGAATGAAGTCGAAAAAACGACAGTGTTAATGGTGACCCACGATGCTTATGCAGCGAGTTATTGTCAGCGAATCCTTTTTATTAAGGACGGGAGCATTTTTATTGAATTGTATAAGGGCGGTAAATCGCGCCAAGTGTTCTTGAAGAGTATCTTAGATGTGCTTGCAGTTATAGGAGGCGCTAACGATGATTTTTCGAATGGCCATACGTAACATTCGACGTAGCCTTAGTATCTATCGTGTTTATATGACAGCCTTAGTGTTTGCTACGACCGTTTATTATTTATTAGCGACATTAAAATACAATCAACAGCTCATGCGTTATTTTGATGTTAAAGGCTATGTTCAATTGGGCTTTAATATGTCAGCGGTCGTGCTCCTATTTGTTATGGCAATTTTGATTTTTTTCTCCAGCAATTATTTTTTCAAGGAGCGTCAACAGGAGTTAGGGATTTATTTTTTAATCGGGATGCGTAAATATCAAGTGCGCTTGTTAGTGTTTTTGGAAACCGTCTGTATTAGTAGTGTCGCCTTAATCGGCGGCTTTTTAGCAGGCATGTTTTTTTCACGCTTAGCGACAATGATATTATTTAAATTTATCGGATTGAATGAAACGACCGAGGTTGTGAATCATCATCTTGCCTTGCTTGAAACAGGTACGGTTTACGTTTCCTTGATTGTATTGGCTTCGTTGACAGGTCTATCACGCTTAAAACATTTTCCAATCATTCGTTTGAAGGAGAACAAAAAGAAGAGGGGTCATCTATGGCTCCGCTGGTTGTTAAGTATTTTAGGACTGGTAATGTTAGCGTCAGGCTACTATATCGCCTATGAGATAAAAGGAATCGATGGTCAGTTTATCGGCATCTCTTACTTGCTATGGATACCTTTGGTTACGATGCTTGTTAGTCTGGCGACGTATCTTATTATTCAATCGGTGATACCTACAGTTTTAGAGGGCGCTAGAGCACTGAAATTGTATAGTTATCATGGGATTAATATGATGTGGTTGTCACAACTAAGAGCACGAATGGGTTCCCAAGTGGTGATGATGACGACGATTACGCTATTGAGTGCAGTGACGATAACTTTTTTTTGTATCGTGAACAGTTTATTTATTTCCGAAAAAATCAAGGTCGATCAAAGCCCCATTATTAATTATCAAATCGTTAATCCAACAGCAAAATTGAGCGCAAACATTCTCGCAGGCATCGATAATAACAGTGTAGCGTTTAGTTTGAAAACGACATTAATAGAGGACGCTGTGAATGATGCAGCGAAAACCAAACCGTATCAATTATCGATTATTTCGTGGCAGACATATGCACAAATTAGTGAAACGTATCACTTTCCTGTCGGAGAGCAATTGCAAGGGGATGAAACAAAACTATTATTGGCTCAAGAAAATACTAAAGATGAGAGTAATACTACTCAGAAGTTAATACCGTATCAATTAAAGAAGCAGACGGTTAAGTTCGATGTTTCCAACGTAAGTGAACGGCAAAATGTGTTCAGTCGTTACGATGATTATTTAGTCGTGAGTCAACAAAAGTACAAGACGCTAAGTCGTGTGGTTACACCAACGTCGGTGTTGTATATCAAAATGAAAGCTCAGCAAGATAGCCCGCAGGTCGTTAAGACAATCAAACACGTGCTGAAAAACGCAGAAGATGTTTACCTCTATTCAGTTGAAGAAGATGCAAATTTCTTTAATTTAACTTTCGGTATTATTATGTATATAGGTATCTTTTTAGCGCTTGTGTTTATTGTGGCAACCGGCACGATTATTTACTTTAAACAAATGCTTGATGCCACCAAAGCTAAGCAAACATATCAGACTTTGTATCGTATGGGTGTGTCTTATGAAGAAATGCGCATGATTGTTATCAAGCAGTTAGGCTTCGTTTTCTTTATGCCATTGTTGTTAGCAATTGTCCATAGTTTGTTTGCCCTCAAGGCCTTTTATGCAATCATCGAGAGTTCGTTTGACCCGCTTATTTTAGGTAGTATCTTGTTGTATGCGCTGATTTATTTTGTCTATTATGTGATGGGAGTGCATCATTATTTAAAAATCGTCTGCCCACCCGAGATGCGCACAACTATTTAATTAAAGGAGTGAGACCATGAAAGTCTATGTTGTAGAAGATGATCCCGTTATTATTGAATCAATGGCCCTTAATTTAGGGCGTTGGGGTTTAGAGGTATTTAAGGTAACCGATTTTGAAAAAGTGTTAGAAGAATTTATTACAATTGAACCTCATTTTGTTATTTTAGATGTGACACTGCCGAAGTTTGACGGTTTTTATTGGTGTCGTCAAATGCGTGACATCTCGAAGGTACCGATTATTTTTATTTCATCACGTGATTCACAGATGGATCAAATTATGGGAATGAATATGGGGGCTGATTATTATATTGAAAAACCGGTCGATATGGATATTTTGATGGCACGAGTCAATGCCTTATTGCGCCGAGTGTATTCTTATAATGAGATTGCACAACCAGTCGTACTTGAACAAGATGGTTTAGTGTTACAGGTCGATACGAATGTAGTCAGCTATCAAGATGCCAAACAAGAGCTTACGAAAAATGAGTTTTTAATCCTCTACACACTGATGCAACAACGGCAAAAAATCGTATCACGTGATGAAATCATGAGAGTTCTATGGGAAGATGAAAGTTTTGTTGATGACAATACATTAACCGTTAATATCGTACGCTTACGAAAAAAACTGCTTGAAATTGGCATCAAAGACCGCATTCAAACGAAAAAAGGACAGGGTTATATGCTTAATTAATCGGAGGTGTCAATGTGAGTCTGTTGCATTATTTGAAAGAGAAAAAAAACTTTTTAGTATACACCAGCGTGCTTTTTACGGTTATTTCACTGTTTTTGATGACGCAACCTGGCAATCGGATGATGTTGACTGATTATCGTTATTTATGCTTAATATATATTGGTTTAACCTTGTTGTATTTAGTTAGCGATTATTTTAAAATGCGTCGCTTTTGGCGTGCGATTGAGGCAGTGATGTCACGCAATGAAACGATTGATAATATTGCAGCCTTGCCACGTGGTTACTCGACACAACAAAAATTATTTGTAAGGGCGCTAAAAAAGCAAGTGAATAATTATCATCGTTTTGTCGCCACGTCGATTGATAAAGATAAGGATAAACAAAATTTCGCGATGTACTGGGCTCACGAAATTAAAACACCGGTGATTGCCAGTAAGATGTTATTAGCGGATCATAAAGAGGTGCTACCAGAAAAAGTAAGGCAGCAGCTCGACTACCAATTGAATGAAGTCGATCGTTTGACGATGCAATCGCTCTATTTCGCACGATTGGATTCCTTTGAAGCGGATTATATTATAACAGAAGTTAATTTAGCGCGGATTATTAAAGATGTTGTTAAGCGTCAGGCAACGCTCTTTATAAGTAAAAAAATCAAGTTAACAATGACTGTGCCAGATGTATGGGTACGCTCTGATTCGAAGTGGTTGAGTTATGTGTGTGATCAAATCATTTCTAATGCAATCAAATATACACCTCCATCTGGTGAAGTGACCTGTTCAATTGAACAAAGAGATAATCATGTGAGTTTAAGCATCAGTGATAATGGTCCAGGCATTGCTAGCGAAGACCAACAACGAGTGTTTGATAAAGGATACACCGGCTCCTTAGGAAGAAGCAGCCATAAGGCTACAGGGATGGGGTTGTACTTAGCGAAACAAATGGCGCTGAAACTCGGACATGAGTTAAGCTTGAAGTCCGAACTTGGCAAGGGGACAAGCATCCAGATTATATTTGAGACGAAACCCCAGTATTTTATGCCAGAATAAAAGTGACAGCAACCGTTTAGAACTATCGAAATAGACTCGATATATTAAAATAGGCAAGACAGTGAATGAGCGACTGTCTTGCCTGTTTGTATGTAAGCTTCCTAAGATATGTTAGTTGGCTTGTTGTTGAAAGCTCTCTAATGCTTTGATTGTGTCAACGACCCGTTCTGGAGTAACGGGACTTGCTAAAAAGTGAATGCTTTCACCTGGTGCACAGGCACGTTGCGCAATCGTTAATAAAGCGTCGTCGTTTAGCTCAGAAAGGTTGAGATCAGCTAAGGTTTGAGGAAGCTTAAACTGCTCATAAAAAGGAGCTAGTTTAGTGATTTCGCTCCATTTATCCTCAAGTGCAAGTTGCACAAGCACACCGTAAGCGACTTTGAATCCGTGTAAAAAAACATGTGTTTCAGTTCGAGCGGTCAAGGCATCATGGATTGGATGGGCAGCAGCGGTGCGACCGTAATCATCGCCAAAACCGCCAACGAGTCCACCGGCCATGATGTTGGTTTCCATTACTTTGAGCCATGCATAACTGGGGTTCTTGTCACGCATATCAGTGACGGCCTGTTGGGCGAGAGCTAAAGGGATATCATGGCACTGTTGTGCAGCATAACGACATAAATCTAGCGCAAGACTCGGTTGTTCAACCTGCGATAAGATTGCATCAGCTTCATACCATTTGGCTAAGGTGTCGGCAATACCGGCAATGAAAAAAGCGATGGGTGAATCGATGACGACACGTGGCTCGACCAACAGTAAGGCTGTCTGTTGGGCGTAGACTTCAAAACCAGTTGAGCTACCGTCTTCAGTATAAAGGACGCTTAACGGTGTCCAAGCCGCACAATTACTTGCCATTGTCGGCAGTAAAATCACCGGGACATAGCCACTACGGAAACCGACAGCTTTAGCTGTATCCATCACTTTTCCACCACCTAAGCCGATAATAGCATCTGCTTGAGCCGCTTTGAAGAGTGTGAGTAACCGTGTGATTTCAATGTCAGAGCATTCACCGTTAAATTGCACAGTAATAACCTCTATATTGCCGAATTCAGGTAAAAAGGGTGCGGCTACACGATAGGCATTTTCACCATGCAAGATCAGTACCTTTTTGATAAAACGTTCCGCTAGTTTGCCCGGAAGCTGTGCATAAGCGCCTTCCTGGCATAAATATTCTTGTGGTGCTGGTCGGAGTGTAAGGTTCATCGTCACGTTAAAGCACCTCTCTTTCTGAAGTGTAATGATTGATTAAAAAATCTTTGAACAGCTGTTCGCTCGGAGAAAGACGACGTTGGAGGGTGAAACCAATTCCGACAGTCCGGGTTAAGCTTGGGTTTTCAATTGTTAAAATATGAGAGTCGTTTGAATGAGCATCGGCTAAAATGATTTCAGGTAAAATAGCAATGCCTAAACCGGCTTCGACAAGGCCATTAATCGTGTGTAAATCAGCACTTTGGAAAATAATATCCGGTTTAAAACCGACACTTTCACAGGCGTTAATGATGTCGGTATAAAGTGAAAAGGTTTCAGGAAAAAAAACGAATTTTTCGTTTTTTAAATCGACTAAGTTAATTGTTGTTCGTCTGTTTAAAGGATGATTTTTAGGAACGACAAGTTTTAGTTTTTCTTCAAAGAAGGTAAAAGTGTCGACTAAGGTTGTTTGCTCAGGCAAAGGTGAAAAAAAGGTTAAGTCCAAATTGCCACTTAACAAATTCTCATTTAATTCCTTGTTTGACCCCTCAACAAATTGATAATTAACGTCGGGGTATTGCCGACGAAATGAAGAGATTAACTTTGGCACAAGGTTCGTAGCTAAAGATGTCGGGAACCCAATCTTAACGGTGCCAATTTCGGGATTGGCATACTCAGACACGATATTGGTTGCCTTGTTTAATTCATTCAAGGCAATCTTGACTTGAGCTAAATAAAGCTCGCCAATTTTTGAAAGGTGTAAATTACGGCCCATGCGATTAAAGAGGGCGACACCAAGTTCATCTTCTAAGTTAGTAATTTGGCGGCTAATGGCAGATTGTGCCACGTGTAGTTGCTCGGATGCTTTTGTCATATGTTCAAACTTAGCGACCTCGACAAAGTAATGCAATTGGCGTAATTCCAAAATATATCCCTCCAATGAAAATCGATTAATTATATACATGCTATCGCAAAAAAGCATAACTGACTAGTGTTTTTTGCAAATTAACAGTAATTTATTTGAAAATTCAAATAAATAAAAAAGAAGAGAACGGGTCTTCGCTTAAGAAACTAATGCAATCTAAGGTGCTTTCTGTCATAATAAAAGAGAAGAATTGAGCAAAGAAAGGTTGTTATTTTTAAATGAATCAATCAAATTGGCCGAAAGAATGGCAAGATAAATGGGTAGAATTAGGATATAGTGAAGCAACACCCATTCAACAACAAAGTTATGAGCCACTAATGTCAGGTAAAGATGTCGTTGGCCAAGCACCAACGGGCACTGGTAAAACACTTGCATTTGCATTAGGGCATCTTGAACGAATTACAACTGAGAAAAAGAGTCAATGGCTCATACTAGCACCATCACAAGAACTTGTCGTTCAAATTGCAGATGTAATCCGTCCGTTTTTATTAACGGGACAAACGATGACAACACTGGGCGGCGGAGCCAATATTAAACGTCAGCTCGAAAAATTAAAGAAAAAGCCGAATGTGCTTGTAGGGACACCAGGTCGTGTGGCCGAATTAATCAAGCAAAAGAAATTAAAAATGCATGAAATCAACTATATTACAATTGATGAAGCCGATGTTTTATTAACTGAAGAACACGAAGCAACAACAGTCTTTATCTGTCAGTCAGCCAATCGTGATCGTCAAATCAGTCTGTTTTCAGCGACGACATCAGATCGGTTAGATGAATTTTTTGCCAACGTTGAAAGCGTTGAGCAAGTGGAAGTTGTGGCAGGTGATGCGAAGATGCCTGATTCGATTACGCATGTTTATATTCAGTCAAACCCACGAGATAAAGTGAAAACATTATATCGCCTTGCTCAAATTGAGGGCATGAAAGCAATTGTTTTTGTCAATACGATTGGACGACTCAATACGATTTATGAAAAATTGAACTTTGATGGATTGAAAATCTCAGCTTTACACAGTGATCTTTCTAAAATTCAACGTCAAGAATCAATCCGAGATTTCAAAAAAGGTGAGACAGCTTTATTATTAGCAACAGATGTTGCCGCACGTGGGATTGATTTGCCCAATCTGCCTGCGATTATTCAATTCGATTTACCAAAAAGTTTAACACAATATGTTCACCGTAGTGGTCGTACTGGCCGAATGGGCGAACCAGGTGCTGCTATAAGTATCGTAACGGATCGCGAGGCACGTGAATTAAAACAAATGGTCAAAGAAAATGATGTTGAAATGATCGAGAAACTAGTGAAGTTCGCACATTTAGTTGATCCTAAAAATTAATAAAAGGGGCGAGTGATGATGATTGATTTGATTGTTTTAATCTTCGTCATGTTAATAACGAGCTTTGGTATTTACTTTAGCACTTTACCGTTTGTTCCAGATATAATGATTAATGCACTTTGGGCTTTTTTTATCCTTTATCTGATTGTACGGATGGTATGGGGGAAATTTTCGCGTAATCGTGAAGTGACCGTGGTCTTGTTTACACTAGCTTGGGTTATTATCACGTATGTTATCGCGTATTTCATTTGAAAAGGACAGTAAGACTATATTAAGGGAGTATACTAACATGATTAAAGAAACATTAGAAACAATTGCACAGTGGGTTAACGGAACAATTGAAGGTGACCAGGCAACTGAGGTTAAAGGGATATCGTTTGATACACGTAAAATTAGCCGTGGCAACTTATTTATTCCATTTGTAGGTGAGCGCGATGGTCATGCTTTTGTCGTGGATGCTTATCAAAAAGGAGCTGTGGCAGCCTTATGGCAGGTCGATTCAGAGGCTAATAAGCCCGAGGGATTGCCAATCATTTTAGTCGAAGATACGTTGGTTGCATTACAAACGTTAGCCTCAGTCTATTTGCAACAGGTGAATCCGAAGGTGATTGGTATTACGGGTAGTAATGGTAAGACAACAACCAAGGACATGTTGGCGAACGTATTGGCAACGACCTATCGTGTGCATAAAACACAAGGGAACTATAATAACCATATTGGTGTGCCGTTTACGATTTTGAATATGCCGTATACGACAGAAGTGTTGGTGCTTGAAATGGGCATGAATCATGCGGGTGAAATTGCAGTGTTAACTAAAATCGCCCAGCCTGATATTGCGATTATAACGAACATCGGCGAAGCCCACCTCGAATTTTTAAAATCGCGTGGTGGTATTGCTGATGCTAAACTTGAAATTGCCGAGGGATTAACTGCTGAAGGGGTGCTTATTTATCCAGATGATCCATTACTAACAGAGCGTCTCATGGGAAACACGCCATTTGAGCGTCAACATTTTGGTGTATCTGAAAATAATGCTATCTATCCAACTGCAATAACAGCCTTAATGACGGCAACTGAATTTAAAACATCGTTAACAGCTAATACAGAATTTCACGTGCCAATTGTTGGTGTGCATAACGTTTATAACGCCTTGGCAGTCATTTTGGCCGCTCGTCGTTTAGATGTAGCTGCTGATGAGATTAAAGCGGGATTAGCAATTGTCGATCGAACAGCTGACCGACTCGAATGGATAGATGGTACAAAAGGTATTAAAATTTTAAGTGATGTTTACAATTCAAGTCCAACGGCATTGAAAGCAGTGCTTGAAACATTTGCACAAATACAATCAGATCGTCGCAAAGTTGTTGTTGTGGCTGATATGCTAGAATTGGGTGCTCAAGCGCCGATGTTACATGCAGGTATTGCCGATTCACTAACACCCGCTATTGATGAGGTATTTGCCTATGGACCATACATGTCGTACTTTAGTGAGGCTGCTAAATCACTCTTATCTCCAGAAAAAGTACATTATTTTACTGATTTAACAAAATTAACAGCTGCCTTACAGGACTCGCTCGTTGGTGATGAGCTCCTGCTGTTTAAAGGGTCTAATTCGATGAAGTTGAATCAAGTGGTCGCTAAGCTAACTGATGAGGCATCATCTAATTAAGTGAATGTTGTTGTCACAATGGCTTCGCTTATTTTTAAATTAAAAAAGTGCTCTTTTGGGACTTTTGCTACACTTGCGACACACTGTGAAAACAGTGTGTTTTCTTTCATTTTGAAGCTGTAAATTAATGAAAGAAAATAACGAATGTGTCAAAAAATGAACGAAACTATTTGAAATATTAAACTGTACGTGTTATTATTAAACTAGATTAGTAAGCCGAGCTAATTAAGGCGAGGGCTTTTTGAGTGAATATTAGTTTATAAGTAGTTACTGTGAGACACACTTGCTTGGTACGCAATACTAGACCAGGCTTTTATTATGGATAAAACTAAGACTGTAAAAAAACAGTGACAATTGTAGAAGAGATCATACAGAAGCTCTCCTGAATAGATGGTTAAACACCAATTTTGTTTCACAAAGGAGAAGAAGATATTGACTAAATTTTCAGAACTAGGTTTAGATGAAAACGTATTAAAATCAGTAGAACGCATGGGGTTTGAAGAAGCAACACCAATTCAAGCGAAAACAATCCCACTTGCAATTGCAGGTAAAGATTTAATTGGACAAGCACAAACAGGTACAGGTAAAACTGCTGCCTTTGGTTTACCACTTATCCAAAAAATCGATCCTAAAAACGACAGCGTGCAAGCAATCATTATTGCACCTACTCGTGAATTAGCGATTCAAGTTGCAGAAGAACTTTACAAATTAAGCTATGACAAACGTGCACGCGTTTTATCTGTTTACGGTGGTAGCGACATTGGTCGTCAAATCCGTTCATTGAAAAAAAACCCACAAATCGTTGTTGGTACACCGGGACGTGTGTTAGACCATATTCGTCGTAAAACATTGAAATTACAAAACGTTGAAACTGTTGTAATGGATGAAGCAGATGAAATGTTAAACATGGGATTCATTGATGATATCGAAACAATCTTAAGTGAAATTCCAAAAGAACGTCAAACATTACTTTTCTCAGCAACAATGCCTGATCCGATTCGTCGTATTGCGGAACGTTACATGCAATCGCCAGAAATTGTTCGTGTTGCAGCTAAAGAGATGACTGCTTTATTAATTGAACAATTTTACGTGAAAGTTCAAGAAAAAGAAAAATTCGAAGCATTAGTACGCCTCTTAGATGTACAAGCTCCGAAATTATCAATCATCTTTGGTCGTACAAAACGTCGTGTTGATGAAGTTTCTCGTGCATTAGACATGCGTGGCTTTAACGCTGAAGGTATTCATGGTGATTTAACACAAGCGAAACGTTTAAGTGTTTTACGTAAGTTTAAAGAAGGAAAAATCGATATCTTAGTTGCAACCGATGTAGCAGCTCGTGGATTAGATATTTCTAACGTTACTCACGTTTATAACTTTGATATTCCGCAAGACCCAGAATCATATGTTCACCGTATCGGCCGTACAGGTCGTGCAGGTAAAGAAGGTATGGCTGTAACTTTCGTCTCTCCTCGTGAATTAGGCTACTTACGTATTGTTGAACAAACAACTAAAAAACGTATGACACCTCTTGCTCCACCAAGTGAAGATGAAGCATTCACAAGCCAATTAACACAATCAGTTGAAACAGTAATGGAAAAAGTGCGTGAAGGTAAATTAGAAAACTTTGTTGCATCTGCTCGTGATTTATTAGAAAACGTGTCAGCAGAAGATGCTGTAGCAGCGATGTTAGCATTAGTAACTAAAACACCAGATCAAACACCAGTACATATTACTGAAGAACGTCCATTACCTAACCGTGGTGGCGGACGTGGCGGCAGCGGCGGCGGTTACAAAGGTAAACGCAGCAGTGGCGGTGGCAGTAAAGGCGGTTACAAAGGTAACGGTGGCGGTAATCGTCGCAGTTCAGGTGAACGTTCTAAAGATGGTGGCGCTCGTCGTGAACGTCCAGCCGGCGGTAACGGTGGCGGATCTCGTCGCAGTTCAGGTGAACGTAGCTCATTCAAAAAATAAGCACAATCAAGAAAACCAATTCGTTGGTTTTCTTTTTTTTTGACTAAGATAGTTGTGAAATAAGCAGACCTCCATTACACTGAAAGAAAGGGTAGGTGTGTTATGCAACAACAAAAATTACCACTAACGATTCGTAAGGTGTGGCGTCAAGTCACTTATATTAACAGTTCGGTTATTATCGGATTGACAGGTCTATATTTAATGTTAGCAATGTTCTTCCACTGGAGTTGGCTCTTTAGTTTAATTGGTGTAGTCCTCATTATCTATCAATTATTTGTCAAAGAAATGTTTATTAATAAGTGGCGGTGGGCGCGCTTTAGTTATAGTATTTATGATGAAGAAATTGAAATTGTGACAGGTGTTATATTTAGAAGTGAGGAACTGATTCCGATGATTCGTATCCAACATGTTGAAACAAATCAAGGACCACTATTACGAAAGCAACAATTGAAAGAAGTGCATATTTATACAGCAGCCTCGACGCATATAATACCTGGTTTAGCTGAGGAGAGTGCGACTCATTTACAGGCGAAAATTATTGAACGTGTAAAGGTGGCGACAGAAGATGTCTAATGAAGTTAAGGCATCAAGAAGGGAACACCCGATTCAACTTGTAATGATTATAGTGAAATACTGTAAAGATTTTTGGTTTCCGATGCTTTTTATGGGCGTCTATAGTATGTTTGAAGGGAAATTGAGTTGGACAAATTGGCGTTTGTATGTTGTGCTTGTATTATTTAGTGTTTTAGTGTGTCAACTACTCCAGTATTTTTTTAGGCGTTTTTATATCAATGAAGATGGGGTAGGCTATTATGAAGGGATTTTTTTTAAAGAACATATCTTCATGCCTTATGAACGAATGCAAGCAATTGATGATAAACAATGGTTTTTTTATCGTCCGTTTAAGGTCTGTGAAGTTCAAATTCATGTAGCAGGAACCGAAAAAACACTGACGTTGCATGCAATTAAAGTCACGGAAGCAGTTGAGATAAAGCAACGACGAACGAACAATTTTGGCGTGATTGATGTCAACGATGAAACGGAAGGGAATTCGGTTATCGAACAGGCGAAGTGGACAGTTGAATTATCGGTGTATCATACCGTCTTGGAAGCGGTTTTATCGCTAAAAACCTATGTCGGTATGTTTGTGTTGCTCAGTTTTATCACACAAGTAAGTGAATATTATGATAGTCATCAATTGGAGGCGTCGGTTTCAAAAATTATTTCTCTCGGTTTTTTTGTGATTGTTATCGTTGTGATGGGGGCATTTATCATCAGCACACTACTAGGGATACTAATGAAGTTAATCCGTCATTACCACTTTATCGTGTCAGGGTTCGCGGATTATTTTGTCATTGAACGAGGTTTGTTTCAACGTCATCGGACCACGATTAATCATGCAAAAATACAAGCGTACACTTTAAAACATAATTGGCTAATGCACTTGTTAGGTTATACGAGCATCAGAGTTATACAAGCAGGTGACGACACCGAAAGTAGCAATTTAATCATGCCTTTAATAAAAAAAGACGAGCTAAGTGTTTTTTTTGAAAAGATAGCGCCTAATAATATCTTTCCAATAGTAGAAAAAGGGCTTGCTCCAAAGGCTTCTTTGCGGTTGTTTTTGACGAGGGTTGTCTGGATAATTATCCCGATTATGGCTGTGATGTTTGTTATTTCATTTAAATATGCTGTGTATCTCTTAATTATTCCAGTTGTTCTTGGGGTGAAATGTCGGATTGAGCAGAAACATAGTGGTTATAATCTAGCGGAGCACGTACTTGTATTTCAGATGATTCGTTTGTGGGGTGTTGAAGTGGTTTATACCGAAAAAAAGCGAGTGCAATCTTTGGTGCATCGTCAATCGGTTTGGATGAAGCAATCAGGTCTATCTCATCTGACGATAACTTTGGCGGAACAAGGGGCGTATCAGCTACGACTAAACTATTTAAAAAATACAGATGCTGAAAAAATCTATTTTTGGTTTCGCCGTAAATCCTAACAGATGTGCTAAATCAGTCGTTTAATCGTAACGAGCTATGTTAGAATAAGTGTATATTATGTAGAAAAGAAGGTATGAGATGATTTTTGGAATTGGAATAGATACAGTTGATTTAAATAGAATAGCAACCTTATTACAAAAAAATGACCGTTTTCTTAATCGAATTTTAACCGCTGCTGAAACGTCGGCCTATCGTCAATTAAAACAAACACGTGCGATTGAATTTGTCGCGGGCCGTTTTGCTGCTAAAGAGGCTTTTTCAAAAGCGTATGGCACAGGGATTGGGCCGGAATGCTCCTTTCAAGATATCGAAATATTAAACACAATGAATGGCAAACCAATTGTAACTCATCCCTTTGAATTGAAAGCGTTTGTTTCGATTACGCATACCGACACAGTAGCGATGGCACAAGTTATTTTAGAAGAGAGGGACTAATAGATGGAACCAGCATTACACCGTAACACTTGGCTTGAAATTAACACAACAAATATTTGTTACAACATTAAACAGCAACAAAAACAATTGCCGCCAGGAACCGTTATCTTTGCAGTCGTGAAAGCTAATGGCTATGGTCATGGTGCAGTTGAAGTAGCCCGTACAGCAATCAAGGCAGGTGCGAAAGGTTTATGTGTGGCAGTTCTAGATGAGGCATTATCACTAAGAGCTGCCCGAATTACAGTTCCTATCTTAGTATTGGCTCCAATTAGAGCAGAAGATGTGGCACTTGCTCAGTTGAAGGACATTAGTGTGCCGATAACAAGTGCTGAGTACTGGCAGAAACTCGTGCCGTTTATCAGCGCTGAGAAGCCGTTAAAAGCGCACCTCGTGATAGATTCCGGCATGGGCCGAATTGGAGTGCGGACCGCGACAGAGTTATCGAGCTTAGAACAACAGATTCGACAAGAAACGTTTGTCGAACTTGAAGGAGTCTTTACTCATTTTGCGACGGCAGATCAATTAAACCAAGTATACTTTAACCGTCAACTAAGGGTGTTTGAAGAAATGGTAGCAGTGCTAAAAGAACGACCTCTCTATGTACATTGCTCTAATAGTGCAACCGCCTTACTCCATTCACAGTTGCAACAGTCAAGTGTCCGCTTAGGTATTGGTATGTACGGCTTATCACCATCGCCCGAAATTGTTGAGGCATTACCCTATCAGTTACGACCAGCCTTAAGCTTATATTCGCAATTAATTCATGTTAAATGGGTTGAGGGTGGGGAAACGATTGGTTACGGTGCGACTTATACAGTTAAAGCACCGGGTGAATGGATTGGGACGATTCCGATTGGTTATGCAGACGGTTGGTTGCGTGATCGAACAGGTAGTCAAGTGATTGTCGCTGATCAATTCTGTGAAATCGTCGGACGTGTTTGTATGGATCAATGTATGATTCGGTTACCGCAACGCTATCCATTGCAAACGAAGGTGACCCTAATTGGACAAGATAAAACGAAACAGCTGACGGCTGATGATGTAGCTCATTATACAGATACAATCAATTATGAAATCATTTGTTTACTGAGTGATCGCATACCACGTGTTTATACTGAATAAAGTCGTAGGCTTGATGAGTTCGTGTGGAGAAGGACCAACTTCGGCAGATGGAGGGGTGGGAGAATGATAAAACGAGGTGAGATATATTATGCAGACTTATCTCCTGTCAAAGGATCGGAGCAAGGTGGAATTCGTCCTGTTTTGATTATTCAAAATGATATTGGTAACAAGTTCAGTCCGACTGTAATTGTCGCTGCGATAACTGCAAAAATACAAAAAGCAAAGTTATTAACACATGTGGAAGTGAAAGCCACTAAAAAGGGCTTGAACAAAAATTCTGTCGTATTACTAGAGCAGATTAGAACGATTGATAAACAACGACTTACTGATCGAATTACTGTATTAGATAAACAAACGATGGAAGCCGTCGATAATAGCTTGAAAATCAGCCTTAGTTTAGTTACTTTCTGATTTTTTGATAAATTTCAAAACGAGTCTATCCTATAAAAATAGTCTATACTAAGAAGAGTAAGTATTATAAGTCTCTTGACTGATTATAGGTGATAAAATGCGAATAAAAGAAAATTATGAAATAAACAGTGAGTGGGATATCGTTGACGCCAGACGCTACACTAAGAAGGTATGTATAAAATTAGGATTCGATTTTATAACTCAAGCATACATTGTGAATTTTATTAGTGAACTATGCCAAAATATGTATACAGTGGCACAATCAGGTATTTTATCAGTCGAAGCTATTATTGAGGAAACACGCAGAGGGATTGCGATTAAGGCTGTTGATAATGGCCCTGGTATTGCGAAAATGACCGATTTTTTATTAGAAAATAATATTAATGAGGACTCATCTGATAGTCGCTTAAATGTGATTGGGATGCGACGTTGGTTCGATGAATTTGCAATAGCTTCGGTTGAAGCGGGGGTAAAAGGCCTAGAAATAACAGTTATCAAGTGGTTAACCACAGGGGAGTGATTAGTCTGAAACAAAAGTTTGAGCAACAGTATCAGCATTTTTTTAACTTATATTTGGAAAGTGGCGATGAAACTAATTTATACCAACTCAAAAAATGGAGCGATGAAGTATTAGCGTATGGTATATCGCCAGATGAAGTGGTAGCAATTCATCGTAAGGCACTGCTCAGTCAATCTACTAAAGTTTCAAACAGTATGGTGTTGGCTTTAGAAATATTAATGACAGTAATGATTACATATGGCACGGATTTCAGACAAAGTTTAATGATAAAAGAAAAGCAAATGGAACTACAAACTGAAATTAAAAAAGCAAGTAAAATTCAGCGGAAACTATTAGAAACGAAGGTGCCGCAAACGGATTACTTGGAAATCGGCATTTGTCATCAGCCAGCGCATCAACTTAGTGGTGATTTATATCATTTTAACGAGAACAACGGTGGGATTTCAGTCTGTTTAGCTGATGTGATTGGAAAAGGAGTGCCTGCGGCGTTAATTATGTCGATGCTTAAATATGCGATGCTTAATACACCAGACACGATTAAATCAGTCAATTCATTATTGAGTTATTTGAATGATGTAACCGTGGAACACTTAAGTGAAAATATGTTTGTGACGATGTTTTTAGGGGTATATGACAAGTTGAATGGGTCTTTTAAATACAGTTCAGCTGGTCATGAAATTGGTTTTTTTTATCAAGCAGAAACCGGTAAGTCACAAGATTTGTATGCGAAAGGTTTAATTTTAGGAATCCAAAAAGAAGAGGTATATCGTGAATATGAACAAATGTTACAAATTGGCGATATCATCATTATTTTATCAGATGGCGTGACAGAAACGCGTGTAGCTGACGGTTTCATTGAACGGTCTGAATTGAAACGATTAATAAATAAATATCATTGTCTGCCAGCTCAGGCGATTGTTGATCAAGTGTATCATTCATTAGCGGCTTTACAGGATTTTAAATTATATGATGATTTTACATTAATCGTCTTGAAACGTGTGCGTTAAGAAATGAGGGAGAGCATGGGACTACAAATTAAGTGTGAACAACAAGCTAACAACACTGTTTATTTCACATTGAGCGGTGAGATTGATGGTAATACTGCCCCGCATTTAGAAGCGGAACTGGCCCGTTTTTTCACCATAACTCAAGGGGTGATAACAGTTGATTTTGGGTCTGTTAGTTATATGGATAGTACAGGATTAGGTGTGTTAGTAGGCACATATAAAGCGATGGTTGCAAATAAAAGTCAACTCATTATTACTGAGGTATCTGAACGGTTATTTCGATTGTTTTCGATTACTGGTCTGGATAATATAATGACAATAATTCGTCAGAAAAAGGATGGCATTGTGGATGACAATAAAAAAAGGTGAGGTTATAGAACTGAAGATTCCAGCTAAATCAGAGTATATTTCGTTAGGGCGATTAGCAATCGCTAGTGTTGCTAATCGTTGCGGATTTAACTTTGATATAATTGAAGATTTGAAAATCGTGATTAGTGAGGCGATTACCAATGCGGTAAAACATGGCTACGTCTGTACGGATGATGGCGTGATTGATATTCGTTTCACTATTTTTGAGGAATACTTAAGTGTGCTCGTTAAAGATAATGGCAAACTTGCGAAGGGCTCATTACCAGAAGAAACGCTCCCGTATTCGACAGATGTGACGAGCGATACATTAGAAATTGGCGGTTTGGGGCTCCTATTAATCAAATCACTAACAGATGATGTTATAATAAAAGAAGATAAGGGACTCTCAATCGAAATGATTAAATACTTTGGCAAAGAGTAGGTGACTACAACATATGGCGCAAAGAGGGAAAATAACTGAAACAACAAAAGAAATGGTGGATGAATGGATACAGCGGGTGCAAGAAAGCGATGATGACGCGGCGAAAACCGAATTGGTACTTCATTATGCAGGTCTTGTTGAAGCGCTCGCTCGAAAATATTCTAAGGGCAAGGTTGCCTACCATAATGATTTGGTGCAAGTTGGTTATTTAGGATTATTAGGGGCAATTTCTCGATTTGATGCAACATTTGATCGAAAATTTGAATCGTTTGCGATTCCGACAATTATTGGCGAAATAAAGCGCTATTTACGAGATAAAACATGGAGTGTTCATGTGCCACGTCGGATAAAAGAATTAGGGCCTAAAATTAAAAATACAGTTGAAGAGTTAACAACGGAGCTACAACGTTCTCCTTCAATTATTGAAATAGCACAGACGATTGGTTGTGAAGAAGAAGAAGTGCTGGAAGCGATGGAAATGACGCAAAGCTATCAAGCGTTATCGGTTGATCATACGTTTGAAACGGATAATGATGGCTCACAAATGAGTTTGTTGGATGTCGTGGGAAATGAAGACGAGGGCTATGAACTCGTCGAAGAACGGATGATTTTAGCGAAGGTAATGCCCGTTTTAAATGAGCGGGAACAAATGGTAATACAGTTGACTTTCTTTGATAATTTAAGTCAAAAAGAAACAGGTGAAAAAATGCAAGTGTCACAGATGCATGTCTCACGATTACAAAGAGGCGCGATAAAAAAATTACGAACGGCCTTATTAGAATTGAATGAACATGATCAAACATAAAAGACAAAGCCACTTTAATTGCTGTGACGTTGTCTTTTTTGTTTGATGATAAATAATGCGTCTAAAAGACAAACTATGATAAACTAAAGTTAGTTACGACTGCAAACAGACTCACACTTAAAAGGGGTAATCGAATGAATGAACTAATCATCCAACAATTAACAACTGAATTAAATATAAACAAACAACAAATAAAGACGACCTTAACCTTACTTGAAGATGGCAACACAGTTCCTTTTATTGCTCGTTATCGTAAAGAAGCAACCGGCGAATTGGATGAGGTGCAAATACGGGCGATTGAAGACCGTCACACGTATTTAACAAAATTAATGCAACGCAAAGAAGATGTCATTCGTACAATTGCCGAACAAGAGAAGTTAACACCGAGTTTACAACAGGCAATTGAACAAGCGACGAAGCAACAAGTAGTTGAAGATTTATATCGTCCCTTTAAAGTGAAGAAACGCTCAAAGGCAACAATTGCAAAAGAACGAGGCCTCGAACCGTTAGCGAAATGGGCGTTAGCCTTACCACAAAGTGGCTCGATTGACGTTGAGGCCCAAAAGTACGTGTCGCTTGAACAAGAATTACCTGACGGAGAGGCGGTCATCGAAGGCGTGGTCGAGATTATTGCGGAGGTCATTAGTGATAACCCGACCTATCGAACATTTATTCGGGATCTGAGCTTAACAAAAGGGCGAATTACAGCCGTTAAAAAGAAACAAGCTGAAGATGAACAAGAAGTATTCGCAATGTATTACGATTACAGTGAAGCAGCGAATAAAATTGTGCCACATCGCGTGTTGGCGGTTAACCGTGGTGAAAAAGAAGGTGTCTTAAAAGTGACACTCGAAGTGGATGTTGAAGCGGTACACCGTTATTTAGCGCGTCAACTGCTACATAACAAAACAACAGTTGCTGACATGCTTTTAAATGACGCGATTACGGCAGCCTATAAACGTTTTATTGGACCCGCAATCGAACGTGACATTCGGAGTGATTTGACTGAAAAAGCGCAAACACATGCGATTGACATCTTTGGGAAAAACTTACGTAAATTATTATTACAATCGCCACTTAAAAATAAAACAGTATTGGCACTTGATCCAGCTTATCGTACCGGTTGTAAATTAGCGGTGCTTTCTAAAGATGGGCAAGCGGTGACGACAGCGGTCATTTATCCGCATAAGCCTGTTAATAAACGAGCAGAAGCAGAGCGTATTATGCTTGAGTTGATTGCCCAATACGACGTTGAAATTATTGCAATTGGTAATGGAACGGCATCCCGTGAATCGGAGCAGTTTACGGCGGCGTTAATTAAAGAAAAGCACTTAAATGTATCGTATATTATTGTCAATGAAGCGGGTGCTAGTGTTTACTCAGCGAGTGAAATGGCTCGTGAAGAATTCCCGGATTTAACAGTTGAAAAACGCTCAGCTATTTCGATTGGGCGTCGCTTACAAGATCCGCTCGCCGAGCTTGTCAAAATCGATCCGAAATCGATTGGCGTCGGTCAATATCAGCATGACGTTTCGCAAAGAGAACTGAGTGATTCGTTAACTTTTGTCGTCGAGACGGCGGTTAACCAAGTGGGTGTTAATGTCAATACGGCTTCGAGTGCGTTGTTAGAATACGTCTCAGGACTCAACAAAACAACGGCACATAATATTCGCTTATATCGTGAAGAAAATGGTCCGTTTAACAGCCGCGCCGAGTTAAAAAAAGTGCCGCGCTTAGGTGCGAAATCGTATGAACAAAGCATTGGCTTTTTACGTATTCCAGAAGGGAAAAATAAATTGGACGCGACTGCCATTCATCCAGAAACGTATGATGTCGCTAAGTTAATTTTACAACAATTGGAATTAAAACCAAGTGATTTGGGTACAGAGCTGTTGCGTGGAAAAATTAAAACAATTAAACTCGAAGACTTGAGTGAAGCAACCGGTGTCGGTATGCTCACATTAGCAGATGTAATTGAAGCAATGGAAGCTCCGAGTCGTGATTTGCGAGATGATATGGCCGCACCGTTGCTCCGTCAAGATGTTTTGACTGTCGAAGACTTAAAAATCGGGATGGAATTACAAGGCACAGTTCGCAATGTTGTAGATTTTGGTGCCTTTGTTGATATTGGTCTCAAACAAGATGGTCTCGTTCACATTTCGAAGTTAGCCACTAAATTTGTGAAAGATCCGATGAAAGTCGTCTCAGTTGGTGATATTGTGACTGTTTGGGTTGATAAGATCGACAGTGTCAAAAATAAAGTAGGGTTGTCAATGGTGGCAGCAAAAGTGAAGGTCGTTTAAATGAACAATCAGGAATTACAAAGTTGGGTCGAGGAGGTGTCCGAACGTGTATTCGGATACCCTTTTGTTCATCAAGCCACGTTTAATCGTCGGTTACGGACAACCGGGGGGCGCTATTTGCTAGCGACACATCATATTGAAATGAACGAGCGTTATTTGTTAGCCTATGATGCAGCTTATTTTGAGACAATCATCAAGCATGAATTATGTCATTATCATTTACATTTACAAGGAAAAGGCTACCAACATAAGCATCAAGATTTTAAACGACTGTTAAAACAAGTAGGAGGCTCACGTTTTTGTCAGCCGATTGAAACCGACTGGCGTTACTGTTATCAATGCGTGAACTGTCAAGCGCTGTTTCAACGTCGTCGTCGCTTCAATGTCGCTAAATACAGCTGTGGTCAGTGTCGTGGTC
Organism: Brochothrix campestris; assembly: GCF_046058945.1. NCBI lineage: Bacteria > Bacillati > Bacillota > Bacilli > Caryophanales > Listeriaceae > Brochothrix > Brochothrix campestris. The sequence continues at coordinate 1,807,964 of NZ_CP175511.1, read as the reverse complement.
AATTGCAAGAACGGTCACAAAATGTTAGGCAAAAGACAATCTTTTAATTAAGGGAAACTTTTTTTATTTTTTTAAGATAGTTTCAAAAAAATGGTTGACGCTAGCTCTTAAAGTCTATATAATACTAAGAGTAGTCGAGAGCAATACTTCTTTTAAGGAGAAATACTCAAGTGGCTGAAGAGGCGCCCCTGCTAAGGGTGTAGGTCGCGAAAGCGGCGCGAGGGTTCAAATCCCTCTTTCTCCATAGCGCAATCAGGCCCGTTGGTCAAGCGGTTAAGACACCGCCCTTTCACGGCGGTATCACGGGTTCGAATCCCGTACGGGTCATTGGTCTGGTAGTTCAGCTGGTTAGAATGCCTGCCTGTCACGCAGGAGGTCGCGGGTTCGAGTCCCGTCCAGACCGCCAGTTTTTTAAAGAAAGTGACGTAATAAGAGATAACACCTATATTGGTCTGGTAGTTCAGCTGGTTAGAATGCCTGCCTGTCACGCAGGAGGTCGCGGGTTCGAGTCCCGTCCAGACCGCCAGTTTATGGGGTGTAGCCAAGCGGTAAGGCAATGGATTTTGATTCCATCATGCGTAGGTTCGATCCCTGCCACCCCAGTCATAAAACAGTGCAGAGTTGCACTGTTTTTTTTATTGAAAAAAACAAAAATACTTTTAAAAAGCTGTTGACACTGGTGCGGTAATACGGTAATATAAGTGTTGCAAGTGTTGTTTATCTATTTTTGAAAATAACATAAACAATCAGCGGCCATGGCGGAATTGGCAGACGCGTCAGACTAAGGATCTGGTGCCCGTTTAGGGCGTGGAGGTTCAAGTCCTCTTGGCCGCATAATTTAAGACAGTCGGATATTAATCTGACTGTCTTTTTCTTTTGAAAATAATGGAAGGAGGCATGGAATGAACTACTTAATGGTCTTTGTTTTTGGCGGTTTAGGTGGCATTAGTCGTTATAGTCTCAGTCTGATGCTACAAGGAAACGTGTTTCCGTTTAGTACATTAATTGTTAATTTACTGGGCTGTTTCTTGCTCGTGATAGTGAATGAATATCTGAGTCTTAAATGGAAGTTACCGAAGGCTATCATTGTTGGAATAGGAACTGGTTTTATCGGTGCCTTTACGACTTTTTCGGCCTTTAGCATGGAATTTATGCAATTATATAAGGCAGGTGAAGTCGCCTTAGCGCTTACATATATTGGTGCGAGTTTAATTGGTAGTATGATTGTGATTAACCTTGCGTATTGGCTCGTTCATCACGCGTTGAATAAGAAGGGGGGCAATGTATGAGTTTTTTACTTGTGGGTATAGGGGCGGCCTCAGGAGCGTTATTACGCTATCTTGTCTCTCGACTTGTGCACCTTTTTTATAAGGGCAGTTTTCCGTTAGCAACCTTCCTTGTTAATATGGTCGGTTCATATATGATGGCATTATATCTCATCACAAAACCTTCGGAAACAGTCAGCTTAGTGATGTTAGTTGGTTTCTTAGGTGGCTTGACGACCTTCTCAACCTTTGCGGTTGAAGGCGTGCAATTATTAAAGAAAAAAGAAGTGTTTACTTTTATTTATTACATCGGGATGTCTTATGTTTTAGGGATACTATTAGCTTCATTACGTTACGTTTTATAATAGGATAAAGAAAGTAAGGTGGAGTAAGTGACAGGCAAGAATGAACAAGAAACACAACCGAGTGTGAAACGGCAACTAAAAACGCGTCATTTATCGATGATTGCGATTGGTGGTAGTATCGGTACAGGCTTATTTGTGGCCAGTGGTTCAGCCATTTCAACAGCAGGGCCAGGTGGGGCGCTTTTAGCTTACATCGCCATTGGTATCATGGTGTTTTTCTTAATGACGAGTTTAGGTGAAATGGCGACTTATTTACCGGTATCAGGATCTTTTAGTACATACGCAAGCCGTTTTGTTGATCCGGCCTTTGGTTTTGCCATGGGTTGGAATTATTGGTTCAACTGGGCAATTACGTTAGCCGTCGATGTCAGTACGGCCGCTTTAATTATTGGCTATTGGTTACCAGATGTACCTGGTTGGATTTTTAGTCTCTTTTTCTTAGTGGTAATCTTTTTGCTGAATGCGATGACAGTTAAGGCGTTTGGAGAGGCGGAATACTGGTTTTCAGTCATTAAGGTCGTGACGGTCATTGCCTTTATCATTATTGGGTTATTAACGATTTTTGGTATTTTAGGCGGTCATTATTACGGTCTCTCGAATTTCACACATAAAGAAGCGCCATTTGTTGGTGGTATGCCAGCTATTTTAGCGATGTTCGTCATCGCCGGTTTTTCGTTTCAAGGAACAGAGTTAATTGGGATTACAGCAGGTGAGTCAGAAACGCCTGAAAAAAGTATTCCGAAAGCGATTAAAACGATTTTTTGGCGTATCTTACTGTTTTATATTTTGGCGATTGCGATAATCGCTGCAATTATTCCGTACACGAGTCCTGACTTATTAGGTGGTAGTGAAACGAACATTGCAATGAGTCCATTTACGCTCGTGTTTAAAAATGCCGGCTTAGCGATAGCGGCTGGAGTGATGAATGCGATTATTTTAACATCGGTACTATCGGCAGGAAACTCCGGCATGTATGCCAGTACACGGATGCTGATGGCAATGGGTCAATCAGGCCAAGCACCAAAGGCAATGGGAAAAGTGAATAAACGTGGTATTCCGATGAATGCCCTTATTTTCACAGCCGTGATTGGAGCCTTAGCGTTACTGAGCTCTATTTTAGGGCCACAAGTTTATTTATATTTAGTGGCTGCCAGTGGTTTGACCGGCTTTATCGCCTGGGTTGGTATCGCGGTATCGCATTTCCGGTTTAGACGAGCTTATATTAAGCAAGGTCACCAACTAAGCGCATTGAAGTACAAAGCTAAATGGTTCCCGTTTGGACCATTGTTAGCATTGATTTTATGTATCTTTGTTATTATCGGCCAGGATTTAGGTTCGTTTGCTAAATTTGATTTACAGGCGATTTTAATGACTTATATGAGTATTCCGTTGTTTTTATTCTGTTTTATCTTTTATAAGATTAAGTATAAAACTAAGTTGATTCCGTTAGATGAGGTCGATTTAGAACAGATTGATCTCAAAAAAGAGCAGTAAGAATAGAATATAAAAGGCGGACAAACAGAGCATGTTTGTCCGTTTTTGTTTTTATCAAAAAATAAAATGTTATATTAATAAAAAAAGCGTATGATAGAAGAAAGGAAGAGGGATATTATGTCAAAAGAAACATTGCAACGCTCATTAACAGGAAGACATATTATGCTGATTGCCATTGGTGGCGCAATCGGGACAGGTTTGTTCTTAGGTGCCGGTCGGAGTATTAGTTTAGCAGGTCCTTCGATTTTACTCGTGTATGCGATCATTGGTTGTTTGTTGTTTTTCTTAATGCGTGCCTTAGGAGAATTGCTATTATCAAACACAGACTTCAATTCATTTGCAGATATTGCGCGTGCCTACTTAGGTAATTGGGCGGGCTTTTTTACCGGTTGGACGTATTGGTTCTGTTGGGTTGTAACAGGTATGGCTGAAATTACAGCTGTTGCTAAGTACATTGGTTATTGGTGGCCAAGTATTCCCCAATGGCTTTCAGCTTTAGCCTGTGCACTCTTATTATTAATGATTAACTTATTAACAGTGAAAGCCTTTGGTGAGTTTGAATTTTGGTTTGCAGTCATTAAAGTAACGACAATTGTCGTCTTAATTGTGATTGGTGCGGTGATGATAATCATGGGAACAAAAACACCGAGTGGTCACGTTTCGCTCACACATATATGGAGCCATGGCGGTTTCTTCCCCAATGGGGCTAAAGGCTTTATTCTAGCCTTCCAAATGGCGGTGTTCTCGTTTGTTGGTGTGGAATTAATCGGTGTTACTGCAGGTGAAACGAAGGATCCCGAAAAAACATTGCCAAAGGCAATCAATGCGATTCCAATTCGGATATTGCTGTTTTATATCGGAACGCTGATTGTGATTATGTCAGTGACGCCTTGGAACAAAATTTCGGCGGTAGATAGCCCGTTTGTAACGCTATTTGCCTTTGTCGGTATTCCAGCCGCAGCCACAATTATTAATTTCGTCGTTATTTCAGCCGCTGCGTCTTCATGTAATTCTGGCTTGTTCTCAACGAGTCGGATGTTATATGGGCTTGGGAAACAAGGAGATGCTTCTCCAAAATTCGCACAATTAAACAGTAAAGGTGTTCCGGCTTTAGGTTTGATTTTTTCAGCAATAATTTTATTGTTTGGTGTCTTGCTGAACTACTTTTTACAAGCCGATCAAGTGTTTACGATTGTAACAAGTTTAGCAACGGTGTTGTTTGTTTTTGTATGGGCCATTATTACCGTCTCATACATCCTTTACCAACGTCGTGATCAAGTGTTGGCAGCTAAACAAACCTTTAAGATGCCATTTTCAAAAGTGATGCCATGGATTTTAATTGTCTTTTTTATCTTTGTATTAGCCGTTTTATGTTTAGATGTAGAAACACGAATTGCGATATATGTCGCGCCGATTTGGTTTGCTTTACTAGGGTTATTTTATGTGCTGAAACAACGACACGCGCATAAGCAGTAACAATCTCAGATGAGTAAGACTGTTCTAGGGTGTTATTCCTTGCTTGTTCGGGATGACTTACTAGCAGTAAGTGCACCAATCTTGACCAATGACGATGACAATGTCGCTATTCAGTCATATCATCTTGTAGCCAAAGTCACTTGAACTAACGTTCAAAGTAAAACCAGTTTAATTCGACTTTGTCTACAATCTGAGAGGAGAATGTTTCTCCTCTTTTTTTTATGCCCGATTAAAAAGCAGCTACACCTTTTAGCAAGTTTGTGTTACGCTAACTGTACACAATAAAATGGATACGTCTATGCTGTCAGAGGCATACAGGAGGAATAAGTCGAATGAGTACATTTAAACAGTTTCAGTTAAGTAAAGAAATTATCGGGGCGATTGAAAAATTAGGGTATAATGAGCCAACAACGGTACAAACCGAAGTTATCCCAGCCTTATTAGAAGGTAAAAATCTGATTGTTAAATCACAAACAGGAAGTGGTAAAACAGCGGCCTTTGCAATTCCGATTTGCGAACGTGTACAATGGGAAGAACGCAAACCACAGGTGCTTGTCTTAACACCAACACGTGAATTAGCATCGCAAATTCAGCAAGATATATTTAACATTGGTCGCTATAAACGTTTAAAAGTTGAAGCGATTTTTGGTCGCAGTTCATATGAACGTCAAGCCTATAACTTAAAACAACGAACACATGTTGTGGTTGCAACGCCAGGGCGCTTAATTGATCATATGACGCAAAAAACAATCGATTTAAGCATGATTGATACGGTTATCATTGATGAGTCGGATGAAATGTTAGCAATGGGCTTTATTGAACAAATTGAAAATGTAATGAAAGTCGTACCACCAACAGCAACATTGGCGCTGTTCTCGGCGACAATGCCAGCCGAAATTAAAACGTTAGCAACACGTTACTTGAAAGATCCGCTCTTAATTGAAGTGAAATCAGAAAATAAAGTAACGCAACGAATTAAACAACAGTATTACGAAATTCCGTATGATGAAAAAATCACTGTACTCGAAGACGTGTTAACGGTTGTTAATCCTGAAAGTAGCATTGTTTTTTGTAACACTCGTGCCGCGGTTGAAGAAATTGCAGAAGCACTCGAAGCGTTAGAGATTGAAGTAGAAACATTACACGGTGGGATGGAGCAACGTCATCGTACGGCGGTAATTAACGACTTTAAGCATGGTTACTTCCGTTATTTAGTCGCAACCGATGTGGCAGCACGTGGCTTGGATATTGCTGATATTGCCTTAGTTGTTAACTTTGACTTACCTGAAAATGTTGAAAGTTATGTGCATCGAATTGGTCGTACAGCTCGTTTTGAAAATGATGGACATGCGATTAGTTTTGTTTCGTCATCAGATTACCGTTACTTAAACCCCATCCAAGCGATGATGGACGACCGCCTCGTAGCGATTGAACGCCCGACCCAAGAAGAGGTGTTGGATGCTCAAGCGGCCTTTAAAGCAACACAACAAACAAAAATGAAATTAAAGAAAGAAAAAGGACATGATTTTAAAGAAGAAATCATGAAATTACATATTAATGCAGGTAAGAAAACAAAAATGCGTGCGGGCGATGTTGTTGGGGCTTTATGTAATATTGAAGGTATGACGGGAGCTGACATTGGTGTTATCAGTTTATTAGATGTCTCGACCTTTGTTGAAATTTTAAATAGTAAAGGTGAAATGGTGTTGGCGGCCTTACAAGATTTTCCGATTAAAGGGCGAGTTCGTCGTGTTAGCAAAGCGAATGAAACAACGTATGAGAGTGATTTGAAAAATGAGGAAGACTAAAAAAACGTTCAAAAGCGTCACACGCTTTTGAACGTTTTTTTATTATTTTTTGATGTCTTTTTTGTTTTTTTGAAGAAACATTAATAAGTTGACTGCACGAATGTAATCAATGGCAGCGAAACAGATGAGCATAATTGGATAGAAGGTCCAACCATTTTCTGTTACTGGTCGAATTGCTAAATAAGTGAAGATGACTCCGAAAAGCAAATTGAAGATAATTTGATTGCGGATAGATTGCATAATAAAACCCCATTCTTAGTTAATTAGGTAGAAAGACACTTATTAATAAGGCAGTGCCGTTCATTAAAGCATGAATACTAAACGAGACAAGCAGTCGTTTTGTTTTGTAATAAAAATAACTGAAGACGAGTCCCATTCCAGTGTAAACGAGTAAGTAGGCAAAGTCGAAATGGATTGCTGCGAACACTACAGAGCTGAATAATGCGGCCACGCCGACCGGAAGCTTGTTGGTTAAGCCACCGAATAACACTTTTCGAAAGACGACTTCTTCCAAAAAAGGTGCGATAATCACAATCGTTAAAATGAAGAGTGGATTCGTTTGGGTAATCCCGATTAAGTCAGCAGTATTCTCTGATTGCGCAACGGTTCCTCTAATCATCGCTGTAATTGAGGCAGTAATCGCTTGAACGATAAAGGCAACAATCACACCACCAATAATGTAAAGCGTGCTTTTTGCAAGCGGCATTGGTGCTTGTTGATCAATGTATGATGAACGCGGAGCTGTTTTTAGCAACCAAAGAAAGAGTAATGCCCCAACCGCAAAGGTGCCAATCGACCAATTTGTGACAATTAAGTTGGCTTGTTCTTTTGTGAATGGTGTCGCGTTATCGAGTAGCGCGACGTAATAAATACCGAAGGTGGACACCACTTGAATGATGAGGTAGAGTACTAAAATCCACCAATACTTCTTATTCATGGCGCTAGACCCCTTTGTTTATTGTATTTTGTTATAGTCTCATTGTAGCGATAATTGGTCGCTTGAGCAACTAAAATTATTCATATGACTTGCAAATTTGACCAAAATTGTCTATTATAAATGATGTGATTAGCACTTGCTTAATGCGAGTGCTAACATTAAATTATCTGAGGAGGTTGTACTATGTTAAAACCATTAGGCGAGCGCGTAGTTATCGAAGTTATTGCAACGGAACAAAAAACAATTGGTGGAATTGTCCTACCAGATTCTGCAAAAGAGAAACCATCTGAAGGTATCGTTATTGCTGTTGGGACAGGTCGTACATTAGCAGACGGAACAAAAGTTGCACTTGAAACAGCAGAAGGCGACCGTGTTGTCTTTTCACAATATTCTGGTACAGAAGTAAAATACGATAACAAGGACTACCTTATCTTGCGCGAAGAAGATATTTTAGCGATTGTCAAATAAGCAGTACAAATAGTAAATGAATTAGAGGAGGAACTCACATGGCAAAAGAATTGAAATTTAGTGAAGATGCACGTGCAGCAATGTTACGTGGTGTTGATCAATTAGCAAACGCAGTGAAAGTAACATTAGGACCAAAAGGACGTAATGTCGTACTTGAAAAATCATTCGGCTCACCACTTATTACAAATGATGGTGTGACAATTGCAAAAGAAATTGAATTAGAAGATGCTTTTGAAAACATGGGTGCGAAGTTAGTTTCTGAAGTCGCAAGTAAAACAAATGATGTTGCCGGTGACGGGACAACAACAGCGACTGTATTAGCGCAAGCATTAATTCAAGAAGGTTTAAAAAATGTGACATCTGGAGCTAATCCAGTCGGTATTCGTGAAGGAATGGAAAAAGCGACAGCAGCAGCAATTGAAGCACTGAAACGTATCTCTAAACCAATCGAAGGGAAACATTCAATCGCACAAGTTGCAGCTGTTTCAGCAGGAAGCGAAGAAATTGGCGAATTAGTAGCTGAAGCGATGGCACGTGTAGGTAATGATGGTGTCATTACATTAGAAGAATCAAAAGGTTTTAAAACTGAACTTGATGTCGTTGAAGGGATGCAATTTGACCGCGGTTACCTTTCTCCCTACATGTCTACAGATCAAGAGAAAATGGTCGCTGAATTAGAAAATCCTTATATTTTAGTAACCGATAAAAAGATCAATAACATCCAAGATATTTTACCCGTATTACAACAAGTGGTTGAACAAGGACGTGGCTTGTTAATTATTGCCGAAGATGTTGAGGGCGAAGCCTTAGCAACACTCGTGTTAAATAAATTACGTGGTACGTTCAATGTTGTTGCTGTAAAAGCACCAGGATTTGGTGATCGTCGTAAAGAAATGTTACAAGATATTGCGATTATTACTGGTGCATCAGTGGTGACAGATGAGCTTGGTTTAGAACTAAAAGATGCAACCCTTGATCAATTAGGAACAGCAACCCGTGTTAACGTTACGAAAGAAAATACAACAATCGTAGAAGGTGCGGGTCAATCAAATAACATTGAGGCACGTATTGGCCAAATTAAAGCACAACTAGAAGCATCAACATCTGAGTTTGATCGTGAAAAATTACAAGAACGTTTAGCTAAATTAGGTGGCGGTGTCGCAGTCATTAAAGTCGGGGCTGCAACTGAAACAGAATTAAAAGAACGTAAATTACGAATTGAAGATGCGTTAAATTCAACCCGTGCCGCAGTTGAAGAAGGAATCGTCTCAGGTGGGGGAACTGCCTTAGTTAACGTTTACAACGACGTAGCTGCGCTCGAAGAAACAGGCGATGTGCAAACAGGGATTAACATAGTTTTACGTGCGTTAGAAGAACCAGTTCGTCAAATCGCTATTAATGCTGGTGTTGAAGGTGCAATCATTGTCGATCGCTTGAAAAAAGAAGCGATAGGCATCGGTTATAACGCGGCCAATGGTGAATGGGGTAATATGATTGAGCTTGGTATTGTTGATCCAACAAAGGTAACGCGTTCAGCTTTACAAAATGCAGCCTCAGTGGCGGCGCTCTTCTTAACAACCGAAGCTGTTGTAGCAAACAAACCATCAACAGAACCACCAATGGCACCAGATATGGGTGGCATGGGCGGCATGGGCGGCATGATGTAACTAGAAAAACATCAGTAAAAGCAATCGGTTAGAAGCCAATAACTTGGAAAATAACTGAAGGCGACTATTTATCGTCGCAACTTTTCGGTGAAATATCATCTTGTAGCCAAAGTCGCTTGACCACTTTTGACAGAACAAGCAGTTTAATTCGACTGTGACTACAATTTGGAGCCAGCATGCTACTAAGTATGCTGGCTTTTTACTTTTATTAGTGAATCTCTCTTTTGTATGTTATAATCATTATAAAGTAGAAAAACATAAAACTGATGTCCTAATCCAAAGGATATCAGTTTTTGTTGTTTTTATAACTATGTGAGAGTGGTAGTCATTCTCAATTGAGAGGGTGATTAAATTGAAAAAAACGAAAATTAAAAATCTAATTGAGAAAAGTCGTCGTCATCAGGAATTGATTGCTGCGTTGGTAGCAGGGGTAATGATTGTTCTGGCCCTTTGTTTACAAAAGCCTCTGCCACAGGTGACACCGATTGTTTTTTGTAGTGCTTATGTGATTGGAGGCTATGCCAAGGCAAAAGCTGGCTTGTTAGAGACCATCACTTCGAAAAAATTGAATGTCGAGTTGTTGATGATATTAGCTGCGATAGGTTCAGCACTCATTGGCTATTGGTTAGAAGGTGCCTTATTGATAGTTATTTTTGCGCTTAGTGGCGCACTCGAAACGTATGCACTGAACAAAAGCCAACAAGCAATGAGTGCCTTGTTAGCGATGCAACCGCATGAAGCATGGTTACTTGATGAACAGAAGACGGTGACACGTGTTCAAATTACTGAGTTAGTTGTGGGTGATAAAATACTTGTTAAGCCAGGTGAACAAATACCAGTTGATGGCAATGTACGTTTAGGGAAATCCGTTGTAGATGAAGCGGCTCTAAGTGGTGAAGCACAAGGAGTTGGTAAAAGCTATGGTGATAGCGTGTTTGCAGGCACCTTTAATCGCCAGGCCACACTGACGATTGAGATGACAACCTTGCCTGAGCAAAGTCTCTTTCAAAAAATAATCGACTTAGTGAGAGAAGCACAGTCAAAGAAAACAAATAGTGAACAATTTATCGATCGTTTTGAAGGGGTGTATGTCAAAATTGTCTTATTTGCTGTAGTTCTAATGATGGTATTACCGCCTTTATTAGGAGGTTGGACATGGCAAGTGGCAACTTATCGGGCGATGGTATTGTTAGTTGTTGCTTCTCCTTGTGCGTTAGTGGCATCGATAACGCCTGCTTTATTAGCTGTGATGTCTAATGGAGCGAAACACGGGGTGCTATTTAAAGGTGGCGATCAAATCGAACGGTTAGCTCGTATTACAACAATCGCCTTCGACAAAACAGGTACCTTAACAAAAGGGCAACCAATAGTGACAAGGTGTTATGTTGCTCCCACTGAAAACGTGCGCGAAGCGTTAGCGATAGTCGCAGGGATGGAAGCTCAAACGACACACCCACTGGCAGCGGCAGTAATGGATTATTGCAAAACAAAAGCAATTGAACTAGCGCAAGTAGATAGTATCATAGATCACCCCGGCTTAGGCATCTCAACAACGGTGGCAGATACGACCTATCTTGTTGGAAAAGGAGCTTTTATGAACAAGGCGGCATTAACAAGCTTTAGACGTATTAAAGGTGAGGTGGATTCTGAAACAGTGGGGACTGTTATTTATATGCAACGAGGCACTGAGGTCATCGTCGAATTAACCGTGAACGATACGGTTAGGGCTGAAAGTCATCGGGCAATCAATCAATTAACAAATTTAGGCATTCATACAGTGATGCTTACCGGTGATAATGAACAGACAGCGCGACAGATTGCGGCAGAAACGAAGGTGGAAAAGGTTGTCGCCAATTGTCTACCAGCGGAAAAGGTCGAAGCGATTACACAGTTACAACAAGCCGGTGAAGCAGTCGCGATGATTGGTGATGGCATTAATGATGCGCCTGCCTTAGCAACTGCCTCACTTGGGATTGCGATGGGTGAAGGATCTGATATCGCGATTGAAACCGCGGATATTGTCTTAATGAAAAATGATTTACTTAAATTAGTGAGTGCTGTCAAATTAAGTCGGCGGGCGAGTCGAATTATTAAACAAAATATTATGTTTTCATTGAGCGTTATTGTGTTATTGATTGCATCGAATACGCTCCAATGGATTAATTTACCGTTTGGTGTCATTGGCCATGAAGGAAGTACAATTTTAGTAATTCTTAATTCACTACGATTATTACGTCATTAACAACGAAAAGAGAATCGCAATGCGATTCTCTTTTCGTTGTCTTTATTTTGTTGCGGCAGGAAACGCCCGTACATATTGTTTGGGTAGCTCAATCGTTTTGTTTAAAGTGTCGGCTGCATTCAATGCCCAATAAGGATCGCGTAATAAAGCGCGACCAACAGCAACCATATCAGCTTGGTTATTGAGAATAGCTGCATTTGCCAACTGTGGATTGCTAAGTTTTCCGACGGCAATCACAGGCGTTGTCAAAGCTTGTTTATAAGCTGCGGCAAGTCCAAGTTGATACCCCGCATCGCTTCCAATTGTAGCAGACGGTCCGGTGGGACTTTCACCACCTGCACTGACATGAAAAACATCGACGCCAGCTTGTTGGTAAGCCGTCGCCAGTTGTAAGCTCTCAGCTAACCGGTAGCCGTTTGCGTCAAATTCAGTGGCTGAGATTCTGAAAAGTAATGGCATCTCAGTCGGCATCACCTGCTTAACAGCTTGAATGACTTCGGTACCGAATAAGGCTTTATCGGCGCCGTATCGATCGGTACGTTTGTTTGTTAAAGCCGATTGAAATTGATGGATTAAATAGCCATGGGCGCCGTGCAGTTCAATCGCATCAACACCGGCTTTGACTGCCCGTTTAACAGCAGCAGCATACTTGTTAACCATGTCAGACACTTCAGCTGTTGAGAGCGCCCGTGGTGTTTTTGAAGCGCCGTCAAACGGGATGGCTGAGGCGGAGACCGGGGTGATTGCGTCGGTAGCCTTTCGCCCAGCGTGCGCAATTTGAATCGCGACTTTGGCACCCGCAGTATGACAGGCTGCGACGATTTTTGCGAGGCCTTCGATTTGACCGTCTTCCCAAAGGCCAAGGCAGTTGTTTGAAATACGACCGTCGGGCTCGATGTTGGTCATCTCGATAATGATTAAACCTGTACCACCAATGGCCCGTGAGGCATAGTGCATCACATGCCAGTCTGTACTGTAACCATCTTGGTTGCGGGCAGAGTACATACACATGGGTGGCATGACGATGCGGTTTTTTAACGTTAAGCCCTTAATTGAGAGCGGTGAATATAAGTCAGTTGTCATTAAAATTCCCCCTTAAAGATATCTCTTACTATAGCTGTAAATCGCGGTTACGACAAATGAAGTGCCTAAAAAACAGAATGGCAAGGGCCATTCTGTTCAGGTTGTTGACACTAGTCTCTTTAAAAAAGCAGTCAAGCGGTTTTTCGCTAAGAAGATAAACCACTGTTACTTAGTTTGTTCTTGGCCACGAATATTCCAAGTGAAGGCAAACACGATTGCCGCTAAGATACATGAGATGAAGATGAGTGTGAAACCAACATCCCAGCTATAGGCATCTACAACGAAACCGAGTAACGCATTAGCCATCACAGCCCCACCGAGGTAACCGAATAATCCAGTTAAGCCAGCCGCTGTTCCAGCTGCTTTTTTCGGTACAAGATCGAGGGCTTGTAAGCCGATAAGCATAACAGGACCATAGATTAAGAAACCGATGGCGATCAAAGCGATGTTATCGATTAAAGGATGGCCAGCAGGGTTGAGCCAGTAGACTAAGACCGCAACCGCGACACCGAGCATAAACACAACACCGGCAGGCCCACGACGCCCTCTAAAGAACTTGTCTGAAATCCAACCACAAAGTAAGGTACCAGGAATTCCTGCCCATTCATATAAGAAGTAAGACCAACTTGTCTTACTTAAATCCATGCCTTTAACTTCGTTTAAATAGGCAGGCGCCCAGTCTAATACGCCATAACGTGTAAAGTAGACGAACACGTTGGCGATCGCAATCATCCACACCCATTTATTGCTAAGGACGTATTTGAATAAGATTTCTTTGACGCTGAGTTCTTCTTCAAGCGTTTCATGAGAAGAGTTGGGATAATCGTTACGATATTCTTCAATTGAAGGTAATCCTTCAGATTGAGGTGTGTCACGCATTAAAATGTACGAAATAATCGCAACGATAATCGCGATCAACGCAGGGAAGATGAAGACGCCATTAAAGGCTTTAATGCTAATTATGTACGTTGAGGTTAAACTGATCCCTGCAACTGCAATCGGAGCCATAATTCCGCCACCGACATTGTGAGCAACGTTCCAAATTGCTGTTTTGCCACCGCGCTCATTTAATGAAAACCAATGAACGAGCGTTCGACCAGCAGGTGGCCAACCCATGCCTTGGAACCAACCGACTAAGAACAGCATCACGAACATTGTCGTAATTGAAGACGTGAAATACGGGATAAAACCTAATAATAAGTTAATAATAGCAGCTAAAACTAAACCAAGTGGTAAAAAGATACGGGCGTTACTACGATCGGAGACAATCCCCATCACAAATTTACTGATACCATAGGCGATTGAAACAGCAGATAAAGCTAGACCCAATTGTCCCTTAGTAAATCCTTCTTCCATTAAGCCAGGAATTGCGAGTGAAAAGTTTTTACGTAATAAGTAATAACCGGCGTAACCGATAAAAATTCCGATGAATACTTGTAGCCGTAAACGACGATAAACAGGGTCGATTTCTTCTTTTGGTAACCGCTTTTTGGCGGTTGGTGGTGCTAAAAATGACATGTAATTTCCTCCTTTTAATAAGTAATAGGGTCAGTATAGCAAGGAATAATAAGGTTGTAAGCGTTTTTTTTATAAAAGTGACTTTAGTTCGACGCATTAAACGCAAGAAAACCTCCATTTTAGGAATGTTTATATCAAAAAAAAGAACAACGAAGCTTGTCTGTACAAGTGGAGAGGCTAGCGGTGTATACCACTTAAGGTCGAATTGTGAAAAAAGCCAGTTCTGTGAGTATAGTCCTGTTCTTGTCGGTAGTTGTGAAGGCAATAAAAAAACGCTTAAATCTACTCGGAATTTGAGCTGATTTAAGCGTTTGACAATTATTTAAAGGCTTTATAGTACATCCAACCAATTGTTTTACCCTTTACCTGGAACTGATAATAGATACCGTTTTTAGTAGTGGCTTGTTTGATGATATGGACTTTTTTTGCTTGGTATTTTTTGCCGGAGTTTAATTTTTTGTAGCCATATTCTTTATAAGGGAGTGTTGCAACGGCATAATCTCTCCCGTTAATTACAACTGTTCGATTGAAGGAAACTTGTTTTTCGGCAGTGACCTGTGGAGCAACAAAGGCTTGTTTTAATACCCACCCAATTATTTTGTTATTGTACGTGAATTGATAAAAAGTACCATTACTTGTAGTTGTCTCAGCAGAAACAGATACTTTTTTGAGGTGATAGCTGCTGGCTTTTGCTAACACTTGTGTTTTTAGCTGTCCGTTCGGCTGGCTATAAATTGTATCCTTTCGATTTGATTGATCAATAAACAGTGTGCGTTTTATTGGCTTAATCGAAAGCGGTTCGGTCGTAACAAAAGCTTTATGATACATCCACCCAATCGTTTTGCCATTCAGTTGGAATTGATAATAGAGGCCATTTTTAGTAGTGGCTTGTTTAATGACAGTCACTTTTTTATTTAAATAGGGTTTGCCAGCGCTTAATTTTTTGTATCCGACTTCTTTATAAGGAAGTGTTGCAACGGCGTAATCTCTGACGGGTAATGAAATGTAGCGTTCAAATGACACCGTCTTCTCCGAGCTTACTTTTGGTGTAACAAATGCTTGTTTAGCGAGCCAACCAATTGTTTTGTTGTTTGAGCTGAATTGATAAAATGTCCCTTTACTGGTGGTGGTTTCGGCAATGACTTTTACTTTTTGGTAATGATAAATTTTGGCGTTTCTAACAGTTGTGACATTGAGTAGACCGTTCGGACGACTATATATTTTATCCGCACGACTGCTTTGATCGATGTATTTTGTAAGATTCACTGTTTTAATGGTTATTTTCTCTTCTGGGACGAAAGCTTTATGGAACATCCATCCGATTGTTTTACCATTGATTTGGAATTGGTAATACAAACCGTTTTTAGTGGTTGCTTGTTGAATAATGTGAACTTGCTGACCTTCATATTTTTTGCCAGCGCTTAATTTTTGATAACCAATTGCTTTATAGGGTTGTGTTGCAACGGCATAGTCTTTGTTAGGCAATGAGATAAAGCGATCTGACGAGAGGGTTTTATGGCTCAAAATATCGGAGGCGCTAACAAAGGCTTGTTTAGCAAGCCAGCCAATTGTTTTATTGTTATAACTGAACTGATAAAAGTTTCCTTTACTAGTGGTGGTTTCGGCAATGACTTTTACCTTTTGATAATGATAGGTTGTGGCATTTTCAACTGTTGTGACATTCAGCAGACCGTTCGGACGACTGTATATTTTATCGACACGACCTGTTTGGTCGATGTAGCGGTCCAAATTGACGGCTTTAACAACGGTCTTTTCTTCGTCAACGAAGGCGCGTTTATCCATCCACCCAATTGTTTTGTTATTTACTTTAAATTGGTAATAAGCCCCTTTGGTAGTGGTCGCTTCAGCGATGATGTCTGCTTGTTGTCCATCGTAAAGGGTACCGCTAGCTACCTTAGATGTGCCATTTATCCGATAAGGCTGTGACCAAATGGTATCTTTACGTGTTGTTTGTTTGATAAACCGTTGCAAACTAATCGCTTTTTTTGTCGTCGTATCCGGTTTGAAAAAGGCTGCCTTATGAAGCCAACCAATGACCTTGTTATTGGCTTTAAACTGGTAGTATGTGCCACTGGCTGTGGTTGCTTCGGCAACGATAGTGACCTCCTTGTCGTGCCAACTGGAAGCTGTCCCGCTTTTTTTTACACCGACAATATTATTAGGTTTGGACCAAATGATATTGTTCTTATTCGTTTGATCAATGAAGCGGGTGTAATTAACCGTTTTTTGAGAAAGCAGTTCGTCATACTGTTTGAAGGCTTTCTTATCGAGCCAACCAATTGTTTTTCCAGCAATCTGAAATTGGTAGTAGGTGCCTTTTGTTGTAGTTGCTTCAGCGATTACGGTTGCTTGTTGTTGGTTGTATTTACTCGCGGCCCCGACTGATGTAGCGCCGGCTGTATTATAAGGTTTGGACCAGATAATATCTTTCTGGTTACTCTGTTCAACATATGTCGTAATATTCAGTTTTTTTTGACTGGTAATAGCGTCGCTCATTTGGTTGTAATGACGAACAACAAGGTCATAAAATTGGCTCTGGGTATAGCCGAATTGAGCGAAATAACCGCTCGGATCACTATGATTTGTTCCTCCTAAAAAAAGTGTAACTGTGGAGTGAAACCAAATCGTACCGATTCCATCAAACTCAGCGTTGTCTGGCTTGAGGTCAAACGTTCGTAAGACAGCGGCCGCATAATACGCTTGATTATTGACACTTCGTGCGAATTTATCATATGTATTGGTTTCTGTTAATTCAACATGAGCCATTAACGCGTTGGCATAGCGTCCTGCTCCCCAAGCGCTATAGGCAGGATCGTGCAATTCGATGATGCTTTGATAATCAACAAAGCTATGAACGAAGGCGTTTCCCCAATTATTGACCATGTAATTAATTTCGTTATCAATTTTATCATTTGGCCCACCAGCTGTCGCATGAATGACGATGCCATTTGGTTTTTTTGAGGTTGTTTTATAAGGCATTGTTTGATTTTCTTTATCGAGTACCTGTTGTAATAAAAAACGTTTGTTTTGAATTGCATTCGGTGTGAGTTTCTGCGCTAAAAGATAGTCGTTGACCGGTGGATAAACAACTTTAGCGCTGAAACTTCGTAGTTTGGGAGAGTTCTCATCGTCTGCAACCGCTGTTTCCGGATGATCATTTGCATTAGTTTTACTATCGTACAGAGAGAGGTCTTCGTCTTTTAATGTTTCGAGTGCAGTTGTGGCGTCGACGGCTGTCTCTGTTGTTAATGCATTGGTAGTGAGTGGGCTGAATAAAAGACCGACAGTGGCAATTAAAGTAGCTGGTAATAAAAGGTGGCGCATAGAAATCCTCCAATCAAATCGTGTAATAGGGTTAAACAAGGTAATAAAAAAACCTCACTTTTACAAGGAAGGTTCATCTAAGATGTTTATTGTTCGGTGATTTTAGCGCTACAATAGGCTAAAATTTCTGCTTCTTCATCTTCGTCTAATGCAATGTCAATCTGTGTGTCTTTAGCGATTGAACGAATATGGTAAGTAATCAGACGGATGTTTTCGTCTTTCTTGCCAATTAAGACGCGTAATTCAAGGCCGTTTGCTTCATACAGTTCATCATCCTCATCAACCGTAAAATTAATAAAGAATTCAAAACGTTCACCTTCAATAATACCAGTTGGATCAAATAAGAGATCCATAGTGTGGGAAAGTAGTTCCATTTAGTTCAACTCCTTTAGTCGTTCTATCTTCTATTATCAAAGGTAAGGCCAGAATAGTAAAGGTTTTTTACAATAATTATTGTAATTAAGCGAG
Source organism: Brochothrix campestris (assembly GCF_046058945.1). Taxonomy (NCBI): domain Bacteria; kingdom Bacillati; phylum Bacillota; class Bacilli; order Caryophanales; family Listeriaceae; genus Brochothrix; species Brochothrix campestris. The sequence continues at coordinate 1,789,828 of NZ_CP175511.1, read as the reverse complement.
ACAACAGTGATGTTAAAGCGGAAACGTGTATAATAAAGAACAAAGCAATCAGATGAATTATTAGAGGATGGATGACGAAAATGAAACGATATAATCACTTGAAGAATGAAACATCACCCTATCTAAAAGCGCATGCAACAGATATTGTTAATTGGTATCCTTGGAGCGAAGCGGCTTTTTTGGCGGCAAAGTCAGAACAAAAACCGGTATTTTTAAGTAGCGGCTATTCGACCTGCCACTGGTGTCACGTCATGAGTGATGAATCGTTTAATGATCCAATCGTGGGCGCCTATTTAAATGCGCATTTTATCGCGATTAAAGTTGATCGTGAAGAAAGACCTGACATCGATTCGCTCTATTTAAAAGTGTGTCAAATATTAACGGGGACTGCCGGGTGGCCGTTGAATGTCTTTTTAACGTCAACACAGCAGCCGTTTTATGCCGCGACGTATTTACCAAAGGTGAGTGAGGGTAGCAGACCCGATATTATGTCAGTCTTGCGTCATTTAAAACGGATGTATGAAGAAAAACCGGTAATGATTACCGACATAGGTCACCAATTGGTGGCAGATTTGGAGCGAAGCAGTAAAAGTGAGCCGCTATTAGAACCGTTGCCATTACAGCGAATGTATCGCTCATTATTACAGGCCTTTGATGTCAAAAATGGTGGTTTTGGGGCAGCACCTAAATACCCGACAAGTGCACCTTTGCGTTTTTTGATGGCTTATCAGACAGCGTATGCAGATGTTTATTCGAGTCGAATGGTCATTCAAACCTTAGATGCTTGGAAAAATAGCGCGCTTTATGATCAGCTTGAATATGGTTTTTTTAGATATAGCTCAGATTCCCGTTACCGCATGCCTCATTTTGAAAAAATGCTCTATGATCAAGCGTTGCTGCTTGAAGTCTATATTGAAGCTTATGAAAAGTATCGGTTGCCACGTTATCAAAAGGTCGCGAGACAGATGCTTCAGTTTATTGATGAGAACTTTAAACAAACGATGCTATATGCAAGTGCGATAGATGCAGATAGTAATCAAATAGAAGGCGATTATTATACGTGGACATTAGATGAAGTGCTTGCCGTTTTAGGTGTTGAGCGAGGTGTTCCGTTTGCTTATCGATACGGTATTAAACAAGAAGGTGATATCGCAGGGGAAAATATTCTCTATATCAACGAAGCGGAGACGGATCTAACAGCTGTTGAATTGCGTGAATGTCGTGATAAACTGGTTGAAAGCCGTCGTCGACGAACAGCTCCTTACATTGAAACGCAACAAAAAACAGGTTGGAATGCATTGATGATAAAGGCGATAGCGAAAACAGGGCGCGTGTTGCAGGCAGAAGTGCTTATAAATCAGGCGATTCAACAGTTTAAGGCCTTATATGATAGGAGTTATAAAAATGAACTTTATGCCATCGTCAATCAAGGGGTGAGCGGCAAAAAAGCATATTTAGAAGACTATGCTTATTTTATAAGTCTCTGTATCGAAATGCACCAATCAACCTATCAAACAGCTTACCTTGAGATTGCTATCAGGTTAGCTGCAGAACTGTGTGAATGTTTCGAAGATAAAGAAACAGGGGGATTCTTCTATACAGCCGAGCAGTCGGAGCGATTGGTTGTACGTGAGAAGGATGGGCTTGACACCGCCTTACCAAATGCCAATGCTGTAATAGCAATCACCTTTGTTCAGATAACACAGCTGACAGGGGATGAAAAGTATGCGCAGCTTGCGGAAAAAGCCTTTCGTTTTTTTAGTGGAGATATTGAGCGTTATGGCTTGTCAGCAACGAGTTGGGGCAGTTACTTAATCGCCCAAGACAAGGCTGATACAACTTTTGTTTTTCAAGGGAAAGAAGTCATCCGAAAGGTGAAGACATTACAAAAATATCAAAAGATGACTGATATTTGGCAAGTGTATGAAACCGAAGGGCCGCTCCGTTTGCAAATTTGTTATGAAAAAACCTGTCGCTTCTATAATGAAGAAGCGATAAAAGATTATTTTGAAAAACGTGTGATGGAGGCGATGGATAAATGATTATTAGGGAAATGCAAAAGACTGATGCGCTACAATTACGCCTGTTGTTTAATAAGGTTAGGAAGGAATGTTTTTCTTGGGAACGAAAGGAGTATCATATTATGGAATTTGATCAGCAAACGATTGATGAAGCGATTTATGTCTGCGAAAAGAGAGGTCGAATTATTGGTTTTATTAGTGTTTATTTGCCAGATAAGTTTGTTCATCACCTGTATGTTGATCAAGTAGAAAAAGGTCGTGGCGTCGGTCGTGCGTTACTACAAACAGTGATTGATCTAATTGATGAGCCAATAAGTTTAAAATGTGTGTGTCAAAATGAAACGGCATTGCGATTTTATAAGCAATTAGGCTGGAAGTCGGTTAGTATAGGGCATGATGAATCTTCGTATTGCTTGTTAAAGTATTTTAAAAACACCTTGACCGAAGAAAGGTGACGTGGTATTATTAGGAAGTTGTCAAAAAGAACACAGCGATGTGAACAAAATGATAACGAAAAAAGATGTTGACGCAAGTTAATAGACATGCTATACTAAAGTAGTTGTCAGCGAGAGCCGATAACGATTGACCTTTGAAAACTGAACGAACAAAAAAGATGTTATATGGTTAAACTCTTAGGAGTTTAACCAATTAATTTCGTAACGACAACAAGTAATAAATTTTTAGCTAGCGAACTAGTTAAGGATCATTTGACGGTTTAAACACCGTTACTTTTTAACGAGAGTTTGATCCTGGCTCAGGACGAACGCTGGCGGCGTGCCTAATACATGCAAGTCGAACGAACGGATAAGGAGCTTGCTCCTTTGAAGTTAGTGGCGGACGGGTGAGTAACACGTGGGTAACCTGCCTCACAGCTGGGGATAACATCGAGAAATCGATGCTAATACCGAATGTGCTGAACATCATAAGATGTTCAAGTGAAAGACGGTTTCGGCTGTCACTGTGAGATGGACCCGCGCTGGATTAGCTAGTTGGTAAGGTAATGGCTTACCAAGGCGACGATCCATAGCCGACCTGAGAGGGTGATCGGCCACATTGGGACTGAGACACGGCCCAAACTCCTACGGGAGGCAGCAGTAGGGAATCTTCGGCAATGGACGAAAGTCTGACCGAGCAACGCCGCGTGAGCGAAGAAGGCCTTCGGGTCGTAAAGCTCTGTTGTTAGAGAAGAACAAGGGTGAGAGTAACTGTTCACCCCTTGACGGTATCTAACCAGAAAGCCACGGCTAACTACGTGCCAGCAGCCGCGGTAATACGTAGGTGGCAAGCGTTGTCCGGAATTATTGGGCGTAAAGCGCGCGCAGGCGGTCTTTTAAGTCTGATGTGAAAGCCCCCGGCTCAACCGGGGAGGGTCATTGGAAACTGGAAGACTTGAGGACAGAAGAGGAGAGTGGAATTCCAAGTGTAGCGGTGAAATGCGTAGATATTTGGAGGAACACCAGTGGCGAAGGCGGCTCTCTGGTCTGTTACTGACGCTGAGGCGCGAAAGCGTGGGGAGCAAACAGGATTAGATACCCTGGTAGTCCACGCCGTAAACGATGAGTGCTAAGTGTTAGGGGGTTTCCGCCCCTTAGTGCTGCAGTTAACGCATTAAGCACTCCGCCTGGGGAGTACGACCGCAAGGTTGAAACTCAAAGGAATTGACGGGGGCCCGCACAAGCGGTGGAGCATGTGGTTTAATTCGAAGCAACGCGAAGAACCTTACCAGGTCTTGACATCCTTTGACCATTCTGGAGACAGAACTTTCCCTTCGGGGACAAAGTGACAGGTGGTGCATGGTTGTCGTCAGCTCGTGTCGTGAGATGTTGGGTTAAGTCCCGCAACGAGCGCAACCCTTGATTTTAGTTGCCAGCATTAAGTTGGGCACTCTAAAGTGACTGCCGGTGTAAGCCGGAGGAAGGTGGGGATGACGTCAAATCATCATGCCCCTTATGACCTGGGCTACACACGTGCTACAATGGATAATACAAAGGGTCGCGAAGCCGCGAGGTGGAGCCAATCCCATAAAATTATTCTCAGTTCGGATTGCAGGCTGCAACTCGCCTGCATGAAGCCGGAATCGCTAGTAATCGTAGATCAGCATGCTACGGTGAATACGTTCCCGGGCCTTGTACACACCGCCCGTCACACCACGAGAGTTTGTAACACCCAAAGCCGGTTTGGTAACCTTCGGGAGCTAGCCGTCTAAGGTGGGATAGATAATTGGGGTGAAGTCGTAACAAGGTAGCCGTATCGGAAGGTGCGGCTGGATCACCTCCTTTCTAAGGAATAGGAACACACCTTCGGGTGTGATAAGTTACATTAATTGTTGTATGACATCTGCTTGTTCGTTTAGTTTTGAGAAGTCAATCTTCTCATTTATGTTTGTTCTTTGAAAACTGAATACTAATTGATATGAAATAGAAAGACCAAGTAACAACCGAGACTCATTTTAGGTGATTTATAATCATCAGGTCGTATCGCACGACCAACCAGACATATGTTCATTATGTCGAACTAAAAACCGTAAGGTGATTAGTAAAGAGGCGTTAGTAGTTGTTTAACAACGAACACAAATCTGAAGGTTAAGTTAGAAAGGGCGCACGGTGAATGCCTTGGCACTAGGAGCCGATGAAGGACGGGACTAACACCGATATGCTTTGGGGAGCTGTACGTAAGCTTTGATCCAGAGATTTCCGAATGGGGAAACCTACTATGCTTGATCGCATAGTGTCTACAACTGAATACATAGGTTGTTTGACGGCAGACGCAGGGAACTGAAACATCTTATTACCTGCAGGAAGAGAAAGAAAAATCGATTTCCTGAGTAGCGGCGAGCGAAACGGAAACAGCCCAAACCAAAGAGCTTGCTCTTTGGGGTTGTAGGACATTCTACACGGAGTTACAAAGGAAGCGTTTAGTTGAGTAACCTGGAAAGGTTAACCAAAGAGGGTAACAGTCCCGTAAACGAAAAGCGCTTCTCTCCAGAATGTATCCTGAGTACGGCGGAACACGAGAAATTCCGTCGGAATCCACGGGGACCATCCCGTAAGGCTAAATACTCCCTAGTGACCGATAGTGTACCAGTACCGTGAGGGAAAGGTGAAAAGAACCCCGGAAGGGGAGTGAAATAGTTCCTGAAACCGTGTGCCTACAAGTAGTTAAAGCCCGTTAATGGGTGATAGCGTGCCTTTTGTAGAATGAACCGGCGAGTTACGTTTACTAGCAAGGTTAAGTCGAGAAGACGGAGCCGCAGCGAAAGCGAGTCTGAATAGGGCGAATTAGTTAGTAGGCGTAGACCCGAAACCAGGTGATCTACCCATGTCCAGGATGAAGGTAAGGTAAAACTTACTGGAGGTCCGAACCCACGTAAGTTGAAAATTGCGGGGATGAGGTGTGGGTAGCGGAGAAATTCCAATCGAACCTGGAGATAGCTGGTTCTCTCCGAAATAGCTTTAGGGCTAGCCTCGAGGTAGAGAGTCGTGGAGGTAGAGCACTGTTTGAACTAGGGGCCCATCTAGGGTTACTGAATTCAGATAAACTCCGAATGCCATCGACTTATACTCGGGAGTCAGACAGTGAGTGATAAGATCCATTGTCGAGAGGGAAACAGCCCAGACCACCAGTTAAGGTCCCTAAATATACGTTAAGTGGAAAAGGATGTAGTATTGCTTAGACAACTAGGATGTTGGCTCAGAAGCAGCCACCATTTAAAGAGTGCGTAATAGCTCACTAGTCGAGTGACACCGCGCCGAAAATGTACCGGGGCTAAACGTATTACCGAAACTGTGGATGAACATCTATGATGTTCGTGGTAGGAGAGCGTTCTAAAGACAGCGAAGTCAGACCGTGAGGACTGGTGGAGTGTTTAGAAGTGAGAATGCCGGTATGAGTAGCGAAAGACGGGTGAGAATCCCGTCCACCGAATATCTAAGGTTTCCTGGGGAAGGCTCGTCCGCCCAGGGTTAGTCGGGACCTAAGCTGAGGCCGATAGGCGTAGGCGATGGACAACAGATTGATATTTCTGTACCAGTCATTAATGTTTGAGCGATGGGGGGACGCAGTAGGATACGAACGCATGCTGATGGATATGCATGTACAAGCAATTAGGCAGGAAAGTAGGCAAATCCGCTTTCCGCGTAAGCTGAGTTGTGATGTGGTGGCACCTAGTGCCGTAGGTTCTGATTCCACACTGCCAAGAAAAGCCTCTAGTTAGTTAATGACTGCCCGTACCGCAATCCGACACAGGTAGATGAGGAGAGAATCCTAAGGTGAGCGAGAGAACTCTTGTTAAGGAACTCGGCAAAATGACCCCGTAACTTCGGGAGAAGGGGTGCTCTATTAAGGTGAAAGCCTGAGAGAGCCGCAGTGAATAGGCCCAAGCGACTGTTTACCAAAAACACAGGTCTATGCAAAATCGTAAGATGAAGTATATGGGCTGACACCTGCCCGGTGCTGGAAGGTTAAGAGGAGTGCTTAGCGCAAGCGAAGGTGCGAATTGAAGCCCCAGTAAACGGCGGCCGTAACTATAACGGTCCTAAGGTAGCGAAATTCCTTGTCGGGTAAGTTCCGACCCGCACGAAAGGTGTAACGATTTGGGCACTGTCTCAACAAGAGACTCGGTGAAATTATAGTACCTGTGAAGATGCAGGTTACCCGCGACAGGACGGAAAGACCCCGTGGAGCTTTACTGCAATCTGATATTGAATGTTTGTGTCACTTGTACAGGATAGGTAGGAGCCTTGGACTCCGGAGCGCTAGCTTCGGATGAGGCGTTGGTGGGATACTACCCTTGTGACATGACCATTCTAACCCGCACCCCTTATCGGGGTGGGAGACAGTGTCAGATGGGCAGTTTGACTGGGGCGGTCGCCTCCTAAAGAGTAACGGAGGCGCCCAAAGGTTCCCTCAGAATGGTTGGAAATCATTCGCAGAGTGTAAAGGCACAAGGGAGCTTGACTGTGAGACCTACAAGTCGAACAGGGACGAAAGTCGGGCTTAGTGATCCGGTGGTTCCGCATGGAAGGGCCATCGCTCAACGGATAAAAGCTACCCCGGGGATAACAGGCTTATCTCCCCCAAGAGTCCACATCGACGGGGAGGTTTGGCACCTCGATGTCGGCTCATCGCATCCTGGGGCTGTAGTCGGTCCCAAGGGTTGGGCTGTTCGCCCATTAAAGCGGTACGCGAGCTGGGTTCAGAACGTCGTGAGACAGTTCGGTCCCTATCCGTCGCGGGCGCAGGAAATTTGAGAGGAGCTGTCCTTAGTACGAGAGGACCGGGATGGACACACCGCTGGTGTACCAGTTGTTCCGCCAGGAGCATCGCTGGGTAGCTATGTGTGGAAGGGATAAACGCTGAAAGCATCTAAGCGTGAAGCCCCCCTCGAGATGAGATTTCCCATCACTTTATGTGAGTAAGACCCCTGAGAGACGATCAGGTTGATAGGTTCGGAGTGGAAGTGCAGCGATGTACGGAGCGGACGAATACTAATAGGTCGAGGACTTAACCTTATTAAGTTTTAAAAGCGAAAATGACGATGGGTTGTTACCTTTCGAAAAAACATCAATTAGTATTCAGTTTTGAGAGTGCAAGCTTTCATGATAATTTCATAATTATCCAAGCAATTAGTAGATGATTTATCTATTAATGTGAATTTTAGATAAGCGAGTTATTCAAGGCGTCAATGAGTTGATTGCGGAGCATACGTTTGTATGTGACAATTGAGACGAAGGAGACAACGATGAAGAACAATGGTTAGATGAAATTCAAACACATGTTTGGTGACGATAGCAAAGAGGATACACCTGTTCCCATCCCGAACACAGTAGTTAAGCTCTTTAGCGCCGATGGTAGTTGGGGGTTTCCCCCTGTGAGAGTAGGACGTTGCCAAGCCATTATAAACATCCGAAAGGGTGTTTTTTTTGTATTTAATTAATATGAGAGCATCGTTGTTTTTAACGGTATCTCAAAGAGGTCAAAGCTATAAAAACAAAGGCTTCTATGCTAAAATAAGAGTAAATAAAAAATGAGTTTGAGGTGGCGTATTTGACTAACTTTGATGTGGTTGTAATCGGTGGTGGACCTTCAGGTCTAATGGCTTCGATTGCGGCTTCTGAACAAGGTAAAAAAGTTTTATTAATTGAAAAAGGTCATAAACTAGGCCGTAAATTAGTTATGTCAGGTGGCGGACGATGCAACGTAACAAACCGCTTACCAGTCGATGAAATTATTAAACATGTGCCAGGTAACGGCCGGTTTTTATACAGTGCTTTTGCGATGTACGATAATGAAGATATTATCCGTTTCTTTGAAGGTGTTGGCGTCGGTCTTAAAGAAGAAGATCATGGGCGGATGTTTCCTACCACGAATAAATCGCGTGATGTGTTAGCAGCATTAGCCCAACGCATGGAAGAATTAGATATTACAATTTGGCAAGACTGTCCCGTTAAAGCGATTCACTACAACGAAGATACCATTGACTATGTGGAAACAATTCGTGGCGATAAAGTATACGCTCCAAATGTGGTTGTGTCTGTAGGAGGTCAAGCGGTTCCTAAAACAGGTTCGACAGGGGATGGCTATGCATGGGCCAAAGCAGCGGGACATAAGATTACTCCATTGTTTCCGACTGAGGTACCAGTCTTATCGGATGAACCATTTATTTTAGATAAGACCTTACAAGGAATCTCGCTACGAGAAGTAAATCTAACGGTTTTAAACCCGAAAAACAAAGTGGTCGTCACACATAAGATGGATATGATTTTCACCCATTTTGGCGTATCAGGACCAGCAGCCTTACGTTGTAGCTCTTTTGTGATTAAAACAAAGGAGAAATATAAGGTAGAGACAGTCACGATGAAATTGGATCAGTTTCCCGATAAAACGTTAGCTGAAATTCAAGCTGACATTAACCAACGTGTGAAAGAAGATCCAAAAAAACAAGTGAAGAATGCTTTGAAAGGTTTAATTCAAGAGCGCTTACTCGTGTTTTTCTTAGAGCGCTTGCAAATCGATGCCGAAGAAATGAGTGTCGCCATCTCACCTAAAAAATGGGTGCAACTCGCAACTGAATTAAAAGATTTTCGCTTTGTGGTCAAGGGAACATATGATTTTGATAAGGCCTTTGTTACAGGCGGTGGTGTCTCCGTTAAAGAAATTATTCCAAAGGAAATGCAAAGTAAAAAGATTAAAGGACTCTTTTTCAGTGGCGAAATTCTTGATATTCACGGGTACACCGGTGGATTCAACATTACCTGTGCACTCGTTACCGGTCGGTTAGCCGGTTATCATGCAGGAACACGTGTACTTGAAAATGAAACAGGAGGTCACAGCGATGAATGAACGAGCACTATCAGTGCGACTAAAAACAGTCGTTGATTATTTTCCAGCAGAGGCACATATTGCCGATATTGGTTCGGATCATGCTTATTTACCTTGCTATGCGATTCTAACTAACAAAGCGTTATCAGCTATTGCTGGCGAAGTGGTCGAAGGTCCTTATCAATCGGCTTTACAGCATGTCCAGTCATTAGCCTTGAGTGACAAAATCAGTGTACGTAAGGGTAACGGTTTAGCCGTCTTACAAGCTGATGATGCTGTTAATACCATTGCGATTGCCGGTATGGGTGGCCCGTTGATTCGTACGATTTTAGAGGAAGGTCAGGCGAAATTAACAGATACGATGCGACTAGTGTTACAACCGAATATTGCTGCTCATGCGATTCGAGAGTGGGCGCAAGTGAATGATTATTGTATCATCGCTGAGACAATCCTTGAAGAAGAAGGTAAGATTTATGAGGTACTCGTCTTAGAAAAGAGTTTCACGCCGATTAACTACACACCACAACAGCTCCGTTTTGGGCCTCATCTAATGGTTGAAAAAACGGCTGTCTTTAAAAAGTACTGGTTAGCAGAGCAGGCGAAATTAGCGACTATAATTGAACGGATTGAACAAGCGAATGTTAAAGCAGCCAACACAGCTAAAATAGCGCAGTTACAAGCTGCAATTGCTGAGATTAATGAGGTGATATAGATGGTAACTGTAGGCAAAGTAATCGAAGTGATGGAGCAATGGGCGGATCCACGTTTGAAAATGAACAATGATCCGATTGGTCTACAGATTGGTTCAACTGAACAAGCAGTTACCCGTGTGCTTGTGACGCTAGATGTGCTTGAAACGGTCGTTGATGAAGCAATTGTTAACAAAGTCGATTTAATTATTGCCCATCATCCACTGTTATACATGCCACTGACAGCGATTGACACAAATCATTCACGTGGTCGGATGATCGCTAAACTATTGAAACATAATATTGCAGTCTATGCCGCCCATACGAACCTCGACATTGCTAATGGTGGCGTCAATGATATGTTAGCTGCCTCACTTGAGTTGAGCGATGTACGTCTCTTGGAGAAAACAACGACATTGGCTGATGAAGTGTATGGCATCGGTCGTATTGGCCGCTTAAAACAACCGCTGACCTTAGAACAACTCGCATTAACATTAAAAAAAGTGTGGCAGTTAGATGGTGTTCGATTTGTTGGGTTACCGCAAAAAAGGATTGAGACTGTCGCGCTGTTAGGTGGCGATGGCAATCGCTATATTAAGAAAGCGGCCCAGTCAGAGGCCGATGTGCTCATCACAGGCGATATCTATTATCATCAGGCACATGATGCGGTTGAACTGGACTTTGCACTGCTTGATGCAGGGCATACAATCGAAAAGATTATGATTCCAGGTGTTATTGCGAAACTCAGTGCTACACCCGAATTAGCTAGTCTCGTCTGGATAGCAGCAACTGTTTCGACCAATCCCTTTCACTACCGCTAGTCAATCGAAACGAGGTGTGCCAAAATGACAGCGAACTATTTGTCGGTAACATTATTAACCGGGTACATTGCGCGTAAGTTTAATGCCGACCCGTATTTAAAAAAAGTATATGTCCAAGGTGAATTATCGAATTTCAAACGTCAGGCGAGTGGACATCTCTATTTCACTTTGAAAGATGATAAGTCACAAATTCGGACCGTGATGTTTGCAAAAGCGGCTCAAACGATAGGCTTTCAGCCTGAAGATGGAATGAAAGTGCTAATTAGTGGCCGAATTGACGTGTATGAACGTGGTGGCAACTATCAGTTTTATGCCCAAGAAATGCAACCTGATGGTGTCGGAGCCTTATTTGTCCGCTTTGAACAACTCAAAAAAATGCTGACAGACCAAGGTGTTTTTTCTGAGGCACATAAACAACCTTTACCAGCATATCCGCAACGAGTCGGTGTTATTACCTCACCGACGGGTGCAGCTGTTCGCGATATTATGACAACCTTAAAACGACGTTCACCGCAAACAGACATCATTTTATTTCCAGCGGCTGTTCAAGGCGATCAAGCGATTGTCGAAGTGGCACGTCAAATTAAGCGAGCTGATCAATTTGAACCCCCGTTGGATGTGTTAATTGTTGGACGTGGTGGTGGCTCAATTGAGGACCTTTGGGCCTTCAACGAGGAACAAGTTGTCCGTGCCATTTATGAGGCCAAGGTGCCGATTATATCGGCTGTCGGCCATGAAACCGATACAACTTTAAGTGACTATGTTGCCGATTATCGAGCAGCCACACCAACAGCAGCTGCTGAAATTGCAGTTAAACAAACAGTGGAGTTACTAACTACCATTCAACATCAACAACAACGATTAACAGACAGCTTGAAGAATGTGCTTGCTGATAAGAAACAACGGTTAGCACATTATCAAGAACGTCTGGCGAGACAGCAGCCACAACGGCTGATTGAACAGCAGTATCAACAGCTAGATAATTATCAGCAACGTTTAATAGCGGCCTTAAAAGCACGTGTAACAGCACAGCGCTTTAGCTTTGAAAGACTCAGTTGGCAGCTACAACAAACGAATCCACAGGCACGTATTCAACGTGGTCAAGAACAATTAGAGCAACAAACACTTAACCTCGTTAAAGCATATCGTGCACAACTTGAACATAAACGTCTCACACTCAGTCATAAAATCAATCAAATTGAGAGCTTGAGTCCACTACAGGTGATGCAACGTGGCTTTTCACTTGTTGAAACAAAGACGGGAACAGTCTTAAATAAAGTCACTGATGTGGCATTAAATGAAGCCGTACGGATTCGAATGCGCGATGGTGTTTTAACCGCGACAGTTACTAAAAAGGAGATGTCAGCCCATGGAAGCAGCAAAAACAGTAAACTTTGAAACAGCAATGTCGCAACTCGATACAGTTGTTAAACAGTTGGAAAACAGCGAAATCGGTTTAGAAGAAGCATTAGAATTGTATCAACAAGGTGTTAAACTGGCGGCTTTATGTGACAGCCAATTGAAAAATGCTGAAGAAAAAATGGTGCAACTCGTCCAAGCAGACGGTGAAACAACACCATTTGCAATGAAGGGAACTGACGCCTGATGTTTGAATCGTTTGTAACGAATAGTAAGAAACAACTAGAAGCAACGATGACAGCAACCTTACAGCAACTGCCCGACGTTAACCCACGTCATCAGGCAGCACTCGACTATTCATTAGCGGCTGGTGGCAAACGGATTAGGCCGTTACTTGTTTTAGCGACAGCAACCTTGTTTACCTCTGATCTCAAAGCAGCGATGATACCTGCCATGGCGATGGAATTTATTCACACATATTCGCTAATTCATGATGATTTACCTGCGATGGACAACGATGATTATCGTCGAGGACGTCTGACGAGTCATAAGCAATTTGATGAAGCAACCGCTATTTTAGCAGGTGATGGGCTGTTAACATTAGCCTTTGAACAGCTTGCAACAGCGCCACATTTAAGTGAGACAGCACGTATAAAATTAATCCGCTTGTTTGCCTATGCGGCGGGGCCTAGTGGGATGATTAGCGGGCAACAAAGTGACATTGAAGCTGAAACACGTGCAGTTAGCTTGCCTGAATTGGCACAAATTCACAGCCAAAAAACAGGGGCGCTTTTACAGGCGAGCGTATGTGCCGGTGCGATTGTCGGTGGGGCGAATATGTCAGAGTATCAACTGTTAGAAAACTTTGCCACTAAGATTGGGATTGCTTTTCAAATCCAAGATGATATTTTAGATGTAATCGGTGACGCTACCAAAATGGGTAAACAAACCGGAATGGATGCACAGTTAAACAAGAGCACCTATACATCACTGTTAACTTTAGCAGGGGCGCAACAACAATTAACAGCTTATACAGAGGCGGCTTATGCGTTATTGGAGCAACTACCCTACGATACAGCCTACCTTGAGGCACTGACAGCAATGATTGCTGAGCGAGAGGCATAAATAAGTAAAAAGTGGCAAGATAAAGGAGTTAAAGACGATGAAATTAAAAGAACGGGTCGATGTGTTATTAGTCCAACAAGGATTATTCGATACGAGAGAACAGGCGAAGCGTGCTGTGATGGCAGGTCTTGTTTACATTAAAGAAGAACGGGTCGATAAACCGGGTGAAAAAATTGAACTCACGGTTGAATTAAATGTTAAGGGACAACGGATGCCTTACGTCAGTCGCGGGGGACTTAAGCTTGAGAAGGCTTTACAAGCCTTTGATTTTGTCGTAACAGATAAAATCATGTTAGACATTGGGAGTTCAACGGGTGGTTTTACCGATTGTGCCCTCCAAAATGGTGCGAAGATGAGTTATGCCCTTGATGTCGGTTCGAACCAACTCGCTTGGAAATTACGGAACGATGAACGTGTAGAAGTGATGGAACATACGAATTTTCGTTATGTTGAACCAGAAAACTTTACGAAGGGTGTACCTGAGTTTGCCACGATTGATGTGTCCTTTATTTCATTGCGCTTAATTCTACCAACCTTAACGAAGGTGATTGCTGCTAATGGCGATGTGATGGCCTTAATTAAGCCACAGTTCGAAGCTGGGCGTGAACAGGTCGGTAAAAAAGGAATTGTCCGTGATGAAAAAGTGCATCAACAAGTAATCGAAGATGTACTAAGCTTCTCACAAAAACTAGGGTTTGACGTAAAAAACCTCAGTTTTTCACCGATAACAGGTGGCGAAGGTAATATTGAATTTATTGCCCATCTTAACTATGCTGGTGAAACAAATTACGAAGGTCAATACCTTGCGCCAGATACGATTAAAGAAATTGTGACACGCGCTCATCATACGCTAAAAGGATAGTTTAATGACTCGGTTGACGCCAATTTGCGTTTTCCGAGTTTTTTTATGTGTTATGGAGGTTAGCTCTTAATCGCATCAACTGCATAAAAATGGTATAATTATAGGGTATGTTCCAATAATAGTAACGAAACAGAAAGGTGTGACTGATATGAATAAAGCACAACGTCATGTGCTCATTAGAGATTTAATTGCCAACAACGATATTGATACACAAGAAGAATTGGTGTCATTGCTCGAAGAAAAAGGAAACAGTGTGACACAAGCGACCGTCTCACGTGATATAAAAGAATTACATTTAGTGAAAGTGCCTTCTTTACGCGGGGGGTATCGCTATAGTTTACCAGCTGATAACCGTTTTAATCCATTAGATAAACTGAAACGCACGCTTGTTGACTCGTTTATCCGCATGGTAAAAGTGAATAATACATTAATTATGCATACCTTACCAGGAAATGCGAATGCGATTGCCTCATTAATTGATAACTCACAATTCAAAGGTATTGCCGGCACAATTAGTGGCGATGATACGATTTTAGTTATTTGTTTATCTGAGCAAAATGCTGAAGAATATGAACTGATGTTTTTAGAAATGCTCTAAGCGTAGGACTAGTGCTTAGCAGAAAGACCGTAGAAAGAGGAGGATGAGATAATGCTCCAAGAATTATCAATACGTCATTTAGCAATTATTGAAGAAGTCGCATTGTCTTTTAAAGGAGGTTTAACCGTTTTAACAGGAGAAACCGGTGCCGGTAAATCGATTATTATTGATGCCTTAGGTTTAATTGTGGGTGGGCGTGCCTCGACCGATTTAATACGACATGGAGCTGAAAAGGCCGTTTTGGAGGCCTTGTTTACAATTGAAAACAATAAACGAGCTTATGCCGTATTAGGTCAGTTAGGGATTGAAGTCGGAGAAGATATGGTTGTGCTCAACCGCACATTAATGCGCAGTGGTAAAAATGTCTGTCGGATTAACGGTAAACTCGTGACAACAACGAACTTGCGAGATGTCGGTGAGACACTTCTCGATATTCACTCTCAACATGAAAGCCAAGACCTGATGAATGAAGCGCACCATCTGTTTTTAATCGATCAATTTGCTCATGAAGAAATCGCGCAACCATTGGCAGACTATCAGCAGCTCTATCAGCAATTAAAAGTGAAAAAACAAGAGTTCAAACGTTTCAATAAAAATGAGCAAGAAATTGCTCAACGAATTGACATGCTCGTTTTCCAAAAGAAAGAATTAGCGAGTGCTAATTTAGTCGACGGCGAAGAAGAAACGCTCGAAGCAGAACGGTCATTACTGGCAAATTATGAAAAAATCAATCACAATGTTGAAGCAAGTTACGACCTTTTCCAAGGAGAACAATCAGCCCTTGACCAAATAGCGAAAGTGATGAACCACCTCAATGCCATCCAGGATGTTGATGGTCGCTATAAAACGTGGCTTGAAACGGTGCAATCGGCCTACTATAGCTTAACCGACGTCGCAACGGAACTGAATCAAGAATTAGCGAGTCTTGAATTCAATCCTGAACAGTTGAATCAAATCGAAACACGGATGGATGCGCTCACCCAATTGAAACGTAAGTATGGCGATTCAGTGAGTGCGATGATGCAATATCATGACAAAATAAGCCGTGAATTAGATAATTTACAGCATAGTGAAACGCATGCCGAACAGCTTCAAACTGAAATTGAAACGATAGCGACGCAATTGACACAAAAGGCCGAAGGGTTAACGCACATACGTCGAACAGCGGCAGAGGTTCTTACTGCGGCTATTCATGATGAATTTAAAGAGCTATACATGGACAAGGCGATTTTCAGTGTGCAGTTTGCTGAACAAGACTTGAATGAACGCGGCAGTGATCGCATTCAATTTTATACGTCGACCAATCCTGGGGAACCGCTTAAACCGTTGCATAAGATTGCCTCCGGTGGTGAACTATCACGGATGATGCTGGCAATGAAAACGATTTTTTCGAAACATCAAGGCATTACAAGTATTATTTTTGATGAGGTTGATACCGGCGTAAGTGGTCGTGTGGCACAAGCAATCGGCCAAAAAATTTACTCGGTCTCAGTTGATTCACAAGTACTCTGTATTTCGCATTTGCCACAGGTGGCTTCGATGGCGGATCACCATTATCATATTGAAAAACAAATTACCGGTGAACGGACGTTAACAAGTGTCACGGAACTCTCATTTGATAAACGTGTGGCTGAAATTGCAATGATGATGAGTGGCGCTGAAATGACAACGTCGACAGAACTGCATGCCCGTGAACTAATTCAGCAGGCTGAGTCGATGAAATAAACGTTCATGCAAGAAGCGAATAGCTATGACTTGCTAAAAAAAAGATAATCACCTATGATATAGTATGTGGAGTTATTACCAGGTCTTAAAAAGGGGGTATTACCATCATCAGTCACCATATCTTAGTCATTAATACGGGTATCCAGTCACTGAAAATAGCTGTTTTTAAAGATGACAAATTAGTTTTTAATAAAACAATTCGTGACAATCTTATATTGACCATCGATGATGAGACACGACGCCAAAAGCAACTAACGGTCATGAAACAACGGTTGCTTTTACAGCTAAAGCAAGCGGGGATCGAGATGAAAAAAATTGATTTAGTTATCAGCAATACGGGCTATCTGAAACCATTGAGTAGTGGTGTCTATACGATTAATGCAGCGATGGTAGCTGACTTGATTGCTAATGCCTCATACACAGTCGAAGGCAGTTTTGGAGCGATTTTAGCGCAGTCATTATCCGCCTATTATCACATACCAGCCGTTACGTATGACCCACCAACCGTTGATGAATTACAACCAGAGGCTCGTATTTCGGGACATCCACAATTTGAACGCCGCAGTTATTTCAATGCCTTAAATCAAAAGGCGGTCAGTCGACAAGTGGCTGAAAAAATCGGGAAATCGTATGAGAGCTCACGTTTCGTTGTGGCCCATTTAGGATCTGCTATTTCAGTCGGAGTACACAAAGATGGCAAAGTAGTCGATGTCAACAATGGCTATTTTGGTGGTGGTCCTTTTAGTACGATTAGAACAGGGTCCTTGCCATTAAGTGGATGGTTGATTGAATACCGTGATGCCTTAATTGAACCGAAAAAAATTGATAAACTAATCCACGAGGGTGGTTTCTCCGCCTATTTAGGCACTGATTCATTAACGGATGTTGAATGGGAAATTGCAGCAGGTAATCAGAAAGCCATTGCGATTTATGAGGCGATGCTTTATCAAATCGCCAAAGAAATCGGTGCCTATGCCACGGTCTTAAAAGGGGATATTGATGCGATTATTCTCACTGGTGGAATGACCATTAGCCCTTATTTAGTTGAACAACTAATCCCTTATATCGAATGGATTGCACCGATATATACCATCGAAGATCAGTTAGAAATGAAGACGATGGGTGAGATTGGTTTACGTATTTTACAAGGGACTGAAACAGTTAGGGACTATCAATCTTCTAGATGAAAGAGGTTATAATAAAATGTCGAAAGAATACGATTTAGTCGTCCTTGGTGGCGGTACCGGTGGTTATATTGCCGCGATTCGTGCCAGTCAGTTAGGTTTGAAAACTGCCTTAGTTGAAAAAGCAGAACTTGGAGGCACGTGTTTGCATCGTGGCTGTATTCCAAGCAAAGCACTGCTACGTTCGGCCGAAGTGTTACGCCAAACAAAGGAGGCGACACAATTCGGTGTTGACGTCAATCAAGTGACACTGAATTTCACAGCAGTACAAGCACGTAAAACAGCGATTGTAGCCCAACTTGAAAAAGGGGTGCAGTATTTAATTAAAAAGAATAAAATTGATTTTTATGCTGGCAAAGGGACGATTTTAGGTCCGTCAATCTTTTCACCGATGGCGGGGACCATTTCTGTGCAGTTGGCAGATGATGAACTCGAAACATTAATTCCTAAAAACGTTATGATTGCGACCGGTTCACAACCACGTCAATTAGGCGAACTCGCATATAGCGACCGCATTTTATCATCTGAAGGAGCCTTGCAACTGGAAACACTACCAAAAGAGATGGTGATCGTAGGCGGTGGTGTGATTGGAATGGAGTGGGCCTCGTTGTTACATGACCTAGGTGTACAGGTGACAGTGATTGAATACGGACCGACCATCTTACCGACAGAGGATGCGGCAGTCGCGCGCGAATTAACACGTTTGATGAAAAAACGCGGCATTACGATTGTAACGAAGGCAGCGGTCGATGCTACCAGTTTTGTTGAGACAGCTGAAAACGTTAGCTTTGAAGCGGTCATTAATGACAAGCGCCAACGTTTTACCGCTGAAAAAGTGTTGATTTCAGTCGGTCGTGAAGCAGTAACGGCAAATATCGGCTTAGAAAATACGGCCATTCAATTAGAGCAGGGCGCGATTAAGGTCAACGCTAATTACCAAACAAAAGAAAGTCATATATATGCAGTTGGCGACTGTATTGGTGGCCTGCAACTGGCGCATGTGGCGATGCATGAAGGCATTCATGCCGTCGAACATATCGCGGGTGTGAAAACAATGCCAATCAAAGCATCAGCAATTGCACGCTGTGTGTATACCTATCCAGAAGTTGCCTCGATTGGTTTAACCGAAGCCGAAGCAGCGGCGCATTACGATATAAAAACAGGAGAGTTTCCTTTCAGTGCCGTCGGAAAAGCACTTGTATATGGTGAAACAGATGGTTTTGTGAAAGTAATTGCTGATGCCAACACCAATGATGTGCTCGGCGTACATATGATTGGCCCCCATGTGACTGATTTAATTAGTGAAGCGGGTCTCGCCTTTGTGCTCGATGCGACCCCATGGGAAATCGCTGCGACGATACACCCACATCCAACCCTATCAGAAGCGTTCGGTGAAGCGGCTTTAGCCGTAGATGGACACGCTCTACAGTTTTAAGGAGGAACGTATAAATGATTGAATTAATGAAATTATCAGAGGTGCATGAGCAATTAGGCTTATCGAATGAGACCTTGATAGAGATGTACAAAAAGATGGTGTTAACCCGACGTGTGGATGAACGCATGTGGTTATTAAACCGTGCAGGAAAAATTCCTTTTCTTGTATCAGGTCAAGGACAAGAAGGCGCTCAAATTGCGACCGCCTTTGCGATGGATTTAACACAGGATTATTTACTGCCGTACTACCGTGATTTAGGTGTTGTGTTAAGCAGTGGTATGACTGCAAAAGACATTATGTTATCAGCGTTTGCGAAGGCCGAAGATCCCAATTCAGGGGGGCGTCAAATGCCGGAACATTTCGGCGATAAAAAGAACCGAATTGCAACGCAGTCATCACCAGTAACGACACAGTTTCCTAATGCGGCTGGTTTTGCCTTAGGCATTCAACTGCTTAATTCAACTGCGGCTGTCTACACAAGTACCGGTGACGGCTCATCGAACCAAGGTGATTTTCATGAAGGTATTAACTTCGCCAGCGTGCATGATTTACCAGTAGTGTTCGTGATTGAAAACAACGGATATGCGATTTCAGTGCCGGCTGATAAACAGTATAAGGCTGCACGGTTGTCTGATCGTGCAATTGGCTATGGCATTCCAGGTTTTACGGTAGATAGCAACGATATTTTTGCTGTTTATGCCGTGATGAAAGAAGCGTTTGACCGTGCCCGTCGTGGCGAAGGACCAACCTTGATTGAAACGATGTCGTATCGCTTTGCGCCTCATTCATCTGATGATGATGATATGACCTATCGAACAGCAGCAGAAGTGAAGGAAGCACGTGATGAACGTGATCCCGTTGTTATCTTTGAAAACTACTTGTTGGCTAATCAGGTGATTGATGAGGACTTAAAAGCGACGATTGAAGCCGAGGTTAAAGCGGAAATTAACGAAGCGACTGATTATGCTGAAAATGCAGCCTATGCTGAACCAGAATCAGCGTTACGTTACGTGTATGAAGAAACGGAAGGTGTTTAATTATGGCAGTAATGAGTTATATTAATGCAATCACGTTAGCGATGAAAGAAGAAATGGCGCGTGATGAAAAAGTATTTGTACTCGGTGAAGATGTCGGTGTTAAAGGCGGTGTTTTTCGAGCAACAGATGGCTTATATGAGCAATTTGGAGCGAAACGTGTGATGGATACGCCATTAGCGGAGTCGGCGATTGTCGGTGTCGGTATTGGAGCTGCCATGTTTGGCACCCGTCCGATTTGTGAAATTCAATTTGCGGACTTTATTTTACCAGCAGTCAATCAAATTATGACCGAGGCTGCCCGAACACGTTACCGGTCAAACAACGATTGGACCGTGCCAATGGTCATTCGTGCACCGTTTGGTGGAGGCGTTCACGGTGGTTTATACCACTCACAGTCAGTTGAAAAAATCTTCGCGGGTCAACCCGGTTTAACGATTGTTATTCCCTCAAATCCTTATGATGCCAAAGGTTTATTGAAAGCGGCGATTCGCTCAAACGATCCCGTACTTTTCTTCGAACATAAACGTGCCTACCGTCTCATTAAAGGCGAGGTACCTGAAACTGATTACGTTGTTCCGCTTGGCAAAGCAGATGTAAAGCGTGAGGGTGACGATGTCACTATTATTACTTATGGATTGATGGTCAACTTTGCCTTGCAAGCGGCCGAAATGGCGGCGCAAGATGGGATTGAAACACATATTTTAGACTTGCGGACGATTTATCCACTTGATAAAGCGGCGATTATTGCTGCAGCTAAAAAAACCGGGAAGGTCATCCTCGTAACCGAAGATAACCTTGAAGGCAGTGTGCTCGGTGAGGTAGCGGCAATTATTTCAGAGTCGTGTTTCTTCGAGATGGATGCGCCAATACGACGGATAGCTGCACCTGATGTGCCATCGATGCCTTATGCACCGACACTCGAAAAATTCACGATGATTACACCTGAGCAAATCGAACATGAAATTCGCGAACTCGCAGCATTTTAATTAGAGGAGGTTATTCGTTTGGCAATTGAAAAAATGACAATGCCTAAACTAGGAGAAAGTGTCACAGAAGGAACAATTACAAAGTGGCTCGTTGCCCCTGGTGATCAGGTTGAAAAATATGAAGCGATTGCGGAGGTCATTACCGATAAGGTAACGGCTGAAATCCCATCAAGTTTTACCGGTGAGATTAAAGACATTATCGCGCAAGAAGATGAAGTGATGGCAGTTGATGCTGTTATTTGTACGATTGTAACAGCAGAGAGTGGCACAGAAACGCCTATTGCCCCAATTGAACAAACCGAAGCGGCTACGGTCAGTGCAGCGTCAACAAAGCCCCTAACTGCGCCAGCCAACAAACGCTATTCACCAGCAGTCTTACGCTTATCACAAGACCATAACATTGACTTAAATCAACTCGTTGGTAGTGGTCATGAAGGACGGATTACACGTAAGGATGTGCAACAGGCCATTAAAAAGGGTGTGCCTGTGCCATCGACAACATCAACAGAAGCGGTAGTAACACCAGCTCAGCCACAGCCAACAGCACCAGTCCAATCATCACCGGTTGCAACCGGTGACACAATGATTCCGGTGACCGGTGTACGTAAAGCGATTGCGACCAATATGGTGCGCAGTGCTACTGAAATTCCTCATGGTTGGACGATGATTGAAGCTGATGTTACAAATTTAGTCGCTTTTCGTAATGCCCTTAAAGATGAGTTTCGTCACAAAGAAGGTTTTAATTTAACGTATTTTGCCTTCTTTGTGAAAGCTGTTGCGCAAGCACTTAAAGAAGTGCCGATTATGAACAGTTCGTGGCAGGGTGATAAAATCGTGATGCATCAAGATATTAATATTTCGATTGCAATTGGGGCAAATGACGCCTTATATGTCCCAGTTATTCGCCATGCTGATGAAAAATCAATCAAAGGGATTGCTCGCGAAGTATTGTCTTTTGCCAAAAAAGCGCAAAACAATCAATTGACCGCTGAGGATATGAAAGACGGGACCTTTACTGTTAATAATACGGGTTCATTTGGCTCAATCCAGTCAATGGGCATTATCAATCATCCGCAAGCCGGTATTTTACAAGTTGAATCGATTGTAAAACGGCCAATGGTTGTGAACAATATGATCGGTATTCGTGATATGATCAACCTCTGTCTCTCAATGGATCATCGTGTGATGGATGGCGTTGCCTGCGGTCAATTTATGCAAGCCGTTAAACGTAACGTCGAGCATATCTCCGCTGATACAACAACGATTTACTAAATAAAAAACGTCTGCGACCAAGCTTCAGTGGGTCACAGACGTTTTTTTGTGGCTCTATGTCAAATAGTGTTGTTATTCAAAATTTAGTAAAATAAGTCATTTTTGCAGCTACCTTTTTTGGTAGCTGCTTTTTTGTAGTCATTCCTAATGTGAAGGACGCTTTCTGCGGGTGACGCTTCATCCTCCGCGCTCCGCTGGGGGGTATTCAGCTGCGACTTTTCCCGCTAGAGTCGCCTTCACAAACGTCATGACGCTGCACGTTTATTATTGAGGCTCTCGCGTATTAAAAGACAGTAAAAGAGTCAATTAATTACGAGTTGGGAGCGATGCGTTTATGATTGAATCCGAGTAGAATCCTGTTTCGGAAATTTGAAAAGTAATCTCTGAGATGATGCAATCTTCTAGATGGGAGGATATCAATGATTTCATATTTTTTCGCATCAGTGCAAATAAAACTCATCTGACTATCAGCACTCTTTACCGATTTGAATTCATCCATTGAAAGATGTAGAGGAAGCCTTTGATAGTTCGGTTTGAATTGAGGAGACCATTGGTGTAAAGCACGATTAACAGTAGTTGTTGAAACACTCTGTCTAAAAGCGATATCTTTTTCAGAAGTAATAAACTGCCCTTCGGCAGCTAGTGTTTGAATGACACGTCTGGAGATAAAACAATTTCGTTTTACCATCGAAGTTGAAGCGATAAAGGTTGTTTTACATCCTTTACATAAAGGTTGGAAGGTTATTTGTTTTAGGGAGTGTGATACGTGATAGTTTAGTTCCGTGTTTAATGAGTTTAACTGTTTTATTATTAAAGCCGCAATTCGCACACCGTGAGTGTGTGTAAGAGCGTGTACCAAAATAACAAGTGCTTAAAACACCTTTAATTAACTGAGTTAAACACCATGTTTTTGGAAAAGAAATAGTTTCATCTGTAATTCCAGAGGGATTTGCGATATTATTACAAGTGATAGCTGACATTGTCGAATCCCGCTTATAAATTTGTTGTGATGACTTAATATTATAGGGATTTTGAAAATGCAGCTATTTTTTTGCGAAAAAATAGGCATCAGTGAAAATTCACCAACACCATAAATTATAGCACCTTTTTTGTTCGTTATTTAGAAGAAGAATAAAGCACTGCTCAAGAGTGACGATAAGACGAGTACGATAATTAAGACATAAACGACAATTTTGACCATTTTATTAGAACCCAACATAAAAACTCCTTTAGCTAATTATTCGATACGTACAATGAGATGACATGAACCTATCTTAATTGTAGCTGAAACGTATTAAATTACAAGCTATAAGCGATGGTTGATACAACAAAGTGTTGGGATTAATTGTTGTAGGACCGAGTGTTCTTGCATAACAATTACTATATATTTTAATCATCATGACGATAATGTCTTAGAGCCATGACAGTTAAAGAACGGGATGGAACAACTGCATTTAGTAAAACGCTTACTATTTATAAAAATAAAGTGAAGTATCGCATAGCAGATGATTGAAGAAAGGCTCATCTTTTGATATGATGATACGGTAGAGCCAATGTTAACATAGCATCACGTTAGCAAAAGTATCCATAAAATTCATGAATTGGAAGGACGCGTAAAATATGAGCAAACAACAAATTGGTGTTATTGGAATGGGCGTAATGGGCAAAAACCTTGCGTTAAACATTGAAAGTCGAGGTCATTCGGTTTCTATTTTCAACCGTTCAGCTTCAAAAACAGAAGATGTTATGAAAGATCATTCTGACAAAAACTTAGTACCTTATTACACAGTCGAAGAATTTGTTAACTCACTTGAATCACCACGTCGTATTTTGTTAATGGTTAAAGCCGGCGTTGCAACAGATAAAACAATTGATTCACTTAAACCTTTCTTAGCTAAAGGTGATATTTTAATCGATGGTGGTAACACATTTTACGAAGATACAATCCGTCGTAACGCTGAATTAAGCGCTGAAGGATTCAACTTTATTGGTACTGGCGTTTCTGGTGGTGAAGAAGGCGCGCTTAAAGGGCCTGCAATCATGCCTGGGGGACAAAAAGAAGCGTATGAATTAGTTGCTCCAATCCTTAAAGAAATTGCTGCTCGTGCTGAAGATGGCGAACCATGTGTGGCTTATATTGGTGCGGATGGTGCGGGTCATTATGTCAAAATGGTACATAACGGTATCGAATATGGTGATATGCAATTAATTGCTGAAGCGTATGCATTACTCAAACATCATGTTGGTTTATCACATGACGAATTAGCTGACGTGTTTGAAGATTGGAACACTGGCGAATTAGACAGTTATTTAATCGATATCACAAAAGATATCTTGAAGAAAAAAGACGAAGAAACAGGCTTACCATTGGTTGATGTTATATTAGACCGTGCAGGTAACAAAGGGACTGGTAAATGGACAAGCCAAAGCGCATTAGATTTAGGGACACCATTACCACTTATTACTGAATCTGTCTTTGCTCGTTACATTTCGGCTTTAAAAGAAGAACGTGTGGCAGCAAGTAAAGTCTTAACTGGTCCTGCTAAAGTACCGTTTACAGGCGATAAAGAAGCTGTCATTGAAGCGGTTCGTCGTGCATTGTACTTAAGTAAAATTGCGTCATATGCACAAGGTTTTGCTCAAATGCGAATGGCATCAGATGAAAACAACTGGGACTTAAACTTCGGTGAGATTGCTAAAATCTTCCGTGCAGGTTGCATCATCCGTGCTCGCTTCTTACAAAAAATTACGGATGCCTTTAATAAAGCACCAGAACTTAAAAACTTGTTCTTAGATCCTTACTTTAAAGATATTGCTGACAACTACCAAGAAGCATTGCGTGATGTTGTGGCAACAGCTGTTAAAGCGGGTATTCCGGTACCAACATTCTCGGCTGCTGTTTCTTACTACGATAGTTACCGTACAGAAACATTACCAGCGAACCTTATCCAAGCGCAACGTGATTACTTCGGTGCTCACACTTACGAACGTACAGATAAAGAAGGTACTTTCCATACTGAATGGATGGACAAATAAGCATTTTTCTACAACTGAAGCAGGTATTTCATTCCGTTAGCGGGTGAAGTACCTGCTTTTTTTGTGCTGAAAATTGAAAGGAATAAAAAAACCAGTCGTTGACAGCGACTGGTGAAAAAGGGAGAAACTGTTAAGCGACTGAGTGACAAGGCTCAGCACTTAGTAAAAGAAAAAAAAGAACA
Source organism: Brochothrix campestris (assembly GCF_046058945.1). Taxonomy (NCBI): domain Bacteria; kingdom Bacillati; phylum Bacillota; class Bacilli; order Caryophanales; family Listeriaceae; genus Brochothrix; species Brochothrix campestris. The sequence goes on along the minus strand of NZ_CP175511.1, from coordinate 1,764,176 downwards.
ATAATAATGATAGGAGCAAAAACTGCCACTTCATTTGGTTTACTCATTAAATATAACAAGTGAATGTGAAAAAAACATGAAGAAAATGCTACCTTTTGAAGAAATAAAAACGGCGAAATATGCGGGTAATAAAAATCGAACAAACAATTGAAAGAAAGTGTCGAACTCAAAATGACTAAACTAGAACAACGGATTAAAAATAGATTTTTAAAATAAATTAAGGTCAATGAAGAAGAAGCAAAGTCTAACGTCGTTGCATGGATAAAAACGTAGTCTAACTGATTGTTTTAAACGACCGACTTGAATTAAGCCTCCGCTTCACGTAAAATGAAAAGCGTTAAGTAAGAAAGGAAGGCCAATTATGACAGCCGTTTATATACACATCCCATTTTGTGAGCACATTTGTTATTACTGTGACTTTAACAAAGTTTTTTTAGAAGGGCAACCCGTTGATCGTTACATTGATACGTTGTTGTTAGAAATGAAAATGCGACTTGAGCAAACACCAGTCGATCATGTTGAAACAATTTTTGTTGGCGGTGGAACACCGACAACGTTGACGCCAAACCAACTCGATAAGTTATGTCGTGGTATCCGTGAGCTACTGCCTTATGATGAAGCAACGGGTGAATTTTCATTTGAAGCAAATCCCGGTGATTTATCGATTGAAAAATTAGCGGTGATGCATCAACACGGTGTCAACCGCCTTAGTATGGGGGTACAAAGCTTTAATCAAGATTTGTTGAAAAAAATCGGACGGATTCATACGGTGGCTGATGTGTATCAATCAGTTGATAACGCTCATGCTGTCGGTTTCGAAAATATTTCTATCGACTTGATTTTTAGTTTGCCGGGTCAAACCGAGGCGGATTTCAAAGACACGCTCACAAAAGCGTTAGCGCTTGATCTCCCGCATTACTCGGCCTATTCACTAATCGTCGAACCGAAAACGATTTTTTATAACCTCATGCAAAAAGGCAAGCTCATCTTGCCAGGGCAGGATGCCGAAGCCAATATGTACGGTTATTTAATGGACACAATGGCTGCCCATGGCCGCAACCAATATGAGATTAGTAACTTTTGTAAGCCAGGTTATGAAAGTCGTCATAACATTACGTACTGGGCCAATGAACAGTATTATGGCTTTGGTGCGGGTGCTCATGGCTTTTTAGGGGATGTTCGTTATGCGAATGCCGGTCCGCTAAAAAAATACATGACACCACTTGAAAATGGTCAATTACCAACTTTTCAAACAAAGGAACTAGCCTTACAAGAACATATTGAGGAAGAAATGTTTCTCGGTCTGCGTCGGGTGCAAGGTGTATCGGTGTCGCATTTTAAAGAGAAGTTTGGTCAAAATATGTTTGATATTTACCACGAACCGATTGCGCGTTTTGTGGCGAAAGGTTTAATGGCACACGAAGATGGTTTTGTTAAACTAACCCGACAAGGTCGCTTTTTAGGAAATGTCGTCTTTCGTGATTTTTTATTTGAACGAGAGTAACAACCAGCAAAAAGACACTTAGTTACGTGCACAAACACAGATGTTGTGCGCCCTCTAAGTGTCTTTTTCGCTGCCTACTCATTTGACAGCACGGTCGTCAAATAGCTAAGTTAAAAAGAGAGGCTAGCAAAACAAAACGTGTTAATGAGGAGGAGCACCGATGGTGAAAAAACAAACAACGTCGGAACGTCCGACCGCGCTTAAGGTGTGGCCACATTTTTTTATAACGCTGCTATTAAGTCTACTATTAGCACTACTGCTATTGTTCAAGCTGCCTAAACGTTTCATTATCATAGGCGAACTAATCATCGCTAGTTATTTCACAACGATTATCGTCATATATATAATGCAAAAAATGGTGGCCTTTTTAGATGATATGAATTAACAAACTTGCAAGTACAGCTGTTAGCTATACAAACTGCCCGAATAAAATGACCGCTTTTCAAACAGTTGAGAGGCGGTTTTTGAGGACTGAAAAAATATTGGTCAAAAAAGGTCATTTTTCGAGTGTAAGTTATTGACATGTTCTGACTTATTTGTTAAATTAAGAATGTAGTTAGCACTTGAACGATCAGAGTGCTAAAAGGAGTGATGCTAAATGTTATCAGAAAGACAGCTACTGATACTGAAAACCATTGTCCGCAACTACATTGGAACGGCAAAACCGATTGGCTCAAGCTCATTAGTGAAAGAAGGTCAATTGCCATTTAGTTCAGCGACGATTCGTAACGAAATGGGTATTTTAGAACAACAAGGTTTTATCGAAAAGACACATTCGTCATCAGGACGCGTCCCATCTGAACAAGGGTATCGCTACTACGTGGACTTTCTTGTTGGTAAGATGGCCATTCACCCGACTGATATGCAAGTCATTCAGCAACTTTTCACTCATGATTATGTTGAAATGGAAGAGCTGATTCGTAAATCAGCAACGATTTTAGCTGATTTAACGAACTACACGGCGATTGTACTTGGTCCTAATTTACAATTGAATCGCCTGGCGAGTTTTCAGTTGATTCCAATTGGTGAACGACAGGTTGTTGCGATTTTAGTTACAACAAGTGGTCATGTAGAGAATCATCGATTTACGCTTGAAGCAGCCGTTTCACCGACTGATATTGAACGGGTCGTGAATATTTTAAATGATAAACTGGTGAACCTACCATTATCAGATATAAAAATGAGACTACCGCGAGAAGTCAATCAGTTATTAAAACAACAAACGAACGAATTTGATGCGATTCAACAATTATTGCAAAACGTGTTTCATCAAACACCTCAAGAAAAAATTGTCTTTTCGGGACAATCGCATATTTTAAATCAACCTGAATTTAGTCAAACCGCCCAAATTCGCGATGTGATTAAATTACTCGAGCAACGCGATGATGTTTTTGAACTCGTCAACGATGTGCCTGAAGGTATCAACGTGATGATCGGTGAAGAGATTTCTAACGACTTGTTTAAAGATTTCAGCTTGATAACAAGCACATACAAGGTTGATAACCAAAAGGCAGGTGTGATTGCCTTGCTAGGACCAACACGTATGTCGTACGATCATTCGATTCAAGTGATTGATGAGGTGAGTAAAGATTTATCCCGCTTTTTAACAACACGTTATGATGAGGGAAATATAAACTGATAAAGTGAGGGAATAATGTGAGCGAAGAAGTGAAGTCAGATAAGGTTGAAGAAGTAACTGAAACAAATGAAACGGTTGAAGAGGCAGTTGAAACAACCGAAGAAGAAGTGGTTGAAGTATCTGAACTTGACCAACTAACAGCCAAATATGACGCGCTTGAAACACGTTACTTACGTTTACAAGCTGACTTTGATAACAGTCGACGTCGTCAAAAAATCGAAGCACAAAGCGCTGCGAAGTTTCGTTCGCAAGCGGTGATTGAAAAATTATTGCCAGTCTTAGATAACTTTGAACGGGCAATGGCGACAGACTTGGCGGGGGAAGATACGAAATCATTCCTTGAAGGAATTGAAATTGTCCAACGCCAATTAATAACAGCATTAGAAGCGGAAGGCTTAGAAGTCATCGCAACTGTTGGTGAAGCGTTTGATCCAAACATTCATCAAGCTGTTATGCAAGATAGCGACGACGCCTTTGAAAGCAATGTCGTTACTGCCGAATTACAAAAAGGATACCGCTTAAAAGAGCGTGTTATCCGACCTGCCATGGTTAAAGTTAACCAATAAACACGTGCAGATAACAACGCAACATCAAAAAAACATTTTCTAGGAGGAAATTTATTATGAGCAAAATTATCGGTATTGACTTAGGTACAACAAACTCTGCTGTCTCAGTTCTTGAAGGTGGCGAAGCTAAAATCATTCCAAACCCAGAAGGTGGCCGCACAACACCATCTGTTGTCGCATTCAAAGACGGTGAACGTCAAGTAGGTGAAGTAGCAAAACGTCAAATGATTACAAACCCAAACACAATTGCTTCAATTAAACGTTATATGGGTACTGACCACGTTACAACAATCGAAGGTAAAGATTACTCGCCACAAGAAATTTCAGCAATCATCTTACAATACTTAAAAGGTTATGCTGAAGATTACTTAGGTGAAACAGTTGATAAAGCGGTTATTACAGTGCCAGCTTACTTCAACGATGCACAACGTCAAGCAACGAAAGACGCTGGTAAAATTGCTGGTTTAGAAGTCGAGCGTATTGTTAACGAACCAACAGCTGCAGCTTTAGCTTACGGTATTGAAAAAACAGATGAAGACCAAACTGTCTTAGTATTTGACCTTGGTGGTGGTACATTTGACGTTTCAATCCTTGAATTAGGCGATGGTGTCTTTGAAGTATTAGCAACAGCAGGTGATAACTCACTTGGTGGCGATGACTTTGACCAAGCGATTATCGATTACTTAGTAGCTGAGTTTAAAAAAGACAACGGCATTGATTTATCGAAAGATAAAATGGCAACACAACGTTTGAAAGATGCTGCTGAAAAAGCGAAAAAAGACTTATCAGGCGTTTCTTCAGTACAAGTATCATTACCATTCATCACAGCAGGTGACAATGGTCCAATGCACTTAGAAGTGACATTATCACGTGCTAAATTTGATGATATTACAGCTTCATTAGTTGAACGTACGGTTGTTCCTGTTCGTCAAGCAATGAAAGATGCCAAATTATCAGCAAGCGAAATCGACCAAGTTATTTTAGTAGGTGGTTCAACTCGTATTCCTGCCGTACAAGAAGCTGTTAAAAAAGAATTAGGTAAAGAACCACATAAAGGTGTTAACCCAGATGAAGTTGTTGCAATGGGTGCAGCAATCCAAGGTGGTGTGATTACCGGTGACGTGAAAGACGTTGTTTTACTTGATGTTACTCCACTTTCATTAGGTATCGAAACAATGGGTGGCGTTTCAACAGTCTTAATCGAACGTAACACAACAATCCCAACATCTAAATCACAAGTATTCTCAACTGCGGTTGATAACCAACCAGCTGTCGATATCCATGTGTTACAAGGTGAACGTCCAATGGCGAAAGACAACAAAACATTAGGTCGTTTCCAATTATCTGACATCCCAGCTGCTCAACGTGGCGTGCCTCAAATCGAAGTATCATTCGATATTGATAAAAATGGTATCGTAACTGTTAAAGCGAAAGACTTAGGTACTGGTAAAGAACAAAACATTGTCATCAAATCATCTTCAGGTTTAACTGATGAAGAAATTGAACGTATGGTTAAAGATGCTGAAGCAAATGCTGAAGAAGATGCTAAAAACAAAGCAGCAGTTGATACGCGTAACGAAGCCGATCAATTAATCTTCTCTGTTGATAAAACATTGAAAGACTTAGAAGGTAAAATCGAAGCTGATGAAGTTAAAAAAGCTGAAGAGGCACGTGATGAATTGAAAACTGCCTTAGAAGGCGAAGACATTGAAGACATCACAACTAAAAAAGATGCTTTAAATGAAATCGTTCAAGCGTTATCAGTTAAATTATACGAAGAAGCGGCTAAAGCACAACAAGCTGAACAAGGTGAAGCTGGCGACCAAGCTGACGATAACGTTGTTGAAGCTGAATTCGAAGAAGTTGACGAAGATAAAAAATAAGTAATCTAATCGTCAGAATAAAAGGCCATGTCCGCAGTTTGTGACGATGGCCTTTTATTTGTAACTAGCCTATTTGGGCAGTAAATGATAAAGTAAACCAATACGAGTTAAACAGGGAGTGACATTAAAATGGCAAATAAAGATCCATATGACGTTTTAGGCGTTAGTAAGTCTGCAACGGCACAAGAGATTAAAAAGGCATACCGTAAACTTTCAAAACAATATCATCCAGATATTAACAAAGAAGAGAGTGCCAAAGCAAAATACCAAGAAATATCAGATGCTTACGATATTTTAGGTGATGAGGATAAAAAAGCTCATTTTGACCGTTTTGGGCACGCTGACCCGAACGCTGGCTTTGGTGGCGGTGGTTTCGGTGGTGGCTTTAGTGGTGGCGGCTTTGGCGGCGGTGGCTTTGAAGACATTTTTGAAAGTTTCTTTGGTGGTGGCCGACGTCGTGACCCGAATGCACCGCGCGCAGGACAGGACATGCAATACACGATGCGTTTGAAATTCCGTGAAGCAATTTTCGGTAAAGAAATTGAAATTAGTTTCCGTCGTGAAGAAATTGACGAAAAAACGAATGAACGTGTGACAAAAGTGAAAAAATTAAAACTAAAAGTACCTGCTGGTGTCGATGACGGGCAACAAATGCGCGTTTCAAACCAAGGGGCTGCTGGTTACAATGGCGGACCAAATGGTGACTTATATGTCGTGTTTGATATTATTCCCGATGAGTTCTTTGAACGTCATGGCGATGATATTTACGCTGAAGTACCGATTACATTTGCGCAAGCCGCGCTCGGTGCTGAAATTGAAGTGCCAACCTTACATGGTAAAGTGCGCTTAAAAGTACCTGCTGGGACACAAAATGGCACTAACTTCCGTCTCCGAGGCAAAGGGGCACCGCGCCTCCAACGTACCGGACACGGCGATCAACACATTCAAGTGCGTGTAGTCGTACCGCAAAAAATGAACGATGCCCAACGTAAGGCTGTGAAAGATTACGCGAAAGCAACAGAAGGTGATAACAGCAACGATGGTTTCTTTGATAAGATGCGAAAAGCATTTAAAGGAGAATAATTGCTGATAGAATAAATAAAAGCTAACTCTCTATCGGTAACTTACCGATAGAGAGTTAGCTTTTTTGATTCGTTAAAGAAATAATTTAAGTGATCGTTATTTTTTTTATTTGTCTAACAGCAATTAATAGAAAAGTTAAACCAACCCATAAATACCAAGGGAGTTGTTGATTTTCACCTGTTTTGGGCAAATTATGTTGAGATATTGTTGTTTTTAGTTGGTTTTCTGAAGAATCAGGCGTAATTATTAGGTTGGAAAGTGATTGCTTTGAGTGAGTCTTAGTGGTATGTGTTATCTTTTCTTGTGAGATGTTTGAACCTATTTCAATTGCATCTGAGTTTGAGTCGTTTGAACTCGAATCGCTTGAACTGAAATCAGTTGAACTGGAATCAGTTGAACTCGAGTCGATTGAACTGGAATCGGTTGAACTGGAATTGCTTGAACTCGAGTCGTTTGAGCTTGAATCGATATTACCGCCACCTTCACCACCATATTTTTCTGAATAACCTATTATATGGTGGTTTTCTAGAGTGGAAGCACCATCAATTTTGGCGGTTACTTCAGCGGTGTTTGTGTATTGTGATTTAGAAAAATCAGTTTTCGTCTTATATGTGATGAAAATCCGTTCATTTGTATCGCGTAAGGGGATTTTAAAAGTTTTACTATCGATCCATTCAACTTCAACCTGTTCATCGATTGAGGCTGTCGCAGTGCTAGAGCCATAGACAACTCTTACTGAATTGCTTTGTTTAGAGCCGATAAATGTCAAACCGTCACCTAAGGTGTCGATGAAATAGCCATCTTGAAAACTTTTTTTATCTTGGAAGGTATTGATGTAAATTTGTCACGTTAAGGTATCTTTTGGGTCTTGTTTTCCTTCGTACTTTCCATTTTTTGTAATCCAAGCACCTGAGCCAGAACCAGTGTTTGACTGAGTGATTAGTATTTCTTTCTCGACTGTGCCATTAATTGTTTCAAAAGGGATAACATTCATTTCGTCAATGGTAATATTATTAGCGTTAAAGTTTGCCCAAATATCGAAATAGGCCATACTAATACCTTGTTCAACGTTGGTGTTAAACGTTATTTCTACCTGTCCATTTTTTATCGAAGCGGTTCCGAAAATGAGGCCGTCACTAGTCTTTAAGGGAACGTCTGTCATGTCGATATTATTATATCTTATTTCAGGTGGAACCGAAAAGCTAGCTCTGTCTCCACCGAGAACAATTAATTCCTTAGGAATTGAAAACTCATAAGAAAGAATGAATTTTTTACTACTGTCAATTTCAGTGATAATTTGTCCGCCATTTGCAGTTGTATCTGCTTTGAAATTAACATCAGTTACAATGCTACTTGTGATGTTTTTAGCGAAAACAACTGGGTTTTGAAAGAAAGCAGCTATTATTACTAGTGCTAGCACAATTGAACGTTTTATTTTTTTCATTATTACTCCTCCTTTATTTATACATATATTAAGAATAAGTTATTTTTAAAAAAAAGAAACGATCGAGTTTCAAAAATCATAATAATCAGACGATTGAGGAGGCTATAAGCGTGTGACTGAGCGTAGGGCGATTTTTGCATCAACTTTTACAGTATGAAGTTTAGCGTGATGAATCAAGCTGTTTTTTGAAGAGATTTACTTTCAAGCCAATCATAGATAAGGTACAATCAAACAGAGAGCTAAAATAAAGGAGATGCAAAAATGGATTTTATCGAAGTGAGTGTCACAACGACGCATGCCGCAATGGATGCAATTTCAAATGTATTTATGGAAAATGGCGCCAATGGTGTCGCAATTGAAGATAGTGCGGACTTAACACGTGAACATCCCGACCAATTTGGCGAGATGTACGCGCTCGATTCAGCAGATTACCCAACAGAGGGTGTGATTGTAAAAGCGTATTATGAAGATAACGAAGATGTGACGATTGATTTTGAGGCTGTTCATGCTTTGATTAAAGGACTTGTTCAATATGACATCGACCTCGGACCGATTGATTGGACCTTAACTGAAGTGAAAGAAGAAAAATGGGCGACTGCTTGGAAAGAGTTTTATCATCCGGTCCAAATCACTGATAAATTAACGATTGTCCCAACTTGGGAAGAGTATACACCGCATTCACCTGAGGAACATATCATCGAATTAGATCCTGGGATGGCCTTTGGAACAGGGACGCATCAAACGACCCGTCTGTGCCTCGAAGCCGTTGAAAAATACGTTGTGGCGGGCGATGATGTCATTGATGTTGGTACCGGTTCAGGCGTCTTGAGTATTTTAGCGGCCAAGTTAGGTGCTAACTCAGTTTTAGCGTTAGATTTAGATGATGTCGCTGTTCGTGCGGCACAAGAAAACATCGACGTGAATAAGGTTGGTGACGTGGTTGAAGTCACAACCGGTAATCTATTAGAAGGTGTTGACCGCACGGTTGATGTGGTGGTTGCAAATATTTTAGCCGATATTATTTTACTGTTCCCCGACGACGTATACCGCGTCTTAAAACCAGGAGGCTTGTTTATTGCCTCTGGTATTATTGAGACGAAGGTTGAAGAAGTGGCCGCGGCGATTGAAGCTGCTGGTTTAACAATGATTGAGCGTGACAACAAGGACGATTGGTTTGCCTTGATTGCTCGAAAAGAGGGCTAAGATGCAACGTTACTTTATTGAAACATCAACACCGAACGAACCAACCATCGCTATCGGTGCACCACATTACCATCACCTGATTAACGTGATGCGTCATGAAGTCGGAGACGAATGCATTGTAGTCTTTAACGACCGCAACAGTTTCATTGCCACTTTGGTTACGATCACGAAAGCAGAAGCACACCTACAGTTAAAAACAAAGCTTGAAAAAACAGTCGAGTTACCAATAGAGGTGACCCTTGCCTGTGGCCTGCCTAAAGGAGATAAACTCGAGCTCATCGTGCAAAAAAGTACTGAATTAGGTGCGTTTGCGATTCAACCCTATGTGGCAGAACGCTCTATTGTGAAATGGGATGATAAAAAGCAAGGTAAAAAAAGACAACGCCTGCAAAAAATCGCCCAAGAAGCTGCCGAACAATCACATCGGATTCAGGTGCCTGAAATCAAAGCATTGCTAACGACGAAACAGTTAGCGGCAGCAGCCACTCAATATACCCACCTGTTTGTTGCAGACGAAGAAGAGGCTAAAATAAATGAAAACCAAGCGTATAAAGCGCTTTTAAGAAAAATCCCTGTTGGCTCACGCTTATTAATTATTTTTGGACCAGAAGGTGGTCTCTCTCGTTCTGAAGTTGATTTGTTCTGTCAAAACGGCGCTATAACAGGCTCTTTCGGTCCGCGTATTCTGCGGACGGAGACAGCACCACTCTATGCAATGGCAGCAATTTCATATGAATTTGAATTATAAACGATAAAACGTTGACGTTTAATTCTTACTATTATATAATTGCATAGAGTGATTGTTGTTTAGGCAATCATCTAGGTATTTTTAAGGAATACTTAGCAGGTAAATATTGATTCACGTTATTTACTGAGTAACTCCAGTGTGCGGAGGGAGGGTTAAGAGATGTCAAAAACAGTTGTTCGCAAAAACGAATCGCTTGAAGATGCTCTTCGTCGCTTTAAACGTTCGGTATCGAAAACAGGTACTATGCAAGAATTCAGAAAGCGCGAATTTTATGAAAAACCAAGCGTAAAACGTAAGAAAAAATCAGAAGCAGCACGTAAACGTAAGTTCTAATTAGTGAGGATGAAAATTCATGAGTCTTTTGGGACAATTAAATCAAGATATGAAGGATGCAATGCGTGCGAAAGATAAAGCACGTTTATCTGTCATTCGAATGGTTAAAGCTGCAATCCAAAATGAGTCTATTAAAAAAGGCGACGAATTGGATTCAGAAGAAGAACTAACGGTCTTATCTCGTGAATTCAAACAGCGTAAAGAATCGATGGTTGAATTTAAGAGTGCAGAGCGTGAGGACCTTGTAGCAAGCCTTGAGGCGGAATTACAAGTCATCGAACACTATTTACCAACACAACTTACTGAAGAAGAAGTGTTAGTGATTGTTGATGAAGTGATTGCTGAAACGGGAGCATCATCTAAAGCTGATTTTGGAAAGGTAATGAAAGTTATTTTACCAAAAGTTAAAGGTAAAGCGGATGGTTCATTAATTAGCAAACTTTTAAAACAAAAATTATCTTAATCTGATGTAATTAAAAATTGTAAAGCCGGGAGAACTCATGTTTTCCCGGCTTTTTTTAAAAATATCAAATAAATGAGGTGAAGCAAATGAAAAAATCAGCTTTGGCAAGCTGGCTTGCCATTGTTACTGTCTTTGCGATTTTACCCGCACAACATGTTTTGGCAGCGACACAGGTCTCGTCATCAAGGATTGACCATCTGGCGTCTTTTCTAACGCAACCAGTTGTGATTGCGACCCTGCTCGTGCTAGCAGGCGCTTGCTTTGCAATCGAACTTTTTACTAAAGGCTTTAGCATTTTTGGCATCATCGGACTGTTGTTAATATTCATTTATTTCTTCAGTCATATTATGATCGGACTTGCAAGTTGGCTTTTAGTAATGGTTTTCATTATTAGTTTTGCACTCGTTCTGTTAGAATTATTTGTACCGGGAGGAATTGTCGGGGCATTAGGCGTTATCGGCATCGTCGTTAGTATTTTCTTAGCCGGCTTTGAAGATTGGGTCACCATAATGATTGCGCTTGCTTGTGCAATGCTCGTGATGTGGGTCACAATATTAATAATGATAAAGGTGTTGGGAAAACGGATGAATATTTTTCGAAAACTCGTGTTGCGTGATGCGACAAAAACAGAAGAAGGTTACGTTTCAACTGAAAATCGTCCTGAATTAGTCGGCCAATCTGGTCTGACAAAAACAGCCTTGCGCCCAGCCGGATCAATGGTGTTAAATGGTCGTTTAATCGATGTAGTGTCAGAAGGCGATTTCATTGAAAGCGAAGTGCCAGTAACAGTTATCAAAGTAGAGGGTATGAGAGTCGTTGTTCGCGAGCAAACAGCAAAATAAGACGTGAATAAAGGCTTTTAAACAACAATAGGAGGTTAGACAGATGGAAGCATTAATTGGGCAAAACATGGGTGTGATTGTGATGGCAGTTATCGTTATTATTTTATTGATGATTATTTTCACAATTGTTCCTGTAGGATTATGGATCAGTGCATTAGCAGCTGGTGTCAGAGTAAGTATTACAACGTTAATCGGGATGCGCTTAAGACGCGTAAGCCCTGGGGGCATCGTCAACCCGCTCATTAAAGCACAAAAAGCGGGCTTAAACACAACGATTAACCAGCTTGAAAGTCACTATTTAGCAGGTGGTAATGTCGACCGTGTCGTCAATGCATTAATTGCTGCACATCGTGCCAACATTGAATTGACGTTTGAACGTTCGGCAGCAATCGATCTTGCAGGTCGTGACGTGTTACAAGCGGTTCAAATGTCAGTTAACCCGAAAGTGATTGAAACACCATTTATTTCAGGTGTGGCAATGAACGGGATTGAAGTAAAAGCAAAAGCACGGATTACAGTGCGTGCTAACATCGAACGTTTGGTTGGTGGTGCGGGTGAAGAAACAATTATCGCCCGTGTTGGTGAAGGGATTGTTTCGACAATCGGTTCATCAGTTGAACATAATAAAGTGCTTGAAAACCCCGATTTGATTTCAAAAACAGTCTTATCTAAAGGACTTGATGCGGGGACTGCCTTTGAAATTCTCTCAATTGATATTGCAGATGTCGACATCGGTACGAACATTGGGGCAGAGTTACAAACAGAACAAGCCGAAGCCGATAAAAACATCGCTCAGGCGAAAGCCGAAGAACGTCGTGCGATGGCCGTAGCTTCTGAGCAAGAAATGCGTGCCAAAGTTGAAGAGATGCGTGCGAAGGTTGTTGAGTCAGAAGCACAGGTACCACTTGCGATGGCGGAAGCGCTTCGGTCAGGTAAAATTGGTGTGATGGATTATTACAATCTTAAAAACATTGAATCAGATACAGACATGCGAGCGGCGATTAGCCAATTAAACGAAACACATGAAGAGGGTAAAAATAACAAACAATAGTTTAAAATGGAGGCGACCGAATGGAGTTTCTATTGATGATTATCGGTGGTGCTGCTTGGTTAATAACAATGTACCTCGATGATAAAAAGAAAAAAGAACGCAAGGCCGCTACTGAAGCGGCTAAGCAATCTAAACCTATTCGCACAGCCGATGAACCACGTCGACGAACAGCTAACCGTTCGTCCACCCGACAAAAAACACAGTCAACGGCAACGCCAGTTGCTGTTGAAGAAGTGCCAGTGAGGCCGCGTCGCTCAACAGAGCCACGTCGTCAAACAGTACGTGAAACTTCGACCAGGCAAGAGCGACTACAGTCCACTAAGGGGCAACGTCAATCGACACGTGGTCAGACAACTGAACTGAGCGAAGTAAGGGTGTCTCACCGTAAACACCAGCCTAAACAAGTTGTGCAGGCTGTAAATGTTGCAACGGGCGATGTGCTTCTAGGCAAGCAAGAACTTGTACGAGGTGTGATCATGGCTGAATTATTGGCTGCACCGAAGGCATTAAAAGGGAAACGACGGTTTTAAAGGAGCATCCTTGTGATGCTCCTTTTTATTTGGGGTGTTTTTCTTGCTAAGATTATGAAACAGACCGCGATTAGGGTAAAATAGAAGTATAACTTAATCGTAAAGGGGTAGTGGCGATGACTAATGCGAGTAATCAGTTAACAGATACATTTACACTCAGTTCATTAGAAGATGTTCAATTACTTATTGGTACGAATGATGCCAATATCCAATATCTTGAAGAGGCCTTTGGTGTCGTTATTATTACGCGCGGTGAAAGTTTCACGGTGACCGGAACCGCAGAAAACATCGTGGCAGTTAAACAAATTTTGGTGAGCCTCAATGAAATATTACAACGACAAATAGCGATAGACTTACGTGATGTGACGCAAGCTGTGAAGATGGCGAAAACAGGTAAACTTGCCAACTATAGCCGTCTCTATGACGAACATATCTTTAAAACAAGCAAGGGGAATCCGATTCGACCGAAAACATTTGGACAAAAAAACTATATTCAGACGGTCAAAGCAAAGGCTATTACTTTTGGAATTGGCCCAGCTGGAACGGGTAAAACCTACTTAGCCGTTGTAATGGCCGTCGAAGCCTTAAAAAGTGGTAAGGTAAGTAAAATATTATTAACACGTCCGGCAGTAGAAGCGGGCGAAAGTCTCGGCTTTTTACCCGGTGATCTGAAAGAAAAGGTTGATCCTTATTTACGCCCAGTCTACGATGCCTTACACGAGGTACTAGGAAGGGATACAACCACACGTTTGCTAGAACGTGGTGTCATCGAGATTGCTCCGTTAGCTTATATGCGCGGTCGCACCATTGAGCAGGCCTTTATTATTTTAGACGAAGCCCAAAATACAACAACAGCCCAAATGAAAATGTTCTTAACACGACTCGGTTATGGGTCGAAGATGATTATTAATGGTGATGTGACACAGATAGATTTACCAAAGGGGAGCAAAAGTGGCTTAATCCATGCCGAAAAGTTGCTACAACCAATTAAAGACCTCGGATTTGTCACCTTTAAAACCGAAGATGTCGTGCGTCATCCACTGGTTGGTAAAATTATTGACGCATACGGTGCTGAGTAGCATGTCGTATTAGCAGAGGAGCGTGAAGCTGACGATGAAAAAAAACCGCAAGAAGCTAACCGCAACACAAGATAGACGGCTTAACATTACGACCTTAATCGTGTTGGCCATTATGTTGGCGGTTGTATTGAATGTGGCGAGCACGATGAAACCTTATCATATCATGAAAAATGAAATAGCACCGACAACCATTAGGGCGTCACAAACAGTTGTTGACGATAAAAAAACCGAGAGTGAAAAAGTTGCCGCTGCGGATAATGTGCAAGATGTATACACCATCAATTCGAACATTACCCAAAATCAAATCGACTCGGTTAATATGATTTTTACAGTGCTTGGTACCGTCCAAGATGATGAAGACAAAGCCGAGGAAACCGCGAAGAAAGAGAAAAAACAATTCGAACCTTTTTCGAATCAAAATATCGTAAAGCGGGCACGTGCATTGTTAAATAAGAGCGATCTGACATTTGAAGAGACATCGATTAGCGATGCGAGTTTAGTCACCTTGTATCATTTTAAACCATCAAAATTGACCGATTTTCAATCAACGTTAGTGAGTGTGATAACGAAACAACTACAAAAAGGTGTGACTAATACACAGTTGTTAAACATTCGAGCAGATTTACAAATAAGCATGAACGAGTTAGCGATTGCCTCATCGTTACGAGCTGTCGCGACTGAAATTATTAATGCTGGCATTACCGTTAATAGTTTTTATGATGCGTCTGCCACCAATCAACAGCGCTTGATTGCACAAAATAGTGTCCAACCGGTTCGAATCTTACAAGGGCAGGTGATTGTTCAAGAAGGCCAACTCGTAACCGATGATATTTATCGTCAGCTAGAACTAGTACATATGGTGAAATCATCGCTAAATTGGCTTGTTCTCCTGGGAAATGTCTTGATGGCGATTGTGATTGCAATTATGACCTTTTTCTTGGTCTATCGTTCACGGCGCGAGCAGCATGATGTCACGATTGTGTTTATGATTTTTAGTGCCTTAACTGTTTTGAGTTATTTAATACTTTTATTGTTCCGCTTTGCATTTGAACATCGGGTTGATAATTTAATTTACGTTTTGCCCGTTGTGTTTGTGCCGATGATATTACAATTGTTAGGTTATCGGGCACTTAAGCTCTTAGGCATATTGCAAATTGTAATGGCAGCAGTCCTCATATTACAAAGTAGTCAAAGTACCTTCAACATCGTTTATTTCATTGCTTATATTTTATTATCGAGTTTAGGTGCAACACTTATTTTAAACAAACCGAAAACGCGTAATGACTTATTCGTCGATTCAATGTATATTTCATTGTTTAATGGAGCTGCTATTTTTATCATTCAGCTTATTAGTGCAGTATCGATTTCAACTTTATCATTTTGGTGGCCTATCTTTTATGGTATGATAGGAGGGTTGATAGCATTTATTTTAAGTTTAGGATTACAACCGCTATTTGAGACGATTTTTGGGGTGTTATCACCGAATCGTTTAATGGAACTAGCGAGTCCATCACAACCTTTGTTGAAGCGGATGATGAATGAAGCACCGGGAACCTATCATCATTCCTTGATGGTTGCTAATTTGGCGGAGGCGGCAGTCGATGCCATTGGTGGTGATTCGTTGTATACACGTGTGGCTTGTTATTATCATGATGTAGGTAAAATGTCGAATCCAGCCTTTTTTGTTGAAAATCAATATGGTGATAAAAGTCCCCATGAGCAGTTAACAGCAACCGCCAGTCGTGATATTATTATCGCGCATGCGAAGGATGGTGTCGCAATGTTGCAAGCGGCCCATTTTCCTAAACCAATTGTTGATATGGCAGAACAACATCATGGCACAACGGTTTTGCGCTATTTTTATTATGCGGCCCAACAAGAGGATGCTAGCGTTGCAGAAGCAACGTTTCGTTATCCAGGACCTAAACCACAAACAAGAGAAATTGCCGTTGTTAATATTGCAGACTCAGTTGAAGCGGCAGTACGTTCGATGAAAACACCATCGACTGAAAAAATGGCGGACTTGATTCATTCAATCGTCGAAGAGCGTTTGTTGGACGGTCAGTTTGATGAATGCGAGCTGTCGATGAAAGATATGCTAACCATTAAAGACACTTTGTTGAAAGTATTAGTGGGTGTGTATCATCAGCGAATAGAATACCCTAAGTAGGGCGAAGGAAAGAGGGAACGGTATGCGTTTTGTAATTGATAGTGTAGACGAAACGGGTAAATTAGCAAATAAACAGCTGACAGATGTGGAAGACTTGTTGCAATTTGCAGCTGAACATCTGCGAATAGAGGAAGGCACTGAAATATCGCTTTCGTATGTAACGAATGCAGCAATTCAAGTCATCAACCGTGATTACCGACATAAAGATATGCCGACAGATGTTATTTCATTTGCATTAGAAGAAACAGGTGATGATGAAGTGGCGATTGTCTGGGAAGATGGAGAGATGCAACCACGCGTATTAGGGGATATCATTATTTCGATTGAACGGGCACAGGAACAAGCTGAGCGTTATGGTCATTCATTTGATCGTGAAATCGGCTTCCTAGCCTTGCATGGCTTGTTACATTTACTAGGCTATGATCATATGGAACCGGGCGAAGAAAAAATCATGTTTGATAAACAAAAAGAAATATTAGCAGCATATGGTTTAACACGTGACTAATGAAAAACCTGTTCTGACATTTAAAAACAAAACGTTTAGACGCTCTTTCCGGTTAGCGTTTAATGGTATCTGCCTTGTTTTTAAATATGAAAAGAACATGAAGGTACATTGTCTTAGTGCAATCTTGATTACTGTATTAGGACTATCTTTTAAATTGACCCAAACTGAATGGCTCTTTTTAGTTTTAGCTGTAGCCTTTGTTATTTTTGCAGAAATGGTCAATACAGCATGTGAACGCATTGTAGACTTATGCACCGGCGAGTATAATGAGTTGGCGAAACATGCGAAAGACATTGCCGCTGGAGCAGTGTTAATTGCGACGATTGGTGCGGTTATTATCGGTGCGATTATCTTTATGCCTTATCTACTAGCATTTTTTATAAAATAGAAGGAGTGATACAGATGAACACTGAACAACTAATCGTAGCAGCAAAAGCGGCACGTGAACAAGCGTATGTCCCTTACTCAAAATTCAAGGTAGGTGCAGCCTTAGTCACACCAACAGGCCAAGTGTTTGGTGGTTGTAACATTGAAAATGCATCATATGGTCTAACAAACTGTGCCGAACGAACAGCTATTTTTAAGGCAGTCTCAGAAGGTCAAACAACGTTTTCGAAAATGGTGATTGTGGGCGAAACAGATGGGCCAATTTCACCTTGTGGCGCATGTCGTCAAGTGATTGCCGAATTTTGTGAGCCAACAATGCCTGTCTTTTTAACCAATTTAAATGGCAACACACAAGAAACGACTGTGAGTGACTTGTTACCAGGCGCTTTTACAGGAAAGGATATGGACTAATTATATGACTAATTCAGCTTTTAAATCGGGGTTCGTAGCAATTGTCGGACGCCCGAACGTAGGTAAATCAACACTATTAAACAATATCGTCGGTCAAAAAATCGCGATTATGAGTGATAAAGCTCAAACCACACGTAATAAAATTCAAGGGGTATACACGACTGAGAGCGCACAAATGATCTTTATCGATACTCCTGGTATTCATAAACCAAAACATAAACTGGGCGATTTCATGGTTAAAAGTGCCTTGAGCACGTTACGTGAAGTTGAAGTGATTTACTTCATGGTTAATGCGATGCAAAAATTAGGACCGGGTGACGAGTTTATCATTGAAAAACTACAAGCAATTGTGGGCGAAACACCCATTTATTTAGTCATTAACAAAATTGATCAAGTGCATCCTGATTACTTAATGGGCTTTATTGATGAATACCGTCAGTTGTTAGACTTTACTGAAATTGTGCCTATTTCAGCTCTAGAAGGTAATAACGTGCATAAATTACTTGAATTGACTGAAGCACAATTATCAGAAGGACCAATGTTTTATGACGAAGATCAGGTGACCGATCACCCAGAACGCTTTATTATTTCTGAGCTTGTTCGTGAAAAAGTATTGGAATTAACACGTGAAGAAATTCCCCACTCTGTTGCAGTAACGACAGATAAAGTTCGTCAAGAAAATGATGGTGAAAAAATCCACGTCATGGCAACAATTGTTGTTGAGCGTTCATCACAAAAAGGAATCATTATTGGTAAGCAGGGCTCGATGTTGAAACAAATTGGTACGAAGGCACGTAAAGACATCGAAGTGATGCTGGGCTCTAAAGTCTATCTTGAATTGTGGGTTAAAGTTCAAAAAGATTGGCGTAACAAAGATGTTTACTTGAATGATTATGGGTTTAATAAAGACGAGTATTAGGCCGTAAAGCAAAAAGAAACCGCCACTTCAATCAAATCGAAGTGGCGGTTTCTTTTTGTTTCTTTCAAACGTTAAGGGCTTTCAAAAGGGATTATGCTGCCAAAGGAAGTCAGTGTGTTACCTTTTTCCAAGTCCTATACATTTAAGCGAGTGTCATTGTTTTTATTATTTAATTTCAAGTAAATGTTGTTTTAATTCATCTTCCATCTGCAACAGTTCTTTTTCGGCTGATTGACGTTTTTGACGGCCATCAGCTTGGATTGCCAACGTTTCTTTGATTGTTTCGACGAGTTTGGTTTGGGTTTCTTTTAAGGTTTCAATGTCGACTAAGCCACGTTCGTTTTCAATTGCGGTCTCAATGGTATTGGTTTTGAGCAATTCCGCATTATGTTTCAACAGGTCATTCGTTGTGCGTGATACCTCTTGTTGCGCCTTGACAGCTTGCTGTTGACGCATTAAGGTGAGGGCAATCGCCACTTGGTTTTTCCATAAAGGAATAGCGGTCATGATTGATGATTGGATTTTTTCAGCAAGCACTTGATTCGTATTTTGGATTAAGCGGATTTGAGGGGCTGATTGAATCGTTATTTGGCGGCTTAATTTTAAATCATGCACACGTTTTTCAAGCCTGGTAGCGAATTGTTGTAAGTCATTCACGTCTTGAACGAGCATTTGGTCATGACTAGCAGCAGCCTTTGTTTGCAAGGCGGGTAAGTCAATCGTTAAAATAGTGTGAACCTTTTGTTCACCAGCGGCAATGTATATGTTTAAGGCTTGGAAATAGTCTTTGTTTTTATCGTATAGTTCATCAAGAAAGAGGTTATCTTCGACTAATACTTTTTTTGCTTGATCCAGTTTAATTGCAATACGATCAATTTGCGTCCCCATTTGTTGGTATTTTGATGAAATTTCGTTAATTGAACGTTTCATCTTACTAAAGAGCTTCGTGAAGACATTTGTAGTGCTGGCAAGTTCTTCGGGGCGTGCTTCTTCGATTTTATGCATTAATTCAGTGATGATATCACCAATCGGACCAACATCCTTACTTTGGACGTGCTGAAGCATGCTCTGTGAAAAATCATGCAATTTCTCTTGTGCGGGTGAACCATATAACAGCACAGATTGGCTATTGTTTGCATCAATTTGTTTGACGAGGTCATCGGCCATCTGCTTACTTTCAAGCGGTAAGCTGTCATACATTGTCACTGTTTTTTGTTCGGCCGTAGCTTCGAGCGCTATCGGTTCGGCAAATGGATTTGCCATTAAATTTTCCAATTCGGCAGAAACTGCCTTTGTGTGTGTGTTATTTGTTTCAGTCATCATATCTACGCCTTTCTATTTCGATTCGGTTGGTTGTTTCGTTTTATTCTGCGCTCTGTTAACCGTTTGCTGTGCAACGGCAACTTCAAAATCAAGGGATGAGACATCTTGTTGCAGCAACATTACTAAATCATTGCGGATGATGCCATCCATTTCGGTAATCATCTGTTCAGTCTCATTCAAGGTTGCTAACATCTTAGTATCTTTTGTTGGTTGCGCTTGGAGAAAGTCGTAACGACTAACAAGCTCAACTAAGGAATCCAAGTGGGAGAAGAAGAAGGCTTCTGTTGAAAAGAAACGGGCAGGTGTTTGATTGACAAGCCCATATAGTTGTTTGATGATTTTAATCGTGTTGTCTTTGCCTTTTAAGCAAGGAATTGTTTTATTCCGATAGGCTGCCTTTTGTAATTTAATGATTTTTTTACGGGCTTCGACTAAGTTACCAGAAATATAACGCATGTCTTTGCGACTTAAGCCGTGTTCTTTAGCAGAAGGTGGTGCGGGCGTTTGTTTATGTGAGAAATAATAGCCGAGGCTACCAACGAGTAAAGTGAGGATAACAATTGGGATAAATGTATCGTCGTCGAACTCTGTTAAAAATAATAAGACGATGAAAAGCGTGATTGCATACCAGCTCGTAATCGTAAAACGAAAAATGTTGCTAATTAGTTTCATTGGTGTTCACTCCTTTTAAATGACCGTTTTGCTACTTCGATAGTTTAAGCTTAGCATAATTAGCGACTGATTGTATCAGTCGTTAGTTGTAGTTTTCACCCTTTACTCGGTATGATATACTGACAAAAAAAGGGGGCGTTGATGATGAAAGAGCTAATTGAAAAAACAATCGCAACAGAACAAGTGTTTAACGGACGCATGATTGATTTACAAATCGATACGGTCAGCCTACCTAACGGTGCAACAGCCACACGTGAAATCATTCGCCATCCTGGTGCGGTCGCTATTTTAGCAATTACAGCCGATAAAAAAATGATATTTGTCGAACAGTACCGCAAACCAATCGATCGCGTGATCTTTGAAATACCAGCAGGTAAGATTGATGCAGGTGAAATAGAACATCTGCTCACAGCTCAGCGTGAACTCGAAGAAGAAACCGCCTATCGTGCGGCAAACTGGCAGTTGCTGACCGCACTTTATACCGCGCCAGGTTTTGCCGATGAAATTATTCATATTTATGAAGCACGAGGCCTTGCAAGGCAAGAAGCGCCATTAGCGATGGATGTCGATGAATTTTTAAATGTACACACTCTAACATTAACAGAGGCAAAGGCGTTAATTGGCGAAGGTAAAATCGTTGATGCAAAGACAGTGTATGCGATTCAACACTTCGAATTAAATTATAATAATTATTAATAAGGCTTATTTCCAATTGATAATACTTCTGATTATCTGTCTATTTTTAAAAGAAACCGAGGTTCTATAAGATGATGGACAATTAGGAGGATATATGTTATTTTAAAGTTAAGAACACCTAATTGAGAATAGATAGAGATAATCAATGGAATCAGAGGCGATCATATGGCAATCAGAATGGAAGCGATTAAAAAAAAGTTGCACCGTGAAAAATACAAATTAACGCCTCAACGTGAGGCAACCTTACAGGTTTTAATTGAAAATGAAAAGAGTCATCTGAGTGCAGAAGAAGTGTACCTACGCGTTAAAGAAAAGGCTCCTGATACAGGTTTGGCGACGGTTTATCGTACGCTCGATTTGTTATCGGAACTCGACATTTTAGATAAAATTAATTTTGGTGACGGTGTGGCGCGCTATGAAATTCGGCAAGAAGGTGCGAAGCATTTCCATCATCATTTAATTTGTCTTGATTGTGGTGAAGTCAATGAGATTCAAGAAGACCTATTAATGGATGTCGAAGAAAAGGTGTCGACTAAATATCACTTCTTAATTAAAGACCATCGTTTAATTTTTCATGGTATTTGTGACAGCTGTCAAAAACAACAAAAATAGCACAAACATGTCGCGGCAATTTGCTGCGCTTTTTTTTAGCGAAAAAACGGATAAAATCGTCTTAAAACAACGAAGATATAGGGCTTCTTCCGCTTTTATGATATAATGAATTAGATTAATTATGTGAGGTAAGGAGGGGTAGTTGTTGATGAAAACGAGTATTGAAGATTTTTTACATTATATTCGTGTCGAAAAAGGGTTGTCTGACAATACGATGCAAGCTTATCAACGCGATTTGACCGCATATTTGACGTATTTACGTGAACATCGTCAACTGACGAAGTTAGCGGATATTACACGTGAGGATATTGTCGGTTTCATGGCATTGATGAAAACCACAGGGAAATCAGCGCGATCGGTCGCTCGTTACATGGCATCAATTCGTTCGTTTCACCATTTCTTGTTAATCGAACAGAAGGCGACGAATGATCCAACAACACAAATAGCCACTCCGAAGCAAGCCCAACACTTACCTGATATTCTTCATATTGATGAGGTTGCTGCATTACTTGAAACCCCTGACAAAACGAGCGTGCTCGGTTTACGAGATGCCGCGATGTTAGAGTTATTGTATGCAACAGGATTACGTGTATCAGAATTAATCACCTTAACATTATCTGATTTACATCTGAATATGGGCTTCATCCAAACATTAGGTAAAGGGCATAAAGAACGGATTATTCCATTAGGTGAAACAGCGAGTCACGTGTTGACGACCTACTTAGCAGACTCACGCCCACAGCTCACCCGTGAAAAATATAAAAACGATACTGTCTTTTTGAATTTTCACGGTCAACCAATGACACGACAAGGTTTTTGGAAAAATTTAAAGAAATTAACACTTAAAGCGGGTATTAGTAAGGAAATCACACCGCACACCCTCCGACACTCGTTTGCAACTCATTTACTCGAAAATGGAGCGGATTTACGGTCTGTGCAAGAACTACTCGGACATTCTGACATTGCAACAACGCAAATTTATACACACGTAACAAAAAATCGTTTGGCTGATGTTTATCAACAGTTCCATCCCAGAGCTTAAAAATAAATCACTTCAAAGGAGATATTACTATGTATGAAAAAGCTTTAGAATCAAAAAACTATATTGCAAGCAAGGTCGCAACATTACCGACGGTCGGTCTTATTTTAGGATCAGGTTTAGGTGTTTTAGCGGATAAAATTAACAATCCGGTTGTGATTCCATATGAAGAGATTCCTTACTTCCCTGTATCAACGGTCGAAGGACATGCTGGGCAATTAGTGATTGGTGAATTGCAAGGTAAGACAGTTGTGGCAATGCAAGGGCGTTTCCACTTTTATGAAGGCTATACGATGCAACAAGTGACCTTCCCCGTACGTGTGATGAAATTACTTGGTGTTGAAAAGATGATTGTCACTAACGCAGCAGGTGGGATTAACGAAACGTTTTTACCAGGCACGTTAATGTTGCTAACTGATCAAATTAATTTCACCGGTACAAGTCCGTTAATCGGTAAAAATGATGAACGCTTTGGACCGCGCTTCCCTGACATGACAACCGTCTTTGATAAAGAGCTGTTAGCGATTGCCCGTCAATCAGCGACGAAATTAGGTTTAGCCAATGTTAAAGAAGGCGTGTACTTAGGCTTAACCGGACCAGCTTATGAAACCGGTGCTGAAATTCATATGATGCGTGGTATGGGAGCATCAGCAGTCGGGATGTCAACTGTCTCAGAAGTGATTGTGGCAGCACACATGTCAATTCCTGTGCTAGGAATTTCATGCATTACGAACTTGGCGGCAGGCATTTTAGATCAGCCACTTAATCATGCTGAGGTAATTGAAGTGAGCAATCGCGTTCAAGATGAATTTTTAGCGTACATGGAAGATATTATCGCAACAATTTAATCAGAAAGGGGACATTTAGTTGGAAATCAAGTTACATGGCACAAGCCAAATCAATCAACAACAGCATCTTCAAATCGGCGGAGTCGATGCCGTTACATTAGCACAGACATATGGCACCCCGTTGTATGTCTATGACACCTCCTTTGTGCGCAACCGTGCGCAGGCGTTTAAAGAGACGTTTGCAACCGAACAAGTCAAGGCACAGGTTGCTTATGCCAGCAAGGCATTTGCGACGGTAGCGATGTATCAATTGATGCACGAAGAAGGATTGTCGTTAGATGTTGTTTCGGCAGGAGAGTTGTACACAGCTGTTCAAGCCGGATTTCCAGCTGAACGAATCCATTTTCATGGCAACAACAAAACGGAAGCAGAACTACGTTACGCCATTAGCGAACAGGTCGGTTGCTATGTGATTGACAATTTTGATGAAATCGAATTGCTCAATCGGTTGGCGTCAGAAATGAGTGCAACGGTTAATGCGCTGATACGTGTCACACCAGGTGTAGAAGCACACACACATGAATTTATTACAACCGGGCAAGATGATTCTAAATTTGGTTTTGGTTTATTAAATGGGCAGACTGAAGCAGCGATTCAATTGTTGCAAACGAAGGCACACATTAACCATAAAGGGATTCATTGCCACATCGGTTCCCAA
This sequence comes from Brochothrix campestris, assembly GCF_046058945.1. Taxonomy (NCBI): domain Bacteria; kingdom Bacillati; phylum Bacillota; class Bacilli; order Caryophanales; family Listeriaceae; genus Brochothrix; species Brochothrix campestris. The sequence goes on along the minus strand of NZ_CP175511.1, from coordinate 1,739,568 downwards.
ATTTTTGAGATGGATGGTTTTATCACGGCGGCTGATCGCATCATTACTAAAATGGCAGAATGGCAAATGACGTTAAATTATACTGTTGATGTGTTGAACTTAGGTGGTGGCTTCGGGATTCACTATACCGACGAAGATGAGCCATTAGCACCAGAAACGTACGTTCGTCATATCATTCAAGCGGTGAAACAGCAAACAGCGGCACTCGGACTTGACCTGCCCGAAATTTGGATCGAACCAGGACGTTCCCTTGTAGGTGAGGCAGGCACAACCTTGTATACTGTCGGTTCATCAAAAAAAGTACCGGGTATCCGTCAATACGTTGCCGTCGATGGTGGCATGGGTGATAATATTCGACCTGCTTTATATGAAGCAAAATACAGCGCAGCCTTAGCCAACCGCATGAACGAACCAGCCGATACAACCGTGTCGATTGCTGGTAAATATTGTGAATCAGGTGACATGCTCATTTGGGACGCACAGTTACCTCAACCAGTCGCTGGCGATGTGTTAGCAATGTTTAGCACGGGAGCATATGGTTATTCAATGGCCAGCAACTATAATCGTGTGCCCCGTGCCGCGGTAGTGTTTGTCGCTGATGGGCAACACCGACTGGTTGTTAAACGAGAATCGTTTGCCGACTTAGTCCGCAATGATTTACAGCTTAGAGGTGAGTAAGATGACAGAAATAACATTTAAAACAGCCGTGTTTGAAGGCCCACTCGATCTCTTGCTCCATCTGATTGGCGAACTCGAGATTGACATTTATGATATTCCGATTGCACAAATAACCGATCAGTATTTGGAGTACATTCATACGATGAAAGAATTGAAATTAGACGTTGCGGGTGATTATATCGTGATGGCAGCCAGTTTGCTGGCGATTAAAAGTCGCACACTCCTGCCACAGAAACCTGTGATGGTCGCTGAAGATGAGCAAGGTTATGAAGGCGAAGATCCACGTGAAGAATTAGTTGAACAGTTGGTTGCTTATAAGAAATTCAAAGAAATCGCGGTTGACTTAAAAACAAAAGAAAAAGAACGGCAGCAGTTGTATACGAAAGCACCGCTACCATTAGTCGAAAAGGCAGTTGTCGTCACTGAGGATGAAGAACGCGTAACGATGGCTGATTTACTCGGTGCCTTTCATAAAATGATGCGTCGTAAGAAATTGGCGAAGCCATTGCAAACAACGGTCGCGCGTTCAGAGATATCGATAGAAGATCGGATGGCAGATATGATAGAATTAATAAAAGGTAGTAAAGAAGCGGTTCTGTTTGAAACCTTATTTGAAACAGCGAGTCGTTCAATGCTTGTCGTTTCGTTTCTAGCCTTGCTAGAATTAATGAAACGTCAACTTATTATTGTTGAACAGGCTGACAGTTTCACTGATTTAGTGGTATCTTTAAGGGAGTGACATAAATGAAATTCAAAAACGAACAGGCAATTGTTGAAAGTCTCTTGTTTGCTGCAGGTGATGATGGTTTATCATTAAAACAACTCAGTGAAGTGATGACGATTCAACGCGATGTGCTGTTAGAAGTGCTTGAAAATTTACGATTGAAATATCAGTCGGATGACAGTTCCGGCATTCAGTTAATTGAGTTAGCGAACAGTTACCAATTAACAACTAAGGCGCAGTATGCGGATTACTTGCAGAAACTAGTGGATAGCCCTCATGCCTCTGCATTGACGCAAGCGTCGTTAGAAACGTTGGCGATTATCGCCTATAAACAACCAGTCACCCGAATTGAAATTGAAGAAATTCGTGGTGTTAGTGCGGATGGGCCTGTGAGAACCTTAGTGTCAAGAGGCCTGATTACCGATAAGGGACGCTCTGAAAAAGTAGGGCGTGCTCGCTTGTATGTAACGACAAAAGAATTTTTGGATTATTTTGGCTTAGCCAATTTAAATGAATTACCCGATGTATCTGAAGAATGGGAAAACGATAAACTCCAGGAAGAAATGGACTTATTTTTTAAAACGTTTCAAGATACGACTATAAAAGGACGTGTTGAAGATGGAAAGACTACAAAAAGTAATAGCTAACGCAGGCATTAGCTCGCGACGTAAGGCAGAAGAATTAATTACCAATGGCCGTGTGACTGTCAACGGTAAAACAGTACGCGAACAAGGCATTAAAGTATCACCAAGCGACAAAGTTGAAGTGAATGGTGTGCCGTTATCAAAAGAAGAAAACCGTTACTTTGTGTTATACAAACCACGCGGTGTTTTATCAGCTTCTTCAGATGATAAAAAACGTAAAGTTGTCACCGACTTCTTTGAGATGATTCCCGAACGTGTGTATCCTGTTGGCCGTTTAGACTATGATACATCTGGTTTAATTGTGTTAACCAATGACGGTGAATTTGCGAACATGTTAATGCATCCTAAATTCAAAGTTGAAAAAACGTATGTTGCCCGTGTCAAAGGCTTGCCGACACGTGAAACAATTAAACAACTACAAGACGGTGTGAGAATCGATGGTCGTAAAACAGCAAAAGCGAAAGCACACTTTATCTCAGGCGATAAAGGCAAAGATAAAGCCATTGTTGAATTGACCATTCATGAAGGCCGTAATCACCAAGTGCGTAAAATGTTCGAAGCCGTTGGTCATCCCGTTCAAAAATTAAAACGTGAACAATATGGCACACTTGTACTCGGTAATCTTTCGCCCGGCGAATGGCGTGAATTATCAGTCCATGAAGTGAAGCAAATGTATGCACTAGCAATGACAGGTAAACATCAATAAATTTCAGGGGGCATTTGTGTGGAAACAGTTGAAAATAATATAAAAGTATTAGTAGTTGATGATGAGGATAGAATTAGACGGTTATTAGCGATGTACTTAGAGCGCGAAAACTATCAAGTTGAACAAGCCGATAACGGTATCACTGCGTTAGAGTTAGCCTTAAACAATGAATATGATCTCATTTTATTAGATATTATGATGCCTGGAAAAGATGGCCTCGAAGTCCTAAAAGAGCTTCGACAAGTCAAAAAGACACCCGTAATATTACTGACTGCCAAAGCTGAAGAAGTTAACGTCATTGATGGCTTTAATACAGGTGCGGATGACTATGTCGCGAAACCGTTTAGCCCACGTGAAATTGTGTTGCGTGTGAAATCGCTCTTGCGTCGTGTCAATGAAAATCCGAAACAAACGATGGGTTCAGAAAACAGTGACGTAGTTGTGTATCACGAGTTATACATCGATAACGATGCACATCGCGTGACGGTTGCTAACAATGTCGTGAGCTTAACACCGAAAGAATATGATCTCTTGATTTTCTTAGCGAAGGCACCGAATAAAGTATTTGAACGTGAGCAGTTATTAAAAGAAGTGTGGCAGTATGATTACTTCGGTGATTTACGAACAGTCGACACCCACATTAAACGTCTGCGTGAAAAACTGTACAAACATTCTGAGGAAGTATCGAAGATGATTGTAACTGTTTGGGGTATCGGGTATAAATTTGAAAGCAGAGATTAATCTCAATAAGAAAATAGCTGTCTCGTTCTGACTTATCAGGCGAGACGTTTTTTCTTTCAAGTGAAAGGAGATACGATGAAACAATTTTTTATTAGTGTTGTCGGTAAACTCTGGGTAACAATTATTTTGCTATCGACGATTGGCTTAACGATTATTGTCGTGCTACTCATTCAAATTTTCACGACGAGTAACTTAAAGGATAATAAACAATTGCTTAAACAGACGACCACGAAGGTCGTGCAGATGGTCAAACAAAATTATACGAGTGATACCATCCAAGAGCAGTCGTTGGAAATGCTTCCTAAAAACATGAACGTTATCATTACGTATCCGACCAAAGACGAGGTTTATCGTTCGTCGGATCAACATTATTTGACTGCTGATATGCGTCAAACGTTAGAGAAGGAAGGGAAACGGATTATAGCGACAAGTGACAATGGCGATAGTTTTAAAAAGGTTGCAATTGAAAATAAGAGCGATGACGAGAAACTCGTGCTTTACGTTAGTGCCGCCGCTTATACCGTCAAAGGTATTCCAGGTAAAGGTTATGTCTACGTCTTTAAATCAAATGAAGATATTTATAAATCAATGGTAACGATGACAAAAACAGTCACCATCTTTTACTTCTTAAGTATTATTGCAGTGACGGTGTTTGCTTTGTTCTTATCGACGCGTATTGCGGCGCCGATACGTTCGATGCGCAATGCGGCCAGTCAAATCGCTTATGGTGACTTTGACATTCAGGTGCCGATTGTGTCAAATGATGAAATTGCCGATTTAGGTCGGTCATTTAATCGAATGGGTCGCATTCTCAAAGCAAACATTCAGACGATTGAAGCCGAAAAAGATCAGTTAAGCGGGTTGTTAGGGGCGATGGCGGATGGCGTGTTACGGTTTACACGTGACGGCCAAATTATCTTGAAAAACCCACCGGCTGATATTTTCTTATCAAAATGGCAGTCGTCGTTAGCCAATGAAAACGAGAGCTTAGTACCGCCGATTTTAGACGCGGCTGTGCGGGAAGCCTTCGTGACACAAACAACGCAGGAAGTGGAAATTGACATCGATAAATATTCATATGCGGTGGTGTTAACCTTGATTCGTGATGAGAGTGGCGAGATTAATGTGATTGCAATCACCCGTGATTATACCGAATTGAAACGGATGATTAATATGCGTACCGATTTCATCAGCAATGTGTCGCATGAATTAAAAACGCCACTGTCGATGATGACCGGCTACAGCGAAGCGATTATTGATGGTGTCGCAGAATCAACAGCCGACGTGATTGAGTTTTCGACAATTATTAACGAAGAAGCCAATCGCTTGGCACGGCTCGTGAATGATCTCTTAGATGTTACGCGGATGGAATCAGGCTTCATTGACTTGAATTTAAAATTCCAAGAAATACATCCGGTTGTAGATAAGGTGCTGCGTCAGTATGAATCCTATGCGACTGAGCATCAAGTCACGATGGTAGCTGATTTTGAAACGGCTGATTTTGTCTATAACTATGACGCTGATCGGATGCAACAAGTATTCGTCAATTTAATCTCAAACGCACTGCGCTACGCCTCAGGTCAAAGTGAGGGCGGTCGCGTAACGATTAAACAATATGTAACAGATTACTTCTTAGTGTTTGATATTGTTGATAACGGCCCGGGTATTACAGCCGAAGATCTACCTTACGTCTTTAATCGTTTTTACAAAGCAGATAAGGCACGTAAACGACATAAAACAGTCGGAACGGGTATTGGCCTCGCAATTGTCAAAAGTATTATAGAGGCTCATAACGGACGCATTAGTGTGCTCAGCGAATATGGAGAAGGAACAACCTTCCGGATTGAGCTGCCGCTCGTCAGTAAGAGTACTTTAACAATCGGTAAGGGAGATAAAAAACATGAAAATGCATAAAACGTGTATCGATTCATTTACAGCTAAAACAAGTCGGGTGTTTCCATTCGACATTAACGCCTTTGATACTTTATTTGGTGGTAATTTAATGTCGATGATTGATGATATTGCCTCAGTGAGTGCATCACGTCATTCGCAACATAACTGCGTGACGGCGAGTACAGATAATGTCAGCTTCTTTGCACCGATTCATCTCAACGAGTCGGTCTGCTTGCAGTCGTATGTGTGCTATACAGGCCGGACATCAATGGAAATCTTTATTAAAGTCGTCAAAGAGAACATGATGACAGGTGAGCGCCAGTTGGCGGCAACGGCCTTTATGACCTTTGTTGCGATTGGTGAAGATGGCAAACCGACACCAGTGCCGACGGTTGAACCGGTGACAGCCGAACAAAAAATCGTCTGTGCCGGTGGTGCTGACCGTGCGGCTGAACGCAAACAAAAAGTCGCGAAACAACGTGAATTAGCGAGTCAATTGGGCTTAGCAAGACCATGGGAGTAACTAAAAGACGTTAAAACACGCTAATAATCTGTAACACCCGTGAAGTAGTCACGGGTGTTCTTTTTTTGTTTCGATTGACAATCGGCAATAGTTTTCGTTATTCTTTTTTTAAAAGGAGTGATGCGATGTTAGGGGCAAACATTCGGAAATATCGCAAATTAAAAGGCTATTCACAAGCATTTGTGGCACAGCACCTACATGTAACACCACAAACAATTTCTAAATGGGAAACGAATAAGAGTATGCCGGATGTGGGAAGTTTATATCAGTTAGCGCTCTTTCTCGATGTATCCTTTGAACAATTGCTCGGACCACTGAATGAATCAGAGCCAGCGCTGCCTGTGCCTACTGGGTGGCTCTGGTGTAATCCCGTCGTCAGCAGTTGTTTGATTATGACTTTGAATCTATTACAACAGCAACTGCCGCTCGTACTGTTGTTACTGCTGTTTTTAATAGGCAGTTACGTGATGGTGAGACCTTGGCTGAAACCAATGTACATCCGTCATTACACGATTTTGTTTGCAGGTCTAAATTTTTCTTTGTTGCTCTATCTTTGTAGTTTAGTCTTATTTAACAAATAACAACGGAACGTTGCGTTAAAACAACGGTGCGTTGATGTCGTTTCCTCCCTTTACTTGCTAAACTAAGGGAACGAGAGTTGTCGAACGACTATTAGATGAGTGCAGCTATTATAGTTGTCTCAACGCTTGTTAGAAGGAGGAGAACGAACAATGAAAAAACTCATCCAAACAACCTTAGTGCTACAAATCATTGTGTTCTTTTTGATTGCGCTTTACTGGGCAAATCTATTTAATCAAAACAAGTTGTTATATAGCGATGCTGAAACAGTGATTGTCCTATCAGAACAGCCAGATAAACAAGCACTACCTTTGGCAAAAAAGTGACAGGCTTACAAACGGTTGCTCGTGACACAAAGGTAGAAGTGACTAAAGTTGTTTGGCAATCGGCCACCAACATGCTCCTTTATACGAATGCACCAGAGCGATTTATCGCGAATACGAACGGAGCCAACAAAACAGATGGGCGTTTATCTAATCAACGTGGTGATTTTAAGTGGTTTGATCAACGGCAAACAATCGAGCTAAAGTTGTTAGCACAGCTCAGTGAAAGTGGCACCGATGGCACCTATTATTTGCGAGGGACAACAGCGGAGCTGGCAAAGGCGAAAACCCAATTAGCAACCGTCCTCCAAGCAAATGTAGCTGTTGACGAAAATTTCCTGGGAAATCTTTATTTTTTAATCGCCTTTATCACTGAACCGTTGTTAATTGCTATCGTTCTGCTCTGTTTGTCGATGACGACCTATGCTTTGATTTTTATGTTGATTCAACAATCGAAAAAAAGCGCCTTAATGCAGGTGATGGGCTATCGTAAAGGCCAACAATTACAAAAAATAATGCAGCTGTTTTATCGTCAATTGGCAATCGGAGTTGGTAGCGGGAGTGTGCTGATGTGTACGTTGCTGCTTTGGCGTTATCAGAGTTGAAGCAATCTCACCCAAACGCTAGTCTTTGTGGGATGTGCAATTCTGCTGCTAATGTGCTTAATTGTGAGTGTGACACTCAGTTGGCTACTTATCGTCAATCGTGCCAACCATTGTCACCTTTACATTAAAGCGAAAAAACCGACCTTGTCGGTGCTGATTGTTAGTAAAGTGACTTTGATTATCTTTTTAATCGTGTTGCCACTGTTTGTCAAACAGTCAGTCAGCCATTACTCAGCGATTAAAAAAAGTCAGCAAGCAAATGCACTGTGGCAGCAAACCAAGGCGGTTGATCAATTCAGTGCCCAGTTTATGACGCAGGACTACGAGGCCTTGCAACCGTATGAAGAAAAAGTGAAGACGTTTACCTTGAGAACGCCACTAACTTGATGATTATTGATGCCCCTCATTATCAAGATGATGAAAAATGGCAACTCCGTAGCGCTGAGGCGCAAATTGATCCCGATGAAGGCAATACCATTACGGTGAATGCGACGTATTTAAACCGTCACACAATCTATCAAACCGATGGCAAAGCGGTCGGTAAGGCCGATATCGTGACGGCACCTTACACACTCAATCTACTCGTGCCAGTAAAATACAAGGATGAGGAAGAAACGATTCATGAGCGATTTGCAGCGGATTTTTTATTTTCAGCCTATGAGTTGTCTCCGATCTATGATGAAACGGCCAATCAGATTCCCGACCCGATTGTGACGGTAGACACCGGGAATTTAGCCGCAAGCGTGTATTATTCCATCATGACCCGCAACATGTTTTTAATCCGTCATGACGCCCATATAGATACGGGGCAGTGGCAAGCAAAGCTAGTCGACAGTGGCATTCGTGAGTTGATTCAAACAATTACCCCGGTCTATGATCAACGCGCGGCACAACTGCGACAACACGAACAACGGGTCTTTTTTTATACCAGTTTACTCGGCTTAACCATCATGACCATTGTCTTTGCCTTTTTAAGCTTTAACTATGCCTTATTTGAGCGCCACAAACGTAAAATCATCTTGGAAACATACTATGGTTCGTCCTTGCTGAGCATTTTAGCGCATCATTACGTGAAATGGATGGGGCTAGACATTGTTGTCCTCTCTTTGGCAATGCTACTGTTTTATCGAAGTGCGTTTGTGCCGCTGCTGCTGTTGATGATTGGTCTGCAAGGTGTTTTAATTAGTATTCATTTAAACAAAAGAAGAGGTGAAGGCAATGATTGAGCTTGAAAATGTGATGAAACAATATGACAAAACCACCGTTATTCGCGAAACAAATTTAACAAGCTCAGCCCCTGGATTAACGTGTTTAACCGGTGTCAGTGGCTCAGGAAAAACAACGCTATTAAATCTCATCAGTCTGATTGAAACGCCGACGCAGGGGCGGATACTGTTTGATGGCGAAGCGATTACAACGCAAAAACAAGTGCGTGCCTTCCGTCTGGAATTTGGCTATGTCTTTCAAAATTATGGTCTCGTTGAAGAAGAAAGTGTTGTTGATAATTTGGCGCTGGCGACTCGCGACTCGCTTTAGTCCGTTAAAGAAACAAGGGCGGTTATTGGCTTACCGGGAAGCGATTGAACAAGTCGGTTTAAGAGGCGATTTTTTACTGAAAAAAGTGCATACGCTCAGCGGAGGCGAGCAACAAGGAGTTGCGTTAGCCCGCCTCTTACTGACGAAGCCACGGATTGTCTTTGCTGATGAGCCAACCGGCAACTTGGATAATGCCAATCGTGACCTTGTTTTTAAGCTGTTAAAACGGATTGCCCAGCAAGGCACACCAGTCATCTATGCGTCGCACGATCCAGTACTAATTGCGGATGCACAAGAAGTGATCCAATTGCCGCTCTAATAATTAGTTACAAAAAGTAAGCGAACTGGCTTGAATATTTAAACGGATATGCTATACTGATGGAGTAATAAAATAAAACGTTCATCTTCAGGGCAGGGTGTGATTCCCGACCGGTGGTAAAAGTCCACGACCTTCTTGCAAAAGAGGCTGATGCGGTGTAAGTCCGCGACCGACTGTATAGTCAGGATGGGAGAAGATGTGATCGCAGGCTGTTACGCGGTCCTATTTCCCTTTGCCTAAAATAAGAGGCCAAGGGGATTTTTTTTAGGTGTAAATAAGACGTCACTAAAAGGCTGTTTATTTTAACGTGTTTCAGACTGTAGAACTCTTCACTTGATGAACAACAAGGGAGAGAATTTGGATGACAAATTCAAAAGTAAAAATGCTTGTCAGTGTCTCGATGTTAAGTGCGCTAGCGTACATCTTAACATTAATTAAGTTTCCGTTACCGGTGTTCCCCGATTTTCTCACGATTGATTTTAGTGATATCCCGGCCATGCTCGGTGCCTTTATTTTTGGACCGGTGGCAGGCGTGTTGATTCTCTTTATCAAAAATGTGATTAATTATATGACGATTGGTAGCCCAGTGGCATTTCCGATTGGTCAAGCTGCTAATTTTGTGGCAGGGCTGCTCTATGTCTTACCGACACACTACATCTACCGCCACTTTAAAGGCAATAAAAAGGCGTTAATAACCGGCATCGGTGTGAGTACCGTTTTAATGACCGTCTTTATGTCGTTGTTTAACTATTACATCCTCTTACCGGTCTACTTGAAATTATTGCATTTTGATTTAGGTGTCTCGTATGCCAAAACAGTGGTTGTGAGTATTATGCCATTCAACCTTATCAAAGGAGTGATTGTCGGCTATCTCTTTCTGTTAATGTTTGGCCGGATGCAAAAATGGATTGAGCGACAACGTAAGCAAACTTAAAAGGAAGTGACACAATGGCAGTCTATACAATTATTGATCAATCAACCTGTATCGCCTGTGGTATGTGTGGCGTGTGTGCTGACAAGATATATGACTATGACGATGAAGGCATTGCGTATGTGGTGCATGATAATAATAGCGGTACTATCGCAGTCAACGAAGCGGACGAAGACGATGTGATTGATGCCCAAATGAGTTGTCCAAGCGACTCTGTTAAAGTTGCAACGTGCAGCTTCGAGGGTAATCCCGAGCGTTTTAGCTAACACCAGCCCCAATGTGCCTTGCAGCCATTGGGGTTTTGTTGTTTTAGCGCTTAACTGTTCACGGATACAGTCGATTCGTTTATACTAGAGGGAGAAGGAGAGGTGTCACATGACGGATTATGAACGGTTAATCTTAGATCTTGTGCGGCAATTAAACGGCTCCAAAAAGCGGCGCCAAGTGACAGATATTTTACAAGGGAATAAAACGAGTCAAAACATGATTGACATTTATTTGCACCGCATCCTTCCGTTTTTTGGTGTGCTTGAAAACGAACATTTTATGACCTTAAAAACAATCATCCAACAGTTGCTAGAAACCGGGACCTTAATTGAACGTGAGGACGGCCGTCTACAACTGACTGATAAAGGTTTGAGCGCGGTGTCAGACTTTACCTTACAAACGAATTATCGCCATCTTAATGGCTGGCGGTGGCATCGTCGTCTACCGTTATTTGCAATGGCCTTGCAGTTAACCACGCAGATGACCGCCAATGCACATCAAGAAATCGCCCATTATTTTCCGATTGTGCGCGATACGAGCGTGCAAGTCTATTGTAAACAGTGGTGGCTTAAAGCTGCGAGCGGCGATAAAACCGCTTTAGCAAAAAGTTATCATGATGAATTGATGAGTTTACTCGAAACGATTGAAATCGCACCGAATGTCATTGTTGATCGCTTAACGGGCGGTCCCATCATCGGTTTAACCGCCGAACAATCAGCTCAAAAACAACACATTCCTACCGAACGTTGCAATTTACAATGGTTAGCAGGGCTGTCAGAAATGATGGATTTATTAGAACGCTATCCAAAAAGTTGGCCGCTATTAGCACAGTTAGTGCCGATCCGAGCACTACAACTAACAGAATCGGCCCAACAAACACATCAACTTTTATTGGCAGGTGTCCCTGTGCGGGAAATTGAGCCACGCAGACGGCTGCAACAATCAACCATTGTCGATCATTTCGTGCAGCTGATTGGGTTGCAAATTCTGCCACTTGAGCGCTTTGTTTCGGCTGCTAACATTGCCTACTTTAAACTAAATCAGCAACGGGCAACGTCACTTAAGGCGGCCCGTGACTTTGTTCCAGCATTAGGTTACGATACGTTGAAACTTTGCCTCGTATCAGAAGGAGGTTATCATGCTTGAAACAGCCCTAAAACAACATCTCGGTTTTGAGCATTTTCGCACCGGCCAAAAAGAAGTAATTGAAGCCGCTGTTGCAGGTGAAAACACCTTTGTGATGTTACCGACTGGTTCTGGTAAGACCGTTTGTTTTCAGCTAGCTGGTTATTTGCGGGAAGGGCTGGTTATCATTATTTCGCCCTTGCTTTCATTGATGCAAGACCAGGTTGAACGGATGAAGGTCTATGGTGAAAAACGAGTTGTCGCCTTGAACTCCTTTTTAGATGCCGCCGAAAAAACGACGATTTTAAATGAGTTAGACCGCTATAAATTCATCTTTATCTCACCAGAAATGATTCAGCAAGACCATGTGTTAGCCGCATTCAAGCGGCACACTATCGGTCTGTTTGTCATTGACGAAGGCCACTGTATTGCACAATGGGGGCCGGACTTTAGACCGGATTATTTGCAGTTAGGCAACGTGCGCACAGCGCTCAATACGCCAGTGACAATGGTGTTGACAGCGACGGCAACTAAAAAAGTACGAGCAGAAACACAAAAAGTGTTACAGCTTGAAAAAATGACGCAGTTTATTTACAGTGTTAATCGCCCCAACATTGCCTATGAGGTGGTGAACTGTGAGACTCGCAAACAAAAGGATGAGACCTTGTTGAAAACAGTGCAAGGCTTGCAAGGGCCGGGTATCATTTATTTTAGTAGCCGCAAAAAATGCCAAGAAGTGAGTGAACTGTTAGCCGATCGTCTCAATTTAAGTGTCGCCTATTACCATGGTCGCATGGACCCCGCTGATCGGGTCGCCATCCAGCAACAGTTTACCCATCATCAATTAAATATCATTTGTGCAACGAGCGCCTTTGGGATGGGGATTGATGTGCCCGATATCCGGTTTGTGATTCATTATCATCCCGCCCAAAACATTGAGAGTTTCATCCAAGAAGCGGGCCGTGCAGGACGAGATGGTCAATTGTCGCTCAGTCTGTCGCTTTGTCATCTGGATAGTGATTACCAGTTGGCTCAAAATCTCGCGCAAAGTGATTTGCCAGACTATGATACGATTTTAAATCCAAAATCGTATACGAGTGAAGCATTTATTAATCATTGGGTCGGTGAGACACAATGGCGTTTCTTAAAGACGTATAAAGAAATGGGCTACAGTCCAGCGGCTATTTGGGAAGTGGTCAAGGAGCGTAGAACGGTTAAAAAGAACCAAATTGATGCCTACTTTAATTGGCTACGATCGCAAAACTGTCGTCGAGATGGTTTATTACGCTTTTTTGACGAAGAACCGATTCAACAGGCGGAAGATTGTTGTGATAATTGTGGCCTAGAGCGCGAAAAATATGCCCAACAGCAAAAAAGACCTAAATTAATAGCAGAAAAAGATTGGAAAATGACACTTTGGGAAATATTTGTAAAGAAAATGTAATATTTACAGGGATATTTCTTGTTGAAAACCTGTTTTAAAAGTATACTGGATATATACGATAATTGAAAAAATAGTAATAATGATGGAGGTGCCTAAATGTCTAATTATAATAATGACGACTATAAAGAAGAAAAGAATAAGATTGCAGAGGATGAGTTGAGTCGCGCAAATCGACGCAATCAAAAAAAGAAGAATGTGATTTTTAAGTATCCTTTTTTGAGTACGTTGCTTATTGCCATTATCATCATTCCACTCGCGTGTCTGATTACTTATGCCTATGTTCATGAAAATGCTGAAAATAAAAATGACGTTGTGAAAGATACGTCATCAGATAGCAGTGTTGTAATCGAGAAAAACACGTCGGCAGCTTCGAAAGAAACAGTAACTGCTGCTCAAAAAGCAAAAGAAGAAGCAAAAGCTGAAAAAGCTTCGAAAGAAAAAGCTGAAAAAGCCAAAGCTGAGTCTGATAAAAAAGCGAAAGAAAACGAAAGATTAGCTTCGGAATCACGAGCGAAAGCTGAAAAAGCAGCAGAATCAGCTAAAGCACGTGAATCCGAAACAGCTCAAACAAGTACGTCAGAAGAATCAAGTGAAAGTGAAGAAAAGACACCAGCATCAACTTATACAGTACAAGCTGGTGACACCTTGTATCATATCGCATTGATTAGTTACGGGTCTGGTAATGCAGAAAATCAAGCGTTAATCCGCAATGCAAATGGTCTTTCGGGTAATACTGTTTCTGTTGGCGCAACGTTGACAATCCCGGCTAATTAGTTATAGAAGTGAAATCATCTCAGTTTTGACTTTAATTACTGAAGAAAAAATGAAGTCAGTCTGCTAAAAGCAAAACCCTCCCAGCGAGTGGTTTTGCTTTTTTTAGATAATGCATTCATTTTGAATTTTATTGCATATCCTACCAAAGATAGGTATTATAGTTAGTGGATAAATAACAGTTTGATGAGGAAAGAGAGTGAGCAAATGTCTGGAATTTGTATAGCAATCGATGGACCAGCTGCAGCCGGTAAAAGTACAGTGGCAAAAATTGTTGCCAATCGTTTAGGATATATATATTTAGATACAGGAGCTATGTACCGAACATTGACGTATGCGGCCCAACAAGCACAGGTGACATTGTCAAGTGAATCAGAGTTAGAACACCTTTTACCGACAGTTGCAATTACGTTTGCACCTGACGAAGTGAATGGTGGGCAACGTGTTTTTTTAAACAATGTTGATGTTAGTGACGCCATTCGCTCAGAAGCGGTCACAAACAATGTCTCAATCGTGGCCCAAGTGTTGAGTGTACGTGAAGAAATGAAAAAACGCCAACTTGCCTTTGCTGCTGATGGTGGTGTTGTGATGGACGGTCGTGATATCGGTACGAATGTCCTCCCTAACGCTGAATTGAAAATATTTTTACTCGCATCAGTCGATGAACGTGCGATTCGTCGCTTTAATGAAAATAAGGCGAAAGGTTATAAACATGTGCCACTTGAACTCTTAAAAGAAGAAATCGAAGCACGTGATAACCTTGATTACACGCGGAAACATGCGCCGTTAAAAAAGGCAGAGGACGCAATTGAATTGGATACAACTTCACTTTCAATCGATGAAGTATCCACACGGATTTATGATTTAGCTCAGACAAAGTTGCACGCATAAAAAAACGTTTTTATATTTGCAGTAAAACTGTGGTAAAATAAGGATAACTGTATATTAAACAGATAATAGAGTGATGGTAGAGAGAGGATGAACGAAATGACTGAAGAAATGTTTACGTTTGAAATTGCTGAATTGAAAAAAGGTGATACTGTTGTAGCGACTGTATCAAGTGTTGAAAATAAAAAAGTGTTTGTAAGTATCCCAAATGCAAAACAAGATGGGTTATTACCAGCTTCTGAATTAGCAGTAGAACCTGTTGAAGATGCTCATGAACTTGTAAAGGTTGGCGACGAATTAACACTTGTTGTTACACGTGTTGAAGATGATTTAATCGTTTTATCAAAAACAAAAGCAGCTGAAGGTGAAACTTGGACTGACTTAAAAGAAAAATTCGAAAACGGTACAATCTTTGATGCAACAGTAACAGAAGTTGTTAAAGGTGGGTTAGTGGCTAATGTTGGTATTCGTGCCTTTATTCCAGGCTCATTAGTATCTGATCAATTCGTTGAAGATTTTTCATCATATAAAGGTCAAACATTGGCCGTTAAAATTGTTGAATTTGTTCAAGAAAAAGGGCGCGTTGTTTTATCTCATCGTGCAATTGTTGAAGCAGAAAAAGCAGTTAAACAAGCTGAATTATTTGCAACAATTAACGAAGGTGATATCGTTGAAGGTACTGTCGCTCGTTTAACAAACTTTGGTGCGTTCGTTACAGTTAACGGCGTTGATGGCCTTGTGCATATTTCACAATTGGCTAACAAACGTGTGTCTAACCCGAACGAAGTTGTTACTGTTGGTGAAACAGTGAAAGTGAAAGTAATCGGCGTTGATAAAGACAAAAACCGTTTAGCACTTTCAATCAAAGCAACATTACCACAACCTTGGGATAACATCGCTGAACAAGTAGCACCTGATGATGTGTTAGAAGGAACTGTTGCTCGTTTAACGACCTTTGGTGCCTTTGTTAACATCTTACCTGGTGTTGATGGTCTTGTGCATATTTCTGAAATTGCACACGAACGTATTGGTACGCCACAAGAAGTATTAAAAGAAGGACAAGCTGTAACAGTGAAAGTCTTAAGTGTTGATACAGCAGAACGTCGTATTAGCTTATCAATCAAAGCTTTGACTGACGCACCTGTCGTTGAAGAAAAAGCACCAAAAGCACCAAAAGCAACTAAAAAAGCAGTGGAATCATATACACTTCCAGAAGAAGAAAGTGGTTTCTCTTTAGGCGAATTATTTGACGCTGATAAACTGAAAGCAATGAACTTAAAAGACTAATTGTATGATAGTAAAGCGTCTCTCTTGTCTTTAATCACACGTGATTGATTCAGTCGGTGTGAAGTACAGGTGAGGCGCTTTATTAATTAATGTAAAGAAAAGAAGGTGATTGTATGGCAAAACCAGTAATAGCAATTGTTGGCCGTCCGAACGTCGGCAAATCAACAATATTTAACCGTATTGTCGGAGAACGTATCTCAATCGTTGAGGACGTTGCCGGAGTAACTCGTGACCGTATTTATTCAGCAAGTGAGTGGTTAACACAACAATTTAACGTCATCGATACAGGTGGGATTGAATTGAGTGACGAACCGTTTATGGAACAAATTCGTCAACAAGCCGAAATCGCGATTGAAGAAGCGGATGTCATTATTTTTATCGTCAACGGGCGTGAAGGTGTCACTGATGCTGATGAAGCTGTTGCGAAAATTTTATATCGTTCAAATAAACCGGTCGTGTTAGCAGTTAACAAAGTCGATAATCCAGAAATGCGTTCAGAAATTTATGATTTCTATGCACTTGGATTTGGCGAACCGTACCCGATTTCAGGTTCACATGGTCTTGGTCTTGGTGATTTACTTGATAAAGCAATCGCAAGCTTCCCTGAAAAAGATGAGATTGAATACGAAGAAGGTACCATCAAATTTAGTTTAATTGGCCGTCCAAACGTTGGGAAATCTTCATTGATTAACGCGATGTTAGGAGAGGAACGTGTCATCGTTTCGGATATCGCTGGTACAACGCGTGATGCAATCGATACACCGCATACGTTTGATGATCAAGAGTACGTGATGATTGATACAGCCGGTATGCGTAAAAAAGGTAAGGTTTATGAAAATACTGAGAAATACAGTATTTTACGGGCATTGCGCGCGATTGAACGTTCAGATGTTGTTTTAGTCGTAATCAATGCTGAAGAAGGCATCCGTGAACAAGATAAAAAAATTGCCGGTTATGCACATGAGGCAGGCCGTGGGATTATTATCGTTGTTAATAAATGGGACACATTGGATAAAGACAATAAAACAATGGATAAATTCACAACTGATATTCGTGAACAATTTATCTTCTTGGATTATGCGCCAATCATTTTTGTGTCAGCTTTAACGAAACAACGTTTACCTAAATTGTTCCCAATCATTAACGATGTGTATAACAGTCACTCAATGCGCGTGCAATCAAGCGTCTTGAATGAAGTTATTACCGATGCCGTTGCGATTAACCCAGCACCGCAAGATAAAGGCCAACGTTTACGTATTTATTACGCAACACAGGTGGCAATTCAACCGCCAACCTTCGTTGTCTTTGTCAATAACCCAGAGTTAATGCATTTCTCTTACCAACGTTTCTTAGAAAACCGTATTCGTGATGTCTTCACGTTTGAAGGGACACCGATTCGTTTGATTTCTCGTCAACGTAAATAAATTCATGTGAATGAAGGGTGATTATAATGAGTAAAATTGCAGTGTTAGGTACAGGGAGCTGGGGTACTGCCTTAGCTTCTGTATTAGCCGATAACCAAGTGGACGTCACAATGTGGTCTCATCGTGAGGCTGCCGCCGTGGAAATTAATGATCAACACCGTAATCAGAAATACTTACCTGATGTCGAACTACCAACTAATTTAAAAGCGACTGCATCAATGGCAACGGTTTTAAGAGACATTGATATACTCGTGTTGGCAGTGCCGACAAAGGCGATTCGTGAAGTGATTGCGTCAATTAATACGCAGCTTGATCATCCCGTGGTTGTTGTTCATGTCAGTAAAGGAATCGAACCAGAAACGAATTTACGAATCTCGGAGATTATTACTGATGCAATGACACCGTCACTCGTGGCGGCGGTTGTCGCTTTGTCTGGCCCAAGTCACGCCGAAGAAGTGTGTCGGCGGATGCCAACAACACTAACAGCAGCTTCAACAGATGAGTCGGCTGCAAAGCTTGTTCAAAATGCCTTTTCTAATTTGAATTTACGGGTTTATACCCACCATGATATTATCGGTACAGAAATTGGTGGTGCCTTAAAAAACATCATTGCCCTCGGTGCCGGAATATCTGATGGTGTCGGTAATGGCGACAATGCCAAAGCCGCTTTAATTACGCGTGGCATGCGCGAAATTATTCGTCTTGGTGAAGCCGTCGGTGCGGAGGAAGAAACTTTTTCGGGCTTAACAGGCATCGGTGATTTGATTGTCACTTGTACGAGTCAACATTCACGTAACTGGCAAACTGGTTATCGTTTAGGTAAAGGTGAAACGTTAACGGAAGTGTTGGCATCAGTTGGTATGATTGTTGAAGGAGTTCGCACAACCGAAGCTGTTTATTTGTGGGCAAAAAAACTGCAGATTTCAATGCCGATTACCGAGGCGATTTACGGTATTTTGTATGATGAGAAATCCCCTACTGTCGCAGTCGATGAGCTGATGGGTCGCCAGAAAAAAAGCGAATATTAAGCTAAAACTAGTCATTATATAGTCTAAAAGGTGTGAAAACGCTTAAAAAACGTCTAATCACTTGCAGTGACAAGGTTTATGTGATAATCTTTTAATGAAATTAAGTTTTTTAAATCACTTGATTTTTCAAACCGTACGATTTTTAATTATCCTTTTTCAAGGAGGTGAAAACATACAATGGCAAACAAGACAGATTTAGTAAACAGTGTTGCAGAAGCAACAGAATTATCTAAAAAAGACGCAACTAAAGCGGTAGAAGCTGTTTTCGCTTCTATTCAAGACACTTTAGCTAAAGGCGAAAAAGTTCAATTAATTGGCTTTGGTAACTTTGAAGTTCGTGATCGTGCAGCTCGTAAAGGCCGTAACCCACAAACTGGTAAAGAAATCCAAATTCCAGCAAGTAAAGTACCTGCTTTCAAACCAGGTAAAGCACTTAAAGATGCTGTAAAATAATTACATATTTTACAGATAGTGTTAAGAACTGCCTCGGCAGTTCTTTTTTTTTTGCCTAAGTCGCGCTAGCTAATGGTTTAAGTGTAGCGGTTATAATTTATCTCCCAAAACAGCAGTTTATAAAATGCTTTTAAGATAACGGTAAGTCAGTGAGACAGTAGAAAGACGTATTTATTTCTAAAAGGGTGTATGATATGATGTATTAGAAGTATTTTATAAGGTGGAGAAGGTGTCTATGACTGTTAATAAAGAAAAAATCGCAGCCGCAGTGAAAAGTATTTTAGAAGCTGTTGGCGAAGATCCGACAAGAGAAGGTTTAATCGATACGCCAATGCGTGTAGCGCGTATGTATGAAGAAATTTTTAGCGGTCTTCACACCGATGCTAAACAGCATTTAACGACCGTGTTTGATGAGCCATACAGTGAAATGGTCTTAGTCAAAGATATTCCATTTTATTCCGTCTGTGAACATCATCTTGTTCCTTTTTTTGGAACAGTTAGTATTGCCTATTTACCTCAAAATGGTAAGGTCGTCGGTTTAAGCAAACTGGCACGAATTGTCGAAGAAATAAGTAAGCGTCCCCAAGTCCAAGAACGTATTACAGTGACGGTGGCGGAAATGATTATGACTGAACTCAAGGCAGCGGGTGTGTACGTCTTTGTTGAAGCCGAACATATGTGTATGACGATGCGCGGTGTTAAAAAGCCAGGAGCAGTGACAATTACGACAGCAGCACGAGGCCATTATGCTGACAATGATGCTGCACGTCTTGAATTATTGAATATGATTAAGTAACCGTTTAGAAAGGGGGATAAGATGTTCCAACAAACAACCGACGATGTGAATAACATCTTGTCATATATTCGCAAGCGAGCAGACTACCCCTATTTAGAACAGCATTTTCAAGTGCCCCAAAGCACGTTAACCGAAGTGCTGGTCACCTATGAAATTGTCCAGCAGCAACCATCAGTTGAGAAGCGTTCGCAAATTATGTGTGCAACCCTACTCATTAAACAAGCGCTCGACATTCATGAAGCTGTGAGTGAAGGGACCTTAGCGACCGAAGCAATACGCAAAGAGCGTCAACTGGCTGTGTTAGCAGGAGATTATTATAGCGGTTTATATTACCGTGAATTAGCTAAGCTAGCGAATGAAGATTTACTCGCTATCTTTTCACAGGCAATTGGTGACATCAATCAAGTACGGGCCAATTATTACGAACAACTGCCACAGACCAAGGGCGATTTAGGCCAATTAATGGTGACGGAGTCGCTCATTCATACGTCATTAGCAGGCTACTTTGGCTTTACGCAACAGCAACAAACAATCTATCAATGGGCACTTGCTTTGGCCCGGTTAAAACAGCGTCCAACACGTCTGATTGATACTCAAATAGAACAGCGACAAAGTCTGATTGAAACGTTAGTCGCTAAGTTGGCGACTGCGTTGAAACAAGCTGAAGAAGGAACCGTGAGTGTGCAGTTAAAGACGCATTTAAACAACCTCATTGATCCGAATAGTAAAGGGGAGACCGTTAAATTATGAGTAAAGAAGAATTAGATCAACAGTCAAAACTCGAAAAAGTACATGATGTGTTTGAAAAAGTATCGCCCGGTTATGATAAAATGAACGCGGTTATCAGCTTTCAATTGCATAAAGGTTGGCGGAAACAAACGATGTCAGACATGATGATTAAACCAGGTTCCAAAACCTTGGATGTATGTTGTGGTACGGCTGATTGGACCTTATCAATGGCCGAGGCTGTTGGGCCAACGGGTGATGTTACCGGTTTTGATTTTTCAGCCAATATGTTAGCTGAAGGACAAAAAAAGGTCGATGCCTCTGCCTTCGATAACATTACATTAATTGAAGGTAATGCAATGGAATTGCCATTTGCTGATAACAGCTTTGACTATGTAACAATTGGTTTTGGGTTGCGAAATGTCCCTGACTACTTAACGGTTTTACAAGAAATTAACCGGGTGTTAAAACCAGGCGGCTTATTGGCTTGTTTAGAAACCTCACAACCAACCATGCCGGGTTACCGTCAACTATACTTTGGTTATTTTAAATATGTAATGCCGTTATTTGGACGTGTTTTTGCTAAGAGTTATAAAGAATACGCTTGGTTAAATGATTCGACACGTCTGTTTCCCGATAAAGAACGATTGGCACAGTTGTTCGTGAAAGCAGGTTTTGTGGCAGTGACGTATAAATCATTTTCGGGTGGCGCTGCTGCAACGCACATGGGTGTGAAGAAAAGTTAAATGGCAAAAAAAATGTTGGATTTAATGAGTCTTTATGCCAGCTTGAAAAAAGACTTAAAAACAATTGATAAAGCGCTCCTTAATCTTGTCGAATCGGAAGAATCACCGATCATTGAACAAGCGGCGAATCAATTGTTAGCAGCAGGTGGCAAACGTATCCGTCCGATTTTTGTGCTGCTATGTGCCCGGCTCGGTAAAATTAATCAAGCCGCTGCAATGAAACTCGCTGTTGCGATTGAATTAATTCACTCGGCGTCAATTTTACATGATGATGTGGTCGATGATTCAGACATGCGTCGCGGCAAAATATCGGTCAAGGCGAAATGGGATAATCATATCGCCATGTATGCAGGCGATTATCTCTTTGCTAAAAGTTTGGAAAGTGTTGCTCAAATGGGTAACCCGCAAATTCATCAGATTTTGAGTCAAACAACCTATGAATTGAGCTTAGGTGAGATTGAACAAATCCGCTATCAATACGATGCCACACAAAACATACGTGTGTACTTACGTCGCATTAAACGTAAAACCGCGGTGCTGATCGCAGCTAGCTGCCAATTAGGTGCAATTGCCGGTGGGCTTGAGCAACATGCGAAGAAACTGTATTTGTTTGGCTATTATGTCGGTATGTCTTTTCAGATTAGAGATGACATTTTAGATTATACGATGACAGCGGCTGCAATTGGCAAACCAGTCGGTGAAGATTTACGCCAAGGGAACATCACTTTACCGGCCTTGTTGGCGATGAAGAACCCTCTCATACAGGCGCAAATAGCAAGTGTCAATGAAACAACATCACCAGCAGAGCTACAAGCGGTATTAACAGCCATCCGCTCAAGTGGCGCGATTGAACAAGCACAGCTTGTGAGTGAACAATACTTACGGAAAGCAGTTGCGATTCTTGATTCATTTCAAAACCCAACAGCAACAAAGCCGTTACGTCAAATTACTAATTATTTATTAGATCGCGACGATTAAACGTAGGTAACAATCGAGTCTGATAGCAACGGATGAGTTTAAATAAAGGGGTGCATAGTCATGGAACAAACATTTATTATGGTTAAACCTGATGGTGTAAAGCGTCAGTTAATAGGGGAAGTTATCAAACAATACGAACAAAAAGGCTTGCAACTTAAGGCAGCAAAATTAATGGTGATTTCGGAAGAACTTGCCAAACAGCATTACGCTGAACACGAAGGTAAGGCTTTTTATGCAAAATTAATTACATTCATTACTTCAGGTCCAGTTTTTGCGATGATTTGGCAAGGGGAAAATGCTGTGGCAGTAGGTCGTAAATTGAATGGGAAGACGAATCATTTAGAGGCCGATTTAGCATCAATTCGTGGTCGGTTTGCGACGGATACATCATTAAACGTCGTGCATGGCTCAGATTCACTTGAAAGTGCAGCGCGTGAAATTGGTTTGTTTTTTAACAAAACAGAACAAATTGGTTAAAGAATAACAGAAAGTCGGGCAAAGGTAACGGAGATGTTGCAGCTGTCGGACTTTTTTTACGTCATTAAATAGACTTACTATTTCGATAATTGGCAAAAAAGGGTATACTAGGTTGAAGCAGTTTCTAAATTATGCTAAACTACTAATATACTTTAAAGCGATAAAGAACAGGAGTGTTAAACGATGAGATATTTAACCGCAGGAGAATCACATGGTCCACAACTTACAACGATTATTGAAGGGTTACCAGCAGGTTTTACGATCCTTGCTGAAGATATAAACAAAGACTTAAAACGACGTCAAGGTGGCTATGGGCGTGGTGGACGTATGAAAATCGAAAAAGATCAGGTGGCAATCACAGCCGGTGTACGTCATGGCAAAACCTTAGGTTCACCTGTTGCCTTAGCAGTGACAAACCTCGATTACCGTCATTGGTTAAAAGAAATGGGCAGTGAACCAATCGCTGACGATGTGGTGGTGAAACGTACTGTAACACGCCCACGTCCCGGTCACGCTGATTTAGTCGGTGGTATCAAGTATGGGCACCGTGATTTACGAAATGTCTTAGAACGCTCGTCAGCACGTGAAACGACGATGCGAGTGGCAGCTGGTTCAGTTGCCAAACAACTATTAAGTGAATTAGGCATTACCGTTGCGAGTCATGTACGTAAAATTGGTGGTGTGACAGCGACTGTTGATATTTCACAACTAACAGCTAGTGAAATTCAAGCACGGGCTGAACAATCCGAAACGCGTACCTTAGATGAAGAAGCCAATGAACAAATGAAAGCACGGATGGACCAAGCGCGTCGTGATGGTGATACAATCGGTGGTTTAGTTGAAGTTGTGGTAGATAACGTGCCTGAAGGCATCGGCAGCTACGTTCATTATGATCGTAAACTGGATGCCCGCATTGCGGCAGCAGTAATGAGTATCAATGCCTTTAAAGGGGTTGAATTTGGCCTAGGTTTTGAAATGGCTAACATTCCTGGTAGTGAAGTGCAGGATGAAATCCTTTACAACGAAACAGACGGTTATAGCCGTCGGACGAATCATTTAGGTGGATTTGAGGGGGGAATGTCAACTGGAATGCCGATTGTCGTCCGTGGTGTGATGAAACCAATTCCGACGTTATACCGTCCACTCCAAAGTGTTGATATTGATACAAAAGAACCATTTAAAGCGAGCGTTGAACGTTCTGATTCGTGTGCTGTGCCAGCGGCGAGTGTCGTAGCTGAGCATGTGGTTGCTTGGGAAGTTGCCAACGCGATTTTAGAAGAGTTTTCACACGCGACCTTAGCTGATTTAAAACGTGAAGTCGCAGCCAGACGTCAAAGCGCAAAGGAGTTTTAAAATGCCTACGATTACAGTGAAAACGGCAACGGCTAGTTATCCTGTTGTCGTTGAGCAAAACTGTTTGCAACAACAAAAAAAGACGATAGAGGGATTGTTGGCCAACTATTCACATGTATTAGTCATCACCGATCAGCATGTATCCATCTTGTATAAAGAAGTTTGTGACTGGTTACAGAACAGCAGCAATAGTGTGTTGCCGTTTGTGACACCAAACGGCGAGTCTGCTAAAACATTTGCAATCTACGAAGCGGCGATGACACATATGATTAGCCATAACTTGGACCGTAAAAGCGTTATCGTCGCCTTAGGTGGTGGAGCAGTCGGCGATTTAGCCGGCTTTGTGGCCGCCTCATACATGCGCGGCATTGATTTTATCCAACTGCCAACCACTGTCTTAGCACATGATAGTGCTGTTGGTGGCAAGACCGCTATCAATCATCCCTTAGCTAAAAACATCGTTGGTGCCTTTCATCAACCGCAGGCAGTTTATTACGATACAAGTTTATTGGCGTCCTTGCCTGAACGCCAAATGCGATCAGGCTTTGCCGAGTTAATCAAACACGGACTAATTGCCGATGCCACTTTGTTAGCCGAAGTGATGGCTAATTATCAAAATTGCGCCTCGTTATACGCGCGCGACATGACACCATTTTTAACCAAAGGGATTCAAATTAAGGCCGATATCGTTGCCGAAGATGAGCGTGAACAAGGCATCCGTGCCTATCTCAATTTTGGGCATACATTTGGCCATGCGGTCGAAGCAGCTGGTGATTTCAAACACTGGTTCCATGGTGAAGCAATCATGATTGGCATGAAATTCGCCTTATTATTATCACAGCAACTAACCGGTTTGCAGTTTGATGTCACCAGATGGCAACACTGGGCCGAAAAGCTCGGCTATGACTTTTCATTACCACCAACACTGACCTTCGAACAATTGTATGATAAAATGATGCACGATAAAAAGACAACCTATCAAGCGATTCATTTTGTTTTGTTGAACGCGGTCGGTCAACCGATTTCACAAGTTGTGACGAAAACACAGTTAGCAGAAGCATTTGAAGCAATGCACTAAAACATAGAAGAGCGAGGCGAACGAGATGATGAGAGGGATTCGAGGGGCAACGACAATTGCTCAAAATACAACCGCAGCCATTGAAACGGCAACGGTGGCCTTACTAACCGAAATAATTGAGAGGAACCAGTTGCAAGCAGAACAGATTAGCTCAGTGTTCTTTTCTGCAACAGCAGATGTCACTGCTTGTTTTCCGGCCAAGTTTGTTCGTTCCTTTAAAGGTTTTGAGTATGTGCCAGTGATTGACATGCTTGAAATGTCGGTACCAAATGCCTTACCACTCTGTATTCGTGTGATGGTTCACTGTGACAGTGATCTGGAACAGGCGGCCATCCATCACGTTTACCAAAACGAAGCGGTACAGTTGCGCCCGGATTTAACATTAAAAGAGGTGTGACAATGACAAAACGACTTTTATTAATAGGCATCGGTTTAATTGGCGGCTCCTTAGCGTTAGCAGTTAAACGTGGAGCACCCGATGTGAGAATTATTGGTCATGATGCCCATCTAGCAACCTTAGCAGAAGCATTGCGTCTAGGTGTGATTGATGAGGTGGCAACTGATTTTGATGCCCAGGCTTCGCAAGCGGATGTGATTGTGTTAGCAGCGCCAGTCCGACAAACGAAGGCGATGATTCAGCATTTAGCCCAACTCCCTCTGCAACAAACGGTGATTATTACCGATACGAGCAGTACGAAGGCAACGGTCGAACAGACAGCCGCGGTTTTAACGGCACAGGATTATACGTTTATTGGCGGTCATCCAATGGCGGGCTCACATAAGAGTGGTGTGCAAGCGGCGAAGGCGATATTATTTGAAAACGCCCTCTACATGCTCACACCTGCCAATGATCGTGCGGCTGCCCGTATTCCAGAATTGCAACATTACTTAGAAGGAACAAAGGCCCATTTTTTAATTAGTTCAGCGCAGCAACATGATCAAATGGTGGGAATGATTAGTCATTTACCGCATTTAATTGCCGCCGGACTGATTCAACAAACCGCTAAATATACGAAACGATTGCCACAGACGATTCAGCTGGCTGCGGGTGGGTTTCGGGATGTGACCCGGATTGCTGCAAGTAACCCCAAAATGTGGACCGACATCATCTTAGAAAACCGCGACAACCTCGTTGAATTGTTGGCGATGTGGCAAAATGAAGTAGCCTTGATACAAGCACTTGTTGCCAATGGTAATGAAGAAGCCATCCATGCCTTTTTTGCCGAAGCTAAAACGTACCGCGAGGAGTTACCGAATAAACAGCGTCATGCCTTACACGGCTATAGTGACCTGTTGATTGATATCCCCGATTATCCTGGTGTGATTTCAGAAGTAACAAGCGTCCTTGCGGCTGCTCATATTAGTTTGACGAACATTCGTGTTGTCGAAACGCGCGAGGATATTATGGGGATTTTACAGATTAGTTTTCAGTCTACACAAGAGCGTCAACGCGCCAAACAAGTCATTGAACAAGCGACGTCATTTGAATGCAGCGTCCTAGAATAGAGGTTAAGCGATGAGAACAATAACACGAGTACAACAATTAAACGGCACGATTGAAGTGCCGGGTGATAAGTCGATTTCACACCGAGCGATTATGTTTGGTGCATTGGCGAAGGGTGAAACAACGATTCGTCATTTTTTAAAGGGAGACGATTGTTTAAGTACAATTGCCGTTTTTCGCCAGTTAGGGGTTGCCATTGAACTTGAGGCTGACTGTGTCCGCGTGCATGGGCAAGGGATTGCTGCGCTCCGACAGGCAACAGATATTCTCGATGTAGGCAACTCAGGCACAACGATTCGTCTCATGATGGGTATTTTAGCAGGCCGTCCATTCACGAGTCGCTTAACCGGTGATCTGTCGATTCAAAAACGACCGATGAACCGTGTCATTGCACCGTTAACACTGATGCAAGCCACGCTAAAAGCACAGCCTGGTGGATTGGCACCGGTAGAAGTGAACGGTCATTCGCAACTAAGAGGTATTCATTACGACATGCCAGTTGCCAGTGCACAGGTGAAGTCCGCTATTTTATTTGCGGGAATGCAAAGCGAGACGGAGACAACCGTTGTTGAAAAAGAAAAATCGCGTGACCATACCGAACGGATGTTGCAACAATTTGGTGGTGAAATTGCGATTGATGGTTTAACACTTACGTTAAAAAAACAGCCGGAATTACAAGGACAAGACGTCTATGTACCAGGTGATATTTCATCAGCAGCCTTCTTTTTAGTGGCAGCAAGCTTGGTTGCCAATTCACAGGTGAGGTTGACCAATGTCGGCGTTAATCCAACTCGAACGGGTATTCTTGAGGTGTTGGCGCAAATGGGCGCAAACATTACGCAAACAGCAAACAAGACTACCGGAGAACCAATGGCGGATTTAACAGTGAGCACTGCCAAATTAACGGCAACTGAAATCGGCGGCAGTCTTATTCCACGCTTGATTGATGAACTGCCGATTATTGCCTTACTGGCAACACAGGCAACAGGTACGACCGTCATTAAAAATGCCGAAGAACTGAAGGTGAAAGAAACAAACCGCATTGATACTGTCGCAACAGAATTACAAACGTTAGGGGCCGATATTATCCCAACCGCGGACGGCTTAATTATTAACGGACCAACCCCCTTACATGGTGGGCTGGTCTCCTCACATGGTGATCACCGTATTGGGATGATGTTAGCGGTGGCAGGTTTAATTGCAAGTGAACCTGTCGAATTGGCGGATGCGGCAGCGATTACCGTGTCGTACCCGACCTTTTTTGAGGATATTGCTGAGTTGGCAAAATAAATGTTTAATCAAACCCCTAACGGATTAAACGACAATTTGAGACAAAGTCGAATTAAACTGGTTTTACTTTGAACGTTCGTTCAAGTGACTTTGGCGAAAAGATGACTTGACTGAAAAGAAACGTTGTTATATCCTCTCGTTTATCTTCAGTCTGAGACAGCCACACTACGTGATGGCTGTCTTTTTCCGCCTAATAATTTTTCTAAACAGGCGACAGTCTTTTTTTGTCATAATATGGTACAATTAGTAACCATGAGCAAGAGAAAGGATTTGAAATAAATGGCATATGGTATGAAAATGATTGAAGCGCTACATAATGATGATTTAGAAGGTGCACATGTTTATCTTAACAAGGCACTGGAGAACGACAATGATGAAGAACAATATGATTTAGCAGAACAACTTCTCCAACTCGGTTTTTTAGATGAGGCAGAAGCTTTATATGGAACATTACTGATTAATTATCCCGGTGAAGGTGAGTTACTCGTTGCCCTAGCTGAAATAAATGTTGACCGCGATGATGAAGATACGGCGTTGACATACCTAGACCAAGTACATCCAGAAGACGACAGCTACCCACGGGCGTTATTAGTATTAGCTGATTTGTATCAATCACAAGGTTTGTTCGAAGTAACCGAACAAAAATTATTAGAAGCAAAAGATATGGTACCAGAAGAACCTATTATTGATTTTGCCCTCGGTGAACATTACAATCAAATGGGTCGTTTCGTTAACGCGATTAACTACTATAATACTGTTCTTGAAGCAGGCATTGATGAAGTATCAGGGGTCCTCATTCAACAACGCTTAGCAGAATGTTACAGCAGTGGTGGGTCATTTGAAGAAGCAATGAGCCATTATGAAGCAGCATTGGACCAACATGCTAATGTCGATACCTTATTTGGTTTAGCTTTTACGGCCTTCCAGGCGCATAAAATGGTTCGTTCAATTGAAGCCTTTAACCAATTAAAAGAATTGGATCCAAACTATACCTCACTTTATCCGTACTTAGCGAAAGCCTATGAACATGAAAATAAATTAGTCGAAGCATTCACGGTGATTAAAGAAGGAACAGTGCTTGATAACTTCAACAAAGAGCTTTACTTTGAAGGTGGAAAAATTGCCCTTAAATTAGATGATCAAGAGGCTGCTGAAAAGTACTTACGTGAAACACTAGTGCTTGACCCTCATTTCATGGAAGCCGCGCTCACTCTAAACAAACTGTTCTTAAAACAAGCAGACTTTGCGGCAGTGATTGATTTGAGTTCATGGATGGAACAAGAAAATGAAGAAATCGATCCGCAATTGGACTGGGATTCAGCTATTGCGTATAAAGAATTAGAGGAATTTGATAAGGCAGCGGCAGCGTTTGAAAAAGCGTATGCACGTTATGCAGAAAATCCACTGTTCTTAAAAGACTATGGTTACTTTATGCGTGAAGAGGGGCAAACAGCAAAAGCACTTGAGCTGTGGACGAAGTATTTAGCGCTTCAACCAGATGATGCCGAAATTTTACAAGAAGTGAGTTACTTAGACGATAACGAATAGGAGTGAGGACCGTGGCGATTACAGTGACGGAAAAACGCGACTTTTTAACGTGGTTTATACAACATTTTCGGATTCACGTGCCAGAGGTGCGCATCTTATTGGAATTTTTAAAAGGAGATGACACCTTATTGGCAAGTGTTCATTTTGTCTCAGATAGTACCAAATGCGAACGGGCGTTATTAATCTCGACCGACACTGAGAAACAAGAACCGTTTTTGTTTTTTAAACAGCAGCTTGTAACGACTGACCCTCAAAAAGCTTTTCATGATATTCGGATGCATCCAGAGCAGGAGCTGTATCTCGATATTGATTTTCCGAACGCGATGCTTGCACCACAATATGCTCGCGTCCATGAAGAAAATCCCTTCAAGTTGGAGCAAAAACTTAGTGCGGACGAACAACAAACAGTCAACCACTTTGTTGATGAAAAACTTCGGCAAGAACGAATTGAGCAATTGGAGCAAGCGATCAATGAGGCCTTAGATGCAGGTGATGCACAAAAATTTACAATCTATGCAAGCGCTTTGAATGAATTGCACGGCATCACGTTATCAGAGTAGCCCCGTCTAGCTTATCAATTGCGTTGGTGTTATAAAGACGGTAAACTATTAAGTAATACATATTAAAAATAAGGATGTGTTAATAATGGGTTCATATTTAATTTATATTGTCGTCATCATGATTATTCCGCTGTGGGCACAATATCGTGTCAAAGCGACGTATGAAAAATACCAAAAAGTACCCAACCGTAATGGGATGACAGGTGCACAAGTGGCACGTCGTATTTTAGATGAGAATGGCTTGTTTGATGTAACAATTCACCCTGTTAAAGGGCATTTAACCGATCACTATGATCCGAGTAAAAAAGGTGTCTTTTTATCAGAAGCGAACTATCATGGGACAACAATCGCTGGCACAGCAGTCGCTGCACATGAAGTTGGACATGCGATTCAAGATGCGCAAAACTATAACTTCATGCGCGTACGCAGCGCACTTGTTCCGGTAGCAAACATCAGTTCAAATATCTCGTATGTGTTTATTTTAATTGGGATTATTTTCACTGCATTAAACAGTTTCTTGTTAATCGGGATTGCTTTAATGGCTGCTGGTGTGCTGTTTCAACTCGTTACCTTGCCAGTTGAATTTGATGCATCAAATCGGGCGTTAAATCAATTGGTAGCTACTGGTATTTTGCAAAGTGATGAAGAGCCACAGGCACGTAAAGTGTTAAGTGCCGCTGCGATGACGTATGTTGCAGCTGCAGCAGTTGCTGTGATGGAATTATTACGTTTGGTAATGATTTATTTAGGCCGGAGAGACTAACAGTATGTCGATTTAGCCTTATATTCTCGTAGCTAAAGTCACTTGAACTAACATTCAAAGTAAAAGCAATTTGATTCGACTTTGTCTAAAACCTAAAAGAGAACCGATAGAAAACGGGAATGCAACTACTTTTTGACACAATTTAAAAAGAGCATCTCATTAGGTCATCTTTTTCCGGTAATCTACTGGTGAAAGATGACCTAATTTCGTTAAGACTCGTTTGTTATTCCAAAATGTAATGTAGTTTTCAACACTATCGATTACAATGTTATTAGAACCAATCGGTTCTTTGTTAATGTAGAATGTTTCAGACTTTAACGAGGAATGAAACAATTCTATTGGTGCGTTATCTGAGGGCGTCCCCATACGGGACATACTTCGGATAACGTTTTTTTGCGGGCTACTTCAAAAAATTCTTTTGTAGTGTAGGTTGAACCTTGCTCACTAGGTAAAATGGCTCCTTTTGGAAATTTATCCATTTGCTTTAAGGTAGCTAAGTAATAGCCATTGTCACTTTACAAAGAGGTATAGCTATTGCCCAATCCTTAGTAATGACATTTCCAAAAAATTCATTTGGATTACCAAGCTTCTTAAATTTTTTCTTCTTCACAATACAATTTTATCCCTATTTACGCATAATCCTAGCTCCTTTATTAATACCTACAAAAAACGCGTTACTGATAAGTGCATGAATTTTCCGATAGCCATAGAGTAAGTGATTTTCTTTCGTTAGTTTTTGAATCCTTTGCTCTAGATAGGAAAATTTAAATGTCTCTTTATTTTGGTGACGATAATAAAAACTTCTAGATATTCCAAATAATTCCGTTAATTTAGTAATGGAAAAGGTATCTGTATTTTGTTTAATAAACTGCACTATATTTTCAGCTATCACCATCTTTCTTGAGAAAAATATTTTTTTAATAAGTTTAGCTCTTTCGTTACTTTATCCAATTGTTCAGATATAGAAATATCCTTTTCTAATCGTCGTCCAGAAGAACTTTCTAGACTTCTTATTTCACCATTTAGGTACCAATCTTTCCATCTGTAAAGAGTTCCACTACTAGGGATTTTAAATTCTTCACGAAGTGAAGCTGCGCTTTCACCATTCAGAAACCGTTTAATAATTTGAATCTTTAATTCAACAGGATAAAAATTATGTTTTGACATCAGAAAACACCTCCAAATTTATTTTACCAAATTTGAGGTGCTCTTTTTTAGTTGTATCTAATTATAGTGGCAGTTTCTCCAACTGTCGGCTCTCTTTTTTATTTAATTAATGTCAGTTTTTGAATGCTGACCTCATTTGCTAACATGTCATAATTACGTTCGTTCGACCAAAATGGACCCTCGAGTCGTTCTTTCTTTTTTGATGAAAGCTTATGTTTATTTTTATAAGTAGCCTTTACTTCATAGCGATGATTGGACTGGGTCGCTTGCCAGAGTTTATCATTGAGCTTGAATTTAAAATGTTGGCTGCCAGCACCTTCAATTAAGCCTCTAATGTCGTTGGAACCCTCTTTTTCTTGGACGAGCATCACGAAGGTAACGTCAACTTGTGAGGCACTCCATCTTTGAACGCAGAAAAAAAGCACAAGCAACAAGGCGATGATTATCGTTATGAGCGGTAGACGTTTCATTAAGTATCACTCCAATCGAAGTAGCACACAGTAATATAGTTTAGTGCTTGTAATTTCTATTATATAGTTGTCGGCTTTAAAAGACAAAGGATTATACCAGACAGTGCTGATATAATCCGTGTAAGCCTATTTTTTTTCGTTAGTAAATAAATTCCGCGTAATCATAATCAGTAAAATACTGAACAACGCACCGCCAAAAAACATTGATCCAATTTGTCCGTATAAAAAATTATTAAAGTTACGTTGGAAGATGGCTACCAGTAAAAAAGACACACTCGTCATAACGAACAGTGTTGGAATTAAAAATAAAAAGCGCTGTTTGAGAAAACGCAAATGCAATACCGTTAAGACGAGTGCGAGTAAATAAATACCGATTAATAAAAACCAAAAGTAAGTAAAGGGAGAGGTCATTCAAATCTTCCTTTCTGTTAGATGTAAAACATATAGCCACTGGAATCATCCGATTCATTATAGTTGGCTAAGTCATCAATTGTCGTTGAATCGAGCACGTCTTTAACCGCATCTCGAATACGACTCCAAAGTTCACGTTTAGCAGGTTCTTCGTTTTCGAGTCCTTCAACGAGTGAAATCGGTCCTTCAAGCAAGCGTAAAACATCACCTGCAGTAATGGTGTGAGCTTCTTTAGCTAACACATAGCCACCATAGGCACCACGGATTGAGCGGACAATGCCGGCATTACGGAGAGGTGAAATAAGTTGTTCTAAATAATGTTCACTTAAATCATGCGTTTTCGCGATTGTTTTTAAGGATGTTGGTCCTTGTCCTTCACGTTTAGCCAATTCAATCACAATGGTTAAACCATAACGTCCCTTAGTTGAAATTTTCAAGCAAAACCCTCCTACACAGTATAATATCTACTCGAATTATACCACAAATCGCCTTATCTCGGGGTTATATCGTTCTTTTAAGGTGCAGTCCACCGGATGAATGACTGAATAAGGCGATGATTTATGATAAACTAGAGAAGCAAGTAACAGAGACTCGACAAGGGCAAGGAGCTGAAAAAAATGGAAATGGATACACCGCTAGCTTATCGGATGCGTCCACAACGTCTCAGTGAGATTATTGGTCAAAGTCATCTCGTGGCACCAGGTATGATTATTGATCGGATGGTAACAGCGAAACGCTTAACATCGATGATACTGTATGGACCACCTGGAATTGGCAAAACATCAATTGCAAATGCGATTGCTGGCAGTACGAAATATGCCTTTCGCTCACTTAATGCGGTGACTAACAATAAAAAAGACCTCGAAATTGTGGCAGCTGAAGCACGGATGAGTGGCCATGTTATTTTACTGCTCGACGAAGTTCATCGCCTCGATAAAGCAAAACAGGACTTTTTACTGCCACATCTCGAAAGTGGGCGGATTATTTTGATTGGGGCGACGACGAGTAACCCTTATATTGCAATTAATCCCGCGATTCGTAGTCGGACACAAATTTTCGAATTAAAACCGTTAACGGCCGCAGAAATTGTGGTTGCGTTAGAGCGTGCCTTGGCCGATACCGAAAAAGGCCTGGGGATGTATCAAACGGAAGTCAGTGAGGCTGCGTTAGAACACTTTGCTTATAGTAGCAACGGCGATGTGCGTGGCGCACTTAATGGCCTAGAACTGGCAGTTATTTCAACCCCAGCTAACGAAGATGATAAAGTTGTGGTGACGATAGAAACAGCGGAAGTGTGTTTGCAACGTAAAAGTCTAGCGATGGATAAAGATGGTGACGGCCATTATGATGTGCTAAGTGCCTTGCAAAAAGCAATTCGCGGCAGCGATGCCGATGCGGCCTTGCATTATTTGGGGCGCCTGATTGAAGCCGGTGATTTATTTAGCATTAGCCGTCGGTTGCTCGTGAT
Source organism: Brochothrix campestris (assembly GCF_046058945.1). Taxonomy (NCBI): domain Bacteria; kingdom Bacillati; phylum Bacillota; class Bacilli; order Caryophanales; family Listeriaceae; genus Brochothrix; species Brochothrix campestris. The sequence goes on along the minus strand of NZ_CP175511.1, from coordinate 1,705,344 downwards.
GGCATATGAAGATATTGGCTTGGCTAATCCGCAAGTAGGTGTGCATGTGTTGGCAGCCATTCAAACAGCCGAAAAAATCGGTTTCCCTGAAGCGCGCATTCCACTGGCTAATGCCGTGATCGAGTTAGCGTTGGCACCGAAGTCGAATTCTGCCTATTTAGCAATCGATGCCGCATTAAGTGATATTCGTAAAGGGGTCAGTGGTGAAATACCGGATCATCTCAAGGATGGTCACTATCGTGGCGCGGCTAAGTTAGGTCGAGCGGTCGATTATAAATATCCTCACGCCTACCCAACGACACATTTTCCCGGTTATTGGGTTAAGCAACAATACTTGCCAAATAACATCAAAAAAAAGCATTACTACTTACCGAAACGATCGGGTAAGTTCGAAAATGCTTTGGCAGACATGTATGAATTGCTTGAAAAACATAAAAAATAGCAAAAAAAAGAACCCCGATTGTGCCGTCGATTTTCCCTAAATTTTGTACCCGCTCTTACAGCAGGTGGGTGACACTCACCGGGGCTCACAAGTCCTCATGAAAAGGCTTTTGTTCACCACGTTTTTTACGTCTCCCGTAACAAATATGTTCGGTCAAAATAAATAGGTACTCTAACGCACACATCAGGTATTCCTTATGACCTAAATATAGCACTTTTAAAAAAGTTTAGCAACTGAAGTTCACTGAAAACTGACAGTTTTAAATTACAAACCAGAAACTTGCTTTTTAGTGATTTCTTTTTTAAAATCAATAGATATGGAAATTTAATCGTATAGCTTCAACAGCCACGATTAGTATAATAGAGGAGATGCAGTCAAGTGAAACAAATATATGTAGATCATGCCGCAACGTCACCAACACATCCTGACGTTATTACAGCAATGGTAAAGGTGATGCAATCATTACCCGGTAATCCAAGTAGTGTGCATCATTTTGGTCGCGAAGCCCGCTATGCATTAGATACAGCGCGTCACACATTAGCCCAATCGATTGGAGCTAAAGACAGCGAGTTGTTAATGACGAGTGGCGGCACCGAGAGTGATAATTTAGCGTTAATGGGGACGGCATTAGCTCGTCAACATGAAGGTAAGCATATTATTACAACAGCGATTGAACATGCTGCAGTCTTGAAAACGGCCAAAGAGTTGGAACGACAAGGGTTTGAACTGACATATTTACCTGTTTCGCGCGAGGGACAAGTGGCTCTATCAGATATCCGCGATGCCCTTCGTCCGGATACAATCTTAGTATCGATTATGTATGGCAATAACGAGGTGGGAACGGTGCAACCAATCAAAAAAATTGGTGCCTTGCTCGCGAATCATTCGGCAACATTTCATACGGATGCCGTACAGGCGTATGGCCTTGAAGCGATGAATGTCGATGACCTCCAAGTTGATTTGTTGTCGACCAGCGCGCATAAATTAAATGGTCCTCGTGGTGTTGGTTTTTTATATGTTCGTGCTCAAACGAAATTGCACGAACTAATGTACGGTGGTGATCAGGAACGTAAACGTCGTGGCGGCACTGAAAACCTTCCGGCAATTGTTGGTTTTGCAGAAGCGGTTAAAATTGCTGAAGAGACACGTGCTCAAAAACAACAAGATTACGAAGGCTTTAAACAAATTATGATAGGTGCGCTCGATGTTGCGGGCGTTGACTATGAAATTAATGGCAGTTGGGAAAATAGTTTAAGCCATATTTTAAATATTCATTTCAAACATGTCTCTGTTGAAGCCTTTTTAGTGAACCTTGATATGGCAGGAATTGCTGTTTCGAGTGGCTCGGCATGTATGGCGGGGAGCATTGAACCGTCACATGTCTTGGTGGCGATGTATGGGCCCGAAACACCAGCATTAAAAGCGAGCTTGCGCTTTAGCTTTGGCATTAATTTAACAAAAACAGCGATTGAAGCCGTAGCAGCCGAAACGGTTCGTATTTATAAACGATTGGCGAAATAAAAGGAGTGGAAATGATGGAAACGAATGATAATGCAAACACACGTGTCGTCGTGGGAATGTCTGGTGGGGTTGACTCATCAGTAACGGCGTTAATGTTAAAAGAACAAGGTTATGATGTAATTGGTGTATTCATGAAAAACTGGGACGATACCGATGAATTTGGCGTTTGTACAGCGACCGAAGATTACGAAGATGTCCGTAAAGTAGCGAATGAAATTGGCATTCCGTATTATGCCGTTAATTTTGAAAAAGAATATTGGGATAAGGTGTTTACTTACTTTTTAGCAGAATATAAATTAGGACGTACGCCTAATCCAGATGTGATGTGCAACAAAGAAATTAAATTCAAGGCCTTTTTAGAACATGCCGAAAACCTCGGTGCAGATTACGTTGCCACCGGTCACTATGCCCGTTCAGTTCGCGATGAAAACGGTGAAGTGAAGATGTTACGTGGGGTTGATAATAACAAAGATCAAACGTATTTCTTGAATCAATTGTCACAAGCACAATTAAAAAAAGTAATGTTCCCGCTGGGTGCGATTGAAAAGCCCGAAGTACGTCGTCGTGCCGAAGAAGCAGCGTTAGCGACAGCAAAGAAAAAAGACAGTACGGGTATTTGCTTTATCGGTGAACGTAATTTCAAAGACTTTTTGAGTGAGTATTTACCAGCTCAACCAGGAAAAATGACGACGCTTGAAGGCGAAGTGATGGGTCAACATGATGGGTTGATGTATTATACGATTGGCCAACGCCAAGGCTTAGGCATTGGTGGCGAAGGTGAACCGTGGTTTGTTGTCGGTAAAGATGTAGCGAGCAATACGTTATATGTTGGTCAAGGCTTTGACCACCCGGCCCTTTTATCAACGGCTTTAATCGCCAATAAAGTGAGCTGGACGTCTAAAACACCTAAGACAGGCTCGTTTGAGTGTACAGCTAAATTCCGTTACCGCCAAACAGATGTGGCAGTGACCGTTGACGTCATCGGTGATGAAATTAAAGTGACGTTTAAAGAACCTGCTCGTGCCGTCACACCCGGTCAATCGGTCGTGCTTTATGATGGCGAAGAATGCCTCGGCGGTGCGACAATCGATCGCCTATACCGTGAGGGTGAATTGATAACGTACGTAGGCTAAAAATAACAGTGAAATCAGCTCGTTTAACTTTGAAGACATTGGAATGGAAAAGAAGAGCGACTAGTTGCCGTCGCTACTTTTCCATGAAATAGCATATAAGTTAGCTGATTGAACTAGAGGACATAACAACGTTTCTTTTCAGTCAAGTCATCTTGCAGCGAAAGTCACTTGAACTAACTTTCAAAATAAAAGCAGTTTGAAGCAGTGCGATGAGCACTGCTTTTTTTGTCTTTCTTATTTGTCAAATTAAGCTGGACAATTGTTCTTCATTTACGTCACTCAAAAACACTTCCAATGGTGTCCGGTAATTTAATGATTTTCTTGGTATGTGATTTCTTTTTGAAGCAACAGCTGAAATGAAGTTTTGGACAACTTGGTTAAAGTCCATCTTTTTTGGCAAGCCATTTCGACGCAAAATGCCATTAGAATTTTGGTTTAGACCGCGTTGTGAAGGTGTTCCAGGATCCGCAAAATAGATAGAGATATCATTCGAGTTACTCATTTCTTTCCAGTTTGAGAATTCTTTTCCACAATCAAACGTGATTGATTTAAACATGTTTTTGGGAATAGATTGTAACCAAGCCGTCGTTGCTTTTTCGATATCTGCTGGTTTTAATGTGATAATCACTTTTTGAAAGTCGCTCAACTAACGTGATAACAGCACTTTTATGATGAACACCGACAATTGTATCACCTTCCAAGTGTCCAAATTCTTCATTGAATTGCGTATAATCAGTCAATCGTTCCGAAATATTACGCTTAAATGCTTGCCTTCCGCGACGTTCGTTGTGTCCGTTTGGCTTACGTTTACCTTTCATTGGTAGCTTTGTGATATCGAAGTCGTTCGCTTTAAATAGGCGATAGAGCGTTCTAACAGAACATGAGATAGGTATCTCAGCACGACCAATAATCACATCAGGTGTCCAGCCTTTAGCTGTCATTTTCTGAATGTAAGTTTGTTGATCCGCACTTAAAATGATAGAACGTCTGCCACAATATGTTTTATTTTCTTTGTATCTTTGATAATAATCATTAGCTGATAAACCTTTTTTAAGAAAATTGTAGACATTATAAATCGTTTGTCTTGAACGTCCAAATATCTTCGATACGGTTAAAACAGATTGTTTCGTTTGGAAATAGGCTTCTATCATTACAAGCTCATTTGGTGTAAGATGTTTATAGGTCATTTGTCTTCACTCCTAATAATTCTTTGGTCGGAACTATTTTGAGTGTCGCACAAATGACTTTTTTATTTGTCTAGCTTAATTTTACTATCGGCGAGACTATAAAGCCCTACAGTTGAATCAAGCGGGTTTACAGTTTGCTGACATGCATTTAATGGAAGGTACATTCTTTACAAGCCCAACATTTCTGCAAACGTACGACATGAATGTGCCAGTGCTGTTAGGTGCGGCTTATCGTCCTTACCACAGCATTAGTGACACGTTGAAAATTGAGTATTTAGGCGCGGTTATGAACGTAGTGGTTCAAGGTTTTACTGCACAAAATCAAGTGTTATTTTTACGGGAGGATGAAACATTTGATTTGAATCGTTACCTTATTTTGCCATTTTTAATTGATTTAGCCCTGCCACAGTCCGAGCAGACAGCTGCCTTTCAACAGCGTCATTTTTTGAATGCAGTGAATGGGTACTTGTATACCAATGACTCTCTTAGTCATGTTCAACACGCAATCGCTCAGGCTTCAGCAACAATTAACAATTTTCCGTCATTGCAAATTATTGGTGTTAGTACTCAATTCATTAGTGATTTTATAGCGGGATTACAAGAGAGTCAGTTGTATTTACGCTTAATAACGATGGTGCTATTTATTTGTACAACAGCTGCAGTTACAGCCTTAGCAGTCTATAAAATCAAACTTTTTCGAGCCGATTATGTGTTGCATTTAGTTATCGGAGCGAAATGGTATTTTTTGACAACCGTCGTGATGGTCGAACTGCTGTTACAAACGGTGCTTGCAAGCTTTATTGTTGTGTTGCCCTTGTATTGGTTTAGTGGGAGTTGGTTAGTAGTTGGGCGCTTAGCGATGTTGCTTTTGGTGATGCAATTACTACCAGGTGTGAGTATTGCGCAGGTGTTTTATCATTTGAGTAAAGATGAAGGAGGTCAAAAATGATTGTGTTACGGCAGGTGGCAAAAAGCTTTGAGGATGGCGAAAGACAAAAACAATTGTTTGAAGGACTTAGTTTAAAAATTGCCCGTGGCTCCTTTGTTTGTATTCGCGGCCGCAGTGGTGCGGGAAAATCAACCTTATTAAAAATCCTTGCCGGTTTAATTGTTAGCGATCGAGGTGACGTTTTTTTTGAAGGAAAGGCTTTTAGCACATTTACTGCGAATGAGCGGAGTGATTTTTGTCGTGATAAGATTGGCTTCATTTTTCAAGAAGCACCACTCATTAGTCGTAAAACAGTCTTTGATAACATTGCGTTGCCATTGAAATATCAACAGATAGCGCCGCAAGAAATTGCACAGCGGGTTGAACAGTGGTTAACGAAGTTAGCAATCAGTCCGTTGCACTTGATGATGAAAATGAACGTCAGGTGATGTCATTGTTACAAACGCATCGCCAGCCGGAACAAACGCTTGTGCTCGACACACATAATGATGCTCTGGCTCAAGCAGCGGACCAGGTGATTGATATTAGCTAGCAAACTAACAAGGAGAATGAAGAATATGAAACGTGGCCTACTTTTAACTGGAATCGTTTTAGGTATAATGCTAGTAAGTCAGACCGTTCAAGCTGATTATGCTTATGTTGGATGGATTGAAGGAGAAGGGTATCAACCATTGGCGAAGGTCGCTAGTAAACCTGAATCACATAGAGGATGGACAAATTATGCAGGGAATTATAAACAGGGTCATGCCGAGACAAAGTGGAAAGGGAAAAAACATTATAGTCGTGTACAGATGAAAACAACCATTTGGCCGCACTATGTTAGGGTAGATACAGGTCGTGTATGGGTTAAAGATAAAACTTCGGCACATGTTAGTAAGAGTGTGATGAGAAATACAACCGATACGTATTGGGGAAGTTGAGCAAAAGTTAAAAGTTGTAAGCTGTCTCTTAAAAAGAGGCAGCTTTTATTACGCTAAAAGACGTGCAATGGTTTTAAAACCTGTAATATATGGTAAAATGAAAGAATGATTAGATAAAGAGGAGCGAAAGACACATGACAGATTTAAATGCAAAAGCGTTAGAACATATGCAAAAAGGTGAAGTAGAAGAAGCGGTGAAAGTGTTAACCGCACAAATTGAAAACGAGCCGACCGATGTTGTCGCATACGTCAACTTTGGTAACGTGTTACTGTCAATGGGTGATGTTGAACGCGCAGCCCGTTTTTATGACCGTGCCATCGAAGTCGATGCAGAGGCACCGACGATTTATTATAGTTATGGTAATCTGTATTACCAAGCTCAAGAATACACAAAAGCAGCTCGAAAATTTCAACTAGCACTCGAAAAAGGCTTGGATGAAGCTGATGTTTATTTCATGCTGGGCATTTCGTTATTAACAGACGGTAAAGCAAAACTAGCGTTGCCTTATTTGTTAACAGCTACCGAAAAAAATCCGACCGATACCGAAGCCTTATTCCAATATGCCCTTGTATTAGCGCAACTTGAAATGATGCCAGAAGCGATTGCTGCGTTTGAACAAGTATTAGTACTGGATGAAACACAGGCTGATGCGTTGTATTATTTAGCAACTGCCCGCTTGATGAATGGTGAAGATTCAAACCTCATTACACCATTATTCGAGCAAGTATTAGTGCTTGATCCAACACATGAAATGGCGCAAAGTGCGCTTGATGCTATTCGTGCTTACGAACAATAAGGGGAGGTAAAGACCGATGGTTGAACAAAGTAAGACAGATGCAGCTGTAACTGAACCACTCTATGTTAAAGGTAATGTTGTTACAACCATCTTTCATAATGCCACGAACCTTTTTTCAGTATTACGACTGGAAGTAAAAGATAGCAATGTTGAGTGGGAGGACCGCGAAATTGTCGTAACAGGCTATTTGCCACAGTTATCGCCGGAAGAACGCTACCATCTCGAAGGCACCGTGTCTGAGCATCCTAAGTATGGCCGCCAGTTCCAAGTCACCACCTTTAAAAAAGAATTACCAGCGACAAAAGCAGGCGTTGCGAGTTACTTATCGAGTGACATGTTTAAAGGGGTGGGGAAGAAAACGGCCGAAAAAATTGTTGATGTATTGGGTAACGACGCCATCTCACGTATATTACAAGATGCCACCGTCTTAGACCAGGTTCCTAAATTGACGGCTAAACTAAAAAAAACACTGGCACAAACCTTACAAGAAAATGAAGGCCTTGAGCTCGTGATGATTAAATTAAATGAGATGGGCTTTGGGCCCCAACTCGCGATGCGTATCTTTCAAACGTATCAACAAAAAACGCTCGAAGTGATTAACGAAAACCCTTTCCAATTAATCCATGATGTTGCCGGTATTGGCTTTGGCCGTGCCGATGAACTCGGACAAAAAATCGGGATGGGTGGTAATCATCCTGCTCGCCTCAGTGCGGCGCTAATGTTTACCGTTGATTCTGAGTGTATGCAAAATGGCCATGTTTACTTAGAATATGATGAAACAGTCATGAGTACGAAGCGATTGCTCGTAACGAGTGATGGCACGAGTATTGCCGAAACTGAAATTAGCGATGCCCTCCAAAGTTTGCTGCAAAATAATGAGCTCGTGCAAGAAGAAACGCGTATTTACTTGCCCTCGTTGTATCATGCCGAAAAAGGGGTGGCACATCATTTACTCCGTCTGCAAAAGGCACAGGCGAAGCGGACTTTATTCGAGAAAGCTGATTTTTTAAAGGCGCTTGGAGAATTAGAAGAACGCATCAATGTCGCCTATGCACCCTCGCAAAGTGAAGCGATTGAAACCGCCCTTAATTCAGCAACGATGATTTTAACCGGTGGTCCCGGTACCGGTAAGACGACCGTCATTAAAGGAATTGTTGAATTGTTTGCTGAATTGAATGGCCTCAGTTTAGATCCGAGTGCCTATAAGGATGGCGGTCCGGCGTTCCCGGTCGTGTTGGCAGCACCAACTGGACGTGCAGCGAAGCGGATGAGTGAATCGACCAACTTACCAGCGATGACGATTCATCGACTGCTCGGTATGACCGGGCAAGAGAACAAGTCCGATGATGTTGAACGTGAACTCGAAGGGCAGTTACTCATTATCGATGAATCAAGTATGGTTGATATTTGGTTAGCGAATCAACTGCTTCGTTCCGTCCCGACCAACATGCAGGTCATCTTTGTCGGTGATAAAGATCAGTTGCCATCAGTCGGACCAGGCCAATTTTTAAAAGATATCTTAGCTTCAGCGGCTTTGCCGACGATTTCATTGACTGATATTTATCGTCAAGCTGAGGGGTCGTCAATTATCGAATTGGCCCATCATGTTAAAGAAGGCGTGTTACCCGCTGATTTCAAACAAAATACTGCCGATCGCTCTTTCTTCCATTGCAATACGCAACAGTTATCTGAGGTGGTCGGAAAAGTCGTCAAAAATGCAGCGAAAAAAGGCTTTACTGCCAAAGACATTCAAGTGCTCATTCCACTTTATCGTGGTCCTGCCGGCATTACAAAAATGAATGAAGAACTGCAAGCGATTTTAAACCCGAACCCTGACGGTAAACGCAAGGAAATTCAATACGGTGATGTGCTTTATCGAGTGGGCGATAAGGTGTTGCAACTCGTGAACCAACCCGAAAGCAATGTTTTTAACGGTGATATGGGAACGATTGTCAGCATCATTTATGCCAAAGAGACGATTGAAAAGCAAGACACGTTGGTGATTGAATTCGATCAAACGGAAGTGACTTATTTGCGGGGCGATTTAAATCAAATTACACATGCATACTGCTGTTCGGTACATAAGGCACAGGGCTCAGAGTTTCCCATTGTGATTTTACCGATGTTGAAGTCGTATTACCGGATGTTACGCCGCGATATTTTATACACTGCGATGACGAGAAGCCGGCAGTTTTTAATTATGTGTGGTGAAGAATCAGCCTTTGAACAGGCAACCGTCCGCCAAAGTGATATTTCACGACATACATCCTTACTGCAACGACTAACGCGCACGACTGCGGAACCCGAACCGGTGAGTGCAACAGCTGACTACATTTTAACACCTGAAAATGTCCATACGATTGATCCGATGATTGGCATGACCGAAGTGGAAAATTAAAGCGAAACCAGCTGTTACGATTCAATCACGTGACAGCTGCTTTTTTTTATGGTAAATTATATTGTGCGCAACTTAATTGTGAACAATTAAAAAAACGAGAGGATGATCAATAATGAAAAAATTATATGAAACAACGATTATTAATACTGGGGGACGCAGTGGTGAAGTATCGTCACCCGACAATATTTTTTACTATGATATTTCAGCTCCGACTGAATTAGGTGGCGATGGAGGTTCAGGTACCAATCCAGAACAGCTGTTTGCAGCAGGTTATAGCGCTTGTTTTAACAGTGCTTTAGAAGTTGTAATGCAACGTGCACAAATTAAAACAACAAGTACAGTAACAGGGACTGTGACACTTTATGGTGATCCAGTCGACAACGGTTTCAAAATTGGTGTTATACTAGACGTACAAATCGCTAATGTCGACCATGAAACAGCGCAAGCACTCGTAGCTAAAGCGCATGACGTTTGCCCGTATTCAAAAGCAACCCGCGGCAACATCGATGTCACATTAAACGTTGTAGACTAATTAAAGTGAGGGAATAAGCGTGATTCTAAATCAACAAGTGTGTTTTACTGTCCACAAGCTGGCCCGACAATTTGACCAACTCTATCGTCCTCTTTTAGAACGTTTTGAGCTAACTTATCCGCAATACCTCGTCTTGCTTGTGTTATGGGAAGAAAATCAGTTAAGTGTGACGCAAATTGGTGAACGCGTCCAGCTAAACTCAGGCACGTTGTCGCCAATGTTGAAACGAATGGAAGCTAGTCAACTAGTGCTACGTCAACGTTCACAAACAGACGAACGTAAAGTCGTCATTGTCTTAACCGATAAGGCGAAGATACTAGAAGCAGATGTTAAAGCAGCCGTCGTGAACTGTTTCGGCGCGCTCGATTTGCCCGTAGAACAAGAAGAAAACATACTTGCCAAACTAAATGATTTAATCACAGTAATAAACAAAGGGAGTAACATTAAATGACTAAAGATATCCGCTTAATTGACGCAATCAACAGCCGTCATTCCGTTAAAGTATTTGATGAAACGGTCAAAATACCACGAGCTGAAATGGAAGAGATGCTGACCCTAGCAACACGAGCACCTTCTTCGATTAATTTACAGCCCTGGCGCTTCGTGATTGTTGAAGCTGCCGAACAAAAACAAAAGTTAGACAAACTGGTTCGCTTTAATCAGGGGCAGTTACACAGCTCAGCCGCGATGATCTTAATTTTAGGCGATGCGAACCATGCCGATAGAGTCGAAGAAATTTTCGGACAAAATGTGGCTGCTGGAACAATGACGCCCGAAGTGAAGGACTACTTTGTGAAGGCTGTTAATGAAACGATAATTGCCGCCCCAACGACAGTTCGTCATGCACTTGCGACGAACGATGCAAACTTAGTTGCCATGCAATTAATGCTCGTTGCAAAAGCCTACGGTTATGATACAAATCCGATTGGTGGGTTTGAACGTGAAGAAGTGATGGCGGCCTTAAACATCGATAGCGAACGCTACCAAGCCGTCATGTTTGTTGCAATCGGGAAGGCGGCCAAAGTTGCCCATCCATCGCCACGTTTACCAGTGAGTGAACTTATCAGTTGGAATGAAGGAACCAACGGAATAGTCGGTCGCAAATAAAAACAGAATTATTTGCATCCCAATGCTGTCCGAAAGCGTGTCGGTGAGTTATCTGCACTGCAGCTTCGTAAAAAAGACAGTATAAAAAAGCGTGTCACACAATGTTTTAAGTTGTGTGACACGCTTTTTTGTACCTTATTCAGCTGCACCATGGAATTTACGCATGATTTTATCGGCTGCTTTGTAATGTTCTTCAGTGAAAACGTATTTTTCACGTTTGTACACTTTTTGACGCTCGCCCCAACCCTCAGCTGTGCGCGGACGTTCATTTTTATATTCTTTGTATTCAACGTTTAATGTTTTTTGTGCAACTTGCACATCAACCATCTTCAGTTTATACACATCAAGCATTGAATAAAACGCTTGTTTACGTTCTTCAGCCGGTGCGTTAGCATCCTTTATGCGTGTCATTGCTGCAGTCATAATGGCAAATTCAGGTGCATCTTCACCGTAGATAAAGTTCGTATCTGCCTTTTCAAGTGACGCATCATAGTTGTTATCCTCAGTAATACCATATGATTCTTTGATTTTAGCAACAAGCACCTTGTGATCCATTGCTTCTTTAGCCGGTTTAGCGACTGTTTTTTTAAACTCATTTGAGAAAAAGATGTCTCTTACATTTGCAAGGTCAATCGATTTTTCCATAATTTTTACGCGACGTGCCATTAAAAAATTCCTCCTCTATCGATACATTAATATAGTATAGCACAAATCACGAATAAAAGAATAGAGGCTGAAGGCGATTAGCCTTCAGCCTCTGCTCAGGTTAGTTGTGTGTTTCTGCTGTTAAGCGCGGGAGGGTCACAGTAAAACAAGTGCCGTGTCCTTCTTCGCTCCGGACGCTAATAGTGCCATCATGAAAAGCGATTAACTGCTTCACGATTGATAAACCAATGCCGGATTCGCCATACTTTGTATTCGTCCGCGAAATATCGGCTTTATAAAATCGTTCCCAAATTTCTTCAATCGCTTGTTTGCTAATGCCAATGCCACTGTCTTCAATTTCAATTATTGTATCAGTCGCCGTTTGAAAACCACGTAAGGTAATCAAACCGTTATCGGTAAATTGAATGCTGTTTTTGACAATGTTAATTAAAACCTGTGTAATGCGGTCATAATCGGCATTTAATAAAATCGAGGCATCGATTTCGAGACGGATTTCGTTGTTTTTTTGTTGCGCACTAAATGCCAGTGAGTCTTTTACAATCTCAAACAACTCCAGTAATTGAAACTCATTTTTATGCAATACCACTTGATTCGTTCGAATCCGTTCGTAATCGATATTTTCATTCACTAACCGAATTAAACGCTTCGCTTCTGTTTGTATCAAGCGGATACTTTCATGTGATTCCTCAGGCGGTATCACATCTGTCACTAACGCATCAGCCACACCGCTAATAGTGGTAAGCGGTGTCCGCAGTTCGTGTGAAACATCGACGGTGAATTGACGACGTCGCCGTTCCTGTAAGGCGATTTCTTCATTCGATTGTTTTAAAGATAAGGCCATCCGATCGAAGTCATTCGCTAAGTTACCGATTTCATCGGCGTCTTTCGAATGCAGTTGCACATCAAAATTACCATCACTAATCAATTGTGTCGCTTGTTGTAATTTGTTGATTCGCTTCACTTGAAACCGAGAGAAAATATAACTTAACACTAGGGCTAGCAGCAACGAAGCGCCACTGGCAATTACGACGTTATTACGTAAAGTATTAATCGCCTTCTCAATCTCCGACACAGGTGAAATTAATAAAATACCACCAGCGAAAACGCCCTTAGAAGTGGTGATTGGTGTCAGCACAAACGAAACTGTGCGATTGAACCGACCATCTTCAAAAGGAACGGCGATTTGATTGCCGTTTTTTAACTTTTCCCATTCGTTCGTATCAATTTGAAATGTTAGGCCTGTTTGTGCATATAAAAACGTCTTTTGAGCATCGAATAAGGTGATGGTAATATCCTTGGCATTCAATAAGGTCTGGTATTGCTCGACCTTATCAATACTGACTGTATTATCGGTCTTTTTAAATTCTTTCGCCATCGCCGTGCCAAAGGCCTTCAGTTCATCAACCTTACTATCATAGACATAACCGGATAAAAAATGGGTCATTAGAACGGCTATCACAGCACTCGTCATTAGTACAATGAATAAATTAGTTAAAAAGAGTTGGGTGAAATATTTGATTTTCATCGGAATCATTCCGTTTCATCGAATTTATAGCCAATACCCCAAACCGTGTGAATAAAGGCGTGTGTGTCAGTCGATATTTTTTTGCGAAGCCGTTTAATGTGAACGTCAACCGTCCGTTCGTCGCCATAAAATTGATAGCCCCACACCTGTTCAAGCAACTGCTCACGCGAAAAAACTTGGCGTGGATGCGCCATTAAAAAATAAAGCAAATCAAATTCTTTCGGCGTTAACGCGGCAACAGGAGTATCCTCAAAGAACAGTTCGTGCGTGGAGCGGCTAATTTTAAAAAAAGCGGTCGTTAAGGTATCTGCATCAGCAACTGTTTCTTTTTCTGTTGCTTGTGAGCGACGGGTAACGGCTTTAATTCGCGCCATCAATGTTAAGGCGTTGAATGGTTTCGTGACATAGTCATCGGCACCGAGTTCGAGTCCGAGTACCTGATCGGCTTCAGATTCTTTTGCCGTTAAAATAATGATAGGCACCTTACTCGTTTCCCGAATCGCCATGACAATCGACATCCCATCAAGCGAAGGGAGCATCAGGTCAACAATTATAATATCAAATTGCTCGGGTGTCTCCTTGTATAAATCGAGCCCTTGTTGGCCATCGTGGCTAAACGTCGCCTTGAAACCTTCCTTCTTAAAAAACATATTGACCATCTTACAAACACTTTCATTATCTTCAATCATTAAAACTTGCATGTGTAGTCCTCCAATTGGTTAATAGCTCGTACCATTTTATAATATATGCTCTACTATACTAGAATAAAGCACGAGCTGGCTAGTATAAGCCTTTCAAAGAAAGCGTAACTGCCTATTGAAATAATTGGTGAAATCATCTAAAATGATGATAAACACATAAAGTTAAATTTTGAAAAGGAATATTAAGGCATTCTTCATTTAAAGAGAGGCAGTTGCTCGGTTGAAACAACTGCTAATGAAAGCCGCGATACGCTACCTTTTTCGAGCATAACCTGCCGTCTCATCAACGTTAAAGGATGTTTAAGAGGTAATGATGTCTATGTCGTTGCAATTAGGGTGGTACCGCGATTTTTCGTCCCTAATATTGCAAAGGGATAGCTTTTTTTATTTTTATAGAGGAGGAAACTAACTAATGAAAGCTTTATCAGGTGCAGAAATCAGACAAATGTTCTTGGATTTCTTTGAATCAAAAGGTCATAAAATCGAACCAAGTGCGTCACTCGTTCCAAAGGAAGATCCAACCTTATTATGGATTAACTCAGGTGTAGCAACCCTCAAAAAATATTTTGATGGGACTGTTATTTCAGACAATCCCCGTTTAACAAATGCCCAAAAAGCAATTCGAACAAACGACATCGAAAACGTCGGTAAAACAGCCCGTCACCATACGTTCTTTGAAATGCTCGGTAACTTCTCAATCGGTGATTACTTCCGTGAAGATGCCATCAAATGGGCATGGGAATTATTAACAAGCGACGAATGGTTTGCAATGCCCAAAGAAAAACTGTACGTAACAGTTTTTCCCGATGATACGGAGTCAATTGCGGCTTGGAAAGCATTGGGCTTAGAAGATGAACGCATTATTCCGATTGAAGATAACTTCTGGGAAATTGGTGCAGGACCGTCTGGACCAAACACTGAAATTTTCTACGACCGTGGTGCAGCGTACGATGAAGCGAACATCGGACTCCGTTTATTGGCAGAGGATCTTGAAAACGATCGTTACATTGAAATCTGGAACGTTGTCTTATCACAATTCAACGCGGATCCAGCTGTACCAAGAAGTGAATACAAAGAATTACCGAATAAAAACATCGATACTGGGATGGGTCTTGAACGAATGGCATGTGTGTTACAAGAAGTTGAAACAAACTTCGAAAGTGACTTGTTTATGCCAATCATTGCCCATGTCGAACAAATTTCAGGCATTGCGTATGCAACAAGCAATGCCCAACAAAAACCAGCCTTTAAAGTGATTGCCGATCATATTCGAACAGTTTCATTTGCAGTTGGTGATGGTGCGTTGCCTTCGAATGAAGGACGAGGCTATGTGTTGCGTCGTTTAATTCGCCGTGCGGTTCGTTATGCGAAGTTTTTAAACATCGAAAAACCATTTATGTATGAATTAGTAGGCACAGTTGCTCGCATTATGAATGACTTCTATCCAGAAGTGACAAAAAATCAAGCCTTCATCGAAAAAGTTGTGCGTAACGAAGAAGAACGTTTCCACGAAACCTTAAATGACGGTTTAGCAATTTTAGAAAAACTAATTGCTGATGCAAAAGCCACCGGAACAACCGAATTACCAGGTGCAGCCATCTTTAAATTGTATGACACATATGGTTTCCCAGTTGAATTAACTGAGGAATACGCTGAGGATCAAGGCTTACAAGTCGATCATGCTGCGTTTGAAGTTGAGATGAACAAGCAACGTCAACGTGCGCGTGATGCTCGTAGCACAACGGATTCAATGAACATTCAAAGTGATGTGTTAGCAAAACTAACCATTGCGAGTGAGTTTGTTGGTTACACAGAGACACACACAGCCGCAACAGCTGTTGCAATCATTAAAGATGGTGAGGCAGTCGCTACACTCGTTGCAGGTGAAAAAGGTGAGGTTATCTTTGATAAAACACCGTTTTATGCGCAAGCAGGTGGTCAAGTTGCGGATACAGGTACGATTACATCTGCCACAACAGCAGCTGTCGTATCAGCTGTTCAAAAAGCACCACAAAAACAAAACATGCACAGTGTCAGCGTTCAAACAGGTGCGATTACAGTTGGTGAAGGCTACGACCTCCAAGTTGATGAAGCAGCCCGCCGTTTAATCGTTAAAAACCATACAGCAACGCATTTGCTACATCGTGCGTTGAAAAACACTCTAGGTGAGCATGTCAACCAAGCCGGTTCATTAGTAGAAGCAGAACGTCTCCGCTTTGACTTCTCACACTTCGGTCAAATTACAGCTGCCGAATTACAAACAATTGAAGCGGAAGTTAATGCGCGTATTTGGGATGAACTTGACGTGATGATTGAAGAAAAAGCAATTGAAGATGCAAAAAAATTAGGTGCGATGATGTTGTTCGGTGAAAAATACGGCGATGTCGTTCGTGTCGTTGAGATTGGCGATTACAGTCTCGAGTTTTGTGGGGGTGTTCATGTGCGTAACACTGCTGAAATTGGTCTCTTTAAGATTGTTTCTGAAAGTGGGACGGGCGCAGGGATTCGACGCATTGAGGCAGTTACAAGCAAGGCCGCGTACTTATTCGATGCTGATTTAATTAACGCCCTCAACACAGTAGCAATTGACCTGAAAGCGAAAGCATTAGATGTACCTGCTAAAGTCACACAACTTCAAGCCGATTTCAAGGCAGCTCAAACAGAGAGTGCAACCTTAGCTGCCCGCTTATCAGCCCAAGCAGCCCAATCAATCTTTGAAACACCGACTGTTGTGAACGATGTCAATGTGACGACAGCGAAGGTCGATGTTAAAGACATGAACCAATTACGTCAATTAGTTGACCTTTGGAAGCAAAAAGACGAAAGTGGCATTGTGGTCCTAATGGCAGCACCAGCCGCTGATAAAGTTAATATTATTGCAGCCGTTTCACCGGATCTTGTTAAAAAAGGCTATAAAGCTGGCGCCTTAATTAAAGAAGTTGCCATCATTTGTGGTGGTAACGGTGGTGGACGTCCTGACATGGCTCAGGCTGGTGGTAAAGACGCAAGTAAAGTTAGCGAGGCATTGGCAGCGGTAGCAACTTGGGTAGATGCACAGTAAGTGATGTTGCATTATGTTTGTGAGAACTAGGTAAATAGTGTAGAATAAAGGTGTATTCTAGCTTAGGAAGAAGAGGTGTTACGAATGCGTCCTTTTGATGAAACGATGAGATATGACTTTGGTGATGAAATCGAAAAACCAGTCGTTAAACAAGTTTTGCAACAAGTGTATGTAGCATTAGAAGAAAAAGGGTATAACCCAACAAGTCAAATCGTGGGCTATTTGTTAAGCGGAGACCCTGCTTACATTCCACGCCATAATGAGGCGCGACAATTAATCCGTGGCTTAGAACGCGATGAAATTATCGAAGAGTTGGTTAACAGTTATTTAACAGTAGAAAGTGAGACAAACTAACTTATGAGAACGATGGGATTAGACGTTGGTTCTCACACAGTCGGCGTTGCAATTAGTGATGCCTTGGGCTGGACCGCTCAAGGGATTGAAACAATACGCATTAAAGAAGATAAAGAACAGTTTGGTTTTGAGCGCGTCGCGGAGTTGATTGAGGAATACGTTGTCACTAAAATCGTTGTTGGTTATCCTAAGAATATGAATAATTCAATTGGTCCACGGGCAGAAGCGGCTGAACGTTATGCGCAGTCGCTCCGTGATCAGTTTAAGATTCCCGTTGTTTTATGGGATGAACGACTAACGACAGTAGCAGCAGAACGCACCTTGATTGACGCAGACGTACGACGAAGTAAACGCAAAGGGGTCATTGATAAATTAGCAGCAGTGTTAATTTTACAAGGCTACCTAAATTCACAATCATAAGATTGTTAAGGGGAGATTTTATAATGAGCGAACATAATCATGAACAAGCACATGACCACGAACACATTACGGTAATTGACGAAAACGGTAACGAAGAGTTATACGCTGTCTTACTTACTTTCGCACCAGAAAAAGAAAGCCCATTCTTTGGTAATTCATACGTTTACTGCTACCCAGAGAGCGATCACGACGCAGAAGAAGTTGAATTACAAGTGTATACTTACATTGAACAAGAAGACGGTACTGCAGGAGACTTGAAACCAGTTGTTGAAGATGATGAGTGGGATATGGTTGAAGAAGTATTAAATACGTTTTTAATTGATGAAGAAGAAGCTGGCGAAGAATAATATCGTATTACTTGCTTTGTTCCGATTTTGGAACAAGGCTTTTTTATTTAGGTCTTAATGAGAATAATTGCGCAATATGAGAGCATTATTGCTAGTTCACGTCTGATAGTGCTTGAAAAAATGCCGAAAGATAGCTATTATAGATAATGAAACTTGAGGACTCACAGAAAAGAGGAGAAAAATGAAGAAACGTAAAAAGTCATCCAACAAAGGTAAGATGATTGTTTTAACCGTTTTGAGTTTAATAGTAATCGTAGCGATAGGCGGCTACCTCTATTTTAACTACAGTATAGGTGCTGTTGATAAAACTAATAAAACAGATGTGTATATTAAAGTGAAGTCGGGTGATACGGTGGCGACCTTGGCAGATGAATTAGCTGCTAAAGATGTCATTCATCAGCCTATGATATTTAAATACTATGCAAAATATTTAAAACAAACAGAACTACGAGAAGGGCAATTTGCGGTTAATAAGACGATGACTGCCGAAGAAATTATGCAACAATTTGTCAGTGGGGATGAAGCGAGTGCGCCAGCCTTAACAATTCCAGAAGGGCTCAACTTACCGCAAACAGCGACTAAAATAGCTAAATATACCGGTCTCAAAGAAAAAGATGTACTGGTCCAAATGAACGATCAAGTGTTTGTGAAACAGATGATTGCGAAGTATCCGAATCTCTTAACCACTAACGTGTTAAAAGAAGGGGTGATGTATCCTCTTGAAGGTTACTTATTCCCGGCGACATATACATTTGCAGTCGGTGATAAACCAACAGTGCAAGAAATTGTCGAACAAATGATTATAAAAACAAATAAGGTGATTGAACCTCGCTTAGCCGAGATTAAAAAAACCAACTTAAGTGTTAATCAATTTTTAGCATTTACGTCGTTACTAGAAAAAGAAGCGACAGCACATACCGATCGTTCGAAGATTGCAAGTGTCTTTTACAACCGACTGGCGGCTAAGATGCCGATTCAATCTGATGTAACTGTCCTTTATGCCTTGAAAAAGACCGGGACAACCTTTGTCAGCTACGATGACATCGAAGTCGATTCACCATATAACACGTATCAAATCGACCATTTACCAATCGGTCCGATTAGTAACAGCAGTGAGTTGTCGATTGATGCGGCCTTAAAACCAGCAACAACTGATTATTACTATTTCTTAGCAGATACAGAAACAGGCGAGGTTTTTTACGCTAAAACATTAAAAGAACATAATAAATTAGCCGCAGAGCATATTAAATAAAAATAAGGGGAGTTAGACATGGGTAATCAATCAATCGTCATCGGTATCACAGGAGGAACAGGTTCAGGCAAGACGAGTGTGTCACGCTCAATCATCGAATATTTTTCAGGGAAATCTATTTTAATGATCGAACAAGATGCCTACTACAAAGATCAAAGCCACCTTTCCTTCGAAGAAAGACTTAACACGAACTATGACCATCCATTTGCCTTTGATACGGATCGTTTCATTAAAGATATTAAAGCGTTGCAAAGTGGTGAGGCCATCAAAAAACCGGTGTATGATTATGCTAATCACACGCGCTCAGCAGAAACAATCCACCAAGAATCCCAAGATGTTATTATTGTCGAAGGTATTTTAGTACTAGCTGATGAGCGTCTTCGCGACTTGATGGATATTAAAGTGTATGTCGATACCGACGATGACATTCGGATTATTCGACGAATGCTCCGTGATATTAAAGAACGTGGCCGTACGATTGAATCAGTCATCGAACAATACACAACTGTTGTTAAGCCAATGCACAATCAATTTATCGAACCGACCAAAAAATATGCTGATGTGATTATTCCTGAAGGTGGCGAAAATAAAGTAGCCATCGATTTATTACAAACAAAAGTGAGTCATTTCTTCCAAAATAAGGAAGGATAGTAGACAATTCAAGAAATAATATGTTACATTGATACAATAGTGTGTGCAGCGTGTAAGCGCTGTTCATCCAATAGATATCAATGCACTACAATTAAAGGGAGCGATTACTGTGGAAGAAAAAGTATTTCCAATGACATTAGAAGGTAAAGCAAAATTAGAAGATGAAATCCATGAACTTAAAACGGTCAAACGTAAAGAAGTGGTTGAACGTATTAAAATCGCGCGTGGCTTTGGTGACTTGAGTGAAAACTCTGAGTACGATGCAGCCAAAGATGAACAAGCCTTTGTTGAAGGTCGTATTACAACGCTTGAAAACATGGTACGTAATGCTCAAATTATTAATAGTTCAGAAGCAGCGACTGATATTATCTCAATTGGTAAAACAGTCACTTTCAAAGAATTACCAGCTGGTGATGAAGAAACATATACGATTGTTGGTAGTGCAGAAGCAGATCCGTTTAAAGGTCTTATTTCAAACGATTCACCAATCGCGAAAGCGTTACTTGGCCATAAAGTAGACGAACAAGTAACTGTACCTACTCCAGGTGGGGACATTGAAGTATTAATTACTGGATTAAAAGCATAAGCTGACTCTATTTAGCTATCGAAGCCGTGCCGACAGTTTATGTCGGTACGCTTTTTTTAGGTCGCATAAAAAAAGCAGTCTGTGTTAACCTTAGATTAATTATGTGATGTATGATAGTATTATTATGTAATTCGGAGGTGGAAACATGAGTGAACAAAAACGCTATCGTGGACAAGGGAAGCGGCAACGTACGCAGCCAAAGCAACCAATGGAAACGTCAACAACAACTGCTGGTAATTCACGGTTAACGAAGAGCCAAAGACGAAAAAAAACAAATCTGATTTTAAACATCATGATTGGTGTGTTGCTCGTGCTAATTGCAACTACCTTGTACTTTGTCATTTTAACTACAGGCAACAACGAGCCACTTGATGGGGTAAAAGTGGCGAAGAATGAAGTGTCATCTGAGCAGGTAAAGCAACGTTCAGATGATGATGCTTCATCATCGACTAAAAAAAAACAAACAACTCAACTGACAAAAAAAATCACTAAAGGTGAATCCAATAGTACGATTAAAGAAACATGGACTGCCGACTGGCAACCAATCGGAACGAAGCAAACCGGTCAGCATGTCAACTCGTATGAGAGTACAACGGTCGATTGGTCAGAAAAGCTCGCTGCTGTTGCGGCAGCCTTAGAACAGCCAGTCAACGTACTCGAAATCTGGTATGTGGAAAATGGGAGTGCAGCGGGCAGTGATTCAATCGCGACCGTTTCATTGAAAAGTGGTGGCGCACCGGCTTATCGGGCATACTTAAGCTGGGTCGATCAAAAAGGGTGGCAGGTCGATAAAATCGAAGTGTTAACCGTTAACGATAAAAAAGAATAGTGGGGATGGATAGAGATGAAATTTGGTATTATTGGTGCAATGGAATCAGAAGTAGAACAATTAAAAGCACAGTTAAGTAATCGCGTGGAACATCGCATCGCAAGTGGCTTATTTTATACGGGTCAATTAGCCGGTAAAGAGGTTGTATTATTACAATCGGGTATCGGCAAGGTGAATGCTGCCTTAACAACGGCATTGATGCTTGATTGTTTTGCACCAGACGTTGTGATTAATACAGGCTCAGCTGGTGGCTTGGATAGTGCCTTGAATGTCGGTGACGTTGTGTTGGCTAATCAAACAACCTATGGCGATGCTGATGCAACTGCTTTTGGTTACGCCTACGGTCAAGTTCCGCAAATGCCAGCCTTTTACGAGCCAGATCAGCAATTACAAACAAAAGTATTAGCGATCTTAACAGCCAACAGCAGTGAGCATCAAGTGGCGGAAGGTTTAATTGTGACAACCGATTCGTTTATTCACCGTCCTGATCAACGCGAGCATATTGTCTCGCATTTTCCAATGGCCAAAGCAGCCGAAATGGAAGCGACTGCAATCGCGCAAACAGCCTTTCAATTTAATGTGCCAAGCATTATTATTCGCTCGTTATCAGACATTGCGGGTAAAGAGTCGTCTGTCACTTATGATGAATTTTTACCATTAGCGGCTAAAAACTCAGCGAATATTGTCACAGCGATTGTAAAAGAGCTGAATTAAAGTAATGCAAAAAAAGACAACTTAGTTGCATAACAGCACGGGAATGCAACTGCTTTTTGACACAATTTAAAAAGAGCATCTCATTAGGTCATCTTTTTCCGGTAATCCGGTAATCTATTGGTGAAAGATGACCTCATTTAGTTAAGACGCATTTGTTATTCCAAAATGTAATGTAATTTTCAACACTATCGATTACGATGTTATTAGAACCAATCGGTTCTTTGTTAATGTAGAATGTTTCAGACTTTAACGAGGAATGAAACAATTCTATTGGTGCGTTATCTGAAGGCGTCCCCATACGGGACATACTTCGGATAACGTTTTTTTGGCTCTATGTCAAATAGTGTTGTTATTCAAAAGTTAGTAAAACAAGTCATTTTTGCAGCTACTTTTTTGGTAGCTGCTTTTTTTGTAGTCATTCCTAATGTGAAGGACGCTTTCTGCGGGTGACGCTTCATCCTCCGCGCTCCGCTTGGGGTATTCAGCTGCCACTTTTCCCGCTAGAGTCGCCTTCACAAACGTCATGACGCTGCACGTTTATTATTGAGGCTCCTCGCGTATTAAAAGACAGTACAAGAGTCAATTAATTACGAGTTGGGAGCGATGCGTTTATGATTGAATCCGAGTAGAATCCTGTTTCTGAAATTTGAAAAGTTACGGTAACCAAACGAAATCCGTTTAATCACTTTTATTTTGTTATTGATCCCTCCTAAATGCCCGTTGGAATCCTCGTATTTAGAACTATTTTCGATTGCAGGTAAATGCTTGTTTAATGTTTTTAAACTGCGTTTCAGTTGTGAAGAAACGAAAGGTTTTTTAGTCTGAATCAGTGATTGGTAAGCAGGGGGATTTTTGTGTTGTAGCGCAATCAGTAATTGCTGTGCTAGTTCGTACGTTTCTTTGAATTCAACATCCAGTGTCATAAAGTAATCGATGATTCCTCTCGAACTTTTTTGTCCGTTAAATAAACGATGATAGCGATAATCAAAATCGCTTAAGTCTGTTTTGTTTTTGAGAAGTAATTTCCAATACGCTTTGAGTTTACGATAAATCTTTTTATCTTCTGAGTTTGAAGTATCATAACGGTTCATGAGTTTAATGCGTGTTTGATTAAGGGAGCGTGTTACTAATTGGGACAAATGAAAACGATCGATGATGCAATCTTCTAGATGGGAGGATATCAATGATTTCATATTTTTTCGCATCAGTGAAAATAAAACGCATCTAACTTTCAGCACTCTTTACCGATTTGAATTCATCCATTGAAAGATGTAGTGGAAGCCTTTGATAGTTCGGTTTGAATTGAGGAGACCATTGGTGTAAAGCACGATTAACAGTAGTTGTTGAAACACTCTGTCTAAAAGCGATATCTTTTTCAGAAGTAATAAACTGTCCTTCGGCAGCTAGTGTTTGGATGACACGTTTGGAGATAAAACAATTTCGTTTTACCATCGAAGTTGAAGCGATAAAGGTTGTTTTACATCCTTTACATAAGAAGCGTTGCTTCTTTAAAAAGAGATAGGTTGGAAGGTTATTTGTTTTAGGGAGTGTGATACGTGATAGTTTAGTTCCGTGTTTAATGAGTTTAACTGTTTTATTATTAAAGCCGCAATTCGCACACCGTGAGGGTGTGTAAGAGCGTGTACCCAAATAACAAGTGCTTAAAACACCTTTAATTAACTGAGTTAAACACCATGTTTTTGGAAAAGAAATAGTTTCATCTGTAATTCCAGAGGAATTCGCGATATTATTAAAAGTGATAGCTGACATTGTCGAATCCCCCTTATAAATTTGTTGTGGTGACTTAATATTATAGGGATTTTGAAAATGTTGCTGTTTTTTTGCGAAAAAATAGGAATCAGTGAAAATTCACCAACACCATAAATTATAGAACCGTTTTTTTGGGGGCTACTTCAAAAAATTCTTTTGCAGTGTAGGTTGAACCTTGAGCACTATGCAAAATGGCTCCTTTGGGAAATTTGCCAATCTGCTTTAAGGTAGCTACGGCTAATTTAGTATCTGGATGATCTGAAATTTTGTAGGCTACAATCTCACTGTTAAAGGTATCGATAATAGTTGATAAATAGAGCATAGATTTACCAAAAGGTAGCTAAGTAATAGCCGTTGTCACTTTACAAAGAGGTCTAGCTATTGCCCAATCCTTAGTAATGACATTTTTAAAAATGTCATATGGATTACCAGGCTTCTTAAATTTTTTCTTCTTCACAATACAAATTTATCCCTATTTACGCATAATCCTAGCTCCTTTATTAATATCTACAAAAAACGCGTTACTGATAAGTGCATGACTATTAAGAAAATGTTCAATAATATGAATCTTTAATTCAACAGGAGAAAAATTATGTTTTGACATACGAAAACACCTCAAAATTCATTTTACCAATTTTGAGGTGCTCTTTTTTAGTTGTATCTAATTATAGTGGCAGTTCCAACTCAAGTTGTCTTTTTTTGTTAGATTAAGTCTTCTGTTAAGGCTAAAAAGTCAGTGACATCTTTTAGTACAACATCTACGGCTGCTTGCCAAAAGTCGGGTTGTGTTAAGTCAACACCGAGGTGTTTTTGCGCAAGGTTTTCGGTTGTCATTGAGCCTGTGTCTTGTAATAAGGCAATGTATGCCTGCTCGTAACTCGTTTCAGACGAGGCTGCTTGAGCATAGATACCAGCAGAGAAGAGGAAACCAAAGGTGTAAGGATAGTTGTAAAACGGAATGTCATCGATGTAAAAATGCAATTTCGATTGCCAAAACGTTGGGTTATAGTCTTTTAAACTGTCAACAAACGCTTCTTTTTGCGCCGTCTCCATTAATTCGTTTAAGACTTCGACAGTGAGCGCTCCGTTTTTACGAGCCTCATGGAAACGTTGTTCAAATAAGAAGCGGGCATGGATGTTCATAAAGAAAGCGACACTGCGCTGGATTTTATCTTCGAGTAACTGAATTTTTTCAGCCTTTGATGTCGCTGCTTTGATGGCTGCATCCGAAATTAAAATCTCAGCAAAAGTTGAAGCTGTTTCGGCAACATTCATCGCATAATCACGGTTTAAAGCGGATTGGTCCCGCATCACATGAGAATGGAAGGCATGGCCTAATTCGTGTGCTAAGGTCGAAATTGTATTGGCTGAGCCGTCGTACGTCATGAAGATACGACTTTCACCGTCTTCTGGAAATTCGATGCAGAAGCCGCCAGGTCGTTTGTTGTCACGGTCTTCGGCTTCAATCCAACTGTTGGCAAAGGCGTTGTGAGCAAAGGCAGCCATTTCAGGACTGAATTTGGCGAAGTTTTCTTCAATGAAGTCGGCACCGGTTTGAAAGTTACGAATTGTTTGAGTAGCGCCTAAGTTCAGTGGTGCTTCCACGTCAACCCAACCGAGTTGATCGAGTCCTAATAAGGCCGCTTTTCGTTTCAAAAAGGCCAGCAAAGGCGTCTTGTTTTGAGCGACAACAGTCCAAATGCTTGTCAAGGTAGCTTCATTGAGGCGGTTTAAACGAAGCGATTCATCAAGTACATCCCAGTGGCGAGCCTCATACTTCGCCAGACGAAAACCGATGAGGTGGTTCAATGTATCAGCAAACAAGGGCGCTTTTTCTTGCCACGTTTTTTGCCATACGGCAAAGGCATCATGACGAACTTTGTAATCAGCAGCATTGAGTAAGTTGTCGGTTTGACCGGCTGATAGTGAGGCTATTTCACCTGTTTCCGTCACAACATCAAAGCGCATTGTGCCGACTAAAGTGTCATAGTGTGCGGCCCAGGCGTTGTAACCGTCAACGCTAAGGTTATTTATTAAGGTTTCCTCCTTGGCTGATAAGAGATGGGCTTGGTTTGAACGCAGTTCAGCGAGGACGAAGGCGACGTCATGCAGTTCAGTTCGAGTGAGCCATTCTTCCCAAGTGGCATCCTCCAGTAGTAACGTTTGTTGCGCTAAGTCATTTGACGCATTTTTCAAGGCAGCGCTCAACGAACCGATTTTATTTAAGAGTGTATCGCTGTAGGTATCGCTGGCATCAGCAGCAGCGACACATTCAATAAAGGAGCTCATTTGAAAAAGGGCCATCCGTAATGTTGTATAGGTGTCAATTAAGGTTACAAAAGAGTTGTAATCCGTCCCGTTCCAGTCAGAAACAGCAGTGCTGAAGGCGTGCAGTTCCTTAGTGGTGTTGTCTAGTTTCGCTTGAAAGGCCTCAGAGTGTGAACCACCAGTAAAGAAAGTGTCGATATCCCATGATAGTGAGTAGTTTGTTGTCATTTATAAGTCCTCCTTGTTGTACGCCGTATGGCGGTGTGTCTTTCTTGAATTATACACTTAGTTTTTGGTTAATTCAAAATATTGTGACAGGTGAATTGTACGTATCTTTTCATCGTAATGATCGATAAAATCGACACTTTTTGTGTGTCTATGTTATAATAATAGGATTTAGTAGCGTGAATAGACATAAAGTTTATGCGACAAACACATTTTTTTCAGTTATAATAAATAAGAATGAGAAAAAGCGAGGTGCCTGAAATTTGTTGAAAATGTTTTTACCGAATCGGATGGTTCATACACCATACGACATTACAGCCGACCAATTAAAGCAACAAGGTATTAAAGTTGTTTTTACCGACTTAGATAATACCTTAATTGCTTGGGATGACGAAACAGCTCCCAGCCATTTAGTGGAGTGGATTAATCATTTGAAAGCTGCAGGGATTGAAGTAACGATTGTATCAAATAATAGTGAAGAACGTGTACGTAAAATTGCGGACGAAGTAGGCGTTCCGTTTGTTTACCGGGCCCAAAAACCCTTAACTACTGGCTTCAAACGTGCGATGCGTTTATACGCTGTGCGCCGTGATGAAGTGGCTATGTTTGGGGATCAACTTTTGACAGATGTTTTTGGCGGAAATCGTGCACGTTTATTTACCATTCTAGTAAAACCGGTTAAACAGAGTGATGCTTGGAACACGAAAATTAACCGTAAAATCGAGAAAATAGTGATTGCGCTATTAAAACGAAAAAAACCATTAACATGGGAGGATCAACTATAAATGGAAACAGAAGAATTACAAGAACTACATTGTATCGGTTGTGGGGCAACAATCCAAACCGAAGATCCGCAGGCGCTTGGATTTGCACCAGCATCGAGCCTTAATCGAGAAGATATTATTTGTAAACGGTGTTACCGCTTGAAACATTACAATGAAGTACAAGACGTGTCGTTAACTGACGATGACTTCTTACGGATTTTAAACGGCTTAGGAGACAAAAAGGGCTTGATTGTGATGCTCGTGGACATTTTTGACTTTGATGGCAGCTGGTTACCAGGTTTGCAACGCTTTGTGGGCAACAACCCGATTTTATTATTAGGTAACAAGGTTGATTTATTGCCACATTCAATGAAGCGTCCTCCATTAATGAACTGGATGCGTGGTCGTGCGAAAGAATTAGGCATGAAACCAGTCGAGGTTGATTTGATTAGCTCATTACGTGACGGTGATTTAGATCCGATTTTGAAAAAAGTCGAAAAATTACGTAAGGGCGGCGATGTGTATGTTGTTGGCTGTACAAATGTAGGGAAATCAACCTTTATTAACCGCGTGATTCACGAAGTCAGTGGAGAAAAAGATGTGATTACGACCTCGCATTTCCCAGGGACAACCTTAGATATTATTGAAATTCCGTTGGATGATGGCAGTATGCTTGTTGACACACCAGGGATTATCAATCATCACCAAATGGCTCACGTTGTAACAGATAAAACGTTGAAGGCTATTACACCTAAAAAAGAAATCAAACCGGTAAGCTATCAATTAAACGAAGAGCAAACACTTTTCTTTGGCGGTTTAGCACGTCTTGATTACATTAGTGGTGGACGTCGTTCACTTACCTGTTATTTACCAAACAGCATTAAAATTCATCGTACAAAACTTGAAAAAGCCGATGACTTGTATGCGAACCACCTCGGTGACTTGTTACAACCGCCGTTTGCAGACGATGTTGCAACCTTTCCGAAACTTGTGGCACAGGAATTCCATGTTAAAACGAAGATGGACATTGTGTTCTCAGGATTAGGATGGGTAACGTTGGAAGAAGGCGCACATGTTAAGGCATGGGTTCCTGAAAACGTCAACGTGACAATTCGTCGCACAATTATGTAAAAAGGATGGTGCTCTGTGATGAAAAAAACGTATGCGGTTATCGGTCAACCGGTTGGTCATAGTATCTCTCCAACAATACAACAAGTTTGTTTTGATGCTTTAGCGATTGAGGCGGCCTACGTCCCTTTTGAAATTGCAGCTGAAAAGCAGGCAGACGCCTTCAAGGGCCTAAAAGCTTTGGGAATAGCTGGCTTCAATGTGACAGCGCCTTATAAGGAAGCAATCATGCCTTACTTAGACGGCATTGATGAGAGTGCGCGTCTCGCACAGGCGGTCAATACCGTCAAACAGACAGATGCAGGTTACATTGGTTACAATACCGATGGCGCGGGCTTTATTCATAGCTTGAAAGCTGACTTCAAACAGTTAACGACTGCCTCAACGATTTTAATTATCGGAGCAGGCGGGGCAGCTAAAGGCATTTTAGTGGCCCTTTTGGCAGCAGGCTATCGACGGATTACCATTACGAACCGCACGGTTTCAAAAGCAGAGCAGTTAGCCATTGCGACAGGTGTTGAAGCAGCGAGTCTAACAGTGGCTGCAGCACAGTTAGAACAGTTCGATTGCATTGTACAAACGACATCGTTAGGAATGAATCCAACGGATGATCAACTCCCACTCGATTTAACAAGATTACGAGCGGATACGTTTGTCAGTGACTTAATTTATAATCCGCAAGAAACAGCCTTTTTAAAGGCTGCACAAAGCAACCCGAAACAAAATGGATTGGGCATGCTAATATATCAAGCCGCAGTGGCGTTTGAAATATGGACAGGTATTTGGCCTGACATTGATAAAATGATTGCTGCAGCAAATGAGAAAGGGTTTAAAAAATGCTAACAGGTAAACAAAAACGATTCTTACGTAGTGAAGCGCATCATCTTACACCAATTTTCCAAATCGGAAAAGGCGGCGTTAATTCAAACATGACGCGTCAAATTAAAGAGGCACTTGAAGTGCGTGAATTAATTAAAATCAGTGTCTTACAAAATAGCGACGAAGTACCGGCTGAAGTTGCGCAAATTTTAACACGAAAAACAAAATCATTATTGGTACAAGTCATTGGTAAAACAATTATTTTATACCGTACATCTAAGACTGATCCTAAGATTAAACTTCCATCATAATATAATCGGGGTGTAACAATGACAAAACGTGTTGGTATACTAGGTGGCACATTCAATCCACCTCATTTTGGACATTTATTTATAGCCGAACAAGTTTTCGAGGCTTATCAATTAGATGAAATTCGGTTTTTACCTAATGCAATCCCACCGCATAAAGCAGTGGTTGATGGCATTACTGATGAAGCGCGTATCGCTCTAGTGAAGGGGGCAATTGCAAACAATACCCACTTCACTATTGATACACGTGAAATCACTCGCGGTGGAAGTTCATATACGTATGATACAATGTTAGAAATGAAACAGTTAGAACCAGATGTACAGTTTTATTTCATCATCGGCGCCGATATGGTTGAATATTTACCGAAATGGTACAATATAAATAAACTGATGGAACTTGTAACATTTATTGGAGTAACGAGAAAAGGTTATAGATTACAATCAGACTACCCGATTGAAACGCTTGCCTTACCGTTGATGGATTTATCATCATCAGCGATTAGAGCGCAGCTTAAAGCAGGCCAATCAGTTCGTTATATGGTACCTGAAAATGTCTATTACGCGATAAAGGAGAGCCAATTTTATGAATCGTGAAGAAGCATTAGAACGAGTGAAACCACATTTGACTGAACAGCGTTACATTCACACATTAGGTGTTGAAAAAACGGCAGTTGAATTAGCCCGCAATCATGGTGTCAATCCCGAAAAAGCGAGCTTAGCAGCGATTTTTCATGACTACGCTAAAATTCGTGACATCGATGAAATGCGTCATATTATTATTAAAGAAGATTTAGACCAAAGTTTACTCGAGTATCATCCCAATCTATGGCATGCTCCAGTTGGTGCGGTCTTAGTGAATAAGGAGATTGGAATTGATGACTCTGAAATTTTAGGAGCTATCACGTTTCATACAACCGGTCAACGTAACATGTCGACACTTGAAAAAATTATTTTTGTTGCTGATTACATTGAACCAAACCGTGAATTCCCTGGAGTTGAAGAAGCGCGGGAACTGGCGAAAATATCATTGGATGAGGCCGTCCGGTTTGAATTATCACAAACGATGAATTATTTAATTCAACGGAAGCAACCTATTTTCCCTGATACATTTGAAGCGTACAATATGATCACAAAACAGTTAAAAGAAGAAGGAGAGCGAAATTTTGATAAATAGCAAAGAGGTATTAATGTTCGCAACGAAAGCTTGCGATGATAAACGAGCAGAAGAAATTATAGCTTTAGATATGACTGCGATGGGGTCAATGACAGATTACATTATTATTTGTCACGGGAACTCTGAAAAACAAGTTAAAGCCATTGCAACAGAAGTAAAAGACCAAGCGCATGAACACGGTATTGATGTCGGTCGCATTGAAGGTATTTCAGCATCACGTTGGGTCTTAGTTGACTTAGGCGATGTTGTCGTTCATGTTTTCCATAGCGAAGACCGTGAATACTACAACCTTGAAAAATTATGGGGCGATGCACCAACGATGGATGTATCTGCAGCTTTCGCTTAAGATGGAAAATTACGATACGTTTCCCCTCGTTTACGATGATTTAATGGATAAATCACTGTATGAAAAATGGGTCAACTTTGTCGTACGTCATAGTACGCATAACACCTCGTTATTGGATTTAGGCTGTGGTACTGGTGAGTTTGCTCTGCGCTTAGCAGAGCGATACGATGTCTCTGGTCTCGATTTAGCAGCGAATATGTTAGTGTTGGCGCAAGAAAAATTCACCCGAGCAAACATCGGAATTCCGTTGTTTGAAGCGAATATGCTTGATTTTGATTTAGGCCAAACATTCGAGACAATCACATGCTTAAGTGATTCGCTCAATTACATGCCTGATGAAGCAAGCGTCTTAAACGTGTTTGAACGCGTACTGGCCCATTTATCCGACACGGGCACCTTTATCTTTGATGTGCATAGCACACATAAGGTCGATGTCTTGTTTGATAATTATGTCTTTGCCGATAATGATGACGATGTGTCATTTATTTGGCGCTCATTTAAAGGCGAGCATGACCATAGCGTTGAACATGATCTTTCGTTCTTCTTATATGATGAAGAAATGGACATGTACACTCGTCGTGACGAGTTACATTGTGAACGCACCTATCCGATTGCAACGTACGAACGTCTCTTAGCAGCGGCGGGCTTTCAGTCTGTAAAAGTCTGTGCTGACTTTACTGATGACGCACCAACTGCAACATCAGAGCGCTTGTTCTTCGTTTGTCACAAATAAAATAGTAGAAGTCTCATCAAACGTAGCCCCCGTGCACAGTGATGAGACTTTTTTTATGCGTTTTTTTTAGCAGGATAACCAATTTTACAGGGGCACTACTTACAAAAAGGAGCTTTTTAAACGGTAACTACAGTTTTATAAGTTAAGTTCATGGGAACAATTGTGGTCAAAAAGAGGTAAGCCATCCCCAATCACGTATAAGGATAGTGAGGAGGACTGTGATGAATCGAATCAGAACGTTCTACGAGCTTTATCGTATCCGTGTTATTTGCGGAGTGGCAATCGTCGTTATCATTGTTAGTATTGCTGTCGTACTCAGGCAACCAATAGCCACACCCCGACAGGTTCAAACAATTGCCCCGCCAGTAGTCGAACATACGACTGACACACCTGCTCTACCAACGCATGTGTTTGTCGACATTAAAGGGGCTGTTAAAGAGCCTAATGTGTATGAGATGGCCACCGATGCTCGTGTTAAAGATGTCATTCAACGGGCAGGAGGATTGCTCCCTGAGGCTGACGAAACACAAATTAATTTAGCGCAGAAGGTAACGGATCAAATGGTCATTTATGTCGCTGTTGACGGCGAACAAACAACAGCGATAGCAGGCAATGCTGCTAATGACAGCCCAACAAAGGTGAATTTGAATGAGGCCGAACTGGAACAGTTGCTGACGGTGCCAGGTATTGGTCCAGCTAAAGCCGCAGTTATTCTTGCTTATCGTGAAGAAAATGGGTTGTTTTCAAGAATCGAAGATTTATTAGCAGTGAGCGGTATCGGTGAGAAAACGTTGGAACGCTTGAGTGACTATTTAGAAGTGTAACAATCTGCAACTGAAGTGTTGACGTAAGTGAAGTTGTGTGACTATACTGATAATAGTTTAAAAAAAGGAGTGGCACACAATGGGAAGAATTACGTGGGAACAATATTTCATGGCACAAAGTCATTTGTTGGCTTCACGCAGTACATGTGACCGGCTAATGGTTGGGGCTACAATTGTGCGTGATAATCGTATTATCGCAGGCGGGTATAACGGCTCTGTCGCTGGGGAAACACATTGTATCGATGAGCAATGTTTAATGGATCATGGGCATTGTATTCGAACGGTTCATGCTGAAATGAATGCCATTTTACAGTGTGCTAAGTTTGGTGCCTCAACTGAAGAGGCGGAATTATACGTGACACACTATCCATGCGTTAATTGCAGTAAGGCAATTATTCAAGCGGGTATAAAAAAGGTATCCTATGCTAAAAACTATCATAATCATCCGTATGCCGAGCAATTATTTGAACAGGCTGGCGTGGCGTTGCACTATGTGCCACTAGAAGAGATAAATAATATTAAAACAGCAGAACCACTTAAAAAGGAAATTGTAGCGGCCTTAAAACAACTGCCTGACTCGATTGAACACGACGCCTTAATTAGGGCAGTTAAGACCCAACTATAATGCGGGAGGTGAGGGAATGCCACGTCATCTGTTAATTGTGAGTGTCATCGTAACATTGATGGCTTTGACACAAGAGCAGGTGGTGGTATTGACCTGCCTTTTTTTAATGAGCAGCCTCTATGGACTCATCTACCGTCAATGGTTAGCGTTGGTCACCGTCATCATGTATGTCACGCTAATAATACCGGTGCCACAACCATCACAACCGATTTTTTCCGAACCTTTTGTACTGCAAGCCATTGCGATTGATGGCGATTATGTACAAGCCGTCGTTAAACAGGGCAACAGCCGGACTAAACTAACAGGGACGATTGACAGCTTTGCGCAAAAACAGCAGCTTGAAACATTCGCTCCCGGACAACAGCTACACATCGAGGCCGAATTGAGGCCAATGCAACAGCGGCGTAACCCGCAGCAATTTTCTGAAAATGAGTATTTAAAAAGGCAACGGATTGATTATGTAGCAACCATGACGGAGATGACGGCACTCTCTACGGAAACGGTTGGCGTGATTAATCGTCTCGCGCACCTGCGACAACTGTTGATGCAACAAATTGAACAACGTGCCTCGAAACGAGTCGTGGCCTATACGCATGCCTTGATTTTTGGTGATCGCTCAGCCATTGCGCCTGATGTCACGAAGGCCTATCGCGATTTAGGCGTAATTCATTTACTCGCGATTTCAGGACTGCATGTAACCTTAATAGGAGGGGGCTTGT
Organism: Brochothrix campestris; assembly: GCF_046058945.1. Taxonomy (NCBI): domain Bacteria; kingdom Bacillati; phylum Bacillota; class Bacilli; order Caryophanales; family Listeriaceae; genus Brochothrix; species Brochothrix campestris. The sequence continues at coordinate 1,671,549 of NZ_CP175511.1, read as the reverse complement.
TTGTCGGTTTGCTAATCATGCGTTGTTCCCGCGCAACGGCTGCCATGCTGACGATTGCGTTTTTGCTCGTATTTGCTGTTATGGCAGGCGCCAATGCACCAGTAGTACGAGCGGTAACGATGATGGTCTTACTATTGGTCAAAGAGTTGTCGCCGCTAAGGTTTACAACCTTCACCGCCTTAATCCTCAGCTATAATTTGCAGTTGATACGCGATAGCTATCAACTTTTTCAGATTGGTTTTCAACTGTCGTATGCCGTTTGTTTAGGACTCGTACTGAGCCGTCAAATCATTGCGCGTTATCGCTATAAACCGCTTCAATTAGCAATTGTCTCTTACATGGCGACAGTGTTTACACTGCCCATTTTAAGTTATCATTTTTTTCAGTTTTCATTGGCAAGTGTCTGGGCCAATAGTTTGTTCGTGCCTTTTTATACCGCGCTATTAATTCCGGTTGTTATACTGAGCGTTATTTTAATCCCGCTGCAGTTGATGCCCGCTTTCGCAAACAACACACTCGAATGGCTTCTCCTGAAAAGTGAAAGACTTGCCCTTTATTTTTTGGACTGGCCAGCAACTGTTTACGTCACTGGCCGCGCGCCACCAGTTAGTTATTGGCTGTTAGGCTGCTTAATTGTGTATGTGTTTGTTTGTTGGGAGAATCACCGTTTTATCAAGCGCACTCAGGTGCTGCTATGGCTGTTTATTGCGTCACTGCCACTCCAAACACAGTGGGCCAATGGCGGGATGATTGCCCTGCTTGATGTTGGTCAAGGTGATGCCCATTTTATTCAATTACCAAACCGTCAAGGGACGATGTTGATCGATACCGGGGGTAAATACGTGTGGCAGAAGCCTGCTGCTTGGCAACAACGGCAAAAAGCACCGTTTACAATTGGTGAAAATGTGGTGAATCCGACCTTGAAAAGTTGGGGGATTCGTCACCTTGATAAAGTGGTCATCACCCATAGTGATTATGACCACATGGGTGCCTTGTTGGAGGTCGCTGCAGAACTATCGATTGGTGAACTGATTATCGGCAAAGGAGCAGCAGCTGATCCTTTGATGGCGAGTATGTTAGCACAGTTACAAACGGTTAAGCAGCGGGAAGTGAAAGAAGGTGATACGATAATGCTCGGTGTAACTCAATTTACCGTGTTAAATCCGTTGCCTGAGGGTGGGATTGGCGAAAACGAACATTCGGTCGTCTTAAGTGCTCGATTGGATGAACAAAATTGGTTGTTTACAGGCGATATGGAAATCGCCCAAGAAAAACGGTTGATGAAACAGTATCCAACCTTGGCAATGGATTTTTTAATGGTCGGTCATCATGGTAGTAAATTTTCAACAGACGCAGACTTTGTCGCTCAAATTGGCCCAAAGGAGGCGTGGATTTCAGTCGCGCAAAACAGCCAATACGGGCATCCTCATCCTGAAGTGTTGGCAATTTTAAATCAACAGCAGGTAAAAATACGCAGTACAGCGGAGAGTGGTGCAATTGTGTATCGTTTTAATGGTAAGAAACCGCGGATTGAGCTGACAATCACCCCGTCAGACTGATAGTCGATAATCACTCGGATATCAGTTATAATAAAGGTAAGTAGCTGTAAGAATGTGGGGATGACAAAATGATCAAAGAATGGCAAGCAATCGAACGGGGCGAATTTGCACCGATTTATTTAATTACAGGAACGGAATCATACATTATTCAAGAAACAATTAAGCGCATCGAGATGGCTGCCTTAGCCGATGATGAGGCGGAGTTTAACTATGCGAACTTTGATTTAACGGAGGTGCCAGTTGAACAGGCGATTGCCGAAGCCGAATCAGTCCCTTTTTGGGGGGAGCGGAAGGTGGTTGTCTTGCAACGACCGACCTTCTTGACGACTGAAAAAAGCAAACTTGAACACCAAACGGATAGTTTCGCCCATTACATCGAGCAACCTGTTCCTTTTACTGTTTTGGTGATTGTTGCTGGTGTTAATAAATTGGATGCGCGTAAAAAAATCAGTAAAGCCTTGCAAGAACAAGCAGTTGTGATTGATGCGTCTGCACCGAACGAACAAGGGATGCAACGATGGTTAACCGCACATGCCCAACAGTTAGGGATGGATTATGAGCCCGCCGCGATGGATGAATTACTCGTCTTGACGAATTTTCAATTGTCGGTGGCGCTTAAAGAACTCGAAAAAATCGCTTTGTATGTCGCTGGTGGCGTCATGACGAAGGCGATTGTCGTTGACATGGTTGTACGCTCGCTCGAACAAAACGTCTTTCAACTGACCGAAAAAGTCGTTAATAAACAAACAGGTGAGGCGTTACAAATATACCGTGACCTTATAAAACAAAAAGAAGAGCCGATTAAAATACTAGCATTGTTAATCAGTCAGTTTCGTCTGATGAATCAAGTCAAAATTATGAAACGAAAAGGCTACAGTGATCCGGAAATGGCTCGAACCTTAAAGGTACATCCATACCGTGCGAAGTTAGCGGCCCAATCAGTCCGTCACATCGAATTGGCACCATTACAAACAGCAATGGCCTTGTTAGCCAAAGCGGATTTTGAATTGAAAACAGGACGGGGTTTGCCCGTCCAAAAAGTGGAATGGTTTATTTTTCATTGGAATGCCTAACTAAAAGAGCGACCGCACTACTCGATATCAGTCGAGAGGTGCGGTCGCTCTTTTAGTTAGAGCTTGATGAATCGCTTTGTACGCCATGAACATCGACCTGTAAGCGTGTAAGGGTCGCGTTAGCATCATACTGTTGCAAGGTAGTCATAATCACGTGTGACTGTGATGGAGGGCTGAGAACGAGGACAGTCGGTCCAGCACCTGATAAACAGCAGCCATAAGCACCTAACGGACTGACGAGCGTGCGGATGTTCGTTAAGTCAGGCACGAGTGCCTGGCGATAATGTTCATGCAATAAATCGGCAGCCATCATTTGGCCAACCTGTGCGAGGTTACCGCTTAATAAACTCGCGACCATCACATTGCTAATGGCGCTTGCCTTAACTGCTGTTTGATAGGACAAGGTTGTCGGTAAGACACCACGACTTAAGCTTGTTGCTAATTCTGTCGAGGGAATAAAGGCAATCAGATCACAGTCAGGAAAAGCGTGCTGTGTATAATGCGTCTGGTCACCGAGTTGCACAGCCACAACCAATCCACCAAAGACAGCCGGAGCAACATTATCAGGATGTCCTTCAATCAGTGTTGCTAACCGCATTTTTTCGGCACGACTCCAATGGAGTTGCCCCCAACTGTCAGCCAGTTCAATCCCGGCCACAATCGCAGCCGCACTACTGCCTAAGCCACGCGTTGACGGAATGTCGCAGGTCATCACTAAATGGTGAGGCGGCATCGTTGGCGCAAACCGAAGCGCTGTCTGAATGATGAGATTAGATTCATCGGTTGGAATTGACGCGCCTAATTGATGGTCAACAGACCACCTCACTGCAGGTGTTGCACTCAAAGTTAAATAAAGAGACAGTGCCAGACCACAGGAATCAAAGCCAGGGCCGAGATTGGCTGTCGTAGCAGGCACCTTTATCTTAATCATTTTTAGTCGCAGCAGCTAAGTAGGCTGCGATTTCATCGTACGTGTTGAGGTTATGGACCTTAGCAGGCACCTTATTAATGGCCGAGTCAGGGTCTTTCAAACCATTACCAGTAAAGACAGCGACGACTGTTTCACCGGGTTTGATTTTGCCGGCCTTCACATGCTTAATGACACCCGCTAATGAGGCAGCTGAACCCGGTTCGATGAAGACACCGTCGCGTCGAGCCACCGCCTTGTAAGCTGCTAAAATCTCATCATCTGAGACTGCATCGATGTAACCACCAGATTCATTACGCGCTGCTTCGGCAAACGCCCAACTGGCAGGATTGCCAATTCGAATCGCTGTCGCAAATGTTTCGGGAGCAGCAATGGGTGCGCCTTGAACAATGGCAGCGGCGCCTTCAGCCTCGAAACCGTGCATCCGTGGCAGCCCGCTTTGTTGGGCAGCATCAAATTCTTTAAAACCTTTCCAATAGGCCGTAATATTACCCGCGTTGCCGACTGGGATAGCAAGCACATCAGGTGCTTTTCCAAGTTGTTCAACCACTTCGAAGGCGGCTGTTTTTTGCCCTTCAATCCGATAAGGATTCACCGAGTTAACGAGCGTAACGGCTTCTTTTTCGGCAATATCACGTACCATTTTGAGGGCGTCGTCGAAGTTGCCGTCAATTGAAATGATATCGGCCCCATACATTACCGCCTGTGCTAATTTACCGAGCGCAACCTTGCCTTCAGGAATCACAATGTAAGCTTTTAAGCCCGCCCGTGTTGCATAGGCTGCGGCTGCGGCTGAAGTATTACCTGTTGAGGCGCAAATAACGGCTTTGGCGCCATCTTCTTTGGCCTTGGCAACAGCCATCACCATGCCGCGGTCTTTAAAGGAACCGGTTGGATTCACGCCTTCTGTTTTGGCATATAAAGTAATGCCGAGCTCGGCCGATAGATGAGGCAGGGGCACTAAGGGGGTGTTGCCTTCGTGTAGCGAAAGAGCAGGTGTGTTTTCTGTTACGGGTAAATAAGCAGCATATTTAGCTAATAATCCTTTATACATAAATTAATCCTCCACTCGGTAATGTGAATGAACCACAATCCCATTGTCATTTTTTAAGGCAGCAAGCGCTTCATGTAAATTGGCACGACTAGTTGTATGCGTAATCACAACGACGGTCGCTTGATCATCGTTTTCAGGCAGCTGTAAAATGCGACTGAAACCGATGTTCTGTTCTGTGAATCGTTGGGTCATCTTTAAGAACGTACCTGTTTCATCAGTCATTTTGAGACGGACGAAGTATTTGGCATAGCAGTTGGCATCAGCTAATTTGTTCGTCTCGTGCACATACGAGTTAAAGACATTGCCCGTTGTACCAAGCTTGATGTTTTTGGCGATACTAATAATATCGCTCACGACACTGGAAGCGGTCGGTAATTCACCTGCGCCAGGTCCATAGTACATTGTTTCGCCAGCAGCTTCACCAATAACAAACACCGCATTGTTTTCGTTATGAACACCTGCCAATGGATGTGTCTTTGGTAAGAGCGTCGGTGTCACGCAGACATCTACTGCACCATTCGTCTCTTCTGAAATACCGAGCAATTTAATGGTATAGCCAAGTTGGTCGGCCAGCTTAATCTCGTCAACCGTTAAGTTGCGAATCCCAGTTGCAGACACATCGTCTAACGAAACATTCATCCCGAAGCTGAGGCGCGTTAAAATTACCATTTTGCGAGCGGCATCAATCCCGTCAACATCGTTGGTCGGATCGCTTTCGGCAAAACCTAAAGCTTGAGCTTGTTGCAGCGCATCGTTATATGTAAGGCCTTCACTGGTCATTTTAGTGAGCATGAAATTAGTTGTACCGTTGACGATACCCATTACTTTTTTGAGATGGTCTGATGCTAAGCCGTTGACAATTGTTCTTAATATCGGAATCCCGCCCGCAACACTCGCTTCGTAAAAGAGGTCACAGTTATTTTCACGCGCAATTGTAATTAAATGATCACCGTGTAAGGCGATTAAATCTTTGTTGGCAGTCACGACATGTTTACCCGCCTGTAAGGCTTTTACGACATAGTCATAGGCCGTTTCTATCGTACCCATTACTTCGACAATAATAGCAATTGAAGGGTCACCGATGACATCGTTCGCATTGGTCGTTAAAGTGATACCTGTATTTTCGTAACGTCGTGCTTTGCTTAAATCACGCACAAGCACTTTCGTAATGGCAATATCATACCCTGTAATTTGACTGATTTTATCTTGATGTTCATTTAAGATGCGGACAACACCACTTCCGACTGTACCGAATCCAAGAACACCAACGTTTAATGATGACATAAAAGACCTCCTTCTAATTTCTATTGTTATTAAGTTCAGAATAATGCGACTTTTTAGAAATTAATAAACTCAGTATATAAAAAATATCAAAATAAAGCAACCTCATGACAAAAATTCGGGGCTTCTTTAAAAATGAGCACAAAAAAAGAGCCTAATGAAAGGCTCTTTAAGAGATTATTTAGCTAATTTTTTAGCAAGACGTGATTTACTACGGTCTGCTTTGTTTTTGTGAATCAAACCTTTTGAAACAGCACCATCAAGTTTTGAAACAGCTTGGCTATATAATTCACTTGTGTTATCAGCGTTAGCTACAACAGCAGCATCGAATTTACGAACTGCAGAACGAACAGCAGCACGTTGTGAAGATTTTAATTCGTTACGAGTTTCTGTTTGTTTTACGCGTTTAATTGCGGATTTAATGTTAGGCATTTATGTCACCTCCGTTGAAATAATCATACTATGGCTCATCTAATTAGATAGCTCTAATTCCAACCATAAGACAGACTTAATTATATATGAAAACGTGTGGGAATGCAAACCTCAAATTTAAATTTCTTTTTACAGTCAGAATTCCCCACAATCCAACCGTAAGTTGCCAATTATTTCAGGCTACTATATAATGAATAAGAGTTGCCTTTTTAAAGGCGAAACGAACAGACGAATGACTAAATTGAGCGGACAATCGTTCGCGTTAACCAATAAATTAGTGTTTGTAAAGAGTGATAGGAGTGGACAAATTGGATTTAAACGAAATGAAAGCACGTCAAAAAAATATCCGAAATTTTTCAATCATTGCCCATATTGATCATGGGAAGTCAACATTGGCTGACCGGATTCTAGAAAAAACGAACGCCTTAACCCATCGTGAAATGAAACATCAACTGCTTGATTCGATGGATTTAGAACGTGAACGTGGAATTACGATTAAATTGAATGCCGTGCAATTGAGCTACGATGCCAAAAATGGTGAAACGTATACCTTCCATTTAATCGATACACCGGGACATGTCGATTTCACCTATGAAGTATCCCGTAGTTTAGCTGCCTGTGAAGGGGCTGTGCTTGTGGTCGATGCCGCTCAAGGAATCGAAGCACAAACGTTAGCAAACGTTTATTTAGCATTAGATAACGACTTAGAAATTATCCCTGTGATTAATAAAATCGATCTACCAGCGGCTGAGCCTGAACGTGTTCGTGCTGAAATTGAAGATGTCATTGGTCTAGATGCAAGCGATGCTGTCTTGGCATCAGCAAAAGCAGGAATCGGGATTGAAGAAATCTTAGAACAGGTTGTTGAACTTGTGCCTGCACCAACCGGTGATCTTGAAGCGCCCTTACAAGCCCTTATTTTTGACTCTGTTTACGATGCGTATCGTGGTGTAATTACGAGTATTCGGGTGATGAGTGGAACGGTTAGAGCTGGCGATAAAATCTTTATGATGCAAACGGGTAAGTCATTTGAGGTAACTGAAGTCGGCGTCTTTAATCCGAAAGTATCACCACAAGAAGTGTTAATGGCTGGTGACGTTGGTTACTTAACAGCTGCGATTAAACAAGTGGCTGATACGCAAGTGGGTGATACAATTACACATGCAGATAACCGTGCCGCCGAAGCGTTACAAGGGTATCGTAAAATGAATCCGATGGTGTATTGTGGTCTTTATCCAATTGATTCATCTGACTATGTTGATTTACGCGATGCGCTAGAAAAACTTGAGTTAAATGATTCAGCCTTACAATACGAAGCCGAAACATCTCAAGCGCTCGGTTTTGGTTTCCGTTGTGGTTTCTTAGGCTTATTGCACATGGAAATCATTCAGGAACGGATTGAACGTGAATTCAACATTGATTTGATTACGACCGCTCCAAGTGTTATTTATCATGCAACCTTAACAGATGATACTGAAGTAATTATTTCAAACCCATCTGAAATGCCTGATCCTTCAACGGTAGCCTTTATTGAAGAACCATACGTTCAAGCCTCAATTATGGTGCCGAATGAATACGTTGGATCTGTAATGGAATTAACGCAACGTAAACGTGGAAACTTCATTACAATGGATTATATGGATGACATTCGCGTCAACGTGAAGTATGAAATTCCATTATCTGAAATCGTCTATGACTTCTTTGACCAATTGAAATCGAACACCCGTGGCTATGCGTCACTCGATTACGAAATCATTGGTTACCGTCAATCGAAATTAGTGAAGATGGACATTTTATTAAATGCTGAACCAGTCGATGCCTTAAGTTTTATCGTTCACCGTGATTTTGCCTATGATCGTGGTAAAGTTATCGTTGATCGTTTGCAAAAATTAATTCCACGTCAACAATTCGAAGTGCCAATTCAGGCAGCAATTGGAAATAAAGTCGTGGCGCGTTCAACGATTAAAGCGTTGCGTAAAAATGTCTTGGCTAAGTGTTATGGTGGGGATATCTCACGTAAGCGTAAATTGCTCGAGAAACAAAAGGCGGGTAAAAAACGGATGAAATCAGTGGGATCGGTCGAAGTGCCGCAAGAAGCGTTCATGGCGATTCTTAAAATTGATGAAGAACCGAAAAAATAAGCAAAAACAGTTGTGGCTCAGGCTGCAACTGTTTTTATTTTAAAAAAACTGAAAATACACACTATTACAAATGTTTTTGTTGGTATATACTAAATGTACGACTTAGCGGGAGGGTGAGGCCTTTTAATGAAATTAAACCCTTTTGAGTTGCTATTGATGACATCTGTCAACTAAAATAGAACGAAATAGAAACTGGTACAAAAGGGTGATTTATCAATGAAGAAACAACGGAAGCGTAGCAAAGCTAATCTCAAACGATTGTTGCTAGGACTGTTGAGTATTAGCGTTGTATTAGTGCTATGGCAGGGCGTTAGACTGCTGCCACAACAGCAAACGATAGCGACACCGACTAATGAGGCAAACCAAAAAGCAGACTTTATTGCGACGTTAAAACCAATCGCACAAAAAAACTACCAACTAAGTGGTTTATTGCCGAGCGTTAGTTTAAGCCAGGCCATTTTAGAATCAGACTGGGGTCAAAGTGAGTTGGCCGTCGAAGCAAAAAATCTCTTTGGTATCAAAGGGAAATACCATAATCAATCGTTGAGTTATCCGACGCAAGAATTTCAAAATGATGAATGGGTGACGATAACCGCGGCCTTTCGTAAATATGACACGTGGGAGCAATCGATGAACGATCAGGTAGCGCTCTTTCAAACGGGTACAAGTTGGAACGCGACTTTATATCATCCCGTGCTAGCGGCTCAGACTTATCAAGAAGGGACAAAGGCGTTGCAAACAGCTGGGTATGCAACCGACCCTGATTACGCTCGTAAACTCAACGAAGTAATCGAACGCTACGAACTAAACCAATATGATCAATTATAATAAAGGGAGTGTTAATGATGGAAAAAATCACTGAACGTTTTATTAATTATGCGAAAATCGATACACAGGCGGATGAGGACAGTACGACAACGCCTTCAACTCCCGGACAATGGGATTTATTACATCTGTTACAAAAAGAGATGACCGACATTGGCTTGAGCGATGTTAGTTTGGATGAAAATGGTTACTTAATGGGCACCTTAAAAGGCAATATCGATGTTGAAACAATCGGCTTCTTAGCGCATGTCGATACCGCTTTGGATGTGACTGGTAAAAATGTCCAACCGCAAGTGCATGTTAATTATGATGGACAAGACATCGTCTTAAATAAAGAACGAAACATTGTAATGAAAACAGCGGACTTTTCTGAATTAGCGGCCTATAAAGGTCAAACGCTCATTACAACCGATGGAACCACATTGTTGGGCGCAGATGACAAGGCAGGGATTGCTGAAATTATGACTGCAGTCGAATATTTTATTGCCAACCCCGAGGTAAGGCATGGCGACGTGCGTATTGCCTTTACACCGGATGAAGAAATCGGTCGTGGTCCTGCTAAGTTTGATGTTGACCGCTTTAATGCTAAGTTTGCTTATACGATGGATGGCGGACCAGTTGGCGAGTTAGAGTATGAATCGTTTAACGCAGCCAGTGCAAAGCTAGTCATCCAAGGTGAAAGCGTTCATCCAGGGACAGCCAAAGATAAACTCGTTAATGCCAGTGCCATTTTTGCCGAATTCCATGCGTTACTGCCCACTGAGGAAGTACCAGAAAAAACGGCGGGCAAAGAAGGTTTCTTCCATCTCGCGAGTATAAACGGTGGTGTCGAACAAGCTAAAGCGTATTACATCATTCGAGACTTTGATAAAAATAGTTTTGCGACACGTAAAACGACAATGCAAGCAGCCGTTGCTAAATTACAGTCGAAATACGGTGAAACAGCGTTAACCTTAACGATTGCCGATCAATATTATAACATGCGCGAAAAAATCGAACCCGTGATTGAAATTGTCGAATTGGCACAGAAGGCCTTCGCCAATGTCGGCATCGAACCAAACATTGTGCCGATTCGTGGCGGAACGGATGGTGCCCAACTATCATATAAAGGCTTACCTACACCAAATATTTTTGCCGGTGGTGAAAACATGCATGGGAAATATGAATACGTCGCGCAAGAATCAATGCAAAAAGCCGCCGCCGTTATTATTGAAATCATTAAAGAACATGCCAAGGCGTAGTTATTTAGTCTTATGTTATCTCAAACAGATAGGTTAATACCCTAATACATGTTATAATTTGAGATAACAATAATAAATGAGGTGTAAGCTTGAAAACAATTCGTACAATTAAACGTGAAGCAAAAGCGGCATTAAAAGGTCATTGGGGTATAGCTATTGGTATTTTAATTATTATGTACCTCATTACAGGGGCGTTAAACTTAGTTGCTCCAACGGAAAATAATTATGACAGCACAGCAATCGTCCTGTCTATCCTTAGTGTTTTGATTGCAGTCTTTGTAACCTTATCGATTTCAACCGGCTTTGTCTGGTTCTACCTTCGTCTGTTTGATGGGGAAAGTTTGAAGGTCGTTAATTTATTCGATGCCTTTAAAAAAGGTATGTACTTGAAAGCAATTTGGGCCAACATTTTAATCGCGCTGTTGCTAATTATGTGGTCTTTACCAACGATTATTTTAGCGATTGTTATAAGTATTGCAGCGGCAGCTAACATGCTTAGTTTTTGGTATTTAATTGTTCCAGTATTATTAATGCTGTTACCTATTATAAAAACACTTGGTTATGAGCAAACTTTTTACCTTATTAAAGATAATCCAACGATTTCAGCATATCAAGCAGTTAAAACAAGTGTTGTTTTAATGAAAAATAAACGCATGAAATTATTCTTAACTTATTTGTCATTTATCGGATGGATGATTGTTCCGCTCATTTTATTAGCTTATGGGACGTATTTAGCAATTATAGATTTCATGCGTAATGGTGATGGTATCGAGGCAATCATTGGTGTCGGTCTTATCCTGTTGGGCATGTTCATTGGGATGATTGTTTGTCTTTATGTGATTCCGTATTTCCAGACAACGATGGCGTCATTTTACCGGAGCTTACAACCTAAAGAGGTTGTTGAGAGCAGTAATGACAATCGTCAAACAGAGAGTCTCAATGATACGAATGAGCCAGAACCAAGTAGAGATGAGTAGTTAAAGTTACTAAATGAATATTGAATAAAAACGCTGTTCTAGGTCGTCAATGCCTCGTTTTATTGGAGTCGAGTACCACCTGTACACTCATTTCTAAGGCTCGTGTTTCCTAGAACAAAAGAATTTAAAGCCGTTCTAAACGGCAGTGATTGGAGAAAATAACGTCTCGACTATTTCCCGTCGATGCGTTATTTTTGAAATCACCCATGTGTAGGATTTAAATACGAGAGGATAGAACAACATTTCTTTTCAGTCAAGTCATCTCGTAGCTAAAGTCACTGTAATAGCATTTCAAAGAAAATGAAGACTGTTTAGACTTTGTCTACAATCTGGGAGTGATGTGCTATTGCACATCACTCTTTTTGTGGTGGAAAATCAGCTTAGATTGCGAAAAAAAGCGGCTAAATATGATATAGTAACGTTAGAGAAGCGTAAGGCGCAGGGAGGTTTGTTGAAATGCACGAAATGCTCACACAGATGTTAGAGAGAGGTATCATTCCCGGGGCAACTTATGGCACCTATGCAAGTGGGGAATGGTTTAATCAGCAAATCGGACAGGCTCAAATTGAACCGACAAGAGCAGCTTTTACGACACCGGCCTATTATGATTTGGCCTCGTTAACGAAGGTACTTGTGACGACGCCATTGCTGTTAATGTTAATGGAAGATGGGAAAATCGACTTAAATGACAAAGTACAACAGTACTTGCCGCGTTTTAAATACGCTGAGGTGACCGTCAAGCATTTACTGACACATGCCTCAGGCTTAGCAAAAAACATCCCACAGTATCCGATGATGAAAGCAACTGCAGTGCTTGACTACATGTACGCTGTACCTCAAATAACCGCCGTTGGCCAGATTGAATACTCTGATGTAAACTTTCTACTGTTAGGTGAATTGATTACGACAATTAGCGCAGCAACAATGGCGCATTTATATGAACGGAAAATCGCACAGCCACTTGGTTTAAAGGAAAGTGGCTATTGTCCCAATCGGATGCAACAAGCAAGTTGTGTCCCAACCGAATTACATCCGACCAGAGGATTAATAAAAGGCATTGTACATGATCATAAAGCCTTCTGTCTGGATGGTATGGCGGCTCATGCCGGCTTGTTTGCGACACTTGAGGATATCGAAATACTCGTGTCACATTTGTTCGGATTTGCGAGTCCATTTCTCTTAACAGACAAAAGTCGCCAGCTGTTAATGACTATCCAATCGCAAGACGAATCAAACCAACGCGCGCTTGGTTGGGATCTGCTGTTGACGAAGAGCGCCGTGCCGATTATGTACCATACTGGTTTTACAGGAACCTTTATTTTAGTGAATCCAACTAAGGCTGAAGCGGCTGTCGTTTTGACGAATCGGATTCATCCACACCGTCATAATCCGACTTTTTTAAGTGAGCGCGATCAGTTTATTGAACGATATCTTAATCGAGAGGAATGAAGAACATGAAAAAAATTGAAACAAGAAATGAATTTGATACGAGTATTGCAACACAAAAAACGGTCGCGCTGTTTAGTGCCGATTGGTGTGGAGATTGTCGTTATATCGAGCCACACTTGCCAGCCATTGAGGCCGCTCATCCTGATTTTAACTTTATTCATATCGATCGCGATCAACTGCTTGATTTATGTCAAGAATTAGCCATTTTTGGGATACCAAGTTTTGTGACATTTGAAAACGGGATTGAACGTGATCGGTTTGTGAGCAAAGAGCGTAAAACCGAGGCTGAAATTACTGCCTTTATTAATGCATCACGGCTGAAGGGGCAAAGCAAATGAAAGAAACAATTGTAACTGTTAAAAGCAAATTAGAGACTGCCTTGGCAGCTGAACCGTATCGTTTTGACTTTAAGCGTGATACAGGTACATTGAAAATTAGTGACACTCGCAGCACCAACGCAGTCACAATTCAATTAGGTGAATTAGTTAAACAAGTGGAACAAAAAGGTGAAACGGCTATTGCCAAGCAAGTGTATTATGTTACCAACAGTTTTAAGGCAGCCCAAACAACGAAGCAAGTACATCAACATCAAGCTGAGTTGTTTCCTGTTATTCGTTCAAGTTCTTTTCCACGTGAAACAAAAACAGGTGAACAGTTCATCACAACGGATCATACAGCTGAAACCCGTATTTACTATGTGCTCGATTTAGGTAATACGTATCGTCTGTTGACAATGAAAGATACAGCTATCCTATCTGAAGCCCAAATTAAACAACTGGCAGAGCGCAACCTCAACAAAAAGACAATTCCGTTGAAAATTGATACCGTAGCAGACAATACCTTTTACTTCGTCCGTACGAACGATGGCTACGATGCCAGCCGCTTATTAAATCATGACTTTATGAAAAAGATGGAAAAAGAAGCAAAAGGTCAGATCGTTGTGGCAGTACCGCATCAGGATGTGTTATTATTAGTAGACGTAGTGAATGATGCTGGTTACGATGTTATTGGTCACTTAACGCTTGATTTTTATGCGTCTGGACCTGTACCAATTACAACGCTTGCCTTTGAATATACCGCCGGACACTTAACACCCGTGTTTATTCTGGCAAAAAACAAACAAAAGGGGTTATCAAAATGATACTAAATATGTTTTATAATGAAAAAGGGATTGGCGATGTCTTAATCGTTCAATTGAATGGTAAGAAAGCCGAGCAGGTTAACATTAAATCAAACGGTAATGTCACTGAAATTAAAAATGCTGAGACGGATGAAGTCATTGGCTATAATATATTTAACGTGAAAGAAACAGACTTAAACACTACTACAAAAATGACGGTTTCTACTGAAACGGTAGCATTTGTCAATCAACAATTAGCAACTGTAGGCTTTGCACCACTTGAAGCGGTCGATACAACACCTAAATTCGTGGTTGGTTACGTGCAAGAAAAGACAGTCCATAGTAACTCTGATCATTTAAGTGTCTGCCAAGTTGATTTGGGCACACATGTTGAACAAATCGTTTGTGGCGCACCCAATGTGGAACAAGGCCAATTTGTGGTCGTTGCTAAAGTGGGAGCTGTGATGCCAAGCGGTTTAATTATTGAACCGTCTGCTTTACGTGGCGAAACAAGTAACGGTATGTTGTGTGCTGCACGTGAATTAGCGATTCCTGATGCGCCACAAGAAAAAGGAATCTTAGTGCTTGATGGTGAACTAACAGCAGGTGAAGAATACGTCGTTAATTTTTAACGAACGATAACTGATTGGCTGCATGGTTTGTAATAGCATAACAGCAGCTAGTTTGCTACACTTAAATGAGTAGCTAATAGACCAATAGAAATGGGCGTGAGAGACATGGCAGGCTGGTTTAAAAAAATGATGAGTAACGATGAAGAAAAAGGACAAACTGAGCAGAGACCAAGCGCTGATAAAGCTGTGGAGCAACGCTCATCGACCCGCAACAAGACAACACGTGATTACAATGAAGGTAGAGTCCGGATTGTAACGATGGACTCCGCGCATAAAAATAACCGTTTATCGGCCTCGACACCGTCGGATCAGTCCGAGGGAGAGCGCGTAAAACCACCAGTAGCTAAACCAACAAACGAAACAGTTAGTCAAACTGCTGAAACTGAGTCAAAGTGGCAGCCATCATCACGTGAATCACATTTTAAAGCACGTGAGATTCCGTCGCCTGTGTTCGGTTTTCAAAAACGTAACATGCAACAATTTTATCCGTCGAAGCCATTAACTAATGAGAGTAAACCAATGTCTCAGGCGATAACAGCGGAAGAAACGGGTGAAAAAATGGTGCCACCTGTTGAGCAAGTAGAGGCACAACAGCAACCAGTACCAGTCGAACCACCTGTTGAAAAAACAGCTGAGGTTGAAGCGATTGTTAGTGAAGCTGTTTTACCAATTGAAGAGCAACCAGCTTTGACGGAGACGTCAACAGCACCGGATGTATTAACAATTACAAAAGATGGCCGCGTTAAATTACCGCAATCAATTAAGCCTAAAGGTGAACAGTTTTCAAACGAGGAAATTCAACAGATTGCTCGTGTCGCAGCAGTTGAAATGACACGCCAAATTCGTTCAAAACAACGTAAAGGTGGACAAGCACAGACCGAACTTAATAACCGTTTGCAATTTTTTGGTGAACTGTTAAGTAAGAAAAAATAACGGAAGCGCAACTAAATCACTATGATGGAGGATTTTTAAATGAGTACATATCATTTTATCGGTATAAAAGGAACAGGGATGAGTGCATTAGCACAAATTCTACACGATGAAGGCAAGACCGTTCAAGGCTCAGATATTGACAAAGAATTTTTCACCCAACGTGCACTTGAACGTGCCAACATTAAGTTGTTACCGTTCGCTAAAGAAAACATTACAGCCGACATGGTTGTGATTCAAGGTGCAGCCTTTCCCGACACACATGAAGAAGTCGTGGCAGCCAAACAATTAGGTGCGACACTTTATCAATACAATGACTTTTTAGGGAAGTTAATTGAAGGCTATGCAAGTATTGCAGTGACAGGCTCACATGGTAAGACATCAACAACCGGTTTATTATCGCATGTGTTAGAAGGGATTACGTCAGTCTCATATTTAATTGGTGATGGAACTGGCCGTGGTGTTAAAGCAGCTAATTACTTTGCCTTAGAAGCCTGTGAATACCAACGACATTTCTTAGCCTATAAACCTCATTTTACGATTATTAATAACATTGATTGGGATCATCCTGATTATTTCAAGACCGAAGATGATGTTGTTGATGCCTTTCAATCGCTTGTTTATCAAACGAAAGAAATTGTTATTGCTAACGGTGATGATGAAAAAGTACGTTCATTAAAATTAACAACACCGGTTGTTTATTTCGGTTTAGGGGAAGAAAACAACTACCGCGCTACAAATATTAACCGTCATACAGCAGGCTGTACCTTTGATGTGATGATTGATGGCAAGTTATACGGCTCGTTCAATGTACCAACTTTTGGTGAGCACAATGTTCGTAATGCCTTAGCTGTCATTGCTTTTACACAATTACAAGGCTTGCCAATTGAAGCGGTACAAGCGCGGATGCGGACGTATGCAGGCGTGAAACGTCGCTTCAGTGAAAAAGTGATCGGTGATCAAATTTTATTTGATGATTATGCTCATCATCCTGCTGAAATTGAAGCAACGATTAACGCGGCTCGTCAAAAGTATCCTGATCGTCAGGTGATTGCGATTTTCCAACCTCATACATTTAGCCGAACAAATGCTTTCTTGCAAAATTTTGCTGAATCATTGAGCAAAGCAGATGCGACCTATTTATGTGATATTTTTGGATCAGCCCGTGAGCAAACTGGTGATTTAACGATTCAAGACCTCGGAGATTTAATTGAAGGTAGCCACATCATCCAAGAGCAACATACAGAAGTTTTAAAAGCATACAAAACGGGCGTATTACTCTTCATGGGTGCGGGTGACATTCAAAAATTCCAAAAAGCTTACGAATTAACGTTAACTGCGCAACAATAAGCACAGATAAAAAGCCCTCACTCAAATTGAGTGAGGCTTTTTATCTGTTAATAAAAGGGATAAAAAAAGCGATTGACAATGATAATCGTTATCAATTACAATTGAGAAGTGTAATTGAAACTATCAGTAACTCGAAGGCTTACTGTTACTTATAAGGGGGATATAAAGATGAAGAAAATAAGTATCTTAATCGCAGCGATTATTACAATGGCTGTGTGCAACATTTTTTTGGCAACACCAAGCAAAGCAGCGATAGCGGACGGGAATTACAAGGTTAATTATACTGTCTTAGACAGTGAGGCAAGTTCAGCTTCAATGGCAAATGACTACTTTGATAAACCAGCAGCCTTAACTGTGACTGATGGTAAAGCAACGTTGGATTTGCAAGTGAATCATAGTACCTGGATTACAGGCTTAACAGTCGCTGGCAGTCAAGGGCAAGTCTTGAGCTCGAGCAAAAGTGCGGATACCCGCAAAGTTCGATTTAATATCGGCGAAGCAAAACAATCGTTACCAGCAACGATTAAAGTTGATATTGATAACGAGAGCTTAAACTATCACCATAATTATAAAATCAATTTAAGTTTAGATTTATCAACAACTGATGAAGCCACTGCTGCGACGAGCAAAACGACTAAAACAGACGATAGTAGTGACGCAGCCGTTTCAAAAACAGACACAAATACGAGCGCTACAGGACAAACAAGTGCTGCGAAAGTCGCGAATCCAAAATCAGGCGATACGAATAGTTTAGCCTTATATGGTGGCCTAGCACTAGTAGCTGCGGTAGGTTTAATTATTAGCCGCAAAAAAAGAACAGTTAAATAGGGGGAGACAATGAAAACGTTAATTAAAAAATTAGGGATATTGGTAATTATCGCAACTGTTGTCATTAGCTTTTTGCCAGCCTATACAGCGACTGCAGCGACGTCGACGGACTTACAAGATGGTGCTGAATACAGGGTCGACGTTTCCTTATTAAAACCAGGAACCGGTGCAACAACCAAAGAAACGTCAGCAGCAAATCGATACATAAAACAACAGGCTACTATTAAGGTTGAGAACAACCAACCATACTTATACATAACGTTAAACAACCAAACGTATTGGCAAACACTCGCAACGAATTTAGCCTCAACCGCACCACAAGTCCCATCACCAGAGTCTAATTATACAGATATTTATCAAAATGTTACTGATGTCTCAACAGACGAAGCCAACAACACGAAAGTCGTAAAGATTAAATTTGATGATGTCAATGCGATTATTTATTCGTACATGCATATCAATGTTGCAGAGATTAAGTACGACAGCTGGTATCAAGCAGATATGAAAATGGATGTGTCGACACTTCAAATAGTGACAGAAGCACCGACATCACCGGATGCAAACAGCTCGATTGAAGCGCCAACAACTGTTTCAAGTGAGCCACAAAGTAGTACATCAACCGAACAAAACATCAATGTTGAAAATCCGGTTTTATCACAGAGTTCAGAAAGTGACACGCAAACGAGCACACCTTCAAGCAGTACAACACCCGCAACAAGTGAAGAAGCGCCAACAGTTATAACACCAACGCCTCCAACGTTAGATGAAGGAACCTATAACCTACCGTTCGAAGCGAAACATGCAACAAAAGATCAAGCGAGTACGATGCAAAAGTATTTCAATAACCCCGCTTTGATTCAAATAAAAAATGGTCGTAAATTTGTCGTCATGACGATAAATGATTCGAAGACAGTCACATCATTCCAAACAACAGTTGATGGGTCACTAACAGATGTGACCGTTTTATCAGAGGACACTGAGAACAACACCCGTACCGTTCAATTTGAAATCACAGATGAAACGGCCGAATTACTTGCACACGTTACGTATGCCGCAGTTATCGGTAACGGAAATATATACAATGGTAAGGCTGATTTCCGTTTGTTATTTGATACTACCGCCGCCAAATCAGCAGACGCGACGGATTATCCAACAGTCACAAAAACGGCCCTAGCTGACGGCACCTATACGTTACCGTTCGATGCACGCCATGCCACTAAAGAGCAAGCGAGTAGCATGCAAAAATACTTTAATAATCCTGTCTATCTTCAAATTAAAGACGGCAAAAAATACGTCGCAATGACAATTAACGACTCAAAAACCGTCACTGCCTTTCAAACAACAGTCGGTGATGGGTTAACAGACGTAACAGTCCTATCAGAGGACACAGATAATAACACCCGTACCGTTCAATTTGAAATCACAGATGAAACAGCCACATTATTAGCACACGTTAACTATGCTGCAGATATGGGCAATGGTAGTATTTATAATGGAACAGCTGATTTTAAATTACTCTTTGATACGAACTATGCAGTGAAAGTTGCTGATAGCAGTTATCCACAAGCCGCGAAGCCAGCCTTGGAGGACGGTACGTATCGTCTAAACTTTGAAGCAAAACATGCAACCGAAGATAAAGCGAGTAGCATGCAAAAATATTTCAATAACCCTGTCTACCTTCAAATTAAAGAGGGTAAAAAATATGTCGCAATGACAATCAATGACTCAAAAACCGTCACATCCTTTCAAACAACAGTCGGTGATGCGTTAACGGACGTGACCGTCTTATCAGAGGATACAGAGAAAAACACTCGCACCGTCCGATTTGAAATCACGGATGAAACAGCCGAGTTACTAGCACATGTTACGTATGCCGCAGATATGGGGAATGGTAATATCTATAACGGGAAGGCCGACTTCTATTTGTTATTTGAGACAGAAACAGCGACGAAGGTTGCCGATAGTGAATTCCCGGTAGCTCCAAAAGTTGCTTTAGCTGATGGTACCTATACGTTACCATTTGAAGCAAAACACGCAACCGAAGATAAAGCGAGTACGATGCAAAAATACTTTAATAATCCTGTCTACCTTCAAATTAAAGATGGAAAAAAATATGTGGCCATGACGATTAATGACTCGAAGACAGTTACTGCTTTTCAAACAACAGTCGGTGATGCGCTAACAGACGTGACCGTTCTTGCTACGGATGATGCAGCAAATACGCGCACAGTTAAGTTCCCGCTAACAGATGAAACTGCAGAATTACTTGCTCATGTTGGTTATCAAATCGAGATGAAAACGCGTAGTCTATATGTTGGGGCTGCCGATTTCCGCTTATTATTTGATACAACAAAAGCAATTAAAGTAGCTGATAGTCTGTTTCCTCAAGCTGGAACGATTGTTGACCCGGGCATACCAACAGAACCAACAGAACCAACAGAACCAACAGAACCAACAGAACCAACAGAACCAACAGAACCAACAGAACCAACAGATCCTTTACAATTAGTTAACAATCATCAATACACCATTAATTTCAAAGTGATGAAAGCAACCAGTGATGAACTCTCAATGATGGATGAATACACTGAAAAACCAGCAACAATCAAAGTTGAAGAGGGACAAGCCTATGCCTATTTAACACTCAAAAATAGCCATTGGATTACATCGTTTGCAACTGAGCAAGCGGGTAAATTTGTCGAGGCAAAAGTTGTGTCGAGTAATTTAGCGAACGACACCCGTGTCGTTAAGTATCCAATTGCAAATGCAACCGCTAAAACAAAAGCACAAACACATGTTGTAATTGATGATTTACCAGCAGTGTTTGGTGAAGATGGGTATGATGGGTTTTATGATGTTACCATTCAGCTAGAGAGTAACACGTTAACAGATGTTACGTTAACAGCCCCAACGGAACCAATTGATCCAACAAAACCGATTGAGCCAGTATTACCATCACCATCAGGACCAACATCACCTTTACCATCGGATAACGAGGATGAGGAAACAACACCAACTACCTACGTTGATCCATTTAATCTACAAAACAATCTTAAGTACACGATTGATTTTAAAGTATTACAAGCAAATTCAAACGAATTGTCTAAAATGGATGATTACACAGAAAAACCAGCCACAATAAAGGTTGAGAACAACCAACCATACTTGTATTTGACATTAACAAATAGTCACTGGATTAAAACGTTTGAAACAAATCAAAATGGTCAATATGTTGCGGCAGAAGTGGTTTCAATTAATAAAGAAGCTGACACTCGTATCGTTAAATACCCAGTAGTTAATGGTGCAGCTAAAACACCTGCACGTACACATGTACTTATTGATGATATTACCGGCTTTAGTTACGATCATACGTACGATGTAATTGTGGCATTAGATGCGGATTCGATTGTTGATATGACAGGTAAAGTCATTACGACGACGCCTGCAAAAACAGCTACAAACTCTGTAACTATGACTAGTCTTGTTGCCCCTGCTGTAGCAGACGAAGCAAGCACATTAAACACAAGTACAACGGTGCCTAATAATAATGCAGGTGATCACTTATTGAAACCGGCCTTTAACGGCGTTACAAATCAAAATGCAACCACAACAACCGAAAAAAATGCCAAAACAGCAGATACAACAAGCCTGATTATCTATGGTATGATTATCTTGCTAATTGGTGGCTATTTTATGCGACGTATACGTTTAGCAAAACGTATAAAAGAATAAAGTAACAAAGCCTTAGCAATTAATATCTGCTAAGGCTTTATTAAATAAGAGGTGACTTATGAAAAAAATAAAACAACTAGGTATTGTTCTATTAATGTTAGTGTTAGTAAGTGGGTGCGCAAAAGAAGAAACGAGTACAGCCAAAATGGTATCAGACAGTAAACGTGTGGTGTCAACAACTGTTGCAGCAACAGAAATCATGGCCAAACTAAATTATGAGCTCGTCGGAATTCCGACATCTGACAAAAAGTTGCCGTCGCGTTATCAAGAGGTGACTAAAACAGGCTCACCGATGAGTCCGGATTTAGAAATTATCCGTTCATTGAAACCCGATTTGGTACTGGGAACTAAAACCTTAGCCGGCGATCTGAGTGATGGCTTTAAACAAGCCGGTGTAACAGTTGATTTCCTTGATTTCAGAACAGTGGCAGCAATGCAAGCTGAAATCAAAAAACTCGGCCAAACACTAGATCGTGAGCGAGAAGCAACAGCCTTAAATAAAACATTAACGGATAAAACAGCTGCCGTTGCAAAGGCCGTTGCGGATAAAAAGAAACCTAAGGTTTTGATTTTAATGGGTATTCCTGGCAGCTATTTAGTTGCAACAGAACATTCGTACATCGGCGACCTCGTCAAATTAGCTGGTGGCGAAAACGTCATTCAAGATCAAAAACAAGAGTATTTAGCGTCGAATACTGAATTTTTACAACAGAGTAATCCCGATATCATTTTACGCGCTTCGCACGGCATGCCAAAAGAAGTGATTGAGATGTTTGATGAGGAATTCAAAACGAATGATATTTGGCAACACTTTAATGCCGTTAAAACTAAGCGAGTGTATGACCTTGACGAAACGTTATTTGGAATGACAGGTGCCCTTAATATGCCTGAAGCACTCGATCAAACGGTGGCCTACTTATATGAAAAATAGAACGATTTTGATGTATACACTATTGACAATCGCGATACTAGCGGTGCTCATTTGGGCGTTAATGACAGGAAGTATAAAGGTATCGCTCGCTGAATTAGTGACCGATTTTTTTAAGGCAAGCAATGAAAAGGTTGCGATTGTAAAAGACCTCCGCCTCCCCCGAATTATTTTGGCATTGGTTGCGGGCGCAGCCCTATCGGTATGTGGCTTATTGTTACAAGCAATTATGCGTAACCCGTTAGCAGACGCGGGCGTGATTGGTATTTCAGCTGGTGCGCACTTGATGCAAGTCTGTGTCGTTGTGTTGGTACCACAGCTGTTTTATTGGACAACAATGGTGAGTTTTGTGGGTGGCGCCTTAGCTTGTTTCCTCGTCTTTCTTTTTAGTGCACGTGCGAAATTAAATCCGCTGTCTTTAATTATTATTGGTGTTGCAATCAATGCTGTGTTCACAGGCTTAGGCGATTTTGTCCAAGGACTCAATCCGCAACTGACTTCGCAAGCCACCGTCAGTTTTGGTATGAAAAAGTGGTCAGATGTCGAATCCCTCGTATTATATGGTGGACTAGGATTAATCGCAGCCCTGTTTTTAACACGTTCATGCAATTTACTGGCGTTAAAAGATGAGGTGTTGATTGGGTTAGGCGTCTCATTGAAACGAAAACGATTGCTGATTGCAACGGTTGCTGTTTTATTAGCGGCGAGCGCGACTGCCATTGTTGGTGTGATTGCCTTTATCGGACTACTTGTACCGCATATTGCCCGCTCTTTATTGAAAACAAACGACCATCGAAAACTACTGCCATTTGTAATGATATTAGGAGCTTTCTTATTACTGGTCGCAGATACGTTAGGACGTAGTCTTGTGCCTAATGTTGAAATTGCGGCCGGAATTATGATGATGGTCATTGGCGGTCCCTTTTTAATCGCCTTAATGTGGCGCCAACAAATCATTCGTTAGAGGAGTGACGCGATGAAACGGAAAATAATCAATGGTGTATTGATTGTTGTATTAGTGTTTGCAAGCTATCAATTTATTAGTATTTACCTTGAAAATAAACATAATTTAAAAGTATTGGATGAGGTACAGTCAGTCTATCAAGAAGCCAATCAACCGAGTGAGCTAGGGAATACGAGTGCCTTTGCTGAGTTGCATAAAATTAATCCGGATATAACCGCATGGCTGACAATTGCGGGTACTGCGATTAATTATCCCGTCTTACAAGCAGCTGATAACGACACGTACTTAAAAACCAATTATCAAGGTGAACAGGCGAGAGCTGGGAGCATTTTTAAAGATTATCGCAACACAGAGGTGACACCGAAACATACCATTCTTTATGGGCATAATATGAAAGATGGTTCGATGTTTGCCGATTTACAAAAATATACCGATGCGGCTTTTTTTAAACAGCATCCAACCTTTGACTATGATACTCCTGAGGCAAGCTATCGCGTTGAAGTGTTTACAGTTTATGAAACGACCACCGATTTTTATTACATCGATACTGACTTTACAAAACCAGCAGCCTTTGCTCAATATTTACAAGACGTAAAAAAACGCTCGCTCTACGAGACAAACGTGAAAGTAACTGATGAGGATCATATCATTACTTTATCAACGTGTGACACCGGCTTTGATTACGAAAAAGGCCGTTATGTCGTCCAAGGAAAACTTCAGAAAAAGGAATAAAAAAGACAGCGACCAAATAGTCGCTGTCTTTTTTGAGGTTTATATCAATCTATTGTAAATTTTCAGGGTTTAAGGCTTCTAACTCAGGAAGAACGAATAAACCATCGTTACGAATAAGGACATCATCAAAGTAGATTTGACCACCACCGTAATCAGCACGTTGAATATTTACCATATCCCAGTGAATGCCCGATTGGTTACCGTTGTATGCTTCATCGTAACATTGACCTGGTGTAAAGTGGAAACTGCCGCGGATTTTTTCATCGAATAAAATATCTTGCATTGGCTCAGCAATGTAAGGGTTAACGCCAATTGCAAATTCACCGATGTAACGGGCGCCTTCATCTGTATCTAAGATAGCATTTAATTTAGCGGGTTCGTTTGAACAAGTTGCGTCAATAATTTTACCATCCTTAAATGTGAGTGAGACGTTTTCAAAGGTCGTTCCGTTATAAGGTGATGGCGTATTGTGAGTGAGCACACCGTTGACAGAGTCGCGTACAGGAGCCGTATAAACCTCACCGTCAGGAATATTGTTTTGACCCGAACAGCGAATCGAAGGAATAGCTTTAATCGAGAAGCTAAGGTCAGTACCAGGGCCGACGATCCGCACACGATCCGTTTTATCCATCAACTGTTGTAATGGTTTCATCGCTTCATCCATCTTGCTGTAATCCAAGTTACAGACGTTAAAGTAGAAGTCCTCAAACGATTCTAAGCTACTGCCAGCTAACTGTGCCATCGCTTGGTTTGGATAACGTAATACTACCCATTTCGTTTCTTTTACACGTACGTTGCTGTGCATACTTCCAACCGTTTGACTGTGAATTGTGTTTTTCTCTGCTGGTACGTCTGCTTTTGCATTGATGTTATCGAATGCACGTAAGCCGATGTAGGCATCCATTTCTTTCATGACCTTTGTTTCAAAGTCGGCCTGTAATTTAAATTGTGGTAATGACGCACCGAGCAAGAGCTCGCGTTCAATTTGATTATCTTTTAAGGATACAAATGGTTGTCCACCTACGGCATACGCTTCTTTTACTAACGCTTTTACAAACTCGCGTTGGATGCCGAAATTTTCAATTAATACTTTTTCGCCTGCTTGTAAATTAATTGAATAATTAATCAAATTATGAGCCAATGTGTCTAGTCGTGAGTCTCTCATGTTATAATTCCCCCTTAGATTATGATGCACTCTCATTTTAACGCAATCAGCGCGATTACTCAATCCTAGATGGCAATCAAGCAAAATTAAGCTTGAAAAGAACAAGTTTAGCGGTTTTCGGTTAAATAAGTAGGAATTTTTTTGTTTTATTGTTAAAATAAATGTATGAACGTACTGCTATTTTGTTGAATGAGGTTAAAACTTCATATTAATAGTAATAGTAGCATTTGTTTCATCTTGAAAATAAGCATAAAAGGAAGGTGTACACATGATTGCGATTTTATATTGGGCTGCAATGGTTGCAGCAGTAGCATTATTGATTGGCGCCATCTTTTTAGCGAAAACCTTAAACGCGATGGCAAAAACAATGGATGCAGTAACCAAAACAATGGGAACGTTAGATACACAAGTAACAGGGATTACAACTGAAACGGAACTCATTTTAAACAAGGTAAACACTTTGGTTGAAGATGTTAATGGTAAGGTGGCTAAAATTGATCCTGTTTTTGATGCGCTCGGTGATATTGGTGTGTCAGTCCAAGATTTAAACTCATCTGTCAGAAACATGTCATCAACTGTTTCCAATAGCGTTAAAATGACGGAAGAAAAAGTTAGTAACACGGTTTCATACAGTAATGCCTTTGTAATGGTACGAGAATTGTTGAAAAAACGAAAAGAACATAAAAAAGCACAACAAAACGAAAACTAACGAGGAGGATTTCAAAATGACAGAAAAAAAAGGTCTTTCAACGCAGGATTTTGTATTAGGTAGTTTAATTGGTGTCGCAGTTGGTGCCGTCGCAGCTCTCTTGTTAGCGCCAAAATCCGGTCGTGAATTACGTTCTGATATTAATGATCAAGTTGGTACCATTAAAGAAAAAGCAGTCGATTATAAAGAGGTAGCTTTAGAAAAAGGTGCAGAATTCACAGATTATGCCAAAGTTCAAACGGGTGTAATTAAAGACCAGACAGCCCGTTTAACAGATACAGTTAAAACGAAGGCAGTTGAAGTAACCGATGCTGCTAAAAAATACGGTGTTAAAATCAAGTCATCAGCAGTCGATACGGCAGCTGAAAAAACAGAAGATATCGCAGTCTTATCACATGAAGTAAAAACAGCGTTGGCTGACAAAGCAACTGAGGCAACAACAAAAGTAACCGATGTGGCTGAAGTAACCGCTACAGAAGCAAAAAAAGTAAACAAAACAGCAAAAAAAGCAGTCGAAAAGATTGCGGATGAAGCTACAAAATAGTTAACGAGTTACATAAGGACTGTACGACAGGTGAATC
The DNA here is from genome assembly GCF_046058945.1 of Brochothrix campestris. Lineage (NCBI taxonomy): Bacteria > Bacillati > Bacillota > Bacilli > Caryophanales > Listeriaceae > Brochothrix > Brochothrix campestris. The sequence continues at coordinate 1,644,918 of NZ_CP175511.1, read as the reverse complement.
TAAGGTTAATGACACGAACTGTCATTAACCTTTTTTATTTAGAAAGAAACAATAGTGAGAATTTTTACACAATTCAACTGCGATCTATGATAAAATAGAAGAAATTCACTACATAACGTTGTCAGAGGTTGTGTATTATGGTATTATAAAAACACATACACGCTTTAACGCTTAAAAGTGTAAAACATATTTGAGATGAGAGGGATTAAATTATGAGCAACCAAACATTAGAAGAACTACGTGCCAAAATTGATATCGTAAACAAAGAAATTTTAGATGCCGTCAATAAACGTCAATCGTATATTGCTGAAATTGGCAACGTCAAAAGTAAACAAGGTGTTCATCGCTACGATCCTATTCGTGAACGAGATATGTTAAATAAATTAATAGCAGTTAACGAGGGCCCGTTAACGAACCAAGAACTAGAGCATACCTTCAAAGAAATTTTTAAAGTTGGCTTAGAAAAACAAGAGCAGAGCAAACAAAAAGAATTATTGGTTTCACGTAAGCGCCAACCAGAAAATACAATTGTCCAAATTAACGATGTTGAGATCGGTAATGGCAAACCTGCCTTTGTCTTTGGCCCATGTGCGGTAGAATCATTAGAACAGACGGCAGCAGTAGCCACTAAAATCAAAAGTAAAGGGTTGCAATTAATGCGTGGTGGCGCCTTTAAACCTCGTACATCACCCTATGATTTCCAAGGCTTAGGTGTTGAAGGACTTGAAATTTTAGACACTGTCCGTAAGCAATCCGGCTTAGGTGTCATCAGTGAAATTGTTTCACCAGTAGATGTTGAAATCGCCTGTGAAAACATCGATGTGATTCAAATCGGTGCCCGTAATATGCAAAACTTTGAATTGTTAAAAGCCGTTGGTAAAACGAATAAGCCAGTTTTATTAAAACGTGGTTTAGCGGCAACAATTGATGAATTTATTCATGCAGCAGAATACATACTTGCACAAGGTAATCCAAATGTTATCTTATGTGAACGTGGTATTCGTACGTATGAAAAAGCGACACGTAATACGCTTGATTTATCAGCAGTACCGATTTTAAAACAAGAGACACATTTACCAGTAATGGTTGATGTAACACATTCTACCGGACGGAAAGACATTATGTTACCGTGTGCGAAAGCAGCTTTAGCTGTTGGTGCAGATGGTGTGATGGCAGAAGTTCATCCAGATCCAGCTGTCGCTTTATCCGACTCAGCCCAACAAATGAACTTCGAAGAATTCGATGCTTTCTGGTCTGAATTAGAATCCTTTTCGCAAAAATAATTAGTTCTGTAACAAACGGATATATTTGAGGGAACTGTCTAGTTTACACTAGATAGTTTTTTTGTTTTCATTAATTTTCAAAGAATAAATCATAGGTTATGAAAAAGTTTGCAAAACATAGCATTTAGTAGTATTATAAATGTATATTGGTTACGTTTACATTTCAAGGTTTAAGTGAATATAAACTACATGGATGAAAAAATATAAAAACAACTGAAGGAGAATTTACATGACAATTACAATTTATGATGTGGCCCGCGAAGCAAGTGTCTCAATGGCAACGGTTTCCCGTGTCGTTAATGGCAATCCCAATGTTAAACCAGTAACAAGAAAGAAAGTGCTTGATGTTATCGAACGTTTAGGCTACCGCCCAAATGCGGTTGCACGAGGGTTAGCAAGTAAAAAAACAACGACTGTCGGTGTCATCATTCCAGATATTTCAAACGTGTTTTTTGCGGAACTTGCCCGTGGAATTGAAGATATTGCAACGATGTATAAATATAATATTATTTTGAGTAATTCAGATAATAATGCTGAAAAAGAATTAGTTGTGTTAAACACATTACTCGGTAAGCAAGTCGATGGTATTGTTTACATGGGTAATAAAATTTCGGATAAGGTGCAAGAAGAATTAACGCGTTCACACACACCAATCGTATTAGCGGGGGTATTGGACACAACGGATACGATTCCAAGTGTTAATATTGATTATAAGCAATCAACTTACGCCGTTGTATCTGAGTTGTTGGCTAAAGGGCATCAACACATTGCCTTTTTAAGTGATGGTCATGAAAACACGAATACGCGTGCTAAATACGATGGCTATGTGATGGCATTGACTGAGGCAAAACTAACAGTCAACCCTGATCTTGTTGTGGAATTGAGCGGCAACAATTACAACCAAGGTACATTAGGATGGGCACAATTGGCGGATAAACAAACGAAAGTTGAGGCGATTTTTGCTTCAGATGATGAAATTGCTATCGGTGCTTTAAACGCGGCACAAGACGCGGGTGTGAGTGTACCGAACGAGTTAGAAGTTATTACTTCGAACAATACGAAAATCACGTTAATGGCACGGCCACAATTGACAACAGTCGTACAACCATTGTATGATATCGGTGCAGTTGCAATGCGACTTTTAACGAAATTACTCAATAAAGAAGAGCTCACATCACCGCATGTGACATTACCTTATACGATTCAAAAACGAGGCACAACCAAATAGCACCAACGCGGGCGATTGGGTCAAACTGACTCAGTCGCCTTCTGTGAGTTAGCCGTTGGATGAAGGAGAGAATGTATCATGTATCAAGCACTACCAGTGCATAAAAACGAAGAAATTGATTTAATCGTTGAAAGCTTATCACACGAAGGTGTCGGCGTTTGTAAAGTTAACGGCTATCCGATTTTTGTGAAAAGTGCCTTGCCCGGAGAAACAATTAAAGTGAAAATCACTAAAACGTTGAAGAACTATGGTTTTGGACGTTTACAAGCAATCATTACACCGTCTCCAGAGCGTGTTACGCCACCGTGCGCCGTTTATGCGCAATGTGGCGGTTGTCAATTACAGCATCTCTCATATAAAGGACAGCAGGAATTCAAACAACAACATGTTATTGATGTTTTTCAACGATTAGGACATTTTGCAGATGTCACTGTTTTACCAACGAAAGGGATGGACAATCCTTGGGCTTACCGCAATAAGTCACAGCTCCCTTATGGCGAAGTCAACGGTATGAATCGTCTTGGCTTTTATCGTGAACGTAGTCATGACCTAATTGCCACTGAGACATGTTTGATTCAAAACACGCATAACGATGCAGCGATGCAAGCTATTAATACAATCTTAGCGAAGCATGAGGTGTTTCCTTACAATGAGCGTACAAACAAAGGTACCTTACGTCATGTGATGTTACGTTATGGTCGCAGTACGAATGAATTGATGGTCGTTTTAATTACACGGACACCCGATATGCCACGTCGTCGTTTAATTGTTGAAGAAATTGTGGCTGCTGTCCCTGAGATTGTCAGTGTCTATCAAAATGTGAATAAACTGAAGACAAATGTCATCTTCGGAGACCAAACAATCCATCTCTATGGACAAGATACTATCGAGGATACGATTCACGATGTTAAATTTAAAATATCACCACGGTCATTTTATCAAATCAATCCGGAGCAAACAGAAGTGTTGTATGCCGAAGCACTTAAAAGTGCAGGCTTAACAGGTTCTGAGAATGTCATCGATGCATACTGTGGTATCGGTTCAATTTCATTATGCCTCGCGAAAGGTGCCAAACATGTCTACGGTGTTGAAATTGTGCCAGAAGCAATTGAAGATGCGAAAGAAAATGCCTTGTTGAACGGCTTAACGAATACAACCTTCGAAGCAGGTCCTGCCGAAGTTGTCATTCCGAACTGGTATAAACAAGGTGTTACAGCCGACGTTATTTGTGTCGATCCGCCCCGTAAAGGCTGCGATGAGAAATTATTAAATACACTTCTAAAGATGAAACCAAAACGAATTGTGTATGTTTCATGTAATCCAGCCACCTTAGCACGTGATGCACGCGTGCTCGTTGATGGTGGTTATACCCTCAATGAGGTGCAACCAGTGGATATGTTTCCGCAAACTGCTCATGTAGAGGCGGTTTGTTCGTTCAGTTTATAGTGAAAAAAGACAAAAAAAGTCGTACCGACCACAGTGTAAGTGGTTAGTACGACTTTTTTTATTCGAATTCAATCGAGATGATGGCTTCATCAAGCGAATCTAACATCTCGTATTTAGCGATGAAATCTTCCCATGAAGATACGCTCGTGTCTTTACGGACTTCGAGTTTTAGTTTTTCAAACACGTTTCCAACAAAGTCGAGCCACATTTTATTTGTGGCTCGCATCATTTTTTCTTCCGTCCATCTTTTCTTGTTCGGACGACGTTTGTTTTTGGCCTCTTGGTAGGCAAAGGCATTCTCGATGAAAATCGTATGTGCCGATAAATTCGCTTCCAAGTATTCGGTCAGTTCTAACTTTGTCATATAGCTGTACTCCTTTATCATTGATTAGTTGTAAATAACAGTTCGCTCATTAAATACCTCACTATCTATTATAGCACTGCGAGCTCAGACTGCCACCATTCTATCTATATTAACGAAAATTAGAATTTTTTTTGCCAAAAGACTTGCCTTTTTTGAGAGAAAGTACTATATTGTATTAGGGACAACAAAAGACCCTAAAGGACAATGAAAAGCGCTATAGTGAGGTGGAGAACAAATGAAGTTTTCTAAGAGTATGAAGCAAGCGATTTGTATCATGGTGTTACTTGCGACGCAAACGGCCGATAAGTCGCTGAAATCACAAGATATTAGTGAGCGATTGCAAATGTCACAGGCTTATTTGAAGAAGATTATGCGTAAATTAGTTGTGGCAGATTTAATTAAATCGGTTTCAGGCAATAACGGTGGTTATATGATTGCCAAATCAATTGATGAAATGACCTTGTATGACATTTATTATGCGGTATGCGGCCCAGTGCAAACATTCAGTGATGAAGATGATATGCTGTTACAAGCATTTAGTGGTGGCATGTATGCCGAAGATGGCTTGCAAGCACTGGAAAAAGTGTTTTTACAAATGGATGCGGGCATAGAACGGTTTTTAAAAGGTATTATTGCTGGACCGTTTTTAACTAATATATTAGGTGTCACAGACATACCACAAGTCGATTGGACCAACAGGGACCAAAATATAAGTAGTAAGTAAATGGGGGAATAGGTGTATGTGGAAACAACAATGGAAAACTTTAGCAAGTAATCGTACCTTATTAATTTCGGTGATTGTGTTACTTTTTATCCCGATAATGTATGCAGGCACTTTTTTAGGATCGATTTGGGATCCGTATGGCAAGACTGAAAATTTCAAAGTCGCGGTCATCAATCACGATCAAGCGGTTGAAATGGACGGCGAAAAATTAAATGTCGGAGAACAATTGGTTGATAACCTGAAAGAAAATGACACCTTTGATTGGCAATTCGTTAAAAATGAGACCAAAGCGAATGAACAACTTAAAACAGGTGACTACTACATGGTTATCACTATTCCAACAGATTTCTCGAAAAATGCAGCGACACTATTAGATGATGAACCGCAAAAAATGCAGTTAAATTATGCTACGAACCCGGGTAAAATTATGACAGGGGACTTAATCGCCACTCAAGGGGCGACAACAATTAATCAAACGATTTCACAAACAGTAACGGAACAGTACAGTCAAGCCTTATTTGCACAAATCACTAAAATGGGTGATGGCTTTGGTGAGGCAGCTGACGCCTCTAGTAAATTGACCAAAGGGACTAACACAGTCAAAACCGGTAATGAAACAATTGCCGAAAACCTCAAAAAAATGTCAGATAGTACCTTAACGTTTCAATCAGGTAGCGAACAATTGGTTGTGGGGGTAGAAGCCTTACAAACAGGTGTAAACCAATTGAATACAGGTGCAACAGCATTAACAACAGGTGTATCAACCTATACAAATGGCGTCGGTCAACTGGCTGAAGGTTCGACACAGCTGGCAAGTGGCGCGAATCAGCTCACAAGTAATTCAGCCCAATTAACAACGGGAGCCAACAGCCTAGCAAACGGATTAGGTCAATTGCAAGCGGGTAGTTCAACACTACAAACAGGTGTGAGCGCTGTTGCTGATGGGAATCAGCAATTAAGCACTGGTTTAAATGAGTTAGCAACAAAAGCACCAGCCTTAACAGCGGGCATCGATCAACTCGTAGACGGTCAAACGAGTTTAACTGCCGGTTTAACGACGCTGAGTGATAAAGGTGGAGACTTAGTAAGTGGTGTGAAACAATTACAAGCCGGTATCAGTCAATTAAGTGATGGTTTGGCTGGTGATTTACCGGCGATTGATACGGCAGCGATTGAGTCAGAGTTAACCACTGTTGGTACAAGCATGCAAACAATTGCTAGCAGCGTACAAGCGCCAGCTGACTCAGCTGAAGTGAAAGCGGTGCAGCAGACAGCCGCCTTCAAAGCATTAACACCCGCACAACAAACCGAATTGATGACGGCTTTACAAGGAGCAGTCGGATCCAAAGCACAACAACAAGGCGCAGCATTAGCAAGTGCTAAAGAAAGTCTTACAAATGTGGCGACAGCTTTACAGGCGATTGGTGATGCTGGTTTAACTGAAAAAGTGACTGCTCTGAAGACTGGCGTAGCTCAACTTCAAACCGGGATTGACCAACTTGCACCAGGATCAGAACAATTAATCGCGGGCCTTAATGAGGCTCAAACAGGTAGTGAAGCGTTAGTCACAGGAGCGAAAAAAGTACAAGCAAGCGCTCCAACATTAACAGATGCAATTAATACAGCAGCAGCTGCAAGTGCGAAATTAGCAAATGGATCCTCTCAAGCTAATGAAGGTGTTTCACAACTTGCAACGGGACTCAACAGTGCTTCAACCGGTTCAGAAACGCTTAATAGTGGCCTAACAACTTATACAAATGGGGTGGCAACCTTAGGTGAGGGTGTTACTACTTTACATAATGGTGCAGCTGAACTTGCTGCTAATTCAGGTCAACTCCAAGCGGGTGCGTCTCAACTAGCAGACGGCACACAACAATTGGCAGCTAAAACACCTGCTTTAGCTAGTGGTGTCGGACAATTAAATGATGGTGCAAGCCAACTGCATGACGGTTCAACTAAATTAGCAGAAGGCTCTAATAAATTAACAGATGGTTTAACTCAGGTAGCAAGCGGTACTGTTAAATTAGGTGACACTTTAGGTGAAGCCTCAAATAAAGTAGCAGATACGAACTTGAAAACAGCCAATGCAAAAATGGTGGCAAAACCAACTGATTTAAACAAAACAGAATTAAGTAAAGTACCTAACTATGGTCATGGTTTAGCACCTTATGTAATGGCCTTAGCCTTATTTGTAGGCTCATTAACCTTTAATGTTATTTTCCCGATTGAGGTACCTGTCTCTTATCCGAAATCAGCACTGTCATGGTGGTTTAGTAAATTCAGCGTGATGATTGCGCATGCGATTGTCCAAGCGCTCTTATTAGATGTTATTATGGTGTTAGGGCTCGGTTTAGAGGTGGAACATATGGGACAATTTGTGCTTGTATCACTCTTTACATCACTTGCCTACATGTCGATTGTATCGTTCTTAGCGATTACCTTTGGTAACCCAGGTCGTTTCATGGCAATGATTTTACTTGTCTTACAATTAGGTGCAAGTGCCGGAACCTTCCCATTACAATTAACGAATGGTTTCTTCCAAGTCTTGCATACAGCTTTGCCAATGACATATGCAGTCAATGGTTACCGTCAGGCGTTAACAGACGGTTTATCAAACGGTGTAGTGGGTCAAACACTCGTTGTTATGACACTCTTTATCCTTGCATTCAATGCCCTTTTAATCGGAGTCTTACATTTGAAACGAACAAAAAATTACCGTTTAGAAGGAACTATCGAAGCTTAATTGCATGAAAATAACTATTCAGTCTTATCATCTCGTAAACAAACGCACTGTAATAAAATGCGAAAGAAAATGAAGTCTGTTTGGATTTTGTCTACAATGTGAAACAAGTCGTCTAAAGGCGACTTGTTTTTTTTGGACTCATTTGACTAACGTGACAACAATGTAAGTAGTGTTGAGGTAGTAATTTATAACCAAAACAGTTAGAATGGAGATATTATGTCATGTTAGGGGTTTTATACTATGAAAGTACTGTTTAAACGCATATTACAGTTTTTAAAAACAAATAGTCGGACTGTTAAATTTGTTTTCATTGGTTTGATTGTGGCTGTTTTAACTTTTGTGTTAGTGTCTGAAGGGCGCAACATCAATTATCCGCTGTTGAAAGCACATATGGTCGAACAAACGCCGCAAACAATCGGTTTAGTGTTATTGGTCGGTGTTATCGCCTTGCTCCCGATGTTATTGTATGATTTTGTACTTGTTACATTATTACCGCGTAAATATTCAAAAATGCAAATTGTACAAGCTGGGTTTATTGCCAATACCTTTGCCAATATTGGTGGTATGGGTGGGGTAGTTGGCGCTTCAATACGAATGTTGTACTACGGTAATGAAGAGGTTAAAAAGAAAGATTTACTGTATGCCTTATCTAAAATTGGCTTATTCTTATTATCTGGCCTATCAGTCTTAGCTGTTGTCATCTTATTGTTTTTCATGGTTCCTAGTTATACACAACATGTTCATAAGTACTGGCCATGGCTAGTGGCGTGCTCGCTTTATTTACCTGTTCTGTGGTTTTTGACGAACAGTAAAAAGTACACGTTCTTTACAGATTTGACGCCGAAGAAGAAAGGTGTACTCGTGTTTGCTTCAACGATGGAATGGCTCGCCTCAGGCTGTGCGTTTGTCGTGATTGGCTGGTTGTTAAATGAACCGGTGAATGTCATTAAACTATTCCCGGTCTTTATTATCGCATCGATAGTCGGAATTGTTTCATTGATTCCCGGTGCTTTAGGATCGTTTGACTTAGTGATGTTGCTTGGAATGAGTGCACTCGGAATTAATAGTGAACTTGCGATTGCATGGGTGTTGTTTTACCGGATTGCGTATTATTTTGTTCCATTTTTCTTATCAGTCTTTATTTTAATGAGTCATGGCGTGCGCAAGTTGAATTTGTTTTTAGAAGGCATTCCGGCGCTAGCAATCCGAAAAGTCGCTCATATTACACTGGTTTGTTTCGTTTATTTAGCAGGTATATTGCTCATTTTAACTGCTGCCGCGCCAAATGTCGGAAACCATTTTAAACTGGTCCATGACGCAAAAAGTTTTGGTTTTATCTTTTTATCTCAGCTGACGGCTGTTACATATGGCTTTATCTTAATTGGTCTCGGACGAGGGATTGAGCGTAAAACAAAAAAAATGTACCTAGTGACCGTAATAGTCCTTGCCTGTGCGATTTTAAATACTATCTTACGAGGTGTTTCGCTTAAACAAACGCTTATTTTAGGAGTAGTATTACTTTGTTTAGTATTAGCACGCAAGGAGTTTTATCGTGTTAAATTTGTCTATACGTGGAGTCGAGCGTTAATTGATACCTTTATTTTTAGTGTCGCCATTTTTGTTTATCTCTGGATTGGTATTTATAATCGTCCATCACTCCGAAAACCTCACGTTGTCCCCGACTGGATGGTTGTTAAATCGCAAGAAATTTGGTTTTTAGGTATCATGGGAATTTTAATTGCTGGTCTTATCTTGGCGTTGCTTTATGTGTATACGACTTATACAACCGAAACATTAGGTTCACCCTATAATAAAACGAAAATCGAGAAGCACTTTGCAACCTATGGTGGGAATGATATTTCGCATTTGGTTCATTTAAGAGATAAACATATCTTTTGGTCAAGTGACGATAAACTGATGTTTATCTACCGTACATATGCCGATAAGATGGTCATTATGGGGAATCCGATTGGCGATCTCAGCTACACGCAGACGGCAGTAGAAGAACTAATGGTTCGGGCCAATCAGTTTGGCTACCGTCCAGTCTTTTATGAGATTGATGAGGCAATGATTGCGATGTTGCATGAACATGGATTTGACTTCATGAAAATTGGCGAACAAGGCTATGTCGATGTGGAAAACTTCACCTTAACAGGTAAAAAGAAAAAAGGCTTGCGGGCTGCTATCAATAAAGTTGAACGTGAGGAATTTGTCTTTGAAATGATCCAGCCGCCATTTACGGCGGAATTGATGGCGGAGTTAAAAGCGGTATCTGATAATTGGTTAGGTAACCGCAAAGAAAAAGGCTTTTCGCTTGGTTTCTTTGATGCAAGTTATATCGAAGCGGCGCCGGTTGCAGTCGTTAAAAATGAAAATGGGCGTATTGTCGCTTTCGCGACGATGATGCCTTCACATACAACCACATTATCTTCGATTGATTTGATGCGCCATTCAGAAGAGGCACCATCAGGTATTATGGATTTCTTGTTCGTCAATTTATACCAATGGTCGCAAGCGAATGGTTATCAAGAATTCAACCTCGGGATGTCACCGCTCTCAAACGTCGGTGCAAGTCGCTATGCGTTTGTCAGTGAACGAATTGCCGGGTTTATTTATCGCTTCAGTCAAGACTTCTACGGATTTCAAGGGTTGCGTAATTATAAAAATAAATTTGTTTATGACTGGCGCCCACGTTATATTGCCTTTCGTAAAAGTAGTTCAATTGCCTTTACGATGATTCAACTAATGTTATTAATAAGCAAACGACGCTTGTTAGCGCCACAAGATATTCAGTATGATGATGTAACAGTGAGCGAGGACTCTTCTGAAGTAAGCGATCGTTCTTAAATCCTAGCTTATAACTTTATTTATCCCTCGAGGGTATGCTATTATTTAAGGGTAAGTAAAAGTAGGAAAGAGAGCGATTGAATGACAATTATACAGAGTATCATTAGTTTCATAATCCATATCGATACACATTTAGTAGAGATTATCCAAATGTTCGGTGGCTGGTCGTATGGTATTTTGTTCGCCATCGTCTTCGTTGAAACCGGCTTAGTTATTTTCCCCTTTTTACCGGGAGATTCGTTGCTTTTTGCTAGTGGCGCATTAGCTGCAATGGGCTCGTTTGATTTAAAATGGTTGTTGATCATCTTTTTAGCAGCTAGTATTATTGGTGATTCGGTCAACTACGAAATCGGTAAGTTAATCGGGACATCGATTCCGAAAAACAGCTGGTTAGGTAAGGTTATTAGTGAAGAACGAATTGCGGTAGCAACAGCCTTCTTTGATAAACACGGGGGCAAGACGATTGTCTTTGCACGTTTTATGCCATTTATTCGAACCTTTGCACCCTTTATTGCGGGTGCTTCACGGATGCGTTATCGTCAGTTTTTAATGTACAATGTCATTGGTGCCGTTTTGTGGGTATTCCTCTTTGTAATTATTGGTTTCTTTTTTGGCAATATCCCCTTTGTGAGTGAGAACTTCTCCGTAGTCATCTTGGCGATTATTTTTATCTCGATTTTACCAGCGGTAGTTGGTTGGCTCAAGACGAGCCTACAGGAGAAGAAAAAAGAACGAAAATAAAGTACATAAACAGTAAGAGAGGTATCCGTGTATTAGCGGATGCCTCTCTTTGTTTGAACTAACATTGTTAAGGCCTCTTTTAAAAAGGGATAGTTAAAAGTGAAGCCAGCGTCTGTCAATTTAGTGGGGATTACACATTGGCCCTCGGTGATTAAAACAGCTGAATCACCTAAAAGTGTGTGTAGCATGAAGCGTGGTAACGGAAAAAAGCACGGTCGGTGAAGTGTTGTTGCTAATTGTTTGGCAAAGTCAGCTTGTCGAACAGGATGAGGGGCACTCAGATGAACGACACCATCCAATTGTGGTTGTTTAATGATAAATAGTAAGGCTGCAACACAGTCTGCGAGATGAATCCAAGAATACCACTGTTCACCAGAGGCGATTTTGCCACTGAGGCCCAATTTAGTAATCAGTCGCAGTGGCGCAAAGGCTCCTCCTTTAGGGGCGAGAATTAAGGCGAAGCGGCAATAAACGACTCTCACACCTAGTTGAGCGACTGCAGCTGCACTAGCTTCCCACTGTTGAACCACTGTGCTTAAAAACGAATCGTCAGGTGAATAGCTCTGTGAGTCGTAATAGGGGGTATCATCCGCTGGATAAAAGCCGATAGCACTAGCGTTAATCCAGACATCAGGTTTGACTGTAAGCTGTTGGACAAACAAAACGAGAGCACGTGTGCTATCGAGACGACTCGCCGTTATTTCAGCTTTTGCTTGCGTCGTCCATCGTCGAGGCCCAATCGGGGCGCCTGCTAAATTATAAATCACGTCAAATTTCAACTGTAACTGCTCGACAGTATAGCTGATTACGTTAGCTGAGGGTGGACACCATGTGATAAAATGAAGATAGGTTGAGGATTTGTTAGTCGGTGATCTCGTTAAAATGTAAACATGATGTTGCTCGGCAATGAGTGCTGCCGTTAAGTGTGAACCGATTAAGCCGGTTCCACCGCTAATAAGTATATTCATCCCAAAACCTCCTCGGTTGATAACTCTAGTTTAGCTTATCAACGAGCAAAAGGAAGGAAGAGTGACTTGAAGAAAATCACAAAGATTGAAGTACAGAAGAAAAATGAGGAACGTTTTAATATATATATCAATGATGAATTCAGCTGTGGCGTTGATATGGCTGTTTTGACGAAGTTAGGATTGCGTAAAGGCATGGAAGTTGATGATGACTTGTTGGCAGAAATGACCGATGAAGAAACGCATCGGAAGGCGATTAACCGTGCCTTGGTCTACCTAGCGGTGAGGATGCGATCAGAAAAAGAAATCATTGCTGATTTACAAAAGAAAGAGTATGAAGAAGATGCGATTGATGCAGCCTTAGTATATTTACGCTCGAACAAGTTTGTCGATGATAATGCCTTTGCAAAAATGTTTTGTCGGACGATGGTTAATACAACCTTAAAAGGACCGCAGTTAATTATTAGAGAGCTGCGCCAAAAAGGGATTGCTGAAAATGACATTGAAGAAGCCCTCACTTATTTTACCGATGAACTACATGATGAGCATTTGTATAAGGTCTTGCATAAGGTGGCTCGGACACAACATAACGTATCGCAGGTTAAGTTGAAACAGAAATTACAAACAACTGTCATGGTTAAAGGGTATTATGGCAATAAAGACGTGTTAGAATCTGTCTTGCAAGAGTTTGTTTCTGATGAAGAAGAAGCGGATGCCCTGAAACTACAGTATGAGAAATTCGAACGGAAGTTTAGCAAGTATAAAGGTTACGAACAAAAGAGTAAGATTATTAAAGGATTAATGCAAAAAGGTTTTAAATATGAAGCGATTCAAAACATGTTAGCAGATTTAGACGAAGAGTATTGAAATAAGGAAGTAGTATGTTAACCAAAAAGAAAGCACTCATTTTTTGAGTGCGTCAGACTGAAGATAAACGCTGTTCTAGGTCGTCAATGCCTCGCCTTCTCGGAGTCGAGTACCATCTGTACACTCACCTCAAAGGCTCGTGTTTCCTAGAACAAAAGAATTTAAAGCCGTTCTAAACGGCAGTGATTGGAGAAAATAACGTCTCGACTATTTCCCGTCGATGCGTTATTTTTGAAATCACCCAAGTTTAGGATTTAAATACGAGAGGATATAACAACGTTTCTTTTCAGTCAAGTCATCTTGTAGCAAAAGCAAATTGTCTATCGATGATTTTCGATAGAAAATTTGCTTTTTTTGTTATTGTCATTAAAAAAATGACTTTTTTTATTTTAACAGAGGGATTCCAATCCCAATTCACCATTTTTTTCAAGTTCATTACAGTATAAGTCAACATCATCTGCAATGTCACGTATCGATTCCACGATAACGCGTCCATCGCATACCATGCTTTTCTTTTGCATCAGCAAAAATACGTTCAACAGATTTTTTCCGACCGATTTAAGGGGGGACTGCGCGTAATGGGAAAGCGTTAGACGAATACACCGCAGCGAGGAGGATGAGGCAACGCCCGCAACAGCTTCCCTCATAATTGGAAGGGAAAAGTAGCAAACCATATTGGTTTACTACTTTGCTGTATTATAAATAATGTTCATCTAAGTATAGTTTTTTTTGTAGTTTTCCTTGTTTGAAAATCCACCCCGTATAAGAAGAATGGATATGTAGGTGTTGATCGAGTTTAACGACAGCTACAAACGGATAATGTCCGTTGCTACGATATCGTAGATCGGTAAAGACGACTAAATAGCCATTGTCAGAGAGACGTTCGAGTTGCCAACGGTATACTTTTGAAAACGATAGAAATGAACGAATGTTCTCATCTTCTAACGCTTTTAATATAATAGGGTCTTCCATCGGTAAAGGAAGTCGTTTGAATTTTTCAAGCATCGTGACCTGTGTCCGATAGGCGCGTGCAACATAATAGGTATCTTTTGTAATGACAGCAATACGCCATTGAAAAAAATGTGAAGTTGATGAAATCATTATTTCTTCGACCTCATCGTCGATAAGACGAATAGTTGAGCGACGTACACTACGTTGGATGGAGTAGCGCAATACGTAATAAGCGATTAAACTCAAATACATCGTACCGAAAATGATAAGTGGTTGCCGGTACAGCATCCACAGAAGAACTGCTAGTACATGACTTCCGAAAATATACCAATCAAAGGTATTGATGAAACCAAGTCCAATCCATTGTCTGCTGAAAGGTCTTAAGGCTTGTGTGCCGTAAGCGTTGAATATATCAACAAACACATGCAGACAAACAGCGAAGCAACTCCAAAGGAATAAATGGAGCCAATTAAATTGAAAGGCGTATCCGAAAACAAGCGTTATTAAAGCAGGCCAGATGAGGAGAAACGGTAATGAGTGCGTGAGGCCACGATGATTCCGAATGTAAATGCCGTTTCCTTTAAGTTTTAAGATAGTATCAATATCAGGGGCCTGTTGAGCAACAACCATCGCACCCATCAGTCCAAGCATACTAATATCAGGTGTTTGAAAAGCAGGGTCAACGGTTGCCAAGCCGCCAATTGCAATCCCCATAGCTAAATGTGTGGCTGAGTCCATTAAATCTCCTCCTAGTAATCATAGTGAATACTCGTTATAATAAAAAAGATAATAAATGCGTTACTGACTAATACCATTATCTAATTGTTATTATACAGTGTTGTCACTGATGTATCAAAAAGGAGTCGCTAAAAGAGTGATGAGTAATTGGAGTGAACAAGAAAAACAACAATTCCCAGATAATCTCGTTACCTGGTATGAAGATGAAAAACGTGAGCTTCCGTGGCGTGAAAACAGAGACCCTTATCGGGTATGGGTATCAGAAATAATGTTGCAACAAACACAAGTAGATACAGTTATCCCTTACTTCGAACGTTTTATGACACTGTTTCCGACGATGCATATTTTTGCGGAGGCACCAGAAGAATTGATTTTAAAAGCGTGGGAAGGATTAGGTTATTATTCACGCGTGCGCAATTTACAAACAGCTATGAAAGAAGTCGTGGAACTGTATGATGGCATAGTGCCAACCGATAAAGAAACGGTTTTAGCGCTTAAAGGTGTTGGACCTTATACAGCCGGTGCTATTTTAAGTATCGCTTATAATCAACCAGAGCCAGCAGTGGATGGTAATGTGTATCGTGTCTATTCACGTTTGATGGAAATTGAAGATGATATCGCGAAAGCTAAAACACGCAAAGTGTTTGAAAAGGTCGTTGCTGAAACAATATCACAGACAAATCCAGGTGCCTTTAACCAAGCATTGATGGATTTGGGTGCCACTATTTGTACGCCTAAAAACCCAAAATGTGCTGCGTGTCCAGTGGCGCAATATTGCCGTTCGCATGCTAGTGGGACCATGCTTAACTTTCCAGTCAAAACAAAAAAAATTAAAACAAAGCAAAGGTACTTAGTAACAGCGATTATTCAAAATAACGCTGGCGAAATTCTCGTGCAGCAACGACCCGAGACAGGGTTATTGGCTAATATGTGGATGTTTCCTTCTATAGAAGCGGATAAACCCTTTGCCGACCTAGCGACAAGTTTCAAAATCGGTCTTGATTTACCGGTGTATGTCAATCAAGAGTCGCTCGGGCAAGTCAAACACGTCTTTTCGCATCTGAAGTGGGAAGTTGAGACACTAACCGGTATCATCACAACCGATGAGTTTAAACTACCGGAAAACTACCGTTTTGTTTCGATTACTGCAATGAAACACTTACCGTTTCCGGTACCGTATCAAAAAGTATGGCAATTATATTTAAAAACAAGGAGTGGAATGAGAGATGAATAAGGTAGCATTAGTAACAGGTAGTAGTAGAGGGATTGGGCGCTTAATAGCAATTCGTTTAGCGGAACAAGGCTATGATATTGTTGTTAATTTTAATCGTAATCGTAAAAAAGCCGAAGAAGTACAGGCGGAAATAGAAGCCTTAGGTCGAAAATGTTTAATCGTCAAAGCTAATGTAGGTGACGTCACTAAAATCCAAGAATTGTTTGCAACAGTCGCATCAGAGTTCGGTCGTTTAGATGTGTTTATTAATAATGCAGCCAGTGGTGTCTTGAAACCGGTGATGGAATTGACAGAAAAACATTGGGATTGGACGATGTCAATCAATGCTAAATCACTTTTGTTCGCAGCGCAAGAAGCGGCTAAATTGATGACTCGTACCGAAGAAGGCGGTGCGATTGTGAGCTTGAGCTCAATTGGTTCAATGCGCGTACTTGAAAATTACACAACGGTGGGCGTCTCGAAAGCCGCAGTCGAAGCCTTGACGCGATATTTAGGTGTTGAATTAGCGAGTGAAGGTATCCGCGTAAATGCAGTGTCAGGAGGCGTTGTACAAACAGAGGCGCTGGACCATTTCCCGAACCGTGAGGAGTTGTTGGCGGATGCAATTAAACACACACCAATGGGCCGCATGGTACAAGCGGAAGATCTTGTTGATGCGGTGATGTTTTTAGTTTCAGATCAAGCTAAAATGATTTGTGGTCAGACGCTTGTCATTGACGGTGGGCGCTCATTACCCGTTTCATAAAATAACGGTACCGCTTTAATTTTATTACATCCTTATGGTATACTTATTAGTGAAATTAGTTGTAAATAGAATATAACCATGAACACTAGTTATATTGTGCTTGTATTTAGATGCTATCAAGCAGTATTTGCCGCAAAACAGCCATAATGATGCCGTAGTCGTTGCTTAGATGACTTAATAAGTGAGTCGAAGAACGAGTGTTAGAGTTATGAGTTATTCCAGAAAGTAGGTTATAACAATGTGTCTTCCGAATGAAGGGGACGTCATTAAGATTCAAAGTTATAAACACGACGGTAAACTTCATCGTACCTGGAAAAAGACGACTGTTTTAAAGGCGACTGATCAATTACTTATCGGCGGAAACGATCGAACGCTGGTGGTGGAATCTGATGGACGCAAATGGATTACGAGAGAACCAGCAATTTCTTATTTTCATAAAGAACATTGGTTTAACGTAATTTCGATGATACGTGCAGATGGGGTCCATCATTATTGTAATATTGGTTCTCCTTATCTGATTGATAACGAAGCACTTAAGTATATCGATTATGATTTAGATATTAAAGTGTTCCCAAATGGGAGTTTTCATTTGTTAGACGAAGATGAATATGAGTTCCGAAAACGTTCAATGCATTATCCCGAAGAGGTTGATCGTATCCTGAAACAACAGCTAGGCATTTTGACAGAGTGGGTACTCGATAAAAAGGGACCTTTTTCAGATGACTATATTGATTTTTGGTACTATAATCAATACCGTTCGCTGCATCCGAATAATGACGTTGTGAAAAACACTGATCTTTAAAGATTAGTGTTTTTTTTGAAATAATGAATTCTTTAATGAAAAACAGCGATAGGAATCATTGACAGTTGGTCGACCTTAACAGTAGAATGAGAATAGTTATAAAAAAGTAAGTGAAAGGATGATATATCATGGAACATACACATGATCATCTACAAGAAGCGATTGATGTTTTAAAACATCGAGGTGTGAGAATTACGCCACAAAGACGAGCAATTTTAAACTTTCTAATCGAAGCCCATACACATCCGACTGCAGATGAGATATATAAAGCGTTGGCTCCGAATTATCCAAATATGAGCGTTGCAACTGTCTATAATAATCTTCATGTATTCAAGGATGCGGGGATTGTGAAAGAACTGTCTTATGGTGATGTATCGAGTCGCTTTGATTTTGCCTCGCATGAACATTACCATGCGATTTGTGATAATTGTGGAAAAATAGTTGATTTTTCGTATCCAGGTTTAGAAGAAGTTGAAAGCTTAGCAGCTCATGTCACTGGGTTTGCTATTTCACGTCATCGGCTAGAAGTTTATGGTCTTTGTGATGAGTGCAAAAAGAAAGTTTGAAAACTTGTTGACGGCAGTAAAATGATTTGGTATTATAGAAAATGTCCTTGATAAGAGAAGGAAGAAAAACAGTTGCGGGAATGCAAAATGATTTTTTTGAACTACTCTTATATTGAGAGTACGTTGATTTTGTAAAGCTAGGTATGAGAAACAATGCCTTCGAAAAACAGTTGACAAACTGAGAGACAACATGTTATTATTAGTAAGTCCTAAAGAAGTTTCTTGGGAGAAACAATTTTATTTGATAGAAAAGTTGTTGACTCAAATCAGCGGGCGTGATATACTAAAGCAGTTGTCAGCGAGAGCCGATAACGATTGACCTTTGAAAACTGAACGAACAAAAAGATGTTATATGCTTAAACTCTTAGGAGTTTAACCAATTAATTTCGTAACGACAACAAGTAATAAATTTTTAGCTAGCGAACTAGTTAAGGATCATTTGACGGTTTAAACACCGTTACTTTTTAACGAGAGTTTGATCCTGGCTCAGGACGAACGCTGGCGGCGTGCCTAATACATGCAAGTCGAACGAACGGATAAGGAGCTTGCTCCTTTGAAGTTAGTGGCGGACGGGTGAGTAACACGTGGGTAACCTGCCTCACAGCTGGGGATAACATCGAGAAATCGATGCTAATACCGAATGTGCTGAACATCATAAGATGTTCAAGTGAAAGACGGTTTCGGCTGTCACTGTGAGATGGACCCGCGCTGGATTAGCTAGTTGGTAAGGTAATGGCTTACCAAGGCGACGATCCATAGCCGACCTGAGAGGGTGATCGGCCACATTGGGACTGAGACACGGCCCAAACTCCTACGGGAGGCAGCAGTAGGGAATCTTCGGCAATGGACGAAAGTCTGACCGAGCAACGCCGCGTGAGCGAAGAAGGCCTTCGGGTCGTAAAGCTCTGTTGTTAGAGAAGAACAAGGGTGAGAGTAACTGTTCACCCCTTGACGGTATCTAACCAGAAAGCCACGGCTAACTACGTGCCAGCAGCCGCGGTAATACGTAGGTGGCAAGCGTTGTCCGGAATTATTGGGCGTAAAGCGCGCGCAGGCGGTCTTTTAAGTCTGATGTGAAAGCCCCCGGCTCAACCGGGGAGGGTCATTGGAAACTGGAAGACTTGAGGACAGAAGAGGAGAGTGGAATTCCAAGTGTAGCGGTGAAATGCGTAGATATTTGGAGGAACACCAGTGGCGAAGGCGGCTCTCTGGTCTGTTACTGACGCTGAGGCGCGAAAGCGTGGGGAGCAAACAGGATTAGATACCCTGGTAGTCCACGCCGTAAACGATGAGTGCTAAGTGTTAGGGGGTTTCCGCCCCTTAGTGCTGCAGTTAACGCATTAAGCACTCCGCCTGGGGAGTACGACCGCAAGGTTGAAACTCAAAGGAATTGACGGGGGCCCGCACAAGCGGTGGAGCATGTGGTTTAATTCGAAGCAACGCGAAGAACCTTACCAGGTCTTGACATCCTTTGACCATTCTGGAGACAGAACTTTCCCTTCGGGGACAAAGTGACAGGTGGTGCATGGTTGTCGTCAGCTCGTGTCGTGAGATGTTGGGTTAAGTCCCGCAACGAGCGCAACCCTTGATTTTAGTTGCCAGCATTAAGTTGGGCACTCTAAAGTGACTGCCGGTGTAAGCCGGAGGAAGGTGGGGATGACGTCAAATCATCATGCCCCTTATGACCTGGGCTACACACGTGCTACAATGGATAATACAAAGGGTCGCGAAGCCGCGAGGTGGAGCCAATCCCATAAAATTATTCTCAGTTCGGATTGCAGGCTGCAACTCGCCTGCATGAAGCCGGAATCGCTAGTAATCGTAGATCAGCATGCTACGGTGAATACGTTCCCGGGCCTTGTACACACCGCCCGTCACACCACGAGAGTTTGTAACACCCAAAGCCGGTTTGGTAACCTTCGGGAGCTAGCCGTCTAAGGTGGGATAGATAATTGGGGTGAAGTCGTAACAAGGTAGCCGTATCGGAAGGTGCGGCTGGATCACCTCCTTTCTAAGGAATAGGAACACACCTTCGGGTGTGACAAGTTACATTAATTGTTGTATGACATCTGCTTGTTCGTTTAGTTTTGAGAAGTCAATCTTCTCATTTATGTTTGTTCTTTGAAAACTGAATACTAATTGATATGAAATAGAAAGACCAAGTAACAACCGAGACTCATTTTAGGTGATTTATAATCATCAGGTCGTATCGCACGACCAACCAGACATATGTTCATTATGTCGAACTAAAAACCGTAAGGTGATTAGTAAAGAGGCGTTAGTAGTTGTTTAACAACGAACACAAATCTGAAGGTTAAGTTAGAAAGGGCGCACGGTGAATGCCTTGGCACTAGGAGCCGATGAAGGACGGGACTAACACCGATATGCTTTGGGGAGCTGTACGTAAGCTTTGATCCAGAGATTTCCGAATGGGGAAACCTACTATGCTTGATCGCATAGTGTCTACAACTGAATACATAGGTTGTTTGACGGCAGACGCAGGGAACTGAAACATCTTATTACCTGCAGGAAGAGAAAGAAAAATCGATTTCCTGAGTAGCGGCGAGCGAAACGGAAACAGCCCAAACCAAAGAGCTTGCTCTTTGGGGTTGTAGGACATTCTACACGGAGTTACAAAGGAAGCGTTTAGTTGAGTAACCTGGAAAGGTTAACCAAAGAGGGTAACAGTCCCGTAAACGAAAAGCGCTTCTCTCCAGAATGTATCCTGAGTACGGCGGAACACGAGAAATTCCGTCGGAATCCACGGGGACCATCCCGTAAGGCTAAATACTCCCTAGTGACCGATAGTGTACCAGTACCGTGAGGGAAAGGTGAAAAGAACCCCGGAAGGGGAGTGAAATAGTTCCTGAAACCGTGTGCCTACAAGTAGTTAAAGCCCGTTAATGGGTGATAGCGTGCCTTTTGTAGAATGAACCGGCGAGTTACGTTTACTAGCAAGGTTAAGTCGAGAAGACGGAGCCGCAGCGAAAGCGAGTCTGAATAGGGCGAATTAGTTAGTAGGCGTAGACCCGAAACCAGGTGATCTACCCATGTCCAGGATGAAGGTAAGGTAAAACTTACTGGAGGTCCGAACCCACGTAAGTTGAAAATTGCGGGGATGAGGTGTGGGTAGCGGAGAAATTCCAATCGAACCTGGAGATAGCTGGTTCTCTCCGAAATAGCTTTAGGGCTAGCCTCGAGGTAGAGAGTCGTGGAGGTAGAGCACTGTTTGAACTAGGGGCCCATCTAGGGTTACTGAATTCAGATAAACTCCGAATGCCATCGACTTATACTCGGGAGTCAGACAGTGAGTGATAAGATCCATTGTCGAGAGGGAAACAGCCCAGACCACCAGTTAAGGTCCCTAAATATACGTTAAGTG
This sequence comes from Brochothrix campestris, assembly GCF_046058945.1. Classification (NCBI taxonomy): domain Bacteria; kingdom Bacillati; phylum Bacillota; class Bacilli; order Caryophanales; family Listeriaceae; genus Brochothrix; species Brochothrix campestris. Next base: position 1,623,292 of record NZ_CP175511.1, on the reverse strand, counting down.
GAAAAGGATGTAGTATTGCTTAGACAACTAGGATGTTGGCTCAGAAGCAGCCACCATTTAAAGAGTGCGTAATAGCTCACTAGTCGAGTGACACCGCGCCGAAAATGTACCGGGGCTAAACGTATTACCGAAACTGTGGATGAACATCTATGATGTTCGTGGTAGGAGAGCGTTCTAAAGACAGCGAAGTCAGACCGTGAGGACTGGTGGAGTGTTTAGAAGTGAGAATGCCGGTATGAGTAGCGAAAGACGGGTGAGAATCCCGTCCACCGAATATCTAAGGTTTCCTGGGGAAGGCTCGTCCGCCCAGGGTTAGTCGGGACCTAAGCTGAGGCCGATAGGCGTAGGCGATGGACAACAGATTGATATTTCTGTACCAGTCATTAATGTTTGAGCGATGGGGGGACGCAGTAGGATACGAACGCATGCTGATGGATATGCATGTACAAGCAATTAGGCAGGAAAGTAGGCAAATCCGCTTTCCGCGTAAGCTGAGTTGTGATGTGGTGGCACCTAGTGCCGTAGGTTCTGATTCCACACTGCCAAGAAAAGCCTCTAGTTAGTTAATGACTGCCCGTACCGCAATCCGACACAGGTAGATGAGGAGAGAATCCTAAGGTGAGCGAGAGAACTCTTGTTAAGGAACTCGGCAAAATGACCCCGTAACTTCGGGAGAAGGGGTGCTCTATTAAGGTGAAAGCCTGAGAGAGCCGCAGTGAATAGGCCCAAGCGACTGTTTACCAAAAACACAGGTCTATGCAAAATCGTAAGATGAAGTATATGGGCTGACACCTGCCCGGTGCTGGAAGGTTAAGAGGAGTGCTTAGCGCAAGCGAAGGTGCGAATTGAAGCCCCAGTAAACGGCGGCCGTAACTATAACGGTCCTAAGGTAGCGAAATTCCTTGTCGGGTAAGTTCCGACCCGCACGAAAGGTGTAACGATTTGGGCACTGTCTCAACAAGAGACTCGGTGAAATTATAGTACCTGTGAAGATGCAGGTTACCCGCGACAGGACGGAAAGACCCCGTGGAGCTTTACTGCAATCTGATATTGAATGTTTGTGTCACTTGTACAGGATAGGTAGGAGCCTTGGACTCCGGAGCGCTAGCTTCGGATGAGGCGTTGGTGGGATACTACCCTTGTGACATGACCATTCTAACCCGCACCCCTTATCGGGGTGGGAGACAGTGTCAGATGGGCAGTTTGACTGGGGCGGTCGCCTCCTAAAGAGTAACGGAGGCGCCCAAAGGTTCCCTCAGAATGGTTGGAAATCATTCGCAGAGTGTAAAGGCACAAGGGAGCTTGACTGTGAGACCTACAAGTCGAACAGGGACGAAAGTCGGGCTTAGTGATCCGGTGGTTCCGCATGGAAGGGCCATCGCTCAACGGATAAAAGCTACCCCGGGGATAACAGGCTTATCTCCCCCAAGAGTCCACATCGACGGGGAGGTTTGGCACCTCGATGTCGGCTCATCGCATCCTGGGGCTGTAGTCGGTCCCAAGGGTTGGGCTGTTCGCCCATTAAAGCGGTACGCGAGCTGGGTTCAGAACGTCGTGAGACAGTTCGGTCCCTATCCGTCGCGGGCGCAGGAAATTTGAGAGGAGCTGTCCTTAGTACGAGAGGACCGGGATGGACACACCGCTGGTGTACCAGTTGTTCCGCCAGGAGCATCGCTGGGTAGCTATGTGTGGAAGGGATAAACGCTGAAAGCATCTAAGCGTGAAGCCCCCCTCGAGATGAGATTTCCCATCACTTTATGTGAGTAAGACCCCTGAGAGACGATCAGGTTGATAGGTTCGGAGTGGAAGTGCAGCGATGTACGGAGCGGACGAATACTAATAGGTCGAGGACTTAACCTTATTAAGTTTTAAAAGCGAAAATGACGATGGGTTGTTACCTTTCGAAAAAAATCAATTAGTATTCAGTTTTGAGAGTGCAAGCTTTCATGATAATTTCATAATTATCCAAGCAATTAGTAGATGATTTATCTATTAATGTAAATTTTAGATAAGCGAGTTATTCAAGGCGTCAATGAGTTGATTGCGGAGCATACGTTTGTATGTGACAATTGAGACGAAGGAGACAACGATGAAGAACGATGGTTAGATGAAATTCAAACACATGTTTGGTGACGATAGCAAAGAGGATACACCTGTTCCCATCCCGAACACAGTAGTTAAGCTCTTTAGCGCCGATGGTAGTTGGGGGTTTCCCCCTGTGAGAGTAGGACGTCGCCAAGCAATGGGGGTTTAGCTCAGCTGGGAGAGCATCTGCCTTACAAGCAGAGGGTCGGCGGTTCGAGCCCGTCAACCCCCACCATTTTTTTGCCGACTTAGCTCAGCTGGTAGAGCAACTGATTTGTAATCAGTAGGTCGCGGATTCGACTTCTGCAGTCGGCATATATTTTTTGAAAAAAATTCGGAAAATAGTTGTTAAAACAACAAAAAAATGTTATACTTATCTTTGTTGACAAAAACAAACAGATAAGAGCCGTTAGCTCAGTTGGTAGAGCATCTGACTTTTAATCAGAGGGTCGCTGGTTCGAGCCCAGCACGGCTCATACGCGAAAGTAGTTCAGTGGTAGAACATCACCTTGCCAAGGTGGGGGTCGCGGGTTCGAATCCCGTCTTTCGCTTGTAAGTAGAATATACCCATATTAGCCGGGGTGGCGGAACTGGCAGACGCACAGGACTTAAAATCCTGCGGTGAGTGATCACCGTGCCGGTTCGATTCCGGCCCTCGGCATTGTAACACAATTTAAAATGAGCGCCCATAGCTCAACTGGATAGAGTACTTGACTACGAATCAAGCGGTTAGAGGTTCGACTCCTCTTGGGCGCATTACCGAACGGGAAGTAGCTCAGCTTGGTAGAGCACTTGGTTTGGGACCAAGGGGTCGCAGGTTCGAATCCTGTCTTCCCGATTGTATGAATTTACAATCGAAATATCATACCCGATTAATGGGGCCTTAGCTCAGCTGGGAGAGCGCCTGCCTTGCACGCAGGAGGTCAGCGGTTCGATCCCGCTAGGCTCCACCATTATTTTTCAATAAAAAATGCAATAAACATCATGGCGGTGTAGCTCAGCTGGCTAGAGCATTCGGTTCATACCCGAAAGGTCGTGGGTTCGACTCCCTCTGCCGCTATTATATTTCCGGAGGATTACCCAAGTCTGGCTGAAGGGAACGGTCTTGAAAACCGTCAGGCGAGTAAAATCGCGCGGGGGTTCGAATCCCTCATCCTCCTTTTTATCATGTATCATTTATATTATCGCGGGATGGAGCAGTCTGGTAGCTCGTCGGGCTCATAACCCGAAGGTCGTTGGTTCAAATCCAGCTCCCGCAATTGCAAGAGATTGCAAACACGTTTTTGGTCTGGTAGTTCAGCTGGTTAGAATGCCTGCCTGTCACGCAGGAGGTCGCGGGTTCGAGTCCCGTCCAGACCGTTTAGTAAGGCTCAGTAGCTCAGTTGGTAGAGCAACGGATTGAAGCTCCGTGTGTCGGCAGTTCGACTCTGTCCTGAGCCATTAAAATAATGGCGGTTGTGGTGAAGTGGTTAACACACCTGATTGTGGTTCAGGCATGCGTGGGTTCGATCCCCATCATCCGCCTTTTATATGCGAGTGTAGTTTAGTGGTAAAACTACAGCCTTCCAAGCTGTTGTCGTCGGTTCGATCCCGATCACTCGCTTTAGCACAAAAAACAGGGCCTATAGCTCAGCTGGTTAGAGCGCACGCCTGATAAGCGTGAGGTCGATGGTTCGAGTCCATTTAGGCCCATTGTTATCCGCAATAGCTCAGTTGGTAGAGCACACGACTGTTAATCGTGTTGTCGTAGGTTCGAGCCCTACTTGCGGAGTTAGGGGAAATACTCAAGTGGCTGAAGAGGCGCCCCTGCTAAGGGTGTAGGTCGCGAAAGCGGCGCGAGGGTTCAAATCCCTCTTTCTCCGTTTCATTTTTTAAGGCCCGTTGGTCAAGCGGTTAAGACACCGCCCTTTCACGGCGGTATCACGGGTTCGAATCCCGTACGGGTCATTGCAACACTTGCATCAAATCAATACTTTTTTTAGCCGACTTAGCTCAGCTGGTAGAGCAACTGATTTGTAATCAGTAGGTCGCGGATTCGACTTCTGCAGTCGGCATACATTTTGAAAAAAATGATTGTCAAATCGACATTAAAATGTTATTATTAATCTTGTTGTTCAACAACAAGAGCCGTTAGCTCAGTTGGTAGAGCATCTGACTTTTAATCAGAGGGTCGCTGGTTCGAGCCCAGCACGGCTCATACGCGAAAGTAGTTCAGTGGTAGAACATCACCTTGCCAAGGTGGGGGTCGCGGGTTCGAATCCCGTCTTTCGCTTGTAAGTAGAATATACCCATATTAGCCGGGGTGGCGGAACTGGCAGACGCACAGGACTTAAAATCCTGCGGTGAGTGATCACCGTGCCGGTTCGATTCCGGCCCTCGGCATTGTAACACAATTTAAAATGAGCGCCCATAGCTCAACTGGATAGAGTACTTGACTACGAATCAAGCGGTTAGAGGTTCGACTCCTCTTGGGCGCATTACCAAACGGGAAGTAGCTCAGCTTGGTAGAGCACTTGGTTTGGGACCAAGGGGTCGCAGGTTCGAATCCTGTCTTCCCGATTGTATGAATTTACAATCGGAATATCATACCCAATTAATGGGGCCTTAGCTCAGCTGGGAGAGCGCCTGCCTTGCACGCAGGAGGTCAGCGGTTCGATCCCGCTAGGCTCCACCAACTTTTAAGTAACTCATTATAACAACATGGCGGTGTAGCTCAGCTGGCTAGAGCATTCGGTTCATACCCGAAAGGTCGTGGGTTCGACTCCCTCTGCCGCTATTATTATTTTGTAATGTAGGACCTTTAGCTCAGTTGGTTAGAGCAGACGGCTCATAACCGTCCGGTCGTAGGTTCGAGTCCTACAAGGTCCATTAACAAAATAACATTTATTATTTCGGAGGATTACCCAAGTCTGGCTGAAGGGAACGGTCTTGAAAACCGTCAGGCGAGTAAAATCGCGCGGGGGTTCGAATCCCTCATCCTCCTTAACTCACTTATGAGTAACAATTTAATAGCAACACATTTCGGAGGATTACCCAAGTCTGGCTGAAGGGAACGGTCTTGAAAACCGTCAGGCGAGTAAAATCGCGCGGGGGTTCGAATCCCTCATCCTCCTTAACTCTTATGAGTAACAATTTAATAACAACACAATTTCGGAGGATTACCCAAGTCTGGCTGAAGGGAACGGTCTTGAAAACCGTCAGGCGAGTAAAATCGCGCGGGGGTTCGAATCCCTCATCCTCCTTAACTCACTTATGAGTAACAATTTAATAGCAACACATTTCGGAGGATTACCCAAGTCTGGCTGAAGGGAACGGTCTTGAAAACCGTCAGGCGAGTAAAATCGCGCGGGGGTTCGAATCCCTCATCCTCCTTTTTATCATGTATCATTTATATTATCGCGGGATGGAGCAGTCTGGTAGCTCGTCGGGCTCATAACCCGAAGGTCGTTGGTTCAAATCCAGCTCCCGCAATTGCAAGAGATTGCAAACACGTTTTTGGTCTGGTAGTTCAGTTGGTTAGAATGCCTGCCTGTCACGCAGGAGGTCGCGGGTTCGAGTCCCGTCCAGACCGTTTTTTTTTTGGCTCAGTAGCTCAGTTGGTAGAGCAACGGATTGAAGCTCCGTGTGTCGGCAGTTCGACTCTGTCCTGAGCCATAGTATTATGGCGGTTGTGGTGAAGTGGTTAACACACCTGATTGTGGTTCAGGCATGCGTGGGTTCGATCCCCATCATCCGCCTTTGATATGCGAGTGTAGTTTAGTGGTAAAACTACAGCCTTCCAAGCTGTTGTCGTCGGTTCGATCCCGATCACTCGCTTTAGCACAAAAAACAGGGCCTATAGCTCAGCTGGTTAGAGCGCACGCCTGATAAGCGTGAGGTCGATGGTTCGAGTCCATTTAGGCCCATTGTTATCCGCAATAGCTCAGTTGGTAGAGCACACGACTGTTAATCGTGTTGTCGTAGGTTCGAGCCCTACTTGCGGAGTTAGGGGAAATACTCAAGTGGCTGAAGAGGCGCCCCTGCTAAGGGTGTAGGTCGCGAAAGCGGCGCGAGGGTTCAAATCCCTCTTTCTCCGTTTCATTTTTTAAGGCCCGTTGGTCAAGCGGTTAAGACACCGCCCTTTCACGGCGGTATCACGGGTTCGAATCCCGTACGGGTCATCTTTTAAAGCATTAGCTCGAGTAGCTGATGTTTTTTTGTTGAAATAATGGGCTCTATGTCAAATAGTGTTGGTGAGTAAACTTTCGCTTAAATTAAGAAGCTTTTTGGATTGTAGATTAAGTTCTACAATCCTTTTTTTGTATATGATTAATTAGTGATGCAGAGAAGAATGCGATTTCGAAAATTAGTGAAATTCTGATAACCAAAACTAACATGTTTGATAAGCTTAATCTTGTTATTGATGCCTTCTAAATGTCCATTTGAATAACGATAGATAAAACTATTAGTGATTGCGTCTGAATATTTACGTAACGTTCGTAGGTTTTTTAAAAATAGTGAGAAACAGCGCTATGTTTTTGATGAAGAAGTGCATTGTAAGCTTAAAAATTACGCTGGTCAAAGACAACTGTCAGTTGCTTTGAATGACTCATTCAAGTGAGTCAAGTAATTTATAATACCAGGAGAGGTCATCATCTATTTGAACAAAGGTGTATAGCGATACGCGACGTCTTAACATCATATGTGATGATGTTGAAATTTTTAGAAGTTCTGCCATAATGAGAGCAGCGCTCTGGTTTATAAGTGAGTGATTCGAAATAACAAATACCCTCAGTACCGTTCACTTTTTGACGAGAACACCAATTTTCAGTGGAGTTTATATTTACAGCTTTAATTCCTGTAGAAAATGCGATCGAATGAGTGGTATGAGACATATATAATTCCTCCTTTGGATTGGTTCAGCGACTTTATTTTAAAGGGAATTTATATATGTTTCTCTTTTTTTGCCTAAAAATAGTGTTAGCGACATATTTCGTCACCAACACTATAAATTATAGAACCCATCAAAAAAAGCCCCACTTCGGATAATCTTCGAAGTGGGAGAGCTTTAAAAGGCTAAACTAATTAATAAGGCTAAGGTCGTTAGCAATCCGTAATATTTAATCGCTTTTGAACAGTTCGCCATACCTGGAATCATTTTGATGACTTCTGTTTGACGCCAAAAGACGATGACAGAGATTGCAGCAGGAGGTATAGCGATTAGAGTTAACAATAAGAATGGTGTTAAATGAATCGTGAAGATGAGTGACCAAGTCCAACCAAAAGAAATTAACCAGAGAGCTGCATATAAGACAGTGCCCCAACGTTTCCCTAAGAGGATGGCCAGTGTTAAGCGACCGTTACGGGTATCTTCTTCAAGATCACGTAAACTATTGGCTAACAGCATATTACCAATCATTAAGATTAACGGCAATGAGAGATAAACAATCACCTGATTGATGAAATCGGTTTGAATAAAGAAACTAATGTAGGTAATAATACCACCCATGAAAAAGCCGGCCATCAATTCACCTAAAGGCGTATGAGCGATTGGCAGTGGCCCACCGGTATATAAAAAACCAACAATCATCGAAATAAGACCGATGAGGGCTAAATACCAACTAACAGTCACACATAAATACAGACCGAGTAGTAAGGCGATGATAAAACTTAAAAAGGCAAGGTTACGGATGAAGCTTGCTGACATTTTTTCGTTTGTAATAGCCCCACCATGCCCGACCTTATTTTCATCGTCGTGCCCACGTTTATAGTCGTAGTACTCATTAAACAAATTCGTACCTGTCTGAATTAAAAAGGCTGCAAAAAGCATTGCTAAAAATGGTAACACCTTAAATGTTGTATAGTGTAATGCTGCGGCGCTACCGACAAATACAGGAACATAACTCGAAGCCAACGTGTGTGGGCGTAAAAGTTTCCACCATTTATTTTGTGTTATACGAGCCAGTTTTGGTGTCTGACCTTGTTTCAAAAAAATCCTCTCCTTTTATCCAACGTTATTCAAATCTAACTATACCATATTAAAGTAGTCGAACAATAAGTAAAAGTATGATAGCACGCTATTTTTTGTTATAATTGTTGTGGCATAGTAAACATAAGCTTATTGAGAACAAGAACAGTTAGAAACTGAGGATAAGTAGGGCCACTAACATCAATAAGCCCATCTATTTAGGAGCGATATAAAATGAAATTAGTAAAGACAGTAACTGCTTTAATTGAAGAAGGAGTTGAGCGAGCAAAACAGAGCGACCAAGCCACCTTAATTAGTTGGGTGCAAACACAGTCGAACAATGACTTCAATACATTATTAACCAATTTATCACCTGGTGAAGATGCGTTTTATTGGCAAACACCTGATGATGAGTTACGCTTTTTAGGGTTGAAAAGTATCAAGGTCTTTGATACAACGACTGCTAGTATTCAGCGTGCATGGGATAACTTGAAAGCAAACGCGATTTTATATACAGATGGCTCAACACGTGATGGCGAACCGCTTATTTTTGGCGGCTTTAACTTTAATGCGGAGGTCCCAACAGATGGGACAATCTGGCAAAACTATGGCAGACAGCTGTTCATGTTGCCCGAAGTGATGTGGCGTAGTACAGTTGACCGCGATACAATCACTCTGAACTATTTAGTACAACCGCATCAAACAGTGGCAGAAGTCGAACGTGAACTGCGGTCGAAAATCGTGTTATCGGTAAAAAAACAGATTAATGAACACAATGCGATTGTGAGTGAAACGGATTTAATTACACCAGCCAATTGGACAATGATGATTCAAAAAAGCATCGATGCGATTAAGGCTACTAGTTTTACAAAAGTGGTGTTGTCGCGTCAAAAAGCAGTTGAACTTAAGCGAGACTTGCACAGTGGTCAGGTGATGGCAACGTTAATTAGCCAACAACCAAACTGCTATCGCTTTTTAATGCGTTATCAAGGAACTAGTTTTTTAGGTGCATCACCTGAACGTTTACTGTTTAAGGAAGCTGAAACGATTTATTCAGCAGGCGTAGCCGGTTCAATCGAAACCGGTTCAACAGACACCGAACGCAACCAATTAGCGCAAGTACTATTAGCCGATGCTAAAAACCGACATGAACATGCAATTGTTGTGAATATGATTACAGCTAAGCTAAAACCGTTATGTCATGATATGGTTTATCAAGAGACACCAGCCATCTTAAGCAACCGCGACATCCAACATTTATATACGCCGATTAAGGCACAATTAAATGCCGGGACATCATTTTTAAGCTTGGTCAAAAAAATGCATCCAACCCCTGCGTTAGGAGGGTTTCCTTCACAAAAAACGCTCGAGTGGATCGCCCAAGAAGAACCACAAATTCGAGGCTTTTTCGGAGCCCCGATTGGGTGGTACGATGCGAGTGAAAATGGCGAGTTTGCCGTTGGTATCCGTTCACTTGTGGCAGCTAACCAACAGGTTCGATTATTTGCTGGTTGTGGCATCGTGGCTGACTCAGAGCCGCAAACAGAATGGAATGAAACAGCCTTGAAGTTTCAACCGATGTTAAGATTATTAGGAGGCGCTCACAATGACAAAACATCAAATTGAAATGACGCAATATTTAGCCGCATTTATCGAAGAAATCGTACAAGCCGGCGTTAAAGAGGCCGTTATTAGTCCAGGTTCGCGGTCAACCCCATTAGCGATGTTAATGGCAGAACATCCGACCTTGAAAATTTACATCGATATCGATGAACGTTCAGCTGGTTTTTTTGCACTCGGGTTAGCAAAAGCATCATTACGACCTGTTGTGCTATTGTGTACTTCAGGCACAGCAGCTGCCAATTACATGCCAGCTGTCGTTGAGGCGAATTTATCGAACATCCCGTTGGTGGTACTCACTTCAGATCGTCCACATGAATTGAGAGGTGTTGGTGCACCCCAAGCAATCGATCAAATTCATTTATACGGTCACCATGTGAAAGAATTTGTGGAGATGGCCTTGCCTGAGGCGAGTGCCGAATTACTCAACTATGCGAAGTGGCAAGGTGCTCGGGCAGTAGATATCGCCTTAAAAGCCCCTCGTGGACCTGTTCACTTGAATTTTCCATTAAGACAGCCATTGATGCCATTATTAGAGCCATCGCCGTTCAGCGGCGAACAGAAGCGCCATCACGTGCATATTTATTCGACCAACGAGACAGTCAGCTCGGAATTGTTGGCAGAAATGTTAACCCTGTGTCACGGTAAAAAAGGCTTGATTGTCATGGGCGATTTACAGGTTGCACCAGCATTAGCAGCACAAATAGTGCAATTATCACACCAACTGGGTTTTCCTGTTTTAGCCGATCCTCTGTCACAACTGCGTTCTTTTGGTCAGAATGAGTATCAGGTGATTGATCAATATGACAGTCTCTTTCGTTTCGCGAGTGTGAAAGAACAAGTTAGAGCAGAGGTCATCATCCGAATGGGGGCAATGCCTGTTTCAAAATTTTTAAGTCAGTATCTTGAAACGCTTGTTGATGCTCGTCATATTATCATCGACCCAGGGTCAATGTGGCGTGATCCAATTAAAGCAGCTACTGATATGGTGCACTGTGATGAAACAGTATTTGTCGAAGGCTTGCTTGCATCAGTCGATCAAGCACAACGTGACAGTGAGTGGTATGACCAATGGCAGCGATTAAATAGGCTGAGCAAAACATGTATGAACCAATATTTAGCAGCGATTGAAACGCTCGATGAAGGCAAAGTCGTGGCACAATTACAACAACATTTACCGAATGAGGCCGCATTATATGTTGGAAACAGTATGCCAATCCGTGATATTGATACGTTCTTTATCCAGACGAATAAACAGGTGAGAATCGTCGCTAACCGAGGTGCAAATGGGATTGATGGTAATATTTCAACTGCATTGGGGATGAGCGTTACCCAACAACCGATGTATGCCTTAATGGGCGATGTCACCTTTTATCATGATATGAACGGGTTGTTGATGGCACGTACGCATCAATTAAATTTGACGCTGATTGTGATTAATAATAATGGGGGTGGTATCTTCTCATTCTTACCACAGTCCGAGAGTCCACGTCATTTTGAACAGTTATTTGGAACACCAACCGATATTTCAATTGAAAAAGCGGCCAATTTATACGATGCAACGTACCATGCTGTGCAAGATTGGGAAGATTTTCAAGACACACTTGATCGCGCCGAACACCATAAAGGCTTAAATATTATCGAAGTGAAAACAAATCGGTATGAAAATGTAGTCACACACCGCAGTGTATGGGATAATATAAAAGCAGTGATTGACCATGAGTTGTTATGAGTTAACGGTCAATGACCGTTCGTATCGCGTGATTGATGAGGGCGCAACACACCTGCCTGTTATTTTGTGGTTACATGGCTTTACCGGCAGTCCAGCAACCTTTGAACGCACGAGTTTAAAGCTATCGCATCACCGTCACCTGCGCATTGAATTAGCGGGTCACGGTCTTGCGGCACAGTCGGCCTGTTCGTATGCTGAGCAAGTGACTGATTTAATCGAAATTGTAAATGTGCTTGACATAAAGGCCTTTGCAGTTGTAGGCTACTCAATGGGGGGCAGGCTCGCACTTGGCTTGACCTGTACATATCCGGAGCGTGTCACGCACTTAGTGCTTGAAAGCAGTTCACCAGGGCTTAGGACACAAACTGAGCAAGAGGCACGTCGCGAACATGATGAACGACTGGCCCAACGTCTTGAACAGGAGGGCTTAGAGGCTTTTATTTCCTTTTGGGAAAAAATTCCCCTCTTTGTCTCCCAACAGCAGTTACCGACACCACAGCGTTTAAGACTTCGTCAACAACGCTTGCACAATAGCGTTGCGGGATTAAGTGCATCATTGCGCGGAATGGGCACCGGTGCTCAACCGAGCTATTGGTCTGAGCTATCGCAGTTGACCTGCCCAATCCTTAGTGTTGTGGGGCGCTTAGATGCGAAGTATCGCCAACTTGCTTCCGAGATGCAGGCCGTTCAGCCACAACTTGAAATTGCTACTGTCGCTAACGCCGGACACATCGTCCATTTCGAAGCGCCAGAGGCATTTGATAGACTACTAATAAAATGGTTCAAAAAATAGGAGGAATTATACAATGAAAACATTTGATTGGCAACCAGTAAAAGAGTACCAAGAAATTAAATTTGAAAAAACAAACCACGTGGCTAAAATTACGATTAACCGCCCACACGTGCGTAATGCCTTTACACCATTAACAGTAATGGAAATGATCGATGCTTTTACAATCTGTCGTGATGATGCCGATACAGGCGTTATTATTTTAACAGGTGAAGGTGACCTTGCCTTCTGTTCTGGTGGCGATCAAAAAGTACGTGGTAACGGTGGCTATGTTGGCTCAGATAACATTCCTCGATTAAACGTATTAGACTTACAACGCTTAATCCGTGTTATTCCAAAACCAGTTATCGCGATGGTTCGTGGGTACTCTATCGGTGGCGGTAACATTTTACAATTAGTATGTGATATTACAATTGCAGCTGATAACGCTAAATTTGGTCAAACAGGACCAAACGTTGGGAGCTTTGATGCCGGCTATGGTTCGGGCTACCTCGCACGCGTAATTGGACATAAACGTGCCAAAGAAGTTTGGTTCATGTGTAAACAATACTCAGCTGAAGAAGCGTATGAAATGAACTGGATTAACAAAGTTGTGCCGCTTGCAGAGGTTGAAGAAGTAACGATGGAATGGGCAACTGAAATGTTGAAGAAAAGCCCGACAGCAATGCGCTTTATTAAAGCAGCTTTCAATGCTGACACAGACGGCTTAGCTGGCTTACAACAATTTGCCGGCGATGCAACAATGCTTTACTATACAACAGATGAAGCGAAAGAAGGCCGTGACGCTTTCAAAGAAAAACGCGATCCAGACTTCGATCAATTCCCTAAATTCCCATAAGGCGAGAAGGTGCAAACATGCGTGTTAGCAATTGGTTATTACAAAGGGTGCAACAAACACCAACAGCAGTTGCGCTCATCACTGATGAACAAACGTTGACCTTTGCCGACGTATGGCAAACGGTCACTCATTTAGCTGCCAAACTGCAAACAGTCGTGGCGGCGGGTGATCATGTTGCTGTACTCGGTGAAAATAAACGCGACTTCTATGAACTGATTTTGGCGTTGCAACAAGTCGGTGCGGTGACGGTGTTTCTTAACAACCGTCTCACACCACGTGAAATTAATTATCAATTGCAGCAAAGCGATGCCACGCTGCTTCTTCATGCCACTAACTTTAAAGAGTTGGTTGATTCGTTGAACGTAACGAATCTGCCTGCTCTTTCGTTTGTATCAGTGGCTAACATGACGGCAACGCCCCTGCAATTGCGCTCAACGCTGGAGCTTAAAACAACCGCATCACTGATGTTTACCTCGGGTTCGACCGGGCATCCAAAGGCGGTGCAACAAACGTACGGCAATCACCTGGCCTCAGCGACCGGAACAGCGATGATGAGTGGTCTCTCAACGACGTCTCGGTGGTATTGTGCCGTGCCGTTGTTTCACATTAGTGGCTTATCGATACTGATGCGTTCACTCTTATTTGGCTGTGCCGTTGTGCTAGCGCCCAAGTTTAGAGCAGAGCAGTTACAACAGCTGTTAGCGACGGGCGCAATCACACATGCCTCAGTCGTTACAACGATGCTCCACCGCTTGATGCAAGCAAAAACACCGTTCACTTGTCATCCTAACGTGCAACTCGTCTTGTTAGGTGGTGGTCCTGTTACACGTGAACTCTTAACAGCCTGCCAAGCGTGGCAGCTGCCTGTGACCCCATCATATGGGATGACCGAAACAGCAGCTCAAGCGGTAGCAATGCCGTTAGATCAAGTAGCAACAAAACTCGGATCAGCAGGCATTCCTCTGTTTCAAACTGAATTACGGATTGGTAATGGCGACACGCCACCTCAAACCGTTGGCGATATTTGGCTTCGTGGTGGCAACATTACACCTGGCTACTACCAGCATCACTCGGATGATTTTATTGATGGTTGGTTTAAAACAGGTGACATTGGCTATCTTGATACTGACGGTTATTTATTCGTTAAAGAACGGGCAGGTGACCTGATTATTTCGGGCGGTGAAAACATTTATCCGACCGAGATTGAGCACGTTTTATTACAACATCCGCTCGTGAGCGATGTCGCTGTTATCGGTGAGTATCACCCTCAGTGGGAACAAGTGCCAATCGCCTACATCGTGAGCGAACACCCCTTGCACAAGGCTGATTTAGAGGCTTTCATCGCCACCAAATTAGCGAAATACAAGTGGCCGCAACGCTACGTGACAGTGGCCAAAATACCGCGGACAGCAACGGGGAAAATTCAACGGCATCGCCTCCGTAACAAAAGCTAGCGTACAGTTTGGGTCAAGCGATAACTTATGGTAAAATGAAATGAATTAAAGAAGCGATTGGAAGGGGAAATAACATGTCACTACGTAGTAAAATGGCAGCGGTAGTAGGGAAAACCGTCTACCTGACCGTTCAAAAGTTAACAAAAGGGGGCAGCAGTTTCCCAGGTCGGGTGGCGTTGAAATTAGACCCAGCCGTGTTACAAGAGATTTCACGTAACTATGAAGTCATCATTGTAACGGGTACGAATGGTAAAACAGTGACATCAGCTTTGATGCATAACGTTTTGAAGCAAGCACATCCAGACACGATTTCAAATTCAACTGGCGCCAATATGTTACAAGGGATTACATCAACCTTTTTGAAAAATTATCAACCGAGCCGTAAAGAAAAACGGGTGGCAATCTTAGAAGTCGATGAAGCCAGTTTAACGAGCATCACAAAATACGTTAAACCGCGGGCAATGGTCTTTACTAATGTTTTTCGCGATCAATTAGATCGCTACGGTGAAGTGTACACCACCTTGAAATTAATGGTTGATGGTGCGAACTTAACACCAGAAACGACTTTATTTGTCAATGGCGATGCCCCTATTTTTCACGATATGGCTGTCAAAAATCCGGTCGTTTACTTTGGCTTTGACCTCGAAAAAGGTGAGGCTCAAGAAGCGCAAACAAATGCGACAGCCACACTTTGCCCACATTGTAAGAAACCGTTAAAATATAACTTTATTACATACAACAACCTCGGTGATTATTACTGTGCAAGCTGTGAGTATAAACGTCCAGAACTGACATACCGCCTCAATGAAGTGACTCGTTTAACGGATCAAGAAGCGGATGTTCAAATCGATGACGAACCGTATCATTTAACGGTGGGTGGGTTATACAACAGCTATAACGCGTTGTCTGCCTATGCAATCGGGCGCGAATTTGGACTCACAACGGCTCAAATTAAAACCGGCCTCGTGTTGGATCAAGCGGTCTTTGGTCGTCAAGAAGCAGTTCAGGTCGGCACGAAGCGTGTGCACGTTATTTTGGTGAAAAACCCCGTTGGCTTTAACCAAGCAATTGAAACGATTGGCTTACATGACGAAGCTTTTTCACTCTTCTTATTAATGAACAATCATTATGCAGACGGCATCGATGTGAGCTGGATTTGGGATGTTAATTTTGAAAAATTAGCAGAAATGCCGATTCCAAATTACAATGTTGGTGGCGAGCGTTACTATGATCTCGGCGTACGTTTAAACGTGGCTGGAATTCCAGAAGAAGAGATTGGGGTCGTGCCAACTATCGATGGCTTAGTCGATGCTATTCAAGCGGTAGAAACAGAAGACGTTTATGTTTTAGCGACCTATACTGCGATGTTGCGTTTCCGAGAAGAACTGTATAAAAAGAACATGTTGAAAGGAAAGTGGTAACATGGAAATGTCATTAAACATGTGCCATTTATATGCCAACTTGTTAAACACATACGGCGATAATGGTAACTTACTTATATTAAAACACCGTGCGCAAGTACGTGGCATTGCCTTCAATATTGAAACCGTTAGTATTGATGAAACCTTTGATGATTCAAAATATGACATGGTCTTTATTGGTGGTGGGCAGGATTATGAGCAACTGCTCGTTGCTAAGGACATGCAAACGAAAAAAACGGCTTTAACGCAATATATTGAAGACGAGAAAGTCATGCTCGCGATTTGTGGTGGTTATCAAATGCTCGGTCAATATTATTTAGATGCCGATGGTAATAAAATTGCGGGTATTAACGCAATGCCTCATTACACCGTTAACGGCGATGAACGTTTTATCGGCGATGTTATTTTACACAATGCTGATTTCGATGAAAAATACGTGGGCTTTGAAAATCATGGCGGACGTACGTACCTTGGTGAAGGTCAAAAACCATTGGCACGGGTTGAAAAAGGCCGTGGTAATAATGGGGAAGATGGTACCGAAGGCTCAATTTATAAAAACACGTATTGCTCATATTTACACGGGGCGTTATTAGCGAATAATGCGGAGCTAACTGACCGTTTATTGTTAACGGCCTTACAACGTAAATACCCAGAGGTGAAAGAATTACCGCCGTTTGCGAGCAAGTTCCAACAAACAGCTAAGGCTGAACGCTTGGTGGGCCGCGACGCTACTGATAAGTAATAAAAGCTGAGACAGGTCATTTAACTTCGAAGCGATTGGAATTCAAGAGAGTGTCGACTATTTACCGTCGACAGGAGAGAAATTGGAATTTCAAATGTTCTGGTTGAAGGAACTAGAAAAATAAAACAAAAAGAACAGTCATGCCCATAAGGTATGACTGTTCTTTTTGTTTTATTGGCAAATGAACTTCGAATCAGTTATGATTACATGTAAACATAATGTAGAACCTATGAATAAAATACCGGTTGGACGATTTCAGAGAGGATACAAGTCAAATAATAAAATATTTTTTCACTTAGTAGTCTTATTAAATAGAAGATAAGATTATATAGCAGATGGAGGGGATAGCGTGATGAATAAAATGATTTTAGTTGGTGCAATTATTTTTGGAATCGGATTATTTATTCAATTAATTACCGCAAAATGGAGTTGGAGACTGGGAGGGTATTATAAATCGAAGAACAAACCACTTTCCCTCATTGGTTTATGTATCATCATATTAGGTTTAGTTATCATCGTGATGTCAGCAATTGCTAATGGGCAATTGAAAATCTAACAGCTTAAAGAAAAATAAAATAGGTAAATAATAAAGCATTTCTTGTTGAATTCAGATGAACTTAATTCAGCAAGAGATGCTTTTAAATAGCCATCAAACAAAGCGTTCTTGTTTGACGATTTAGTGTCGCTAGTCCACCTGTTTGTGAATTTAATCAAGCATAAGATGGAGAATAGCCAATTTTACACCTATAATTGAGAATACATTACTTGAATACCCTTTCAAAAAGGGAGTGTTCATTCGTTACACGCCAATAGCATAAGAAAATAATAGCTAATTTCCTAAGTAGGCGGAAATAATGCATTTGTATGGATAGGCAATTGAAAATATACTAAGGTTATCAACAAAGACAAACTAATAAAGGGGAGATTGAAATGGAACGTGTATTACTAATTTGTGGTGCAGGAGCATCGAGCGGTTTTATGGCACAAGCAATTCGAAAGGCAGCAAAGAAAGAAGGGTATGAGCTGAAATGTGAAGCCCGCAGTGAAGCGCAGCTAAATGAGTACTTAAGTGAAATCGATATTTTATTAATCGGGCCACATCTTGCTTATATCAAGGCTGAAATTATGAAACAAATCGGCGATCTGCCAATTAAAGTAGAGGTTATGCCTCAAAGTATCTATGGTATGTTAGATGGCAAAAAAGCGTTGGAACTTATAAAAACACTATAAGTAATTGAAGGAGGCGTATGATGAATAAGCTCTTTGAATTCATGAATACAAAGTTTGCACCAATCGCGAATAAAGTGAGTAAAAACTTTATTGTGTCGTCGATTCAAGATGCAATAATGACGATTTTGCCACTTATTTTAGTCAGTTCAATCGTAACAATTTTATCGCTCATTAATGAGATAAAACCGGATTTAGTGAATCTTGGTAAAATGTCTGATTTTTCTTTTGGAATCGTCGGCATTGGTGTTGCCTTTTTAATCGCTTACAACATTATGGAAAAAAGCAATTTAGGTGATAAAAAACTGTTGGCAGGTGTGACATCATTATCGTTATTTTTAATCAGCATCGGTCCTAAAATAACAGATACGGGCACCATAAGTTTTGAACAAGCTCGCTTTGGCGCAACCGGTTTAATCATGGCGATGATTGTTGGTATCTTTGTTGGTGTCGTGATGCGCTTGTTTTCAAAATTTTCATTTTTCAAACAGGATTCAGGGATTCCCGATTTTGTAATTGTGTGGTTTGACTCATTGATTCCCATCACATTAATGCTTGGATTCGGCTTGATTTGTACCGATTATTTTAATCTCGATATTTACAATGTGATTTTAAGTGCGTTTCAGCCGCTATCTGGTATCATCCAAACATTCGGAGGCTTTGTGCTGATTAACTTCATCCAAGCATTCTTATACTCTTTTGGTATCAGTCCCTGGATTTTAACACCGATTGCCTATCCGGTCTATATGCAAGCAATTGCAGATAATCATGCGCTTGTTGCAGCTGGTGGTGAAGCGGTTAATATTGCAACAAATGAGACTGTCTACGGTCTATTTTTAATCGGAGGCTTAGGTGCGACATTAACACTTGTGCTATTGATGGCGTTCATGGCAAAATCAATGCGCTTAAAAGCAATTGGTCGAGCGACACTTATTCCTTCACTCTTTAACATCAATGAACCGGTCATCTTTGGCGCACCAATTGCCTTCAATCCGTTCTTTATGGTAGGGATGTGGATTAATGGCTTGCTCTTACCAGCACTTGCTTATCTCTCAATGTATTGGGGCTTTGTTAATATTCCGAGTGATTCCTTTATGCTTTGGTATTTACCGTATCCACTACAGAGTTTCTTTGCCACAGGTGGCGACTGGAAAGCGATTGTTGCCTGTTTTATCTTCATGGGCGTGTCATTACTTGTCTGGTTCCCGTTATTCAAGATGTACGATGCACAGCAGCTTAAAGTCGAAGCAGATACGCAGGATTAATCAACTAAACTAACGGAGGTTACTTATGATTACAGAAGAGATGAAAGAACAGTTTAACGAACAATCAATGTTAATGATTTTACATGCTGGTGATGCGCGCGAAAAAGTTAATGAGGCGCTCGATCAAGCAATGACTGGTGCTTATAATACCGCGGCTGAACTAATTAAAGAAGCTAAAGAAAATATAAATAAATCACATAAAATTCAAACAGTTCAAGTGCAAAAAGAAGCGAAGGAAGAAGCGTATTACTATTCAATGTTATTTGCCCATGCGCAGGATACATTAATGACAGTACAAAGTGAATACAATATCACCAAAAAATTAATTCCATTACTCGAACGATTGGAACAAAAGATAAATGAAATAGCGTAAGGTTATTAACCTTAAAGGAGAACATGGATGAAAGAAGTCAAACTTTTAAACGTCTTAAAAGATAAAAAAAGCCCTGCATCTGCCCGTGTTTTGGCTGAGAGGCTGAAGGTATCGGATCGAACGATTCGTAACTATGTAAAACAAATCAATCAAAAACTAGGTGAAGAAGTTATACAAGCGAGCACTAAAGGTTACTATCTTGATAAAACACTCTATGAAAAATGTCTCTATTTGTATGAGGATAGCCGCATGCAGACAGTCAATGGCCGTATCAATTACTTAAGTGGTCTATTGCTTAAAGAAAGTGAACCTGTGACGACAGATGCCTTATTAGCTGAACTAGAAGTATCTGAAACAACATTACAAAAAGATTTACGACGTTTGAGTGATTATTTTAAAACGCATAATTTGCAATTAGTCAAAAAAGCAGGACATTATCAATTACTTGGGTCAGAACAACAAAAACGCACGCTCATTCGACAAATTTTTTCGGCAGAAACACAAGATCAAATGACCGCATTTTATACGAACCAAGATGTTTTAAAAGAATATGAAGTAACACAACTACGAGCGATTGTGGAAAAAAACATCAATAGCGCACAGTTGAAAATGAACGAGTTCGCCTTGAGCAATGTTATTTTACACTTGGTTGTTGCTATCATGCGCTTGAAACAACGGAAGTATATTGAAAGTAATGAAAGTGTTAATCGTCATAGTGAATCAGCAGAGTATCTCGTATCACAGGCTATTTTTAATGCGCTTGCAATTCAACATGACTTTCAAGTGACAATTGAAGAAGTCGAAGCGTTGCGTATTTTATTAATCGGTAACACGACATCCAACGAAGGGGATGTTGTCGACGCGGCTATGATTAAACTCACAAACGAGATTGTTGCACAAATAAACCAAACCTACTTCCTCGACTTTGATAACCATGCCTTTATACGTCGCTTCTCGATACATTTAAATAACTTAGTTGTGCGTCGAAAAAAAGGCATCTTTAATAATAATCCAATGGTTGAAATTTTGAAAAAACAAAATTTAATGATGTATGATCTGGGATTATTTGTTGCTAACATTATCGAAGCAGAGATAGGTATTGCTGTGCCTGATGATGAAGTGGCCTATCTAGCCTTACATATCGGTATCTTTTTAGAAGAAGAATCGTCTAATAATCTCGTATCTGTCGCGATTGTCTCACCCGCGTATAATGAGATGGAACAACGTATTGTACAAAACTTAGAACATTATTTTCAAGACCAAATTAATATTAAAGAGATAATAACAACCTACCCTGATAGTACAAAAGAAATCGAGGCAGATATTGTCATTTCGACCATCTCATACATAGGCACATCCGAACAAGAAGTTATCATGTTAACACCCTTTTTCAATATGTCAGATATTAAAAAGGTTGAGCGCAGTATTGCTAAAATAAAATTAGCAAAAGATGTTAAGTATTATCAACGAATGGCACATGACTATTTCGATGAAAACTTTTTTTATTACGATGTAATCAAAGAGAGTAAAGAGGACTATATCGCTTTTTTAGGGCATGAATTAGTCGATGCAAAAATTATCACGTCAAGTTATTACGAATCCGTACTCGAACGTGAAAAAATGTCTTCGACCTCCTTTAATACAGTTGCGATGCCACATTCGTTATATCGCACGGCTAAACAATCAATTTTTGCAGTCCTATACAATAAGGCCCCCATTATTTGGGATGTTCACCAAGTCGACCTCGTGTTATTTATGGCGATTTCACAAGATGATTCTGATCGGTTTAATGATTTTTTACAGCTGATTATTGAAATAGCATCGGATCCAATCGCTGTGAGGGCGATTGTGGAACAAACGCATTACGAGGGTTTTATGACAGTAATTACAACCTTAATCCAAAAAAAATTAGAGAGCGAGTGATTTTAAATGAAAAAAAATCCAACAGTATTTCCAAACGATTTTTTATGGGGTGGCGCAATTGCCGCTAACCAAGCAGAAGGGGCTTATTTAGAAGATGGTCGTAAAATGTGTGTCCAAGATATTTATCCATACGATAATACAGAAGATATTAAGAAAAAATCAAATAAAGAAATTACAACCGATGCCATTCAAAAAGCAATTGAAGACAAGGT
The DNA here is from genome assembly GCF_046058945.1 of Brochothrix campestris. Lineage (NCBI taxonomy): Bacteria > Bacillati > Bacillota > Bacilli > Caryophanales > Listeriaceae > Brochothrix > Brochothrix campestris. The sequence goes on along the minus strand of NZ_CP175511.1, from coordinate 1,601,663 downwards.
CAATTACTATCCAAAACGTCATGGTATTGATTTTTATCATACCTACAAAGAAGATTTACAAATGCTAGCTGACTTAGGCATCAACTCATTCCGTATTTCAATTAGCTGGGCACGTATTTTTCCTAATGGTGATGATCAACAACCGAATGAATTAGGTTTGCAATTCTATGATGATTTACTCGATGAAATGATTCGTCTTGGGATGGAGCCACTTGTGACGATTTCACATTATGAAATGCCGTTGAACTTAGCGGTTAAATATAACGGGTGGTATAATCGTAAAACAATCGACTTCTTTACTAATTATGCAGAAGTCTTATTCAAACGCTATCAAGATAAGGTGAAATATTGGATTTTAGTCAATCAAATTAATCTTATTGTCCATGAATCATTTAATCATTTAGGTATTCCAGCTGATAAAGTTGAGAATTTAAAAGAAGCGAAGTACCAAGGCGTGCATCATGAGTTAGTCGCATGTGCTCAAGCAACGAAACGGGCAAAAGAGATTAATCCAAACTTTGAAATCGGTATGATGTTGTTAGGTGAATTGGCGTATGCTGAAACAGCAAAACCAGCTGATCAATTGGCAGCAATGAAGTTCAATCAAATGGAACTGTTCTTCTCCGATGTGTTAATGCGGGGCGCTTATCCTGGTTATGCTTTCCGCTACTTTGAAGATGAACAGATTAATATTACTTTTGCTGAAGGTGACGAAGAAATGCTTAAAAACACTGCCGATTTCTTAACTTTTTCGTACTACTACACAGCGATGACAAATGAAGCAGTTTATGAAAAAGGCAAGGCAAATGACACAAAACGCTTTTTGAAAAATGATAACTTAACTGAAAGCGATTGGGGTTGGTCAGTCGATCCAATCGGCTTACGAATTACACTTAATGTTTTATATGAGCGCTATCAAAAACCAATGATGATTACTGAAAATGGCATGGGAGCATTTGATGAATTGACATCAGATAATAAAATTCACGATCCCTATCGTGTGGATTATTTAAAACAACACATCGAACAAATGAAAGAGGCCATTCATGATGGTGTTGAGCTGATTGGTTATTATCCATGGGGACCAATCGATATTGTAAGTTGTTCATCGTCAGAAATGAGTAAACGCTATGGCTTTATCTATGTCGATATTGACGATTATGGTAACGGTTCAAAAAAACGAATCAAAAAAGACAGTTTTGATTGGTACCGTCAAGTCGTGACATCAAATGGTGAGCAACTGTAATAAGACGATTAAACGGTTGGAAGTGACTTCCACCGTTTTTGTCGTTTTAGAGATGAGAGGAGAATAAGAATGAAACATTTTTTTACAAAAAAAACAGCCATAAATGCATTGCTAATGCTTGTTGGGACGCTCTGTATCGCTATCGGAATTCACGTGTTTTTTCTACCATTTAACATCATTGCAGGTGGGATGAATGGGATAAGTATTTTATTTTTCCGTCTCTTTAATATTTCACCTGATTTGACGCTGTTTGTCTCAAACTTTCCCTTGTTACTGGTGAGTTTCTTATTTTTAGGGAAGAAATACACCCTCAATACGATTGTCTGTGCTTTTTTATTACCATTCTTCCTTTGGTTAATAGCAGATATGCCGATATACAAAGATAATGCCATGTTGGCAGCCTTATTTGGTGCAGTTATTACCGGAGCTGGGATTGGCCTTGTTTTCAAAGGAGGGAGTTCAACTGGCGGAACAGCGATTATTCAACAAATTGTGCACAATTACTTTCATATGCCGTTGGGAACCGCGGTGTGGCTGATCGATGGTCTTGTTTTATTATCCTCGTTTATTTTCTTTGACTTAAGCACGGGAATGTATTCAGTCATTTCATTGGTTATTATTGGAAAAATGGTCGATTTAATTCAAACAGGGGGGCAATCAGCGAAGACACTCTTTATAATTGCAAATGAACCAAAAGAAATCGCGAGGCAGTTAATTGTGCATCACAATTTAGGTGTGACACGAGTGGATAGTTATGGGGCCTATTCAAACAATGCGAATGGCTTGTTAATTAGTACCTGTCCACCGAGAAAAATCAAAGCGGTAAAACGAACAATTAAACAGCGGGATGAAACAGCCTTTTGTCTTGTGTTTGATACGAAGGATGTAATGGGAAACGGGTGGTGAATTATGACGAATGCATGAATAATATCGTTTGCTGAGGTCGTAATCAATCACTAATGGTATACTAAAGGTGGATTTTATCGACAAGGGAGCGAAACAGATGAAGATTACGATTGTTGGAGGCGGTATTGTCGGCATGACAGCGGCTTACCTCTTATCAAAAGAACAAGACATACAAGTGACGGTGATAGACCGTGAAGGAGCGGGGCAAGCCTCCGCCGCCGCATCAGGGATTGTGTGTCCTTGGGTATCGAAACGTCGTAATAAAACCTGGTACCGATTGGCAGTAGAAGGGGCCCGTTTTTATCGCGAGTTGATGCCACAGTTAACAGCGGAAGCCACGGTGAATCCTGGCTACGAACAAAAGGGAGCGTTAATTTTACGCGATTCACTAGCAAAAATTAACGAGTTAGCGGGGATTATTGAGGAACGTCTTGTTGAAGCCCCTGAAATTGGTGACTTAACCGTCTTATCAGCGGCAGCGATTCAACAACAGTTTCCCTTTATCGCAGAAGGACTAAGCGGTTTACATGTCTCCGGTGGCGCACGTGTGGATGGCAGTAAACTGGTGGCAGCTTTAAAAGAAGTCGCCGTTCACAACGGTGTCGATTTTATAACAGCAACAGCTCGTCTGGCGCGTAAAGACAACCGCCTCACTGTCTTGGTTGAAGGACTTGAAATCGCAGCGGATAAAGTGCTGTTAGCCACGGGAGCATGGCTCGGTGAAATGTTTGATGAAGCGGTTTATTGTGATATTACGACCCAAAAGGGGCAGTTGCTCCATTTGAAAACAATCCAAAATAGCAGCGACTGGCCGGTAATTATGCCAGCTTCAGCCTTTAGTTTTGTCCCATTTGCTGATCATGTTGTCATTGGTGCCTCACATGAAAAAAACAAAGGGTTTAATCTCGCCCCAACTATCGGTGAATTGACCGCAATTGCCAATGAAAGTTTACGGTTTGCTCCCGGATGGGAAACCGCTGAAATTATCGGTGTCCGCACAGGAACCCGGGCTTATACAGCGGATTATACGCCGGTGCTTGGTCAAGTCCCCTTCGCTGATAATGCCTATGTTGCCAATGGTCTAGGCGCCTCTGGCTTAACTGTGGGTCCTTATGTCGGCAAGGTATTAGTCGACTTAGTACTCAATCGTTCAGTCAAAATCGATTTAGCCCAGTATCCGGTTGAGCGTTACCTCCGGTTAATACACGAATAATTAAAAGTTATCCGTTCTCGCAATTCAAAGAGAAGGATAATTTTTTTTTTCCAAAACAGGTTGCTTTTGAAGAAAAAAAACGCAAGAAATATAGAGGGAAAGGCGGTTATACTAGGACTATGTTTCAACTGAAACGAATAGATGACTAACAGTTGTTAACCGAAATGAGGTTGAAAAAGTGATTGTGCAGTTATGCAATTGCTTTTTTAATGAGGAAATAGGAGCTCGTTAACTGTGAGTGGATAGGAGGTTGTTAGATGGAAACAGTGCTCGAAAATGATATCAGTCGGAAATTAACACTTATTAGTGAGTTGTATAGCACCCATCATTATCTTGAAATACAGAAAGTCGCTTGTTTGTTAGGATGTTCAAAGAAAACCTTAATTAAAGACATTGCCCAAATCAATGAGCATCTAGCTGTTATTCAAGTGCATCGAACAAAGGGATTGTTGTTTGATCGGAGCAAAGGCGTCAATTTTCATTATTTTTACTCGGTCTATCTTAACGATTCAATTTCAGTCAAAATGTTGTATGAAATCCTTAAAAAGGAACCGTGCATTACCAGTTTGGCGCTCGATCTCTATGTATCAGAATCGAAGCTTAGAGGTCTAGTGGATAAATGGAATGCGTACTTTTTAAAACGGCAGTTGCGCATGTCAATCAAAACAAAGTTAAACGTATTATCACTGACAGGAAACGAAACAAATATTCGCTTGTTTACGCATTACATGTTATATGAACTACAATTCAATCAAATATACACCCGCGAAATCCGCAAAGATGAAGTCTATCAAGCTTATATGGCCTTTATTAGCAGTCAGTTTCAGCTCGAACACAGCGATCATTACGAAATGACACAGTCGTATTTTTACGTGTTAGCCTCAATTTATCGGACTAAAAAAGGACATTTCGACCATAATCTCCCCAATTATTACTCGGCAGTAAAACACGTCGAAACAGAAGCGTTTTCAACTTGGCAGGAAACGATGATGAAAGCCTTTCAATTGCCGTTTACGCTCACTGTAGCCAATCAATTATTGCATCGGTATTATTTAGCCCGTTATTGTCGCCAAACAGTGTTGCATTATGAGATTCAACAAAAAACCAGTCGATTCGTTGAGGTTGTCTTACAAAACTTCACAAAATTAACTGTTTCAGACCAACTGAAGCAACGAATGATTAAAGATTTAACCGTTAACTTTCAATATGAACCTGATGTTACCTTCTTTCTTTTTAACACCTCTGCGTTAATATTCAAAAGTCAGCATGAGTATTATCACCTGTTTTTTATGGAACTCGATGCGATTTTCAAAGAGAATGAACTGAAATTTTCGACAATTGCCCGTAAGCAGTCGTTTCATCGTGAAATGATTTATACGATGAATGCCGAAATAAACTTAGCGAAGTATATTTTAAAGCGGCCGATTGTAGCGGTTTATTTATTTGAACGGGAAGAAATTATTAAGGCATTAACGAATGTTTTACAGATGTTTTTTGGCGACCGCATCGAGATTCAACGCGTGATAGAGCCTAACTTGCAACTGGAACAGGCTGACTGGGTGATTACGAACTATCAATTGCCGGATGAATTTGAACAGCAGCGAATTGATTTTCAAGGGATTGTAACGATTGACTGGCTTTATCGGATGGATGAAAAAATCAAACTGCAATCGCTGCTTCGAGAATAGTAGGTGCCGTCTTATTTTGTTTGGTCGCTAGAGAGGTCACGATTAATACCAACTTGAATAAAACTAATAACGAAAATAACCACACCAATCAACAGTATGGTGAATGCTGAATAGTCCGTAAGGCAGCTGAAATAGATAGTGGCGATTATACTGAAGAGCAGCGACTTGGTGAATAGTACGCCAAGCGGCGCTGTTTTTTTGTTAGCCAAAAAAGCACTGCTAGAAACAATTAGGAGCGACATTAACATGAAAATAAAAGTGTCACGAGCCGAAAGTTGTAAAACGAAGAGAGCGAAAATAGCGGCGCCAAACGTTAAGAGATAGGGTAGAGTTTTAGTTATCATTCGTAGTCATCTCCTCTGATTAGTTATAGCTAGTATGACAGGGAGTAGCATTAGTGTCAATTTAGAACAGACGAATGTTTGATAGGCGACCGCTTAATTTGATATGCTGAAAAAAAGTGCGATAGGGGGATGGTAAATGACCTATGTAGCAGTGAAAAACGTCAGCAAGTTTTATGGGACACACTGTGCACTAAAAGCAGTGTCGCTCACAGTTAATAAAGGGACAATGGTTGCCATTTTGGGAGCTAATGGTGCGGGAAAATCGACTTTAATTAGTCTGTTATGTACTTTAACAACGCCGACTTCAGGCCAAATTAGCTTGGCGGGTGACGATTTGACGACTGCAACAACTCGTGTCCGCGCTAAAATTGGGGTTGTCTTTCAACAAAGCGTTCTTGATGAGCGTCTCAGCGTCTATGAAAACTTACAGATACGCAATCGTCTCTATCAAGGCGATGAAGTGGCTGTAGAGCGAAGTATGACCGCGTTAAACATTGGTGGGATTGCCAATCGGTGTGTTGGTGCTTTGTCAGGGGGGCAGCGTCGCCGTGCTGATATTGCTAGAGCCTTACTGCCGCAACCAGAGGTATTATTTTTAGATGAACCTACAACTGGCTTAGATGCGCAAACACGTCGACAATTGTGGTCAATCATTAAAGCAAAACAGCGGTGTGAACAGTTAACGATTGTTTTGACGACCCATTATTTGGAAGAAGCCGAACAGGCGAATTATATTTATATAATCGACCAAGGTCAAATTGTACGTGAGGGTACACCTAGTGGCTTGAAGCAACACTACACCCAAACGCGTATGCTCATTTATAAAGGCAATTTGCAACGGATTATCACGATTGAACGTGCGGCAGGACGACCGTGTGAATGGGAAAATCAGCATCTTTTAATCGTGCTAACATCAGTCGCACAATGCGTGGCGTTATTACAACGCTATCAAACAGACATCAGCCGGTTTGAAGTGAAGGAAGGCAGTCTTGAAGATGTCTACCTCAGGAGGTTAGATGATGGCTAATCCTTTAATTAGGCGGAATCTACTGCTGTTCTTCCGCGACCGTTCAGCTTTGTTTTTTGCAATGCTCGGTGTCTTTGTGGTATTGCTACTTTACGTCATTTTTTTGCGTGAAACAATGCGCGTTAATTGGGCAACAGTGCCAGCAGCGGGCGAATTACTCGATTGTTGGATTTTAGCGGGAATGCTTGCTATTACTGGCGTTTCGACGACCTTAAGTGCCTATGAGCAAATGATTAATGATCGTGCGACCGGTATCATCAAAGATTTTAGCGTGTCACCGCTCAAACAGCGGTGGGTGCTGTTGAGTTATATTAGTACCGCTGTTGTGATTGGCTTTCTTTGTACGGTGTTTGTACTCGTGTTAGGTTTGGCCTATCTCTCCTTCGTCAATGGTTTTAGCATCACCATGTTGCTCGTTATGCAGTTGCTCGGACTGAGCTTACTGTCCGTTCTAAGTGGGGCCAGTTTGAATTTAGTGATTGTGAATAGCGTGCGTTCTTACAATGTGTTTAATTCGATTGCGACGATGGTGGGAACGTTGTCGGGTTTTATAGCAGGTGTCTATGTGCCACTTGGTTCCTTGCCAACCGTAGCGCAAACAGTCATTAAATGTTTTCCAACCTCTTATGTGGCAGCCCTCTACCGGCGCGTGTTGATGACTGACGAGGTGAATAACAGTTTTATTAATGAAACTGTGGCTCAGCGCAATGATTTTGAAATACAGATGGGGATTGGTTATGAGCTGGGGCGTTTCCCAACAACCACTTGGTTGGAACTAAGTGTTGTCGTCGGAGCAATTGTCGTGTGTTTTGGAGTGGCATTAATGAAGCAACAAGCAGAGAAACGTTGATATGAATAAAAAGCAGCACACAACGATGGTCGGTTGTGTGCTGTCGCTGTATAGTGGGATTAGCCACCATAGCGGATGGCTGATAGGGCTGTTAGTTCTGTGAAAAGTACTTGTGTCGAAGGATCTAACACGAGCGGATGCTTTAATAAACACTGCGCGATGCTTAACTGCAGTCGACTTAAAATAAGAGTCAGTGATTGTGTCGGCTGTGTGAGTTCATTCCGACCACTTTCGAGAACGGTTATTAACGGCTGTGCAGTTTGAAAATCTAATGAGGCAATTAGTTTTGTAATGAGAAGTTCAGCTTCAGTTGCTCGTTCTGCACCTGATGCGTACCAATGGACCATGATAACACCTCTTTTCTTGGTATAGTGTAACATAGCAGATAGAGAAGACTAAAAGCCAACATTAAATAGTGATATTAAGTAAAAGCTTTAGAAAGTAATATGAGGATGCTCGATATCATATTAATTGCAGCACTTTAGGCTGCTCTGAAAGGGTGAAATAGGAAGAGAGCATTTAATTATTGTCTAGGAACTTTAATTAGACAGGCTCATATTGAATGAGTCCTTTTTTACTTTATTGTGGTGCACTCATAGTACAATTCGGCATGCAAAAAAAGCCAGCTTAACAAGGTGGTTTAGAGAGTAGACAAAAGCGAATTAACCTTCTTTTTTTGAAAACAACTGAAGTAACTCTGGCTACGAAATAAGCTCTCAAGTGCAATCAAGCAAAAGTTTTCAACAAATAGAACCACGTGTATCTTCAGTCTAAGCCACTTAAACAGACTGTCCAATGATATTATTTTAAAAAGCTCCCATAGATTAGCATGCTTTTATATGTTTCTAAATAATTATGAAATGTGTAAAGATAGCGATAAATATTGTCATACCTATGTTTCACATCAATTAATAACCTGCCTCAACACTCGCATTCACGATGTACATCAAATCGTTTTTGTCACCTTTTTCAGGGATAACGATGCCATGAGTCGTAACCATTCCGCCACGTTGAGTTTCAACAGTAACTGTGCCGAACGGAATACGGGCTTTTACCGCATTAACATCTAGCTCAGACACATCTGTTGGAATCGCGAGTTTGACAGTGACACACATATTATTTAAGTCTTTCCCAGGCAATAAATCCTTAATGCCTGACATTGAATTGTGGTAGATGGCATGGTTAACGGCACGTACAGCTGCTTTCGTAACATCTTGGCCATGAACATCGACACCAAAACCGGTTTGGATAAAGAGACATTTTTTCATTTTCATTCCTCCATTCAGTTACGTTTAGTATAGATGTCAACCGCATGCAAATCAAGTTGTTAACTGTGAAACTTAAATGATATAATAAAGACACAAGCAATAGCATTGCTGAACGTGCGTTCAAGCTGTTGCTCAAATAAGGCAAGTCGAGGAGCGCTTATGACAGATAAAACAATGCGAACGATGCAAACAGAAGTCGATGATCATATTAGTCAATTTAAAACCGGTTATTTTTCACCGTTGGCAATGATGGCACGTATCACCGAAGAAACGGGGGAATTAGCGCGTGAAATCAACCACTATCATGGTGAAAAACAAAAGAAAACGACTGAGACGGAAGTAACAGTCCAAGAAGAACTAGGTGACTTATTGTTTACAGTCATCTGCATGGCCAATGCTCTTGAGATTGATTTACAAGACGCACACGATCACGTGATGCATAAATTTAAAAACCGCGACAAAGACCGGTGGGAACGAAAGGATGAAGCAAAATGATTAAAATTGCAGTGACAGGTTACACAGGACGAATGGGATCAGAAGCGGTTAAACTTGTCTTAAATGATGAGGCGTACGAACTTGTTGCGGTGTTAGGTCATTCGGCCAAACATCAAAACCTTAATGAAATTAATGCGTATGCAGAAACCGATGTGCCTGTTTATCATGAGATTGAAACGTTGTTTGCAAAAGAACAGTTCGATGTGTTGATTGAATTGACGACCCCAGAAGTCGGATACAAACATACGAAACTGGCATTATCTCACCGGGTGGCACCTGTTGTGGGCACGACTGGTTTTACGCCAGCTCAAATTGAAGAATTACAAGCGTTAGCCCTGGCAAATGAAACCGGCGGCTTAATTGCACCGAACTTTGCAGTTGGCGCTGTCTTAATGATGAAATTTGCGCAAATGGCAGCGAAATATTTCCCTGATGTTGAAATTACTGAACTACACCATGACCGTAAATTAGATGCACCATCAGGAACAGCTGTTAAAACAGCTGAAATGATTGCTGAAGTACGCCCGGCGCACGAGCAAGGACATCCCGATGAAACGGAAACAATGCCAGGTGCACGTGGTGCCAACTATGAAGGCTTGCGCATTCATAGTGTGCGTTTACCCGGTTTAATCGCTCATCAAGAAGTATTGTTTGGTGCATCGGGTCAAGGCTTAACGATTCGTCATGACTCTTATGATCGTGCATCGTTCATGTCAGGGGTTAAACTAGGAGTTGATTATGTGACGGTTCATCCAGGATTAGTTTACGGATTAGATAATATTTTAGATTAGGTTGTGAGAAGATGTTAACAGGTAAATTTTTGGAGGCGTTACCGCTCCTAGAAACATTAACAGCAGCGGGATTTGAAGCATACTTTGTGGGTGGTTCTGTCCGCGACTTCCTCTTGAACCGTGAGATTGCCGATGTCGATATCGCTACCTCAGCGTTTCCGGATGAAGTGAAGCAGCTGTTTAAACATACGATTGATACGGGGATTCAACACGGAACGGTGACGGTAATGTTAGCTAAAGAAGGTTATGAAATCACGACGTTTCGAACAGAATCGACCTACCAAGATTTTCGTCGCCCTGACGAAGTAACGTTTGTACGTTCACTTGTCGAAGATTTGAAACGACGCGACTTTACGATGAATGCGATTGCGATGGACCAATTTGGTGTCATGCATGACCCTTATCACGGCCAAGCAGCAATTAAAGCAGGTCATATCGAGGCGGTTGGCATTGCGGATGAGCGTTTTTCAGAAGATGCTTTGCGGATGATGCGGGCCCTGCGGTTTGTTAGTCAATTGGGTTTCACGCTCGATGAAGCAACGAAGGCCGCCATTACCGCCAATAAAGCGTTACTTTCGCATATCGCGGTTGAGCGTTGCTACATTGAAATGACCAAGCTATTAACTGGTGCGGATGTCATTAAAGGCTTAGCCTTAATTAAGGAGACCGGCTTATTTACCTATCTTCCGGGTATGACTTCAAGTGCAGCGACCTTAGCGCAATTGCTCAACTGCAGTTGGTCAGAGCAGCGCACACCGTTAGAGGCGTGGACACTTTTATGTGCGGTTGTTTGTCCGACAGAGGCCAAGCCCTTTTTAAAGCAATGGAAGGCTTCGAATGAGACAATGACGACCGTGGCAAAAGCGTTACGTTATTACGAAGAAATAAGTAGTTGGTCTGACTTAACCTTGTATGATGCTGGCGAAGCAACCATCAAACTAGTTGAACATCTGAAAGCGGCACAACAGATTGCAACGGATACCGCAGCTGTGTTTGCCCAATATGAGGCGCTACCAATGCACAGCCGTGCTGAATTGAAAGTGAGTGGGCATGACCTTATGGCATGGTTGGATAAAAAACCCGGTGCTTGGTTAGCAAATGCCCTACGACAAATTGAAGAGGCGGTTGTGCAAGGGGAGTTAAGCAATGACACAGCGGCAATTAAGGGGTGGGTATTAGATGAAAACAGATATTCGTAAAGCCTTGCTTGAACTTTTTTCGGCAACCGAAACAGCGTTTGTATCGGGACAAACGATTGCCGATCATTTAAACTGTTCGCGTACAGCAGTTTGGAAACATATGAACGCCTTAAAAGAAGAAGGTTTTTTAGTTGAAGCGGTCCGCAATAAGGGCTATCGACTTGAGCAAAACACCGATCAAATTTCCGAAAACGAACTGTATTTAGGGCTAAAAACAACCGTTATTGGTCAAAAAATCGTCTATCATCCTGAGACGAGCTCGACACAATTAATCGCGCAACAATTGTTGCATCAAGGCACACCAGAAGGCACATTAGTCGTGACCAATTTTCAAACCGCCGGTCGCGGACGGCTCTCACGCGTGTGGCTTTCACAACCTGGCGACAACATCGCGATGAGTTTAATCTTAAAACCACAGTTATCGATGCAGCAGTTTCCACAATTAACGTTTCTAGCATCCGTGTCGATTGTGGCTGCCATTAAAGAAGTGGTCGGTATCGATGCTCAGATTAAATGGCCGAACGATATTTTTATTGATGGTAAAAAAGTATGTGGTGTTTTGACCGAACTAGTGAGCGATCCCGAAGAAGTTAAAGCTGTTATTATTGGGATGGGCATTAACGTTAATCAAGCGGACTTTGCACCTGAAATTAAAACCATCGCAACGAGTTTACGACTTGCGAGTGGTGAAACGTTGCAACGAAGCGCCTTGATTCAAGCGATTCTAACAAAATTCGAAGCTTTTTATCAACAATATTTAACCGAAGGCTTTGCCCCGATTAAACGCAATTGGGAGGAACACGCCTTGCAATTTAATAAACACATTAAAGCGCGCTCGCTTAAAGGCGTTTTAGAGGGCGAATTTAAAGGCATTACCGATGATGGTGTCTTAGTGTTGCAAGATGCTAACGATGAATTGCATTATGTGTATTCTGCGGATATTGAAGTGTAGGAATAAAAGTGAAAGCAACCGGTTAGAAGCAAACAGCTTGGAAGATAAAAGAAAGCGACTATTTCCCGTCGCTGCCATTTATCTGAAAGTTGAAAGCTTCTGGTTGATGTAACTGGAGGAATAAAAGTGAAAGCAACCGGTTAGAGGCAAACAGCTTGGAAGATAAAAGAAAGCGACTATTTCCCGTCGCTGCCATTTATCTGAAAGTTGAAAGCTTCTGGTTGATGTAACTGGAGGAATAAAAGTGAAAGCAACCGGTTAGAAGCAAACAGCTCAGAAGAAAAATGAAAAGAATTCTTTCAGTCTTTGTGTACAATCTGGACAGTCCCTTAAGGGGCTGTTTTTTACTCTGAAAATAATAAAGGATGAGTGGCATCTCTGTTTCTAAAGACAAACAGCATAATATGATACGGGTGTTCAAAACGGTAAGGAGCAGCTTAAATGAAGAACTCCCGGAATCTATTGGTGCTTTTCATGATAGTGCCTTTAATGTCAGTAAATATCGTTAGCCAGGCAAATGAAACTCATAATAACAGACAGATGGTCAATGATCCAAGTGCGTTTGATAACAGTCAGTATTGCATTTCACAAACAGCAACTGGTCGAGTGGTTCAGGCTATAAATGGGTTATTGGTGAAAATATCAGGAGAAACTTCAGGTAGTCGAACCATTCAATTTAAGGCGGAAAGTCGCAAATAAATCGCATCTATAAAGTTATTTTAATATCAAATGGGGGTCATAAATTAGTATGGCAAGATGTTGGTCGAAAACAGCAAACAGCGACTTATTCTGCTTACGGGGGAGCTAAAGCTGATATGAAAAACAAGCCATCTTCTAACTTGAAGACAGAACATGGCTATTTACGAGTCAAGGATGGCTCTTATTGGACGGACTCGCGTCTATAAAGGAAGGAACAGCAATGTTATTTTATGATCAACTACCGAAATTTATCAAAATGGTGTTTGTCTATTTGGTGTTGTCGTATGCCTATGCGTGGAAACAAAATGAATTGTCATTACGATTATCCTCCTCTTGTTATTGCCACTCATCCACGAGTGGTTGAACTATTATCGAGTGACAAATCCATCGTAAAAAATAGAGGGAAAGGTTTGTGAGACACAAGTCGTTCTCTTTTCAGCATAAAAGCAGAGGTATCCGCATTTTAATGCATAACTGTAGGTGTTTTCTAAGAGAGGGTTGTAAGCGCTTCATGATATAATAAAAGCATCAGAGAAAGGAGCATGAATAGATGACATTAGCAGCAATTATTTTAGATATGGATGGAACCTTACTTAATGAACAGCAACAAATCAGTGAGGAGACACGCAAAAGTCTTATCGCCGCCCAACAGCAAGGCATGCAACTTGTACTGGCATCGGGCCGACCGACCAAAGCAATGTTTGCCTATGCGGCAGAACTCCAAATGGACCGTTATGATGGTTTATTGGTGTCTTACAATGGGTCAAAGGTGACCGATTATGCGACCAAAGCGGTCTTGTTTGATGAGACCATCGCGGTGCCAACCGCAAAAGCCGTATTGGAGCACTTGAAACAATTCGATGTCAAAGTAATGATTGAACGCGGCGATTACATCTATGTCAATGATGTGTATAATCAAGCGATTCAGCATGAAGGAACGACTTATAACGTATTCGAGCATGAAGCCCGCAGTGGCGATTATCGCTTATGTGAGGCGCCTGATTTAGCTGTAATGCTCGACTTTGACCTTAATAAAATTGTGGTGGCTGCCGAACAAGCCTATTTACTTGCACATCATGAGGCTATCTATGCTCCGTTCAAAGAAAGCTTAAATGCGATGTTTACCGCGCCGTTTTATTTTGAGTTCACCGCGCAACATATCGATAAGGCGGCTGCGCTTGCCGCAGTGCTTGAACCGCGTGGGATTACCCCGGCCCAAATGGTCGCCTTTGGTGATGGTTTGAACGATGTCAGCATGCTCACATACGTTGGAACGGGTGTGGCAATGGGGAACGCAGTGGCAGAATTGAAAGAAATCGCGACAACTGTGACCAAATCGAACAATGAAGACGGGATTGCACAAATGCTCCTTAGTTTATTAGCTTGTGACATGAAAAATAAGGGTCAGTAAGTTATCGATTGCTATGACTTTACTCTTATCGATGGTGGATTAGCTGTTTTTCGTATTCAACACAGTAATAAAAGAGCGTCACATCAATACTGTCTGATGTGACGCTTTTAATGTGTTTGAAACAGTGTTTTAGGAAGCTGTAGGCTGTCTTTGTAGTATTGCTGATGCTACTTGAATAGAACTTCAAAAGAAACAGCTTGTTTACTGCCAACAATGCGTTCTCTAGGTAGCGAAAAGGTAACGATTCCATCCACATCATCATGTTGTTGCCAATACTCGTTGTTTATGACTACACCGTCAGTTGTTTGAAAGGTAACGGATTGGTTAAGTCCCTGATAGTGCGGTGTTAGCCATAAAAATGGTAAAACAGATAGACTGGTTGCTTGAGGATCGGTTTTGTGGATTTTGAGCGATACTTCAATCCGATAGACATCTTCATCTCCTTGGTAGCAGGCTGTTGTTTTTGTTGCTGTGATATTAAAGTTAGGGGTACTCACATGTTCATTTAATTCAAAAGACCGTGTCTGTAGTTGCTGTGCATTGACTATGCGATTCAGACTGTAATAGCGATAACTACCACAAATCACAAGAATAGCGATTATAATTAGTGAAATCCGTTTTTTTTGTAAGGGTCATAGCAAGCGACCGCCTTCCATTGTAAAGTGTTCGTCAGCTACTTCTTCGATAAAACTAGTATCATGGCATGTTAGTAAAATGGTTGTGCCGTTGGCTGCTAACTTTTTTCAAGGTTGTTTTAAGGCGAGCGATGCTGTTAGCATCGAGGGCATTGGTCGGTTCATCTAAGACGAGCGGTTCATTATTACCTAAAAAGGCTTGGGCGAGTCCTAGTTTTTGTTTCATTCCGAGCGAGTATTTTTTGACCTTGCGTCGATCAGAAGGATCTAAACCGACGAGGAGTAAAGCATCCTCAATATCTTTTTGAGTGGTGTTGGTCTGGAGATGGGCAATTAATTGCAGGTTTTTAACGGCTGAGAATTCGCTAATGACACTCGGGTGCTCTAGCAATGCCCCTACTTTCACAGGAAAAGGTTGGTTTAACGTAACGGGTTGTTGTTTAAGTGTAATCGAACCAGTCGTTTTTATGAGGGCTAGAATAGCTCGCAATAACATTGTTTTGCCTGAGCCATTAATACCGTTAAATCCATAAATTTTACCAGCATCGAGTGAGAAAGTTATATCATCGAGTACCGTGTAACCGTTGATTTTTTTTGAGACGTGATTAACAGAAAGGTAAGTTGTCATGATTTGGACTCCTTTAGATAAAAATATTGTCGTAAGAAAAAGTGAATGCCGCAGATTAAGACAACACCGTAAAGTAGTAGCCAACTGCTGACTTGAGCAAGGGTCGCGTCTTGCCAACGACTCAACATTGAGAAATTGAATGGGTTACAAAAAAATATTTTTTTATTGTGGTTGTAAGTAAAATGAGGCAGCTAAGTAGTGATAGCAGCGGGGTTAATTTGAGTGAAAAACATAAATGTATGTGCTGTAACAGGCACAATAGTAAGGTTTGTGAAACAAATAGTAGCGTGAACAGAATGAGCGGCTGCTGCAGACTGACTTGTCCTATTAAATGTGTAGGCAATGTTTCATCACTTAAAAGAACTAATAGCGTTAAACTAAAAAAAGTGTAGACGGATATAAAGAGCGCCTGAATAAACAGGTGAATGAACACGATCGTTTGTCGGCGAAACTGTTGTAACAACAAAAAAGGCAAGCGATGAAAAATGAACCGTTGACAATAACCCGCTAAAAAAAGAGTGGGGCGATATAATAACTCAACCAAAAAATCGGGAAAGTAAAGCCTCTTTGAGATCCGGGCTGCCTAATACCGTCAAAAGCAGCCACAATTAAGCTGTCGTGTGATGAGCCGATTGCAAAAAAAGCAACTAACGCAATAAGTGTAAGCAAGAACAACAGTAGTGGACGCTGCATTAGCTTGATGAAATAAGTAAGTTCACAGCGAAGTAAGTGTGCCATTGATAAAATCCTTTCTTAACATGAGCCAAGTGAGCAGCCACAATAGTAATAATTCCAGACTAAGCGTTAACAGGCCGTTACTGATAATCGCTAAAGAAGTCGGTTTAAATCCAAAAAAAAGTAATGAGGGCAGATGTGCCATCCGCAAAAAAAAGTTACATAGCAAGAGCCCAATCGTTAAGAGTAGCGCGGAAACTGTGAGCAGTTTTGTTTCTTTGATCAGCAACGTCAAGGCACCCATAATCCCTAAACAAAGCGATTGATTGAACAGTAAGCCAATCACTTGTAATAGCTGTATGTGGGAGAGCGGTGGAAGCGTGATGAAGAGGCCGATACTGTAGAAGAAAGTCATCGTCAGTTGTAGCGATAGAATCGCGATGCGTTGTTTGACAATAAAGGTTAGACGTGTTCCGGTAGCAAACAAATCAGTTAACTGATAGGGATTCAATGAAAAAAGACAAATGATAATCAAAGGATAACAAACAAACGCATGTAACTATCATTTATTTCGTCAAAAATTAATAAGAAGCCGTCGTCTTTTGTAACGTCAATCGCGTGAAAAAGCAAGTATGACATCGTCAGGAGTATGAGTGAACAAAGAACTAATTGACGCCATTGTTGATCAAACACTGATCGAAAAAACTGTTTAGAGCCAAACATGACGTTTCACTCCAATTACATAGAACAACGATGAACAAACAATCAAGCAAAGGGCCGTACTGAGGACAACACTTAACTGCACGCTCCGCAATAAAACTGTTTCTGGTAAAAAGTCAAAGGGTGTGATGGTCGTGTTCATAAATAGGAGTGAATTGAGTAAATAAAGGAGGAGTTGTAAAAGAAAAGCGGCAAATAGTGCGACTAAAGGCTGTTTAAGCCAGAGAGATAATGCCAACGTAAAACAAGCAAACAAACCAAAACCACCGAAGATGGCAGCTAGTAAAAGGTAAAACAGTTGGTGTAATACAGGATGGCTATAATAAAGACCAACGAATAAGGTACTATTAGCCCGCATTGCGATGTTATTATTGAGGAGTTCGTCAGGAAGGTAACTCGGTAGAACTAAACTGCTTGCGACTAAATTAATCAGAAGCGGTAAAGCGATGAGACAGGCACCGCTAATGAAGGTGACCCAAAAAATGATGCGGTAATACCGTCGAATCGGCAAGCTTAATTTTATTTGTTGTAAAAATCCACTCGTAATGTCACGTTTAAGGAAATCGGCAAAGGCCAAACTACTTAAAAAGGGCAATAACAAATAAAAGAGGAGGTTGAGGACACTAAAGGAATCAATTCCAAGCCACATCGTAAACGGTGTAAACAGAACATCATTTGAGGTTATGAGTGGCAATACGCGTGTGAATACATGTAGCAAGGCGAGTAACACACCGAGCCAAATGCCGACGTGAAAACTTTGCCGCTGCATCCGCTGCCAAATAAATTTTGTCATAAAAACACGTCCTTTGATTAAAAAATAAAAGCTGCTACGGGATGATAAAAGGTTATTTTAAGCTGTCGGGACTCCAAACGCCTATGGCTGATCCATTACCAAACCGTTGCGAGTCAATTCGAACTTTTTTGCCAGGATGTTTTTCGTGGGCAAGGTTATATACAAAGGTGACATCACCTTTGTATGTTTTATACGTGTGACCGGCAGAAACATCAGTCCCATCACTTAGGGCAGCCCAGACATTAATATAAAGCAGTCCTTTAGTTAATGTCTTGATTTTTTGATAATAAGCCGTTCCATTATCTTTTTTTCGAGCAGGTGTATGGTCATTGGGACTCCAAATGCGGTATTCATTGGCCCAGTTGGTATCACCTGTATTGGCAGCTAAGACAGTGCCGTTAATGCCTAAACAGAAAAGGGTGATAAATAAAATAAGTGTGTTTTCATTGTTAATACGCTCCGTTTCTATCCCGTTAGCAACTTAATGCCACTTTAATATTTCTTTGAGCGTTTACAATGTCAAAAAAAACCGTTTAAAACAACCGATTTGATAGAACATATCTATGCGATTGTCAATAGGTTTCTTTAGGGTTACACTGATATTACTAGTAACTACAAGTATGTCTAGTTTAAAGATATTTTGTTTTTTGTGAAACAACACTCGCTTTTAAGATGATAAATCGCTATCATTTAAAGAAAGAGATAGAAGCTAAAGGAGACGACCAGATGCCAACAGAAAAAGGACAACTCAGTGTGAATGTCGCACGGCTATACTATGAAGCCGAATTAAGCCAACAAGAAATTGCCAACCAACTGCAAATATCACGACCGACTGTGTCGCGTCTGTTAGCCTATGCCAAAGAAAAAGGCTACGTCCAAATTACAATTGCCGATCCCTTCAGTGATATCGAAGGCGTGCAACGTCAATTGCGAGAGCGTTATCAACTAAAAGATGTTCAACTGGTGTTTGCACCAAGCATTTCTGAAGCTAAATTGTATGATACCTTAGGTGAGTTTGCCGCCCGTTACATCGAAACGCTAACGCAGGATGATGACGTTATCGGTGTCAGTTGGGGCAAAACGATTGAGGCGATTGCCAAACATTTGCGACCGCAAGAAACCAAAAACATCCAAGTGGTGCAATTAAAGGGTGGCATCAGCCAATCGAAGGTCGATACCAATGCCAACGAAACGTTAAATACCTTTGCCCGCGCCTTTCGGACAATGCCACACGCCTTACCATTACCGGTTGTGTTTGATAATGAAGTGACGAAACA
This sequence comes from Brochothrix campestris, assembly GCF_046058945.1. Lineage (NCBI taxonomy): Bacteria > Bacillati > Bacillota > Bacilli > Caryophanales > Listeriaceae > Brochothrix > Brochothrix campestris. The sequence goes on along the minus strand of NZ_CP175511.1, from coordinate 1,582,846 downwards.
AGTTGTAGAAAAAGACCGTCACATTCAAGCGGTAAGTAACCTTGGTAAACGTGCGAATACCGCGATTTTCACTGTCGGTACAGTACGGCCAGAAGCGCTGCTGTTTCAACTGGGTTATTTAACTGCGGCTGAAATAGAGCTGCTAAAAACAAAGGCAGTCGGTGATATTTGTTCCCGTTTTTACGACGCTAGTGGTGCCATCTGTGCACCAACGATTGATAATCGTACGATGGGAATTGAACTGGCGGACTTACAAATGAAAGAACATGCCATTCTTGTGGCCGGTGGGGTGCGAAAAGTGCAGGCGATTGATGCCGCCTTAAAGGGGAAATATGCTAACATTCTCTTGCTTGATTACGAGACAGCTAAAGCGTTGTTAACGTTTTCGACATAAAATAACTCGATGTGAACAAAAGTTCTTTGGTTGTTTGCACAAACGTTCATCATGTAGTATACTCAAGCTATTAAACGAAAAGGAGTGATTTAATCATGACATTAGCAAATATGATTGATCATACATTATTAAAACAAGACGCAACACGCGCACAAGTAGAAACATTAATTGCGGAAGCACGCGAACATGATTTCGCTTCAGTTTGTGTGAACCCTTACTGGGTGCCGTTAGCAGCAGAAAAATTAGCAGGCGCCTACGCTAAAGTATGTACTGTTATAGGTTTCCCTTTAGGTGCAACATCAACTGCTGCTAAAGTATCAGAAGCAAAAGATGCTGTGGCAAACGGAGCCGATGAAGTCGATATGGTGATTAACGTTGGTGCTTTAAAAGATGGCGATAACGCAACAGTGCAAGCTGATATTCAAGCAGTGGTTGAAGCGGTTAAAGGCCAAGCACTCGTGAAAGTAATTATCGAAACATGTTTATTAACAGATGAAGAAAAAGTACGTGCCTGTGAATTAGCAGTCGCTGCCGGCACTGATTTTGTTAAAACATCAACAGGTTTTTCAACGGGAGGGGCAACAGTAGCAGACATCGCTCTAATGCGTCAAACAGTCGGACCAAACATCGGTGTTAAAGCATCAGGTGGCGTTCGTTCAAAAGCAGACGTTGATGCAATGATCGCAGCCGGCGCAACACGTATTGGCGCAAGTGCAGGTGTCACAATCATCGCAGGTGGCACATCAGATTCGAATTACTAATCCTAATGAGCTAAGTTTTTTGAAAATTTCTCTTATTTTTCACCAATAGCCTTCAAGATGTTGTATAATATTTGATGGAAACGATTGCAATATTAAACTAATAAAAGGTGGTCTATGATGAAATATTTAATTGGTATTATCGGTCTGATTGTCGTCTTGCTCTTAGCGTGGTTATTTAGTAAGGAAAAGAAAAAAATCAAATACCGTCCAATTGCAATAATGCTCGTATTACAATTTTTACTCGCGGCATTGTTACTTAATACAAGCTTAGGTAATGTGTTGATTGGTGGGTTTGCTAAAGGGTTCGAATTCTTATTAGGGTATGCAGCCGAAGGTGTTAACTTTGTCTTCAGTGGTTTGCTTAACGAAGATGCCGGCTCAAACTTCTTCTTAAACGTCTTATTACCAATCGTCTTTATTTCAGCTTTAATCGGTATTTTACGTTATTTAAAAATCTTACAGGTCATTATGGGTGGGATTGGTTACCTCCTAAGCAAAGTGAATGGTATGGGTAAATTAGAATCATACAACGCGGTTGCTTCAGCTATTTTAGGCCAATCAGAAGTTTTTATTTCAGTTAAAGATCAACTAGGTTTATTGAATGAAAAACGTTTGTACACCTTATGTGCGTCAGCCATGTCAACTGTATCAATGTCAATTGTTGGTGCATATATGACAATGCTTGAACCAGAATATGTTGTAACAGCAATCGTCTTGAACTTGTTTGGTGGCTTTATCATCGCGTCAATCATTAACCCTTATGAGGTTGATCCAAGTGAAGATATTTTAGAAGTAAAAAAAGATCATAAACAATCATTCTTCGAAGTGCTTGGCGAATACATTATGGATGGTTTCAAAGTAGCCATTACCGTTGGTGCAATGTTAATCGGTTTCATCGCGATTATCGCCTTAATTAACGGGATTTTCTCAGCTATCTTCGGCATCTCATTCCAAGACATGCTCGGTTATGCCTTCTCACCATTTGCCTTCTTAATGGGTGTGCCGTGGTCGGAAGCAATTCATGCCGGTAGTGTGATGGCAACTAAATTAGTCTCAAATGAATTTGTTGCAATGGAATTCTTAGCGAATAATACGTATGACTTCTCTGGTCGTACAACAGCGATTGTTTCAGTATTCTTAGTGTCATTTGCTAACTTTGCGTCAATCGGTATTATTGCTGGTGCTATCAAAGGACTTAACGAAGAAAAAGGGAACTTGGCCTCAAAATTCGGCTTACGTCTTCTTTATGGTGCGACATTAGTTAGCTTCTTAACAGCAACAATCGTAGGTTTAATTTATTAATAAACAAAGCATGTGATGCTGTCAGCGTCCGCGTGCAACAGAACAAATTGATTGGTACGAACTAAATTGACAAAGGACTGGTGATTTTACATGAGAATGGTTGATATTATTGCAAAAAAACGTGATGGTAAAGAATTAACAACAGCAGAAATTAACTTCTTCATCGACGGATATACAGCAGGCGACATTCCGGATTATCAAGCAAGTGCTCTAGCAATGGCGATTTTTTTCCAAGACATGACAGATTCTGAACGCGCGGATTTAACGATGGCAATGGTCAATTCAGGTGATACGATTGACTTATCGGGTATTGAAGGGATTAAAGTTGATAAACACTCAACTGGTGGCGTTGGTGATACAACAACGCTTGTATTAGCACCACTTGTTGGGGCGTTAGACATCCCAACAGCTAAAATGTCAGGGCGTGGCTTAGGTCATACGGGTGGAACAATCGACAAACTTGAAGCTGTTAAAGGCTTCCATGTTGAAATCTCAAATGAGAAATTCATGGAAATCGTTAACCGCGATAAGGTAGCGGTGATTGGTCAATCAGGGAACCTAACACCGGCGGATAAAAAAATGTATGCGTTGCGTGATGTAACGGGTACAGTCAACTCGATTCCCTTAATTGCAAGTTCAATTATGAGTAAGAAAATTGCCTCTGGTGCTGATGCAATTGTGTTAGATGTTAAAACCGGCGCTGGCGCTTTTATGAAAACGGAAGAAGATGCGCAAAACTTAGCACACGCAATGGTTCGTATCGGTAATAACGTTGGTCGCCAAACGATGGCCGTTATTTCAGATATGTCGCAACCACTTGGTTATGCAATTGGTAATGCACTTGAAGTGCAAGAAGCAATTGATACATTAAAAGGCGAAGGCCCTGCCGATTTAACTGAACTTGTATTAACATTAGGTTCGCAAATGGTTGTGTTAGCAAAAAAAGCGGATACGTTAGCCGAAGCACGCGTTATGTTAGAAGAAGTGATGGCCAACGGTAAAGCGTTAGCAAAATTCAAAACATTTTTACGCAATCAAGGTGGCGACGATTCAGTTGTTGATCACCCAGAACGTTTACCGCAAGCGCAATTCAAAATCGAGGTGCCTGCTAAAACAACGGGTGTTGTCGCTAACATGGTTGCCGATGAGATTGGGATTGCTGCGATGTTGCTCGGTGCAGGCCGTGCGACGAAGGAAGACGAGATTGATTTAGCAGTTGGCTTAATGCTCCGCAAAAAAGTGGGCGAGGCTGTTGAAGCAGGCGAATCACTCGTAACAATTTATGCCAACCGCGAAAATGTGGCGGATGTTATCGCTAAAATTTACGACAACATTACGATTGCCGATAGCGGTGTTGAACCAACTTTAATCCATTCAGTTGTCACTGAATAAAAAAGTACTTTCAACCGTTTATCTTCAGTCTTAAGGAACCGACAACATATTGTCGGTTCCTTTTTTGTTATCACGGTTATTCACCTAACAACTGTAAAAGTAAGGGTATATTTGTTATAATAATAGAGATTATTGTAAACAGAATGAAGGCATCAAAGAAAAGAGGGAACTCGTGTGACGCGCTACGTTGTTGTAGACATCGAAACAACAGGTCATCGTCCAAAGGAAGGCGACCGCATCATTGAATTTTCAGCGATTGTAATTGAGCATGGTGAAATTGTCCATGAGTTTTCGACGCTCGTAAATCCAGATCGAACCATACCACCGTTTATTGCAGAACTCACTAAAATAACGACTAAAAAAGTCGCTGGGGCACCTTATATCGATGATATTATGGCAATTATTGCAAGTCTTCTAAGTGATACCGTATTTGTCGCTCATAACGTCCAGTTTGACTGGCCGTTTATCGAAGCAGAAGCACATCGACTTGGCTATGATTTTACGATTGCTCGTAAAATTGACACTGTTGAGTTAATGCGTATTTTATATCCAACATTAGACAGTTATCGTCTCAGTGATTTAAGTGAAGAATTTAATATTAGCCATGATCAACCGCATTCCGCTGCAAGTGATACGTTAGCAACGGCAGCCTTGTTTTTAAAGGCAATGACTGCCATTAAACAACTGCCCTTGCCAGTCTTGCAAAAACTATACGCGTTAATGCCTGAATTGCTCAGTGATTTTTCGAACGAATTATACGAGTGTATCTCTTATAATGAGCGTCATAATCAGTTACTTGATCCGCAGTGGACGGCTTTTGAAGGGTTGGTGTTTAAAACACCTGAAGCGATTGCAAACAAGGCTGTGTCAAACAGCGTGTATCCGCATGAAGAAAGGGCCAAACAGGCCTTAATTAGTGCGGTTTTCCCCGATTTTGAACCACGTCCGAATCAATTTGTGATGATGGATACCGTCTATGAGCAATTACGACTTAATCATCATCAAGCGATTGAGGCAGGAACTGGTATCGGCAAAACGCTCGGCTACTTATTGCCAGCAGCCTATTTTTCGCAAACGGGTCAACCGGTCGTGATTGCAACGTATTCGTTGTTGTTACAAAATCAAATGATGAGTCAAGATGTGCCCCGTCTACAGCAAATGTTACCGTTTGATGTGACGGTTGCCACCGTCAAAGGCCGATTGCATTACATCAGTTTATCGAAATTTGCCACTGTGCTGCATGGGCCATCAACGAATTATGATGAGGCGTTAACAAAGGCGCAATTACTCATCTGGTTATTACAAACGAACACCGGCGATTTAACCGAACTTAATCATCCGGGTGGTGGTAAAAACATCGTCTATCAAATTACGAGTAGTGCTAAGGATGATGGCTCTATCTATGAGCCATATGATTTTTATCAGCGGATGAAACGGAAAGCGGCTGCCGCTCACTTGATTGTGACAACCCATGCCACGCTTTGGCTCGATACGGTTGAACAGGTTGATGTGTTAGGAGATTATGACCATGTCATTATTGATGAAGCGCACCATATTCCAGATTCAGCCCGCCAATTTTTAGGGGCGCAGTTTTCGTTGCAGCAGGCCCGTTTTATGCTGAATCGCATTGCCGCCCTCCATAAAGAGAACGGCTGGAGCATAATGAAAAAAGAAACGACATTACAACCGTTATTATTCGATATTGGCCTAACAGTCACGAGCCTTGACCTAGGTTTAACGCAATTATTTGATGACATTAATGACCTGTTTTTACGTGAAAAAGAGAAACGACCGAGTGCTTTTAGAGTGGCGTTGTCAGATGGGCAAACAGAAACGTTAACGCAACTGCGCCCACAGGTACAAAAAATCTATCGTCGTTGTCAACACTTATATACAACCTTAGTCACTCAACTAACTGAGCTTGAACAGCAACAAGCTGTGAAAGGTGAACCGCTGTTTGAAATAGAAGTCAGTCGTGCCCTTAGTTTTTCAATTGAGATGCAACAACAACTGACGCGCTTAATGGCTGATTCGACAGTACCAATGGTTGTTTGGTATGAAACGGACCGCAAGAACAGTCGTAATGGGAGCCGTTTGATGGGTGAACCGTTAGAAACTGCTGACCTGATTCAAAACAGTCTGTTTAGATCCAATGCAGCGGTTATTTTAACCTCAGCGACGTTGGCCACGAATCAATCGTTTGCTTACTTCGAACAGCAACTCGGTTTTAGAAAAGATGAATTACCGACGATGTTGTTGGCGGCAAGCTTTGATTATGCAACGCATGTACGCCTGTGTTTACCGAACGACATGCCATCAGTGAAAGAAGTGTCGTTGCACACTTACGTTGATCATTTGGCGCGTTATTTAAGTGAGTTGGCACAGCAAACAAATGGACGCATGCTCGTGTTGTTTACCGCCTACGACATGCTGAGTGCAACCTATCAAAAACTAAATCATAACAAGCAATTGGCGAACTACCGAATTTTGGCACAGAACCTGACCTCAGGCAGTACGCAACGTTTAATCCAACAGTTTAAGCGAACCGATAAGGCGATATTGCTCGGTACGACCAGTTTTTGGGAAGGATTAGACATTCCTGGTGAAGCGCTCAGCTGCTTAGCAATTGTCCGCCTTCCATTTGTGTCACCCGAAGATCCGTATATGAAAGCGCAAATGAAACGTTTTAAGGCACAGGGAGAAAACGCCTTTAGAAAGTACGCGTTGCCGCAAGCAATTCTGCGTTTTCGCCAAGGATTTGGCCGGTTAATGCGACATGAAAATGACCGGGGAATTATTGTTGTGTTTGACCAGCGGATTGATAAAACCGATTTTGGTCAGGCCTTCTTGCAGTCAATCCCATTCGTGGATATGGTACAGGGAAGTCGGGCAGAGATTCTACCAGCAGTGGCCGAATGGTTGCCGCTAAATAGCGAGGACTAAGCGGCTTAAACATTATGTTGAGATGATAACTTTCGCTTTATTTTAAGGCGTAAGATTGCTATAATATGCAAGTAAGACTAGCACAGGCATATGACTTTAAGAGAATTAAAATAAAGGATAGAAAGTGTGAGACTTATTAAAATAAAACTGCAAAACAAAGGCTATCAAAAGAAAAAAAAGTGGCCTTGGATAGTAACAGGTTTGATTGTCGCTATCATTGTTTTTTTAGTTGTGAGTTATATGATTGCAACGGCACCAAAACGTGAGGCGAAGGCCGAGGCATTTAAAATTGCCCAAGCAAAAAAAGGCATTCAATCAATTAGCGCTTTTTATTACTATAACGGCATTAAAGATACGTATTCAGTCATCGTTGGTCCAAATAAAAAAGGGGTTGAAACCGCCGTTTTTGTTCCACGTGGTAAAAAAACAAATAAAAGTTCTAAAGTTGTTAGTTATCGAATGAGTGATGGTATTAGTAAAAAAGATGCTAATAATATCGCCATCAAAGAGAAACAGCCAGCAAAAATCTTAACGACCAACATTGGGATGGATGAGGGAACACCAATTTGGGAAATTTCATATCGTAAAGAAGATGGTACCTTGAATTATTTTGAAATTAACTTTATTACAGGTGCTTGGTATCGTCAGATTAACAACTTATAAGGGGGTCGTAAAGATGAGTTTTACATTATCGCAACGCGCGTTAAATATTACACCATCAGCAACATTAGCAATCACAGGTAAAGCAAAAGAAATGAAGGCCGCCGGTATGGATGTGATTGGCCTTGGCGCAGGTGAACCGGACTTTAATACACCTGAGTACATCTTAACGGCTGCCAAACAAGCGATGGATGAAGGGAAAACAAAATACACCGCAGTCGGTGGTGTGATTGAACTGAAACAAGCGATTGTTGATAAGTTAGCTGTTGATAATGGTTTGACGTATACAACAGACGAAGTGATTGTTACAACCGGCGCTAAAAATGCAATTTACACATTATGTCAAACAATCTTAAATCCAGGCGATGAAGTCATTGTTCCATCACCTTATTGGGTGAGCTATACTGAGATGGTTAAATTGGCCGATGGTGTACCCGTTATTATCGAAGGGAAACATGCCAATCAGTTTAAAGTGACTGCCACAGCAATTGAAGCAGCAATCACACCAAAAACAAAGGCCCTTTTTATTAATTCGCCTAGTAATCCAACCGGAACGGTATATAATAGAGAAGAGCTTCAAGCGATTGCGGATGTGGCTGTCAAACATCAAATTATGGTTATTTCGGATGAAATATACGAAAAATTACTTTTTGGTGAGGCAGAACATGTTTCAATCGCCTCATTAGGTCAAGCGATTAAGGCGTTAACCATTATTATTAATGGTGTCTCTAAATCGCATGCAATGACGGGTTGGCGAATTGGCTATGCAGTTGGTGATGCGACGGTTATTAAAGCGATGACCCAATTAAATGGTCACGCGACAAGTAACCCAACCTCGATTGCCCAATATGCAGCCTTAGGCGCATATACAGGCGATCAAACGGCCATCGCGACAATGAAACAAGCCTTTGGTGAACGTTTAGATACGATTTACCCACAAATCACTGCGATTCCAGGCTTTCAAGTCGATAAACCGAGCGGTGCGTTTTACCTCTTTATCGACGTCAGTGAAGCGGCAGCTAACTGTGGTTATGACACGGTGGATGCCTTTGCTACCGCCTTGTTAGAAGAAGCACAGGTCGCAGTTATTCCTGGCTCCGGCTTTGGAACACCACGTTACATTCGTATCTCGTATGCAACATCGTTAACCTTGCTAGAAGAAGCAGTACGACGAATGAAAAACTTCGTAGCAACGAAACAACACTAATATTTATTGGAGGAACACAAGTGAAAATTACAATTAAGCAAGCTAAAGATTACGTTGGACAAGTCGTTACAATCGGTTGTTGGTTAGACAACAAACGTTCAAGCGGAAAAATCGCCTTTTTACAATTGCGTGATGGCTCTGGTTTTATGCAAGGTGTAGTCGTTAAAGCCGAAGTGTCAGAAGAAATGTTCGATTTAGCAAAACACATTACACAAGAAACAAGCCTTTATGTAACAGGTGAAATCCGTGAAGATTCACGTTCTAAATTCGGCTTTGAAATGGGTGTTCAATCAGTTGAAGTAATTGCTGAAGCGAAAGATTACCCAATCACACCAAAAGAGCACGGTACTGAATTCTTAATGGATAACCGTCATTTATGGTTACGTTCAAAACGTCAACATGCGATTATGAAAGTACGTAACGAATTAATTCGTGCAACGTATGAATTCTTTAACGACAATGGCTTTACAAAAGTGGACCCTCCGATTTTAACAGGAAGTGCACCTGAGGGCACAACTGAATTATTCCATACAAAATATTTCGATGAAGATGCCTTTCTTTCTCAAAGTGGTCAATTATACATGGAAGCTGCAGCAATGGCTTTGGGTCGCGTGTTCTCATTCGGACCAACCTTCCGTGCTGAAAAATCAAAAACGCGTCGTCACTTGATTGAATTTTGGATGATTGAGCCTGAAATGGCCTTTGTTGAACACGAAGAAAGCCTCGAAATTCAAGAACAATATGTGTCTTATATTATTCAATCAGTGCTTAAAAACTGTGAACTGGAATTAGATGTACTTGGCCGTGACACATCAAAACTTGAACTTGTAACAGGCGACTTCCCACGTATCACTTACGACGAAGCGATTGAATTGTTACATAAATTAGACTTTGATGATATTGAATGGGGCGATGACTTTGGTGCGCCACATGAAACAGCGATTGCGAACCACTTCGATAAACCTGTCTTTATCACAGAATACCCAACAGCCATCAAATCATTCTACATGCAACCAAAACCAGGCCGCCCAGAAGTCGTATTATGTGCGGACTTAATTGCGCCTGAAGGTTACGGTGAAATCATTGGTGGGTCAGAACGTATTCACGATGCAGAATTAATGTTACAACGCGTTAAAGAACACGGTTTAGATCCAGAAGCTTACTCATGGTACCTCGATATTACTAAGTTTGGTGATGTGCCACATGCTGGTTTTGGTTTAGGATTAGAACGCCTTGTTGCTTATGTAACAGGTGTTGACCATGTTCGTGAAACAATTCCATTCCCTCGTTTATTAAACCGTATTTACCCATAGGGATATGAAAAACAAAAGTGGCTTCAACCGTTCTGAACTGTAGAAATTGGAACTGTCGACCATGCCGATTTTTTTCATCGGCAAAGGAGCCAGTGAAATTAAGTTAGTCAATCACACATTTAAGCGCAGCATCATGTCAGCATGGTGGTGCGTTTTTATTCAGAGAAGGAGGAATCCAGATGGATTATCAATTTTTAGCAAAAAGCATGATGAGTGGAGCGGCAAATGTGCCATTACCCTTGTTGCAATATCACCATCAATTAGGTCTTAGCGATGCGGATGTACTGTTGCTGATTCACTTGCATGCCTACATTCAGCAAGGACAAGTACTGCCACCAATTACTGAATTAAGCACACGGATGTCAGTCTCACAAAGTGAGTGTTACATTCGCATTCAACGCTTAATTGATCAAAAAGTATTGAAGATTAACACCGAAATTGATGCGCAACGACGTGTAACAGAACGTTATGATTTAACCCCATTATGGGAAAAAATTGCCTTGCAAGCTTTGAATCAAATTGAAGAAGCCCAAGTTGAACAAAAAGCCCAACTCGATATGAGTGTTTATGCGTTAATTGAGCAAGAATTCAGCCGCCAATTATCGCCAATTGAAGGAGAAACGATTGCCAATTGGACAAAAGAACAGCATTCAAATGAGTTGATTAAAGAAGCTTTAAAGGAATGTGTTATTGCGGGTAAAAAGAATATCCGTTACATTGATCGTATTTTAACAAATTGGCGCAATGAAGGTGTAAAAACACTTGAAGATGCTAAAAAAGCGAGTGAACAATTTGGGGCTTACACGATGAAAAATCATACAGGTTCGACCCGTAATCTAACATCTGAAGCAAAACCAGTTAAACCATTTAAAATGTATAACTGGCTCGAAGATAATCAATCGAAGTAAGCCATAGGAGGTCATTATGCTTTCAAAACAAAAAACAACCGAAGTCGTTGCTGAAATGGGCCGTCTTTATCCGAATGCTCATTGTGAACTTGTTCATGCAAATCCATTTGAATTACTCGTCGCTGTGATGATGAGTGCTCAGTGTACCGATAAACTTGTTAATCGTGTCACCGCCGACTTGTTTGCCAAATATCACTGTCCCGCTGATTATCTCGCGGTACCACTCGAGGAACTGATGGACGATATTAAATCGATTGGACTCTATCGCAACAAGGCAAAAAACATTCAAGCGACTGCGAAGATTATCCATGAACGCTATCACGATACCGTGCCTGAATCAATGAGTGCCTTAGTCGCTTTGCCGGGAGTAGGGCAAAAGACCGCCAATGTTGTTATGTCAGTTGCCTTTGATTATCCCGCGATTGCGGTCGATACACATGTCGAACGTATTTCGAAACGTCTAGGTATTTGTCGTTACAAAGACAATGTCAAAGAAGTCGAGTCAACCTTGCAAAAAAAAATACCAAAAGAGTTGTGGTCAGTCTCACATCATCGCATGATTTTCTTTGGTCGTTATTTTTGCACTGCCCGTAATCCGAGATGTCCCGAATGTCCTTTTCTAGATATATGTCGCGAAGGTAAACAGCAAGCAAAGGCACGTGGCTTTGATGGCTAGCGCAATTGACAAATAATCAGTCAATCGTTAAGATAAACACAGAAGTAACACAGCTCCAATTCCTTTGAAGGAGGCAACTTCGATGGTTAAACAAACTAATCGAGCGTTAGAAATGCAAAAAACGCGACAACGAATCATCGTTACAGCAGAGCGTCTTTTTATGGATAAAGGCTATCGTTTTGTAACAACGCGTGAAATCGCGAAAGAAAGTAATATTACGCAACCAGCACTCTATCATCATTTTAAGGATAAAGAAATGATTTATGTCGCAGTCCTTCAAGCAGTTACCACAGATGTCCGTCAAGGCATCGATAAGCTCAAAATGGAAAGAAAAACAGCTAAAGAAGCATTGACGGCATATTTTAAATTATTAATTGTGGAACATCCCTCAAATTTAGCGATGATGGTCAATGATATCAATTCACAAATATCAGCAGAAAATCAATTGTTATTGTTTCAATTATGGCAATCGACCTACTTTATCCCAATGATTGCTTTTTTTGAAGAAAAACAAGGTGCGAATGAAATAAGAGCTGATAAATCCGCTAAAGCAATGACACAATATACCTTTGGAGTCCTGATGTCACTTGTATCTTTAAAGATACCCTACCAAACAGAAGAACAACTGCTAATTAAAGTAAGCGAAAGTGTTGATTTTTTATTGGAAGGTATAGTAAGATAAACACATGATTTAGTTGCCTTTTAACTAAGGCTTTTTTTACGGAAATTCACTTATCAAACGATAAGTAAAAAAGGAGAGACAGACGATGTTTTTAGGATGGAAAGAAATAAAGCATGCCAAATTACGTTATGGTTTAATTATTGGTGTGTTAGTCTTAGTGAGCTATTTAGTATTTGTGCTATCAGGTTTAGCAAATGGTTTGAAAGATTTAAATCGTGAGGCCGTTGATTCATGGGGTGCATCAGCCATTATTTTAACAGCAGATTCAGATATTAGTTTACCATCATCATCATTTTCGTTAGCAGAGGGTAAAAAGATTGATGTACCAGAAAAAAACAAAGCCTACTTAGGTAACTTATCAACTGTTATTCAAAAAGTAAAAACAGAGGATAAAGAAAAGGTATCAATTTTCGGAATTGATGAAAAGTCATTTGTAATGCCTGAGCTTTCGTCAGGTAAAGCATTTAGCAAAATCGGCGAAGTTGTGGCCGCAGATGCGCTTAAAGAAGATGGTTATAAAGTAGGGGATACATTTAAAGTAGCGTCGTCAGATAAGAAGGTGACGATTGTTGGTTTTACACCAAAAGCTAAATTTAATGCAGCACCTGTTTTATATACATCAATGGATACATACCAAGACATTAAATTCGACCGCATTGCTGAAGATGATAACTTTGCAATTAATGCGATTGCCTTAAAAGGTAATAAGGCAAGTAAGGTGGACGTAAACAGTGATTTTGAAGTCACAACAACAGAAACATTCATTGAAAAATTACCGGGTTACTCGGCACAAAGTTTAACATTAAACTTCATGATTATTTTCTTGTTTGTGATTGTGTCAATCATTATCGCTATTTTCTTATATGTGTTAACAATTCAAAAAGTGAGTATGTTCGGTGTGATGAAAGCTCAAGGGATTTCAAGTGGTTTCTTAGCCCGCTCAGTTGTAGCACAAACATTTATTTTAGCATTTATCGGCGTTGTGATTGGGTTTGGGTTAACGGCGATTACTGGAGCTGCCTTACCAGCTGCCGTACCAATTTCAATCGATTACATTACACTTGTCTTTTATGCGATTCTTTTTATCATCGTAGCGATTATCGGTGCACTTGTATCGGTTCGTACGATCGTGAAAATTGATCCATTGAAAGCAATCGGAGGTTAGGATATGTCAATATTACAATTGAAAGATGCCAATAAAACATACGGTGAAGGTCATAAAAAGGTTGAAGCAATGAAAAACACTAATTTTGTCGCTGAACAAGGTGAACTCATTGCGATTATAGGGCCATCTGGTTCAGGTAAAAGTACCTTTTTAACGATTGCAGGCGGACTGCAATCACCAAGTGAAGGCAGTGTCTTCATCAATGGTCATGATTTTACTAACATGAAAGAAAAACAACGAGCTGCGACGCGTTTACAAGAAGTCGGTTTCATCTTACAAGCGTCAAACCTTGTGCCGTTTTTAACTGTTGCAGAACAGCTAACGTTATCGGATAAGGTGAAAAAAGATAACATGAACGCAGCAGAACGAGATCGTTTATTAACTGAATTAGATATTACCGACTTATTAAAAAAATACCCTTCTGATTTGTCAGGCGGGGAACGTCAACGTGTGGCGATTGCAAAAGCGCTCTATACGAAACCAAGCTTGATTTTAGCCGATGAACCAACAGCTTCATTAGATTCAGACCGAGCGTTTGAAGTGATGAAAATTTTATCGCGTGAAACAAAAGAAAATAAAAAGGCGACAATTATGGTTACTCATGATCAACGTCTAACTAAATTCTGTGACCGCGTCTATAAAATTGTTGATGGTAAATTGAGCGAAGAACCACATACAAAAGCTCAATAAAAAAAAGAAACCCGTAGCGGTTTCTTTTTTTTATTGAGTATAATACTACTCACATCGTAAAAAATAATATTATAAAAAAGAAACTTAAGTATTCCTATTATCGTAAGGTCGTAATGCTAAACTAAAACAAGTAATACAGATAGAAAGGGATGATTAGGTTGGGGAAAGCAATAACAGGACAAACAAAAAAAAATCAGTTTCTCAATATTTTCGAGACATTTGGTCGGTCATTTTTATTACCAGTATCGGTATTGCCAGCTGCTGGTATTTTAAAAGGTATCGGTTCTGCTTTTACGAATGAAAATACAATGGCGATGTATCCATGGATGAATAACGTAGCCCTCCAATTTATTATGGGGATGTTTAATATGTTAGGCAGTGTCGCCTTTGATAACTTACCGGTTGTCTTTGCAGTCGGTGTTGCAGTTGGCCTAGCGAAACATGAGAAAGGTTCAGCGGCTTTATCTGGTTTACTTGGCTTTTTAGTCCTTCATAACACCTTGAATTTTTTATTGTCGGCTAGTGGTAAATTGGTCGATACGTCGGCTGAAAACGCAAGCGCTTTAATAGCGAAAAGTATGCAGACAACCGTTTTAGGTATCCAAACAATGGATCTCAATGTCTTTGGTGGTATTATTACGGGTGTCATCGTTTATCTCGTTCATAAACGCGCGATTAAAATACAGGTTCCACAGGTGTTCGGCTTTTTTAGCGGTCCACGCTTAGTTCCGATTCTAATTATTCCAGTGATGGCAATTGTCGCTGTAGGTTTCTTTTTTATTTGGCCCTTATTACAACAAGGCATTAACGTCTTATCAGAACTCATTTTAAAATCGGGCTATATCGGTACATTTGCTTATGGTGTGATTGAACGCTTATTATTGCCATTTGGCTTACACCACGGTGTGAATTGGCCAGTACGTACGACTCCACTAGGTGGTGTCTTTAATATCGATGGTGTTGATTATGCTGGAACGGTCAATGCTTACATGGCTGCGTTGGGGAGCAATGGCGCGATTGATCCAATGATTACTCGTTTCTCATCTGGGAAATTTGTAATGAACATGTTTGGGTTAGCTGGTGCTGCCTTAGCAATGTATGTGACAGCAAAACCTAAAAATAAAAAAATTGTGGGTTCATTGTTATTGACGGCTGCACTGACAGCTTTCCTAACAGGTATTACCGAGCCACTTGAATTCACCTTCTTATTTATTGCACCTGCATTATATGCAATTCATGCACTGCTAGCTGGTGTCACCTTATTAGTAACTAATATGTTAGGTGCAGCCTTTTTAACACCGACTGGTCATGGCTTGATTAACTTTATTATTTATGGTGTGTTACAAGGCGAGCGAACCAAATGGTATCTACTTCCAATCATCGGTGTATTCTGTTTTGCAATGTACTTCTTTGTATTCCTATTCGTAATTAAAAAGTTTAATTTCAAAACACCAGGTCGTGAAGATGACCCGTCAACAATTGTTTTGCATGGAAAAGATGAGACCCGTAAAAAAATGGGGGTTGAAACACAAAAAGATCTAGCAGCCAATCAAGCGATTAGTAAAAAACTTGATTTAACAACGCAGGCAGAAGCTTTAATTGCCGCTCATGGTGGCGCAGACAATATCGAAGCAGTTGATGCCTGTATCACCCGTTTACGTATTAACGTAAAAGATGCCAGTGTAGTTGATAGTGAACATATAAAACGTGATCTAGAGGCGTTAGGTTTTAATCAATCGGGTATGCAAATGCAGTCGATTTACGGCGGTCGCGCTAACCAATTAAAAATTGAAATCCAAGACATGCTAGGGATGGGAGACTAGAAGATGACAAAAACAAAAGTGCTAATGACTGATCTGGACGGCACCTTAGTGAAGGACTCAAAGACTGTCACTCAGACCGATAAAGCAGTGTTAATTACGCTAAGTAAAGAGTATGAAATTGGTATCGCAACGGGTCGTTCAATTAAAGAAATCGGATATGTTGAAGCGATAACGGGAGTGTTCGCAGTTTATAAGATTGGGTTTAATGGTGCAATCATTGCTGTCAATAATACGATTGTTTATGAGAAACCGATTGCTCAAGCCGAATTGAATCAGGTGTTAGATTTTATTAAAAAACAGAAATTGTTGTTTGATGCCTTAGATGGTGAAGTCCGTATCGGAACATACAGTGAAGCTGATCAGACACGTCTTTGGAATATGGAGCTGATTACAACAAAAGACCCTTATGCCGATATCGCGACACGCAAAATTTTCAAACTCAATATTAGACCACAGGCTGCTAAAGCTGATGAGGTGTTGAATGCGTTACAAGTGGCGTTTCCATCGTTAGCAATTTGTAAAAGTGGCCCGCGTCGAATTGAAGTGACAGCCGCGGATGTTACGAAAGGTAACGCAATTGCCTATTTACGTCAACACTATCCTGCTTCATATATCGCAGTGGGAGATTCCGAAAATGATGTGTCGATGTTTGTCGAAGCTGATACAGCTTATGCGATTAGTGATACGACGACCGTGACAGAGGTGACGACTGCTGCTGATTATATCATTTCTAATTTTCATCGCTTAGGTAATTACCTATAATAAAAAAGGCTGTATCCAATAAGGAGACAACCTCAGTCTGAAGTAGTAAACCATTAGGGTTTGCTACTTTTTTTCGGATTTTTATGATCGAGTATTATTTTTTTGCATCATCAACGTTTCGTATAAGACTTCGGCAGCGACTGAAAGCATTAAGCGTGAGCGATACTTGCGTCGACCTTGTAATGATTGGTGAGTCATGATTGCAAGATTACTTAAGTTATTGAGGCGATTGACAGAGAGGCCAGTCACTGATAAAATTTGGCAACCACTTGCCTTACAAGACGAAATGAAATCAATGATTTGTGGCTCAGCCCCGCTTAAAGAAAAGACTAAGATGGCATCGTTGGCTTGAATGATGTCGGCAATATCACGAATTTGAAAAATTTCGGAGTACTCATTGGACCAAAAACCAGCACTCTTAAGTCGGCGATTAAAAGTATGTGCAACACTAGCACTTGAGCCGATCCCCACACAAAAAACGCGGCGACAGGTTAACAGTGTATCAGCCATTGCGATTATTTTTGTTTGATCGAGCATAGCCATTGTTTTTGTGAAATCAGTTTCAATAAGGTCGGTGATTTGGTCAAACGAATTAAGTTCCGTTGTTGTTGGTGTAACATCTGCATTAGTATTTAACAGAGCATATTTAAACGCTGTAAAAGAAGGGAACTGTAACTTTTTGATTGCTCGAACGATAGTTGGTGCACTGACGTGTAGTTGTTCTTCGATGATTTTCAGCTTGAGTTCGGTAGCGTCGGGGTAGCGTAACATAAAATCAATGACTAATTGTTCTGTACTTGAGAGCGTGTCATAATGGTTTTGTAAGTGTAAAAAGACAGAGTTCATTATCATCATCCGATCATTTAAGGTTTTATAAAAAGTATAGCATAAAAATAATCGCTTATCTATAGCTGTTGTAAGCGGTTTAAATCGCAAGGGAACTCAAATTAATTTTTCGATAGATAACGTTTTCATTCGATGGTTGTGTTCTTTTTCCAGAGAATAGTACGAAAAGACAAGCCATTTGACTCAAAATAAGTTATAATTAAAAGCGAGTGTAGTGCGATCATGAACGTAAAGGAATCGCAACGAAGGAGAGAAATCGAATGACAGATAAAAAAACGAAATTTGATATTTTTGGTTTTAAGCCATTTATCAACGAAGCAATTGCTAAAAAGGCATTCTTTAAACCAACAAAAATACAAGAACAATTAATTCCAACAATCCAACGTGGAGAGTCGGCAATTGGGCAATCACAAACAGGGACAGGTAAAACACATACGTATTTACTCCCTCTAATGGATAAAATTGACCCAAGCTTGAATGAAGTCCAAGTGATTATTACAGCACCTAGCCGTGAGTTAGCTTCGCAAATTTACGAAGAAGCCCGCCAAATGGCAAAATTATCTGATCCGGAAATTCATACCCGTCTGATGATTGGTGGAACAGATAAAAAACGTGCGATGGGACAATTAAAAACACAACCGCAAATCGTTGTCGGTACACCAGGTCGTATTTATGACTTGATGCGTGAAAAAGCATTAGAAGCTTATACAGCAACAACACTCGTTGTCGATGAAGCCGATTTAATGTTAGATATGGGCTTTTTAGAGGACGTTGATAACATTGCCAGCCGTTTAGCTGAAAAATTACAAATCCTTGTTTTCTCAGCCACTATTCCAGAGAAATTGAAACCATTCCTTAAAAAATACATGGAAAACCCTCGCTATGCGCATATTCAACCCGAAGCGATTATTTCGCCAACAGTAACGAATATCTTGGTTGACTTAAAGTCGAAATCACGTGAACAACTTGTTTATGATATTACGACAACGATGACACCATTCTTAGCTTTGATTTTCTGTAATACGAAGGCAGAAGCTGACGTATTAACAACGTTCTTGTTAGAGAAACAAGTAAATGTTGCTAAGATTCACGGTGGTGTGCCTGCCCGTGATCGTAAACGAATTATGAAACAAATTCGTAACCTTGATTATCAATACGTTGTAGCAACTGATTTAGCTGCCCGCGGTATTGACATCGAAGGTGCCAGCCATGTTATTAACCATAATTTACCAGATGATCCTGATTTCTTTATTCACCGTGCTGGCCGTACTGGTCGTGCCGGTCAAGAAGGTATTAGTATCTCAATTTACGAACCAGATGATGAAGAAAAATTAGTGGCGCTTGAAAAACGTGGCGTTGAGTTTTCTTACCAAAATCTTAAAAAAGGTGAATGGATTCAAATGGCTGACCGTAACCGTCGTAAATTCCGTAAAGAAAAACGTGACGATGTTGATGCACGTATCGGTGGAATGGTTAAAAAAGCGAAAGCGAACATCAAACCGGGTTATAAGAAAAAGATTAACCGTGCAATTGAAAAAAATAAAGAACGTGCCAAACGTGCCGGTACCCGTGCTGGTAAAAACTCACAAGGTAAACATAATTAAGTAGGAGGTAGCGTATGTTGAAAATTGGCTCACATGTCTCAATGGCCGGGACGAAAATGTATGCTGGAGCAGCAGAAGATGCTCATAGTTATGGTGAAACAACGTTTATGGTTTACACAGGCGCACCGCAAAATACGCGCCGTAAGCCGATTGAAGACTTGAAAATTGCTGAAGGACAAGCGCTAATCGAGCAATATGGCATGAGCGACATCGTTGTGCATGCCCCATATATTATTAATTTAGCGAACACAACAAAACCAGCAACTTTTGAATTAGCAGTTGAGTTTTTAACAAAAGAAATCGTTCGAACAGAAGCGTTAGGCGTTAATCAAATCGTCTTACATCCCGGTGCTCACGTTGGTGCTGGTGCAGATGTTGGAATTGCGCGTATTATCGAAGGTCTCAATCAAGTGTTGCACTCTGGTCAAACAGCGCAAATTGCGCTTGAAACAATGGCGGGAAAAGGCACTGAAATCGGCCGTTCATTCGATGAACTCGCGCGTATTATGGACGGTGTTACTCATAGTGATAAGTTATCTGTCACGATGGATACGTGTCACGTCAATGATGCGGGTTATAACGTTAAAGAAGACTTTGATGGCGTGCTCAACGAATTCGATAAAATCATCGGGTTAGATCGTCTCAAGGTGCTACATATTAACGACAGTAAGAACGAACGTGGTGCAGGCAAGGATCGACATGCCAATATCGGCTTTGGAACGATCGGTTTTGCCGCCCTTAATTACATTGTTAACCATCCACAACTGCAACATTTACCGAAAATTTTAGAAACACCGTTCGTTGGTGAAGATAAAAACAATAAAAAAGCACCTTATCGTTTAGAAATCGAAATGTTTAGAAAACAAACATTTGATCCGGATATTTTAGCGAAAGTGTTAGCTGAATAATAATGACAACCACTCGTACGTTAGGGTGGTTTCATTTTTACTAAAAAGAGAAAAGAGAAAAGAGGAACAGACAGATGAGTTTATGGATTGTAGCAGTTATTCTTGGAATTGTCGAAGGATTAACAGAGTTTTTACCTGTGTCGTCAACCGGCCATATGATTTTAGCAGCAGAACTGATGGGTGTACAGGATACCTGGAAGCAAATCAATACGTTTGAAGTGGTGATTCAACTCGGTTCAATCATGGCGGTTGTCGTCGTCTTTTGGCGTCGTTTATGGGCCGTTGTAGGTGTCCGCACCGGTGAGTATAAAAACAAACAAGGTCAACTGAATTTAATGCACGTTATCGTCGGCTGTATTCCAGCGATTATTGCGGGTCTATTGTTTGATGACTTGATTGATGAGCATTTATTTTCGTATCAAACGGTCATTGTTGCGTTAATCGCGGGTGGTATTTTAATGTTAATCGCCGAAAAAGTAGCGGCGAAAAACAATCATTTATCAGAGTCATTGGATAAATTATCATACCGTCAAGCCTTTTACATCGGCTGTTTTCAACTGATTGCTTTGTGGCCAGGTTTTTCTCGTTCAGGGTCAACGATGTCTGGTGGGTTAATCGTTGGCGTTGGACGTAAGACCGCTGCCGAATTTTCGTTTATTATTGCGGTGCCAATGATGATTGGAGCGACCGGTTTAAAAGTGTTTAAAGCACTTGATACAATGAGCATGAGTGATGTGCCCGTCTTTATCGTCGGTGCAATTGTCGCATTCATTGTCGCGATGATTGCCATCGTCTTTTTCTTGAAACTAATTAGTAAAGTCACCTTAAAAGGCTTTGCGTATTACCGCTTTGCCATCGCACTGGTATTCATCGCTTATATGATTTGGCGTTAATAAAAGCATCGAATAAAAGGCCCGTAATCAACTGATTACGGGCCTTTTATTGTTAATTATCGTTTTTTTTATCTTGATCAGTAGGCGGTTTAGGAACTTTGACGGCTTCTTTCGACTCTGATTGACTACTTGAAGATGGTGGAGTCGTAGCGCTAGTCGAACTGCTCGATGTTGATGTGCTTGAACTGCTTGTACTTGATGACGTTGAACTTGCAGTTTGTTCTTGCGTTTCCTTTGCAGTGGAAGAACGAGCAGCTTCTTTTTCTTTTTGTTTGGCAGCTTCAGCTTTTTTCTTAGCTGCCGCCTTACGTTTCTCGGCATCAACAGGAGATACTCCGTATGAAGTTGGCTGTGTGCCATCAATAAACAATTCTGTAACAGCAGTCGTTCCTTTAGCTGCTAATAGTGGTGGATTTGATTTGGCCGCAATACTACGGCTGACTACGTCGTTTGGCTGAACAAAGTCATTTGTTGAAACCTTGCTGGACATATAGCTCATCATTTCACGATAAATTAATTTTGCATAGTTTTGTTCGTATTTAGACAAGTATACTTTTTTCTCTTCATATCCAGTCCAGACACCCATCGTATAACGAGTTGTATAGCCAGCGAACCAAGAATCGGGCACACTCTCAGAACTTGAAATACCATAGTCAGTCATCTCTTGATCGGTATAGTTGGTCGTTCCTGTTTTACCTGCTGCGGGTAGTCCATAAATAGCAGCGGAAGTTCCGGTACCTTTTGTTAATGTGTCTTTTAACATATCAGTTACCATGTAGGCTGTATGAGCTTCCATTACACGTTCGCTTTCCGGTTCCATATTGATGGTATCGCCTTGGCGGGTTTCGATTTTATTAACAGTATGTGGTGTGTTGTAAACACCGTTATTAGCCAGTGCGCCATAGCCACCTGTCAGCAACAAGGGATTGACTTTATCATAAGCACCGATTGAAATCGATTCACCTAGTTTGTCGCGGTCAAAACTGAAGCCCATTTTTTCCATGAACGTTAATGAGCGTTCAAGTCCAACAGCTTGTAATGTTTTTAAAGCTGGAATGTTACGTGAGTCATACAAGGCTTGACGAATTGAAATTTCGCCTTGATATTGCCGGTCCCAGTTATTAATCTCATCGCCACTGCTATATTCGTATTTGGAATCATCGATGATGTGTGCTGTCGACCAGTTTAAGTATTCAATTGCAGGCGCATAATCAGCGAGCGGTTTGAAGGTTGAACCGGGTTGACGGTTAATGTCGGTTGCAAAGTTGAAACCAAGTTTAACATCTTGTTTTGAATTACGATTGCCGCTCCCAATTGCAAGGATTTGTCCATTGCTGCTATCCATAAAGACAAAACCAGTTGTGAGACGATCATCTGAGTACGTAATAATATCATTGGTTGTAGCTAATTTATCAGCATATTTTTGAGCAGATGTATCAAGTGATGTATAAATCTTAAGGCCATCAGTGTAAACGTCATATTTTCCGTTTGCTTGAACTTCTTTAATGACTTGTGTTACATAGTTGTTGTATTTTGAATCTGTTTGTGAATTCATCGAAGCGATGCGTCTTTTCTCAGAAACGAGTCCTTTATTGATCGGGACAGCTTTATATTCTGCGAGTTGTGCAGCAGTGATTTTCTCATTATGATACATGCGTTCGAGAACCGTATCACGTCGCGTTTTAGCATCTTCGGGATGGTCAAATGGATTTAATTCGTTAGGACTGTTAGGAATACCAACGAGTAGAGCCATCTGAGGCACAGTTAGTTCACTCAGCGGTTTACCGTAAAAATGATCCGCACCAGTCGCCATACCATAGATGCTATCCCCCATGTAGACTTTGTTGATGTAAATTTCTAAAATATCAGCTTTACTGTATTTTTTCTCGATTTCCATTGCAAGGTAGGCTTCTTGCGCTTTACGCTTAATTGTGGCATCAGTATTATTAAGCGATAGTTTGATTACTTGTTGTGTTAAGGTACTACCACCTTGTGAACCGAAACCACCCGTCAGATTGGCTACTGCAGCGCCGACAATCCGAATCGGGTCGACGCCATGATGATCGTAAAAACGAACGTCTTCCACGGAAATTAAAGCGTCGGTCAATTCTTTTGGCGTATCCTTTAAAGAGATATGTTCACGTTTCTCGGTACCAAGTTCAGCAAAAACTTTACCATCACTATCATAAATTTTGGATGATAACGTATCAGCTAACAGGTCATCGGTTATTTTAGGTGCATCACTTGTATAATGTTTAAAGAGCGCAAAACCAGCAATAAGGGCGACTATCGTAGCCATTAAGATAGCCAAAACAAAAACTTTAATGACAGTCCAGAGTTTATTTGTTTTTTTGTTTGTTTTCCTTTTTGCTTGTTTAGTGTTTGCTGCTTTTTTCTGTACTCGGGATTTCGTTTCGTCTGACATTTAAAAAGTTCCTCTCTGTTTACAAATTATAGACAGTTTTAACGATGGCAAGATAGTCTAAGCGAGGATGATAACCGCTATTGACTACATGGCCCGTTGAATCTAACTCACTCAGTGAAATAGATTTCCGTCCATTGTTGAGCTTTCGTTGCCAATAAAAAGCAAGTTGACTAATATCTAGTAAATAATTGGCATTTAATGAAGTGAAGCGAATGATGACAAAGGCGATACCACCTTGCTTTTGTACCTGTAACATATGTTTCACCTGATGCTCGTGAAAGTTTTTTAGTGGGAACGAAGAAGTGCTCGTCGTTTCCTTCGCTTCGAAATCGAGGTGTTTTCCCAAATAGACACCATTGTAATCGGTTGTAGAAGCTTGTGAAAAATAAGCCTCGGTAATGACAGCTTGCGCCCGACTGGGGTAGCGGACGTTAACGATGCGAATCGGTGTCGGTTTTTTATGAACGACAGCGATGTTGTGCGTCAAATAATAGCGATTCGTATCATTGAGATCATCTTCTAAACGCATGCCGCGTTTGGAATGGCTAACTATCTTAGGAGCGATTGAAGCGCCTTTGTTGGTGGAAGGTGTATAACTTTTTCCGTTTGGGTAATTAATTTTCATACACAAATTCCTCCCAATTATAATAACTCATACATTCTCATTGTACCAAAAATTTGAATTAAAAGAGTAAATAAACAGTAAAAAAACAAAAATAGCCTAAATTAGTCAATAAAGCGGACAATACCAAAGTAACAATGATATTATAGAAGAAAGACGTTTTATAAGGAGTAAAAATGATGATTAAAGAAGATATAATAGCTGTTCTGGCTGCGCTCGAAGAGGTTAAAGATATAAAAGAACAAGCTGCGAATGGTAGAGTATTTGAGTTTAAAACAGAGATGGAACCGTTTGTGAATCGTTTATCTGCGATTGCGGATCAGTACAAAAAGAATGGCGTCGCTTACATAGCAGAAACACCGGTTAAATATATGTCGAGTGAACAAATTATTACGGCCGGCGATAACCTTAAACGGTTAGCGGTTAGTTGTTTTGCGCCGAAGGTTAACGAGACGCAGTATAACCGCCACCTATCTGCGGTAACCTATACACAAGAACGCTTTTTAGAAGGATTAGAGGTAGGTGACGAGCAATGAAACGGTTGCTTATCACCGGCTATAAATCATTTGAATTAGGTATCTTTAATGATGAAGATGCGAGTGTGTCATTTATCAAAAAAGCAATTCGAAAGCGATTAGAACAATATATCGATGAGGGACTAGAATGGGTGATTGTTTCTGGTCAACTTGGAGTTGAGTTATGGGCAGCACAAGAAGTGCTAGACCTAAAGGGAGTTTACCCAGAGCTGAAGTTAGCAATCATCACCCCGTTCATTGACCAAGCCAATAAATGGAATGAGAAAAACAAACTGATGTACAATACACTGTGTAGTAAGGCCGACTATACGAATAGTGTTTCAAAAACCGCCTATGAATCACCACAACAATTTCGAGATAAGGATGTATTCGTCATCCGTAATACCGACGGTGCCTTAATTATTTATGATGAAGAACAGGATGGCGGTCCCAAGTTTATTTTAAAACTAATGCACCAATACGCGGAATCAAATGAATATATGATTGATCAAATTGATTTCTTTCAGTTACAGGATATTGCGACAGGTGATGAATTTATTGATTAGTTGAGTGGGATAGATTGACAAGACGTGTGATTTTTGAAAAAATAGAAAGGGAGAACTATCACTAGGATAGTTATTGAAAGAAACGAACAGGTTGTACCTGTAGCATAAACTACAAAGAAGGTGGTATTCATATGACGATGGAAAACTTAAACTTAACGGCACAAGAAATCTTAGATAAAGAATTTAAAACAGGTATGCGAGGCTACTCTGCTGAAGAGGTCGATCAATTTCTTGACCTCGTAATTAAAGATTACAATACGTATAATGCTGAAATCAAACAATTACAAGCAGCTGTCATGCGTCTTGAACAAATGGTGAGCACAACTGTTTCTGAGCAAGAAGCACCTAAAGAGCAAGTTGTTGAAAACCAAGGGACAAGTAATTATGATATTTTAAAACGATTATCGAATTTAGAACGACATGTGTTTGGTAATAAAATGAACGACTAATTGAAATAAGGCTTGCAATTTCAGCTAGGAGTTCTATAATAAAGAATGTAGTGTTCGGGTAATCGCTGTGACAGCAATGTTGCAGAGGAAAGTCCATGCTCGCACGGTACTGAAATGTCCGTAGTGTTTGTGCTCGGTGAAACAATAAGCCGAGGCCCGCTTAGCGGTGATGGCGAATGAACCACCTAAGTTCGTAAGAATAGGGTGTTAATTCATAAAGTGCCACAGTGACGTAGTCTTTTTGGAAACAAAAAGAGTGGAACGAGGTAAACCCCACAAGCGAGCAACCCAAATTTTGGTAGGGGCACTTTGTTCACGGAATAACAACGTAGAACAGAGGCGTATTAATCGTAGACAGATGATTATCGCTCTTATATTAGTACCTGGCTATATAAGAGTACAAAACATGGCTTATAGAATACTACATCAGGTTTTTTATGACTTTAAGACAATATGTCTATCATAGAGTATGTCAACATCGGTTTGGCAACAGTCCTTCGCGTGCTTCTTGTGAAGGACTTTTATATTGTAATGGACACCGTGTGTTAAACTTAGCCAAGAGCAGTTGTTTGGTTATTTTTACGCTAGCAGTTAAAATAGAAACAAAAGAAGAAAGTGGGAATAGCATGTCAAGAACATATAATTTAGTAGCGACCGCAGCTTCAGGTCTTGAGGCAGTCGTTGGACAAGAAATGCGTCATTTAGGAATCGAGCATCGCGTTGAAAACGGGAAAGTGTATTTTTCAGGAGACGAAGCGACCATCGCCAAAGCCAACTTATGGTTACGCGTGGCAGACCGTGTTAAAATCATCGTTGGTACGTTTAAAGCGACAACGTTTGATGATTTATTTGAACAAACAAAAGCATTGCCATGGGAAGATTACCTCCCATTAGATGCGGCTTTTCCTGTTGCAGGTAAAAGCGTTAAATCAACATTGTACAGTGTGCCGGATTGCCAAGCAATTACAAAAAAAGCGATTGTCGATCGTTTGAGTAAAGTGTACCACCGTTCATCACGTCTCCAAGAAAACGGCGCCCTCTATAAATTAGAAGTGTCGATTTTAAAAGATGAAGTAACCTTAACGTTAGATACATCAGGTGCTGGCTTACATAAACGTGGCTATCGTGTCGCACAAGGTGGGGCACCCTTAAAAGAAACAATGGCTGCAGCGTTAGTGTTATTAACGAACTGGCATCCTGATCGCCCATTTGTTGATCCGCTCTGTGGTTCAGGAACGCTAGCGATTGAAGCCGCATTAATTGGTCAAAACATCGCCCCAGGGTTCAACCGTGAATTCGCGTGTGAAGCCTGGGATTGGATGCCAAAATCAGTCTTTGAAGAAGCACGTAAAGAGGCTGAAAGCTTAGCGAACTATGATCAAGTGTTAAATATTAAAGGTCGTGACATCGATCATCAAATGATTAAAGTGGCGACGCAAAATGCGATTGAAGCTGGCTTAGGTGACATTATTGACTTTAAACAAATGCAAGTACGCGACTTTGCGGATGATGGCGAAGCGTATGGTGTTATTGCCACCAACCCACCATACGGAGAACGTTTATCTGACGAAGCGGGTATCATTGAAATTTACCGTGACATGGGCGACGCTTTCAAGAAATTAACAAACTGGTCAACATACGTGTTAACATCGTATGAAAACTTCGAAATGGAATTTGGCAAACGCGCAACAAAAAAACGTAAATTATACAACGGCTTCTTGCGTACCGATTATTACCAATTCTGGGGACCACGACCAAAACGCAAACAAGACTAAACGCGGTCTGTACCGTATAACAGCGTAGAAATTGGAAGGTCTGCCCAAGCGATAAGTTGTATCGCTAGGCGGAACTGAAATTTGAGAGCTGTTGGTACAAGCAAGCGAGCCAAGACTAAACGCGGTCTGTACCGTATAACAGCGTAGAAATTGGAAGGTCTGCCCAAGCGATAAGTTGTATCGCTAGGCGGAACTGAAATTTGAGAGCTGTTGGTACAGGCAAGCGAGCCAAGACTAAACGCGGTCTGTACGGCTAGTGGCCTTAAACTACGTACAGACATATGAATAACTATCCGTTTCTCTCGCTGTTAGAGGAACGGATTTTGTATTAGATGTACGAGTCAAACAAATGATGAGGAGTGGTTGAAATGACGAATAGTCACACAGTTAGCGCGGCATTTATTGAACAGTGTAAAAAAATTAAAGGCTATGAAGAAGCGCTTGCATTGGTTTATTGGGATATGCGTACCGGTATTCCGACACAGGGAACAACGCAACGTTCCAATGTTGTCGGTTTATTATCAGCTGAAATTTTTCGTTTATCAACAGAACCAGCATTGATTGAGAATGTCACCTATCTAGAGGCACATCATGATGAGTTGGAGCCACTCGTGCAAGCATTAGTGACGGATATTTCTCAAAAAACAGCACGTTTTGCGGCGATTCCGCCAGCCGAGTACGAAGCTTACACAGTTCTTCAATCAAATGCTGAGGCCGCGTGGGAAGAAGCGCGTGCACAAAATGATTACAGCCTCTTTCAGCCATACTTAGCGGAGATTATTGCGTACAAGAAAAAATTTATCTCATATTGGGGCGAAAAAGACACACCGTATGATACACTGTTAGATCAATTTGAACCAGGCATGACAGTCGCTGTATTAGACGAGCTCTTTGCCGAAGTAAGAACAGCAATGGTAGACTTATTAAAAAGGACGCAGGCAGCTGAGCATCAACCAGATGCGAGTGTGTTAGAACGTCCGTTTGCGAAGGATAAGCAAATCGCCTTCAGTGAAGAAGTGTTGCAAAAAATGGGCTTTGACTTTGAGTCTGGTCGGATTGATGATACGATTCACCCATTCGCAATTTCGCTCAATCAAGGTGATGTGCGCATCACAACCCGTTATGACGAACTGAATTTTAAAACAGCTGTCCTCGGCTTAATCCATGAAGGGGGTCATGCTATTTATGAACAAAACATCGATGCACAGTACGATGGGACTCCTTTATCAGAAGGCGTCTCAATGGGGATACATGAATCGCAGTCGCTTTTTTATGAAATCATCCTTGGTTCGAGTGAAGCGTTCTGGCAGGATAATTATGCCCGTCTGCAACATTATGCTCAACCAGCCTTCGATGATGTGCCATTCGATGTGTTTTATGAGGCGTTAAACGAAACAAAACCGTCACTTATTCGGATTGAAGCTGATATTTTAACCTATGCTCTTCACATTATTATTCGCTATGAGATTGAAAAGGCGTTATTCAATGATAATTTGGACGTAGCGGAGGTACAAACCGTTTGGCAAGCTAAGTACCAGGAACACCTCGGAATCACCCCAGCGAACGATGTAGAGGGCTTGTTACAAGATATTCATTGGGCAGGAGGTGACTTCGGCTATTTCCCATCGTATTTACTCGGGTTATTGAATGCCGCTCAACTGGAACAGGCAATGCGCCAAACAATCGATATCGAGTCTGTTATTGCAAGTGGTAATTATTTGCCGATTAAAAATTGGTTGACCGAACATGTTCATCAGTATGGTAAAACAAAAACACCGACAGCTATCATGAAAAATGCAACAGGTGCGTCACTGCAACCGCGTCATCTCATTGATTTTTTAGAAAAACGTTATACAAGCGTGTACAAACTAAAATAAATGGGAAGTTTTGAACGCGAAAAAAAAGTTTGTTTCGCTAAAAGGGCATGGGAATTGACTTTTGCTTGTCAAGCTTTTTTTTCAAGAGTTAGAACACTACATTTTGTGTTTGCAATATGATAGAATAGTTTTTGTACACAATATGATGTTAAATAAAAGAAGGCGTTCCTGTCGTTTAAGGTTATAAAACGAACTGTGGGAAGGCACTTTCTTTTTGTAACAGAGGAGGAAGAAGACGTGAGTAAAACAATTGTTTATACAAAATATGGCTGTCCACAATGTGACATGACCAAGACGTTATTAACAGGCGAAGGAATTGAATTTGAAACACGTAATGTGATGGATGATGAAACCGCCTTAGCTTTTTTAAAGGACAATGGCTACAGTAGCACACCAGTTACCTTTAAAGAAGGCTTCGACCCAATCGTTGGTTTTGCACCAGACAAGTTGAAAGGCTTAGCTGAGTAACATGTTAATTGTCTACATGACATTAACGGGACAAACACGTCGCTTCGTTGAAAAATTACCGTTTGAATGCTATGAACTATCAACCGCCTTTCCAACCAAACAAATGACGGCAGATTTTGTTGTTGTTGCACCAACGTATGATTTTGAAATGACCGGTATTATTGATGACTTTATTGATTATCAAGACAATCGTCGTTATTTTAAAGGAGTTGCGGGCAGTGGCAATCGTAATTTTGCTGAGCTATATGTTTTTACCGCGCGTGATTTAGCAAAGAAATACGACGTACCAATAATCGCTGAATTTGAATTCAACGGTACAGAGAAGGACGTCGACAAATTTATTAAAGGGGTTGAGTCGATTGGAAACACCTCGTTTACACAGTAAACCGAAAGAAATCACTTATTTCAAATTAAACAATGAATTGAACCGCCCGGTTGATGGAAAAATCCCATTGAATAAAGACCGCGAAGCTGTTCATGCGTATTTCCTTGAACACGTCAATCCTAATACAGTATTCTTTCATTCATTGAAAGAAAAACTGCATTATTTAATTAATAATGATTATATCGAACGTGAATTTATTGAATTATACTCGATGGACTTCGTCAAAGAAGTTTTCAAAAAAGCCTATGCTAAAAAATTCCGTTTTCGCTCATTCATGGGCGCTCATAAATTTTACACACAGTATGCTTTGAAGATGAATGATGGTGAACGTTATTTAGAACGTTATGAAGACCGTGTTTCATTTAACGCCTTATACTTCGCTAATGGCGATGAACAATTGGCACTTGATTTAGTCGATGAGATGATCAACCAACGCTATCAACCGGCAACACCTTCATTCTTAAACGCAGGTCGTAAACGTCGTGGTGAGTTGGTATCATGTTTCTTAATCCAAGCAACCGATGACATGAACAGCATTGGCCGTATCGTCAACTCAGCCTTACAACTGTCACGTATTGGTGGCGGTGTGGGTGTCTCACTTTCAAACTTACGTGCAGCCGGTGATCCGATTAAAGGCTACCAAGGTGCCGCAAGTGGTGTCGTACCGGTCATGAAAATTTTAGAGGATTGTTTCAGCTACAGTAACCAACTCGGTCAGCGTCAAGGTGCCGGTGCGGTTTACTTAAGCGTATTTCATCCAGACGTTGTTTCTTTCTTAGCAACTAAGAAAGAAAACGCCGATGAAAAAATTCGCGTAAAGACCTTATCACTCGGTCTAGTCGTACCAGATAAGTTTTATGAATTGGCCCGCAACGATGATTTTATGTATTTATTCAGTCCTTACGATGTCGAACGTGTCTATGGCCGTCCGTTCTCATACGTTGATATTACAGCCGAGTACGAAGCACTCGTAAACAACCCCGAAATTCAAAAATCAAAAATTCGTGCCCGCGAGTTAGAAACTGAAATTTCGAAACTCCAACAAGAGTCGGGGTATCCGTATGTGATTAATATTGATACAGTCAACAAAGCGAACCCGATCGATGGTAAAGTCGTGATGAGTAATCTTTGCTCTGAAATCTTACAAGTGCAAAAACCATCAGTCATTAATGATGACCAAACGTTTGAAGAATTAGGTACTGACATTAGTTGTAACCTCGGCTCTTCAAACATTGTCAACTTGATGGCATCACCTGATTTTGGTAAATCGGTACGGACGATGACACGTGCGTTAACGTTTGTGACTGACTCATCATCAATCGACGCTGTACCATCAATTAAACACGGGAACGATTTAGCTCATACTATCGGTTTAGGCGCGATGGGGTTACACACTTACTTAGCGATGAATCAAATGAGCTACGGTTCGAAGGAATCACTTGATTTCACGAACATTTACTTCTTGTTGTTGAATTACTGGACACTTGTTGAGAGTAATAACATTGCCAAACAACGTGGGGAATCATTTGCCGGATTTGAAAAATCAGATTACGCAAGTGGTAGCTACTTCGATAAATACATCAACGAAACGTGGGCACCTGAAACAGACAAGGTTAAAGACATCTTTAAAGATATCTTTGTACCGACTGCTGAAGATTGGGCGACACTTCGTGATGAGATTAAAGCGAGTGGTTTATACAACCAAAACCGTTTAGCAGTCGCACCAAACGGCTCGATTTCATACGTCAACGAAACGAGTGCATCATTGCACCCAATCACGCAACGCATCGAAGAGCGCCAAGAGAAGAAAACAGGTAAAACCTATTATCCAGCACCGTATTTATCGGATGAAACCATTCCGTATTATACATCTGCTTATGATATGGACATGCGTCGCGTCATTGATGTGTATGCAACAGCGCAACAACACATCGATCAAGGCATGAGTCTTACGTTGTTTATGCGCTCAACGATGTCAACTGACATTTATGAATGGAAATCAAGTGAGAAACAGACAACACGTGATTTAACCATCTTACGTCATTATGCACACCGTCAAGGCATTAAATCACTGTACTACATTCGTACTTACACAGATGATGCAGAAGAAGTTGGCAGTAACACGTGTGAAAGCTGCTCAATCTAACCAATCCGAAACAGAAAGGGGCTCACACTCGTGACAACTAACAAGCAAGCCTATACAGCAATTAACTGGAATGAGATTGAAGACATTCTCGATAAAAAGACCTGGGAAAAAGTGACTGAACAATTTTGGTTGGATACGCGTATTCCTATCTCTAATGATTTAGATGACTGGCGCTCATTGTCTGAAACAGAAAAACATTTGGTTGAACGTGTCTTTGGTGGCTTAACATTGTTAGATACGCTGCAATCACAAGATGGGATGGCGGCGCTGCGTCAATCTGTTCGTACACCGCATGAAGAAGCGGTTTATAACAATATCCAATTTATGGAATCTGTTCATGCTAAAAGTTATTCATCGATTTTTTCGACGTTAAACACTCCGAAAGAAATTACTGAAATCTTTGCATGGACAAACACCAATGAATTTCTACAAAAGAAAGCCGGCATGATCAACGATGTATACCAAACAGGGACACCGTTCGAACAAAAAATTGCCAGCGTTTTTCTGGAGAGCTTCCTATTCTACTCTGGTTTTTATACACCACTTTATTTCTTAGGTAACAATAAGTTGCCTAACGTTGCGGAAGTTATTAAATTAATCATCCGTGATGAAAGTGTTCACGGCACGTATATTGGCTACAAATTCCAATTGTCGTTCAATGAAATTACCGAAGCAGAGCAAGAAAAAATCAAAGGTTGGGTGTACGCCTTCCTTTATGAACTGTATGAAAACGAAGTGAAGTATACCGAATCTCTCTATGATGAGATTGGTTGGACAGAAGATGTTAAAGTCTTTTTACGCTACAATGCGAATAAAGCATTAGCAAACCTCGGTTTCAGCCCATTATTCCCTGATACGGCCGAAGATGTCAGTCCAATCGTAATGAATGGACTTTCGACAGGAACGAACAACCATGACTTCTTCTCGCAAGTCGGTAATGGCTATTTACTCGGTCAAGTGGAATCAATGTCTGATAGTGATTACGATATCGTCTAAACGTTTGCAGCCCTACAATTATGTAGGGCTTCTTTTTTTGTATTTTAAAAGACAAAAATGAGAACGGCATATCAGCTTGATGTGTTTGCAACAGCCCTAGTGAACTGTTATATTGAAACGACAATAGAACGGTTTAAAACAGCGAACGATAAATGGAGGAACGTTATGAAAAAAATTATTAGTTGTATTATTATTGTATTCGCATGCACGAGTTTAATGCCTTATGTTACGCAGGCTGATGCAATGGCATTTAATGTTAAAGCAATTTTACCAACAACTCAAAACAATCCAGATGTGAGTTATTTTGATTTGCGCCTTAAGCCGGCTGCCAAGCAAAAAATTGCAATTGAAATGAGCAATAATACCGCGAAAGCAATCACGTTAAAAACGGCGGTTAATACCGCATCAACAAACAGTAATGGCGTTATCGATTACAGTGCAAGTAAAGTGAAACAAGATAAATCAATGAAAGTAGCGATTGCTGAGCTTGTGACAGGGCCAACCCAAATCACCTTAAAGGCCAATGAAACAAAGACAGTGGCTTATCAAATTAAGATGCCACAAGAGTCATTTGATGGTGTTTTATTGGGCGGTTTTTACATAGCGAAAAAACAGGACGAACAAATGAATGAAACCGAAGAGAAACAACAAATTAAAAATGAATTTTCATATGTCATTGGATTGAAAATTAGTAATACGGATAAAAAAATCATACCTAAATTAGCGTTGAATGCAATTGCAACAACCGAAAAAAATGATAAAACACTGATTGCAGCTACACTGCGAAATACACAGGCCGCCATCATCTCTGGCTTGAAAATTGAAGCGAAACTAACAAAAAAAGGCAGTGAAAAAACGATTGTCACATTGAAAAAAGAACAACTTGGAATGGCACCTAACAGTGCTTTTTCATTGCCGATAGATTTGGAAAAGAGAGCACTTTCAAACGGCGAATACACCTTGACGGTAGCAGCGAGTGATAAAACGAATAACAAATGGCAGTTGACCAAAGACTTTACCGTGAGTCAGGCTGTCACAGCACACGAAGAACAAACGACTACACCAAAGCAAGCCTTCCCATGGACACTGACAATTAGTGTTGGGATAATCGTTATCGCACTTATAGTGGTATTAGTGCTCGTAATCGTTCGCAAAAACAAACGAAACTAAGTTGCAAATCGAAAAAATAAGCCTTGCTAAGGAGGGATAAAAACTTTTTAGTGGGCTTTATTAGTAGGGACAAAGAAGAAGAATCGCCAATTGTGATAAGACGTGAATTTGTTAGTAATAACAGGTATAATAGCAAGGTGAGCAGAGATTCAGTTAAACAGCGGATAAATTTGAATTTTCTGTTATTTTGACCTTTTTTTTGCTATACTAAATAAAATGACGATGACGTCACTACATCATCGCTAAAACATAAAGGTGGGGTTACAATGAGTGCAAAAGACATTGATTTTAACAATCTAGGATTTAACTATATTAAAACAGACTACCGTTTCCGATCGAACTATAAAGACGGACAATGGGATGCTGGTGAACTCACAAGCGACAACACCGTGACGATTTCTGAAGGATCGCCGGCTTTGCATTATGGTCAACAATGTTTCGAGGGCTTAAAGGCATACCGTTGCAAAGATGGTTCGATTAATTTATTCCGACCAGATCGAAATGCTGTTCGTATGCAACAAAGCTGTCAGCGTTTATTAATGCCAGAAGTACCAACAGACGTATTTGTTGAAGCCTGTCGTGCGGTAGTAAAAGCAAATGAAGCATACATTCCACCGTATGGCACAGGAGGCTCACTTTATCTCCGTCCCTACTTAATTGGTGTCGGTGACAATATCGGTGTGAGCCCAGCTTCAGAATATATCTTCTCAATCTTCTGCATGCCAGTGGGCCCTTATTTTGCAGGTGGTTTAACTCCGACTAATTTTGTTGTATCAAGCTATGACCGTGCTGCTCCTAATGGGACTGGTGCTGCTAAAGTGGGTGGTAATTATGCAGCTAGTTTTATTGCGGGTAAAGAAGCACATGAGCGCAAATTCAGTGATGCGATTTACTTGGATCCTGCGACCCACACTTACATTGAAGAAGTCGGTGCCGCTAACTTCTTCGGTATTACGGCAAACGATGAATTTGTGACCCCGTTATCGCCATCGATTTTACCGAGTATTACAAAATATTCGTTGCTTTATTTAGCAGAGCATCGTCTTGGGTTAAAAGCAACTGAGCGTAAGGTTGCAATTGCTGACTTAGCAGAATTCAAAGAAGCAGGTGCCTGTGGGACAGCGGCTGTTATTTCTCCAATTGGCGGCATCCAACATGGCGATGATTTCCATGTCTTTTATTCTGAGACTGAGGTTGGTCCGATTACAAAAAGATTATACGATGAGCTCGTTGGTATCCAATACGGTGATGTAGAAGCACCAGCCGATTGGATTGTTAAAGTTAACTAGGAACTTTTTTATTTATGATAAGTAAACCGTGACTCTTCTTTAAGTAGGAAGAACGCACGGTTTTTTTGCTGAAAGCGAAGCTGTTGGGTGTTTTGTTGTGCATTTCTCGAAACGGCATAGTGCACTAACGCCCCTTATTGCGTTAGTATCTATTCAAACGCATGTCGTTTATGATATAATAAAAGATAAATTCAATCTATAGGGGGCTTTTTTTGTGAAACAACTAGAAACAAAGATTCTTGAAAGTGGTAAGGTTATTGGCGACGACATTTTGAAGGTAGATGCTTTTTTAAACCATCAAATTGACCCCGTATTAATGGCAGGCGTGGGTAAAGCCTTTGCAACAGCCTTTAAAGACATGGGTGTTACACGTATCTTAACATTAGAATCTTCAGGCATTGCACCAGCTGTTATGACTGGTTTAGAAATGGGCGTACCGGTCGTATTCGGACGTAAGAGCAAATCATTAACATTAACTGACGGCTTATATACTGCTGAGGTTCGTTCTTACACGAAACAAACAGTGAATGAAATTGCTGTTTCGAAAAACTTCATTGAAAAAGACGACGTTATTTTAATCATCGATGACTTCTTGGCAAATGGGCAAGCAGCCCTCGGTTTGAAATCATTAGTGGATCAAGCCGGCGCTAAAATTGCTGGTATCGGAATTGTAATCGAAAAAACATTCCAACCAGGACGAGCATTACTCGTTGATCAAGGGATGAAGATGGTCTCATTAGCACGAATTGAAAAATTTGAAGAGGGTCGCGTCATTTTTGCACCAGCTGATATTTAAATAGAATGAGCGAGATAGCCAGGTTGATACGATCAGTGTCATAATCTGGCTATCAGTCGTTTAATCGTAAAGGAAGTGACTATCTTTGGAAAAGAAAAAAGTACTGTTGGTCGATGGGATGGCGTTACTATTCCGCGCCTTTTATGCCACAGCAGTTTCAAACCAATTTATGTATAACGAGGCCGGCGTGCCGACTAATGGTGTGCAAGGTTTTGTGAAACATCTTTTAACCGCAATTGATGAGCATCAATCGGATTATGTGGGGGTTTGTTGGGATTTAGGAGGCGGCACGTTCCGCAATGAGATGTGGGGCGAGTACAAGGCACATCGTTCTGCACCGCCAGCCGAATTAATTCCACAGTTTGATTATGCGAAGGAAATTGCAGATGCCCTCGGTTTTGTTAACATTAGTTGCCAAGGCTATGAGGCGGATGATTGTTTAGGAACCCTAGCTGATCATTACCGCCACGAAGGTGTGCATACGACAATCGTGACGGGCGATAAAGATATTTTACAACTTGTCGATACTGATACCGATGTTTGGATTTTACAAAAGGGCTATGGCAACTATAAAAAATATGATCCCATCACATTTGTGAACGAATGGGAAATCCAACCTAAACAATTAATCGACTTAAAAGCGTTTATGGGGGATACAGCCGACGGTTATCCTGGCGTTAAGGGTATCGGTGAAAAAACAGCCACAACCTTAATCAAAACATACGGTGATGTAAAAACTGTGATTGATCATGTCACAGAACTACCAAAAGGGCAGATGACAAAAATTCAAACCGATCTCGAAATGTTGAAAATGTCATTACAGTTGGCTGAAATTCATATTAAGGTGCCGATTACTGTCAATTTAGCCGATTTATTTTACCGTGGCTTTAGTGAAGACAGTTTAGGTATTTGTGATTATTATGGTTTGAAAGTGGTGCGACGTGAATTGGCCAAATTACTCGCTTAATTAGGAGGCTATTGTGAAACGAGAGAAACTGTTTGAAGTAGCCATTGTGATTGTCATCGTTTTACTACTCGGTGCTCTTATTTTTGGTTTAATGTTAGGTGTTTTGAATTTTGCAGGCATCAAGTATGAATCAAAGGGTGCAATGGTAGCCTTTATTGGCTTGGTTGTTCTTCTTGACCTTTTAACCTATCTTCCGTTTCAAGCCATCGGTCGTTTCGTTGGCCGCCGCTGGCGTGTGATTTGGTATGTTATTGAAAATACGGTTACAATTGTCTGCGCCGATTATTTAATGTCATCGGTTGAGTTAACGCCACTGACGCTTGTGATTGTTGGGCTGCTTTTTGCAGCCTTCGAATATGCATTGGACGATAAAAAACCGTAACAGCACCTGAATAGGTGGCTGTTACGGTTTTTTTAGTGTGTTGATGGCTGAACGCGCCAATTGATCAGCTTTCTTATTTTGTGCCCGTGGTAACCACGTACAAAACACAAGTGGATAGGCATCAAGTAGCGTTAAAATGCGGTCTATGTAGTCGGCATATGGTGCTTTTTTAGCGTAGCGTTTATTAATTGCAGCAATGACGGCTTGTGAATCAGAGCAGAGCTGGAGCGTGTGATTGGTGCCAAAGTCTTGGCATTGTTCGAGTCCCCAAATCACAGCCAAAAATTCTGCCTCGTGATTGTTGTGACAGCCAAGTGCGTGACTCAATTGCCGCTGCGAGCCGTTAACCAAAATAACGACACCGACACCACTTGCCCCCGGATTGCCAGCACTGGCACCATCGACATAGAGTTTGATCATCAAAACCCCTCCTAAAATAAAAGTGAAGTCCCCCAGTAGGAGCAAACAACTTGGAAGCAAAAAGGCGACTATTTCCCGTCGTTGCGATTTTTCACCATCGCAAATAGAGAACTTGAAATTTACGAGCTGTTAGCTGATGGAACTGGAGGAATAAAAATGAAGTCCCCTGGATAGAACTGTAGAAATTGGAACGACCGAACTTGTCGATTGTTTCCATCAGAATTTTCAAGAGCATATGAAAAAAGGCAGCCGACTTTCGCCAGTCACTGCCATTCTGGTATGATATAGATGGAGAATTTGCGCTCGTCTATACAGACAAAGGCACATCATACGTATTTAATTATCGGTTTTAATGACATTAGCTGCTTGGGGGCCACGGGTACCTTCAATAATGTCAAAGGTGACAGCTTGACCTTCATCGAGTGATTTAAAGCCTTCTACTTGAATAGCTGTAAAATGAACAAACACATCGTCACCCTTATCAGTTTCTAAAAAGCCGTAGCCTTGTTCATTATTGAACCATTTTACTTTACCAACATACATGATAAAAGCCTCCCCAATTTTAGCGATAAATGGATATCATTGATAGCCACTTTATACTACGAATATAGCCTAAATTAACAACGAGGTCAACTTTTAGCTTTTACTATAGCAAATCGATGTGACTAAGTCAGCTTTTGTTTGACTCGCAGGAAAAAGTTTGTCTTTGCGAAAACATTTTGATTGGTGTACAATATTAGTATAAGTTATCATCGCATTGGAGGGATTTTTAATGACTACGCCAAGTATGGAAGATTATATAGAACAAATTTATCTATTGATAGAACAAAAAGGCTATGCCCGGGTTTCAGATATAGCAGATAGTTTAAATGTACACCCGTCCTCTGTTACAAAAATGGTTCAGAAGCTCGATAAGGATGCGTACCTTATTTATGAAAAATACCGTGGATTGATTTTAACACCTCAAGGTAAAAAAATGGGTAAAAAATTAGTCGAACGTCACGCGTTATTAGAACGTTTTTTATTAAATCTTGGCGTCGATAAAGACCAAGCCTATAAGGATGTTGAAGGCATTGAACATCACTTAAGTTGGGACTCGATTAATGCGATTGGCAACCTCGTAACCTATCTGGAAAATCACCCGGATGTGACAACTGCTATTATAAATAAGGAAACTAAATAAAGGCAAACAAAAAAGATAGCAATAATTGCTATCTTTTTTGTTTTTATAAGGCGATATGTTCTTCCATGAATGGCACAATCGTAGCGGCTTGAGAGTCGCTTAAAACGTCGCCAGTCGTCAAATCGATAAATGTTGGTACTGTTAAAAATTCATATTTAGCACGCAATTCAGCAAAACGTTCAGGTTGATCCTCACGGTTGATGAATTCGATATGGTCGTTATAGTCGCCTTCAAGTGCACCGTTTAAAACAACTTTGGCACGATCGCAATAAGGACAAACAGTTTGCGTTAACATTAAAACATTTTTAGACATAATGACACCTCCTTGCTTAATATCGTTATTATACCATTGATTGAAATAAAATTAAAAAGACGAGCTCAAACAAGTGATTTTAACCGTTTTTCCTTTCATAAAAACTGTTTTTGAACGAATGGAAGGCTAAAGCGAGAACGAAAAGGACCGATGCTAAAAGCAGAAGATTCGTCCATTTATGTTTTATCTACTGCTTATACATGTTAATATAGAAGAGTAGTGAAATGCCGACTGAGACCAACACCTGTTGCTATCTTGGCAAATTAGCCAACTGTTTCTGAAACAGTTGCAACATATCATCAAACCCACTAGAAACAGCGTTGGCAACACTTGTATTATGAACGGACGACTCACTACGATGGATGCTTAAACAGTACGACTAGTATTGGCACGTAGCTCGAAGGACTGACGTAAGTAAGACATGTACCACCTGTAAGCTCACTAAAAATACACAACAATGGGGGAATTTAGCATGGTAGCATCAGACATTCAAATTGCGCAAGAAGCTCATTTAGATTCGATTTTAGCGGTAGCAAAAAAGGTTGGTTTAAGTGAGGACGATCTCGAACTTTACGGTAAGTATAAAGCGAAATTAACATATGACGCGTTAACGCGGATTGAAGAAGAAACGACAGCCGGAAAACTGATTTTAGTTACCGCCATCAATCCAACAGCCGCCGGCGAAGGCAAGTCAACCGTTACTGTTGGCTTAGGTGATGCCTTAACGAAAAGTGGTCATCAAACGATGATTGCCTTACGTGAGCCATCACTCGGACCTGTCTTTGGCCTCAAAGGTGGTGCCACAGGTGGCGGTTATGCTCAAGTAATTCCAATGGAAGACATCAACCTGCATTTTACAGGTGATTTTCATGCGATTACTTCAGCTAATAACCTTTTAGCAGCGATGTTAGACAACCATATCCAACAAGGTAACGAACGTCAAATCGATGCCCGTCGTATCGTATGGAAACGAGTGGTCGATCTCAATGATCGTGCCTTACGCCAAGTGGTGATTGGCTTAGGTGGGCCGTTTCAAGGCGTGCCTCGCCAAGATGGGTTTGATATTACTGTGGCGTCGGAAATAATGGCCATCATTTGCCTAGCTCGTGATATTGATGACCTTAAACGACGTATCGGTGCGATTGTCGTTGGTTATAACTATGCTAAACAACCGATTACAGCGAAAGACATCGGTGCTGAAGGGGCGTTAACCGTCCTCTTAAAAGATGCATTGAAACCAAATCTTGTACAGACGCTCGAACATACACCAGCCTTAGTACATGGTGGGCCATTTGCCAATATTGCCCACGGTTGTAACAGTATTATGGCAACAAAATCAGCCCTCCATTTAGCCGATTACACGGTTACAGAAGCGGGCTTTGGTGCCGACCTTGGTGCTGAGAAATTTTTAGATATTAAAGTGCCTCAACTTGGCAAAGCGCCTGATGCCATTGTGATTGTCGCAACAATTCGTGCCTTGAAACTACACGGTGGGGCACTAAAAACAAACTTGGCGCAAGAAGATGTGACCGCACTAGAAGCGGGTTTTGCTAACTTAACGAAACATATCGAAACCGTGCAACAGTATGGTGTGCCGTTTGTGGTAGCGATTAACCGCTTTAGCGGTGACAGCGATGCCGAACTGACTGCACTTGAAAACTGGTGCAAGGCTAACAACGTCAATTATTCATTGACGGAAGTTTGGGAAAAAGGGGGTGCAGGTGGCTTAGACTTAGCAGCAAAAGTGGTTGAAGCAATCGAAACCACTACCAGTACCTTCCGTCCAATTTATGAAGCGAATCAACCACTTGAAGAAAAAATCTTAGCGATTGTGCAAAAAGTATACGGCGGCAGTGGCGTCGAGTTTACAACAAAAGCACGCAAACAATTAATCGAATTCAAACAACATGGATGGGATCAATACCCAGTCTGTATGGCCAAAACGCAATATTCATTGTCCGATGATGCAACACGTGTCGGTCGACCAACCGATTTCATCATCACGATTCGCGAATTTGTTCCTAAAATGGGCGCAGGTTTTATCGTGGCTTTAACCGGTGACGTGATGACAATGCCAG
The DNA here is from genome assembly GCF_046058945.1 of Brochothrix campestris. NCBI lineage: Bacteria > Bacillati > Bacillota > Bacilli > Caryophanales > Listeriaceae > Brochothrix > Brochothrix campestris. The sequence continues at coordinate 1,541,095 of NZ_CP175511.1, read as the reverse complement.
GTTTACCAAAACACCCGGCTGCATTAGACATGGATGTTGATAATAGTGGCCGTATTAGTGGGCTCTTCTAAGGATGAAACGATAAAAAAGGATGTTGACATTGAAACAAATTACAATTGAAAAGTTATCACAAACATACGGCGAACGCGCCCTCTTTAACGACCTCTCGTTTGTCATGAACGAAGGCGAAATCAGTGGCTTGCTCGGTATTAACGGCACCGGAAAATCAACCTTGATGAAAATGGTTGCGGGCATCGATACACCAGATGCAGGGAAGATTACGCATCCGCGTGATTACCGCATTCATTACTTACAACAACAACCATCAATGGATGATAACTTAACGATTATTCAGCAAATGTTTGTGGGGGATTCACCTGAATTACGCGCTTTGCAACAGTATCAAACAGCGATGGATGGGTTAATGCTTTATCCCGAAGATGAGAAATGGCAGCATGCGTTTGAAAAGGCGAGTGAAGCCGTTGAATCAACTAACGCTTGGGACACACAAACCCGTGCTGAAATGATCCTTAACAAATTGGGCATTGAAAACATTCACCAATCAATTAGTGAACTATCAGGCGGCCAACTTAAACGCGTAGGACTCGCACAAGTGTTATTACAACCAGCCGATTTATTATTACTCGATGAACCGACCAACCACTTGGATTATCCGTCGATTCAATGGCTCGCTGATACGCTCAAAAATTATCGTGGTGCAGTGTTAATGATTACCCATGACCGGTATTTCCTCGACCAAACGACGAACCATATTTTTGAACTCGATAAAGGAAAGCTCTACCGTTACGATGGTAATTATCAAGTGTATTTAGAAAATAAAGCCTTGCGTGAAGAGCAAAAACGCAGTGAGATGAATAAGGCCAACAATTTATACCGCAATGAGCTAGCGTGGATGCGTCAAGGGGCTAAAGCACGTAGCACGAAACAAAAAGCACGGATTGACCGATTCTCGGAGATTGAAAAAGTGGTTAAAAATGCCGATGAGGATGTCGACTTAAGCATTAGCCTCCAAACAAGCCGCCTCGGTAAAGACGTCTACGAACTATCGAATGTCGGTCAAACATTCGATGATAAAGAGCTGTTCCATGATTTCTCAGCAATTGTACAAAATGGCGACCGCATTGGTATTACCGGCTTTAACGGCTCCGGCAAGACGACTTTGCTTAACATGTTGGCAAGTCGTTTGACACCTGAATCAGGTACCTTAAAAGTCGGTCAAACGGTACGTGTCGCATACTATACACAGCATAATGAAGGCTTGGATGATAGCAAACGCATCATTAGCTTCTTAGAGGAAATTGCCCAATCAGTCGTCAATGCCGAGGGTGAACGCGTCAGTGTGTCACAATTGCTTGAAACGTTCCTGTTCCCACCAAGTGAACACGGAAAACTAATTAAAAGTTTATCAGGGGGCGAAAAGCGACGTCTCTACCTTCTTAAACTGTTAATGACACAACCGAACGTGCTCTTACTGGATGAGCCGACTAACGATTTGGATACAACGACCTTAACAGTGCTTGAAAACTACCTTGAAACCTTCACAGGAACTGTTATTGCCGTTTCCCATGATCGCTATTTCCTCAATAAAGTGGCGGCTAAATTGTGGGTCTTTAATGAAGATCGTAGCGTGTCACCGTATTTAGGCACCTATTCAGAGTGGTTAGAAGAGTATGGCACAGTTAAACCAGAGAACAAAAAGAAAATGGTAACAGCCGGATCAAAACCGAAGAAAACAAAACAAGTGGACGAACCGATTAAAAAGAGCCTCACCTACAAAGAACAACAAGAGTGGGATGGCATCGAAGCTAAAATTGAACAACTCGATGAGACTGTTACAGACTTACGTCAACAATTAGAAGCGGTAGGCGCGGATTATACAGCGGCTCAACAAATTAGTGAAGCGATTGAAGCGGCTGAAAAAGAGAGCGAACAGACACTTGAACGCTGGGAATACTTGTCGCAATATGCGCAATAAGGGAGGGCAATACAGTGAAATTGCTAAAAGTGCAACGCACGCCTAATCCATTAGCGATGAAGCTCACCATCGATGAAACCTTAGTTGATGAGAGCGCAAGCGGTGTGACGTATTCACGCCACGAAGCAGGTTTGCCGCGTGATATTTTACGGCTGTTCACCATCACTGGTATTAACCAAATTTATCGCTATGCTGATTTTATGACAGTAGAGAAAAAAACGAACGCGGATTGGAAAGATATTTTGCCGCAAATTAAGACGATTTTAAACGGATAGGGAGCGAATAACGACATGAGTAATCAAGCAGATGCAGTTTATCTAGACATGTGCCGTCATATTTTAGCGAACGGTAACCAACGCGGTGATAGAACAGGGACAGGAACGTATTCCGTGTTCGGCTACCAAATGCGCTTTGACTTGCAACAAGGGTTTCCGTTGTTAACAACGAAACGCGTGGCCTTCAATCAAATTAAAAGCGAATTGCTTTGGTTTTTAAAGGGTGACACAAACATTCGTTATTTGTTGCAAAACAACAATAACATTTGGAATGAATGGGCCTTTGAAAAATGGGTTAAAAGCGCTGCCTATACAGGACCAGACATGACCGATTTTGGTCACCGCGTCCTTACGGATGAAACGTTTAAAGCAGACTACCAAGCGCAGATGGCCATCTTCAAAGCACGCATTTTAACCGATGATGCCTTCAGTGCAGAATTCGGATCACTCGGCAATGTCTATGGCTCGCAATGGCGTCATTGGCAAACGAAACGCGGTGAGGCAATCGATCAAATTCAAGATGTGATTGATACGATTAAGCGTTCGCCTGAATCACGTCGTTTAATTGTGTCTGCTTGGAATCCTGAAGACGTACCGACGATGGCTTTACCACCATGTCATTCCCTCTTTCAGTTTTACGTGCATGATGGTAAATTATCATGTCAACTGTATCAACGCAGTGCGGATACCTTCTTAGGAGTGCCGTTTAACATTGCAAGCTACGCGTTATTAACGCATTTAATTGCGAAAGAATGTGGCCTCGCTGTCGGTGAATTTGTGCATACCTTTGGCGATGCCCACATTTACCAAAATCATCTCGAACAAGTCAACCTGCAGCTCAGTCGTGAAGCCCGTGACTTACCGACACTTGTCTTGAATGATGATGTCTCATCAATTTTTGAGTTTGAAATAGACGACATTACAATTGAAGGCTATGAGCCGCATGCAGGCATCAAAGCACCAATTGCGGTATAGGAGGAGAAGCAATGTTACGTTATTTATGGGCCCAGGACAAAAACGGCGTGATCGGTTACAAAAATGACTTACCGTGGCATTTACCGGCCGACCTTCGTTATTTTAAAGCGCAAACGGTGGGCAAAACAATTGTGATGGGGCGCAAAACCTATCAATCGATTGGACGGCCTTTGCCACAGCGTGTCAACATTGTTTTAACAACCGATTCAACCTTTCAAGCAGAAGGCGTGCGCGTGATGCATAGCAAACAAGCGGTGCTTGATTATGCTGCCACAGCAGATGAGGCGGTCGTTATCACTGGTGGCTCTGCCATTTTTGAACTGTTTAAAGATGAGGCCGATGAACTGTTAATGACCTTTATCGATGAAAGTTTTGAAGGCGATACCTACATTCCTGCCTTTGATTGGAACAAGTATGAGCTCGTTAAGTGTGTGCCAGGCGTCGTCGATGAGCAAAATATATACGAACATGAATACCGTACCTATCGAGCAAGATAGTTTGCGATGCCATGTAAGTTAATGAATTATTGGAGGAAATAACGTGAGTGTAACCTTATTTATTAGTTTAATAGTTGTTATTTTAATTTTGTCAGCTGGCTCAACCTTTGTGGCCTTTAAGTTGTTTAATGCAACTAAAATTCCACCAAAGAAAACCGATTGGCAAAAAGATGAACCGTTAGATGACTGGGATAAAGACGATTGGAAAAACAGTTAATCGTCTCTATGAGAGAAAGGGAGGATGTTCATGTCTCATTTTATGTGGGGAGACTTCTTTTTCTTGATTGCTTCGATGCTACCATTTATAGTTGTCATCGTGCTCGTAATAGTGACAAGCAACCGTCTGAAAAAACGGGGACAACGGTTACGAACCTTGGAACAACGGATTGAACAATTAGAAAAGAACAATCTGAGTAAATAAAAAAGACCGCTAGGGTCAGTCCGTTATGGAACTGCGACTAGCGGTCTTTTGTTTGAATTAACGATAAATGTCGCTGTAGTGGGCGTATCCGCGTCCGACATCTTTAATGCTGTGTGCATCCGAACCGTAAATGAACGGAATCCCTTTCGCAAGTGCAATCTTGGCGAGTCCTTTATGCGGATAGGTGTCACCACAATCGGCCTTATATAAGCCGGCAGTGTTGAAATCTAAACTGTATGACTGACTTGCGACTTGATTGAGGAACTGTATGTATTGTTGCTTTTGCTTGGCACTGTAACACGTCTGTTCCGCTGGATACTGCCGTTGGAATTTTTGTGCCAATGAGATGTGACCAATGCGAGCGGGCTTAAAACGACCGACGTCCCACGTTAATGAATCAGTCAGATAGTTCAAATAGACATTCTGTACCTCTGTAAACGAGCCATAGTGTTTAACTAATCCGGCATCAAAATCAGCCGCACTATAGTCGATAAAGCGCCAGCCATCGGTTCCGGGTAAAAAATGAACGGATAACAGATTATCTGATAAATAAGGCCCGTATTCGTTAAGGAAGTCACGTACCCAATCTGTCTGTTCTGGTAAATAGTCAATTTCAAAACCAAACTTAATAGTGAGATCACTGCCATACTGATACTGCAACCGTTTCATCTTTTTGATGTAATGCTCAACATCGTTAACTGCCATTGCAGTGGTATCAATCTCGGCTGTTGAATTAGCCATTGATTGTTTAAATGCATGAGGTAATGGTGGGTGTTCTGTAATACTGTAATGTGTGAACCCTTGCTTAATAGCGGCTTCGATCATTAATTCGACCGGTTCGCCACTGCCATGTGGGCAATATTCTGTGTGTGTATGTCCATCGTATTTCATCCCTTACTCCCCCTTTGTATGTGTGACTAGAAATAAAAGAGTGACTCAAATGATGATACTTTTAAAATAAGTCGTTTTTGATAGATGCACTCCCTCAGCGCATGAATTAAAATGAGACAACCTTAATTAAAGCATATCATCGTTTTAGCGAAAGTGAAATATGTTTATTATATTTAATCGATAAATATCTCGATAAGAAGTTTAGAGCCGAAGTCAAGCTGCGAGAATAGAAGCTGTGATTGATTGTTAACGTTCAACTAACTGAAAAGTGAGTCTGTATCTGGTGAATAGGAGCAGGGGAACTAATCGACTGCTAGTTACTTTCATAAGATACATCGAAAGCAGCTCAATCTATGAGGGCAATAATCACGGAACTGCCTGATGAAATTCAACCGGAATGTGTAGTGCATGAAAGAGGGGTGTTTTTTGGACTTTACGCTATTATCTATTGTAAATAGTTGTCGAGGTGTTATATACTTGTGCTATATAAGGATAAATGTAAGATAGGTTGTAATTAATAATCAAACGATGCCGAAAATAATGGGGATTTGGAGGTGGAGAGTTGATGGAGATGGTTACGCAACTACAAATTGAAGAAATAAAAGCGCATTTTGATACAAAAATAAAAGTAAACGAAGTGACCGTAGAGAAGAAATTTGAGGAATTAGAGCGAAAAATGACGATTTTAGAACAAAGAATAAGTAAATTAGAGCGAAGAATGACGATATTGGAACAAAGAATGAGTGAATTAGAGCAAAGAATGAGCATGCTGGAGCAAAAAATGGAGACACTCGAGCAAAAGATTCAAATAGAAGCGATGCGAGTACAAACAAATTTAAAGGCGTTTATTCTGCAAGAAAATGAAAAAATCGTTAAAGATAAAACGAGTGCTTTTCGCTTTTGGAGCGGAAGTATTATATCACCGGCTATTGTTGCTGGTTTAGTATTATATTTTACAAAGGTGCTGCAAATTTTCTGATAATATATCTGCAATCCGAGCAGACTGAATAGAAACGTTGTTCCCTTTTCTAGTTCCATCAACCAGAAGCTTTCACCTTTCAGCAAAATGATGGCGACGGAGAATAGTCGCTCTTCTTTTACATTCCAATATCTGCGAAGTTGAACGAGCTGATGTCACTTTCGTTCCTCCAGTTCCATCAGCTAACTTCTGGGATATTTCATGTAAAAGTTAGCAACGGAAAATAGTCGCTCTTCTTTTACATTCCAATATCTGCGAAGTTGAACGAGCTGATGTCACTTTCGTTCCTCCAGTTCCATCAGCCATTATCCTTTAGGTTAATGGCTTTTTGACGTATGCCTATCCATTCTACCAAAAATCATATCGAAACATAGTGTTTTTTTATAAAAATATTTGGCAATTTAGATTGCCTATGACAAGTGAGGTTTAGTATAATTTAACAAGAGTAGGCAATCACAAAAAATAAGACATACCTACTGTTGGTTGAATGTTCGTTCTGTTAGCCGGAAATGAGACCGTTTTCTTTTTTTTGCACTAAGTAAACAATCATTTCTTTAGTTAAAAGTAGTGGAAGTTAGTATTCCTTACGGACATAAAGGATTTAGGTGTTAATTTCAGCTCAAACAAGCTATAATTAAACTATTATTTAGAAGGAGGCAAATTATGCCCAACATTAAAATTGTAACCGATTCAACTGCAGGATTATCAGAGGATGAAATAAAAAAATTTAATATAACTGTCTTACCGTTAACCGTCCGTTTGAACGACGAAGCGTGGTTACCAACAAATGAAGCAGACTATGCGAAATTCATCAAAACAATGGAGGCCTCAAAAGTATTGCCGCAAACATCACAGCCCGCTATTGGGACGATGGTTGAAACGTTTGAACAACTAACAGCGGATGGCTCGGAAGTCATTGCGATTTCGTTGACGAAAAACCTAAGTGGCACAGTCGATACCTTCCGCCAGGCAGCTGAGATGGTCGACGGTGACATAACCGTGATTGATTCACAGTTTATTGCCCGTGGATTAGCTTTTCAAGTGCTCGAAGCAGCCGAATTAGCCCAACAAGGCGCAACAAAAGAGGCGATTATTAACCGCATTACCTTTATTGGTGAACATACACGTTTGTTTATCGTCGTCCTCAATTTAGATAACCTTGCAAAAGGTGGTCGTATCGGTAAAATGACATCAGCGATTGGTCACTTGCTGTCGATTAAGCTGATTGCGGAATTAACGGAAGATGGTCTTGAAGCCAAAGCGAAAGTCCGCAGTGAAAAACAAATACATAAGTTTTTCGAAAATCACTTTAAAGAAGTACCCGCAGCGGTTAAGTACTGTGACATGATGCATGCGATGAATGAAGAGTTAAGTGTTGCAGTTAGCAAAACAATTCAATCAATCAAACCACAAATTAAAGCAATTCCCCAATACTTTGCTGACCCGATTATTGCGAGTCATGCCGGCGCGGGTGCTTTTGCTGTGATGTATTGTACGGAATAGGAGCTAAGTAATGAAGAAGCGTGTCAAAGTAGTGAGTTTAATCATCATCATTATCGCCTTATTAGCAGGCGCATTTTACCTTTTAAAGGATGAAATATTGCCACAACCGCAAAAGCTTACCATTATCGGCTTAGGTGATTCACTGACCTTTGGTGTCGGTGCGACGGAAGGTCATAATTATTTAGCGCGGATAGAAGCTAAATTAGCGGCCGAAGCTGATATTGAGACAGTAACTGCTATTAATTATGGTGTTACTGGTAATACATCTACGCAAATTAACGGTCGTTTACACGAAGATAAACAATTGCAAAAAGATATAAAAAAAGCTGACATTGTCACAATTACTGCAGGTGGGAATGATTTGATGGGAGTCGTCAAAAAATCATTATTGCGTACAACGACTGATAGTTTTGATGGTGCGTTAAAGACGTACGAAACACAGGTGAGCGACATCATCGCGACGATTCGTAAAAAAAATCCAACAGCCCAAATTTATGTGTTAGGCATTTACAATCCCTTCACCCAAATTTTAGGTGATAATGCTGAAGCCAATGCTATTTTAGACAGCTGGAATGCAGCGTTAACAACAATTAGCAAGCAAAAGAACGTCACATTTGTACCAGTAGCGAAGGAATTTAAGGCAGCTGGGGCTGATTATATATCAACCGCGGATCAGTTCCATCCGAATGATGCAGGCTATGCACTGATGGCAAAGAAACTCTATGCTAAAATAAAAGAACAATAAGGGCGGAATGACAATGGCACGAACAACTAAACGCAGTAAAAAAACAAATGGTTGGAAAATTTTCAGCTTTATTCTGATTACGGTTATGATTATTCCTTGGATCGTGATTGCGGTGCAATTAACAGATGATTCGGCATACACACCCGAAAAAGCAGCGTTACCCACGAGTACACCAAAGGTAACAATGTACTTTTCACCAGCGGATTTAAATAAGGTGATTGCAGGCTACTTGAGTGCCAATACAAAGGACAGCTCGAAGTATCAGGTGACAGCTGCAGATGGTTATGTTTATTTTAAGACTAATTTTGAATTTTTAAAACAGGCCATCAATGTGACCTTAACCTTTAAACCAGAACTAGACGAGGCAGGAAATGTTATCCTTCATCAAGAAGGCATGGAATTAGGTAAGGTAAAACTGCCCGTAAGTCTTGTGATGAATGCTGTCAGTAAAAACTTTGATTTTCCGGAGTGGATTCACGTGCAAGGGGCTAAAAAACAAGTTTACCTCGCCTTGGATGAAATTGAATCGAAGACATTTCCGCGTTTAGCAATCGATTCGTTTGCATTTGAAGCTGAGCGGATTACAATAACATTATTACTACCAACAAATTAAGGGGGAATAAGGGATGGGAGCACAATTAGAAGTTGCAACATTTGCTGGCGGGTGTTTTTGGTGCATGGTTGAACCATTTGAAAACCAACCAGGGATTGAACAAGTCGTTTCGGGTTATACAGGGGGCCATGTGGTTAACCCAACCTACGAGCAAGTCTGTTCACAAACAACAGGACATACCGAAGCGGTACAAATAACGTTTGATCCAACGCTGTTTTCATACGAACAGCTACTCGAAGTATATTGGCAACAAACTGATCCAACCGATGCAATGGGCCAATTTGCTGACCGAGGCGATAGCTACCGTCCAGCGATTTTCTTCCATTCAGAGCAACAACAGCTTGCGGCTGAGCAGTCAAAAGTGGCCTTACAAGCAAGTCGCCGTTTTAAGAAAGAGATTGTAACGGCAATCTTACCAGCTGAACCCTTTTATGCTGCCGAAGATTATCATCAAGATTTCCATAAAAAGAATCCGGTTCGCTATCAACAATCACATATTGGCAGTGGACGCGTCGCCTTTATTCAACAAAACTGGGAGGGTTAATAATGGATGAACAACAAAAAGCACAACGTCTCCAACAGTTAACACCCTTACAACGTGAAGTGACACAGAATGCAGGCACCGAACGACCGTTTACACATGACTACAATCAGGTGAAAACGCCTGGTATTTATGTCGATATCGTCTCAGGCGAGCCACTTTTTTCAACCTTACATCAATATGATGCGGGGTGTGGGTGGCCAAGTTTCACTCAACCAATCAACAAGGCTGAGGTGACTGAAAAAATGGATGATAGTTTAGGTATGCGTCGTGTCGAAGTGCGTTCGCATACAGCTGATTCGCATTTAGGCCATGTTTTTCCTGATGGTCCGCAGGCAGCTGGTGGTTTACGCTACTGTATTAATGGGGCAGCCTTACAGTTTATTCCGTTTGACGAGTTAGAACAAAAAGGTTATTCCGCTTATAAACAAGCGTTTTTGAGTGAGTAAAGATAGGAGTAAGAGATGGCACGCACATTTTATCATTATTTAATGACTTATCGAGATCCAATTAAAAAAGACGCTGCAACCGAGTTTGCTAATGCAGCCTTTCGCGATCACGCTTTTCCGAAGCAAGAAAAAAATTACCACAACGTCAGTGACTACCTCGAAACAGAGGTTGATTACATCGAGTCACTGAGCTTGTTTGATGAAATTTGGGACCAATACATTTTAGATGAACATAAAAACAAGTAGCTTTGAGCTACAACAACTAAACTTTGGAGGTTATACAGATGAGTATTCATATCGAAGCAAAACAAGGTGAAATTGCTGAAACAGTTTTATTACCAGGAGATCCGTTACGTGCCAAATACATTGCCGACACATTTTTAGAAGATGTTGTGCAATACAATAGCGTGCGTAATATGTTTGGTTATACCGGCACATACAAGGGTAAACGTGTATCTGTTCAAGGATCAGGCATGGGGATTCCATCAATTTCAATCTATGCGAATGAGTTAATGATGGAATATGGCGTTAAAAACTTAATTCGTGTCGGTACGATGGGTGCCCTATCAACCGATGTACATGTCCGTGACGTTGTGTTAGCACAAGCGGCATCGACTGATTCACAAATCAATCGTAACACGTTCTCACGTGGCGTTGACTTTGCGCCAGTCGCCGACTTTGACTTACTGTACACTTCCTACCAAAAAGCGAAGGAAGCCGGCTTAAACGTCCGTGTGGGTAATATTTTCTCGGCTGATCGTTTTTACAACGCACAATTGGATAAACAACAATTAGCTGATTATGGAGTTCTTGGCATTGAAATGGAAGCGGCAGCACTTTATACGTTAGCTGCCCAGTACAATTGCCGTGCCTTAGCAATCCTGACCGTCAGCGACCACATCTTCCTAGACGAGGACACAACCTCTGAAGAACGCCAAACAACCTTTGTCGATATGATGAAAATCGCGTTAGATACAGCCGTCGAATTTTAACAAAAGCGGCTGAAACCGTTTCGAACAGCCACAAACTAAACAGCACTGTCAACTCGAGTTCGTTCGAGTCGTCAGTGCTGTTTTTTGCTAGCGAAGGGTGACAAGTGTTTCGATAGTTACACAACGTCCGGTTGATAAATAACAACGTACAGTTGAATTCGAAGCAGAGACAGGATGAGTGAGATTCAACTGACAAATCGGTGACAAAATATACTCGAAGGATACTTTTATCTACTTAGTATACTTCAACTCGTTTGATATTCCGTCACCTTCCCTTATAATTAAAGAAGGAGGTGAGTGTGATGGAGCAATTTCGCTGCGGAACAATCATTAAAACGCATCGTAAAAAACAGGGACTATCACAGGGGCAGTTGGCTGCTGCGATGGCAGTCACAAAAGGAGCCGTTTCCAAATGGGAAACCGGTCAATCCCTTCCCGATATAACATTATTACCAACATTAGCCAATTATTTTGGTGTCACAATTGATGCCTTGCTTGGATTTGACCCACAACTGAGCCAAGTCGAGATTCAAACGCTCTATCGTACCTATTGCCGCCAGTTTGCCACAGAACCATTACAGCAGGTGATGGCTGCTGTGCAACAAACGATTAGCAACTATTACGGTTGTATGCCGTTGTTGCTCCAACTCGGCATTTTAATCGTCAATCATGCGCCGTTGGCAAGCGAACCTACTGAGCAACAGCAGATGATTATGCAAGCACAGCAGTTATTCGAACGCGTTGAAAAGCATACGACAGAGGTAGCACTCTTACAACAAACTGAAATGATGTTAAGCTATTGTGCGATGGCTTTAGGTGAACCCGCAACAGCCTTAGCGCTTATTAAACCGAATCATCGTCTGATTTTACCGGTCGAAATTATCAAGGCGAATGCCCAATTGCGTTTAGGTCAGACCGAGGAAGCCTACGAAACGATACAAGTAAGTGCCTATCAGTACATCCTCAATTTTATTGGCCTTGTGCCAACCATGCTAACATTAGCTGCAAGCGACCGTGCTAAAGTGAAGCGAACAGTGACGACCGTTGAAGCGGTGAGCGCCACATTCGGACTGAACGAGATGCATCCTGCCATTATGCTGCCAATCTATGTAACAGCTGCCCAATCGTACGTTCGTCTTGAAGCGACCGACGACGCGTTAGCGGCACTGCAAAAATACGTGGCACTGGTCGAAACCATGCATTTTCCTTTGGAACTACAAGGGAATGACTTTTTTGATGGTATTAGCGACTGGTTGACAACCTTGGATTTAGGGACACAGGTTCCTCGTGATTCCGCCGTGATTAAGGCGAGTTTACTCGAGACGGTCCTGCAGTCACCGTTCGATACGCTTGCACACCGTGCTGATTATCAGCAGTTGATTTCCCAATTAAAACAGAAAGTGGAGGAATAAATAATGGCTCTCTTAATGCAATATCAAGCACTGTTAATTCCGTTTTTTATCGCCCAACTCGTCTTGATGGTGAGTGCCTTAGTGCATTTGTATAAGCAACCAGCTGTTCGTGGGTTGCCAAAATGGGCTTGGGTAGTGGTGATTGTTTTCATCAATTTCATCGGTCCGATTGTGTACTTCTTAATCGGTAAAAAAGAAGGTGGCTCATGTTAGAAGTTGTGGGCTTAAGCAAGTGTTTTAAAACAAAGACAGTTCTATCAAACGTAACGTTCACCATTCCAACCACAGGGATTCATGGGTTAATTGGAGCCAATGGCGCGGGTAAAACGACAACGATGAAGTTGCTGTTAGGGCTGCTTGCGCCAGATGAAGGGACGATTACCTTTAATGGAGAACGGGTAAAACCGCATCAGAATGCGATGACCCCTTCCATCGGTTATTTGCCGGATGTGCCACAATTTTACGGTTATCTGACGGCCGCTGAATATTTACTGCTCTGTGGTGAACTCGCGGGTCAATCACCCGCTGAACGAAACCAAACCACACAGACACTCTTGAAAAAAGTCGGCTTGGAGAAACAGGCAACCCAGCGAATTCAAGGGTTTTCGCGTGGGATGAAACAACGTTTAGGCATAGCCCAAGCGCTTGTGACACGACCGCAACTACTCATCTGTGATGAACCCACCTCCGCACTTGATCCTAAAGGACGACACGAGGTGCTCGCCTTATTGACTGAATTGAAACGAGAGATGGCCATCGTCTTATCCACGCATTTATTGCAAGATGCCGCGGCAATTTGCGACAGTGTGATGATGATGCACCAAGGCACGATTGTGTATGCGGGAACGTTGCCCGACTTATATGCCAACTACGAAACCGAAGCCGTGTTACTCGCCTGTCACACCGACGAAGCGGTTGCTACTTTAAGGCAATCTTTGGCTACCTGTGCTTGGGCTAAAAACATTAAACAGGTGGGAACGACACTTGAAGTGAATGTGAGCGCTTATGATCAAGTGTATCCGTTGCTGTTGCAACTGTTAATAACAGTCGGACTCCAACCCGATATTAGTCGGGTTGAACCACAGCTCGAGCAGATTTATTTGGAGGTGATACAATGAGAGGGTTTAAGGTGTTTTTCAAAAAAGAATGGCTGGAGCAGTGGCGCACAAAACGCACATTAATCGTCCTGATTGTTTTTTTTATCCTCGGCTTAATGGGTCCACTCATGGCTCTCATCACGCCCGAAATTTTAAAAAGCGTCGCGACGGAAGGCATGGTGATTACGTTACCGGAACCTAGTGCGAGTGATAGCTATGCACAGTTTTTTAATAATATGGGTCAAATGGGTCTCATTCTGTTCTTGCTGATGTTTAGCACTAGTCTGACAAAAGAGTATGAACAGGGCACCTTGCTTAACTTACTCACAAAAGGCTTAACGAAACAAGCAGCGCTGCTTGCCAAGTATGCCATTGTGTTCGTATTATGGTCGATTGCCTACCTAGTGGCAGTGACTGGTCATCTGTTTTATACCGCTTATTATTTCGAAACAGCCGCGTTGGTGCATGTCGGTTTAAGTCTCTTGATGATGTGGCTGTTTGGTGTGTTACTACTTACACTTTTAGTTACATTTGGTGCCTGTTTTAAACAGGCCTATGCCAGCCTAATCGGTGTAGGGCTATTTTTCGGTTTACTGTTGGTAGTCGGGTTGTTTCCTGTGATTGACAAGTATAATCCGTTGCATTTAGCGACCGCGGGTGTTGATCTGATACTAGGTAACAGCATCGCAATTAAGCGAATCGGTATCTTTGTTGTAACGCTGCTAGTGATGAGTGCCAGCGTGGTGAGCGGATTACAAATGATAAAGCGACGCTCATAAAAATAGTTTGACAGAAGCTCTAAGCTTACAAGTGTTGACATAGAACCGAAGGAGATAGCTGAGTAAACCAGAGAAACCGCTGTGAGCAAAGAAATCCGCTTGCAAGTATGCTCTGTTCTAAGCGTCTCGTGGCTTCAGTCATGAGAGGTTCAAATTATCGTTATTCTGTCAAAGGTTACTGTTGGTATTTGAAAGCAAGATAATACTAGGAAGACACGCAAGAGATGACTGATGTCATCTCTTTTTTTGTTCAACTTTAGTTTAACGAGGCAAACAGCACTGAAAGAAACAAGGCGATTAAATCAGCTCATGAATTGGACCAAGCAGGCGACCCTATGCCAAAGTCACGATCGAGCCTTTCATTCGTTTGATATAACGTTATTGCATCTCGCCTGAATTGAACAGCATGTTTTTTGATGAATGCGTTCTAACTAGACCTTCCTCACTGAATTGTTGCTATGTATAAGCCATCTTAGTAGCTGTTGCTCTTGTTTAATTCATCGTTATTTGCTAGTGCTGTGCTTCCTTGTTCATCAAGTCACTTTTTTACGCTTTTAATTCAGAGTCAACGTATTTTGGGGCATGAAAATAGCGCCCTCCAAATGTTAGCTTTTGGGTCTAACTTTTGGGGGGCGCTTCAGGTTTTAGTTGCTTGTTGTATTTTAGTTACTTCTTAATACTTTGAATTTAAACAATCATACCATTTAAACGTTAGTAAGAGCGAGCTGTAGTACAGTTAACTTATTGCTCTGTTTGTTTGATGATATTAAATTTTTTACCGATTGGTAAAAAGGTAAAGCCGAAGTGAGCGTTTAAAACAGCAGCACCACAGCCATATAATGATAAGATTGACACGGTGAATTCAGCCCAGGCTGCCAGTTGATGAAATAGTTCAGGCATTATACCAAGCGTCGATAAAGCTAAGCCAAGGTATAAGAAATTGATGACGAAGAAGATGAAAAAGAGCAGTTTATTCGTCTCTAAAGCGCCAATTGTCATAAATAAGGTAAAGACAAGGTAGCCGATAAACGCAAAACCGATCTGTTTCGCATCAAAGTCGGCTGCTAAATTTTGACCAAAGACGCCTGCTTGAATCATCCAAGTGAAACCAGTGCCAAGCCAGAATAACCCGTAAGCAAAAAAGGCAGTTGCACCGAAGACATTGTTGATTTTTGCATCATAAATACCAGCAATGACTTGTCCAAGTCCACCAAGAATTAATGCCCACGCAATCATTCCTGCATTATTTTCAGTCCATTCTAATTTTTGTGAAGAGGCAACGAGTGTCACAATCGCAAGGCTAAAGAGGCCGATTGCTGATGGATCCATCACGCTGTGTTTCTTTTCAATACTTTTCATTTCAAATCTCCTTTAGTGAAATATAACAACCTTCTCATAGTAACATTTAACTGACTGAAAATAAATAGGTATAGTCCGTTTAGTGCTATTTTATGTCTTTAATATGTTTTTTCGCTAAGCTAGTTCTAATTACGCAACTTGTGAACAGGAGTGACATGTATGTATAACCTTATTATGAAATATCCGCTGTACTATACGATGATTAATTTAGCCTTACTCACTTTTGTTCTTATTCATGCATCGAAACAGCCAAACAGTCGCTTTCTCCCAAAATGGGGCTGGCTTCTCATTATCCTCCTCATACAAATCATTGGTCCCATTCTTTATTTCATTTTTGGTGTCAATCGTCGTGCAAAGAATGCAAGAGATGAAGGGGACTACTGATGTTGTGTTTGGAGGAGGTTAGTAAGGGGTTTAAACAAAAACAACTGTTAAAAAAACTGTCGTTCACAGTGCCGAGCTCTGGCATCCATGGTTTTATTGGTGCTAACGGGGCAGGGAAGACGACCACTTTCAAACTGATTTTAGGTCTGTTACCCATCGAAGAAGGTGCGATTTATGTCGCTGGTGAACGGGTCATTTACGGTCAGACGAACAGGTCGCAAACGGTGGGGTATTTACCTGATGTGCCGTCATTTTATCCGTATATGACCGCCACCTCCTATCTGAAGCTCTGTGCTGCGATCGCACAGGTGCCACGCCAACAACAGGAGGACTTATGTGAGCGTTTACTGCAACAGGTCGGACTCGCGCAGGTTGGTCAGCAAAAAATTCGGAGCTATTCGCGGGGAATGAAACAACGACTCGGGATTGCACAAGCGCTAATCAATCGGCCGAAATTACTGCTCTGTGATGAACCGACCTCAGCGTTAGATCCCCAAGGTCGTAAGGAGGTGCATGAATTGTTAACCTCGCTAAAAGAGGAGATGACTATCGTGATGTCGACCCATTTGCTCAGTGATGCCGAACAGGTCTGTGATAGTATCATCATGCTTAATAACGGGGCGATTACGCTGTCCAATCGTTTGAGCACGATATACGAACGCTATCAGACGCAAGTAATCGTGCTAAACTTTACGAACACAACTAACGCTAAAGACTGCGCCGAGGCTCTAGACGCATCTGACTGGTGTGTGGTGACACAGCAATCAGAACAGGTGAGTCTTAACGTTGCCACAATTACGAGCGGCTACCCCCGTGTCATAGCCTGGTTGCATGGCCATCCTCAGTTCATGCCGGCCTTGACGATTGCGACACCAACACTCGAAGATATCTTCATGGAGGTGGTGCAATGAACGTCTTTTGGCCGTTTCTAGTCAAAGAATTATTAGAACCGATTCGTACAAAATACATCTGGCTCCTACTCGGTCTGTTTGGCTTCTGCGGTTGTTTAGGTGTGGGTGTACTCAAACTGACCGAATGGTCGGTCAGTGAAGAAGCAGGCGTGGCGGTGGATTTACCACCGCTGGGAGCACTCGATGCCTATGATCTCTTTTTGCAAAATCTCTATTTTATTGGGATTTTTTCACTGGCGCTCATTTTAGGAACAACGCTCACTCGCGAATACAAGCACGACACCTTAGTTAACTTAGTGACAAAGGGCTTGTCGAGGGAAGTGGTCATCCTTGCAAAAGACGCTGGTATGGTTGCCTATTTTGAAGTGGCCTTACTCTTAGCCTTTGGGATTAACCGGCTTTTCTTACGCTATTACTTTCCGACGGATACCTATGCGAATGAGTCGCTCAGTTTTGGGGCTGTTAGCTTGTATGGCATGCTCCTAATCGCCTTAATGATGATGGTCAGCGCATGGTTACGGAGTAGCTATGGCAGTTTTGTGGATGTGATGTTGTTTTAGTTTATCGCTGTTAGCTTCGTTCGATAAATTAGCGAAGTATCTGCCGCTCTGTTTAACCGATAATGCGAGTAAGATGCTCGCAGGCTCATTTAAGCTCAATACACTTTATCCACAACCGGTCTGATTGTCTTGTTCATCGCATCGGCACTGCTACTGTTTAAACGACAACAACTGTAAACACTAAAAAACACCGTCGGGACCTTTTGCAGTGGTCGCTGACGGTGTTTCGCTCTCAGTACGTTAATACTGGAGAAAACCTTGCTTTTGGGCAATTGCAAGCAGTTCATGACGTTTTTCGAAGCGACGGTCCATCGCACCTGCAATCTGGGTAGTGAAATGGTCGACCCGTTGATTGGCTGCCCTTAAATCATAATACTGATGCACCGCCTCATCGTAGTCGCTTAATTGCGTCACCAGGTTAGCCTGCTGCACGTAGCTATTTTCGAATACAACTTGATTGCGTGGTAAACGCGGTTTTAATTGTGGCGCTTGGTCTGGGTGACCAATGGCTAAACCAACAACAGGGAAGGTGTGGGCCGGTAACTCGAGTAAATCAATCACCGCTTGTGCATCGTTGTTCAGGCTACCTAAAAAAACCGTCCCTAAGTCGAGACTCTCGGCTGCGACAGTGGTTGTTTGGGCGGCAATCATTGCATCAGCCGTCGCGAATAAGAAGTAGTCCATCGAGCCGATAATGGCAGTCGACTTACCTTTTTCACTTGCGATTTGGGCGTTGCGGTGATGATCAGCCACAAATACGAGTAGCATCGCTGCGTCGGCAATGTAAGGTTGTTTTCCAATTGCTGCTAAGGCTGCTTTTTTTGCCGGATCGCTCACGTGAATAATCGAATACGACTGCATGAAACTACTGGTAGCCCCATGTTGTGCCACCTGTAGGAGACAATCCGTTTCGGCAGAACTAAGTGGTGTTGCCTTGAATTGACGAATACTGCGATGTTGCAATAACTGTTCAATCGTTGCGTTCATAATATCCCTCTTTCTTATGAGAATGATGTTGTTCATTCTATTATAACGTAAATTAGAGGCAACACTAAAGAAACGTTTTAACGTTATGTGACAACCGTTCATAAAAACAGCATGGCTGAATGTAAGCGATTGTCAAGCCTTACTCCGACTGGTATACTAATAAAGAAGTGAAGCCAATTGACGTGCGAAAGGAAGATTAAAATGAAGATTAATTTTGAAATTAAAAACTTGATTTCACCACGCGTACTGTTACAAACCCTCGTGTTTATGGTGCTCTATTACGTAATTGCCCAATACCAAGACAAATTCAGCTGGGGTTATTTTGCCCTCATCTCCTTTTTAGTTTGGTCAGTCTTCGGATTCACACCTAAAAAAGAGCGTCCAAAGAACACATCTAAATAACGATTTACGTGATGGCAATCACTCAAGGAATACTTGATGCAACGAACGGTAGCAACGCTTTTTTAGCATAATGTTGCCGTTTATATTATATTTTAGCTAGGAGCAGTGATAGTCATGACTAACAATGAACCCGAACAAACAGACCCACAGCAAGAAAAACCACAATCGAAAATGGTTGTAATGCGCAAACGCTCATTGGTGATCGCCTTAATCAGTTTGTTTATCGTTGGTGTGCTCATTACCGCCGTCGCAGCGGTCACCTTTGTTAAAGTCCAAAGTAAAACGGCCGAGCAATCCTCGTCGTTTTCAAAAATAGATGAAGTGTACACGAATATTAGCGATAACTATTATAAAAAAGTTGATTCGCAAAAACTAATTGACGGAGCAATTTCAGGCATGCTCGAGTCGTTGGAGGATCCTTATTCAACTTACTTTAATCAAGCCGAAACAAAGAGCTTTAATGATGATATTTCATCTTCATTTGAAGGTATCGGAGTCGAAGTTCAGATGACCAATAAAACGTTGACGGTTGTTTCACCGATTGGGGGTTCACCAGCCGAAAAAGCAGGCTTGAAACCAAACGATCAAATTTTAGAAGTCGATGGTAAATCAATTCAAGGCAAAACATTAACGGAAGCCACCAATAAAATCCGTGGTGAAAAAGGCACGAGTATCATCTTAACGATTCAACGACCAGGTGAAGCGGATACCCGTAAAGTGAGTGTTACTCGTGACACCATTCCGATTGAAACAGTCGATACAGCGCTGCTTGCTAATAAAATTGGTCATCTCCGTATTAGCAGTTTTTCGACACACACACATGAAGAAGTGTTAGCGGGGCTTAAGAAACTAGATAAACAAGGGATGAAGGGGCTCGTCGTTGATGTTCGGCAAAACCCGGGTGGCTTACTCGATCAAGCGATTGACATTGCAAGTCTCTTTATCGAAGATGGCAAAGCGGTTGTTAAAATTGAAAATCGTGCAGGACAACAACAAGTATACAACGCGGATTCTTCAGCATCCGATGGGTATAAGGTAACTGTTCCTGTAACAGTCTTAACGGATGACGGCAGTGCCAGTGCGTCTGAAATATTAGCAGGCGCATTAAAAGAGTCAGCCGGTGCAACCCTTGTGGGAAACACCACCTACGGTAAAGGTGTGATGCAAACGGCAGGAGAACTCGACGATCAGTCAGAAGTGAAATTAACGACTGCCAAATGGCTCACACCTGATGGAAACTGGATTAACAAAAAAGGCATCAAGCCAGATGTTAAGGTTGATGCACCAGCCTATGGTAACATTTCATTGTATGATATTACAAAAACATATAAGAGTGGTGATGTTTCAAACGCTGTGAAAAGCATCCAAGCAATTCTTAATGTCTTTGATGCCAACTTAAGTCAAACAAAGGGCAGTTTTGATGATGCAACTGTTACTGCAGTCAAAGCCTTTCAAGCTGACCATAAGTTAACGCAAACCGGTGAGGTTGATGCGAAAACAAGCACGGCCTTAATTGCAGCGCTACAAGATAAGTTGGCAGCAAATGATAACCAACTTAAAAAAGCACAGGCGGTTACCGCCAACAAAGTGAAGTAAATAAAAAGCATCAAAACAATCATGAGACTGATTGTTTTGATGCTTTTTTGTCGAACATAAAAGCTAATCGGCTTTGAGGTATTGCCAAACGTGCATTGCCAACATTTTAGCCGCGGTTGAGCAGTCAGTTTGCGCAAAAGCCTGATGAAAGGCCGGTAATACCGTTTGAATCAAGTGTTTTTTCGGGGTCTCACTGGCAATCTGTTCATTCAGGAAGGTTGCGTACTCAAGTCCTTCAAGCGGTGTTGTAGCAGGTAAAGCGGCGATAAACAGCTTGAATTCTTCAATTAAAGAGACGCGAGTCACTGCCTGATAATGAATCGAACAACGGATGTTCTCTAGTAAATCATCTGAAATTGTCAACGTTTGTGAGCCTATTAATTGCGGGATAATCGCTTCGAGATGTTTTAAGGCATTTTTAACGATATTTTCGGGATGCGCTGGTTTAAAACCGGACGAAACCACCAGTTTAAGGACATGATGAATCATCCCGTACGTGAGCACGGCAGCTTCATAACTGGCCGGAATAATTGCAGGGCCATACACTTCAACAATACGTGCCGCCAACCAATCAACCTCTGATAAATGATGTAAATTAAGCATTCGTTGAATTTCTTTATCATTCGAATGGTTAATCGACTCAAAAATACGGATTAAATTGTTCTTACGGTTAAGACGGATGACAACACCGATTTGTTTTGCCAAGACCTCCATGTCATTCGCAGCGGTACCTATCGCTAGCTCATGACGCAAAAGACTTGCTTCAACTCGGCTTTCTTCTAAAATTGCGATTAAACACTCGCTTTTTGAGCTGAAGTGGTTATAAAAGGTCCCTTTTGAAATTTTAGCGGCCGCAATAATATCAGCCATCGACGTATCGGTAAAGCCTTTTTCAATAAATAAGTCACGGGCAGCGTTAGTAATTTGTGTTTTACGAAGGTTCATAATAGCTCCTTTTTATAAAATGTATACCATTATTCTATCGTCTAAATCTCATAATAGCAACGTTTTAAATTCGATTATAAAAAAAGATTGCTAAAATTGGACTGTTGGTATAGAATAGTTCTAGCATAGTAAAAGAAATGATAAGGAGATTCGCATAATGACAAAACAGACAGTTGTACAAAAAGCACCAATGGGCATGCTGATAATCTTGTTTATTGGGGCATTCGTCGCCTTCCTCAATAACACATTACTCAATATCGCTTTACCAACAATTATGAAAGACTTTGATATTAGTTACTCAACAGTACAATGGATTTCAACAGGGTATATGCTTGTGAGTGGAATTTTAATTCCAGCTTCAGCCTTTTTTATTACCCGTTTTAAAACACGTACACTTTATATTACGGCGTTATCAATTTTCACAGTCGGTACTGTATTAGCAGCTATGTCACCAAACTTCGGTATTCTATTAACCGGCCGAATGGTGCAAGCTGCTGGGGCATCAGTCATGTCACCGATTTTAATGAACGTCTTACTTAAGAGTTTTCCAATTGAAAAACGTGGCGCTGCTATGGGTGTGTTTGGACTCGTTATGTTCGTAGCACCAGCAATTGGACCGACTTTATCAGGTTGGATTATCCAAAACCATGACTGGCGCATGTTGTTCGAAATGATCGTGCCATTTGCAGTCATTAGTTTATTGTTAAGTATTTGGAAATTAGACAATGTGTTAGAAACACGTAAAGTCAAACTCGATTACTTATCACTCGTGTTATCGACCGTCGGTTTTGGTGGCTTATTATACGGCTTTAGTACTGCCGGCGATAAAGGTTGGTCATCACCACTTGTTTACGGAATGATTGCCATCGGTGCGGTTGGTGTTACGTTATTCATCCTCCGTCAATTACGGATGAAAGAACCAATGCTCGAAATGCGCGTCTACAAATACCCAATGTTTGCCTTAGGATCAGCCATTTCAATGATTTTATCGATGGCAATGTTTGCCGGTATGATTTTAACACCAGCATACGTGCAAAACGTTCGTGGCATTACGCCATTAGACGCTGGGTTAATGATGTTACCAGGAGCAGTCGTGATGGCGATTATGTCACCGATTACTGGTCGAATGTTTGACCGTTTTGGACCGCGTATTTTAGCTGTTATCGGTCTGCTTATTACAGCCGGTGCAACCTTCTTCTTAACACAATTAAAAGTCGATTCAACTTATACGTACATTATTGTTGTTTATACCATTCGGATGTTTGGTATGTCACTCGTAATGATGCCAATTATGACAAACGGCTTAAACCAATTGCCACAACGTTTGAACCCACATGCAACGGCTGTTAATAACACCGCCTCACAAGTTGCCGGTTCAATCGGAACAGCCTTACTAGTCACAATCATGAACAAACACATTGCGACCCGTGCCACTGAATTAGCGGCAGCAGCCAAAGAAAAAGCAATGGCTGCGGGCACAGCGATGAATGCCGATCAAGTGGCTGCCTTAAAAGCGCAAATTACACAAAAAGCATTGCTTGACGGAATTAACTACACCTTTGTTGTTGCAACAGGTATTACAGTACTTGCACTTGTGTTGTCATTCTTCTTATCACGTGGTAAACGTGCGGAAGATTGAAACACAGCAGTCAAGGCCGCTGTAATAGAATATGAAAGATAATGCAGTTTATTTAGTCTCAAAGATCCCATTTGGCATGTTCGAATGGGATCTTTTTTCGTTTGATCTTGTTTGATTTGTTAGTGAAAGGCAATGAACCTCAGAGAATGTGAGTTACGTTATAGTCTAATGATGTTTTCTTGTTTTTATAAAAAAAAAACGAGAAAGTTTAAAGCTCATCGTTTAAGGGAAGAGTTAAGAAGGGGTCATTTTATGTCCCTGTTGTTTTAAAAAACAGAGAATTTCCTTTCGATGGGAAAAGGATGGCCCCCTTTGATATAATATTTCAGTTATGCTACTACATAAGTAGATAAAAGAGGGAGGACAAGGAAATGAAAGTGAAACTAAACAAATTGTCACTGAAACTAATTATTGGGGTGATGGTATATTCCACAGGTGTCTCAGCCATTTCTGTGCCAGTTTATGCAGATGAAACAAGTGGTGAAATTAAGACGAGGCAAGATCCACAAGAAGAAGCCGAAAAAACACATGATCAACTCATCGCACCAGCCTTTCAAACGGAATTAGAACAAAGATTAAATAATATTTCTGTTGAAATGGATAATGCGGTTGGAACAATTCTACCGGTCGATTATTTTAATACAGGTATTAAGGACTTCAACTACATGCATGGTTCAGTTGCTCAAATTGGTTTTTACACTGTGTTTACAGAAGCACCGTCATACATCAGTGGTAGCGGTGTGGATGCAACGGGAAATTACAGTGTTTCATTTGCTACGAATGGTCGGGAATTAGTGGATATCGTAGTCACGCAACTAAAGGTTGTGCCAGCTAATACTGTAACCACGATTAATTTAGATTTAATGATTAAGACAGCGTTTCTACAAAAAGGTTATGTTTGGAACACCGAAGGGCCATCTTATAATATTAATCGTAATATGAAAGTGCTTGGTTCAATAAAAGTAACTGCAATGCAAGATTTTACAGCGCTTGATATTATCGAAGAACATGAGCTGAACTTAAACGAAATATTTGAGCCAAAAACATTGTTTAATGGTGCTCTCAATGCTGATGGTGAAGCATTAACTTATGAACAGTTTATCGCAGCCGGTGGCACGGTGAACTCTACCGTTGATACAAGTGTGGCGGGGACTTACACCGTGACTTTTGGGTTGAATAACGAAACCAAAGTCTCGACAGTAACAGTGCTTAACGATTTAACGACAATTGATGTCGTTAACCTCTCAATTTACCAAGGCAGTGATTGGGTAGCAGCCGATAGTTTTACAGCTGCAACCGACAAAGCCGGCAATCAGCTTGATTATAACGGTTTTATTGCAGCCGGAGGTACTGTCTCTCATAACGTGAACCGTGACGTTCCGGGTGTTTATCCAGTTACCTACACACTGAACGAAGTTGAAGAAGTGGTCAATGTAACGGTTATTACGGATCAAACACAAACTGAATTACAAGATGTGTCACTGTATGTAGGGCAAGCGTTTGATAGTAACGCCCCTTTTAAAAATGTGGTCGATAAAGAGGGGCAACCCGTTAAAGCAGCAGACGTTGATTTTTACTACATCAACGAGGAAGTCACTCAAGAACTTGATACATCTAAACCTGGGACTCATAAGGTGAGAATTGTCATACTCGATGGGAGTGGTAAGTGGACATACAGTGATTCGGCTACTGTGACAGTTAAGTCTGACCAAACAGCTGTTGAATTACAAGATGTTACCTTGTATGTTGGTGACACGTTTGATAGTAATGCCCCTTTTAAATACGTGGTCAACAAAGATGGAGAAACAGTCAACGCTGCTGAAGTAACCCACTACACAATTAATGGAGAACAAACGCAAGAACTCGACACATCAAAACCAGGGAGTCATCAGGTTGAAATTGGTATCTTAAACGCGTTAGGCGAGTGGGAATACAGTGAAACGGCAACTGTTACGATTAAAGCGGATGAAACCAGTATTATGACAAATGATGCAACCATTCATGTCGGTGAATCATGGGATGAAGCCGATGGTTTCAAGACAGCGACTGATAAAACCGGAGCTGAATTAACGTTTGCAGAATTCAAGGCAGCGGGTGGAACAATTTCTCACGATGTCGATACAAGTGTAACTGGTGTGTATACGGTTAATTATCTATTAAATGGTAAAACTGAAACAGCAACAGTCACTGTACTTGCGAATGAAACAGCCGTGAAAGCACAGGCAGTCACTCTCTATGTTGGTGAATCATGGACGGAAGCAGATAGTTTTCAATTAGCAACCGATAAAACTGGTACTGAACTCACGTTTGCAGAATTTAAGGCAGCGGGCGGCACCGTTAGTCACGATGTGAACACAGATAAAGCAGGAACATATACAGTGACGTATCACTTGAATGGTTTTGAAGATAGTGCGACAGTGACTGTTTTAGAGAACGAAACAAGTGTTGCGGCACAAAATGTGACACTTTATGCAGGTGAAACATGGAGCGAAAAAGATAGCTTTAAACACGCAACAGATAAAACCGGAGCTGAATTAACGTTTGCAGAATTCAAAGCAGCGGGTGGAACAATCAGCGGAACGGTTAACACAGATAAAGCAGGAACATATACAGTGACGTATCACTTGAATGGTTTTGAAGATAGTGCGACAGTGACTGTTTTAGAGAACGAAACAAGTGTTGCGGCACAAAATGTGACACTTTATGCAGGTGACACATGGAGCGAAAAAGATAGCTTTAAACACGCGACAGATAAAACCGGAGCAGAATTAACGTTTACAGAATTCAAAGCAGCGGGTGGAACAATTACCCAAACTGTTGAGACAGAGCAAGCGGGTGTGTACGACATAACCTTTGAATTGAATGCTGTGAGTGATAAGGCAACGGTGACAGTATTGTTAAATCAAACAAATGTTAAAGGCGAAAATGTTTCACTATATGAAGGTGAAGCCTGGACCGAAGAAGATAGCTTTAAACGCGCGACAGATAAAACCGGAGCAGAATTAACATTTGCAGAATTCGAGGCAGCAGGTGGTAACGTTACGCATGAGGTGGATACGAGTAAACCAGGTGTATACACAGTAACCTATGAACTAAACGGCGTTACAGATACTGCAGTTGTGACAGTGTTTGTTGATCAAACTCGCGTTTCAGCAATAAATAGCACCCTATATAGTGGCGAATCATGGACGGAAGCAGCTAGTTTTCAATTAGCAACCGATAAAACTGGTACTGAACTCACGTTTGCAGAATTCAAAGCAGCAGGTGGAACAATCAGCGGAACGGTTAACACAGATAAAGCAGGAACATATACAGTGACGTATCACTTGAATGGTTTTGAAGATAGTGCGACAGTGACTGTTTTAGAGAACGAAACAAGTGTTGCGGCACAAAATGTGACACTTTATGCAGGTGAAACATGGAGCGAAAAAGATAGCTTTAAACACGCAACAGATAAAACCGGAGCTGAATTAACGTTTGCAGAATTCAAAGCAGCGGGTGGAACAATCAGCGGAACGGTTAACACAGATAAAGCAGGAACATATACAGTGACGTATCACTTGAATGGTTTTGAAGATAGTGCGACAGTGACTGTTTTAGAGAACGAAACAAGTGTTGCGGCACAAAATGTGACACTTTATGCAGGTGACACATGGAGCGAAAAAGATAGCTTTAAACACGCGACAGATAAAACCGGAGCAGAATTAACGTTTACAGAATTCAAAGCAGCGGGTGGAACAATTACCCAAACTGTTGAGACAGAGCAAGCGGGTGTGTACGACATAACCTTTGAATTGAATGCTGTGAGTGATAAGGCAACGGTGACAGTATTGTTAAATCAAACAAATGTTAAAGGCGAAAATGTTTCACTATATGAAGGTGAAGCCTGGACCGAAGAAGATAGCTTTAAACGCGCGACAGATAAAACCGGAGCAGAATTAACATTTGCAGAATTCGAGGCAGCAGGTGGTAACGTTACGCATGAGGTGGATACGAGTAAACCAGGTGTATACACAGTAACCTATGAACTAAACGGCGTTACAGATACTGCAGTTGTGACAGTGTTTGTTGATCAAACTCGCGTTTCAGCAATAAATAGCACCCTATATAGTGGCGAATCATGGACGGAAGCAGCTAGTTTTCAATTAGCAACCGATAAAACTGGTACTGAACTCACGTTTGCAGAATTCAAAGCAGCAGGTGGAACAATCAGCGGAACGGTTAACACAGATAAAGCAGGAACATATACAGTGACGTATCACTTGAATGGTTTTGAAGATAGTGCGACAGTGACTGTTTTAGAGAACGAAACAAGTGTTGCGGCACAAAATGTGACACTTTATGCAGGTGAAACATGGAGCGAAAAAGATAGCTTTAAACACGCAACAGATAAAACCGGAGCTGAATTAACGTTTGCAGAATTCAAAGCAGCGGGTGGAACAATCAGCGGAACGGTTAACACAGATAAAGCAGGAACATATACAGTGACGTATCACTTGAATGGTTTTGAAGAAAGTGCGACAGTGACTGTTTTAGTAAATCAAACGACTATTGACGTGTTCAACTCAGTTATTAATCAAGGTGAAATATGGTCAAAAGAAGCGAACTTTAACTCAGCACAAGATAAATCAGGTAATTTAGTTGACATTACTGAAGTAGAAGTTGTAGGGGAAGTAAATACTGATGTTATAGGTGATTATCAAATTATTTATCGTTACGATGGTGTAGAAGAAACTATTGTTGTTTCTGTTGTTGGTAGTACAGAAAGCACAGAAAGTACAGAAAGCACAGAAAGTACAGAAAGCACTGAAAGTACAGAAAGTACAGAAAGCACTGAAAGTACAGAAAGTACAGAAAGCACAGAAAGTACAGAAAGCACAGAAAGTACAGAAAGCACAGAAAGTACAGAAAGCACAGAAAGTACAGAAAGTACAGAAAGCACTGAAAGTACAGAAAGTACAGAAAGCACAGAAAGTACAGAAAGCACAGAGAGTACTGAAAATACTGAAAGCATAGAGAGTACCGAAAGTAATGAAAGTACAGAGAGTACCGAAAGTATTGCAAATGCGGGGAAAACAAAAGGGGAGGAAAGCACCATGAATAGTAGTGAAGTCAAAACGACTACTTTACCTCGAACGGGTGATAATAATGGAATAACACACTCACTGTTTGGGCTGTTAATGGTGTTAGGTTGTGGTGTTTACCTGAAACGAAAGCGCCATGAAAATTAGTAAGGAGAATCTAATAGGCACAGTTAGTGTGTGGAGTATCTGTGTGAAACGCTAATTTTTTATCGATAGCTGATCCTTTTAGTAAAGAAAAAAACAACCGTCTATTAAATTCGAGCGAACTGAATTTAATGGCTCTATGTCAAATAGTGTTGGTGAGGAAAATTTCTATTAAATAAATAAGCTTTTTGGATTGTAGATTAAGTTCTGGTTCTATCTCAAATCGTGTTGTTATTCAAAAAGCAGTAAAATAAGTAGATATCTATTCAGCTGCACTTTATGTGCGGCTGTTTTTATTTGTTAAATCGTTATTTTATTGAATGTGATATGTAATAGTTTAGTCCCTTGTTTAAGACATTTAGCTGTTTTATTATTAATTCGACAATTGACACAACTGTCTGGCTTGTAAGTCAAATCATAAAGTAACCGACACTCATCAACACTATAGAGTTTTAGTAATGTACTATATTTTTTACACTTAGATAGGCAAACAAAGAAAGTTTTTTTTGTAATCACAGGTATCATTAACTAGTAATTATCTTGATAAAATTGGAATAGAAAGAAGGAATTTAAATGTTAAATGTTAAAATAAAAAACGTAACAACATGTTTATTAGTCACTTCTGCTGTTGCTGCTGGTTTAATCGGGATGGCAAACACTGCTTCTGCTCACGGTTATGTATCCAGCCCACATAGTCGTGCTTATCAAGCACAACTTGACGCACAATCATTAAGTTGGGATGCAGGTATTGCTGCCTTTGGTAATGTTATTACACAACCACAAGGACTAGAAGCGCCAAAAGGTTACCCGACATTAGGTCCTTTAGATGGCTCAATTGCATCAGCTAATGGTGTCTTAGATGGTGGAAACATTGGTAGTAACAAATTAGATATTCAAAACGCGACAAAGTGGACGAAACAAGATATCAAAACAGGGATTAATGAGTTTACGTGGACGTATACGGCAACACACCCTTCTACAAAATGGCATTACTACATGACCAAACAAGGTTGGGACGTTAACGCACCGTTAAACCGTGATGAAATGGAATTAATTGGTACGATTCAACATGATGGTTCTCAAGCAGAGAACAACCCAACACATAAGGTTGATGTACCAGAAGATCGCTCAGGTTACAACGTTATTTTAGCTGTTTGGGATGTTGCTGACACACCCAATGCATTTTACCAAGTAATCGATGTCAACGTTAACGGTGAAGGTACAACGCCAACTGAACCATCAGAACCATCAGAATCTGTTACACCAGACGCCCCTACACAATTGACAGCCAAAGCGATTACAACATCTTCTGTTGAATTGACATGGACAGCGCCAACTAATACAGACATTGAAACATATAACGTTTACCGTGATGGTGAAAAAGTTAAAACGATGTCATCTACATCATTTATAGATACAGACCTAGCAGCAAATACAACATATAACTATTCGATTGAAGCTGTCTCATTTAATGGTAAAACATCAGCTATGAGCGCATCATTAGATGTTAAGACTAAAGAAGTTCCCGTCGTTGATAACGAAAAACCAACAGCTCCATCAAGTGTTCACTCAATGGGAACAACAGCGAACTCTGTAAGTCTTATGTGGACAAAGTCAGTACATAGTGTCGGTGTTGATACATATACTATTTACCGTGATGGCGTTAACATCGCAACTGTTTCAGGAACAATGTATAACGATACAGCACTTAATGCTAGCACAACATATACCTACACAATCAAAGCAACAAGTGTCGGTGGTAATGTTTCAGATGCGAGCGATGCTTTTACTGTTACAACTGCTGATGCAGCCGTTTCGGAAGGAAAAGTTTGGGAGTTAGGTAGTTTTACTGCGCCGACTGAATACCTAGCAGGTGAAATTGTAACACATTTAGGTAAATCGTATAAAACATTAAATACACACCTTAATTACGGTGATTCAAACTGGGCACCAGGTATTGCTCTAACATTGTTTGAAGAACTCTAAATCATTATAATAAGTAAAGTTATAATTTAAGGGAAAACAGCAATCAGTCAGCAGATCATCTGCTAACACTAGTTGCTGTTTTTTTGTTTGCATATATCAAAGTCTGACAATCGAATGCAATACAATGTTATAATAGTTTATTCTCTGTATTTAAATTAACTATAAACACCGATAGTAAAATTAAGCTAGATAAAAAAAAGTCATTTGTGCGACACTCAAAATAGTTCCGACCAAAGAATTATTAGGAGTGAAGACAAATGACCTATAAACATCTTACACCAAATGAGCTTGTAATGATAGAAGCCTATTTTCAAACGAAACAATCTGTTTTAACCGTATCGAAGATACTAGGACGTTCAAGACAAACGATTGATAATGTCTACAATTTTCTTAAAAAAGGTTTATCAGCTAGTGATTATTATCAAAGATACAAAGAAAATAAAACATATTGTGGCAGACGACCTATCATTTTAAGTACGGATCAACAAACCTACATTCAGAAAATGACAGCTGAAGGCTGGACACCTGATGTGATTATTGGTCGTGCTGAGATACCTATCTCATGTTCTGTTAGAACGCTCTATCGCCTATTTAAAGCGAACGACTTCGATATCACAAAGCTACCAATGAAAGGTAAACGTAAGCCAAACGGACACAACGAACGTCGCGGAAGGCAAGCATTTAAGCGTAATATTTCGGAACGATTGACTGATTATACGCAATTCAATGAAGAATTTGGACACTTGGAAGGTGATACAATTGTCGGTGTTCATCATAAAAGTGCTGTTATCACGTTAGTTGAGCGACTTTCAAAAGTGATAATCACATTAAAACCAGAAGGTCGTAAAGCAGCAGATATCGAAAAAGCAACGACTGCTTGGTTAAAATCTATTCCCGAACATATGTTTAAATCAATCACGTTTGATTGTGGAAAAGAATTCTCAAACTGGAAAGAAATGAGTAACTCGAATGATATCTCTATCTATTTTGCGGATCCTGGAACACCTTCACAACGCGGTCTAAACGAAAATTCTAATGGCATTTTGCGTCGAAATGGCTTCCCGAAAAAGATGGACTTTAACCAAGTTGACCAAAACTTCATTTCAGCTGTTGCTTCAAAAAGAAATCACATACCAAGAAAATCATTAAACTACCGGACACCATTGGAAGTGTTTTTGAGTTACGTAAATGAAGAACAATTGTCTAGCTTAAGTTGACAAGTCATATTCATTAAAAAAGGAATTGAAAAAGATATAGAATTTTATCAAAACAAACGATATGTCTCTAAATTTAATGGAGTAATTCCACTAGATTTTAGAAAAATAGGTAAATAAAAACGCCTAGAATTAATCTGGGCGTTTTTATTTACCATGTCTACTTGACAGGTAGTGGTTCATCAAATGATTAGCGAAAGTTATTTTGTTGTTTTAACAACCGTTAAGTCTGTATTGAAAAGTAGCAAACTTTGATATACTTAAATAGTATGAATAATCAGTCTTAAACTTTCATTAAGCACTCTAATAAATAGTGCTTAAATTAAATTGAAATGAGTAAGCGTTTACATTAAGCTAGAATTAGAGATAGGGGAGAACAACATGTTAGATTCAAAGACAGTTTCATTGATGGGTGTGCTGCTCGAACGGGGAAGTGTTTCATTAGCAGAATTTGCGATTGTCCATCAGTTAACCAAAAAGCAGGCTTGGTATGAAATTGAACAATTAAATGCACGTTTAGAGACAATCAGTGACGCACGCATTCAGTTGCATCTCGGTCAGCTAACCATCTCACCTCAATTACGGTCGGATTGGCTTGCTAACGTCTCGACTGCCTTAGTGTTAAATCATCACGAGCGGTGTCAACTCATTATTTTGTATACCTATATCAAGCAAACAGCAGTGTCACAGGTACATTATCAGCAACTCTTACAAATGAGTAAAAACTCTGTCGTGATTGCCTTAAAAAAAGTGAAAGAGCAGTTAGGCCAGTTCTCCCTGGAACTCTCCTACTCGCGCCAACACGGTTATGCGATTACTGGGGCTGAACAAGCGATTCGTCGCTGTATTGAAACGACCTTACAAACAATGCGCCGTTCACCCCAATTTGAGCAATTGTTTGCCCTAGTTTTTTCGAAGTGGGGGCTGAAGCAGTCTACTGCTGATATGGCCGAACGTTTGACAACATTAGCTCAAACGCACAAAGTTAGCTTCGTTGCCGAACGATTTGAGCATCTCGTTGCAATGTTGTCGTTAGTACAGGTGGCTGAACAAACGGCACCGCTTGTGTTTACGGTCAAGCAAAAGCATTACGGCCAAAGCCATCGTTTACGAGTGATGGCTGAAACAATCGTCAAACAGCTGCGGCTAACCACAGATACGGCTGGCAATGTCATCTTTGTGACCGCCCAATTGTTAGCGAGTTTACAAGGTGAACACGAGCATCCACAACCAGAATTCAGACAGTTAACAGAGGCAATCATTGATGAAGTGCAGCGATTAACCTTAACGGTGTTTGAGCAACGTTCACAGCTGAGTGCGAGTCTTTATCAGCATGTCGTTCCTTGTTTTTACCGCCTGTTATTCGGGGCGTCGATTGCTAATCCTTATGTCGCGACAATTAAGGCTGAATATGCGGATCTTTATACGCTTGTTCACAAGGGGTTAAGGCCACTTGAAGCCGCGTTGGATACCACCTTGGAGGATGCTGAAATTGCCTACTTTACCATCCATTTTGGCGGACAGCTCCAGTTTCCAAGTAGAGAACGTCATATTAGGGCCTTAACCGTTTGTCCGAATGGCGTCAGTTCTTCGATAATTATGCAACAACAGTTACAGGACTTATTTCCGAGTATTGCCTTTGAAACGGTGCACAGTGTGAGCGATAGCCAACAGTTAGCCCCAGCGTCGTACGATCTTATTTTTTCAACCATCTATTTTCAAACGAGTAAACCACTTTATGTGACGAAACCAATTTTGAACCCGGTTGAAAAAGAACTGTTGAAACGTCAATTACAACGTGATTTTCAATTGCAACAGTCCCAAAATCAAATAAACGCGAATGATATTATCGCACTTGTTAAACGCCATGCTGACATCAAAGATGAAACAGCCCTTTTTAAAGGGATTTCGCGCTTGCTTAATGTTAGGCGGAAAGATGAAGGAGGAGTTAATTTGACCGATTTATTAATTAAAGACCACATTCAACAAAGTGACGAAGCATTATCGTGGCAGGCAGCCATCACGTTAGCAGCTCAACCGCTCCTTACTGATCATTATATTACGGCTGATTATGTCGCCGCCATGATTGCGATGGTTGAGGATGTTGGCCCGTATATTGTTCTCGCACCGCAAGTGGCTATTCCTCATGCGCGACCAGAAAACGGTGGCAAAAAACTGGGAATGAGCTTATTGCAAATGAAGGTGCCGGTTGATTTTGACCTGAAGCAAGAGGGCGGGGAAGAGTATCAGGTGAAACTGCTGTTCGTGCTAAGCACGGTTGATAATGACAGTCATCTGACCGCTTTAAAGCAATTATCTAATATTCTAGAAGATGATGAAACCATCGATGCTTTAATAAATGCCTCGTCAACTGACGAGTTACTAGCGATTATTAAATTAAAAGGGAGTGCTGACAATGATTAAAGTGATTACAGTGTGTGGCAATGGAATTGGGAGTAGCTTAATGTTGAAACTGAAGATTGAAGAAATTGCCAAGGCAAATGGCATCGAAATCGACGCTGAATCAATCGATTCAAATGCGGCTTCAGGTAAGGATGCTGATTTATTTGTGACGGTGAAGGAATTTGCAGATATTTTCAAACCCGATCAAAAGGTTGTCTTTACCCGTAGTTATATGAACCGTAAAAAAATTACCGAAGATGTGTTGCCAACCTTAATCGAGATGAACAATAACTAATAAGAGAGGAGGAATAACAATGGGATTTTTGGAATTTTTAAAAGATATGCTCAGTGAACCCGCTATTTTAATGGGATTAGTCGCAATGGTTGGTTTAATTGCGCTCAAGTCACCCGGTCATAAAGTCTTAACCGGTACACTTGGCCCAATTTTAGGTTATTTAATGCTATCTGCCGGTGCCAATGTTATTTCGAGTAATTTGGAACCGCTTTCTAAAATGATTGAAAAAGGTTTCCACATTAAGGGTGTTGTACCAAATAACGAAGCCATTACATCGGTTGCGCAAGACTTGCTCGGTGTTGAAACAATGAGTATTTTAGTTGTGGGGCTGCTGTTCAACTTATTAATTGCGCGTGTGACCCGTTATAAATATGTTTTTTTAACTGGCCATCACAGTTTCTTCATGGCTTGTCTGTTATCAGCAGTGCTCGGTGCAACGGGCTTTAGTGGCTGGCAAATGGTCGTTGTCGGTGGCTTCTTCTTAGGGGCGTGGTCAGCGATTTCACCAGCAATTGGCCAACGTTTCACCTTGAAAGTAACCGATGGTGATGAAGTTGCCCTTGGCCACTTCGGTAGTCTCGGTTATTACTTATCGGCTTTAATCGGCAAAGCGGTTGGCGGAAAAAGCGCCAGTACCGAAGATATTAAAGTGCCAGAAAAATACAGTTTCTTACGTAATACAACTATTTCAACTGGTTTAACGATGATTGTCTTTTACTTGATTGCAGCGATTGCAGCGGGTGGAGATTATGTATCAACGTTGTCTGATGGTAAGTCACCGTATATCTTTGCGGTGTTAAGTGGTTTACAGTTTGCCGTTGGTGTGGCGATTGTATACGCAGGTGTGCGAATGATCTTAGCTGATTTAATTCCAGCCTTCCAAGGGATTGCAACAAAATTGATTCCGAATGCAGTGCCAGCTGTCGATTGTGCGGTATTCTTCCCATATGCGCCAACAGCCGTTATTATCGGGTTTGTGAGTAGTTTTGTTGGTGGATTAATTGGGATGTTTGTGCTAGGTATTGCTGGTGGCGTGTTAATAATTCCAGGGCTCGTACCGCATTTCTTCTGTGGGGCAACAGCCGGTATTTTTGGTAATGCAACCGGTGGTCGTCGTGGTGCCGTTGTCGGCGCCTTCGTGAACGGATTACTGTTAGCATTCTTACCAGCCTTATTATTACCAGTACTCGGCGCATTAGGCTTCAGCAACACTACCTTCGGTGATGTCGATTTCGCTATTATCGGCCTCGCATTAGGTAAAGTGGGCGACATGATTGGTACTGGTGGGATTTATGGTTTAGCTGGCATCCTTGTGATTGTGCTTGCCTTACCAAGTATTTTACGCCCTTCTAAAGTGGCAGTTAATAATAGTGAGGAAGATTAAAAGTAAACAACTTGAAATGAGAGTTAAAGCAACAGAAGTTTCATTCGATTTTGTCTACAATCCAAAAAAAAGCAAATTCTCTATCGAAAATCATCGGTAGAGAATTTGCTTTTTCTGTGAAAAGAGTAGACTGAATAGAAATACTGTTATATCCTCTCATGAAATCAGCTAACAGCTCGTAAATTTTAAGCTCTTTGCGAGCGATGGTAAATAATCGCCCGCACGCTCTTTCCAATTTATACGCTGTTGAACGACCTAGCAGAGTGTTTATCTTCAGTCTCAAGCCAATCAATCGATTGACTATTCTTTGGATGGTGCAACAGGCTTTTTTTGATACTCACTTTTCAACAAACCATAAAAAGCATAATCGCAAAATTTGCCTTTAAACCATTTATGTTGCCGAAGGGTGCCTTCATACTGTAAACCGAGTCGCTTCATCACGGCCGCCGAAGCGGGGTTGTTAATGTCGCAGTGCGACTCGACCTTGTTCAAACCTAAGGTTGAGAAGGCCAACTCTAAGAGTAATTGCCCAGCTTCAGTCATATAGCCCTGGCCTTGGTATGCCTTGTTTAGGGCATAACCAAGTTCGGCCCGTTGGTGTAGGGCATCCACCCGGAGGTCAATCGTACCGATCATCTTCTGTGAGTTGATGTGTTCAATCGCGAACTTACCAAGTGGATCACTCATGAAGAAGTTTGCTATCGACTCGCGTGTTTTGGCAAGTGAAGAATGGGTTTCAAAAATGAATTGTGTCGTCGTTGGATCACTAGCATACTCAAAAAGCGCAGTCGCGTCATTAAGTGTAACTGGGCGAAGCTTAATGCGCTTACCGTGCAACACGCTATGTTGTGCTAATAACATCTGTAATTTCGTATTGTCATTCATAGGAACGCCTCCAAGTAAGAGATTTTTAACAGTATAGCAAAATGACGCGACAAAGACAATCAAGCGATTGCTATAAAAAAATAAAAGATATAGAGTGATTATTTAGGTAGATGAAATTTTAAGCGTGTACAATACAGAAGCCTGTCTTTATTATCAAAGGAATGTATAGTTTTACGCTATTTATTTTTTGAGAAATTTAGTAAAAAAGGTAAGGTAGCATGATTAGAAAGTACTGAAAAGGGTTATGTTATAACAAAGGAAATCATAAGGAGGTAAGGATTTAGGTGACTCAATCGCAAATGCTTCATCCAGCGTTAGTGAAAATGATTTTGTTTAGTGGGCATCAAAAAAAGCTTGCTAGCAAAATGAGATTACCATTGTTTTTAAGTGGCAGCCAACTGGAGATTAGCCAGACATACAGTACAGTGAGCGAGATTGATAATTATCAAATCGTGTTCAAGGAATCTGCGCTTTTGACGCTTGAATTCGATACAATAGACTCAACTTTCGAAGGTGTTGTCAATCTCTACAATACGCAAACGAGTGAGGTGGTATCTCGTAATATATTTCAGAATGTATCTGCGCAGCAATTAAAAGTGAGTGTCACGCCTGGTCGTTATGACATTGAGGTAAAGGCGACGAGCGACGGTTATTATGCGTTATCCTCACGGCCGCTAATTAGCGAATATGATAATAATAACATGGTAAAGTTAAATGAATTGGATTTAGCAAAAACGAAACGGCATGTTAAATCTAGTGCGTCTGATAAAGGAAAACAGCTATATCGCTTCAGTGTTAGTGACAGTGGGGCGTTAAGACTAGCTATTAAAGCTGACAGTGCATTGATAGTGACGCTTTATACGAACGAACTGGTGACACAAGCTGTAACGTTCTGTGAGGTGTTAGACGTTCCCTTAACGACGTCATATTTGTTAGAACAAGGTACTTACTATCTTGAGATTTTAGAGGCGTGTTCACATAATCTTAGTGCATATACACTTTGCACAACTTTCGAAAAAACAGCTAATGTCAAATCGATTAAACCGCCACCACCGACGATAAAGCCACTGTTTAATGGTATGACAAATATTAAGGGTGTCGGTGAACCGTTGCGCCAAATTAAACTTGAGCTTGACGAGACCACGTATAATAGTCGGACAGACCAGAAAGGTTTTTTTGAAATAAAAACGCCGGTTTTACGTACTAATCAGCCGGTTAAGGTGTTTGCTTATGCTGTAAATGGTATTAGGAGTGATGTCGTAGCATTATTAGTTGCTAAGAGTGGCATCCTTGCATTGGAATCAAATGAATAATGGCGCAAACAAGAAGGAGGAACCTTAATGAATATTATCATCGCAATGGATGCTATGAAAGGGTCGTTATCGAGTGTCGCGGCAAATGAATTGATTGCCGCTGTGTTTAAAGCACATGGTCACCAAACATACACGATACCGATGGCTGATGGCGGAGAAGGAACAGCCCGGGCATTGCTGGCAAATGCGCCATCCGCCAGTTGGTGTCATACTGCTACGACATCCCCAATAGGGGATGTGATACAGGCGGAGTATGGTTGGGTCGCGGCGACTAAAACCGCTTATATCGATGTAAGTGCAGCCTCAGGTATTCAATTTAAGACGGAGACTGTTCATCCACAACATTATTCAAGTGCTGGTACCGGTGAATTAATCATGACGGCCTTGAATCAAGGGGCCCGCAAAATCGTTGTTGGTTTAGGTGGTAGTGCAACTGTGGACGGTGGAATGGGGCTTTTGTCTGTGCTTGGCGTTCGCTTTTATGATCGAACGGGTACTGTTTTAACTGGTAGCGCACAGCAGTTGGCTGAGATTGCCTACACTGATGTCACGCAACTCGATAAACGCTTGAAAGATGTCACGTTGATTGGTGCGGCAGATGTATCCAGTCCGTTAGTTGGGGCGGAGGGCGCTGTGTATCAGTTCGGTCCACAGAAAGGGTTTGCCCACGCTGAATTAGCTCAGCTAGATGAGGCGATGCAACATTATCTCGAAGTGACAACGGGTGAAGTTAACAGCTCGCCAGGCGATGGTGCTGCCGGCGGGATTGGCTTTGGTTTACGGCATTTTTTAGGGGCAAAACTAGTCTCAGGCGCAGATTTAATAGCTGAACAAGCGCATTTTACCGATGTACTTGAGAGTGCAGATTTGCTTATTACTGGTGAAGGTATGCTTGATCATCAAAGTTTAATTGGAAAACTGCCGCTGTCGTTAGCACGCAAAGCAAAGCAGTCGAAGGTGCCGGTTATCGCTTTGGTTGGCGGTGTTAGCGGCGATGCGGCACGATTCCGTTCAGACGGTGTAACGGTGGTGGTACCGATTGTGCAACGGGTCACTACAATCGATGAGGCAATCGACGAGGCAACAATCAATTTAACTGCTGCTGCTGAACGTGTTGCGTCGCTATTATCGTTACGCTAAAAATGTCTAAAATCAAAACTGTTATATAACAGAAAGTGACCTTTCGGAAACGAAAGGTTTTTTTGCGGTGATAAAACTGTTAATTCGGTTGTTTTTCGATTAAAAATAGCATCGAAACGTAAAAAATGATGAAAGAAATCGTTGAATATGTCCAAAAAAAGACGTCTTTTTGTAAGCGGTTACGTTATTATCTACTTTGAATTGTAAACCTTTACATTGTTTTGAGTTTGAAACTGATTTCACGTGAAAAATGCTATAAAAGCTTTTGTATCAGTGTTAATGTTGCTTTTTTGCCACCCACTTACGATGCTGTTTTTGATACTATTAAGGTGTAAAGAAAAGACAAATAAATGAAATGAGGCGTTTAACATGATTAAAACAACAGCGAACCAAACGGTCACTCAGTTATTATCTAATGCTAAAGAAGCCCAAGCAATTTATCGAACATTTACACAAGAACAGGTCGACAAAATCGTTCAAACTGTATCAGTACAGTTGAGTGCGGTTGCTGCAGAACTAGCAGAAGTAGCCCACCTTGAAACTGGCTTTGGTAATATAGCAGATAAAATCATTAAAAACAAATTTGCAGCAGAGGCGGTCTACAGCAGCATTAAAGCTGTGGCAACAGTCGGTGAAATAGCTCGTGACGAGAAAGCTAAGACAATTGACATTGCGATTCCGATGGGCATCATTGCCGGTTTGATTCCTTCTACCAATCCAACATCGACCGTTATTTATAAAGCATTAATCGCGTTAAAAACGCGTAATGCGATGATTTTTTCACCGCATCCAAAAGCATTGCAAGCGATTATTAAAGCGACACATTACGTCGAACGCGCAGCAGTGAGTGCGGGAGCGCCTGCCGGGCTGATTCAAGTTATTTCTGAGCCAAGCATTGCCGCAACAACTGAATTGATGCGTGCACCGGAGACCGCGCTCATTTTAGCAACCGGTGGTGAAGCGATGGTTAAAGCGGCTTATCAATCAGGGACACCGGCAATTGGTGTGGGTCAAGGAAATGCACCGGCATATATTGAACAATCAGCTAATGTTACAACAGCCGTTGCAACAATTATTCGTAGCAAAACGTTTGATTATGGGACAATTTGTGCATCAGAACAATCAATCGTCGTTGATAAAGCGATTAAATCAGCTGTTTTAACGGAACTGCAAAAACAAGGCGCCTACATTTTAACACGTTCACAAGCACATCAACTTGCCCGTTTTATCATGAAAGAAACAGGTGGAATGAATCCCGCATTTGTCGGTCAACCAGTCGCGACGATTGCCCGTTTAAGTGGCTTAACTATTCCAGTAGGCACAAAAGTCCTTGTTTCAGAAGAGCGGATTGAAACCATTGGCAAGAATGCATACTCGTGTGAAAAACTGATGCCTGTTTTAGGTATGTATACTGTGAACTCATGGGAAGAAGGCGTTGCGACTTGTAACGCGTTGCTCGGTAATGAAGGTGCCGGGCATACCGCCATTTTGCATTCGACCAACGAAGCATATATTTTAGACTTCGGTTTACAAATCGATGCCTCACGTATCCTTATAAATACGTTTGGCTCATTGGGTGCAATTGGTGCTTCAACAAGTTTACTGCCGTCATTAACCTTAGGCTGTGGGGCAGTGGGTGGCAGCAGCACTACCGATAACGTCAGTGTGATGAACTTGCTCAATATTAAACGCTTAGCATATGGTCAATAGAGAAACAAAAGGGAATGCAACCTGTTAGAAGCAAAAAAGCTGGAGAAAAATGAAAGTACTTAAAAGCCGTTTTAAACTGCAGTAATTGGATAAAATAACGTCTCGACTATTTTCCGTCGACCCGTTATTTTTGAAATCATCCAAGTTTAGGCTTTAAATACTAGAGGAATAAAAGTGAAATTAGCTTGATCAACGCTACCAAGCCTCAGTCTCAGACGATAACAATCGCAACAGTTGTTATCGTTTTTTGAGTGCCCTTTTTTAGCGCCGATCGTGTCGCTCTAAACATGCTATGATAGTAAGTGAAAAATACACTACCATGAAAATACATCAGAATAACAAAAAATCAGAAAGTAGGAAAGTTAAATGAACAGTCTCTTTAAAAAACTAAAATTAAAAGCAGCCAATTTAAGTGAACTCGAACGCACCTTTTTGGAGGATGTAATGGCTCAACCTGAGTTGTTTATTACGAGTACGATTGATGCCGTTGCCAAACGTCTATTTATCTCGACTGCGACTATTAGCCGTTGCTGTAAGCAACTTGAGTTTGCCGGTTACCAACAATTCAAGTTCGCCGTCGCACAAGCACTCGAACATGAGACAGAGCTAGTCGTTGATGTCAAAACAGAGTCGTTAACGAGTCAAGCCGAGCGAATCGAACGCGAAATAAACGCGACAATTACGAACTTATCAGCCAACAAGGTTGCAGCGGCTGTTAGTCACATTATGGCAAGCCGATCAATTGAATTTTTCGGTGTCGGCGCCTCGTTGCCGCTCTGTCTTGAAGCGAGTCGCAAGTTGACCTTTGCTGGCAAGTTAAGTTCAGCTCGCAGTGATTGGGATGAATTAGAAATCGTTTCACAACGTCTCACGTCAGCTGATTTAGCGATTATCATTTCGTATTCGGGCGAAACAGAGCATGTCGTCCGCTACGCCACCGCTTTAAATGAGCGTCACGTGCCGATTATTTCATTGATTGGTAACGCGAACAGCAGCCTCGAAAAAAGAAGTGTTGTTACATTACGAGCCCATGTCACCAACGCTTACTACGGCGAACTCGATATGACCTCGCGGATACCTTTTCATGTCATCCTTGAATTAGTGTTACTAGAGTACTTGAAAGCGACCGGTGTCGAACGTTAATGTGTAAGTTTTTTCATAAAATGTAACTTTTACCGTAATATTGAAAACGCTTTCTTGTCTGTAGATGCCATGCTAAAGTAAAGGTATCATAAACGACGAAAGAAGGATGCATAATGAAAAAACAAAAATTTAGTGTTGGTGAATTTTTTCAAGGATTAGGCAAAACCTTTATGTTGCCGGTGGCGCTTCTTGCTTTCATGGGTCTAATGCTCGGCATTGGGAGTTCATTTAGTAGCCCGAGTACCATCGACAAGTTTCCCTTTTTAGATTATGCCTTTTTACAGGTGATTTTTCGTTTCATGTCTACAATTGGTGGTTTTGCTTTTACCTACTTACCACTGTTGTTCGCGATGGCAATTCCACTCGGACTTGCTCGCCAAGAAAAAGGCGTAGCGGCTTTCTCAGGGTTAGTCGGTTACATCATCATGCATTTATCAATTAACTTCTACTTAACAGAAACAAAGGGTTTGGCTGCTAGTGAACATCTACGCGAAGCTGGTCAAGGCATGGTGCTTGGAATCCAAACACTTGAGATGGGTGTGCTTGGCGGTATTATTGTCGGAATCATCGTCTATCTTTTACATAAACGCTTTTACACGATTCAACTGCCCGATGCGTTTGCTTTCTTCGGCGGTCCACGCTTCATCCCCATTATTAGTTCACTTGTATTAGCGATTGTCGGCATAATTCTGCCCATGATTTGGCCGTTTTTTGCGCTAGGTATCGCAGCAATTGGTGAGCTAATTCAAAAAGCAGGTGTGTTCGGTCCGTTCTTATTCGGTGCTGGCGAACGACTCTTGCTACCATTCGGTCTTCATCATATTTTAGTGGCAATGATTCGTTTCACCGAAGCAGGTGGGACAGAAGTGGTCAACGGCAATACGATTTCAGGTGCGCTTAATATCTTCTACGCACAATTACAATCAGGCGGCCCCATTAGTCCTGATGCAACAGCCTTCTTATCACAAGGGAAGATGCCAACCTTTATGTTTGGTCTCCCGGCAGCCGCGTTAGCAATGTATCAAGTGGCATTGCCAGAACGACGTTCAAAGGTGAAAGGGTTGCTTATTTCAGGTGTACTTGCCTGTTTCGTCACCGGGATTACTGAACCGATTGAATTTTTATTCCTCTTTATTGCCCCGGCCTTATACTTCTTCCATGTGATTATGACGGGTTTAGGCTTTATGGTAATGGCACTGTTGCATGTTGTTATCGGGAATACTGATGGCGGTGTGTTGGACTTTCTCATCTTTGGTGTGATGCAAGGGACTGATACAAAATGGTACCTCGTTATCCTCGTCGGTATCATTTGGTTTATTGTCTACTACCTCGTGTTTCGTTGGGCCATTAAAAAATTCAACCTTAAAACACCAGGTCGTGAACCGTTAACGAAGGATGAAATTGAACGGTCTGACGCAGAATTAAATCACGGCAAAGGCAGTCAATATGATGCCGCCCGCATTTTAAACGCCTTAGGTGGCGCAACGAATATTGCGGACTTAGATAACTGTATTACGCGCCTACGGTTAGTGGTCAATGACATGGGTGTCGTTAACGATGCCGAACTAACGGCCAGTGGTGCCCTCGGTGTAATGAAACTCGATGCCACGAGCTTACAGGTGATTATCGGTTCACAGGTGGCTGGGGTTAAAAATGAGATTGCACACTTAATGGAGGACGAACACCATGACAAAAACTAATTTTAACGCCGTAATCGACCGCAAAGGGACGTTTTGTACCCAATGGGATTACATTGAAGACCGTTTTGGGCAAGCCGACTTGCTGCCGTTCACCGTCTCAGATATGGATGTGCTCGTGGCTCCTGCCATCATGACCGCCCTCAACGAACGCATGCAACATCAATTATTTGGTTATACCCGCTGGAACCATGCGTATTACAAAGAGGCA
Source organism: Brochothrix campestris (assembly GCF_046058945.1). Classification (NCBI taxonomy): domain Bacteria; kingdom Bacillati; phylum Bacillota; class Bacilli; order Caryophanales; family Listeriaceae; genus Brochothrix; species Brochothrix campestris. Next base: position 1,497,538 of record NZ_CP175511.1, on the reverse strand, counting down.
ATTACTAACTGGTATCACGAGCGTTATCAAACGACGATTGAATCCGATTGGCTTGTATACAGCCCAGCCGTGATTTTTTCGGTCGCTAAACTAATCGAGATGTGGTCGCAACCTGGTGAAGGTGTGCTCATTCAAACACCAGCCTACGATGCCTTCTTTAAGGTGATTGAAGCAAATGGTCGTCATGTGGTCGATAACCGTTTGCTCTATCAAGACGGTCAGTACACGATTGATTTTAGTGATTTAGAGACGAAGTTAGCATTGCCGACGACTCGCGTGCTCTTACTCTGTAGCCCGCATAATCCAACGGGGCGCGTCTGGACAACAGCTGAGCTGGCAGAAGTCATCACCCTTTGTGAACGTCATCACGTGAAGATTATTTCCGATGAAATCCACATGGATATTAGTCGTGCAAGTATCGCTGTTCATCCGCTCGTGCAACAACAGCGCTATTTGCAGCACATTGCCATCTGTACTTCGGCCAGTAAAACCTTCAATACACCCGGTTTGATTGGCTCGTATTGTGTCATTCCTTCTGAGATGGAGCGTGAACGTTTCTTGTATAGCCTTAAAAATAAAAACGGTCTCTCATCGACCAGTATCTTAGGGATGATTAGCACCGTTGCCGGGTATGAAGAAGGAGGCGATTGGCTCGATGACCTTAATACGCAGATAACGAGCAATCTCACCTTAATTAAAGACTTTTTAGCAGCTGAACTGCCAGCCATTCGGTTTAACATCCCTGAAGCAACCTATCTGGCGTGGCTCGATGTGAGCGGCTTAAATGTAACGGCTGCTGACCTCCAACATGCCTTGATTAACGTCGGTAAAGTCGCGATTATGCCAGGGTCGACCTATGATCCGCATAACGACCAGTTCATTCGCTTTAACGTTGGTTGCTCACGCGCAAAATTATTAGAGGGACTGCAACGACTTAAGCGTGCTGTGACTTTTTTAGAAAAAAACAGCTGAGAGCGCTTACGAAAATAAGGGTTATTACTTGTCGCTATAACGATAACAGCGTATACTTTATGTTATAAAAGGTATAACTATTAGTTGGATATATCTGTGGCGTTATATAATGAAGGAGTGAATCGATGAATTTACGACATTTAATGATTTTTAAACAGGTAGCAAAGGATGGTAGTGTCACCTTGGCGGCGAATAACTTATTGTTAAGTCAACCGGCGGTATCACGCTCACTGAAAGAACTTGAAACCGAATTGAAGATTAGTTTATTTGATCGAGCAGCTGGTAAAATTCACCTCAATCAAGCCGGAAAGATGATTTTGGCCAAGGCGACAGCGGTTTTAAGTTTAATTGATGACATCTCAGAAATTTCCCATAAACTGGCTCAACAAAATAATTTACGGATTGGGAGCACAATTACGGTAGCGACATCACTCTTATCACAAATTATCAAAACACACGAGCAGCGCTATCCCGATAATAAGGTGACCGTTCAAATCGAAAATCCTGGTGATTTGGAACAGAAAATTTTAAACAATGAACTCGATCTAGCGATTGGTGAAGGCGTCAGTTCGTATGATAAAATCACTTCGGTGACAATTTCAGAATATGACCTCGTGTTTATTTGTTCGGTCAATAACCCACTGGCTCAAAAAGAGCGGGTGACGATTGATGATGTGCTTAAAGAACGTCTGTTATTACGCGAAAAAGGGAGTGCGATTCGTGACACCTTCGATAATTACCTTGCGATGCGGAACCTAAATCCCGAAGCACTGTGGACGAGCGTTAACTCGCCATCATTAATTCAGGCGGTCAGCGAAAATTTAGGTGTGTCGTTGCTGGCACCTGATATTGTACGCCAAGTACGGACGAATGATGCCGTTAAGATTTTAACCGTCGAAAACTTCCACTTAACGAACAGTATGAGTGTTATTTTTCGCAATGACAAAGCAAATCAACCTGGCGTTAAAGAGATGATAGCAATTGTACAAGAAATTGTGCAATGAAATGACCCCAGTCTTGGCGATAAAGACAAGAAAATAGTTAAAAAGCTCATTCACCTTCGAAAGCTGTCGATAGTGAATGAGCTTTTTTAGTTTAAATACCAACCCAACAAGACTGCCAAGTAAAAAGATAATTAGAATTAATTAAAGCAACGGCAGATTAACGGAGAAGAAGATGCAACTAACTTGAATAAGCGTCATGTTTTTAAAGGCAAAGATAATAACAAGAATAACGAGCAATAATGTAATAATTCGTTTAGGTGTAAAATAGGCTTTAAGATGCTCTAGCAGGCACCTCTGTTACAACCGTCTTAAATAAAGGAAGCGTAATGAGCAGGTTTAATGCCAACAAATAAGCACTTCATTAGTATTTCATTAACAGGAATGCTAAACTAGTTATCAAATGATAAGTGAAATGAGGTAAATCTGATGAAACGCTATCTTAAATTATATCTTAGCAGTGCCATCATTTTTTTGATTGTCGACTTAATTTGGTTAATTGGTGTGAATCAGCACTTTTATGCCCAACAACTAGGCTCATTAATGGGAGCCGTTCGACTGTTGCCTGCTGTGTTATTTTATATGCTTTTTATTGTGGGGTTATTATATTTTGTCATCCTCCCCGCCGTGGTTGCTAACCGTGTAGAACAGGCCGTCTACTCGGGTGCGCTGTTTGGCTTGATTTGTTATGCGACCTACGATCTAACAAATTTAGCCACATTGGCGCATTGGCCTGTACTCATCACTGTCACTGATTTAATCTGGGGCAGTTTTATCACGTCGTTGACTGCCGGCAGTGTGTCTTGGTTGGCGCTAAAACGCAACTGGTAGTTTATAAACAAAACAAGAGGAGACTATGAACAAGATGTTTAACATAACAAGCAACGACTTACTATACGCCTTTCAACAAGGGGCGCAAACAGTGATGCAACATACAACAGAACTCAATGATATTAATGTGTTCCCCGTTGCAGATGGTGATACCGGGAGCAACCTTGCCTCATTGATGCAAGCAATCGTTGCAATGAAGCAACACCCAGGCGAAACAAGCGCGGCCTGTGCCCATCGTATCGGTGAAACTGCCATTAAAGGGGCGCGTGGCAATTCTGGTATTATTGTTGCCCAATATTTAAACGGACTGGCAGCGGCGATACCGCCACAACCAGCAATCGCGTTGGCAACCTTTGCCGAAGCGGCCCAACAAGCAACGCGTAGTGCCTATCAAGCGATTAACAACCCGACGGAAGGTACGATGTTATCCGTGATGAAACAGTGGGGCGATCGTTTACAGCACGGTGTTCAACAGGAGCAGTCGTTTGGAACAGCCTTAACAAACGCGCTTAACGACGCCCAGCTTAGTGTGCAAGCAACGCCACAACAGTTGAAAACCTTAAAAACAAATGGGGTTGTGGATGCTGGTGCCCTCGGGTTTTACTATTTTATTAAAGGCGTGACGACCGCCTTGCTTAATCCGACTTCCGGGCCTTTTAAAGCAGCTGATATACGAGTAATCGGAACAATTACACCAACAGAACATCCGCTGACGACCGCTCCCATACAGCGTTATTGCACCGAACTACTCGTGATTGATTTAACGGTGTCGCAAGCCGAATTAAAACAATTGCTAAGCCGATTTGGTGATTCACTCGTGGTGGCAATGAGCCAACAGAGTGCCCGTATTCATCTCCATACAAACACACCTGCAGCCGTCGTTGCCGTCGTTAATCAGTATGGGCACATTAGCGAACAAAAGGTTGATGACATGGTGCTGCAATTTATGGTAAAACAGCATCGTCAGTCTCCGATTGCACTCGTGACCGACTCGATTGCAGACTTACCGGCTGAGTTTGTCTTGAACGAGCAAATCCAAGTGCTGCCGATGACCTTAAGGCTTGATGACCGCAGTTATCTCGACAAAGTGACGTTAACCGATCAACAGTTTTATGCTAACGTAAATACAACGGTAAAACAGTCGACGCAACCGCCGTTGGCCTTAATGATTCAACGACTCGAACGTCTCAAACAGGATTATAACGAAGTCATTATGGTGAGCGTGTCATCACAATTGAGTGGCACCTTTTCAGCGATGCAACGGGCTGCTGCTAGAGTCGCCAGTGCTGACTTTAAAATTGCCGTCCTTGACTCAAAGCAAAACAGTGTTGGTCAAGGTTTAATCGTGATGCAATTAGCCGAAGCACTCAAAGCGGGGCGGAATTTTGAGACGCTGATTCGCCTCGGAGAAGCATTAATTGCGCGGACGAAAATTGTTGTGAGCGTACCAAGCGTGGCCGCAATGATTCAATCTGGCCGTTTACCGAGTCGCCTCGGAAAAATCGCACAGCGGCTCCATTTGCAACCACTCATCGGTTTAACGGCTGCGGGGGCGGGTAAGGTGCAAGGGATTACGATTGGCACAAAGGCCAACGAACGCAAACTGCTACGTCATTTGCGCCGCCTGCAAAAGGAAAGCCCATTGCTACGCTATGCGGTTGTCCACGCTAATGCACCACAACGGGCAGCAGCGCTGGCACAGCGAGCAACAACACAGCTCGGCATCGCGCCAAGCTATCTTGAAAACATATCGGCCGTTATTGCAATGAGCGCTGGCGAAGGCTGCGTGGCGATTGCGGTAACAACCACTTAAGGAGGAATATCATGTCGCTCTACTTACTTGTGGCCTTGGCATTAGCCGGCTATTTTACACTGCTATTTATCATTGCTCAAATTATCCATAATAATGCCATTGTTGATTTGGCCTGGGGGCCGGGCTTTGTGCTGGTTGCTTGGATGGGTTATTTAGTGATGCCCACCAAAACGGTGCTAGCAACGATAGTCGTTAGCCTCGTTACGTTGTGGGGGCTACGCCTGTTTGCCCATCTAGCAAAACGTAACATTGGCAAACCCGAAGATTATCGCTACGTCAACATGCGCAAACGGTGGGGCAACCAGTTTCCGATGTTAAAAGCCTATTTAAACGTGTTTGTCTTCCAAGGCGTGATTTTATACGTGTTGTCGCTGCCATTGTTTTTTATGATGACAGCCGAACCCTATCCATTGCACTGGTGGCATTACCTTGGCCTGCTCGTTTGGCTCATCGGTGCCTTCTATGAAGTCGTCGGCGATTGGCAACTCCAACAATTTAAAGCCAATCCAGCCAACAAAGGCAAACTCTTAACGACAGGTCTCTGGTCAACTACCCGCCACCCGAACTATTTTGGCGAAGCGCTGAGCTGGTGGGGCATCTACTTGTTAAGTATTACCTCAGTCGTATCATTAAGTGGCATTATTGGACCGCTCGGCATTACCTTGTTGTTATTGTTTGTATCAGGCGTGCCATTGCTTGAACAAAAATATAAAGATCGTCCCGATTTTCAAGCGTATGCAGCTAAGACCGCGAAGTTTTTTCCGGGGATAAAAAAGAACGCTTAGCGCTTATCTACAGTCTGGGAGCAAACAGTTAATGTTTGCTCCTTTTTAGTTTAATGTCGTTTAGTGCCAAGTATCAGTGTGCGGATGGTGATTGAAAAATACCTATCATGAGGTAAAAGATGACACCTTTTTTTAAAAAAAGGGGCTATTCTATAAGCAGATAGTTTTTAAGGGAGTGACTGAGTTGAGACGCATTTTATCAGCAACCGAACAACGGCAATTACACTTTATTGAAATTTTAGTGAAAACAGATGGCTGGATAATCCTCTCTGAAATTGCAAAGATGATTGGTTGCTCAGATCGTATCTTAAAAAGTGATGTGTATGAGATTAATCAAAAATTCACGCCCTTTATGATTGAAACATCAACAAAAAGGGGATTACGCATCAATTATCCCAGTCATTATTCAATTGACTTTGTGTACACTGTTACCTTAAATGAAAGTACAGGATTTAACATGCTAGAGCTGTTGTTTTTTAATAGCGAGCTAACAAAAACGACAATTCAAACAGAGTTAGATATTAGCGAGTCGACGTTAAAACGCGCGGTTAAAAAGATTAACAGCGTCTTGCAAGAACATCACGTTGCTATTTCAACAAATCCATATCAGCTTGTGGGCGATGAAAAGGCTGTTCGCAACTTAATGACGCATTTCTTTAAAGAAAAATACCCAAGCGGAAATCTCCCTTTTGCAGCTGAACAACGGCAGTTTATTACGAATTTTTTCAAACTAATGGCACAAAAACTTGACATCCGCTTGAATTATCCCGATCTTAATCTCATTAGAGCCGTTACGTTTGCGAATATATTACGAATTCAAAAGGGCTTTTCACTACCAGAAGTCACTACTGATACACCTTTCAATCCGATGGTATCAGACTTGTTGGCAGATAAGACATTCAGTGAAACATTTACCGCTCTATTTGGAATAGCGTTAACGCTTGAACGTTTTTGGGATATCTTTAATGTGTTTGCACAAACTGAATTTGTCTTGAGTGCCAGTGACTTACAAGCAAAGGCATTGGCGTACCCTGATACAATCGGACAAACGTTAACAAGTATTCAGTCTTTTTTAGAAAATTTTGCGATGAAATGGCAGGTTCCGATTGAAAATGTAGAAGGTATTGCCTACCAGATATATAACTTGACGGTTTGGTCGAGTGGCTTGAATTTTATTATTAATGATAAGAAGACGGCATTTATGGAATACATCACAGCCGAGTTTCGGATGTTTGTTACCAATCTTAAAACAACCTTATCGGCTTTGCCCTTTTTAGCAGAATATGAATGGCAAGATGCGATTTTAAATGAGTTCATCTATACGACAATTATTCACTGGCCTCATTTAACAGAGCATTTGATTAACCATATTAAACCGATTAAAGTCGGTATTTTTTGTGGTCAAGAATTTCAGCAAGCTCAGTTAATTGAAACACAACTGAAAGATCGCTTTGGCCATCATGTGACGAGTCGCATTATGCGTGATGAAGACAGTGATGAAACCAAAGGTGCAATAGAAACCTACGATGTGGTGTTATCAACCGTATCAAATTACCTTGTAAAAGATACATGTACGATTGCTGTTTCAAGTCTGCCCTCGATGAAACACTGGCGCCTAATTCAACAACTGATTGAAGCCGATCAAACAAACCAATCGTTTATCGTATCTAAATTCGTAGGTTAGGTAGCCTTGTACTTCTGCTTTTTTCGTGTCATAATAGCCAAGAGAGCAGTAAAGCAAAAGTAACGGGTCAGTATCAACTGATAATGTATCTATACGCGAAGTAGTGTTGTGCATGTTCGATGCGCAACACTCTTTTTTTTTGCCTATTGAGTAACACAAAGAAAAGAGGAAATATAAATGAGTTTAATGGTAATTGAGAACTTGAAATATGAACTGCCCGATAAGGTGTTATACGAAGAAGGCAACCTGCAATTAAATGCCGGTGATCATTTGGGTTTAGTTGGTAAAAACGGGGCGGGGAAAACAACCCTCCTTAAAATTTTAATGGGCGAAGTAATGCCAGATGAGGGCCGAATTGTGTGGGGACGACGAACATCGGTCGGCTACCTCCAACAACATCTGCAATTTAGTGAGGAAGAAACCATCATGACCTACTTGAAAACAGCCTTTGAACGTCTCTATCAAATGGAGGCAGAAATTGGCGCGATGTATTTGCGGATTGAAGCAGAACCGGAGTTGCTTGATAAGATTGGTGATATGCAAGAAGAACTCGAACAGCATGACTTTTATCAACTCGAGAGTAAGATTGAGACGATTGCAAGCGGACTTGGCATTCAGGCGATTGGTTTTGATCGCCGCTTGAATCAACTGAGTGGCGGGCAAAAATCGAAGGTGATGCTTGCGAAACTATTGCTCGAACAACCCGATGTGTTGCTGCTTGATGAGCCGACCAACTACTTGGATGATACACATATCGAATGGCTTACTAATTTCTTGAATCCGTTTCCGGGCAGTTTTGTCGTTATTTCGCATGACGAGGCCTTTTTGGATGGGATTACAAACTGTATATGTGACATTGAATTTAGTCGCATTAAAAAATACCCTGGCAACCTCCGCAAAGCCCTTAAACTTAAAACAGAAGCCAATGAACTGTATTTAAAAAACTACCACCAACAACAAGAAAAAATCGAGAAGATGGAAAAATACATTCAAAAATATAAGGCCGGTTCACGGTCGACGATTGCTAAAAGTCGTGAAAAACAACTAAATCGGATTGAACGCCTCACACCACCGAGCACAGCAGCGACGGGCGAGTATGTTTTCCCGTATGTGAACACGAGTACCGATATGACGATTAGCATGCACCAACTTGAAATTGGGTACGAGCAACCGCTGTTGCCACCAATTACTCTAAGCATTACGACCGGTGAAAAAGTGTTAATTAAAGGCTTTAACGGTCTTGGCAAATCGACGCTCCTTAAAACAGTCTTAGGGCTGTTGCCATCGCTTGGTGGTGAAGCAGTCTTGCCGATGAATGGTAAAATCAATTATTTTTCGCAGGAACTTGAGTGGGATAATATTAATGATACCCCGTTTAGCTTTATTAAAGGGAAGATGCCGCATTTAACGACAAAAGAAGTGCGGAGCAAATTATCACGCAGTGGGTTAACGGCCGAACATGTCGAGAAACCGTTGGCACAATTAAGTGGCGGCGAGCAAACGAAGGTGAAACTATGTGCGATGACACTTGTGAATAGTCACATCTTAGTAATGGATGAACCGACCAACCACTTGGATAAAGAAACGAAACGTGCCTTGAGCGTTGCCGTAACGAACTTTCCGGGTACCGTCTTACTCGTCTCGCACGAAAAACACTTCTATGAAGGTGTTGTGAGCAAGATTGTTGATGTTGAAAGCTTACAGTTGAACAAAATGTAGCAATAAGTTTGGGTGGATTAGATGGATTAGTAATCATCTCTGGTAAAGGGTGTTTACTCGTCTTTTTTTTGATTTAGCAAAAAAATATTTATGCAGACACAATTTATCGACCGTCTATCTAATTTACCAATATCTTGTAGCTTTTTAAACGCTGGTGGTAGCTATTCACTCAACGTAATGAAAAAAGAGTTCCAAGTGTTTTAGTTATATAGATGAATAAATAAACGGAAAAAAGAGGTCGTTTTTTAAGTTGAAAAGTCAAATGTATAGGTTTTTAAACCAATAAGATTGATGTATTCAGATGGAGATGAATCTCTTTTAATGTGTGTATAAATAGTGCATAGACAGGGTAAGCTAGCTCTCAATATTTTTTACATCGTAGCTTATATTATGTTATGTTCTGTTCTAGATTGACAATGAAAATATAATTTGAATTCTGATATCTTAAAAACAAGCTAATTAAATATTTTCAAGGAAGGAACATTACATTGAAAAACATTGGGCAGATTTCAAAAAAATATGGTATATCGACGCGTACACTTCGTTATTACGAAGAAGAGAATTTAATCAAAAGTGTGAAGAAGCAACAACGTTTTTATTGTGAATCGGAAGTTGAACGTATTGAGCGTATTATTTATTTAAGAAAACATAAATTCACCATCAAGGAAATAAAAGATATTTTACTGCATCCTTTATTTATCGACGATCTGCTTAAATATATTTATATTCGTCGGCTAAAAACAAAAATAGCAACGTTGGAGATGGAATTAGAAAAATTAACAGAAGAAATTTCTAAGGAAAATATTTGTGGAATCGATACTTCCCAGATGAGTTCGAATATTTTAGAAGATTTAAATAGTGATGAGAATGCGATAGCGCTTAATAAACGTTTTTTTGAATTGTATGACAGAAAAGAAAACGTAACAGAAGAAGAAAAAATCGCCTTTGTAGAGTCCTTTATTCAACTGAATTTAAAACATAAGATCATTTTTGAAAAGGTTTATTTCAGATCACGTATCGATAGGGTTAAATATGTCAAGTTTGATAGACAAAAAGATTTTTTTTTCCAAATGATAAAGATATATGTTGCCCACACAAATAGAAGTTAAAGTATCTCTTGTTCTTAAGTCATCTGTTTAGTCGAAAAAACAGTTGAATTGTTCTCATCAACTTCATTTGTAACTTTTATGTATTCTGAGTCAATTGATAAGAATAAACTAAAAGAGCATTGTTCTATTTAGCATTGGAGTTCAAAGTGAATAAAAAGCAAATTCTCTATCGAAAGTCATCGATAGAGAATTTGCTTTTTTTGTTATAGTTACTAAAATATGAGTGGATTTTAACAAAACAATCCCCAATTTTAGTGTTTAGTGACTGAAAAAACAGGTAGGCTTAAAACGACTCGGAAATGGACCATTATCCTAAAGAATAGTATATGGTATTTCCTCTGAAAAAAACGGAACTAGTTGACATTGACGTTACGTCAACTAGTAAAGTAATGGTTATAAACTAAGAAAAGGGGGAGTTATTAATGACAAAAATCATACGAATTTTGATGGCACTAGTTTTGATCTTTCAAATACTAGTACCGATAAAGACTGTCGCGGCTACGACGAATGTTAATTCGACAGAAGAAGCAACCTCATCAGCTTTGACTAATGCTAAAACGACATCTTCTGACAATGATGCAAGTCAAACAGCAAGCGAGCAAGCCAAAACAGAACCAATTGAAAAGAACTCAAATCAGTTGGAGAGCGTAGAAGAGTCAAGCAATACAAAAACTAAAACGGAGTCATCTAACACGGAAGCGATTAATGTGGACTTCTCTATGAAGCCTATAGCTGACAGTGTGTTAGCGGGTAATGTGGCAAGTTTTGAAAACATCCTTCGTGTAACAGGGCCAAATACAGTTGTGAAAAATATGACCTTAACATACAAAATCGAGGGATTAGAAACAGGTAAGGTGACATTTGATGCTTCAAAAGAAGTGTTGGAAAAATTATCGATTGATGGTGTTATGCCATCATACAATCAAGAATCGAGCACCTTAACCTATCAATTTAAGGAACTTCATACGGGAATAGCCTACAAAAATAATTTAGAAATCGATAGCAACATCGGTTACATAAAAGAACAGCAAGTGAAAATTGTCGGACAGCTAGAAATCGACTCTGAAACTAAGAGTGAGAAAGAAGCGACAGTTCTTATTAAAGGCACGACAAATGTCGCTTTAAAACAAGATCATGAAGGTATCAATTTAAAAGACAGTGATAATATTGTTTGGACATTAAATCTACATGCACTTAAGAAAAAAGGGATAATCTTTTTAAAAGAAAATAGTGAGCTTATTATCGAACAAAAAATTCCGGACGGTCTTATTTATCAGTCAGATAATGCTAACGGAAGTTACGATGCAGCGAAAAAAATTGTTGTATTTAAAGTGCCGACACCGAGCATTGCAATGCAAGAGCATACGATATTAGATAATGATTATTTTTCTGATATGCCAACCATAAAAATTAATACTAAAGTAAGTAAAAAATTTAGTGGCGAAAAGACATTTGAAACTTCTGCAACAGTATCTGGTGAAAATGTGACGGAAGGTGCTGACCATACGTTTAGCTTTGAATCAAATAAAGAAAAAGTTACAGTTTATGGTACTGTAACACCTTCTATTCCAGATGGTGTTGGAAGTGAAGGCGCACCATTCCATAGAGGACCTGCCAAATCCAATATTAGCTACGAAGAAGCCAATTACACTTGGACAATTAATCCATCTGCATCTTTGCAAATTTATCCAGGAGATAGTGTGATTTTTAACACGAATACGAACTTTTTTAATGCAACGAGTAAAACAAAACGCATGAAGCAATTGCGTACAAGTTATACCCCGAGTAGCAAGCTATCTTTCGAAGGCATGGAATTAAAGTTAGTTGCACGTCTGCAAGATAAAGCGGTTCCTTATACGCCAGATCAATACGCCAACCCTAAATTAACATATACTCTGGGATTAACAGTCAATGGCGTGTACATTGACTATGCACAAACAAAACCAGAACTATTGAAAAATATAGCATCAGATAAGAAATTAAGTCTAACTCGTGAAAGTCTCGGCTTAAAAGAGTCAGATAAAGTAACGAAGTTTGATTTTCGAATAAACAATGCAGAGCCGCTTACACTAATGAGTATCCAGCTTAAATTTAAAGCGAATGAAGATGCTGTAGGCCAAGCCGTTAATCATTATTGGGGCTTTGCTCAAGGTTATAACACTAAGGGAGAGGTAGTATCAAAAAAATTCGAAAATACTGATTCAAAAGAATACTATGGAGACCGCTCAATTACAATTAAATCCAACAAGGATAAAAAAATAGAAGTGGTTGATAATGCGATTACATACACTAAAGAAACTGGAGGCGCAGTTAAAGCCGGCGATAATTATGTCAAGGCTCATATTTTAACAAGTAAGGATCAGCCACCTTTTAATAAGGCAGTTTCTTATGTATTGTTACCAATTGGTTCCCTTTGGAATCAAGACAAAGAACTAAAACCTGATGTTCCAACAAATCTTTCACCATCAGTGACTAAAATAACAGATAATTATAACAACACAGGCCGTCAATTATTGAAAATTGACTGGGGTGGCGACATATTGGCTAATAAAAACGTGTCATTACAAATACCGATTACCGTATCGGAAAACTCGCCATCTGTGTTAACTCCGAAAATTTATACGTATGGAGAAAATACGAATATTCAAATCCTCTCAACAACACAAGAGTTGTCAAACGGAACAGTAGTTGAAACTAATGAGGATCTAATGAATGCAGATTATCCTAAGGAACATGTTAGAATAAAGTCTGAAAATGATTATTACCTTACTAATAACAATAATTTAATCGTTGACAAAGTAATAAAAACAGCAAATGATAAGAGTTTTTCAAGAGAAAGCATCGCTTTTTCTGGTGAAAAAGTCCAGTATAAAATAACAATTAAAAATATGACAAATAAAGATTTTCAAAGATTGGCACTTTTAGATGTTCTTCCTGCGATTGATGATATAGGAATAACAGATAATAGCATTCGAGGTAGTCAATTTAGTTTGGAATTAACTGGACCAATTATTGTGCCAGATAGTTGGAAAGATAGTGTTAAAATAATGTACAGTGAATCAAAAAATCCTAAACGAGCAAATATTTTATATAATAAAGTTAAGCCAAGTGACATTACACAGCCGCAAGAATCTACCACAGCTGAAGATGCGACATGGATAGAAACGCCTAGTGACTATACTAAAATTAAAAGCGTTAAGCTTGAGCTAAAAGAAGGGCACGAATTTTTAAGTCATGAAAATATTGCCTTGCTTTTTAATATGAAAGCACCAGATTATGCTCTAGCGGCTAGCAAAGCAACAAATGAATTAGTGGCATGGAACTCTGTCGCTGTTGTTGCTGATGGTTTACCAGTCGTTGAACCATACAAGGTTGGTTTGAAATTACTGCAAAGTGAAGGTCAGTTAGAAGCTACAAAACAAGTGTTTGATACAAATAATGAAGCGATAGATCATCAAGAAGTACAGGTTGGAGATACCATTAACTATCGTATTAAGGCAAAAAATAAAGGTACTGAAAATACGATTATTAACAAGGTGAAAATTGGCGATGCGATTCCAGCAGGACTCGTGTATCAACCAGGCAGCCTGAAAGTAACCGGAGTTGATGGCAAAGAAAAAGCGTTAACAGATGATGCGGTTACCGGTCAAAAACTAGCGACAGGTGACCTCGGGTCACTCAAAGGTGGCGAAAGCCTCTTCATCAGTTTCAAAGTGAAAGTAAGTGCGGAAGCTAAAGGCAAGGTTGTCAACGTGGCAACAGTCGATGGCAATGTGCCGCCGCCAACACCAGGTGAGCCAGATGTGCCACTTGTGCCAGAAAAACCAACCACTGATATTAACGTTCCACCAGGTCAAGTGAGCGGTGAGAAGTTAGTTAACAACAAAACAAAAGCAACAGCGCACGTCGGTGATACACTCAACTACAGTATTAAACTGACGCATGAGGCTGGAAGTGGCCCATGGGTTGGTCAAGTGGTAGATAAATTACCGAATCATGTGAGCTATGTACCAAACAGTACGACCATTGACGGCAAAGCAGTCGCCGACAAAGGAATTTGGAACGAACAAACGTTGACGGTGAAAGAGCTCCGTTTAACAAACGAAACAGCAACCGCAGTGATTGCCTTTAAGGTGAAACTAGAATCCGAGTCTGTAGGGACAACAGTTGTCAATAAAGCGGTGGCAACACCAAAAGATCCCGATGATAACCCACCTGTACCAGATATCCCAAGCGTACCGACAGTGGTGGTGCCGACAGCAGGTAAATTAAAAGCTGAGAAAAACGTCTTCAATGCCAGCAATGATGCGATTGATCACAAAGCCGTTAAAGTTGGCGCGGTCATTAGCTATCAAATTAAGGCAACGAACACATCAGCGCCAACGACGATTATTAACAAGGTGAAAATTGGCGATGCGATTCCAGCAGGACTCGTGTATCAACCAGGCAGCCTGAAAGTAACCGGAGTTGATGGCAAAGAAAAAGCGTTAGCAGATGATGCGGTTACCGGTCAAAAACTAGCGACAGGTGACCTCGGGTCACTCAAAGGTGGCGAAAGCCTCTTCATCAGTTTCAAAGTGAAAGTAAGTGCGGAAGCTAAAGGCAAGGTTGTCAACGTGGCAACAGTCGATGGCAATGTGCCGCCGCCAACACCAGGTGAGCCAGATGTGCCACTTGTGCCAGAAAAACCAACCACTGATATTAACGTTCCACCAGGTCAAGTGAGCGGTGAGAAGTTAGTTAACAACAAAACAAAAGCAACAGCGCACGTCGGTGATACACTCAACTACAGTATTAAACTGACGCATGAGGCTGGAAGTGGCCCATGGGTTGGTCAAGTGGTAGATAAATTACCGAATCATGTGAGCTATGTACCAAACAGTACGACCATTGACGGCAAAGCAGTCGCCGACAAAGGAATTTGGAACGAACAAACGTTGACGGTGAAAGAGCTCCGTTTAACAAACGAAACAGCAACCGCAGTGATTGCCTTTAAGGTGAAACTAGAATCCGAGTCTGTAGGGACAACAGTTGTCAATAAAGCGGTGGCAACACCAAAAGATCCCGATGATAACCCACCCGTACCAGATATCCCAAGCGTACCGACAGTGGTGGTGCCGACAGCAGGTAAATTAAAAGCTGAGAAAAACGTCTTCAATGCCAGCAATGATGCGATTGATCACAAAGCCGTTAAAGTTGGCGCGGTCATTAGCTATCAAATTAAGGCAACGAACACATCAGCGCCAACGACGATTATTAACAAGGTGAAAATTGGCGATGCGATTCCAGCAGGACTCGTGTATCAACCAGGCAGCCTGAAAGTAACCGGAGTTGATGGCAAAGAAAAAGCGTTAGCAGATGATGCGGTTACCGGTCAAAAACTAGCGACAGGTGACCTCGGGTCACTCAAAGGTGGCGAAAGCCTCTTCATCAGTTTCAAAGTGAAAGTAAGTGCGGAAGCTAAAGGCAAGGTTGTCAACGTGGCAACAGTCGATGGCAATGTGCCACCGCCAACACCAGGTGAGCCAGATGTGCCACTTGTACCAGAAAAACCAACCACTGATATTAACGTTCCACCAGGTCAAGTGAGCGGTGAGAAGTTAGTTAACAACAAAACAAAAGCAACAGCGCACGTCGGTGATACACTCAACTACAGTATTAAACTGACGCATGAGGCTGGAAGTGGCCCATGGGTTGGTCAAGTGGTAGATAAATTACCGAATCATGTGAGCTATGTACCAAACAGTACGACCATTGACGGCAAAGCAGTCGCCGACAAAGGAATTTGGAACGAACAAACGTTGACGGTGAAAGAGCTCCGTTTAACAAACGAAACAGCAACCGCAGTGATTGCCTTTAAGGTGAAAGTAAAAGAAGAAGCCTTAAATACGACAGTTGTCAATAAAGCGGTGGCAACACCAAAAGATCCCGATGATAACCCACCCGTACCAGATATCCCAAGCGTACCGACAGTGGTGGTGCCGACAGCAGGTAAATTAAAAGCTGAGAAAAACGTCTTCAATGCCAGCAATGATGCGATTGATCACAAAGCCGTTAAAGTTGGCGCGGTCATTAGCTATCAAATTAAGGCAACGAACACATCAGCGCCAACGACGATTATTAACAAGGTGAAAATTGGCGATGCGATTCCAGCAGGACTCGTGTATCAACCAGGCAGCCTGAAAGTAACCGGAGTTGATGGCAAAGAAAAAGCGTTAGCAGATGATGCGGTTACCGGTCAAAAACTAGCGACAGGTGACCTCGGGTCACTCAAAGGTGGCGAAAGCCTCTTCATCAGTTTCAAAGTGAAAGTAAGTGCGGAAGCTAAAGGCAAGGTTGTCAACGTGGCAACAGTCGATGGCAATGTGCCACCGCCAACACCAGGTGAGCCAGATGTGCCACTTGTGCCAGAAAAACCAACCACTGATATTAACGTTCCACCAGGTCAAGTGAGCGGTGAGAAGTTAGTTAACAACAAAACAAAAGCAACAGCGCACGTCGGTGATACACTCAACTACAGTATTAAACTGACGCATGAGGCTGGAAGTGGCCCATGGGTTGGTCAAGTGGTAGATAAATTACCGAATCATGTGAGCTATGTACCAAACAGTACGACCATTGACGGCAAAGCAGTCGCCGACAAAGGAATTTGGAACGAACAAACGTTGACGGTGAAAGAGCTCCGTTTAACAAACGAAACAGCAACCGCAGTGATTGCCTTTAAGGTGAAACTAGAATCCGAGTCTGTAGGGACAACAGTTGTCAATAAAGCGGTGGCAACACCAAAAGATCCCGATGATAACCCACCTGTACCAGATATCCCAAGCGTACCGACAGTGGTGGTGCCGACAGCAGGTAAATTAAAAGCTGAGAAAAACGTCTTCAATGCCAGCAATGATGCGATTGATCACAAAGCCGTTAAAGTTGGCGCGGTCATTAGCTATCAAATTAAGGCAACGAACACATCAGCGCCAACGACGATTATTAACAAGGTGAAAATTGGCGATGCGATTCCAGCAGGACTCGTGTATCAACGAGGCAGCCTGAAAGTAACCGGAGTTGATGGCAAAGAAAAAGCGTTAACAGATGATGTGGTTACCGGTCAAAAACTAGCGACAGGTGACCTCGGGTCACTCAAAGGTGGCGAAAGCCTCTTTATCAGTTTCAAAGTGAAAGTAAGTGCGGAAGCTAAAGGCAAGGTTGTCAACGTGGCAACAGTCGATGGCAATGTGCCACCGCCAACACCAGGTGAGCCAGATGTGCCACTTGTGCCAGAAAAACCAACCACTGATATTAACGTTCCACCAGGTCAAGTGAGCGGTGAGAAGTTAGTTAACAACAAAACAAAAGCAACAGCGCACGTCGGTGATACACTCAACTACAGTATTAAACTGACGCATGAGGCTGGAAGTGGCCCATGGGTTGGTCAAGTGGTAGATAAATTACCGAATCATGTGAGCTATGTACCAAACAGTACGACCATTGACGGCAAAGCAGTCGCCGACAAAGGAATTTGGAACGAACAAACGTTGACGGTGAAAGAGCTCCGTTTAACAAACGAAACAGCAACCGCAGTGATTGCCTTTAAGGTGAAAGTAAAAGAAGAAGCCTTAAATACGACAGTTGTCAATAAAGCGGTGGCAACACCAAAAGATCCCGATGATAACCCACCCGTACCAGATATCCCAAGCGTACCGACAGTGGTGGTGCCGACAGCAGGTAAATTAAAAGCTGAGAAAAACGTCTTCAATGCCAGCAATGATGCGATTGATCACAAAGCCGTTAAAGTTGGCGCGGTCATTAGCTATCAAATTAAGGCAACGAACACATCAGCGCCAACGACGATTATTAACAAGGTGGAAATTGGCGATGCGATTCCAGCAGGACTCGTGTATCAACCAGGCAGCCTGAAAGTAACCGGAGTTGATGGCAAAGAAAAAGCGTTAACAGATGATGCGGTTACCGGTCAAAAACTAGCGACAGGTGACCTCGGGTCACTCAAAGGTGGCGAAAGCCTCTTCATCAGTTTCAAAGTGAAAGTAAGTGCGGAAGCTAAAGGCAAGGTTGTCAACGTGGCAACAGTCGATGGCAATGTGCCGCCGCCAACACCAGGTGAGCCAGATGTGCCACTTGTGCCAGAAAAACCAACCACTGATATTAACGTTCCACCAGGTCAAGTGAGCGGTGAGAAGTTAGTTAACAACAAAACAAAAGCAACAGCGCACGTCGGTGATACACTCAACTACAGTATTAAACTGACGCATGAGGCTGGAAGTGGCCCATGGGTTGGTCAAGTGGTAGATAAATTACCGAATCATGTGAGCTATGTACCAAACAGTACGACCATTGACGGCAAAGCAGTCGCCGACAAAGGAATTTGGAACGAACAAACGTTGACGGTGAAAGAGCTCCGTTTAACAAACGAAACAGCAACCGCAGTGATTGCCTTTAAGGTGAAACTAGAATCCGAGTCTGTAGGGACAACAGTTGTCAATAAAGCGGTGGCAACACCAAAAGATCCCGATGATAACCCACCCGTACCAGATATCCCAAGCGTACCGACAGTGGTGGTGCCGACAGCAGGTAAATTAAAAGCTGAGAAAAACGTCTTCAATGCCAGCAATGATGCGATTGATCACAAAGCCGTTAAAGTTGGCGCGGTCATTAGCTATCAAATTAAGGCAACGAACACATCAGCGCCAACGACGATTATTAACAAGGTGAAAATTGGCGATGCGATTCCAGCAGGACTCGTGTATCAACCAGGCAGCCTGAAAGTAACCGGAGTTGATGGCAAAGAAAAAGCGTTAGCAGATGATGCGGTTACCGGTCAAAAACTAGCGACAGGTGACCTCGGGTCACTCAAAGGTGGCGAAAGCCTCTTCATCAGTTTCAAAGTGAAAGTAAGTGCGGAAGCTAAAGGCAAGGTTGTCAACGTGGCAACAGTCGATGGCAATGTGCCACCGCCAACACCAGGTGAGCCAGATGTGCCACTTGTACCAGAAAAACCAACCACTGATATTAACGTTCCACCAGGTCAAGTGAGCGGTGAGAAGTTAGTTAACAACAAAACAAAAGCAACAGCGCACGTCGGTGATACACTCAACTACAGTATTAAACTGACGCATGAGGCTGGAAGTGGCCCATGGGTTGGTCAAGTGGTAGATAAATTACCGAATCATGTGAGCTATGTACCAAACAGTACGACCATTGACGGCAAAGCAGTCGCCGACAAAGGAATTTGGAACGAACAAACGTTGACGGTGAAAGAGCTCCGTTTAACAAACGAAACAGCAACCGCAGTGATTGCCTTTAAGGTGAAAGTAAAAGAAGAAGCCTTAAATACGACAGTTGTCAATAAAGCGGTGGCAACACCAAAAGATCCCGATGATAACCCACCTGTACCAGATATCCCAAGCGTACCGACAGTGGTGGTGCCGACAGCAGGTAAATTAAAAGCTGAGAAAAACGTCTTCAATGCCAGCAATGATGCGATTGATCACAAAGCCGTTAAAGTTGGCGCGGTCATTAGCTATCAAATTAAGGCAACGAACACATCAGCGCCAACGACGATTATTAACAAGGTGAAAATTGGCGATGCGATTCCAGCAGGACTCGTGTATCAACCAGGCAGCCTGAAAGTAACCGGAGTTGATGGCAAAGAAAAAGCGTTAGCAGATGATGCGGTTACCGGTCAAAAACTAGCGACAGGTGACCTCGGGTCACTCAAAGGTGGCGAAAGCCTCTTCATCAGTTTCAAAGTGAAAGTAAGTGCGGAAGCTAAAGGCAAGGTTGTCAACGTGGCAACAGTCGATGGCAATGTGCCACCGCCAACACCAGGTGAGCCAGATGTGCCACTTGTGCCAGAAAAACCAACCACTGATATTAACGTTCCACCAGGTCAAGTGAGCGGTGAGAAGTTAGTTAACAACAAAACAAAAGCAACAGCGCACGTCGGTGATACACTCAACTACAGTATTAAACTGACGCATGAGGCTGGAAGTGGCCCATGGGTTGGTCAAGTGGTAGATAAATTACCGAATCATGTGAGCTATGTACCAAACAGTACGACCATTGACGGCAAAGCAGTCGCCGACAAAGGAATTTGGAACGAACAAACGTTGACGGTGAAAGAGCTCCGTTTAACAAACGAAACAGCAACCGCAGTGATTGCCTTTAAGGTGAAAGTAAAAGAAGAAGCCTTAAATACGACAGTTGTCAATAAAGCGGTGGCAACACCAAAAGATCCCGATGATAACCCACCTGTACCAGATATCCCAAGCGTACCGACAGTGGTGGTGCCGACAGCAGGTAAATTAAAAGCTGAGAAAAACGTCTTCAATGCCAGCAATGATGCGATTGATCACAAAGCCGTTAAAGTTGGCGCGGTCATTAGCTATCAAATTAAGGCAACGAACACATCAGCGCCAACGACGATTATTAACAAGGTGGAAATTGGCGATGCGATTCCAGCAGGACTCGTGTATCAACCAGGCAGCCTGAAAGTAACCGGAGTTGATGGTAAAGAAAAAGCGTTAACAGATGATGTGGTTACCGGTCAAAAACTAGCGACAGGTGACCTCGGGTCACTCAAAGGTGGCGAAAGCCTCTTTATCAGTTTCAAAGTGAAAGTAAGTGCGGAAGCTAAAGGCAAGGTTGTCAACGTGGCAACAGTCGATGGCAATGTGCCACCGCCAACACCAGGTGAGCCAGATGTGCCACTTGTACCAGAAAAACCAACCACCGATATTAACGTTCCTGAAATAGAAGTTCCAAACACTCCACCGAACAAGCCTAATATTACTGTTCCAGAAAAACCATCAGTTTCTAAGAAAATAACCATCTTACCGAAAACTGGTGATAAAGCTGAGAACAATGAATTAGGAATAGGGATGATTTTGTTAGTATTGACAACCTTGATTATCGTAAGAAGAAAAGAAGTTTTTAACAAATAAGGACGTATAAAAAAATTCTTCTTGAACAAATATAAAATCCTCCGAAGAATTTTTCGGGGGATTTTATATTTTATCTAATTATAATTAGTGACGAGGAAAAGGATCTAATAAAAGGGCTAACTAGCTACATTAGCTACTAGGTAATGTATTGAAATAGAAGATAGATGGAGGGAACATCAGATGCTAAACGCTATTTTGAATAATAATAAGTTTAATTATTGGACACTATTAGTGATAGTGCCTATTTTAGGACTGGGAATTTATGGTGAGCTGTACGGTGAAGATTTGTCATGGCTTTCTTTTTTAGGGGCAGGACTTATTTGTTTATGGCTGTCGTTTGGAACTAGTACCACACAAGCTTTTTTTCGGAAGATGGAAGGTCACTACTATGTTCACATTACATTAGCTATCGTGGCCGGATTTTTGATATCTTTTCTGTTTCTCTATCTGGGAGATTGGTTAGGGGTATCATCGGGAACAGATAATCCAATAATTAAAGATTTTGAGCAGGCTGATTTCATTGTATCGATAGTACTGTTAGTCGTAATATCAATTTCTGTTGCAGGTGAAGAAGTTATTACAGCCAGTATGACCTTCTTAATCTATCGGTTATTTGGAAAGAAACTAACGGAAAAAAGGGCATGGTACATTGCTGTGTTAGTCGGTTCGGTTATATTTGGTCTGCTGCATTGTTCAACTTATGATGGGGACTTATGGCAGTGTCTATTTGTTATTGGAATAGGTCGATTGCCATTCACATACGCTTGGAGAATGACTAATAGTCTCTGGGGCGGTATATGTGCCCATATCATATATGATTTAATCATTTTAATTCCTGTTATAGTGATGTATTAGTTCGTAATTGAGCTCAATGCGTATTGTTTTTTTATTGTATCAGAAGGTAGTTCGGAAGTAGTGATTGCTTTATTGAAAATAAAAGCCAGTCAACCATTCACTGTGGTCGTCTGGCTTTTATTAGTCTTGTACCTGTTCCACCGCAATTGATTGTGCTTCAAAATAAGCGAGGTAGCTGCGTGGAATAGAGGCAGAGGTAATCACCGTATCGATAGCGCTCAGTGGCGCATAGGTTAGCAAGGTCGCCTTATCGAATTTAGTCGCATCCGCTAGTAAAAGGACCTCATTTGCGACAGCGACAATGTTTTTCTTGATGTCGTATTCGAGCAAATCGCTATTCGTTACACCAGCAGTGAGTGAAACGGCTGTGGCAGCCATAAACGCCTTTGTAATATTATAATGCTGAATTGTGTCACCAAGATTGATGCCGACGAAAGAACGCGTCGCCTGCTTAAAAGTGTTGCCAATCGTGTGCAAGGTAATGTTGCTCCGATCGGCACAGGCATTCATAATATCGAGGTTATTCGTGAGCACCGTGCAGGCAATATCTGCGTCAAGATAGTCAATCAGATGGCGCGTTGTTGTACCTGAATCGATATAGACGAAGTCACCTGGTTCGATATGTTGTGCCGCCAGGGCAGCGATTTTATCCTTGTCAGCAGCTGCGACGACATCACGCTCAGTATAGGGTTTAAGAGGGTTTGTCTCAAGTGCTTGCACGCCACCATAGACCTTAGTAATGGTACCTTTTTTTAAAATAATATCGACGTCCCGACGAATGGTATTCTTCGAAACCTTAAAAACATCACATAATTCATCTAATGAGACTGAACCATGCGTATGTATGTATTTTTCAATCGCAATGATGCGTGAGGCTTTCATTGTAAGACTCCTTTCGGTGAGAAAAAGTTCTCTTCCTTTGAAATTTAGCATATTCCCCAACTATAAGCAAACAAACCTGACTGAAAGATGGATTAGCTGTTACTTTAACGCCATTTCAGTTAAAATAAAAGAGAGAATAGTCTTAAAGGAGGGCCCATATGAGTGGCGTAAAACAACTGATAATCGTGGCAATCATTGCCATCTGTGGTGTGGGAGGTACAATCTGGTATTGGCAAACACAACCACCAACAGCAACACAGGAGTTAGAAAAAGTGGTGGCCCAAAAAGAAGCCGATGCACAAGGCTTAGTTGATGATCTGAATAAACTGAAACGAGCGGCTGAAAGTGAAACCGCCGCAACGAATAATACACTCTCAGCAGAGGCGATTAATAGGATTAATAGCGGCATTTTACAAGCAACCGACCTCGGTGCCAGTTATACAGGCAAACAATTGTTGGTGACACCGTTAACGACCGCAGCAAATGATCGTATTCAAACAGAGCAAGCGTCACAGGATAAGAACGGTTATTTGAGCGATACAATTGCACCGTATTTGCGCCAAATTAGTGAAACACATCAGGATGTAACGACAGTTTTAGTGAATCAAACAGGCGAAAGCGTGATAGTGATTGAGGATGGCAAAGTGCGTTATAACTTTTAATAGGAGGCATTCGCCAAGCGACTAACCGAGTGAAGGGAGTGGATATCAATGACAGACTTCGAAACGAAGATTGCAAACATTCTGAAGAGCCATACGAGTGAGGGCTTTATTGATTATAAGAACTGTAATGCAGTCTGCCGCAGACTAGAGGATCTTTTAGAAGAAGTCTATACAAATTGTCTGAATGATCGCTTTGTACTAACAGCATCAGTTCGTGAGACACTCTACGTGTTACGCACAGCCGTGACAATACGGCCTATGCCGATAGCAGTTCAGGCTACTTAATGGAGTTATTCGAGTCGTCGCTAGCGACACTTGATTTAATCGTAGACCTGCTGGTGATAAGTGATGAAGTTGGTTGTGATATTGCAGGCAACATTACCGAATTGGTTGGGGAGGAACTTCAACTTGAGGTCTATCACGATTTTGTCGAATTTTTGTATCCATTGTTAGGAATCGTGCAACCCTTGATTACAACGAAAAATAAAGCAGCCTTAATCGCAGCGTCTGCGGCATTGGCAGAATGACATCAACAACCATATGTGACTGACTGGCATCATCAGTTTTGTAACGATTTAGCAGGAATTCCAGATAAACGAACGATTGAACTATCCACGGAAGAAACAGTCGAAGATGTGTTGATGGCTTATGACGAGGCGTTGGCTGCAGGGCATCGAGAGCGTGCCATTGCGCTTTGTCGAGCAGCTATCACCCAACAAATTGGTGAGCAAAGTACGTGGCAGTTTAAATTGTGCCTGCTTTATCTCGACTCGCAACAACCCGAATTAGCAGTGATTGAATTTCGGGCGCTGTTTCAATTAGATACGCTCGTTTTTAGTGACGAGTATTTCGCTTTACTTGAACGTTTAGGTTATGAGAAAGAACGTGAGGCAGCCTTCAATCAGCTGAGCAAGAGCTACTGGGTGCAGCAAGCCAATGAACTGTTTGCAAACAATCAAAAGTGGCACCATTTAAGTATCAATATTTCACGAGACTTAACTGAAATCACAACCTATGCAGAAGTGCTGCTTGCGCATGACCCTGAAGCAGTTTATCGATTGTACACTGCCTACTTAATGCATGCGGCTAAAGAATGTGAGAATCGCCGGCAATACCGGAGATTATGTCAGCAACTGCGACACTTAGCAAGTCTCGATTGTGATGGGAAACAGACAGCCGCAGTTGTTGTGGCTAATTTGCGGGAAACTTATCCCAAGAAACGAGCGTTGTTGGAGGAATTGGATGATGTATGGGAGTGATAGTCAGCATAATTGTGTATTAAAGGTGCAACTGATGATTGTTCGTTTTTATCTATTGAAGATTCTGTAATAAAATCATCTAAAATCAGATGAATATTAAAGGGATTCTAGCGTATAATTAACTATAAGACAATTAATGGAGGATTTCATGAAAAAAAACATATATGTTGTAGGTGCGGTCATAATTAACGACGGTAAAGTGTTATGCGCACAGCGTGGTGAAACAAAAACACTGGCTCGTATGTGGGAATTTCCTGGCGGAAAGATAGAAAATGGTGAAACAAATGAGCAAGCTTTGACTCGTGAAATTAAAGAAGAAATGCATTGTGAAGTAGTAATTGGTGAACATATTACTACTACAACCTATGAATATGAATTTGGCACCGTTCATTTAGCAACCTATTTTGCGAAAATTAAAACAGGTACACCGCTTTTAACAGAGCACATACAAATCAAATGGTTGCACCCCCTGGAAATGGACGAACTGCAGTGGGCGCCGGCAGATATTCCAGCAGTGAAAATAATTAGTGAGACCAATATAGCAACACTGACATTTAATTAGGAGGCGCTCTTATTAATATTTTAAGTGATTTACAACAAGGATTAAACACAGGGTTTATAAATCGTCAAAGTGGTAATTCAGGACGTTTTTCTCCGAAGCTATTGACGAATGCAGCTAACGAGAATGTATTAGAACATTTAAAAGTTCAGCTCGAGACCTGTGAATCGTTTGTGATTTCAGTTGCATTTGTGACCGAGGCAGGTTTAGCTGCACTTAAAAGTCATTTTATCGATTTAAAGGCAAAAGGTATCCGTGGAAGATTGATAACATCTGATTATCTAGGTTTCAATAATCCTAAAGTTTTTTCGGAATTATTAAAAATAAAGAATCTCGATGTTCGTATTTTTCCAGAAGAAGGCTTTCATGCTAAAGGCTATGTATTTAAACAAAAAGATTATTATTCGATTACGATTGGCAGTTCAAATTTGACGCTGAATGCGCTACAAAAAAACTATGAATGGAACATTCAGTTAACATCATTAGAGAATGGTGATATTGTTAATCAAGTATTAGCGGCTGTCGATGACCAATGGCAAAAATCGTTTGAGCTAACATCAGAATGGATTAAAAATTATACAACTGTTTTCGAGACAATTATACAAGCGAAACGTGTACAGCAAAAAAATTCTGACACAATTGAAATAACACCGAATACAATGCAAAAAGAGGCATTAACTTGTTTGGCTGATTTACGAAGTACCGGAGCACGTCGAGGGTTAATTATTTCCGCTACTGGTACCGGGAAAACATTTTTATCAGCCTTTGATGTTAAGGCATATAATCCTGAACGCATGCTATTCATCGTCCATCGTGAACAGATTTTGCAAAAGGCAATGACTGATTTCAAAAAGATATTAGGTGGTAAAAATGATGACTATACTCTTTTAACAAGTAAGACTTATAATAGAGCATCTAAATATGTTTTTGCAACAATCCAAAGCTTAGCTAAAGAAGAACGTCTAAATTCGTTCAATAAAAAAGCTTTTAATTACATATTGATTGACGAGAGTCATAAAGTGGGAGGCCATTCGTATCAGCGAGTCGTGGATTATTTCACACCTGATTTCTTATTAGGTATGACGGCAACCCCAGAACGAACTGATGCCTTTAATATATTTGAACTTTTTGATTATAATGTGGCTTATGAAATAAGGCTGCAAGGAGCAATGGAAGCAGAGATGCTTTGTCCCTTCCAGTATTTTGGTGTGACTGACTATGAAAGAAATGGAGAAACCATCGATGATCATACTAATTTAGACAAATTGGTTTCTAAAGAACGAGTGTCTCATCTGATAGAAAAAGTAGAATATTATGGTTATTCTGGTAAAACATTACGAGGTCTTATTTTTTGTAGTCGCAAAGAAGAGGCCAATGAGTTAGCTGTCGAACTATGTCACCGTGGTTATGAGACAGTTGCTTTAACAGGAAGTAACTCAATTGCTGAACGAGAAGCTGCAGTCGATCAATTAGAGCAAGGTACGATTAAATATATAGTAACCGTTGATATTTTCAACGAAGGTATTGATATACCAAGTGTTAATCAGGTCGTAATGCTACGCCAAACACAATCAAGTATTATTTTTGTACAACAATTAGGACGAGGATTAAGAAAAAGCAATGATAAGGAGTACGTGACTATCATTGATTTTATTGGGAATTATAAAAATAACTATTTGATTCCTATTGCTTTAACAGGAGATACGTCAAAAAATAAGGATAATATCCGGCATAAAATGTCTCAACTCAATTACATGTCAGGTTTATCGACAATTAATTTTGAAGAAATTGCTAAACAACGTATTTTTTCATCAATAAATCAAGTGAAACTAAATTCGATGGTTGCATTAAAAGAGGCCTATTTTGGTCTTAAGCAACGTTTAGGATATCAACCAAAGTTAACGGATTTTATAATGAATGACTCAATAGACCCAGAAGTTATTATAAAAGCAAAAAAAACGTATCCTGCTTTTTTAAATGCGATTAAGGAAGATACAAGTTCACTGAGTGACTATCAACTTAAGGTAATACAATTTATCTCGATCGAGTTATTGAACGGTAAACGTCGCCATGAACTTTTAATCTTAAATAGTCTATTACAAAGGCCAGTTGCTAAGCATTCAATTTTAGATGAGATGAGAAAATTAGGATTGATCACAACAGCAGCAACAATCAAGTCTGTTGAAAATGTACTTAATTTAACCTTTTTTGTCGAAAGTCATAGAAAGGCTTATGGAGAAGCACCAATTGTAATTTTAGAAAATAGAAATTATCGACTAAATAGCCAGATTGAAAAATCAATAGAAAATGATGAATTTAAGCAAGCGATGCAAGATGTGATTACTGCAGGATTTTTAAAAAGCAAACAATATGATATTGATAAATTTCTAACAATAGGTAGGAAATACTCTCGTAAAGATGCCTGCCGTATTTTAAACTGGGAGAAAGATGAGTCGAGTACTGTATATGGATATAAAACTAAATTTGATACATGTCCAATTTTTTTCACCTATCATAAAAGTGCGGACATTGATGCAAGTATTGCTTATGAAGATGAGTTTTTAAGTCAAAAAGTTATTAAATGGTATACACGCTCACCAAGAACACTTAGTTCAGAAGAAGTCATAACGATTACATCATCGAATAGGACGGCCTTAACGCTACATGTTTTTGTGAAGAAAAGTGACGGCGAAGGAGCAGATTCTTATTACTTAGGAACTGCTACAGTAAATGAAACGAGTGCCCGTGAAGTGATAAGAAATGGTAAACCAATTGTTGAAATGCAATTAATACTTGATAATGAGATTGATCATGGACTCTATCATTATATTAGTGGAGAAGTTTAGGGTGTTCAATTCGAGAGTTAATTCTAAAAATTAATATTGTTAGATACAGTTTAAGAAAACCAACACAATCATTACTTGTGTTGGTTTTTTAGTGCAGGATAGAAAAAGATTCAACGTACGTTTCTTCTTTGTAAATCGATGATAACAAGCTTCAATTAGCGTATAAGTAATGATGAAACAAAGTAACTGAATAGATAGAGATAGAATCGTTGCCGATTTTTCACGGGTATGTTAAATAAATACTCACTTGCAATGGTAATACAAAAAATATAACAAGTTAGAAAAATGATTGTTTTAACATGCATAGAGCTGCTTTCTGATCTATTAAATAAGTAATGTTGTGGTCAACAGCATAAAGAGAAATGTATTAACTAAATTGAACATTAAATAAACAATGTCAATGTTTTGTTGATATTATTTATGTGTTAGCCTCTTATTTAGAGAGGGGCAGTGGGGAAATGTCTGAAACAGATTGGCTAAAAGAACTGAGCAATGAAGATATTGTTTTTATGAAAAATTTTATTGTAGCATCAGGTTCCTTAAAGGAAATGGCAAAAACCTATGAGGTTTCTTACCCGACAGTTAGAATTAGGTTAGATCGCTTAATAGAAAAAGTTAAATTAAGTGATAAAAAAGAAAATTCTTCGCTTATTCGATATATTAGAGAATTAACAATTGATGAAAAAATAGCGATTGAGGATGCGCAAGAAATCATTCGCATTTATAACAAGGAAGAAGGTAATAAAAATGAATGAGTTTATACGCTTGGTAATTTTAGCAGCAATGTTTGCAGCGCAATATTTATTATCAATGAACCGACATCTGTTTATGAGTTTTATTATACCAGCTATTTTCTTTGTGATGGTGACCATTGGGCTATATATGGGAGAATTAAATTGGATTATGTACATTGTCTTTCTAATTGTTGCCGCAATTCTTTTTACCGAAGAAGCGAGATCTGGTCGAAAAAAATACAACGATAAAATCAAAAGTGAATTGAATAAAATGAAAAGTAAGGATTTACTATAAAAAGCTTCCTCAAAATCAAAAAAATAGTAAACGCTCCTGATTAGAAATGTCGGCAGAAAACTGCGAGAGGTAATCACTTTACGATCTCAAACGATCTTGCTAACCTATATGTATAGGGAGGCGAAATCGATGATATTAGACAGTCGAACAAGTAAGGTATTGCTCTATATCATTAAAAACAGACGCTCGCGAGTGACATCAATTTACCAACAATTCAGTGTTAGTGAAAGTCAGTTACGGTATACAATTGCTAAAGGAAATGACTTTTTAGCCAGCTATCAATTAGGCGTAATTAAGATTGATAAAAAATGCATCGAAGTGATAAGTCCACACGAAGAACAATTGTGTGGGCTTATTTCGCTTATTGTTACGTATGTGCCATCCGAGGCAGAACGACAACAGTTGCTCATTTTGATGGTGGCCACTTTAGTAGAAGAACTATCGTTGCTGAGCCTAGCGTTACAATTACAGGTTAGTAAAAATACGGTATTAAAAGATTTAAAAGAAACGAATAAGCTACTTGAAAAAAAGGGGATAAGGATTAAGTATTCACGTAAAAAAGGTTATCTTTTAACCGGTGATGAATGGCAGATTCGTTCGCTTCTCTTTGAAGCATTGGATCGCATCATGGACGAACGCTCAATGAGTCAAGTGCTACGCTACTATCTTGATGTTAAGGATGAAGAGGTCATTGCGGCAAAAGATAAAATTAAAAAAATAGAAGCGGCTCTGAGAGTACGTTATATTGAACGTCAGTCACATGTATTAGCCTTTTTTTTGATTACGCTGTTACGACGTATAAACAGTCAGAATCAGCTAGATCGTTATTCGTTAATAAAGCTTACTGCGTTAGCAGATACGATTGAATATCGGATAGTGACAACGGTCATTGATAAAAATGAGCTGTTTTCTGAAAATGATCGGCTGTATTTTACACTCCAATTTTTAGCACTTGGCAAAGCCCGTCCATCGCCTCCGCCGTCACAAAAAGAAGCGTTAACGACTGCTTTAAACGCCTTTTTATTAAGCTTTGAATCAACAGCGGTTTACCTTCTCCCTAAAAAAGAACAGTTGTTACAAAAACTCTCCCGTCATTTTGAACCAGCCTATTATCGTATCATGTATGGTTTAACATTAAAAACGGTCTCTGTTGATAACCTCCCATTAAAATATAAAACGCTTAATCAGTACGTAAAAAATGCGCTGTTACCTCTCGAGAAATTAGTTGGTCGTACGATCCCTGAACATGAAGTTATTTACTTGACTATTTTTTTGGCAACTCATTTAATTGAGTGTCAGCATGCTATAAAGTTGCAAAAACAAGCGGTCGTTGTTTGTACGAGTGGAGAGAGTATTGCACAACTATTACGTATTCGTTTGATTGCTTTTTTTCCGGAATTCTCTTTTTTAAAAGCAATGAGTAAACGTACTTTTTACGATAACGCCCCAGTCGTTGATTTGATATTTTCGGTAATACCACTACAAATAAATCAGCCCTATTATTTTATCGAAACAATACCTAGTGATGAGGCGTTAAACCAACTTCGGAGTACTGTTTTGCAGGATGGTTTCGAAAAAAAAGCAGCATTAGACCATAAGTTTGTCAGCAATTGCAGCATACATCCCTATCAAAAACTGTTAGCTTTATTACCGAGAAAGCACGTGCAAC
Source organism: Brochothrix campestris (assembly GCF_046058945.1). Classification (NCBI taxonomy): domain Bacteria; kingdom Bacillati; phylum Bacillota; class Bacilli; order Caryophanales; family Listeriaceae; genus Brochothrix; species Brochothrix campestris. The sequence continues at coordinate 1,466,908 of NZ_CP175511.1, read as the reverse complement.
ATACAAGTTATGCTAGCTGGAGGGAGGCGATGATACAAGCTGCCACACCGCTTTTAAAAGGAAATATTATCAAACCACGTTATCTTGAGGCAATGCTGCAACGATACCCTCGTATGCATGTGAGTATCTTTTTAAGGGAAACAATTGCGCTTCCACATGAGTCTTCACATCATGGTGTTAATGGTGTTGGTTTTAGCTTACTATTTATTAAAGAAGGGATTAAAACCGAGCTCGGATTGGTGCATTGTCTCGTGCTAATTGTGAGCGATGATGCCTTTAAACAACTTGAACCGCTTAAGTGTCTTGTGGAATTAGCAGAGAACAAAACCTTGTTAAAAGCCTGTGCTAATGAAAATTCAGCTGGGAAAGCGTATCAACGACTACTCAATGAAATCTGAATCAAAACGATAGCCTTCACACCTCCTTATTGGAGGTGAGAGACTGAAGATAAACGCTGTTCTAGGTCGTCAATGCCTCGCCTTCTCGAAGTTGAGTGCCATCTGTATACTCACCTCGAAGGCGCGTTTTTCCTAGAACGAAAGTAATTTAAAGCCGTTCTAAACTGCAGTGATTGGAGAAAATAACGTCTCGACTATTTCCCGTCGCAACTTTCCCATGAAAAATCATAGGATTTAGCTGATGTAACTAGAGGAGATAACCGCATTTCTATTAAGCCTACTCATTTCGTAGACAAAGTCACTGTCATATAATTTGAAAGGAAAAGTAGTTTAATTCGACGTTGTCAACAATCTGACACCTCCATATTGGAGGTGCTTTTTTACTTTCATCACACTGAAATCAATACGTCTGTTAAAAACTGTGATGAAAAGGTGTAGCTATGCTCAAAAAGCACTTTTATACTTGAGGTAAGAACTAAAAAGACAAAGAGGTGCAAGCAATGAGTTTGAAAGATATGATTGAAACTAAACTGCTCTATGTACAACAGCAAGAGGATAGTGTTGAGACGATCTTCAAAACCATTTGTAAAAAGGCCCAGCAACTCGGATATACGAAGGCAAGTTATTTTAATGCCCTACAAACGCGGGAATTAAGCTACCCAACAGGTTTAGCGTTACCTCATTGTGGCATCGCGATTCCGCATACTGATTTCAACCATGTGAAACAACCGTTTATTAGTGTGATGACCTTGCGGAAACCAGTGTTTTTTCATGCGATGGATGGTGTGAATGGGGTCGCTGTTCAAATTGTTTTTGTATTAGGATTGACGACAACGACAGCGCAATTAGCCAGTTTAAAAGCGGTGATGGCTATTTGTCGAAGTGAAACGCGGGTTGAACAGCTATTACATGCGACAGATGCGAGCGAACTATTCGCAATCTTAACGAAAGAGGAGGCGGAGTTATGAAGAAAATTCTAGTGGCCTGTGGTGCAGGCATTGCAACATCGACGGTTGTTTGTCAAAAAATAGAGGAGTTGCTAAAACGCGAACGGATTCAAGCAGAAGTTATCCAATGTAAAATAATGGAAGTTAAGGCGAAGCAAACACAGGCGGATGTCATTGTATCGACAACGATCTTGCCAACAAGTTATCACCTGCCAACTATTATTGCCACAGCCTATATTACAGGTATTCAGATGGAACAACTCGACCAACAAATTATTGATGCATTAATTTAAGGAGGAGTGAGGGCATGCAAACGTTATTAGCTGGTGTACAATATGTGCTGGATTTAGGACCCACAGTGATTTTACCGTTAGCTATCTTTCTAATTGCGGTTGCCTTTCGTGTCAAACTAGCAGAAGCCTTTGCAGCTGCAATTACAATTGGGATTGGTTTTGTTGGGATTAATTTAGTGATTTCGGTGTTAACAGGTAACATTGGCCCCGCGGCGCAAGCAATGGTGAAGCGGTTTGATTTACATTTAACAATTATCGATACAGGGTGGCCATCAGCTGCGGCTGCTTCATTTGCTTCACCAGTTGCGGCGATATTATTACCGATTTTATTAGGAGTGAACGTGTTATTATTAATGGTGAAGGCAACAAAAACATTAGACATCGACATTTGGAATTATTGGCATTTTATATCAGCAGGGGCCACAGGCTATCTCATTACCGGCAATTGGTGGTTTTCGATCGGGTGTGCGATTCTTTTTCAAGTCATCACCTTATATATTGCGGATAAAACCGCGCCAATGGTGCAACGTTTTTATGGCTTGCAAGGAATTTCATTACCAACAGGTTCAACCGTTGCGTTTGCCATCATTGGCATTCCAGCGGGGTGGCTAATTGCTAAAATCCCTGGTTTGAAAAAAGTGACAGCAGACCCGGAAACGATTCAAAAACGATTCGGTATTTTTGGCGAACCGATGATTATGGGATTATTATTAGGGATTGTGATTGGTTTTTTAGCAGGTTATGATATCGGCAATGTTTTTAAGCTCGGAATTTCAATGGGAGCAGTCATGCTATTAATGCCACGAATGGTAAAAATCTTAATGGAAGGTTTGATTCCAATTTCGACGGCAGCTCGTGATTATTTACGAGACCGCTTTAAAGGGCGTGATATTTACCTTGGATTAGATGCCGCGTTAGCAATTGGGCATCCTGCCAACATTGCCACCGGTTTAATATTGGTGCCTATCACGCTCTTATTGGCCGTGTTTTTACCAGGAAATCGAGTCCTGCCATTTGGTGACTTAGCAACGATTCCATTTTATGTGGCTTTCATTGTGGCCTCACGTAAAGGGAACATCATTCATTCCGTCTTGGCAGGTGCTGTCGTCATTATGGCAGCGTTGTTGATGGCGACCAATTTTGGGACAGTTCATACTGAAATGATGCAAGGAATATATGAATTTCCGGCAGGTGCTACCGAAGTTTCTTCGCTTGATATGGGGGGCAACTTACTCAATTGGTTGATTTTGAAATTATCAGAGGGGTATCATAGCATCTTTCAATAACTTTTACTAAAGGAGTGTGAAGTGATGAAGGCGTTACAGAAACAAAGGTCAGGTAATGGGCACCTAAAGTTAGTTGAACTAACAGAACCGGAAATTCAGCCTGATGAGCTTAAAATAGCAGTAGCATATTCCGGTATTTGCGGGTCAGATGTGAAAACGTTGCAAGGTCACTATCCCAATAGCACAGTTCCAATCATTCTTGGACATGAATTTTCCGGTGTTGTAGCAGCAGTTGGGTCTGCAGTGACGCGATTTAGCATTGGTGACCGTGTGACGAGTGAAACGACCTATGCCACATGCAGACGTTGTGAAGCCTGTATGAAACAGGCTTATAATCTATGTGATGAACGTCGGGGAATTGGCACACAAGTTAATGGCAGTATGGCGATGTTTGTCGTGAGCCGTGAAGCAAGCTGTCATCACCTACCACCGCAGATGACCTTAGCAGAGGGGGCGCTGCTCGAACCACTCGCGTGTTGTGTACATGCCGCGCTTGAATGTACAACAATTACAGCAGGAGAGGTGATTTTAGTGACCGGTCCAGGCCCAATTGGCTTGCTGATGGCTCAGGTGATTCGCTCACAAGGCGCAACCGTTATTTTGAGTGGACTTGCACGTGATACCCACCGTTTACGGTGCGCGCATGCATGTGGGATTCGAACAACGGTAATGACAGATAAGCAATCACTCGCAGCGATCGTTAATCAATGTACGAACGGTCAAGGCGTGACACAATTGTTCGAATGCAGCGGCGCGAGCGTTGCCCTCAATGAAGCGCTCCCACTTGTTGCCAAACAAGGACGTGTGATTCAGGTGGGATTATTTCCGACTGTGTGTGAGCCGATCAATGCTTATCTTATCCTGCAACGCGAATTGCAGTATTGTGGCAGTCGTTCACAAAAACCAAGCGCTTGGCAAACGGCATTGAGGCTATATCGAGAGCACGTCATTCAACTCGCCCCACTCATTAGTACTGTTTATTCGTTAGCTGAGTGGGAAACCGCCTTTGACACAGCAATGAAGGGTAAGGGTTTAAAGATACTGTTGGCATCGAATGAGACGTTAGCACAGCAGGAAGGGTGGTTACATGAAAGCACTGCGCTTTTATCAACAACGAACGGTTAGACTTGAAACAGTGCCAATGCCGACGATTGAAACCGTTGATGATGTCATCGTAAGAATTAAAGCAGCGGGTATTTGTGGTTCAGATGTGTCGCGTTATGCCAAACTTGGCCCCCATCAGGCTGGTATTACATTTGGTCATGAAGGCGGAGGCGTTGTCGTTGCAAGGGGGACGAATGTCACAGCAATTGAAGTGGGGGACCATGTGGCCATATGTCCCAGTCAACCGTGTCAAACGTGTCAAGCATGTTTACGTGGCCAGTACTCGCAATGTGACCAAATGCTTGTGCTCGGAGCGCAATTACCCGGCGTGTTTGCCGACTATGTTTGTGTGCCTCAAAAAATGCTGATTCCGATTCCGCAAACGATGCCGTTTGATGAACTCGCTTTTGTCGAACCGACGGCGGTTGTATTGCATGGTCTACTTAAAACGGAACTGCGCCCTGGGAGTACCGTCGCAGTGATTGGTTGTGGCACGATTGGTTTGCTTGCCATCCAATGGGCTCGCATCTTTGGCGCGAAAATGATTCATGCCTTTGATATTGATCAAATGAAATTACAACTGGCGACGACAGTTGGGGCTCATCAAACGTATCAAAGCCAAGAAGCAACGACCACCTTAGCCGCTTTCCAGCAGCAAACAAACACAGCAGGCGTCGACCTCGTGATTGAGGCGAGTGGCTCACCCGTTGCGACAGAGCAAGCCTTTGCCTATGCAAAGCGCGGTGGCGAGCTGTTGCTACTTGGTATTCCCTATGCCGATGTCACCTTACATCGTAGCTTCTTTGAAAAAATCATGCGACATGAACTGACGATTAAGGGGTCTTGGCATAGTATGTCAGCGCCATTTCCCGGTCAAGCGTATCACACGAGTATTCACTTTTTAAATCGACAGCAGCTCAAAGTGGCGCCTCTGATTACGCATCGAATTGGCTTGAGCGATTTACCAGCAATGTTTGAACGAATTGTAAGTGACAAAGAAATAGTAGGTAAAGTGATTATATATCCGGAGTGAGATGAAGAGGACAAACCGAGAGTGGTTTGTTCTTTTATTGAGATTTTTTTATGATGAGTTTATTTAAATGTTATATAATGAATCGAATTTTCTCTTTTTTAAAATTACCGATAATTTATGCAAGAAACATAGTAAGTAGTATGTTTCTTTTGGTATAATATATCATGCTACCACATCGTTAAAAGATAGTTAAGTTGAAGATTTTTTCTGTTTTTTAGATACATAATTAATTGAATAATTAGACAAGAAAAACAACATGAGGCAATAAAATACAGGAGGCTATAACATGAAACACATTCAAAAACGCTCCCACTTTATTGAAGCGTTTACATCGCTTAAGATATCTTCACAGGAGGCAGTCATTGACGGAAACAGCGGCCTTTCTGCTGACAAAAACTATTACCATGTAAAGCGACCAGTTGAAACTGAACTGATTGAGCGGTTGCAACATGTTCAACAACAACTTAAACCGCAGGTCGTCTTTTTATGTGGGAATGTTGGTGACGGAAAGTCTCACTTATTATCGTATCTCAAATCGGTTCATCCAGAATTACTCAAAAATGTTCGTGTCCATAATGATGCAACAGAGTCGTTCTCACCACAAGAAACCGCGTTAGATACATTGAAAAAATTACTCGCAGATTTTAAAGATAATCCTACACTATCGCATGCAGAGCCACAACATTTGTTAATCGCAATTAATATGGGTGTCCTTCACAAATTAATTTCAGATGAAGAGGTGATGGCTGAATACGCGACCCTTTGTCAATTCATTCATGAGAGTAATCTCTTTAATGATCAAAAGATCGGTGGTATAAAATCACATCAACACCTTCATATTGTGAATTTATTGGAACATCAATTATATACAATCAAAGAAGGCAAGTTAACATCAACCTTTTTTGAGCAATTACTCGTTAAAATTACACAGCCAACAGATGACAATCTGCTCTACCAAGCTTGGCTGCGTGATAAAAATAATGGTATTAAAGAAATAGCGCATCGTAACTACCAATTATTAATGGATAAAACGATTCAGCGTAATGTCATTGATGTATTACTTGAAGCGATATTTAAAGGGAAATTGATTTTATCAGTGCGTTCCTTTTTGGATTTTATCAACGGCATCGTCATTCCTGATACATCTCAGGCTGAGCCAACAATCGATGATTGTTTCCCGCAACTTATCTTTAATCAAACAGGAAAAACGAAGCTATTAGACGCTTTATATAATCTTGATCCAGCCAAGCAACGCACACTTGAATACGACCAAGTCTTAAAAAATTTCATGGTCGACACTAACTTTGATGAAATGATTGCCCGTTACATTGAAAACGATCAAATGATTGACTGCTTCTGGAAAAATGAAGCCAAAATAAAAGAAAATATTAGTCAATCGCTTGGTTTTTTGATTCGCAGTGTGTCATTAAGCAAACAAAGACCGACAGAAACATCGTTTAAACGATTCATTACAATGTTATATGGCTGCCTTACAGGCAAGGGTGATGTAGCAAATGAATTAGTTACTTTGATAAACAATGTCCAAACAACTCTCTACAGTGAAGGGTTTGGGCAACTGGTGTTTGATTACCGTCAAAAAGCTAAGTTTGCAATCGGTTTTGATATGAGTCAGTTTGAGGTGAAAGATTTGCATCTATTTGGAGCGTTTTCGAATGAAACAGAGATAACTAATTTCAGTACAACCATCAAAATTGACTACGGCTATAAAGAAAATGAAAATAGGCAATCGCTCGAAATTGATTACGCCTTGTATGATTTTTTAAGTCAAGTTGTAACTGGGTATCGTCCTAATCGTCAAGCCTTGAATAAAATGACAAAATACACCGATTTTATTCATCAAATGATAGATAATTATCCATTAACGCACAATGTCTTTATTTTAAATAAAGAAACGGGGTATCTTGTTGAAATGAATGAACAAAAAGCCCTCTTTGCAACGGATAAAAATGCCACACAAATGACAGCGAAGGAGTACAAACGATGAATCATACACTGAAAACAGAGCTGCTTTCAAAAGAGGGTAAAACCTACAAGCATACGCGTCAGGCTGTACTCCCTTTTATTACACGTGAACCAGAACGGGTTAAATTCACGAATGATTTTAGTCGGATAACTGCCGAGTTTATCCGCTTAATTCTGCGTATTAGCACACCAGATGAAACTAAAATGGAAGAAATTATTGCAGGAACCTTAGCTAAAATTACATTTGGAACCGCAGCAGATAAAGAAAACGTAAAAATGTATTTGAAAACAGCGTTAAATCAGCAAAATAAAACAGGTGATCTAACAAACATTACGAATATACCATTATCTACTGATAATACAAAAAAAGGTGAAAAAGAAATTGCTCATTTTTTATATGATGTCTTTGTTAGAAGTCACCGCACCGAGTTAGATGAGCTACTATTACAGCTAGAGGATGCCAAAAATATTTTTTCTAACTTAGTCGGTACTGTATCAAAAGAACAAGAAAAAAACACCACTGAAATTAAAGCTAAATATAAAGTGTTTTCAGAAACGTTTACGGCAACTTTTATGCAGGACTTTAAAGCGATTTTAGCCAAACAGTCTGATTTACTAGCCAACCTTAATGCTCTTTTGAGCCACTATTATTTTGTTGCTACCACACAACTAATCCTTAGTTTGGATAAAAAAGCGGCATTTAATCCGCATCAGTTTACAAAAGTTGTTTATCTTTTAACAACCGAAAAGGCGAGTCAATCACGTGATAGCTACTTGTTTGGAATGAAAGATATTTCAAAAAAACTAAAGTATACCATCACGCATGATCATATTTTATACATTTTAAATACAAATAATTTTTCAACACTGTCAGAAACGCAAACGTACTGGGATTATCTCGATTTCAAAAACTACTTTAAAGACCAAGGACCTCAAGTAGAAGCGGAGTTTGTTGTTTCGGTGATGGCGTGGTTACGTGATTATTACTGTGTCAAAAACAAAATAGCGTATACCGCAGCACATGCCAATGTCGAAACGTTCAGTGAATGTATCGCTTATATGCATGATATGATTCAGTATAGTTGGTCAACAGACCCAACAAATCGAACTAAACCCGATGCGGTACACTCACGTTATCCCAAAAACTATACGGATTTTCAAAAAGCGTTTTTCCGTAAAAATGCGGGCTCTCTAGGTCAGTTAATTGCTCTCCCACAAAATTATTTGTTGTTATTGACAGGTTTAAGTGTGGGTGAAGAACCGCTACTTGTTTCTGATTTATGGCTTGAACTCGAAAAACGAGGCGTTTGGCTCGATTACCAATCGAAAAATGAAGTTGTTAATTTGTTAACGAAATTAAATTATATCGATAAAAAAAGTGATAGTGGGGATGCGCAATATGTTAAACGAATATTATAATTATATTTTAAAGGTTTTTAAAGAGATGTTTGATAAACCGATGTTTGGCGGACGCTACTTTCTTGATTTTCCGAATGAACCGACGGCAAAAAAACATTTTGAAATGCTTGTGAATAGCGATGAGTTTGAAGTTTTTCGCTATGTTAATCCACATTCAAACAGTGTGTATGAGACAATTTCACTTAACCAAAACCAAAATAAAGTCTTATTTGTAGTTGAAGATGCGGCACAGGTAACGGTTGATTTTTTAGTCACCTTGCGTAATGAAGTGAGTAGTCAACAAGGTGCGTTTAAGAATACCAGCATCGTTTTTCTAACTTATAGTGATTTAGATAGTATTAAAGGCGGTAGTATCGATTTAACAGCAAAAGGTGGCGCCTTTAACATTGATTTACTTATCATGGAAGTTAAGAAGTTGATGACCTATTCACATTTATCAGATATTGATAAAACTTATTTAGAAGCTTATATTAACCAAAGTAATGTTTCTGAGTATAATAAACTTACTAACTTTTTGGAACTTGAAGATGTGATTGCGCTTGTTTATAAGTCCGCTTTGGATCAAGCTGACTATCGGCTAATGGGTTATTTTAAAGACAGTCAAATGGAAAAATTAGTGACTGAAAAGGAAACAGCACCCTCATCGAAAAAACGGAAAATGCAAAAAGAAATTGAACTGCGTTTGCAAGCGAATAAAGAGACTTTTAATGCTGTGAGAGGGGCTAAAGAATTTGGTAACCCTGAAGAAAAATTAGAAGAGGATTACACAAAAGAAGGCAAAAATAAATTGATGTCGGAACAGTGGGCCGATGAAGATTATAAAGATATCGAACGCTACCGTGACAAGGCTGCTGCTAGTAAGAAAATCGATATGTATAGCGATAATGTGCAACTAGAACCAGCTGCGCTTAAAGCGGATGTTTGGATGAAAGTTAATGGGTTAACAACCGTTGGAAAACGTACGTTAAATATCATCGTCTTTAACACGGGTAACTATGAAAAAATGAAAATTAAAGTGCCGTTTAGTACCCCTCTTAAAAATGAATTTTTAAGCTCACGAGGCAAGCAAATCGCAGTTGAAGCAAGTGGTAAGTCAATTGCCATCGAATTAAAGCGATTGAGCGAGGACAAAGCCTTCGATAAGGTTATATATAATACTAAAACTGGCAATAACTCGTTCACAATTAATGTCTTATTTATTGATTGGCAGGCAGACTTTTTAAAACGCTATAAAACACATTTTAAATTAAGTACTAAAGGGGCATTAGTTATCGAAGGTGATATTGCACGCAAACTTACATTCGGTGATGGCGAAAATAACTATCGCTATAACGATGAAAGTGATGATGCAGCCATCGATTTAGCAGAGGGTGGGGATGTCTTGTTTGAATCCGATGCCTTTGATAATTTAGGGAAGGTAAGCCTGCATTTAGTGCATAATAATGTCGTTTTACAGTTAAATATTAAAGATCGTTCAAGCAAAATTATACCTATAAACGAAAATGATATTTGGCAACGTAAACGGATAGCCCAGGCGAGCTATGAAACAAATGAAGACTTCAGTAAAGTGTCACTCAATAATATGACCTATACAACAGCTAGTGATATTCGAACGTTCTTGCAGTACGAAAAAGAAATCCGTGATCAACAGTATTGCTGTGCAGCGATTAATGAAATCGGTCTATCCGAGATTAAGCTCAACTTGAATGACGCCTTAGTTGCAAGTTATCGAGCATTATTATCCTATTATGTTGCGCACGATACAGTGCCATCTTTGGCTCATCTTACTGATGAACTACGTGAAAAAATGATTGTCTATGTAACCTGTTATTTTGAACAATTGAACAAGATTGAACAAAATGAAATTATGACAGACCAAGAAAAACAACTCGTCTATTTAGGCATGGTAAAAGGGCATAACGCGGTTTATTTAACGCCCTATTCGCCAGTCGTGATGGCATATAATTTACAAGTCGAAGCAATTGTGAAAACCGAAAAAATCGATTCAAAATTATTGCAGCGCTTAAATGCAGGTTACCTGTTACCTTACTTAGAAATCGATAACCAAGTCTTTCGTCCCAACGGTCATGAGACCTTAAAAGATTGGCAAAAATTCGTTCCCAATATGGCCTTTTCAATCGGTGAAGTGAATACTTACTTAGCTGGCTTAGTCGAAGAAAAAATCAAACAGTTTTCGGCTTACTATCCTTATTTATTCAATTATTCGAATAAAACCTCGTTCATTATTAATGTGGTCGACATTATTGACGACAAAGAGCTTTTACGGGGCATCATTAAATACATGAAAAAAAACATCGCTAAACAAGGCTTAGATAACTTAAAAGACATACGTTTGAATTTATACAGTGCAGATGTCAATACGCCAAGCGCCTTTGATGCCTTTAGCAACGCAGAAACAATCGCTGAGGCGTTTGAAATTGTGGATATTGACTATAAAATCATCAACAAAACAATTGATGAAATTGACGTGTTTGAGGCGATTCAAGCAGCAATTAGTTATACTAAAAAACCAATTGATGGCACGATTGATTATGCTCATTTGACCTTCTTTAAAATGAAATCAGTCGGAACATTGTCGTTGTTCGAAGCGGATAAACTACCTGATAGTTTAAGCTTTAAAGGACTTGTAAGTGAGATTAGTTACTTAAATCTTAACGATACGGATTACCGTTCGGGTTATGGTCAATCACAAGTGAGTGATAACCAAAAGTTTGAGCGTTTTATTAATCGAATGAATAACTATGTCGCTAATTTACATGACAATGGTGACTCAATTTATCAAGACAATGTCGTCTTATCCGAAAAAATTGCGGTATCGGGTCATACTAAATTGAAAAAATTATACGATGCATCGAACTGGGTGACCTTTGTTGAACCTTTGGCAGACATCGATTACTTCCAACGCCAATCCGAAAACCTCGTTGTTGTGCATTATAGCGATCAATTGAGCTCAACCAATCATTATGATGCCATCACTGTGACTGATAAATCGCAACAATATGAACGGGTGCTGGAATCATTTTTAAATAACCGTAATATTCGTGTCGGAAGTCCCGAAATACGCCAAACCATTCAAATGTTCAATACGTTCAATGGTGAATGGTTATTGCGTGTCATCCAAGATAAAGGACATGACGCCCGCGAAAAAATGAGTATTATTTCAGCCATCAAACATAGTTTGGTCGAATTGACGAAAAAACACCCGGATATTATATGGGTACCTATCTCAATGGAAGAAATTATCCGTATTAGTGGAGCAGCTGGATTGAAACAAACAGACTCGCCATTTGCTAAATTCTCGAGTGCCTATAAAGGAGCCGTTTCGGATGATTTACTATTAATGGGGCTGGAGCAAGGCAAGTGCTTAAAAATGCATCTGCTACCAGTCGAAGTGAAAGTCGGTCAAAACAGTAAAAGTGTGATCAAAAAGGCCGGTCAACAAATACAATCCTTAAGTAACCGTCTGAAAGAAGCCTTGACAAGTGAAGAAAAACCATTCCAATCACAGTATTTACGTTTATTCTTTATGCAACTTTTTTATAATAATATGAAAAAAATGCAGGCCAATAACATTTGGCCAGAACAACTTAGCCGCTACTCAATCAATGAAACAGACAAACACCATCTAATGAATGATGACTTTACGCCTGTGTTTGATGAAATTTTAGAAGGTATGATTATTTCGTATCAAAAAGATAATCAGTTTGAAGGATTAGTGATGCATGAGAATAATACAATTATGGAATTAAACTACAGTGAACAAACAGGATACAATACAATAGCCCAACCGATTGAAGACGTATGGAACGGTGTCAAAGTGAAACAATATAAAACGATTCATACCGGTAAAATATCCGCTTTAATGGATAAACATAAGGGCAATCAGTTGAGTGATGCCAATGCAGGTGAAAATAAATTATTAAATAACTCGCAATCAGATGTGAAACAAGTCTACAATCAAGCAGTGGAAGCAGTGGAAGCAGTGGAAGCAGTGGAAGCAGTGGAAGTTAGTGATGTAGTCCAACCCGTACATGCGACTACGAACACTGATATATTACTCGGACACAGCTCGCGAATGACTCCAATCAAATGGGCCTATTGGAATAAAAGTTTAAACAATCGTCATTTGTTAATTGGTGGTAAGTCAGGTACTGGTAAAACGTACTTTATCCAAAGTTTACTTAAACAAATGACGCAATCACAGCTATCAACCTTAGTGGTCGATTATTCAAACAGTTTTTCGATGACACAGCTAGATGCACGTTTTGTAGCGAGTACAAATGGGAAAATCGTTGAAATTATTGTCAAAACGAACAAATTACCGATTAATCCGTTTAAAAAAGGCAATCACAGTGAGTTTGATGTGGCCTTACGGATTGGACATACGCTATCAGCAATCTATTCGACAATGGGAGACCAACAAGTCAGTGCGATTATTAAAGCGATTATGTCAGCCTTCAAAACCTATGGGGACGATATTACCTTCGCCAATGTTTTCGCTAAATTAGAAGATATGGATACGACTGTATCAAAATCAGTCTGCGACAAACTTATTCGTTTGCAATATGACGATCCTTTCACATATGATGCGACTCATTCTTGGGACGACGTCTTTGATAAGACAGGTAAATTAACAGTGATTCAATTGGACGGTTTCGATATCGAAACGAAGCAAATGCTTACCGAGTTTATCTTATGGGACATTTGGAACTATTCACAAACCAATACGGCGACATTACCATTACCTGTTGTACTTGATGAAGCGCAAAATCTTGATTTTTCTAATAAAGGTCCAGTTGAAAAAATCTTGCGTGAAGGTCGTAAATTTGGTTGGTCTGTGTTATTGGCAACGCAATCGTTTAGTAACTTTAAGAAAGCTGAACTCGCTGTGCTCGATAATGTTGCAACTAAAGCCTACTTCCAGCCAGCCGATTCCGAGTTTACGATGATTACGAAAATGATTGCAAGTAAAGAGACAATGGAACAAACAGATGAGATGTTGCGCCGCCTCCAAAAAGGAAACTGTGTAGTCAGTGGTCAGTTCCCTATAGATAGTGGGGAATTGAGCGTAACGACACAAATTCAAATTAAAGTCCCACCGATTGAATAAGACATAATGGAAACCGAACTTCGGGTAGAAGTTCGGTTTTTTGCCATAATATCCTTAAATCCTAGCAATACCGTTGCCACACAGGCAGTCATGAAGTATAAGGATAAGTCGATTAAATAATGCAGAAGGGTATCGCCGACAAAGGCGGGGATGGTCGTTATCCCACCAAATACAAAGGCATGTGAGATACCACCTGTGGCACCAGTATAAAATATTAGTGCCGAATTCACAAATGTGCGCATTTTCATAATTTTGAATTGAATACTAAGGTCAAGAGGGACTTGAGGTTATTATTTGTCGTACACAGACGTTCGCGATAGGTACCCTCTTATTTTTTACGCAACGCAAGCACTAAAAACAGCATGCTAAAGGTCGCCAATCCGATTGATGTGACAATCACTGTTAGCAGTTGCTGTTCAAAATAAGCATCTGCTGTTTGCATCATTTTCGGGCTGAAAAAGATTGCAACAGCGCATAAAAAGGATAGGGTGAGGCATGTTTTTTTCATTTGTCACCTCCTATGTCTGTCATCAGATTACCAAAAGTCATCACAATTGACTATTGAACCTCTCATGACTGAAGTCACGAGATTCTTAGGAACAGAGCATACTTGCAAGTGTATTTCTTTACTCACAGAGGTTTCTCTTATTTACTAAGCTACTCCCGCAGTCCCTGCGGTTCTATATTTTATCTAAGCTAACACTTGTAATCTTAGACCTTCGGTCAATATGTTTTTACTCGCATTGATATCTCTATCATGATTAGAATTACACTTACTACAAGTCCATTCACGAATGTGTAAGCCTTTTTTTTCATCATTATTTCCACATTCAGAACAAATTTGACTTGATGGAAACCATTTATCAATCTTAACTATTTCTTTTCCATACCAGTCAGATTTGTATTGTAATTTAGATACAAACTCAGACCAAGACACATCAGAAATACTTTTAGATAATTTGTGACTTTTCAACATACCTTTAACATTTAAGTTTTCAATACAAATAATATCGTGGTTATTGATAATATCTGTACTCAACTTATTGAGAAAATCAGTACGTTGATTCATTACTTTTTCATGAAGTCTTGCGACTTTACATTTTTGTTTTTGATAGTTACTGGCTTCAAATAGTTGAATACCATTCTTCTTAGCCATTAATGCACGTCTTGATAACTTACGCTGTTCACGTTTGAGTTTCTTATCCATTTTAGAGGTAAACCTATTATTATTAATTTTTTGTCCATCCGAAAGGATAGCAAAATCAGTAATACCTAGATCAATACCTATTGAAGAATTTACTTTAGGTAGTTCATAGATTTCTTCTTCACATAGCAATGAAACAAAGTATTTACCACTTGGTCTACGTGAAATAGTAGCATTGATAATACGTCCTCTAAGCACTTTACTTTGTGAAAACTTAATGAGTCCCAATTTAGGCAACTTCAATTTCTTATTAACAATAGCAATATTATTATTTGTAAATTGAGTAGTATAGCTTTGAACTGGGTTCTTTTTACTCTTGAATTTAGGTCTAGCATTTTGCTTCTTAAAGAAACGAGAATAAGAATCTGCCAAATGCTTTAAAGAGGATTGAATAGCAATGCTATCCACTTCTTTCAACCATACTGTTTCTTCTTCTTTTTTCATCTTAGGAAGCATCGCAGAACAAGCGTTATATGTTAAACCTTTTCCAGTTTGAGTATATGTTTCATTCCATAAGCCCAGAAAATGATTATAGATGAAACGAGAGCAACCAATTGTTTTAGCAATAAGTATCTCTTGTTCTACATTGGGATAGATTCTAAACTTGTAGGCTTTGTGGCGTAGCATTGCATTCACCTCATTTCTTTTTTTGACGTTGAATATATAGTTTAATCTGTTCTTCTGTATTTTCAATAACTGTGGCTACGAAGTAGCTAGGATTCCATAAGTGACCGCCCCATAATTGTGTTTTCAAGTCAGGATGTTTCTTAAATAGAAAACGAGCAGAGACGCCTTTCAAAGCTTTGACAATATTTGGGATGTAATGTTGTGGTCTACATTCAATTAGTAAATGAATATGGTCTTTATCTGACTCCATTTCTGTGATTGAAAACTCATTATCATATGCAATTTGTAACAAAATATGTTTCAAATCATCTTCTACTTTTCCACAGAGTATAGATCGTCGATATTTAACGCACCATACAAGATGGTACTGTATAGCATAGACATAACCACGTCCATAATGTACTTCTGACATAGGTTAATCACCTCATGAAAATTATAACCTATGTACAGATAGAGATGCTGTTAAAACAATATTTACATATTAGAATATAATAATATATGTCGGTTGATTGACACAGTAAAATACTGTGCCTCAACCGAAGCCGATTCATCTACACGACTAAAGTCGCGAGTGTTCTCCGCTAGTTAATAAAATAGCCCACCTATGTCTCTGGTTGACACGAGTGGGCGCATTCATTATTTCTTAAGTTTCAATCGTTTTTGATACGTCCGTTCTGTCATCGGCATGAATTTACCCGCAAAGGCATATTTATCACGATTTTTAATATAGAGCCACCCGAACACTGAGAAGACGAACGCGCCGACAAAGTTGACGAGTAGGTCCTTCATTGTATCGATAAGGCCTATATCTAAATATCCACCAGCAATGACTGTCTGGCTTAAGTTGTTCATATCGGTCCCTGAATAGATTTGGGTGTACTGAATATTATCAACCACCACGGGAATGTTTTGGCCATTCGGTTCTAAGGTGACGGTTGCAATCGACTGGACGATGCGATCCTTTTGCATATCCATTGCCATAAAAGTATCGACACCGTATTCGAAAAACTCCCAAAGCACGCCGATTGTCATCGAAAAACAAAAGGCTACGAGGGCAACAGACAGTGGTGATAAATTGATTTTAACGCTGTCGTGCCGGTTTAAAATATCGACAAGTGAGAAGCCAATCGCGGCACATAAAAAGCCATTAAGTGTATGCAACATCGTGTCCCAATGGGTAAATGTGCCATAAAAATTATGAATTTCACCAAGTATTTCAGACGAAAAAATAAACAATAAGATGACAATTTGCATCGCCTTTGGTATATGTATTTTTAATTGACGTTCAACAATGGTCGGTAGCGTAAACAGCATTAGCGTTAAGGCACAGAGAAAAACATTATGCCAATTACCGATAAAGATTTGTCGAATCAAGGTCACGGTCACTAAAATGTTCAAAATGAGCGGTATTGTCAACGCATGATGCGTGACTCTTTTAAAGCGAGTTTGTTTCAAAATATCATCTCCTTAGTCTTATCCCAACTTTCAGTATAACATTTTTGCGTACTGGAAAGCAGTTGTTTTCTGAAAATAAAAGTTGGAATGATAGTTCTTTCATTTTCTTACACTTTCATCCTTAACTATTTATAAAGTAAGAAAAACGGTAATTCCTTTGACAAATGACAATAGAAAAAGTTATGGTGAAAATGGAGGTGGGTGTATGTCAATCGCATGGGCATCGACACAGGTTTACACTACACTAATGACTATCTCTGCTGGTTGCGGGTTACTGCTCATTGTACAAGTGATGCAACAATTGGCAGCGGGTACGTTACGAAATCTTGAGGGCTGGTCTTTGGCGTTTTTTGTACCAGGCCTACTCTTAGTTATTACTGGTCTACACATGACGTTAACATGGCCGTTAGCAAAGATTGGTTATGCTTATGCTGCTATTATTTTCGGCGAGCCGTCACTCGTATTTGGCATACTGCTGTTAGTGCTCAGTTGGCATTTGTGGCGCACACGATTACTGCGACCAACGACTTACAAAATTGCTCTCATTGCAAAAATGCTACCGCAGCGTTTGTTTATTGTCAGTCTGGGCGGTGTGTTACTTGCCATCGCAGTTGCTGGGGTCACATACCGCTTATTTGCCGCGTCTGCAGCAGAACCGTTGATGAGTCTCTTTGCTAACTACTCTTGGATTGAATCTTGGTTCATCTCGTTGCTTTATGCCGGTATCAGCGTGTTTGCCTTGCTGTTGCCAATTTGTCTCAATGAGCAATTAGAGGGTCAGTTAACCACACAGGTCATCAAGTTAGCCAAGGTAATTGGCGTTATCATTGTTTTATTTGGCATCATGAATTATTTCACACACATTGGGTCAATCGTTCATACACAGTAGACCCCTTGCCCAGGTGGTCGACACAGCACTCAGCTCTACCGTAAGACCAACAATCAGGTTAATACGATATTGAGGGGGGAATTTTGTGGAAACAGGACGTAGCTTTAAATGGTTAGTGGTAGTAACGTTGTTCATTTCATTAGTGATGGCACCATTCAGTGCACCGGTCAAAGCCGAGACGCGTGAAGAGCCAGCGACGAGTGAACAGCAGCCAACGAGTAATGATGAGGTGATTGAGGAAGAAGCGGCGCCCGAAAGCGTGGGTGAAGAGCCAGCACAGCCTCATGAACCAGTCATCGAAGCGAGTGAATCTGAGCCAGCGCCAGTGGATATCATTGAAGAGCCCGAGGTAACGGAGTCAACCATAGAAGCAAGTGTTGCAAATGAACAACCACAGGTCAGTCAACCAGACCAAGCAGTGAAACAAACGAGTGCAGAAGCGGTCGGTAAAATTACCGTGCAATATAAAGAGAGTGGCAGTGGCAAAGTGTTAGAGGCGGACAAAGTCATTGCTGATGAGAATGCTAAAATCGGCGATCCATTTTCAGTAACCGCCGCTGCAATTGCCAACTATCTAGCCAAAGAGGTTGAAGTCGATGGCGTGAAACAAGACGGTTTGGCAGTAACAGGAAAATATACAGCGACAGCACAGACGATTGTTTATTATTATGTCGCTAACCAAACAGCCATTTTCGTAAAGGATATCACCTTGCATACCGGTGATAAATGGGAGGCAGCTGACAGTTTTGTCTCTGCTATTAATGAAGAAGGCAACGCATTAACGCTTGCCGATTTAACAGTCACTGGCTATGTGTCGACCGATAAAGCCGGCAGCTATAAAGTGACCTATCACTATGGTGGCATTGAAGCAATTGCAACCATTACCGTTGTTCAAAGTCAGGCATTAATCGATGCTAAAAACAGCGTCCTTTATATTGGAGATAAATGGGAACCGGCCGATAATTTTATTGGTGCAACCGATAAGGATGGCAAAGTGATTCCATTCGAACAAATCTCAATTGAAGGCACTGTTGATACGACGAAAGCGGGAGAATATAGCATAAAATATATCACAGCTGATAATGTGAGCATTACAATTACTGTTACTGTCAAAGCTGATGAATCTGTCTTTGAATTAAAAGACAGCACGCTCTACTTGGGCGATAAGTGGCAGGCAGAGGATAACTTTGTGAAGGCGTTTGATAAGGATGGTAAAGAGATTGCCTTCGCAAGCATTAAAGTTGAAGGAACCGTCGATACAGCCAAAGAAGGAAGCTACCAAGTAACCTACACGGCGCCTGACGGTCAAACGGCAACGATTACGGTCACAGTGGTCGTTAACCAAGCCACGCTCGTTGTCAAAGATAGTAGCCTTTACGTGGGTGATAAGTGGGAAGCAGCTGATAACTTTGTGTCGGCTACCGATAAAGATGGCAATGTAATTGCTTTTGAAAAAGTGACGGTGACAGGTGAAGTTGACCTCACCAAAGAAGGGCTCTACAAAGTAACCTACGCGACAGCAACTGGTGAAACAGCGATTGCATCCATCACTGTCATTGCTAACAAAGCTAGTATCGAAGCAAATAATAGCATCGTCTATGTCGGCGATAAATGGCAGGCAGAAGATAATTTTGTATCGGCAACGAATAAAGAGGGTGAAGCAATTACGTGGCCACATATATCAGTGCAAGGGACAGTCGACACGACCAAGGTTGGTGACTACCCAATCACGTATATTACACCTGATGGCATTAAGTTGACGATTATTGTCACTGTCAAAGTCGATGCGTTTAAATTTGAGGTAAAAGACAGTGTTATTTATACGGGTGATGTGTGGTTGCCGGTAGATAACATTGTAACTGCCCTCGATAAAGAGGGTGAAGTCATTCCGATGACAGACATTAAAGTAGATGGGACGGTTAACTCACTTGAAAAAGGGGTATATACGGTTACGTATACGATTGGTGAATTGAGCGAAACAGCTACAATTACCGTTAAAAAGAACCGGTCGTCATTGAATGTGCAAAATACCTTCTTATTTGTCGGTGATGAGTGGGATTTAGCTGATAACTTTGTATCAGCTACCGCTAAAGACGGCAGTGTCTTAACGTTGGATCAAATCGATGTGGAAGGCAGTGTCGACACGACGAAGATCGGCTCAAATAAACTGATCTTCACCTCGCCAGCGGGCTTAACTCGGACGGTGTTTGTGACCGTGTTTGCCAGCGGTGAAGTGAATCTAGCATCATTAGAGGCACACGATAGCACGCTTGTTGTTGGTGATGAATGGCAGGCTATGGATAACTTTGATTACGCGACTGACAGCGAGGGCAAAGCAATTGCCTTTGCAGACATTAACGTAAGTGGGGCAGTGGATTCAGCGGTAGTCGGTGCGTATCCAATCACATATGAGAGCCCAACCGGACTGCAAAAAACAATTACTGTCACTGTGATAGAAGAAGCGGGCGAATCAGAGCCACAACCAGAGCCAGGACCAACACCGACACCACCGAAAGGACCAAATGGCGGCCAGAACAAGCCGAGCGATAGCAAGAAGAAATTACCGAAAACAGGTGATGCAGCATCAACTGCGCCACTTGCAATGGGGATGTTTGCGACAGCACTGGCATTGTATGTAGTGTCACGTCGGAAAAAAAGTTAAGCACCACAGTAAACAACCAGTAAGATAAGGTAACTATAGCGACACGCTCGAACCAGTCACTTAGCCGTGGCTGGTTTTTTTCTGCAGAGGCTTCTTTTTTTTGTCAAATCCACGTCGTTCTAAGGAAAAAACATAAAAGACAGTTTGATCAAGCAGATGTTATTCTTACGTTAAGTTGTTAAGAGGACGACAAACCTTTTTAATAACCAACAAAAAATAAGAGGAAGAAGGCGTAATGAATGAAAAAAGGTTTACAAGCATGTGCAGCCGCAGTTTTAGTAGGAACAATGGTAGTTGGAGCAGGAACATCAGTTTTTGCCTACGAAGGGCAAGATGTTGTTGGTGAGAACGCCGCATCGATTCAAACAAAAGGATTACTCGGTAACAGTGATAACACGGATCCAGGTGAAACGTTACCAGAGGGAAGCGATAAGTGGATTAATGTTACCCTACCGACTGCCGTAGTTTTCAACTCTGATGAAACAACTGACAACAAAACAATCACGTCACCTTCGAACTACCAAGTAATGAACAACTCAGGTCGTGGCGTTAAAGTATCACTCACATCATTTGATACAACTTCAGGCCATGAAGCGTTAACTAAATTAACTTTAGCACCAGCGGGTAACGGTCAACAAATTCCAGCAGTTGATTTAATTGGGGGAGAAGAACCAACCAACGTGACATTAGCTGACTTAGCAGCTGCACAAGGTGATACAAAAGATTACTTCAACTTCAAATTCACTGGTGATGTTGATACGTCACTCTTACCGACAATTGATGCCGAGCAACAAAGTCAAAAAGTCGAGTATAACATGGTCTTGAAATTCCAGTCGCTTGATTTAAACGGTAACACAGTGCCGCAGTCATAGGCCGACAAAGCAGAGAAAGGAGCTAAGCCATGAAAATTTGGAAACGAGTGCTGCTTTTATTACTCGTAGGCTATGCTTTCTCACCGATATGTTCAGTCGCGGCGAGTCAAACATCGGCCAATCAAACGGTGCAAATTAGTGGCGTGATTGGCTCACCAGCTAAAGCGCCCCCACAGCTTGCTGGTCATCAGGGAACGCCACAAAAAACCGATGAGTTGACCGTGCATACGACCATCAAACCAACCGGCACACTTCCAAAAACCGGGCTTGTTTACTCATTATATGTCTTTCTCAGTGGCTTCATTGTTGTAGCAAGCGCACTTGTGTGGTTGGTAGTGAAAGAACGACAAACATTTGGTGAAACACAGTGTTAAAGCCATGCGTTAATTAGACTCATACAACGTGTAAGTCCATAGCACACACCTATGGGCTTACATCCTTTTGATTATAACGAAGACAAACAAAACAATGAATGAAACCACTAAAGAAGGAGCTAATAATGACTGAACTAATCGATGAACAGGTACGCAACCGTAAAAAACGATTGAAAATAGTGAGCATTATCGGACTTGTTTTACTAATCGCCGTGAGCATTACAATGTATCAATTATTAAAGGATGCCGACAATGTCGAAATAATTGCCGGTGATTTTTTACCCGCTAATAAAGATGCTACGAAAGCGCAAAAAAAGGCCGCAGCCTCGGCAAAGGTTGATGCATCGAATTTCACCTTAAGCATTTACCCCGAAGCGGTTTATTCTGAAGGATCGGCGAAAGCAGGTTCGTTACAAATCCGCAACGATGCCAGCAATGCCTATCCCATCAATGTGAAAATTCGCCTCGATGCGAGTGGATTAGTCGTTTATGAGTCTGGAGCGATTCAGCCGGGCTATGAAGTGAAAAACGTACCGCTCGATGAGAAAGTAACGAAAGGTGAATACGAGGCGACAGCCGAAGTCGATATTTTCGACCCGAAAACGAAGGAAAAGCAGGGAAGTGCCCAAGCAGGTGTCAGTTTGAGTATTAAAAAATAAGCAGAGGGAGGGAATTCAATGAAAAAGTGGCCGATTGTGACACTAGCTGTTCTTATTATTAACAGTAGCTTACCGCTTTTAGCTGTCGAAACTGCAACAGCTCGTTCAATCGCAACGAATGGGACAACCGAGGCGGTCAGTTCCTTAGTTACAGATTTATCAGCAATCGAAGAAACAACCACAAAACGACTTGAAAGTGATATGGCATCTAGCAATCGACCAGATTCGCAGCAGCTTGCTGATACGACCGAAACAGCATCGTCGCTTGACAGTACGACTGAGTCTAGTACTAGCAGTGAAACAACCACTGCGAGTGAGTCGAGTGAAAACGAGGCAACACGACCGCAAACCGTTTCTGCTAAACCGGACATAAATGCAGCTGAAACGAATGAAGAAGCACCATTCGTTGCTAGAACAATACCGACAGCTGAAAAAAACCCAAAGGAGGGGTCATATGCTAATGGCAATTGGGGCGGATACGGTAGTGGTGGTACGAGGTTCACTTACTACTTTGATACAAGGGAACTCGTTATCGATGCCGGTTATGTTCCGAGCATGCATCCTCAAGCAGTGCCATGGTTGGGTCACCATGATGTTAAAAAAATCACCTTTAACGGACCGTTGACGTATGATAAAACGAGTATTTTAAATCGTTTACTAACAGGTTTTTTTAAGGATTTGCAAGATGTCACTACAATTAATGGGCTACAGTACTTTGATATGTCAAATGTGACAGCGATGAATGAAATGTTCAAAAACTGCTATCATCTCAAAAAATTAGATTTATCCTCATGGGATACGCAAAATGTTAGCTTTTTTAATGATATGTTCAACGGTTGCTTGGAGCTAGCGGACCTTCAAATTGCCAACTTTGATATTTCATTAGGGAGTCAATTTCAAAACATGTTCAATCACTGTGACCTGTTGACTGATCTTGACATCTCAAACTGGAAGGGTGTTTTTCCGAAGACGATTTTTGTTGATAAGATGTTTTCGAGTCTCAAAAATTTAAACAGTATTAGCCTTCCGAGTGGCGAGCAATTGGAAATCAATGCCGATTTACCGTTTATTGCTCCGAATGAAGTATACACGGGTAAATATTCGAGTACTGCTAAGCCAACTTTAGTCTATTCAAGAACTCAGTTGTTAGGAAGTCACACGCGCGAGGCCGGTGTGTATGTTGCTAATAAACAATTATATGGTGTGAGAGTCACTTATACGGATGAAAATGACCATAGTATTCGTTCGAGTCAAACAATACTCGGTTATTATCACGATCCGTATGACGCAACAACACCTGAGTATCAGTTAACGCTACCGGGCTATACGTTGGTGGGTATTCCTAAGAACACGACAGGGATACTTGATAATAGTGTCAAATCAGTCGATTATATTTATCGCAAATTCGTTACACCTGTGGTCGAAACAAACGACAGTGTGATGTATGCAGGACAAACGTATGATGCCAAGGTTAACTTCGTTAAAGGCACCGATCATCTCGGTAACGCATTAGCATGGAATAACCCGGGGCTCACCGTGGGCGGCGATACCGTTGATACACAAACACCAGGTGTCTATCATAAAACCCTGACCTATAAATTTGAGAAGGCTGAAACGGTCACGTCATCTTATACCGTCACCGTTAAAGCCGATCAAACAGCAGCCAACTTACAAGACGTTAAACTGTATGTCGATGATAAATTCGATGCCAATGCTCCACTAAAAAAAGTGGTCGATCAAGATGGTCAAGCGATTAACGCACAAGACGTCTATAAATATTTTATTGATGGTGTTGAAACAAAAAAATTAAACACCAATAAACCGGGGGAACATACTGTGCGTGTTCAATTAAAAAAAGCGAATGGTGCGATTATCGATAGTGCGAAACCAGATGCGGTTGTGCGTGTCCACGAAGATAAAACGAGCATCGTAGCAAAAAAAGTAACGTTATATGTGGGAGATAACTATGATCCAGCCGATGGTTTTGTGAGTGCCACCAATGCCGATGGTGAATCGCTCCCATTTAGTAGTGAGATGAGTTGGGTTGCTAATAACGCAATGATTGATACATCTGTTGCAGGTGATTATGTTGTTATTTATGGTTTACCTAATCACAATGGAGATATCGTTAAAACAATAACTGAAGTCATTGTTAAAGACCCAGCCGATGAGATTGATGTGACGATTCCGACGGCGATGTTGTTTGCTAACACCGAAAATAATGGTGTCGCTAAGCAAATCGAATCACGTGACTATCAAATTACAAATAATTCCTTCGAAAAAGGCGTCAATGTCGAACTCGCCGCCTTCAACTTCGAAGAAACGAACGGACTTAGCTTCTTGAAAACTGATGACGAAGACCCGATGGCAGAGAGTAACAGCCTGCGGTTGAATTTAAAGGCTGAAGGTAGCGCGGTCATTCAATCCTTAAATGAAACAACTAAGAACGTTTCGATTGGAACAATCAAGCCGGAAGAAACACTCACAATTGCATTTGACGGCGACTATTTTGGTTCAACCCAAGAAGGCGTCAAAACAACCATCAGCCAAGAAATGGTACTGAAATTCAATTTGATTAGAGAATAAAAGTGAAATCAGCGCGTTCAATTTCGAAGATATTGGAAGTGAAAAGGTCATCGACTATTTTCCGTCGATACTTTTCCACTGAAATATCACAGAAATTAGCTGATTGAACTGGAAAAATAAAAGTGAAATCAACCTGCTGGAACTGTATAAGTCAGACCTACTAAAGCCATGTTTTGCATCTCTTTTAGAGTCACACATTAGCTGTGGCTTTTTTTGCGGGCAAGCACTTTTATTTTAGTTAATTAACAACCATGAGCGCGAAAAAATGAAAAAGATATCGACAAGAAGACATGTTAAATTAAACTTAAGTTATTAATAAGTGTCACATCAACTTTTAATAATCATTCAATAGAACAAATGGGGTGATTAACGCATACGATCGATTTCGATGACAGCAATTAAAGAGTAAACACACTAAGTTTGCGTTTTAGCAGTCGTCCTAGTTAAGCAAACGGTGTAAAACAACAGATGATAACCTAGTTAAGGCACTGTCTCACAACATCATAATGAAACGGACATCAAAAGATGACTAAAAAAGGAGAATAGCAGAATGAAAAAGTGGACAATTGTGACACTAATAACACTTATAATCAACCTCAGTTTACCACTGTTTTCTGTTATGACGACCATAACAGAAGCGGCAGAAAGGACAACAATAAATGATACGGAGACAACCGTGAGCCCATTTGTGACTGAAGTCAATCAAACGGAGGCAACGTCTGCCACTATGATTGAAGAAAGTCAAAGGGCAGCGTCAGCCCCCGATACAACTACGAGTGACCCAACGATAACAGAAAACGCACCGAGTGAGAGTCGCACCAGTGAATCAACTCAGGCGCTAAACGAGCCAACCGAAACGTTAGAAACAATAACTGAACCTAGTAGTGAAGCTTCAACCTCGACTGAGGTGAAAACAGAAGTCGGCGAGGATGGCAAAACGAGGAGTTACACGGAAGGCTATTGGGGTTACACAACCTACCGTTATTATATCGAGACGCAAGAGATCGAAGTCTTTGGTG
The DNA here is from genome assembly GCF_046058945.1 of Brochothrix campestris. Classification (NCBI taxonomy): domain Bacteria; kingdom Bacillati; phylum Bacillota; class Bacilli; order Caryophanales; family Listeriaceae; genus Brochothrix; species Brochothrix campestris. Next base: position 1,440,967 of record NZ_CP175511.1, on the reverse strand, counting down.
GAAGTGTTCTTTATATCTTTGCCAACCAAACGCCTTGGTTCAAACATAAAGATGTTAAAAAAATCACGATTAGAGGCCCAATCCATTATGATACATCGTATGACAAAAACTTGTATTTAAATGACTTATTTGCAGGTTTAACGCAGCTAACTGCGATTGAGGGACTCGAATACATCGATATGTCGAGCGTGAAAAGCATGAAAGGCATGTTTAGCACGTGTCGTAAGTTAACAGAGCTGGATCTATCATCGTGGGACACACATTCAGTGCAAGATTTTTCGTACATGTTCAATGGGTGTGAACGATTAAAATCAATGGATTTATCAACCTTCAATACATCGAAGGCGACCGATTTCTCGTATATGTTTTTTGCAGATACCGCTATTGAAAGTCTTAATTTAGCCAACTTTGACATCTCTAAGGCGACCGCATTTATAGGTATGTTTGAGAGATGTCGCAAACTTGATACAGTCGATTGTTCTAATTGGCAGGGGGTACGTGCAGATAATGCGAATACGATCGATATCTTCAAAGAGAATGATCGCCTTGACAGCATTCAACTTCCGGCCGGTAGTCAATCAAGTTTTAAGGCTGAGATACCTCTCCAGGCGGATGTTATCACATATAATGGCAAGTGGGTAAATGGTGATAACATCACAGAAATTTATAGTCGAGAAGAGCTGTTAGGTCAAACAGATCGAACAGCGGGGCATTACTACCGAATGAAAAATGCTTATGAAGCTAAAGTGAAGTACGTTGATGAAAACCACCAACCAATCAGTGAAGAAAAAACAATTCGAGGTAGTTTGAGTGCGAATTACGATGTATCGACACCTGAATACCAATTAGATATACCAGGCTACACCTTTGAAGGCGTACCCGAGAATGCAACGGGTCACTTTACGATTTTCACCAAACCAATTATTTATCGTTATGCGGCCTTTATAACACCCGTAATTGAAACAACAGACAGTAGCTTGTATCAAGGCCAAGCGTTTGACGCAACCGCTAACTTTATAAAGGGTACAGATCACCTCGGGCAACCGCTAACACTTGATAATCCGGCCCTCACCTTAGGTGGCGATACGGTCGATCCAAATACCCCAGGCGAATACCACCAAACATTAACATACGAATTTAAAAATGCTGAAACAGTCGTATCAGAGTACACAGTAACTGTATTGCCAGATCAAACAACAGCTGCGTTACAAGATGTTCGCTTATTTATCGGTGATACCTTTGATGCCAATGCCCCCTTTAAACAGGTCGTTGATAAAGATGGTAAGGCGATTTTAGCTGATAAAGTCGACCATTATTTTATTGACGACATCGAAAGTCGTACAATCGATACGAGTAAAACTGGTGAGCATACCGTTCGCATTCAATTGCAAAAAGCCAATGGTGATATTTTAGAGAGCGACAAACCGGATGCAGTTGTTAGAGTCAAAAATGATGAGACTGCCATTGAGGCACAATCGATTGATGTGTATCTCGGAGAAGAATATAATCCTGCTGCCGGTTTTATTAGTGCAACGAATGCAGACGGCGAAACACTCTCATATACGAGTGATATGAGTTGGACAGAAAATGGCAAGCCGATTGATACGACCGTCGCTGGGAGCTATCAAGTCACCTATGGTATTCGTGATCATAACGGTAAGATGGTCGAATGTCATACCGAAGTGACGGTGAAAGATCCCGTTGCCGATATCAACGTGACGATTCCGACCGCGATGTTGTTTGCTAATACTGAAAATGAAGGACTTGCAAAAACAATCGCGTCAAATCCTTACCACATTATCAATAACTCACCAAAAATAGCTATTAATGTGGCAGTGAGTGCCTTTGATGCGGTCGAAACGAATGGATTGACCCTGTTAGGGGCAGACGAACCAGACCCGCAGGTTGAGAGCAATAGCCTCAGACTTGCTTTGAAAGCGGATGGGACAGAAGTTATTTCATCACTGACAGAGGCGACCACCAATGTTTCGATTGCCACCCTTAACCCGACTGACCAGCTGACATTAACCTTTGGTGGTAACTACTTCGGTTCTGCGAAACAAGGTGTAAAAACCGAAATAAAGGATAAAATGATATTGAAATTTAATGTGATGAGAGATTAAAAGTGAAATCAGCTTACCAAAGAATGTATCAAGCAAAAGCCTTCCTCAGCTAGAGGGGGGCTTTTGCTCGTTTAAGAAGAACAACAAGAAGGGGGGGAATCAATGCCCTATGTCGAAAGAGCTTGTCACAGTATCAGAATGACTCAAAGAAGAAAAAAACAATACAGTCCGGTAATGAAACAGAACATCAACAAGGTGTTTGATCGAACGGGGATGAAATGGAACCTTGTAAATGCCAACGACAACGCTAAAGTGATGGAAGTGATTCAGCGTCAAGACGGACGCGCAACGAGCTATTTGCAACATGCAAATTACGACAATCAACGCATTATGACATGCTTTTCGATGAAAATCGCCCATGATGTCGCGATTGTTTATGCGGATGAACCGTATATTATGGCAGTGATGAGCAAAAATTAGGTCGGTTACGAAAAAAGAGCAGTCGTATCACGCGACGTTTATAAAATATTGAAATAAGCTTGTTTGCGATATAAATCACACGTGAGTTATGGTATATTAGCAGTAATGTACCAAGGAGGATTTTAGATGGATAATAAGATGTTTCCGTATACTGCGTTACTCGCTTCAGCATTAATTTATATTTCAATGATTGTTTCATTCTTAAATGAGAAAAGAGGATTGGGGTTTCCGGTTTGGATACAAATCTTTTTGCTCGTGGCTTTCATTGCGGCCATCATGGATAGCTATGAACGTAAAAACAAACCGTTTATGGTGTTGTTTGCCTTGTCGTTTAGCCTCATTGTGATGAGCATCTTTATGCATTAAAGCGAATAAAAGCAACATATTAGAAAAAAAGGCAGTGACGCCAACGCGTCGCTGCCTTTTTAGTCTGATTTTTTTGTCCAGAGTAGTAATAAATACACACATAAAAAGAATAACAGTGCAATAAAGTTTACGAGTAAGCCAGGAACAGCAAAGCCGAAACTAAAAAAATGATTGTACAGTAAAAAAGCGCCGGTAAGAATACTACCGATCAATGTGATTTTAACCATGACTCAACCTGCTTTCTAAAAGAGATAACTATCATTAATATAACATATTCAGAGAGAATAAATAAATATCAGTTATGATAACGTTTTGAAAGGGAGTGAAGGTCTCAAAAAAAGTATCTGAAATGTCATATTTTGAAAAACATTGAAATAGTTGAGATAATCGTAAAAAATAGTATGGAAATATTGTGAAAAGTGCAGTGAAAGTTATCCTGTAAGAAAAGAAAATTGTGAAAGAGAAATAGCGTCATATAAAGATTTTCAGCAAAAGAACAACAAAAAAAAGAAACTTAGTCCGTCGATTATCTTTCATAAATGCAAGGCAACTCGATGTGATACACCTATTTGCACGATAATAAGTGCAATTAAATAGTATTGTATTAATGCAAGTGGTGTCCTATATTGGAAGTAGAGTGATATCACTAAAACAATAGAGGTGCAAAAATGCAACTTTCAAAACGAGAAATCAATATAATGTTAACTTTGATTGATACGGCCGCGCCCGTGACAACTGCATCATTAGCAGAACAGTTCAATCGAAGTGTGCGCAGCATTAAATATGATTTAGATAATCTTCGGACATGGTTAAAAATGAAAGAGCTTACAATTCGAACGAGACGTAATAAAGGAATCTGGATTGAATGGTCGGAATCCACCAAATTAGCTATAAAAAATGAACTGCTTCATGTTGAACGCAACGATCTATATCCTGATCAAACAAATCGAATTTATCGCTTGATTTTATGGTTATCGTTAGCAGATACACCGCTAACATCAAATGAGATGGCAGAAGCCTTAAAAGTATCACGCAATACCATTATTGCCGATTTAGATAAAATGGATTTTTTACTTTTAAAATATGCAGTAACACTCGACCGAAAAAATCATTATGGGTTTAAGTTAGTCGGTGACGAAGCAAATGTTCGCCATTTGATGGAGGCTGTTATTCAAAAAAGCTTAACTGATTATGATGTTTATTATTTAATGCAAATTGTTGTTAATCAAGAAGATAGTAACCCGACAAATACGTATGGCATGCCTCCCAAGATGGCAGCGGTTTTCAATGAAACCCTCCAGGCCATCGCTAAACTTATGGATAAGGAAATGCTTGATAAATTCAATTATAGTGAGCTACTAGCCATTATCTTACGAGTTTGTATTGCAACCATCCGGTTGAAAAACAACCGTACGATTAACAGTTACCGTATTCTTTCACAACAAACAATGCATGAAATAAAAGCTGAACTGCCATTTCTGTTAATGAAAAAAGTTTTTTACCACTATCAGTTTCCCTTTTTGGAAGATGAATACATTTATATTTTCAGCGATGTTTTAACTTCCAAAAAAGATGAAAATATTGCAGAACTGACCACGGCATTAATTGATGAGGTTAGCGAAAAAGAACAGTTACCCTTTAATAAGGATAAGCAGCTATTTAACAATTTATTCGCCCATTTGTCGTTACGACTCCATAAAAAACATGTTTTCGTCAACGAATACAATCCATTTGTTGATGATATAAAATCAAAATACGCCAAACTTTTCAGACATATTAAGGTGGTTTCAGAACGGCAAATAGATGACGCGACAATCTTTGTGAATGATTCTTTCATTTCCTATATTGCACTTCATTTTTTAGTAGCTTACGAAAAAATAAAGCCGCGTAACGATACTGTTACCGTCGTCTATATTTGTTCGACGGGATTAGGTGTAACAAATTTAATACAACAAAAAGTGATGGAAGAAGTCCCAAATATTGAACTGATTAGTTTTGCCTCAGTCTTAAAAGCGCAAAAAGTGATTAGAGATACACAGCCAGATTTAGTTATAAGTATCTTTCCATTAGATAAAATTGAAAGTACTTTTGTCAAAGTACATCCCTTGCCAACACCGAGGGATATTGAAAATATAAAACTGAAGGTAACTGAAATATTATCAGGTCGATTAAATCAGAAAAAACCACCAAAACTGGTGGTCAGAAAACAAATTGCTAATAAAAACGGGGTAGAAGATATTAGCCGAGACTTATTATTAGCAGCTTTCATTGTTCAGAATGAACTGAAGAACTATTTTACAGCACGGATACAAGTTGGTTATGAAGAATCGTTTCTATTACATGTGATGATGATGGTGCATCGCATTCAGTTTGAGTCACAATATGAAAATGCTGGCTTTGAGGAAGTAGCTATCTTAATGAAACATAAAACAGATGTAATGAAAATCGAACAGATTATGGCAGCTAATAAGTTAGTCATCAATCGGGCTGAAATAATTGCCTTATTACAGTATGTAACACTGAAGGAGGAAATTAATGATAATTCCCAAAGAAGCACAGATGGTAATTAATCAGAGTGACTACCGTCTACAAACGCAAAAAATTGTGGAATATACCCTCAATGAACTTGAAAAGGCAGAACTTAAGATGTCAGAACTTCAAATTGTTATTTTAGTGAATCATCTGGAAGCAATGATTACTCGAGCTGAAAATGGTGAAGCAGTGATGCCAGTTGATGCTAATTTATTCACTGAGGTATCGCAACGTTCACTTAATTTAGCAGAGCAAGTGGTCGAAACGATTGGTCAATTAGCCAAGGACGAGCTCTATTTATTATCGATTCATTTTGAAACGGCAGCACAAAACTAAAAATTAGAGGAGGAAATTAAAATGATTACAGTAGTTATTGCAGATCGATTAGGAAAAGGACAAAATGTTGCAAAGGGTGTTGAGGCCGCGGGTGGTCGTGCAGTAGTAGTTCCAGGTATGGGAGCAGATATGCGTCTTGGTGATGTCATGCAAACAGAAAAAGCAGATATCGGCTTTTCCTTTTGCGGTAGTGGTGGTGCCGGTGCGATTACAGCAGCAACAAAATACGGCTATAAAGAGAGACATGGCATGCGTTCAGTTGAAGAAGGGATTACAGCGATTAATGACGGCAATACTGTTTTAGGCTTTGGTTTTATGGATTCAGAAGAATTAGGCCAACGTATTGTTGAAGCTTATTCAAAATTAAAAGGTAACTAAGAGAGGAAAAAAGAGATGGCTAATGTGAAACAAAAAACAACCGAAGTAATTACGGTAACAGGATCAGGGACACAAAAAAAACAAGCATTTGCGAGTGCACTGAATAGCATTCACAATAAAATGCTGCAGTCATCAAATGATGTGATTGTTCGTATCGAACCGATAGATATTGAGATGTTAGAAGCAACAGCAACACATGAAACAGAACGCTTTCTCTTTTTCTTCTTTAAACGTGATAAAGTAACCTATCAAGTTAAGCTTAATGTAACAATAGAGCTAACAAAAATCGTCGTTGAAAATATTGCATTTAAAGAGCGTCAAAAGAATGTGTATCAAAATTTTAGCTTGCGTAAACGCAAACAAAAGCAAGAAATAACATGAGGATATGTGATGAAAATAGAAAGATAGGTGGACACATAAATGGAGATTATAATTGTACTAATGAAGTCTTTATTGATTGGTGGGTTGCTCGGATTTGCAGCAGCTGCCGGGGCAGCAAGAATGTTTCATGCACCAGCTAGTCAAGGATTAGGTGCCTTCAGAACGCTAGGTGAGATGAATGCCTGTGAAGGTGATGCAGCATCCCATTTCTCTTTTGGACTTGGCTTTTTCTTTAACGCATGGGCATCAAGTGTTGGTGCGGGTGCGTTTACGCAAGATGTTACACACCGTGTAATTCCAAACTGGGCAACAGCGGTATTACTAGTTAAAAATAAAAGTGTGGCCGAAACAATGCACAATCCTAAAAAAATGGGGATGGTCGGTGGCTTAATCGGGATGGTACTTGTTGCGTTTTTAAACACAACTGCATCAGCGATACCATCTTCGTTACAAGTCGCAGCAGTCGCAGTATTAGTACCAGCAGCTACCATCCTAATCAATACTGTCATGCCAGTGCTTTTTTGGCTTGCTGCCATCGATGCAGGTCGTCGCTCAGGTTTCTGGGGTACTATTTTAGGTGGCTTATCACAACTCGTGATGGGAAATGCTGTTCCGGGTGTGGTACTCGGTATTTTAGTGGGCAAAGGAGTTGATGATATTGGCTGGACACGTATTACGAAATCAATTATGGTTGCAGTCGTGTTGCTCTTTGTCTTTAGTGGTTTTTTCCGAGGATTCGATATGCAAATGATTGAGAGTTTCAAATTAACAATTCCTAATTGGTTAAATGGAATGCACGATGTTTTCAACATTGGTAAATAATGGAAAGAGGTGGATAGAATGACAGAAGAAGGATTGAAAAAGAATTTTTGGTATGCGGACTGGTCATTTCCAATCTTTGTAGGAATTATGGCAGCTGCTGTTTTTGCAGGAACCCATATGTATTATATCTACGGTGTCGGTGCTTTTAACGAAGTGTCTATTGTCGCCATGCTAAAGGCTGGGATGGATGGCGGTTCTTATGGTGCTGCTGCTGCCTTTGGTGCTAGTTTTTTATTCGCACGTATTCTTGAAGGATCACTTGTCGGTATTTTAGACTTAGGCGGTTCCATTTTAACTGGTGTTGGTATCGGCATTCCGGCTATTTTTCTCAGCATGGGTATTGAAAAACCAATCACTAACTTCGGATTGGCATTGCTGACTGGAGCAATTTGTGGCTTACTCATCGGCGGTATCATCATTTTAATTCGTAAGGTAACAATTAATGGTGCAAGTTCAACCTTTGGTGCTGATGTGATGATGGGGGCAGGAAACGCAGCCGGACGCTTCCTTGGACCGTTGTTAATCTTATCAGCATGTGCAGCTTCAATTCCAATTGGAATTGGTGCGACAATCGGTGCTTTAATCTTTTACATCTGGAAAAAGCCGATTGCTGGTGGTGCTATTTTAGGTGCAATGGCCTTTGGTGCATTATTTCCCATTCCATTATAATCCTAAAGGAGGATGACTCATGTATGATTTATTAATTAAGAATGCCCGTTTAATAACGGACGAAATAAGTGACATTGTAATTGATAATAAACAAATTATCGAGATTGAAAAAAATAGCACAGTTGAAGCACAGCAAACGCTTGTGCTAGACGGTGACACCTATGTTTCAGCCGGTTGGATTGACGATCATGTGCACTGTTACGAAAAGATGACGCTCTACTATGATTACCCTGATCAAATCGGGGTACCAAAAGGGGTCACCACGGTGATTGATGCCGGCACGACTGGGGCCGAAAACATTGGTGCTTTTTACGAGTTGGCAGCCGCGGCCAACACGAATGTTTACGCCCTGCTTAATATTTCAAAATGGGGCATTGTGGAACAAGATGAATTGGCTGACTTAGCTAAAATTCAAACCGATTTGATTACAAAAGCGTTAGCGGATTACCCTCAATTCATTGTCGGTATTAAGGCACGAATGAGCAAAACCGTTATCGGTAACAATGGCATTATCCCGCTTGAGATGGCCAAGGCGATTCAAGCACAACATCAGCAGTTGCCCTTAATGGTTCACGTTGGCTCAGCACCACCGTCGTTGGCTGACGTTCTGGCGGATATGAGCGCCGGTGATGTAATGACGCATTGCTACAATGGTAAGCCCAATGGTATTTTAACAGCCGAAGGTACAGTCAAGGACTTTGTACGTGCGGCTTATGCAAAAGGTGTTATTTTTGATGTCGGTCATGGCACAGATAGTTTTAACTTCAAGGTAGCGGAGGCAGCCAAGGCTGCTGGCATTATTTGTCAAACCATCAGTACCGATATTTATCACCGTAACCGTGAAGTTGGCCCGGTTTACGATATGGCAACGACACTCGAAAAGATGCTCGTGCTGGGCTATTCGTTGGCCGAAATCATTCCGATGGTTACCGCCAATCCGGCTGCGGTCTTTAAGCTACACAACAAAGGACAACTCGCAGTTGGATACGATGCCGATTTAACAATCTTCAAATTGGTGGATGGACACAAGGTGTTAACCGACTCGAACGGTAACACTCGTACAACTACTACTTTAATACAGCCAACACAAACAATTGTCGGAGGGAGCGTGTATCAGTGTGACAGCAACGAATAGTTATGACACTTATGGCTTAAAAGAGGTCATTAATGCCTCGGGAAAAATGACGATTTTAGGTGTATCCAAAGTTGCCGATGAAGTGTTAGCAGCGCAACAATTTGGCGGCACTCACTTTTTTGAAATGAGCGACTTAGTCGTTAAAACAGGGCGTTACATTGCGTCATTGCTCAATGTTCCGGCGGCATTGGTCGTAGCGAGCGCTTCTGCAGGAATTGCCCAAAGTGTGGCCGGCGTTATCGGGCAAGGCAGTCAATTGCATGCCTACCATCCAAATACGACAACGGTAAGCCAACGCGAGATCATACTACCAAAGGGGCATAATGTCGATTACGGCACTCCGGTTGAGGTGATGGTAGAACTGGGTGGAGGTCGTGTTGTTGAGGCAGGCTATGCGAATATGTGCTCAGCCGAGCATTTAGCAATGATGATTACACCAGCAACAGCCGCGATTTTATACATTAAAAGTCACCATACCGTCCAAAAAAGCATGCTGAGCGTAGCAGAAGCAGCTGCGGTTGCACAGGCACATCAACTGCCGTTAATCGTAGACGCCGCTGCCGAAGAAGATTTGCAGACGTATTATGAGCAAGGCGCCAACCTCGTCATTTATAGTGGGGGCAAAGCGATTGAAGGGCCAACGTCAGGTTTAGTTATCGGAGACGCCGACTTAATCGCTTGGGTAAGGCTCCAAAACAAAGGGATTGGTCGGGCGATGAAGGTCGGAAAAGAAAATATTTTAGGTTTGACGCGGGCAATTGAAGTGTATCAAACAAACGGCAGCGAAACCGGAACGTCGATGCAAGCACGCTTGGCGCCGTTTATTGTGAACTTAAATGCAATCAACCACGTCAGTGCAAAAAGTGTGCAAGACGGTGCTGGCCGTGATATTTATCGTGCCGAAGTCACCATCAGTGAACCAGCCTCAGCCATCGCTGTCATTGCCGGCTTGAAGGCAGGCAAGACCGCGATATACACCCGTGAATACCGCGCCAATATCGGCATTATTGAGTTTGATATTCGAGCGGTCACAGCCGTGGAGATGGAACAAATTGTGGCACGGTTAACAGAACTATTACACTAATTGAGAAGAGGTCGAATGATGAATAAAACACCGAATTATATCGAAGATCGTATTTGTTTAAATGTCTTGGCAGGCTCTGTTGCCAATGCCAAAGATTGCTATCAAGCCGCTGAAGGCCATGTTGTTTTAGGCGTGCTCTCAAAAAACTACGATAGTGATGCAGCTGCCATTGCTGATATGCAACGCTATGCGGCAGCGACCAATAACGCGTTATCGGTTGGTTTAGGGGCAGGTGATCCGAATCAAAGTGCGATGGTGAGTCGGATTTCAGCCGAATTACAACCGCAGCATGTGAACCAAGTGTTCACTGGCATTGGCGCAAGTCGTGCCTTACTCGGTCAAACCGATACCGTTGTCAATGGACTGGTGTCGCCAACAGGCAAGGTTGGTTTTGTAAACATTGCCACAGGACCATTAAGTAGCCAAACAGCGCCGACAGAAGTGCCATTAGCGACTGCGATTGCACTCTTAAAAGATATGGGTGGTTCATCGATTAAATACTTCCCGATGAAAGGACTCGCGCATAAGGAGGAGTACATTGCCGTGGCAAAAGCCTGTGCCGAACATGATTTTTACCTCGAACCAACTGGAGGCATTGATTTAGAAAACTTTGAAGAAATTGTGCAAATTGCGGTTGATGCCGGCGTTAAAAAAATCATTCCACATGTGTACTCATCAATTATTGATGCCAATGGCGACACGCGCCCCGATGATGTGGCAAGTTTACTTGCGACCGTGAAACGTGTGTTAGCGACAAAGGGGTGAGCAGATGAACATCGGAGCCTATGGTGAAGTGATGATGCGTCTAACACCACCAGAATATAAATTAATCAGCCAAACTGATACCGTTGATTTATCTTACACTGGAACAGGGGTCAACTTATTAAGTGGGCTGGCCCAATTTGGTCATGATACAACCTTGTTGAGCGCTTTGCCCGACAATCAGGTTGGTCAGGCCGCAGCTGGTGCCTTGCGTCGCCTCCAAATTGATACGCGCGCGCTTACGTTTGCCCATCAGCATCTCGGTCTCTATTTTTTAGAACGTGGCTACCATCCTCGCCCTTCGCAGGTCACCTATTTAAATCGCTTAGATTCGGCCTTTTGTCGCACCACCGTGAGCAAAACGGCCATTAAGAGATGGTTGCAACCACTTGATGCCGTGCATATTTGTGGCATTGCATTGTTTTTGACCGAGGCGACCCGCGAGACAGCTTTAGCAGTCGCCGAGCAAGCAGCCACTGCGAACATTCCTGTTTTTTTTGATTTTAATTATCGTCCGAGTTTAAATGAAACGACTGATCGGTCAGTCATTAAAGCAACCTATCAACGGATGCTGCCACATTGCTCGGTTGTGTTTGGCAGTGAACGCGACCTTACGGCTAGTTTAGGAATGGTAGGTAATGATGTCATCGGTCAATGTCTCCGGCAGTTTGAACTTGATGCCTTTTGCGGCACCCTTAAAACAGCCGAAACGATGCAAGGTTTTATCAGAACAATGGAGACAACAGTTGTTTCTAAGCAATCAGCCATTCCAACCTTTGATCGCATCGGTACAGGCGATGCCTTTTGTGCCGGAGTGATTGATGGTATGCTGGCACAACAGTCATTGCAACAAACAGTTGAGTTTGCAACGGCAGCAGCAGTGTTAGCCCATACTACCTTCGGTGATAGCTCAGTGCTAAACAGAGCCTTTGTCAACCAATTTATGAGCGGAAACGCTCCAGCGGTTATGCGTTAATTACAGCTCAAAATGAAACTTAAAAAACAGCTCAGCTTGTAACGCAATGATGCGATACGAGTGAGCTGTTTTTTATTGTGTAAATAAGTCATTTTCAGTGGGGTAGAGCGTAATTTCACCCGCAGAGGCACTGCCGATTGGTGGCTGCGAAGGTGCTAAACGTAGTTGCAATGGTAAACCATCACCATATACACTTGCCTGGCGCAGTGTTTCCATCACGGTGAGAACGAGGTCTTTATCTCCGTTACGGCCTAACGCATTCGCAAGCTGTTCCGAATAGGTAGGTGATGGCGGCCAAACATTAATTTCTGATTCGGTAAATGAATAGGCTAACGACATCTTGCCGAGAATAGTAAGGAGTTCAGTCGTCGCTTGCGATTGGGCTTTTATATCGGGCATAGCAGTAATAAGTTTTAATGATTCATCGGCCTCTGATGTGTCAGCCGTTTTGTTAAGATCAATCGGTTTAAAAGTTATTTTAGCGGTCGTCGTTGTGCGGCTGTCTGACTCGTTAGAGGTGCAACCAACCATAACGAACAACAGCATTAAACAACTGACCAATAGAACAGTCTGTTTATACATGAGTTCCTCCTACAAATACGAATACATTCCTTTCTTATTATAGCCTATGTGACAGCAATTGTAACGGCTAGTCATACGAACTTAATAGAGAGATGTAAACGACTCGCTCTATCAAAGAATTCTAAGGTAATTAACACCCAGTTGCAATGTGAAAAGTAACAGTCCGACACTCTTTTTTTGATATAATACAAGGAGAGATAAGGGGGATGTCTATGACGATTTATTGGATGTATCTTCTGATTGGTTTCGCCATTGCGATGCCAGTTGGAGCAATAAGTGTAGAAATGATAAAACAAGGTCTTAAACACGGTTTTATGCACGGATGGGCTGTCGGTATTGGTGGCATGACGGTTGATGTGTTGCTCATTGTAGCGCTCTATTTCGGCTTAGCAAACGTGTTAGCTCTGCCATATATCCAATTACCATTATGGCTAATTGGTGCCGTCTTTTTAGGACTCGTTGCCTATGATTCGATTAGACAGGCGGATAACGATATCACCCTCGCCGGTGAAAAACCAGTAAAATCCTTCAAAAAAACATATGCAACGGGCCTACTGGTAGCGATATCACCTGGTAGCCTCGTCTTTTGGGTATCTGTCTTTGGAACAGCCTTAAGTAACTCCTATGCAACGGGAAAAGGCTCCTTTCTAATTGTGGCCCTCGGTATTTTAAGCGGTATCGTCCTGCATGATATTGGCCTGCTAACAATTGTGTCGTACACGCGAAAAGTGATGAACCGCCGAGCAATTAAAATCAGTTCAATCATTGCTGGGCTAATTTTACTTGTTTTTGCAGCCTACTTCTTGTATCAGTTCATTGTGGGAGTAAAAGCGTATCTGTAGGAATGGAGGCTTTATTGATCCGTTTAATTCTGTCATAGCTAGCAACTTGCTTTACAGCGATTAGTTAGATGGCGAACAAGGAAGTGAAAGCAGAGCGTCACAGGCAACTAAAGTTGAGATGCGAAAGTGAAATTGCCCGATTAGAACTGTCGAAGGTCGGTTGCCCTATTTTTACAGAAAAAAATCAATTTGACTTTGTCTAAAAGCTGAAGCGTATGACTACACTTCTTTTTTAGACGTTTATTTTGAAATGAATTGGATTAATTGATAAATGAAAAATAAGCGACTGTATCATTGGAGTTAGTATTGTAGTCCGTCTTCTGAAATGCTTCATCTTAATTCTAACTAATCACAAGAGAGGAATTAGTACACTTTAAAAAACTATCATTGAAAAAGTGTACTCTTTGAGGGGAAATACAAAAAAGTGCTTACTCCAGATCTGTTGATTTTAAAAATTCAGAAGAAGTCGTTAACTATTCTTGGTACATAAAAAAAGGTTTGGTAAATCCATATATATCTTTTTACGATGAAATGACCCTATATTACATTAGTGATTCGGTGATAGATATCGTGAGTGCTTCAACTGACTTTATAGCCGAAATGCAGACAAACTATCAAGCAAAGAGGAATTCGTATTATGACTAACAAAGATAATGATGGATTAGCTACTTAAAGTAAGCATTGCAATCAGATAACCTAATTAATCGCTCTATCTGTAGCATTTTCACAGGTTCAGATATAGAAAAAAGAAGTGTTTACTATACAAAGTTTGTTAATTCAGTCTAACAGTAGATAATTGAGTAAAATGTACGATTAAGCTGAATAAAAAAACATCTTTTGCTTTTAGAAATAACGGCTTATGCGCATCAACTATAGGGATTGAAGTGATCTCCAAAAGTTAGATTTTTAGGGTTCACTACAGATAGCCAAGCGCTTTTTTTGATGTTTGATATGGAACAAAAAGGTCAGAACAGCAACGAAAAAGCTATTTGGTAGTTAAGCGTGCAACAATAACTAACGCCTTCCCATATGTATTGCTTTTTTCACTGGTAATGTTAAAATTAATGACGGATGTCGATAGACTTGAAAATGATTATTAGGAGACAAAAAATGAAAAAAGTTACAATTTGTATTACCGGAAGTATTGCAGCACATAAAATTCCACTCATCATTGAGGAATTGGCGAGGTACCCACTGACGATTCATGTTGCAATGACCAAAAAAAGCGCGGCTTTCGTGAGTCCACTCACATTAGAAATCATTTCTAAAAATAAAATTGTGACCGAAGGGATGACAGCACAAGTATATGATACTGTCGATCATGTCTTTTTAGCACAAGAAACCGATTTAATTGTTATTATGCCAGCAACCGCAGATATAATCGGTAAGGTAGCAAATGGTATCGCTGACGATATTGTGAGCAGTATTTGTATGGCTATACCTGCTGATAAGCCTAAGTTAATCTGTCCAGCAATGAATACCGAAATGTATAATCAATCGATTTTACAAGAAAATTTAGCGAAGTTAGCGCATCGCAACTACAAAGAAATCCCACCGCGAGTCGACATACTGACTTCTGGTAAACGCGGAATTGGTGCCTTAGCCGAAGCACACGTTATTATCAATCAAATAGTAAGCGAATTGAATGTTTCTCAAGCTGACATGATGTTAGCAACTGTATAAAAGGACTCATCCAGAGGCAGAACCACGCAGGCATGGTTCTGAGATGAAACGGCAGTGACACAAAAACGTTAGTTGAACAGGTTATCCTTTGTAATGAATAATTAGGTCAATGAGCTAAATGAACCAAGTATTCCCCACTGTTGTAGCGGAGAGTGCTTGGTTTTTTTTGCTGTAATTCGAAAATAAGCCGTATTTTAGCGTAAAAAAATGCCAAAATGCTATTTTGATTAAGTGTGCCTTCATCATTTCACTAGTTTAGCGGTGTATGCTATGTTAACAACAAAGGGACCTTCAATGTAACGCCAATCTAGTGAAAGGTGTTGAGCAAATTGTCTTTTTGCCGTTACCGTCTTTTAAAAGCGTGCGTACCACTTCATCTGCTGAGACAGCGTTGAAAATGTTGCTAATTAGCCACCATTGTATGTGACACAAAAGGTTGCACTTTAATGCCTGAGTAGCAGTGAAATTGAAATCGGTCATTTTATATGAAGTTTTAGCTGTGATGATATCTTAAATGAAAGGGGACCTTTCTATCGAATTATTTAAAATTACGGCGGAGAAACTACGACCGCTGCCACCGTTTAATCCGCTGGTAAATTATGAAACTACGAGTATCGTTGCACTACTAAATGCATATTATTTTACAGATGAAAAAATCGAACGGATATTAGTGCATCAGCAGATTGAGCTTAAGCCAAATTCACTCGTGAGATGCCTCCCAAATGTAGAAGTAGAAGCACAGTGTGTGTATTGTGAGAGCAACCTTAATGCTAAATTACCAAGCCGTGCGAGTAAGGCTAGTTGGCAGCCCGATTTGGTTTGTAGTCAATGTCAGCACATCATTTATCAGGCGAAAGAAAAAACATGTGCTTGTGAAAATTGTCAGCTTGCAGACGAAAAAAAACGTTCGCTTTTAAAAGCCTATTTAGAAGAAAATAAACCACATGGAGAGTGTTGAATTACAAACGGTTTCGATGAGAGACCGTTTGCTAATTGCTGTGCTCTTGCAAGAAGCAAATGTTGGTCTAGGTGCGGTTATTCCAGCCTATAGCACGTATGAAAAGACAGCAACAGAAACGAATACCGAGCGATTATCTGACTTGTTTAATAAGCAGCTGATAACGGTTGCCTCTTGTTCTCAATTAGAAGCTTTTACGAAAGATGAAGATAAAGACAGTTATTCATTCCTGCTTGCGGAGGTTCATTATGAAATTAACATTACAGCTAAAAAGATGAAAGAATGGGAAGTACATAAATATTTATGTCGCCCTAAAATTACATGTGTTTAAGAAGCTGCGGAGGTCATTTTATTATGGACGGAGATTGTTAGTGCTCAATTACTTGAACTCTTGAAGGCAGAATGTATAAAATATAATTTGGCAAAAGAGTTAACAAAAGAGGAAACAAAGATTATTCATGCGATTCAACGTTGGTTAGAGGGGTTAACACCTTCACAAGTATATGCCCTTATTTGGTTGGGGGTACGGAAGGCGAATGATGCAAAAGTATCTGGGAGTTGGGGGAATTACGGTTTTCATGAAATAAACTATCTTATAAAAGAAATCGATAGTGCTATCAAAAGGACGACAATGAGCAATGGGGAAATTAAAAGTTATTACTATCCAAAAAATGTAATACTTAAATTGAGTACAACAGTCTTTTTTGAAGACATGCTTCAGCTAACAGATTGGTATCATACGGAAGTGGCCACCAAAGCGGATTTAGTCCAGCAACTTACAAAAGAGCAAAATAGGATGCCATTTTATGATCAATTACAACTGAACAACAGTGAAAACATTGAAAAAACATTGGATTGGGCATTAAAAGCAGACAATACTTTTGAAATAATTTCAAAGGGAATTGTTATTCATGATGGAATGTTAGCATGGCTTTTTACGACCGAAGAAGAACTATATCGTCTAAGTAAAAAAATACAAAGTGAAGAACATATTTTAATGGATTATGAAAACGACAAATGGATTGAACAAATGATGTCGTACATCCCTTATTATATTGAGAACACTTATACAACGGCCTTTATATTGAAATTAATAAGAGCCCTTCTTCGTAGTGATTTAGCTTATTCGAATAATGAGTAATAATCGAATAAAGATAAGCGTCTTTCATCTGTTTAAACGGTTAATTGACAGGCGCTAAAGTCGACACAATCATCGCTGTGTAAGGTATACTTAAAGGGCAACGTAATAAATTCACTTATAGAAAGTAGGGCTCATAATGAAAATAGGTGTTATCGGATTAGGTGGAATTGCCCAAAAAGCGTATATGCCAGTGACAATGGCAATGCAAGACGAGATTGAATGGCATTTATGCACACGCGATCCGCAAAAATTAGCACAGTTAGGTCAAAAATACGGTGTTAAGCACCTGTATACCGACCATAATGCTCTGCTTACAAGCGGGATTGAAGCGATTTTTATTCATACGGCGACGCACACGCATGCACGTTTTGTTACTGCGGCTTTGAACGCAGGTATTCATGTGTTTGTGGATAAACCAATCAGTGAAAATGCGACCGAAGTAGCGGAGTTAGTCGCTTTAGCGCAACAAAAAGGCCTGCTTTTAATGGCCGGCTTCAATCGTCGCTTTGCACCAATGGTACAGCAATTAAAGGCACTGCCGCAAAAAAGAATGATTAATGTTCAAAAAACCCGCGCCAATAAACCGGGTGCGCCAGTACGTTTCACAATTTATGATATTTTCATCCATTCGTTAGACACCGCCCTTTATTTAATCGATGATGTGGTGACTGACTTTCGTTCAAACATTGTTCTCAAAGACGGTGGTTTTCAACGAGCCGTTGTGACGTTTGAAACAGCAACAACAAGTTGCAGTGTCTCCGTCAATTTTGAAGCGGGTGTTAACTCCGAAATCATGGAAGTCCAAACACCAACAGGCACAACACGCTTAGATGACCTCGTGCAGTATCAAACGTTTGCCGGGAACACGCGCACAACGCAGAAATTCACAGATTGGGAGACAACCCTCCATAAACGAGGGTTTGATCCGATGATTCGTGCCTTTATCGGCGCCGTTAAAACAAAAGAGGCGTGCATCAGTGCTGCAAGCATCGTGCAATCACATGAATTGTGTGAACGGATGTTGAATGCGGCTGGGATTGAGTAAAGAGTCTTAGCTAAGAGCAAGCAAGTTGTCACAATCTAGAACAGCGTTTATTTGTAAACTTGGAGCAACTATCTATCGTTGCTCTTTTTTTGCATTAAATAAGTTTATAAAAGTAGCAATCTAAAAAAACAATAATCGTCAACAGCTATCAGTTGTGTATCGTGCAATCTCACCTCTATACTAAAGCTATCAAACGAAAGAGGGGGAAGGCTAATGGAACAGCTGAAGCGCTCTGATAAAATCGTCGCACAAATGGGAAAGATAGCGGGCAATCGTTACATCACAGCAATTCGTAACGGGATGAGTGTAGTGATTCCCGTAACGATTATTGGGTCGTTTTTTATCATTGTACTCAATTTACCAATCGCTGGTTGGGAGTCAGTGATTGCACCATATGCAACGAGTTTACGGCTACCGATGCATGTGACGATTGATCTAATGTCAATTTACGTCTGTATCGGCATCACGATTAGTTTATGTGATGAATATGGTATCGATCGGGCATCGACAAGTGTGTTAGCCGTGTTGTCATTTTTAATGGCGGCGGTGACACCCGCAACAATTAGCACCGAGCAATCGGCAGCAGTCGGTCTCACTATTACTGGAACGGTCTTACCACTTACAAACCTCGGCGCCAATGGTCTTTTTACGGCAATGGTGCTGTCGATTGCAACGGTTGAACTGGTTCGCTTTTGCATCGCAAAAAAGTGGGTGATTAAGATGCCAGCGGGTGTACCACCAGCCGTGATTCACTCGTTTGTGGCATTGATTCCAGGAACGTTGCTCATTATTAGTACTTGGGTGCTAAAGGTCGTGTTGCACTTCGATTTGAACAGCACGCTGCAGTGGCTGTTTAGTCCAATCAGGTACTTTGCAGGGGATTCCTTTTTAGCGGTGATTATGCCGATTTTACTGATTACAATCGTCTGGCTCTTTGGTATTCATGGTATGATTTTAGCCAAACCGCTTCTAACGCCGTTTTGGTTTGCTCATTTAAATGACAACATGAATGCGGCTGCAGCTAATGAACCAATTCCACATTTTTTAACGGAACAATTTTTTCAATGGTTTGTCTGGATTGGTGGCGCGGGTGCTACACTTGCGTTAGCGCTGTTAATGGCGGTTGTGGGGATGTCGGCCTTCTGTAAAAAAATTGGACGGTTTACGCTCGTTCCGAGTCTGTTTAATATTAATGAACCGCTTATTTTTGGTGTGCCACTAGTGATGAATCCATTTTTGGCCATTCCATTCATTTTGGCACCACTAGTGATGGGAACCACAACTTACTTGGCGATGGTCGTCTTTAACATCGTGGATTATCCCATTGCCATTGTGCCGTGGACGTTACCAGCACCATTGGGAGCGATGTTGGCAACCGGTATGGATTGGCGGGCAGCAGTGTTGGCGCTAGGTAATCTTGCCTTGGCTGTGCTTATTTACTATCCCTTTTTCAAACGATTCGATCAAAAGTTATTATCAAAAGAAATAAAAACTAGAGATTAAACGAAAGAGCTATTGTCACCGAATCGTCATACATCCGCCATTTCACGCTCTAAACGAAAGCGATGATAAGCTATCTATCCTTACATCCTGTATAATTTTTAGTAAGATAGTTGGGGGTGGATGTGTGAAACGAATCGTAAGTATTTGTCTTGGTGGTTTGAGTGTAATCGCAATTCTCGCCACAGCAGCGATGACTTATATTTCAGGCTATTATATTGACGAATATGATAATTACACCAAAAGTTTGGATTATGCTGTTATTTATTTTGCAGTTGAATTTATACTGGTCTTGCTGATTTTTTTAATGTTAGCACTTGTATTAACGAAGCCATATAAAAAACAGCGTTTTTTATTGATTTCCCAATCTGGATTGGTTTTATTAACCTTTCTACTAACAGTATCGCTGTATTTTAATTTTCTAATTGCGCGTCATCAAATCGATGACCATGGTGGCAATACTGAAATTTATCTTAATGATTTCAAATAATACAGCGGGGCTCCTTCGAACAGTCGGATTGAGCCACACTGTTTTTTTGTGGCTGAAAAGGGGAGACAGTCATGGTAAACTAGTGTTAACACTAACTGCAAAGGGATGATAACGATGAGAGATAGACGTACCATCAAAAAAGAAAAGCAACGCCTCTTTATCATTTTAGGTGATCTCTATGACGAACACGAACCGCTTGATTTTAAGCATCCGCCGGGTTCAACGGCTGACTGTGAAACATGCCAACGTATCGCTAAGTGTAGTGACGTCATCAATAAACTAGAAAAGGAACTTGATCAACAGGAACCTAAAAAAATTAAGCAAGCAAGCCTCGGTTATCATGAACCAAAGGTGAAAAGGACGCCACTTAAAGTGAAACAATACCGTGTCTATCATGTTCTGAGTGCTGCGGGTGATGCTTTCTATTATCGTGTCCTAACGAAACGCGCGCTACTGTCTGATTTTGCACCATCGGAGCGAGCAACTCTAGTGGTGACTGAAATTACTGAAGCAGAGTGGGATACAATTCACTTTGAATCAGGTAAGCATGGGTTTGTCGGATTAAAGACGCTAATTAGCATTAATCGCACGGGTCGAATTGGAGAAATGGCTTTTTCAAAAGTTCAGAGTATTAAAGCCTGTAAGCGTAAAGAAGCAGATGACTTCATCTTTTATGATGGTGAAAATCATGATGCTTTAATGGCGTTCTGTTTGCCTTCAACTACTTTAAAGACGAGAAAGGGCAATAAACTACAAATTAGCACAACCCGGGGTTCTTTCTCAATTGCTCCGGGGATGTATTTAACGAAAAATAGTCTTAATCGCTTGGATAGTTACGATAAAGACGAGTTCGAACAAATTTATGATATCGCTGAGAAAAAAGTGTGGGTATCAGCAGCTGAATAAGACTGCTTTGATATATTCACCGTTTTAGCTTAGCCGAAAAAGGTAGGAGGTCGTTAGTCAACGACACTCCTACCTTTTTTGTGTTAGCATAATGTTTCATTTAAATACGTTCGTGGTGTCATCCCGGTATGTTGTTTAAACACGCGGGTAAAATGGCTTTGATCATGAAATTTTAGGCGTTGCGCAATCTCTAATAAACTGTCTTGATGGGCTGCAATGAGCAATTGGGCTTCTTCAATCCGCAGTTTATGAAGGTGTGTTAGCACAGACACACCGAGTTCGCGCTTAAAGCAGGTCGCTAAGTAGTTTGGTGATAATTGCAGGTCAGCAGCTAACTGATTGACGGTAACTTCTTCGTACAGATGTGCTTTTAAATAATGAACGGTTTTAATAATATGGGGTGATAAATGATTGTTAACACAGCGTCGCACTTCATCGGTAAATAAGAGCAGGGCGATTTTAATTAACTGGTCTGCTTCGGCAATCGTTTGGCAGTTTTCCAGTTGTTGAATGTAGCCATCACTCAGTTCGTAGGCGCGTTCTGAAAAAAGGCCACCTTTAATGGCTGCCCGCGTCGCAAGTGAAACAGCGGCGATCCCGATGTTCTTATAATGTCGGAGGAGGCTACTCGTCGCGAGCAGACCAACAGACTCATCCAAAAACAGCGGGCCTTGATTAAGCAAGAGCTTGAGGTAATCGGTTTTTCCCTGCTCAATCAAGGCTAAATAATGTTGCTCCATCCCAAACGAGCGTTTGTTTGGTCGGGTCGCGGTTGCTTCAAGCTGTTGCCTGTCTTTGGTGTCGTCTGTGGGTGGCAACCAACAATCGGTAATTAAAATAGTTTCACTTTTAAGGGGCTTGCCAAAGATAATCGTGTAAATCAGCTGGATGAGGGCAAACTGTTTAGTGACATCTAAGCAAGGCAACTGCGCATAATAAGATGGCAATTGACTGCGACGATTGATTGGTTGGGCATTGCTGAGCAACTGTAACGTTTCAGGTGTGAGTTGCGCGGTTAAAAAAGGACCGACGATTAAACGGGCATCTAAATGCGGCACTAAATCGATGAAAATAAACCGTTCTAACAGTGGCGAAATATACAATTCTGGCTTGTTACCATTGCTGAGTGACGGTTGAATCCGATCGATAAAGGCAGGACGTTGCAGTTTGTTTTGTTCCTTTCCTTTTTCAAAACATTGCCACTTCCCACTATGATATAGGAGTGTGAAAGGGAAGTCGGTCAATGTCTGAAGCAGTTCGATAACATGGGCACGTTTACGCGTAACAAAAACCTCCAATCAGCTCTTAATGTTAATTAGCATTGTTCTATACTAAAAAACGTAGAAATATACTATAAATGTAACATAATTAATCTTATTATTAAAGAGTGAAAGCGCAAACATTAAAGGAGGAGAAACGATAATGACTATCAAACAAATAGTGTCACAATTAACGTTAGCAGAAAAAGCGAGTCTTTGTTCAGGGCAAGATTTTTGGCATCTTAAAGGAATCGAACGACTCAATCTACCATCGATTATGGTGACGGATGGGCCACATGGGCTCCGTAAACAGCGGCCAGATGCAAATGATCACCTCGGCGTGTTCGACAGTGTACCTGCGATTTGTTTTCCATCAGCGGCAGGAATGGCTGCATCGTGGAATAAGGCGTTGTTATTTGAAGTGGGTGAGGCACTCGGTGAAGCCTGTGTGTCGGAACAAATTTCAGTCTTACTCGGACCAGGCGTAAATATTAAACGCTCACCGTTATGTGGGCGGAACTTCGAGTACTTTTCAGAAGACCCGCTCTTAGCAGCCCAACTGGCGACACAACAAGTAAAGGGTATTCAAACACATCCAGTGGGAACATCGCTTAAACATTTTGCTGTCAATAACCAAGAGGAACGACGGATGACAATCGATGCTAGAGTTGATGAACGCAGTCTGCGTGAAATTTATTTAGCGGCGTTTGAAGCAGTTGTCAAAGAGGCACAACCAGCGACGGTGATGAGTTCATATAACCGTGTAAATGGTGAATATGCGTCAGAAAGTGAGCGTTTACTCACAACCATCTTACGTGATGAATGGGGCTTTGAAGGAGCTGTTGTGTCGGATTGGGGGGCGGTTAATCATCGTGTCGCTGCTTTGAAAGCAGGGTTAGAACTCGATATGCCGGCTAACAATGGTTATTCAGACAGTCTAATCGTGGCGGCAGTTGAAGATGGGAGCTTGGATGAAGCAGTGGTCGATCAAGCGGCTGAACGGGTGCTGCGTCTCATTGAGATGACGAAGCCACAAGCGAATCCAGCCCCTTACGATTTAGCAGCGCATCATCAATTAGCCCGTCGCGTGGCGAGTGAAAGTATGGTCTTACTTAAAAATGAAGCGGACTTGCTGCCATTGAGCAAAGAACGTGATGTGGTCATCATTGGTGAATTAGCACAGACACCACGTTACCAAGGGAGCGGTAGTTCAAAAATCAATCCAACAATGGTCGAAACAATTCGAACGGAAATGCAAAGCGCCGCACCTTTGGCAACTGTCAGTTATGCCCAAGGCTATGAACTTGCAACAGATGATAGCGATGAGGGATTGATAGCAGAAGCTGTTGCAATGGCAACAACCGCGGATCAACTCGTTGTTGTTCTTGGATTGCCAGACCGCTATGAATCAGAAGGCTATGACCGTCAACATTTGCGCTTACCAGCTAACCAACTGCAGTTGATTGAACGTTTAAGTGCCGTTAATGAGCGTATCGTTGTTGTATTAAGTAATGGGGCACCGATTGAAATGCCTTGGATTGACAAGGTTGATGCTGTTCTGGAGGCGTATTTAGGTGGGCAAGCAGCTGGTGGGGCAGTGAGTGATTTACTGTACGGTGATGTGAATCCGAGTGGGAAACTAGCCGAAACCTTCCCCTTGCGTTTAGCAGATACACCTGCACACCTTAACTTCCCAGGTGCAAATGATGTGGTTGATTACAATGAAGGACTTTTTGTGGGCTATCGTTATTATGAAGCGAAAGCAATGGAGACGCTCTTTCCGTTTGGTCATGGCCTTAGTTACACGCAGTTTGATTATCAACAAATGAGCGTTAATCGCACGGCATTAACCGATGAAGAGACAGTCGAGGTAGCAGTGACAATCGCCAATAGTGGGGCGCGAGCAGGGCAAGAAATTGTGCAGTTGTACGTGCAAGACTTACAGAGCACGGTCATTCGTCCGTTAAAAGAATTAAAGGCCTTTACGAAGGTAAGGTTAGCACCAGGCGAAACAAAAACGGTCACGCTAACCTTAGACAAGCGTGCGTTTAGTTATTACGATGTAAGCATCAATGATTGGCATGTGGAGACGGGGGAATTCGCGTTGCTAGTCGGTCGTTCATCCGCAGTGATTGAACTCCGTGAAACGGTACATGTGACATCGACGCAGCCGTTGCCGGTAGCGATGACTCGTAATTCGACGGTCGGAGATATTATGTGTCATCCAGCAACACGTGAAACCGCGCAGCACTTTTTTAAACAACTGGAGATGCCATTTAACATTGCAGAAATGGATTTTGAAGCAGAAGCGCTCGATTTAGGTGCAGCGATGTTAAAAAATATGCCATTAAGAGGGATTGTTAGTTTCAGTCAAGGTCAGTTTTCAGAAGAGCAACTCGCAGCATTCTTGAATGCATTAAACGCGAATTGATAATGGGCTAATTGAACGAAGGAGGATAAACGATGACAATAGCAAAGCGCAATACGATTTCATTAACTGAAAGAGTCTCATACGGTTCGGGTGACTTTGCGTCCGGTATTGTATGGCACGTATCAACGATGTTTTTGATGTTTTATTACACGATGGTAATCGGACTTAATCCAGCCACTATCGGGACGATTATTTTTGCTTCGAAGGTGTTTGATGGCGTTACCGATATTGGGATGGGTTTTATTGTCGACAAAACCCATAGTAAACACGGCAAGGCTCGCCCATGGGTTTTATGGGGCTCTGTTCCGTTTCTCATCAGTGGTATTTTATTGTATACTGTCCCTGATGTTAGTACGTTTTGGCAGCTGGTGTATGTGGCGATTTCGTATAACTTATTGTCGTTTGCCTACACAATGGTCAACATTCCGTACGGCACTTTAACATCGCTCATTACCCAAGATCAATACGAGCGTTCGGTCTTAAATGTCACACGGATGCTCTTTAGCACCGCGGCAGCGATGATTGCCGGGATGGGAACATTAGCGATTGTTAAAATGCTCGGTGGTGGGCAAAAAGGTTGGATTTTCATGTCAATCATCTTCTCAATCGTCGGCTTTATCTGTTTATTACTCTGCTTTAAAAACACGAAGGAACGGGTAAAACCAGCGATTAAGGCATTAGAGAATCGTCCGTTACCGCTTAAAACATCGTTGAAGTTTCTGTTTAATAATAAGTATTGGGTGATTGTGTTAGCGTTTTTCTTAGTTCAAAACATTGCAAGTGGTGTCGGCACAGCAATTAGTACATTTTTCGTTGCACAGGTTGCCAGCGCGAGTGCTTCGTTAA
Organism: Brochothrix campestris; assembly: GCF_046058945.1. Taxonomy (NCBI): domain Bacteria; kingdom Bacillati; phylum Bacillota; class Bacilli; order Caryophanales; family Listeriaceae; genus Brochothrix; species Brochothrix campestris. The sequence continues at coordinate 1,415,300 of NZ_CP175511.1, read as the reverse complement.
CGACAGAATCATTGATGGGTATTTTAACGATTACAACGGTTATCCCAACAGTATTATGTATGGTGTTGGCGTTGCCAGTGATTAAGCGTTATGGTAAGCGAAATGTGGCGATGGTCGGAACGGTGATCGCTCTCATTGGTTCGTTTATCATCTTAATTGAACCATACAGCTTGCCACTCTTAATTGCGACAAATGTGATTAAGGGGATTGGTGGGGCAGCAGTGGTTGCCATTCTGTTTGCCTTATTAGCCGATACGATTGAATATGGCGAATGGCGCAACGGTGTTCGAACTGAAGGTTTGATTTATTCAGCTGGGAGCTTTGGTGCCAAAGTCGGTACTGGTTTCGGGACAGCTGTTGTTGGTTGGATGTTAGCGGCAGCAGGCTTTGTATCAGGTGCGGCGGTACAGCCTGAATCAGCGCAATCAATGATTGTTTTCATCTTCTTATGGCTGCCGATTTTATTTAATCTCTTGATGATTATCATTTTATACTTCTACAAATTAGATAAAGAATTCCCCCGTATTTTAGCCGATTTAGCAGCGATACGTGAGGGACAGACTGATAAATAAGGAACTAAACAAAAAACAGCAGACATGCCCAAATGGAGGGCGTGTCTGCTGTTTGCTTGTGAGGGAACAGCAACAGTCAATTCGGCAAACTGCTTTTTTCAGTTCTCCAGGTTGATTTCACTTTTATTTTTCCAGTACAATCAGCTAACAGCTAGTAAATTTCAAGCTCGCTACTCGCGATGGGAGATAATCGCAAGTACGACCTTTCCAATTTATACGCTGTTGAACGAGCTGATTTCACTTTTATTTTTCCAGTTCAATCAACCATAACTTAGGAAATTTCACTCCCTCACTTACCGATGGAAAATAATCGGTAAATTCGGCAGTTCCAATTTCTACAGTTCTACCAGGTTGATTTCACTTTTATTTTTCCAGTTCAATCAGCTAACAGCTAGTAAATTTCAAGCTCGCTACTCGCGATGGAAAATAATCGCAAGTACGACCTTTCCAATTTATACGCTGTTGAACGAGCTGATTTCACTTTTATTCTAATTTTGTAATTGTCGATACACACCATCTTGGGCCAGTAATTGTTCGTGTGTGCCTTGTTCGGCGATGCCGCTTTCATCAATAACGATGATGCGGTCAGCATCGCGAATCGTTGCTAATCGATGGGCGATAATTAAGGTGGTGCGGCCTTCAGTCAGTTTGTTCAATGAGTCCTGAATGATTCGTTCCGTCGCAGTATCCAAGGCGGAAGTCGCTTCATCTAAAATGAGTAGTGGTGGGTTTTTTAGAAACATTCGCGCAATCGCTAAGCGTTGTTTTTGTCCACCTGACAATTTAACACCACGTTCACCAATGACGGTGTTGAGGCCATCACTCATATTGAGGATAACATCTTCGAGGTTGGCCAGTTTTGCCACCTGCCAAATTTCATCATCGGTTGCATCGAGTTTACCGTAGGCAATGTTTTCACGCACTGTGCCAGAAAAGAGGTAGACGTCTTGCTGCACAATCCCTATGTTTTGACGGAGCGAGGCGAGTGTCATCTCGCGAATATCGATGCCATCAATCGTAATTGCACCGGCCGTTACGTCATAAAACCGTGGCAATAAGCTACACAAGGTCGTTTTGCCAGCACCAGAAGGTCCAACAAAGGCGATTGTTTCACCCGGTTGTACGGTTAAGTTAATGTTTGTCAGAATCGCTTTTGAGTCCTCATAATGAAAGCCAACATTGTGATATGTAATTTGACCTTGCAACTGAGATACGGTTTTAGCATGAGGAGCATCGCTGACTGACGGCTCAAGTGCCATCGTTTCGCTGAAGCGTTTAAAACCAGCAATGCCTTTGGGATAACTTTCGATGACTGCGTTGATTTTTTCAATCGGTCGTACGAGGACGTTTGCTAATAAAATAAAAGCAACAAATTGCCCGTTTGTCATCTGGTTGTTAATTGTAAAATACGAACCCATCAACAGGGTGAACAAGGTCATTAAGCGAATCAGTAAATAGTTGATCGATGAACTTTTGGCCATCGTACCATAAAAGAGTGATTTGGCATGCTTGTAACCGTTGTTAATTAGCTTGAAACGTTTCCGTTCATAGTTTTCGTTCGCAAATGCTTTCACAACACGAATCCCACCAATGGCATTTTCGATACCGGCATTAAAGTCAGCCAGTGATTTGAAAATTTTGGCGTTGACACGGGTCATTCGTTTGTTGAAAAAGACAATTAGAAAGGCGATTAACGGTACAAGTACAACGGTCGAAATTGCTAATCCAACATGGATGCGCATCATGATTAAAAAGGTACCGATAACAGTCATAATCGCGATGAAAATATCTTCGGGGCCATGATGGGCCACTTCGCCAATTTCAAATAAATCATTCGTCATCCGCGACATCAGTTTACCGGTACGCTCATTGTCATAATAGTCAAACGATTGCTTTTGCAAATGATTGTAGAGGTCATTACGCATATCTGATTCAATGTTTAAGCCGAGCAGATGTCCCCAGTAGGTGACGATGTATTGCATAAAACTGTTGATGATGTAAAAGGCAAACAGCGCGGCGACGGCTGTCACAATTAACGTCCAGTTTTTTGACGGCAGTAACGTATCGATGACTCGGTTGACCGCCATAGGAAAGGCAAGTTCGAGTAAGGCGGCAAAGACCGCACACGAGAAATCAAGGATGAAGAGCTTTTTGTACGGTTTATAATAGCTAAAGAAATGCTTAAGCATGTGGCTGATTGCCCCCTCTATTGAGTAGTGTTTAGTTGAATGTCTCTCTTGTATTTTAGCGATAAAAGCCTTAATAGTAAAGATGACAAGCTGATTTTACGGTTTTAATGGTCTTTTTAAGCTCCAATAAGGTAAAATAAAGAGGAAGCAAATAAGAAAGGCGTGATAATAATGGCAGCACAAAAATACTACGCAGTAAAAAAAGGGAAGCGGATTGGCATCGTGCGGACGTGGGCAGATTGCCAGGCGCTAACGAAGGGCTTTTCGGGCGCTATTTATAAAAGTTTTACGACGGAGCAAGAAGCGCGAGCTTTCATCGAAGGGGTGAGCAGTCATCAACCGGCCCATATTGTGGCCCATAACCCAGACGAACTCGTTGCTTATGTGGACGGTAGTTACAATAAATTCACCGAAGAATTCGCGTATGGCATGGTCATCCTCGAAAATGATACGGTGATTCATGAAGAAGGTAAAAAATTCAAAAATGAATTTTCAAGCATGCGTAATGTTGCGGGTGAAGTGTATGGGGCAACGCGTGCAATTGAATATGCAGCAGCGCTTGGCAAAGATGTCGGCATTTATTACGATTATACCGGAATTGAACATTGGGCCAAAGGCGAGTGGAAAACAAATAACGCCCTCACCAAGGGCTACCGTGAATACGTGGCAGCGGTGAATACAATTAAAATTACCTTCCATAAAGTCGCAGCCCACACGGGTGTTGAATACAATGAACGGGTTGATCGTTTGGCGAAACAGGCGTTGGGGATTAAGTAAGATAGTGATGGGATTGCAGTCTGTGACTGGACTGTAATCCTGAGACTGAAGCTAAACGTTGTGCTAGGTCATTACGACTTGCTCGCTCGGGATTACGTACCATCAGTACGCGCACCGTCATTCACTTGTCTTGCCTACTAGTACGAAAGTTATTTAAAGCCGTTCTAAACTGCAGTGATTAGAGAAACGAAAGTGAAATCAACCGCATAGAAGCAAACAGCTTGGAAGAAAAATGAAGTTTGTGTAGACCGAGTGTTACAATGGCTTAACTTAGCATCCTATTATTTGTTTGTACGCTATGTACATGTTATAGTAGCGTTGAAAATGAGCGGGATTAGGCTACGAAGACTAATATCTTTGAACGTCTTTGTGATCTTAACTATTTCTAACGTGCTTAAAGTTGAAAAAGCTTATTCTTGATTCCATCCAAGAAAGGCAGTAAAGCATATCCTCAAACGGGCTGATTTCAAGGTGAAGTGAGATGAAGCGCTATGTCATGATGTTACGAAACAGATCTTTTGCGAGTCTGTTTATTGCGATGAATTTAAATACCATCAGTCAAACGTTTGCGAACGTCAGCATCGTTTGGCTGCTTTATCATGCCACAAATGAGCCGCTGTTGGTGGCACTATCAGGGGGAGTTATGATGATTCCAGCACTTATTTCTGGCACGTTACTTGGCGGTCTCATCTATCCAGTAAAATAAGCTGTCTCATTTTGCTCCAATATCTTCGAAGTTGAACGAGCTTGTTTTAACTTTTATTTTTATCCAGTAAAACAAGCTAACTTCTGTTATATTTCACAAAATTCGAATCGACGGTAAATAGTCGATGTCTCATTTTGCTCCAATATCTTCGAAGTTGAACGAGCTTGTTTTAACTTTTATTAACTATCTTGTTTTGTTGCTGCAATCACAAGTTCACGGATATTGACTGATTGGGGCATTTCGTACATGAATTTAACAGAGGTTGCTACGTGTACGGGATTAAGGGAAGTGCCACCCATTGTTTCTTTCCATTGATTATAGCCGTCTTTAATGTTTTCATCGGTTGTGTGTCCGAGTAGTTCGGTTTCAGCCGCACCCGGGGCCACTAACATGATGCGCACATTATAGCTACTGACTTCTTCACGGACAGTTTCTGTTAAGGCGTGAACACCATATTTTGTCGCACAGTAAGCCGCGTGGTTGCCAAACGTTTTTTTACCTGCAATCGATGAAACATTAATAATCGTTCCTTCGTTCCGCGTCATCATGTCACTAAGGACGATTTTAGTTCCATTCAAAACGGCCTTAACATTCACATCTAACATCGTTTGCCATTCAGTTATATCTTGTTGCCAGATGTTTCCGAGGAGCATCACACCAGCATTATTAATTAAACAATCGACTTTGCCGTATTTCTTTTCGGCTTCAGCTACCGCTGCTGCAAAGGCATTGAAATCAGTCACGTCTACCGCTTTAACTAAGGTATTTGGTAAATTCAAATCGATCATCGGTTCGATACGTCGTGCTAATAACAATATGGGATGTCCGGCAGCGCTGAATTGCAAGGCCATTTCTTTGCCGAAGCCACTGCTTGCGCCGGTAATAACGATTAAAGGTTTCATCTGTTTGTTCCTACTTTCTAATCTGTGATACTCATAGTATACTAAAGTCACATAAAATAACTAGTACGCACATGAAGGTGCGTCACTTACCTAGAGGTAAGTAAGGGAGCTTAAGTGATGTTTTTAAATGAATTTGATGCGACGATGCAACACATTCAAGGCAAATGGAAGATTATGATTTTATATGAGTTACATGAGCAGGGCGTTGTTCGTTTTAATCAATTGCAACGTTATATCGATGCGATATCATCAAAAACATTAACGAATCAATTAAAGGAGTTGGAGGAAATGGGTGTGATTACACGGGTTGTGTTTCCGGTTGTCCCTCCCCATGTTGAATATTCCTTAACTGCCAAAGGGGAAAGTTTAATCCCAGTGCTCGACCTTATTTGCGAATGGGGTTTGGCTCAGGTTGAACCGCAATTGCTCGACCGCACGCTCTGTCAGGAGTGACGTCGACTCAGTCTGCAAATGTGGCTGCAGCTACGCGTTGTGCTATAATAAAATATGTAAATAGCTTAAGAAAGTGGTGGATAAAAAATGATGCAACCGTTTGATTTTTATAATCCGACCCATATTGTATTTGGGCCAGAACGTTTAGATGAGTTAAATACACTCGTGCCGACTGATGCCCGTGTGTTAGTTTTATTTGGTGGCGAATCAGCTCGTCGCTTTGGCACGATTGATAAAGTGAAGACCGGTTTAGGTGCACGTACTGTGTTTGAATTTGCTGGTGTTGAAGCAAATCCAACGTTCGAGACGTTGATGAAAGCTGTGGCACTAGTGAAGGCCAACGGGATTGACTTCTTATTGGCAGTTGGTGGTGGTTCAGTAATTGATGGCACGAAATTTGTGGCCGCAGCAGCTGAATTCGCCGGTGATCCGATTGATTTATTTGGTGGTGGCATTGGTCAACAATTACCCACGCAATCGGCCTTACCATACGGAACCGTGTTGACGTTACCTGCCACAGCTTCGGAAATGAACAACGGCAGTGTCATTACCTTTGTTGCGAAAAAGGCGAAGTTGAGCTTTAAGAGCCCGCACACCTTCCCGCAATTCTCCTTTTTAGACCCGACATTAACGTATACTTTACCAAAACGTCAATTGGCGAACGGGATTGTTGATGCATTCGTGCATGTTTTTGAGCAGTACATGACCTACGATACAGGTGCTTTGGTTACGGATCGTTTTGCTGAAGGATTGTTACAAACCTTGATTGAAATTGGTCCGAATATTGTCAACAACGAGACACCGGATTACAATGAACGTGCCAACTTTATGTGGGCCGCAACGAATGCCTTAAATGGTGTGTTACGTGTTGGTGTGCCACAAGATTGGGCCACACATATGATTGGTCACGAAATTACGAACCTGTACCACATTGATCATGCGCGGACGTTAGCTGCGATTTTACCAGCAATGTTACGTGTGCGACGTTCACAAAAAGAGGCGAAGCTATTACAATACGCTGAGCGTGTGTTAGGGATTACTACTGGTACAACTGAAGAACGAATTGAAGCGGCGATTATCCAAACAGCGGTCTTCTTTGAGTCAATTGGTGTACCAACCTCACTAGCTGCCTATGAACTCGGTGAAGCGGATGTGGAAGCCATCGTTGCTAACCTCGAAGCACATCAATTGGTGCGCTTATCTGAACATGGTGATGTGACTCCGGCAGTGAGCCGCGACATTTTACTAGCAAGCTTATAATACTAAAAGCACGACCGCCTGTTTCCATCACAATGGAAGAAGCGGTCGTGCTTTTTTGTCGTTCACTATTTAAACTAACGTTTCCTTAGCCAATAACAAAGCCCCAGTAATACCGGCATCATCGCCCAATTCGCAGTAAACGAGGTACTGATCGAGTGGTGGGGTATTGACGTAACCGTTCATTAATTCATTAAAATAGTGACGCATTTTTGGATACAGCTGGCTTTGCTTCATGACACCGCCACCGAAAATAATTTTTTCGGGTGAGAGCGTTAACGTATAGTTAACGGCAGCCTGCGCGAGGTAGAAGGCTTCGATATCCCATGCCTCATGTTCAGGCGGTAAGGTGGTGGCTGCTTGCTGAAAGCGAGCAGCAATTGCGGGGCCGGCAGCTAAACCTTCAAGGCAGTCGCCATGGTAAGGGCAAACACCAGCGAAAGCATCGTCTGGATGATGTTTCACTAAGATGTGGCCCATTTCAGGATGGCTAAAACCATGCAATAGTTGGTCGTTCATCACAACCCCACCGCCAATACCAGTGCCAACCGTTAAGTAAACACAGCTGTGTTTGCCACGGGCGGCACCACGTTTTAATTCGCCAAAAGCCGCGGCGTTAACGTCGGTCGTAAAGGCGATTGGTATTTGAAAATGGCGTTTGAGTGTGCCGAGTAAATCGAATTGTTGCCACGCGATTTTTGGTGTTGCTAAAATCGAGCCATAGGTCGGTGAAACTTCGTTGACGTCAATCGGTCCAAAGGACCCAATCGCCAAAGCATCAAGTTGATGCGGTTCAAAAAAAGCAAAGACGGCCGCTAATGTTTCAGTTGGTGTGGTCGTCGGTAATGAGATGCGCTCAAGCAGTTGTAGGTTTTTATCAGCAACGGCACAAATAAATTTTGTGCCGCCCGCTTCAATTGCGCCTAGTAACATAAATATTCCCCCTTTTATGAGTCTTTGTTCCAAATGATGCTGCAGATTTCAGCCGGATCCAGTGTAGCTTTAAGTGGTATGTTACTCACTTGTTCAACCAAGTTACAACGCTGAGGGCTGTATTGTGGTAAGTCAATTTTAAAGTCACTTTCAGTGCTACTATTTAAATTAAAACCACGTGTAATAATCGCCGTATCACGCTCTTTACATTTAAGTGCCGTCAATAAAAACTGAGGGCTATCAATTGTTAAAAACGAATCAATCGGTAACCATTTTCCGGTTGAAGCCGTGGTGTTGATTATGCTAAACGGAATTTGAGCAGCATGAGCGTTTTGATAAGTTTCAGCTGCATCTGTAGCACCATGAAAAGTAATACCATAAGACACACTTTGAGCACCTATACATTGCGCTTCAGGTGTTGGGAAGTACCCCCAATCACCGAGTTCACCGACTGCACGTAATAATGTCAGTGCAATTGTATTATCAGTTGGCATAACTTCGTATTCATTGAGACCGTAATTAGTCACTGTGATACCGACTGCATCATCTTGCACATTAATAAAACTTTGTTGATGTTGGGGATTAGTAGGGTTTTCCCAATTAGCCGTTACCTGATTCGGTCGTTTAACTACCTCGTAGATACTGTCGGTATAATGGTCAGCAACATTAAGTCCGGTTGGGAACAGCACTCTTAAGCGGTGGTTGGTCATTGTATTTGTGAAGTTGGTGGTGAATTGTAAGTGAGGACTGCCTTTTAATAGTGTGATATCTGTTGTTAATGTTAGCGGTGTAGTAACTTTACTTCGTTCTGCTAGACGTTCTCGAATATCCGTGACACGTTCCATTTCAAGTTGTAACTGTTCATCAGCTGACACGGGAATCCTCATCGTTTGTGTTAAGCGGATTGTTGCCATTTCAGTCGTGTTAGCTAGAATCTCAGCCTCACAGTCATTTTCATGTGCAAATAAAATCGGATCATTATTTGCTTGTTTAAAGATATACTCATTACCGATATCACCGACATTCTCAAATGCGAGCAACTCCGGATAGATCTGCTGCGTCCGTTTATCGGTGACAGTTAAACGGCCGTCGGCAGCGATTTTCACATGTAAAGTCTCGTTTTCAAGCTGACGAGCATCGCACGCAATCAGTGGGAGCACGTCCGGTTGTGTGGCTGTTTGTGGAGTAAGGGCATAACTGTGCCATGATAATGCGGGTAATTGTGGTGCAACAAAGCGAACGGTGACATAAATCGCCATAAATGGTTGACGAAAACGATCTTTAGGAAGGTCATAATTAAAACGAACGGTTTTGTTAATGACCTCGGTAGGGATAATGTCACCAGAAGCGCTACGAACAACAAAGTCAGGCAATGATTCCGCCATCAGCTGATCATGTAAGTCGGACGGTTTACCCGTGCTAAAAGGGAGGCGTTTCCATTCTATTTCTTGGGTGACAATCTCTGTTTTGGTGCTACCTGCTGTATTCACGACAATAAATGGTCGTTCATCAGTCGAAAAGATAGACGTATCAATCGTCGTCGCTAATGTCTCAAGTGCTTCGCTTGCTAAAAATTTACCGACTTCGAGCGCCTTTTCATAGCGTGTCATCATTTCACGGTGGACTTCATCAACGCTACAGCCACATATACTATCATGTGGATGATTCTGCATCAGTAATTTCCAAGCATAGCGCAATTCATCATGCGGATATTGTCCTGAAATCGAAGCTGCCATTGTAGCCAACGGCTCAGTAATGTTTTCAAGTTGTCGTTGGACTTCTGTGTTTTTTTGCTTCAAATAAACCCGGGTACTGGCTGTGTTCGCCAGTGTATACCAACCATCGGTTTCTTGACTCGTCAATTCGCCACTGACTGTGCTCAAGTCAGTCGGTAGATTAGTCTTAACGGCGGCTAAGTAATCGGTGAAATTACTATGGATAAACTCATAATCGGGAAATAAGCGGTTAGCAACTTTAATAGCAGCAGTAATGTCTTGTTGCACAGGTTGATGATCAACACCATTCATCATTAGGAGGTGAGGTGTGGCGGCGTATTGTTCCACCTCTGCTAATTTTTTTTGCCAGAAGGCTTTAGCTGCTGTTTCGTCGACTGGAATTTCATTACCATTACTATACCAATTGGCAAAAAGGAGACTAAAAATCGTCGTTTTATCTGCGCCTTCCCACCACATTTCAGAAAAACTAGAACTGTATTTATCATCAGAAATAACGGCGTTATCAAAGCCAGTGGGTTTAACGCCACGCCCAAAAGCAGCAGCGGTAATACCAGCTTCTGCCAACATTTGAGGTGCTTGTCCCATGTTTCCAAATGTATCGGGGAAGTAGCCGAGGTCGACATGTGCGCCCCAACGTTGACATTCATCCAATCCGATGAGCATGTTACGCGTATTGGACTCGCTGCTAATTAAAAAATCATCTTGTAAAATGTAAAACGGACCGATTTTTAATTTGCCAGCCGTAATGGCAGCTTGCAGTTCATCTTTACGATGAGGACGTATTTCGAGGTAATCATCGAGAATAATCGTTTGACCATCCAGATGAAAACTATCAAAATCGGGGTCACGTTTAAATAAATCAAGCAGGTCATCGATGAGTGCTACAAGACGGAGATGATGTTGCTCGTAAGGCAAATACCATTCACGATCCCAATGACTATGAGAAATAATATATACTTTTTTTGTTGGCATGTCGGGCTCCTTTTGCTTAAGTACTTTAAGCAGTTATTTTTATGTCGTAGTAATCCATCAATAATTCACAAAACATCATATTAGCCCACGAGAACCATTCACGCGTATAGTTATCCGCATTATTTACATCAAAACCTTCGTGCATTAAATCAGTGCCGCCATCATTGGCTGCCAGCATATCTAGAATACGTTTTTTCTCTGCTTTACTTGTTGTTGTCATGCCCTCAATCGCCAGTGCAATTGGCCAAATATAGTTAGGTGGTGTATGAGAACTACCGATACCTTTTGCGTTTTTCCCTTCATAAAAGTAAGGGTTTTCAGAACTAAGTAACGTCTGACGTGTTGCAAGATAAATGGGATCATCCATCGCACAATAGCCTAAGTAAGGTGCGGCGATTAAACTCGGAACGTTAGAATCATCTTGAATACTATAGTTACCTAATCCATCAACTTCGAAGGCAAAGATGGTTTCACTGGCTTCGTTTTTAACCAAGGCATGCTTCTGAATGCCTTGTTCAATGGCTTGTTTCAAAGCGGTAGCTCGATTTACAATGGCAGCATCCGGTAAAATCTTTGTATAAATATCAATTAAATAACGTAAAACAACGATCGCAAACATGTTGCTGGGAACAAGGTAGCCATATTGACAAACATCATCACTCGGTCGGAAACCAGACCAGGTCATGCCTGTGTAACCAACGGGAGAGCCAGCACCGCCATTTGGTAACGTATCTTCGACGCGGGTCGTGTCGCGTTCGAATCGATAAGACGAGTGCTCGTGATTTTGTTCCGTTTCCCAAACTGTTAAAATAGCCTGAATGCCAGCAGTGAAGGCAGGGGTGAAATGAGCGCTATCACCAGTGTTTTTGTAGAGTAAATAGGCAAGTTGCACAGGATAACAAAGGGAATCAATTTCGTATTTTCGCTCCCAAATCCAAGGGCTCATTTTTGTTTTATCTGATTGATGCCCAGCACCATTAGCTGAAGCATTGAAGGCATTGGCATAGGGATCTAAATTGATGTATTGAAACTGTTTGGCCACTAATCCAGCAATCATTTCTTTTAAAGCTGTATCAGATTGAGCGAGTGGTAAATAAGGTCGCACTTGAGCCGTAGAGTCGCGTAGCCACATTGCTGGAATATCTCCTGTGACTAAAAATGTACTGTTGTCATCAAATCGCTGAACAGTGGTTTGTAACGTGTTGGCATAACATTTATTGAAGATAGTTGCCCAATGGTGGTTTTCGGTCATTGCTTTATCACTAATTTTTTTCATGAACGCTTGTACGGTTGCAGAAATTGCTTTATCAGTCATACGATTACACACTCCTTTTGGTTTGGTATATCATTGTTTACAAAACCGATTATATGGTATATCATTTTAAAAGTAAAGCGCTTTCTTTTTTGGGTACGAGTAAAAGCGCTATTGAAAGGATGAGATCATTGAAAGAACCATTATATCAACATATCATCATGGATTTGAAACAAGCAATTATAGCGGGAACTTATCCGCCGGGCAGTAAATTGCCAACTGAATTGAATTTATCAGAAACCTATGGCGTATCACGTATTACTTCAAAGCGGGCATTAGTCGAGTTAGAAAATGAAGGCATCGTTATCCGTGTGCGTGGCAAAGGGAGTTTTGTACGTGAAAAAGCTGTCGTTAGTCAATCTAAAACGATAAAAAAAGATGTGCTATTTATTCTACCGTTCCCTGATAATACAACGGTTGGTAACTATGCTCAAGGTATGTTTGAGGTGATTCAAGCCACTCATTATCGGTTACAGATGCAGCCGCATCAGTATTTATCCAACTTAGATGTTAAGGATATTGTGGAACGCTATGCCGGTGTGATTTTTTATCCCCGTAATAATCATGATGATATTGAATTGCTATATCGCCTCCATTTATTTGGTGTGCCAACTGTTTTAATCGATAAGAAAATCGATCAGTTGCCGTTTTCGAGTGTGATGGCGAACAATGAACAGGGCGCTTATGAAGCAACCCGTCATCTAATAGCGCAGAAACATCAAAAAATCGCCTTCATTAATATCGATGCAATCGGAAAAAAATCATCTGTACGTGATCGCTATTTTGGTTACTTAAAAGCCTTACATGGTTACGAGTTGGAACCTTATCATTTTGAACAATTAGACCCAAACGATAGTCAGTTTTTGATGACGTTGTGTACCGAATTGCAACGTTTAAATATTACAGCAATCATCGCTGAGAATGACGTGTTGGCAATTCAGTTAATCAATGCGTTAAAGAAACAAAACGTGAGCATTCCTAAGGATATTGCGGTGATTGGTTTTGATAATATTCAGGCGGCGCAACTGATTGAACCCCATTTAACAACGGTTGCTCAAAATTTTGAAGAAATGGGGTCAGCGGCGATGCGTCTGTTACTTGCAGAACTAGATGAGACATCAATAGAGCACGATCAGGTAGTTGTGCCAATTCAATTGATTGAACGTGCAAGTACTCGTAACTTAAAGGAGGAAGATGATGTTACAAACGACTGATTTATTACAAATTGATACACGACAAGGAACCGATAACCAAGCGACATATTCCAACGGTAATTGTTTACCCTATACAGGTGTACCTTTTGGTATGAACCATTTTGTCGTCCAAACAGCGGATACACGAGGTAGCTGGTTTTTCAATCCAAATGACCGCACCTTTCAAGGAATTCGGTTGTCACACCAACCAAGTCCATGGATGGGTGATTTTTCACAACTACTATTGTCACCTGTTGCAGGTAGTCACTGCCAGCCGGAGTTAGGCATGGCACAAAGTAGTTACCGTACCGATGAAGCTGTGTTTGCACCACATTATATTAAACTCAAACAAGAACGCTATCGGATTGTCACTGAGTTAACACCAACGACGTATGGTGCTGTGATGCGCAATCAGTATCATACCGCACACCCGAAATTGGTCCTACGAACACCAGGTGAAGGTATCATTAAAATCGATGTAGCAACGCATTCAGTGTCTGGCTATGTCATCAATGCAGCTGGCTGTGAAGATAAGCAGATGAAAATGTTTTTTGCGATGCACTTTTCCGAAGCGTTTGCTATTGAACACTGTGGTTACTTTGATGGAGCTGAATTTATTAGTAGTCAACAAGTACAGCGGTCTGATGCAGTTTTTGTAATTGCGTTTCAGGATACGACAATGATTACGACCCATCTTGCCACCAGTTTTTTATCGCCTGAGCAAGCGCAATTAAATCTATCACGTATCCTCTCGGATGATTTTGATGAAACTAAAATGAAGTCAGCGACAAAATGGCTGAACTATTTAAATAAAATTGAAATTGAAAGCAAAGATAAGCAGCAGGTAGCGACCTTTTATGGCTGTATGTACCGGACCTGTTTATTTCCACAAAAAATGTATGAGCTGAATGCGAATGAAGAGCCAGAACATTACAATACATTAACAAAATCTGTCGAAACGGGCTATTTGTATACAAATAACGGCTTTTGGGACACGTATAAAACGGTGTATCCACTCTTTTCACTGATTGCTCAAACCGAATATGCCGAAATGTTAAGCGCGTATTTACAATCCTATCGTGAAGCGGGTTATTTACCAAAATGGCTATCTCCCGATGAACGCGGGATGATGCCGGGGACGTTAATAGATGCAGTTGTGGCCGATGCCGCTGTTAAGCAGATTGGTTTGGAGTTAATGCCTGCCTTTTTAGAAGCGATGATTCATGGGGCAACTACACGTAGTGACAAACAAAATTATGGAAGACGGGGGACACTTGATTACCTAAAGTTAGGGTATGTGCCAGCGCATTATGGTGAGAGCATCAATCATACGCTCGATTATGCGTATAGTGATTTTTGTATTGCCCAAGTTGCTAATATACTAGGAGATGATAAGCTGGCACAAACTTATCAAAGACAAGCAAATAATTTTTTAAACGTGTTTGATAAAGAAACGGGCTTTATGCGGGCAAAAACGCTTGACGGACAATTTAAACAGGACTTTAGTGCAGAACGTTGGGGAACTGATTATGCTGAGGGCAGTGCATGGCAAAGTAGTTTTGCCACCTATCATAACTTTAAAGGTCTCATTAAAGCACACGGTGGTGCCGAGGCTTTTAATGCGAAACTAACTGAGCTTTGTAACCAACACCCACATTATGAAGTCGGTGGTTATGCGTTTGAAATCCATGAAATGAGTGAAATGGCTGCGGTGGATTTTGGCCAAGTGGCCTTGTCGAACCAGCCTAGTTTTCACCTGCCATATTTGTTTAACTACGTCGGTAAGCCCGCCTCAACACAAGTACTTGTGAAACAATTAATGACACGCCTGTTTCATACAGGATGGGACGGTTATCCAGGTGATGAGGATAATGGCAGTATGTCAGGTTGGTATCTTTTTTCAAGTCTGGGCTTTTATCCGGTTTGTCCTGGCTCAGGAGAGTATGTGATTGGTATACCCTTATTTGATCGAGCAACGATACATTTAGCAAATGGCAAAACATTGATGATTACAACCGAAGGAAATCAACCGCATGCTAATTTCGTCAGCGCTATTCACCTGAATCAGCTGTGCCATGACCGTCTGTTTTTTACGCATGACGAGTTAATGGCAGGGGCAAACATCCAGTTTACACTTGGAGTCGTACCAACAGAGCGGCAGTATAATGAACAACAAACACCGTTTTCAATGCGGGTACCACATTAGTAACAGCTAAATTAAACTGAAAAAGGCTGTGTACTGAAACACCTATAGTTTGTCATGATATACCTATAGTTTGTTACTTACGTTCAAACCATCTATTGTTTATGATTGAATTGTACATAATTGGTCTAACAAGGAGGTGGGAAAATGAAAAGAAAACTGAAGCTCTGTTTAAAACAGCGAGCGCTCATTTTTATGGCATTACCAGCCTTTATTTGGATGATTTTCTTCTTTTATATTCCAGTCTTAGGTAATGTGGTTGCATTTAAAGATTTTCGTTATTCACCAGAGGGCTTTCTCGCCAGTTTGAAAAATAGTCCGTGGGTTGGTTTTGATAACTTTAAGTTTTTATTTTCATCATCAGATGCTTATCTGATTACCCGAAATACGTTATTGTATAACTTAGCGTTTATCATCATCGGGTTAGTGTGTGCGATTTTATTCGCTGTAATCTTAAGTGAAATACGATCGCGCAAAATGATTAAAATTTATCAAACATCAATGTTATTACCGTATTTTTTATCGTGGGTTATTATCGGCTACTTTGTTTATGCCTTTTTAAGTCCAGATAAAGGGCTACTCAATTCAATCATCACGATGTTTGGTGGTTCAGAAGTGAACTGGTATAATGAACCAAAATTTTGGCCTGTTATTTTAATCGTCTTAGGTGTCTGGAAATCGGTGGGGTATTCCAGTATCATTTACTTCGCTTCAATCATGGGGATTAATCCAACATTCTACGAGGCAGCAATGGTCGATGGTGCAACGAAATGGCAACAAATTCGTCATGTAACATTGCCACAACTAGTGCCACTAATTACCATTTTATCGATTTTATCAGTTGGTAATATTTTTAAAGCCGACTTCGGTTTGTTTTATCAGGTGACACGAAACTCAGGCGTGCTATACGAAGTCACATCAGTGCTTGATACTTATGTGTATAACGGATTAGCCAATACCGGTGATATTGGCATGGCAGCCGCTGCAGGTTTATATCAGTCAGTTGTTGGATGTGTATTACTTATCGTGGCCAATGCGATTGTCCGTAAATTAGATGAATCATCAGCTTTATTTTAGCAGAAGGGGGAGACGAACCAATGAGTAAGAAAAAAATTCAATCAGTGGGGGTACGATCCTTCGGTAAGAAAGCTGATATTTTCTTTAATGTTTTTTTAGCAATCTTTGCCTTATCGTGTGTGTTTCCATTTGTGTTTGTTATTATCATCTCGTTAACAAGTGAGCAGTCACTTTTAACAAATGGCTATACACTTTGGCCATCTGAGTGGAGTTTAGACGGTTATCGCTATTTAATGGACCTTAAGGAACAATTGTTACAATCACTGTTTGTAACAGTGACAGTAACGGTTGTAGGTACGTTAATTAACACGACATTTACGTCGACCTTTGCTTATGCTATCTCACGATCAGATTTTGTCTTACGTAAATTTTTCACGATTGCTTGTTTAATTACGATGTTATTTAGTGCTGGGATGGTGCCGAACTACATTGTAATGACATCAATGCTTGGTTTGAAAGATACGATTTGGGCTTTGATTTTACCGATGGCGATTAGCCCATTCAATGTCATTGTAATGCGAACGTTCTTTAAACGGACGGTGCCTGATTCAATTATTGAATCGGCTCGAATTGATGGTGCGAGCGAGTTGCGCATCTTTGGTCAAATCGTGTTACCGTTAGCAGTACCAGGGATAGCGACCATCAGTTTGTTTGCCGCCCTGGGCTTTTGGAATGATTGGTTTAATGCGCTTCTTTATATTCAAAGTGATAATTTAATTCCATTGCAATATTTATTGATGAAAATTCAGGCGAATATTGAATTCATGACACAAAATGCAAGCATGGGTAGTGCCTTAAGTAGTGGCGCCGAAGCAATTCCAAAAGAAGCAACACGAATGGCAATGGTTGTTATTTCAACCTTACCAATTGCTTTAAGCTATCCGTTTTTCCAAAAATATTTTGTGAGTGGATTGACAATCGGTGGCGTTAAAGAATAAATCATCCTATAGGAGGAATTGAAATGAAAACGTGGCGAAAAGTAGTAGCAACATCATTAATGAGTGTACTTGCAGTCGGAACATTAGCAGGTTGTGGCAGTTTATCAGGTGAAAAAAAAAGCAGTAAAGACGACAAGGATTCACCGACATTATTGATGTATCAAATTGGCGATAAGCCAAAAAACTATGAGGCATTAATTGAAGTCGCAAATAAGCGAATTGAAGAAAAAATTAATGCAAAGGTAAATATTCAATACATTGGCTGGGGTGATTACGAGCAAAAAATGTCAGTCATCGTTTCTTCAGGCGAAAACTATGATATTGCTTTAGCTAAGAATTTTGTAGCCAATGCGCAAAAAGGAGCTTACGCTGATTTAACTGATTTATTACCAAAATATGCTAAAGAAGCATATGATGATTTAGATGAATCTTATATTAAAGGAAATTCAGTGGACGGAAAAATGTATGCGTTACCAGTAAACGCAAATATTTTCTCACAACAAATGTTGACGTTTAATAAACAATACCTTGATAAGTACGACCTTGATATTAGCAAAGTAAATAGTTATGCGGATATCGCTCCGCTTTTAAAGACGATTAAAGAAAAAGAGCCGAACGTGATGCCAATGGCTGCAGGGCAAGGGTTTAGAGCCGAAGTTGGTCTTGATTTCCCACTAGCAAATGGCTTACCTTTTGCTATTGATGTTGATGGCGATGCAACGAAGATTATTAATCCGTTCAGCAGTGACAAAATGATGGCAGCGTATGAAAGCCTTCATGACTACTATCAAGCAGGCTATATTGCTAAGGATGCGGCAACGAGCAATACTGAATATCCATTAAATACAGGATCTTGGTTTGTGCGTCAAGAGACACAAGGCCCGTTTGATTATGGTGATACAGCGTTAACAACTGCGGCAGGACAAGCGCTCGTTTCTCGTGCAATTACACCAGCCTTGAAAACAACGCAAGCGGCTCAAATGGCTAGTTTTGTTGTATCGAGTGGTTCAAAAAATACCGAAAAAGCGGTTGAATTTTTAGGTTTACTGAACTCTGATCCAGAATTGTTAAATGGTTTAGTATTAGGAATTGAAGGCGAGGCATGGGAGAAAGTCGGCGACAATCGTTCGAAATTACTAGACGGTTATAAACCAGATATGCACATGTCAGCATGGAATACAGCAAATAATAAAGTTTTATATGTTGACGAAAGTATTTCTGATAAACAAATAAAAGAGCGTGATGATGCAATTGCAGCAGCAAAAGAATCACCAATTTTAGGATTTGTCTTCGATACGAAGGATGTTAAGAATGAAATTAGTAATTTAAACAATGTGATGAGTCAGTATTTAGATGGTCTTAACACAGGGACGTTAGATCCTAAAAAAGCTGTACCAGAAATGAATGATAAATTAGAAAAGGCTGGACTAGCAAAAGTAACGAAAGAAATGCAAAAACAATACGATGCCTTTCGATAACTAGTCCTAACCATCGACCATCACTTTTAGAAATAATCGATTGAGATAAACGACTATTGGGGGAGAGCAGATGAAACGAATGATTAAGGTTGGGGCAATCGCAATGGCAGGTATCGTCACGGCAAGTGTGTTATCAGGTTGTGGTAGTTTGACAGGTGAAAAAAAACAGGAAGCAAGTAAGGACAAGATGACGACTTTATTAATGTATCAGATTGGTGATAAGCCAAAAAACTTTGATGCGTTGATGGAAGTGGCTAATAAACGCATTGCAGAAAAAATGAATGTGCAGCTTGACCTACAATACATTGGTTGGGGCGATTATGAAAAGAAGATGTCTGTCATCGTTTCATCCGGTGAAAACTACGACATCGCCATGGCGAAAAATTATGTCACTAATGCTCAAAAAGGGGCTTATGCTGATTTAACCGAGTTGTTGCCAAAGTATGCCTCAGAGGCGTATGAGATGTTAGACGAAGGTTATAAAAAGGGTAATGAAATCAACGGAAAAATGTACTCGTTCCCTGTAAATGCAGACATTAGTATTAATCAAAAATTAACGTTTAATAAAACATTGTTGGATAAATATGATTTAGATATTAGTAAGGTGAAGCAGTATGCTGATCTTGAACCGCTTTTGAAAGTCATTAAGGAAAAAGAACCGCAAGTGACACCGATTGCGATTGGTCAAGGTTTTCGGGCTGAATCTGTTAGTGGCTATGATTACCCTTTAGGGAACGGCATGCCCTTTGCAGTTGAATTTGAAGGCGAAGACACGGCAATATTCAATCCGTTTGATCGACCTGAGATGCTCAAGAGCTTAAACGCAATGCATCGTTTTTATGAGGCGGGCTATGTGCCAAAAGATGCTGATACGAGTAACCGTGTCTATCCATTAGAAGCAGATACTTGGTTTGTTCGTCAAGAAACAGAAGGGCCATATAATTTTGGTGATTATGGCTTATCGGTAATTGCGGGCAAAGAATTGGTATCGAAGCCAATTACAAAACCGTATAAAACCCCTAATGCAGCTCAAGGTGCAGCCTTCGTTGTTTCGAGTGGTTCTAAAAACACCGAAAAAGCAGTTGAATTACTCGGATTACTCAATTCAGATGCCGAACTTCTTAATGGATTAGTATTAGGAATCGAGGGTGACGCCTGGGAGAAAGTTGAGAATAACCGTATGCGTCTGCTTGATGGCTATCAACCGAATATGCATATGTCTGGTTGGAATACAGGAAACAACAAAATTTTATATGTTGATGAAATGATTTCAGATGAGCGTATCAAGGAACGAGATGAGGTGTTACAAAATTCAAAAGAATCACCGATGTTAGGTTTTAACTTTAAAACAGACAAGGTGAAAAATGAGTTGAGTAACATTAATAACGTGATGACTCAATACCTCGATGGACTGAGTGTTGGTACGCTTGAAGCGGGTAAAACAGTGCCGGAAATGAACAAAAAATTAGCAACAGCCGGTTATGCGACGGTGCTAAAAGAAATGCAAAAACAATATGATGAATTTAAGGCGCAACAGTAATACTCTTCCTGAGTGAACAAAACAGATGACAGGAAACTGTTATTTGTTTTGTTTTTTCTCATGATAATAAAACGACCGAAAGAGGCGATGAAATGATTGGTGCATTATTAGAAACAATATTTACCCGTTGTTTTGTCATTATTAAATTGAATTTGTTTTGTATCGCATTAACGTTAATTGGTTTAATTGTAGTTGGAATCGGACCAGCTTTACTGACGATTAATCAATTATTTTGCGAACAGCAATGGGATTATAAACAAATAACCTGGAAAAAAACATGGGTGCTCTATAAACAAAATTGGCCGCGTGCCAATCAATTGTTCTTCACCTTTGCGGCGGTGGGTCTCTTTATTGGCTATAGCTTGTATTTAGCTGTGCAGGTACAGGGAGTAATCTTTTTAATTATCGATTTTATATTAGTGTTTGTAATGCTAGCTTTATTTATAACATATAGCTATGCCATCGTGCTAAATAATCGTTTTGAGATTAGTTTCTTAAATCTTATCAAGCTAGCCTGTATTACCTTTTATTCAAATTTCTTTATGCTCATTAAACTCATAATAAGCATCGGCTTTGTTTTAGTTATGACCTATCAATTTCCCGGTTTATTGATGTTTGCCTCATTAGCATTGATACAAATTATTTGTGTGTTTACAACAAAAAAATGGATTGTTATGATTGAGAGGAAGATTGTTGTGGAAGGGGATTAATTGTGAATAAACCACGTTTGATTAGTTCGTTACTCCGTCTTTATGCGATTGTCATGATTACAATTATTACGTTATTTACGATGGTGGTCGGTTACACCGTCTTACGCAAAGCAATGACTGATGCTCACAATGAAAATGCACAAGCCGCTAAGTTTATGACCGAAACAATTAATCATGCAGAACAACAAACAGAGGTGATTCTATCTGACCTATTAGGTGATGCTCAAAAAATAGAAAATTTATATGCCTATTTTTCACTTGATCCAAGTCAATATTTAGAAAAAAGCTTAAAAAATAATACGGGTGAACAACTGTATTGGCCGCAAATGATTAAGCAAGTGTATTATCAACAGCTCGGCATTGCAGGCATACGAATTAGTTTAAATGAATTCGATGAGCTTTTTTATTCTAATCAAACGAAAAAAGCAGGAGACAAACGAAAGAAACTGCCGAAACATGCGAATCAAATAGAAGTGAATCGGCCGATTATACATCCGGATAATATTAAGAGTACCGGGACGTTTACGATGATTATCGATGATGCGATTATCAAGAAAAACATTGAAGAAACAAATGGAACGGAAAAACAACAAATACTCGTATACACAGATTCAAATCAGTTAATGTATCAATACAGTGGTGAAAAAAACAGTGGGAATTCCGATAATAAGTCAGTGACGGATTATGTTAGCCTTAATGAGAAAATGACTGAAAAAGCAGATTATGTAACTGAAACTGAGAGTCGTTCTGGTTTGAAAATTGTGGTATTAACACCGAAATCACTTGTTTACCAACAGGCTTTTCAAGATTTTTTCTGGCTGTTAATTGGTAGCTTACTTATTGATGGTGTGCTATTGCTCGTGCTTTTTCGAACCTTTGGGTCATACGGTCGCCAAGTAGAAGATATCAAGGTCACGATGAATAAGGTGACAGAGTCACAACTTGAAATCAGAATTGATGAAGCGAGTAAAAAAAATGAATTGAAGGATATTGCCGCTGGGATTAATCACATGCTTGATGATATTAATCAGCAAGTAAAGGCAATCTACGTCTTGGAAATAAATCAAAAAGAGGCAGAGTTACGGGCATTGCAGTCACAAATAAACCCTCATTTTTTATACAACACTTTAGAATATATAAGAATGTATGCATTGAGCGAAGGTGTCGATGAGTTAGCCGATGTCGTCTATGCTTTTGCGAGTTTATTGCGCAACAACACCATGCAAGAAAAACACATTACGTTACAACAAGAAATGGCTTTTTGCGAAAAATATGTCTATCTTTATCAAATGAGATACCCCGATCGTGTAGCCTATCATTTTACGATTGCTGAGGATGTCACGGATGTCATAATTCCAAAGTTTTTAGTACAACCGTTAGTTGAAAATTATTTTGTACATGGCATCGATTTTACACGGATTGATAATGCTATGAGTGTTAAGGTTTATCGTAAAGCGGAACGCATTTTTATCGATGTGATTGATAATGGTCGCGGAGTGAGCGAAGCAGAACGGCATGATATCAATCATTTATTAGCAAGCAAAACAAAGATTAACAAGAACGCGGAACGTTCAATTGGTTTAATGAATGTCAATAACCGACTGAAACTATATTATCCAACATTTTCGCGAATGGTTCTGCTACAACATCAAAGTGGCGGTTTGCATGTTCAATTAACATTTGAGGGAGGATAGCGGTGATGTATAAATTATTATTAGTCGATGACGAGTACATGATTATTAATGGGATGAAAAAAATTATCAATTGGCAAGAATTAGGCATTGAAATTGTTGGTACAGCTAAAAATGGGCAGGAAGCACTGTCATTTATGCGCCAAAATGAAGTGGATATTGTCATTACAGATGTGATGATGCCACTTATGTCAGGGATTGAATTCATCAAAGCAGCACAAGCAGAGCAATTTGACTTTCATTTTATTATGTTGTCGGGCTTTGAAGAGTTTAAATACATGCAAGCAGGCATTGAACTTGGGGCAGAAAACTATTTAGTCAAACCAATAAATAAAGAAAAACTATTGAAAAATGTGTTGCGCATTCTTTCAAAAAGCCAACTGTCATCAGAACTTCCACAGTTACGCGAAAGTCATTTTCAAGAAAAAATGCAGCGATGGTTTAATGGCATAATTACTGAAGCAGAACTCGAAGACGATCTGTTTGGAGGGTCGTTTAACGATAATGCCCTTTTTACGGTCATTTATTTTAACGGGCTGACGTCAACAGAACAAACTCAAGTGATAACGAACTGTCGACTACTAAATCAATCGTATTATATGAGCGAAGGCCCACATATCCGTATTGTTTACGAAGGAAATTACCAACAAGCACTCGCTTTTATCATGCAATTTGAGCGGTTATATCGTGAAACAACTTGTACTGTCGGGCTGGGGTGCGTGGTTACTGATGCGAAAGACATCGTCAAAAGCTGTCAACAGGCATTAGATATGAATCACCTGGCCCGTTTTTATCGTCTAAGTCTACCAGAACAATTGATGCAGTTAAACGTTGTGGAGTCTAAACAGCGCACGAGCGATTTCGAGATGACATGCGTCAGTAATGCGCTTAATCAAAAAGCTGATGGGACGTTATGTGAAGTGGTGGCGATGTTTGTACGAACGATGAAGCAACAGTTACGTCCTGCTTCCTATGTACATCATCTCGCGTTATTAATTGTGGCAGAAATTCACCGTCATTATGACACTAATTATAATTATGAAAATGAATTAGCTAACATCGCACAGACAGACACCATTATGGCGCTTGAAACCGTCCTATATACACGAATAGAACAGGCTAGTACTGTTGAAAATACGATATTATATAGTCCAAATGTTCAGCAAGTTTTAGCGTTGATTGAAAAAAATTACCAGACCGATCTTACACTGAAGGATGTTGCTCAGCAGTTACATCTAAATGCGATGTATTTAGGACAGTTATTTAAAAAAGAAACAAACCAACGTTTTGCACAACAACTCAATGCCTTTAGGATTGAGAAAGCGAAAGAGTTATTGAATGAATCACTCCTAAATATGAATGAGATTAGTGAAGCGGTCGGTTATATGAGTGCGGGCTACTTTTATAAAATGTTTAAGCGGATTGAAGGCATTAGTCCAAGTGAATTCCGTAATGAAACGCATCAATCTGTTTCAAAAGAAAAAAACATCTCAAATTAACCGTTCGTTAAGTGAGATGCGCAGGCTATTACACGATAACATTTTCTGTTTCGCTATCAAAAAAGTGTGCTTTGTTCAAGTTGAAAGCTAATGAAATAATATCACCCGGCTTACATTCATCACGAGCGGGTACTTTGGCAATAAACTCAACATTGTTTAGCTTGCTATAAAGCATTGTTTCTGCACCGAGCAGTTCTGATACAACAACTTCAACGTTAATGACGCTTGAAGATGAATCAAGGACAATTTGTTCGGTTTGTAAATCTTCTGGTCGAATCCCAAAAATGATTTGTTTGCCTTCATAACCACGCGCTTTGAGGACTTTATATCTTCCCTCAGGAAGGATGAAAGACAGGTCGACATCGTTAGTAATCATGCCGTCTCTTAAGGTGACTGTGAAGAAATTCATTGCAGGTGAACCGATAAAGCCAGCTACAAAAACGTTTTTTGGATGATTATAGACCTCTTTTGGTGAACCAATTTGATGGACAAAACCATCTTTCATAATAACAATTCGATCAGCCATTGTCATCGCTTCTGTTTGGTCATGTGTTACATAAATTGTCGTTGTTTTGAGGCGATTATGTAATTTGGCAATTTCGGCTCTCATCGCAACCCGGAGTTTTGCATCAAGGTTTGATAAGGGTTCATCCATTAAGAAAACTTTAGCATCACGTACAATTGCACGTCCTAAAGCGACACGTTGGCGTTGTCCACCTGATAGGGCAGCTGGTTTACGATCTAAATAGTCAGTTAAACCAAGTACTTCGGCGGCGTCACCAACCCGTTGTTTGATTTCAGTTTTACTATATTTTCGTAATTTCAAACCAAAAGCCATATTATCATAAATACTCATATGTGGGTATAAGGCATAGTTCTGAAATACCATCCCGATGTCACGGTCTTTTGGTGCCACATCGTTCATCAATTTATTGTCGATGTAAAGCTCGCCATCACTAATATCTTCTAAGCCTGCAACCATTCGCAAGGTAGTGGATTTTCCACAACCAGAAGGTCCGACAAACACAATGAATTCTTGATCTTCGATAACAAGATTGAAATCGGTTACCGCAAAACCTTCCGCATTTGTGTACTTTTTATAAATATTGTTTAAAGCCATTTGTACCATCTTAATCGCTCCCTTATTAGGTGATATCTTTAGTATACATGGGGGTATTTATTTGGACTATAGACGGATTAACTAAAAATAAGAGCCGAAGTAACTAAAAATGAAAAGGCTTTCAAAGGGGTTGGTTGGAGTGAGTAAAAACTTGGCATTAATTTATCCATTTGCAAAGACAATGGGCGAACCGCTCGAACATCATATTAACATTAAAGAAAATCAGCGTTTTTTATGCATCCCAATGGCTGAACTATCTGAGACCGAACAACAGTTGCTCCACAGTTTATATGAAACAAAGTCTGAGGTGGGAACAACTAATCGGTGGCAGGCCTTCTTAGCGGAGCAATCAACAGAGATGCCGAAACTAGCAGTGCCGATTCGCTTGGTCTACTTTGATTTGCGCACACCGTTAGGTAGCGACCTTCAAATAGAATGGCTTCATTTATTCAACGCTTTTTTTGACGGTTGTATCAGTAGTTTCTTTATGAATGCTACGAGTGGTGTGTTAATTGAGGAGAAACAGCATGCGCCGCATACTGAAGAAACACTCAGACCACTTATCGAATTACTTGATAATGACTTTTTTACGCAAACAACCTGTTATTTAGGAACTTACCAGTCAGTTACACGACAACTTCCGCTTACGTTTAAAGAAGAACAGCGCCTCTTTAAAATGTTTGTTGCAAAGCAGTTGGCGGAACACGTTGTTTCTTTACCACAGTTTTACTTGCAAGTTGAGGGGCAACAGTTAGTATCGAATAGTTCGATGTTACAGCAATTGAAACGCACAATTAATGATCAGCCTGAGATTGAACCGATTATCAGGACGTTATGGCATAATGATGGTAATTTAGCATTGTCGGCTCAAAAACTGTATATTCACCGTAATACCTTGTTGTACCGTATTGAAAAATTTAAAGAAGAGACTAATTTACAGTTGAAAAAGATGGCTGATTTAACGTTGTGTTATTTACTTGTAATCGCTTAAAAGAGAGCTATCTTGGGATAGCTCTCTCAAACTGTAGACAAAGGTCAAACAGACTTCATTTTCTTTAAAATTCTATTACAATGACTTTATTTACGAGCTGATAAGACTGAATAGAAATGCTGTTATATCCTCTCATTTAATCAGCTAACAGCTCGTAAGTTTCAAGCTCTTTGCGAGCGATAGTAAATAATCGCCCACGCGACCTTTCCAATTTATACGCTGTTGAACGAGCTGATTTCACTTTCGTTCCTCTAGTTACATCAACCAGAAGCTGTCAACTTTCAGATAAATGGCAGCGACGGTAAATAGTCGCCTTCATTTATCTTCCAAGCTGTTTGCTTCTAGGCGGTTGATTTCACTTTCGTTCCTCTAGTTACATCAACCAGAAGCTGTCAACTTTCAGATAAATGGCAGCGACGGTAAATAGTCGCCTTCATTTATCTTCCAAGCTGTTTGCTTCTAAGCGGTTGATTTCACTTTCGTTTCTCCAATCACTGCAGTTTAGAACGTCTCTAAATTACTTTCATTCTAGTAAGCTCGACGAGCGAGTGACGAAGCGCGTACTGATGCTATGTAATCCCGAGCGAGCAAGTCGTAACGACTTAGAACAACATTTATCTTCAATCTCAGAGAGCTATAGATAAAATGGTTATTAAACTAACGTTTCCTTAGCCAATAACAAAGCCCCAGTAATACCAGCATCATCGCCCAATTCGCAGTAAACGAGGTACTGATCGAGTGGTGGGGTATTGACGTAACCGTTCATTAATTCATTAAAATAGTGACGCATTTTTGGATACAGCTGGCTTTGCTTCATGACACCGCCACCGAAAATAATTTTTTCGGGTGAGAGCGTTAACGTATAGTTAACGGCAGCCTGCGCGAGGTAGAAGGCTTCGATATCCCATGCCTCATGTTCAGGCGGTAAGGTGGTGGCTGCTTGCTGAAAGCGAGCCGCAATTGCGGGGCCGGCAGCTAAACCTTCAAGGCAGTCGCCATGGTAAGGGCAAACACCAGCGAAAGCATCGTCTGAATGATGTTTCACTAAGATGTGGCCCATTTCAGGATGGCTAAAACCATGAAATAGTTGGTCGTTCATCACAACCCCACCGCCAATACCAGTGCCAACCGTTAAATAAACACAGCTGTGTTTGCCACGGGCGGCACCACGTTTTAATTCGCCAAAAGCCGCGGCGTTAACGTCGGTCGTAAAGGCGATTGGTATTTGAAAATGGCGTTTGAGTGTGCCGAGTAAATCGAATTGTTGCCACGCGATTTTTGGTGTTGCTAAAATCGAGCCATAGGTCGGTGAAACTTCGTTGACGTCAATCGGTCCAAAGGACCCAATCGCCAAAGCATCAAGTTGATGCGGTTCAAAAAAAGCAAAGACGGCCGCTAATGTTTCAGTTGGTGTGGTCGTCGGTAATGAGATGCGCTCAAGCAGTTGTAGGTTTTCATCAGCAACGGCACAAACAAATTTTGTGCCGCCCGCTTCAATTGCGCCTAGTAACATGTTATCCAGCTCCTTTAGGATGTAATTATTGTAAGCGTTTCAATTATATCACAAAAGACTATACTTTTAAAAAAGATTTAGAGCTGATAGTACTTAATGACCTTTTTAAGCTGTAATAGGCTATTCCATTTAAAGTCACTCTCACGTATAATAAAGAAAAAAGGTTCTTGATAAAAGGTAGGTGCCCGAATGAAACAGACACAAAGTGAACAAGTTATTCTTGAAAAAACAGAAGATTTTGTTAAATCAAAGCTCGCCGGTGACACCACCGGTCACGATTGGTGGCATATTGAACGCGTTCGCACACTGGCGGTTTCACTGGCCGCGGCTGAAAAGGCCAATCGGTTTATTTGTGAAATGGCCGCGTTATTACATGATGTCATCGATGATAAGTTAGTGGCTGATGAGGCTGTTGCGACAGGTGAAGTAGTCGCTTGGTTAGTGGAGCAACAGGTGAATGCCAGTGATAGCGCAGAGATACTAGCGATCATTCAGGATATGTCATTTAAAGGTGGCGCTAATGAAGGTAAGGTCTTATCCCTCGAAGGTCAGGTCGTACAAGATGCTGATCGGTTAGATGCAATCGGTGCGATTGGCATTGCGCGCACAATGATATATACAGGTGCTAAGGGGCGGCCAATGCATCTGCCTGAGAAGCAACCACGTGAACGCCTTACCCTCGAACAATACCGTAACGGTGAGGATACAGCGATTATGCATTTTTATGAAAAATTACTAAGTTTAAAATCATTGATGAATACGCCGTCTGCGCAAATGAAAGCTGCACAACGTCATGCGTTTTTGGAAGAATACTTAACACAGTTTTTCGCTGAATGGCAGGGCGAACGTTAATAAAGGAGAAAAGAATGAAAAATTTAACTGTTACAAAGTTTTTTTTAACATTAGTGATGTTGGCAGCGCTTATTTTTCAGCGTCAAATAGGCTATACGCGTAGTCTTATTTTAGCGGGGATTGTCATCGCTTATTTTATTATAGAGGGCATTTTGCGCACGCGCAAAGGCAATCAATCAACGAAGAAATAGATGAGGTGATGTGGGGGATGTTTACGTATGAAATCATTCAAAAATTCAATGACTTAGAAATGGTACTCTATGAATACATTCAAAAAAAACCACGGTCTGTTCTTGAAATGACAGTGCGTGAATTAGGAGATGCGGTTCATGTCTCGAGTTCAACGGTGATGCGGTTTTGTAAAAAATGTGGCTGTGAAGGCTATACTGAATTTCGTTACCGTTATAAAATGGCACTTGAGCAAAAATTAGAACAACAAGAGCCAGAAAATGCGATAACAGCGATGATTAATTATTTTAGTTATATTAATAATCCAGTATTTGAAGCTAAAATCACACGTATTGTGAAATCACTTCAAACTGCGCAACAAATTGTGTTTGTGGGGATTGGCACATCGGGTGCAATTGCGAAATACGGTGCCCGTTATTTTTCAATGAACGGCCGTTACAGTTCGTACTTAGAAGATCCTTATTATCCTGTGCTGGAAGAATTAAATCAAGGGACATTGGTGATTGCGTTATCCATCAGTGGTGAAACAAAAGAAACAGTGGTATTAATCGATCGGCTTAAACAAAATGGGGCGCGGATTATTAGTATTACCAATCGTGAAAATGCGACGATTGGGCGGATGTCAGTTGAAACGATTGCTTATAACATGACGAACGACCGGTTGGAAGGCAGTTACAACATGGCAAGTCAGGTGCCGGTTGTGTTTATCATTGAAGAAATCGCTCGTCGATTACATCATAAATGATACAACTTGTTTCAGCGATGGCACATGTATCTTTAAAGAAAAATTTGTGTTTTAAACAATGAAAACGCTTCTTTCGGAGCGTTTTTTTGCTATGCTTAACACATAAGCTTATTGATGAAGGAGGAACATGATGACAAACTTACCGAAGGATTTCTTATGGGGTGGTGCTGTTGCGGCCCATCAAGTTGAGGGTGCTTGGAATGTAGCTGGCAAAGGCGAAAGCATTGCTGACGTTTTAACAGGTGGTGCGCACGGCGTAGACAGAATCATTACCACCGCGATTGAAGAAAAATATATGTATCCCAATCATGAAGCAGTGGATTTTTATCATAACTATAAAGCAGATATTGCTTTATTTGCGGAGCTGGGCTTTAAATGTTTTCGGACATCGATTGCATGGTCACGTATTTTTCCGTTAGGTGATGAAGCTGAACCGAACGAAGTAGGCTTGCAGTTTTACGATGATTTATTTGACGAGTTATTAAAATACAACATTGAGCCGGTCATTACATTGTCTCATTTTGAGATGCCAAATCATTTGGTGAAAACCTATGGTGGCTGGAAAAATCGCAGGGTAATTGATTTCTTCGTGCATTATGCAGATGTTGTATTGCAACGTTATCAGCATAAGGTCAAATATTGGATGACCTTTAACGAAATTAACAATCAAAAAAGTTATGATGTGCCATTGTTCGGCTATACGAACTCGGGTGTTGTGTTCAACAACGAGCCGAATCCAGAAGAAACAATGTATCAAGTGGTGCATCATCAATTAGTAGCGAGTGCGAAGGTTGTTGCATTAGGTCATGCCATCAAGGCTGATCTGAAAATCGGCTGTATGATGGCGATTGTGCCGCTCTATCCTTATTCATGTCATCCTGATGATATCATGTTAGCGGTTGAAGCGATGCATGACCGTTACTTATTCAGTGATGTGCATGTACGAGGTTATTATCCGAGTTATGCCTACAAGGAATGGGAACAAAAAGGCTTTAACATCGATATTACCGCCGATGATTTAGCAGTACTTAAGGCTGGAACGGTTGATTACATCGGTCTGAGTTATTACATGTCTAAAACGGTGCGTGCACATTTCGAGGACGAGGAGACAACTGCTGATTTTGAAGGGACGGTTCCTAATCCACATGTGCAAGCATCGGACTGGGGCTGGCAAATTGATCCAGTCGGATTACGCTATTCGTTAAATGTGTTGTATGAACGCTATCAAATCCCCTTATTTATTGTCGAAAATGGCTTTGGTGCAGTCGATGAGATCGAGCCAGATGGCAGTGTCAACGACCAATACCGGATTGATTATTTGAAGGCGCATATTGCAGAAATGATCAAAGCGGTGACACTCGATGGTGTTGATTTAATGGGGTACACGCCTTGGGGCTGTATTGATTGTGTCTCGTTTGGAACAGGCGAATATAAAAAACGTTACGGTTTTATTTATGTCGATAAACATGATGATGGCAGTGGTACGATGAAACGCTCGAAGAAAAAAAGTTTTGACTGGTTTAAAGAAGTCGTCGCGAGTAATGGCGCTCATTTATAATCAAAAAACGTGTTCCTTTCCAATTGATGGAAGAGAACACGTTTTTTGAGTTAGAGAAGTTGAACAAGCTGAAGTCATTTTTGTTTCACTTTTGTTCTTCTAGTATTTAAAGCCTAAACTTGGGTGATTTCAAAAATAACGCATCGACGGTAAATAGTCGAGACGTTATTTTCTCCAATCACTGCCGTTTAAACCGGCTTTAAAGTACTTTTGTTCTTCTAGTATTTAAAGCCTAAACTTGGGTGATTTCAAAAATAACGCATCGACGGTAAATAGTCGAGACGTTATTTTCTCCAATCACTGCCGTTTAAACCGGCTTTAAAGTACTTTTGTTCTTCCAGTTCAATCAGCTAAAGGCTGTCTGAATTTCGCCTTTTCGTTTCGGCACAAATACCCGAATACTCAAAGCCGCCAATTTAGTTGCTTTTGACGAGCTGATTTCACTTTTGTTACTTAATTTCCATTTCTTCTAATTTCCATAATACCTTATCGCCTTTTTTAAGGGTTGTTTTGTTAGCACCAGTTGTTACTTCTTTGTCATTGATTGTGAATAACCAGTACATTTGTTTATCGGTATTTTGGACGACGTCGTTCAGGCTCGTTACGAAACCATCTTTTTCAACAACGGTGAAGTTGTCTTTCATAATGTCTAATAACGATGTTTCGGTTGCAAACGACACGTCTTTTTTGGCGATTTGTTTGCCTTCTTGTTGTAAGGTAATTGTCGCTGTTTCTGTGGTGTTTGTCGCTTTTTTATCGGTTTCTTTGTTGGACGAACATGCGCTTAGTACAAACAGTAAGCAAAGAGAAACTAAAATAAGAAACGGTGTTTTGAATGATTTTTTCATGGTGATACCCCCTTTTTGTTTGAATACATCCACAGTGTAGGGGAAAATGTTTTTAAAAGCAACTAGCAAATTGACAAATGCTAAAAAAAGGGCTATGATAAAGCTATCTTTTTAAGCGATCTGTACAATGGTGTACAGTAACACGTATGGCAATGAAGCCCAAATTTCCCGATGGTTGACATCGATAGTTTGGTGCTTCATTTTTTTTTGATAAGGCATTATATGTCTAAAATACGACGTTTTCAACGAAAGGAGCGTTTCTTATTAAACTGGTGTTCGAAAGCTATCACCCCATCGTCAATCTACTCTACTTTATTTGTGTGATGATTGTGACGATGGTGTACTTACATCCCATTTTACTTATCAGTGAAGCACTCATTTTGTTCGTTATCTGTTTTTTTTATCTTTCCTACAAGCAAATCGGCCGTTTTTTAAAGCTAAGTGTTTGGATGGGGATAGCGATTATTATGCTGAATGTGCTCTTTAATCAGAATGGTTCAATCGTCTTATGGACTATCTTCAGTCGTTCTTTTACATTAGAAGCGTTAGTAGCAGGAGGTTTGTATTTTTTATCGTATCTTTGCTTACTCTTACTTTTCATCCTTCTCAATCAGATGCTCGGTTCGGCGAAGTTATTGTTGCTTGGTGCCAAGCGGCTGCCACAGTTTACACTGTTACTGCTGATTAGTTTGCGTTTTTTGAAATTATTTACAAGTCGGATGAAACAGATACAGGCAGTCCAAACTGTACAAGGTGTCTCGGTAGCAACCGGTTCGTTAAAAGCGCGTTTGCACAATGGTGGCTTACTCGTCAAGGCATTACTCGTCAGCAGTTTAGAAGAAGCACTCGTCAGTGCTGATAGTATGTCAGCCCGAGGGTATGGCTTAAAAAAAAGGACGCATTACCAGCACTATCTTATAAGTAGACGTGATGTTGTTCTTGCCAGTTTAATGTTAGTCGTAACAATTGGACTCTGCTATTTTCAAGAGCAGGGGCAGTTCACGCTTTATCCGTTAACATCGCCTTTAGCAGTTAGTTGGCTGGGTGTGTTGCTCTTTAGTGTGAGCGGTCTGCTTGTCGCTTTACCAATAATAATTGAAGGGATGGATCGTCTATGGTGGTTCTTTCACAAATAACACAGCTACAGTTTCGCTACTTGCAATCGGTGCAACTAAATTTAACGGATATCGATGTGACGGTGAATGAAGGGGATTTTATTGTGGTTGCAGGTCCGTCGGGTAGTGGTAAATCGACCTTGCTCCGCCACTTCAAAAAAGAATTACTTCCAGTCGGCGCACGCAAAGGCAGTGTAACATTCGACGGTCAAGCGTTGCAATCGTTAGACAGTGAAGAAGCCGTATCACAAATTGGGTTTGTTATGCAAGACCCAGATCAACAACTGGTGTGTGATACAGTGATTGAAGAGTTGGCTTTTGCGCTCGAGAATGTGGGGTGTAAGCCTGCTGAGATGCGTCGTAAAATTGCTGAAATTGTTAGTTTTCTAGGATTAGAACAGCTCTTACATACAGCGGTCGAACAGTTATCTGGTGGTCAGAAACAGTTGGTGAACTTGGCTGCGGTCTTGCTGCTACAACCGCGTTTACTTGTCTTAGATGAACCAACGGCTCAACTCGATCCGATTGCGACCCGTGAATTTTTTGATATATTAAAGCGGGCGCATGAGGAGTTAAACATGACCATAATTATGAGTGAACATCAGTTAGAGGGTGTGTCTGAATTGGCAAATCGTCTGCTGTTTATGGCGGGTG
The DNA here is from genome assembly GCF_046058945.1 of Brochothrix campestris. Lineage (NCBI taxonomy): Bacteria > Bacillati > Bacillota > Bacilli > Caryophanales > Listeriaceae > Brochothrix > Brochothrix campestris. Next base: position 1,381,577 of record NZ_CP175511.1, on the reverse strand, counting down.
GACGGTTGATTGCGGACAATCTTCCCACGGTGGTCTTTCAGCAGTTATTTTCAATGCCGGCCTATCGCTCTTTTATCCCATCACTCACGCGCCTCTTTCTCGAAACAAAGACGACCGCCAATTTGCCATTAACGTTGGCAGGAGCTCGTCGCCAATTGCCACAAACATTAGCAAAGCATAGGATGCTTGAGGCAACATCAGCACCAGCAAAAGATAGTGTGTTGGCAGTGAAGCACGGCTATTTCACGTACGAACCTAAGGGTGAGTGGGTATTACAGCATCTCAATGTCACCTTACATGCACACGAGTGTCTAGCCCTACTAGGAGGGAACGGCTCAGGAAAGTCGACCTTATTGCGGGTGATCGCAGGGATGGCTACGTTACGTCGTGGTCAAGTGTGCTTTCACGGCAAGGTACGTCAGCAACGAACGGTTACTCAAGTGGGCTATTTGGCACAAAATCCGGGTCAACATTTCCTCTATGACACTGTTAGCGAGGAGTTAACGGAAGCTTGCAAACGAATCGGTCTATCTGAGATTGATAAGCGAGTGGACCAGACGCTCGCACGTTTTGAAATCGAGTCGATAGCCCAGACGAATCCGCATGATTGTAGTGGTGGAGAACAGCAGCTCGTTGCCTTAGCTCTGCTCTTGTTGGCGAATCCTCAAGTGCTACTGCTCGATGAACCGACTAAGGGCATTGATCCACAACGCAAGGCGATTCTCGTCAAGCAATTGCGGGCCTTGAAAGCGAGTGGTGTTAGTTTAATGATTGCGACCCATGATGTTAATTTTGTGGCGGAGGTTGCGGATCGCTGTGTGCTTTTATTTGATGGAAAAATTAGTGCAAGTGATGAACCCAAGCAGTTTTTAAGCAATAATCTTTTTTATACGACAGCAATTAACCGGTTGGTACGACAGCAATTACCAACAGCAATACGATGGGAGGAGGTGGCCGCAGTATGGTAGCCTATTTTAACCGGCGGTCAGTGCAAGTAACGCTTGTCTTTCTCGTCTTAATTGCCGTGTTTAGCTATACGGTTTTCGTCACTGAAAAAAACTATGTTCTCCTCAGTTTCATTATTTTAACACTCGTGTTGCTATTGTTTATTTCTCGCTTCGAGAGCCGCCGTGTCAGTTCGAAAGAAATGGTTTTTTTAGCGGTGCTAATTGCCGTTGCAAGTGCCAGTCGTTTACCTTTTGTCGTTATCCCTAATGTGCAACCTGTCACGTTTTTTGTCATTATTTGTGGGATTGCTTTTGGGGCGGAATCGGGCTTTTTAGTCGGTGCAAGTGTCGCCCTTGTCTCCAATCTTGTACTTGGTCAAGGGACGTGGACACCGTGGCAAATGTTAGCTTGGGGATTGATTGGTTTTACAGCTGGTTTGTTACGAAAAACACCGTTGTTACAAAAACGACCGTTGCTTATTGGCTTTGGTTTTGTCGTCGCCTTTTTATACGGTTGGCTGTTGAATTTACATTACACACTCATCTATGTCCGACCGTTAACCTGGGAGGCACTCTGGACGGCAAATTTAGCAAGTGCGAGCTTTGATTTAATGCACGCTCTAGGAAATGGCTTCTTTTTGGCTGTATTTACGACCGCCTTTCTCAAAATAATCCGTCGTTTTCAACTGAAATATGGTCTCGTGTTACCACGTGATGACGGGAGGAGTGAACCATGAAAAAAGTAATGTTTATCGGTCCAATCGGCTGTGGCAAGACGACTTTGACACAGCGTTTACAAGGCCTCGCTTTAAACTATGATAAAACACAGGCTGTCGCCTTCTACCCCGATATGATTGATACACCGGGTGAGTACATGCTCCACCGTCAGTATTATAGCGCCTTATCCGTAACAGCTGCTGAGGCAGATGTCGTCGCCTTAATGCAAAGCGTCAGCGATGAGGAACAACTTTTTGCACCCGGATTTGGTGGTATTTTCAATAAACCAATCATTGGTATCGTTTCAAAAAGCGATGAGGCCACTTCGAGCGCACAAATTGAACAGCTTCAACAACGCCTACGCGAGGCAGGTGCCCAACAGCTCTTTTGTCTGTCAGCGGTGGATGAAACCGGAATTGCACAATTACTCAGTTACTTGAAGGAGGAAGAAGATGAAACTTTACACTAAAACAGGAGATGCCGGCAACACAAAGTTAGTTGGCGGTCGCACGGTTAGCAAAGCATCAGAACGGGTTGCGTCATATGGTACAATTGATGAACTTAATTCGTGGTTGGGTTATCTCCTCATCCAAGTCAATCCCTTACACAGCGACATTCGTTATGATATTGAAATGATTCAGCAAGTGTTGTTTGATTGCGGCACGGACTTAGCGACGCCGGATGGTCACCGCGACTATCGCGTAGTGGAACCTCAGGTGACATGGCTCGAAGGTCGAATCGATGTCTATGCGACAGAACCGCCATTAATCGAACAGTTCATCATTCCGGGGGGGACGTTGGATGCGTCATTATTGCACATTGCAAGGACGACGACCCGCCGTGCCGAGCGTCACATTGTCGGTTTGATGGCAACAGATACAATTAATACGGCTGTTTTACGGTTCATCAACCGTCTATCAGATTATTTTTATGCGGTCGCGCGAGCTGTCAATGCACGCCAGGGTACAGCTGATGTCTTTTATCAAAACAGCGATAAGGTGTTTCATAATTTTTAATAGTTGAAATATCAGACTGCGCATGATAGACTTGCTGTAGTTAGAAAGAACTAACTGCGGTAAGGTAAACGAAGTAAGTTGACGATGTCAAATGGAAGTTGGTGTAAATCCAACGCGGTCCCGCCACTGTAAGAAGTATGCGTACTTTAAGCCAGGTCTTTTTGCATCGTCACTGTTACGGACTGTTTCGAGGTAAAACAGGATGTTTTTTCGTCAAGTGAAAAAGCCCATTGTTTTTTGCAGCGTAACAGGTGTACCAGGTTATCTCTACCGGGCACAACGGTGTGCATGCAAGATAAAAAGCAATGGGCACGTCACCTTCGCTGCAGTGGGTGGTTCAAAACGAGGCAGTTTTGAAGCGTTGCCCTTTTTTGTTGTGTAACCCTAATTAAATACGTATCATACGATGATGTATGTCTAATAAGCAGAGAAGCTTTGAAGGCCGTCTTTTGACGGTTCTTTGAAGCTTCTTTTTTTTACATCGTCAGCAGTAGTTATCGAAGGAGGAAATGAAATGAAAAAATTACAGATGCAAACAACCATTTATACAGGGGAAGGGGCATTAGAAGCGTTAGCAACATATACGAACAAAAAGATTTTTATCGTCACAGACCCATTCATGGTGTCATCGGGTTTGTTAGAACAGGTGATGGTACACTTTGATTCATCAAATACAACGGCAGTTTTTAGTGAGATTACCCCTGATCCACCGATTGAAACAGTCGTTGCTGGGATTGAAGCAATGCAAGCGTTCGAAGGAGAGTTAATGGTTGCACTCGGTGGTGGTTCGGCGATTGATGCGGCTAAAGCAATGAAATACTTTGCGACAGTGGTGAATAAAATGACCGCACTGCCTTTAATTGTGCTACCGACGACGAGTGGTACCGGTTCAGAAGTAACAAATTTTTCGATTATTACGAGTGCCGCTAAAGGTGTTAAATATCCATTAGTGACCGATGACATCCTACCTGATGTGGCGATTTTGGACGCAGCCTTAGTGAAATCCGTGCCCCCGCATATTACAGCAGATACGGGAATGGACGTCTTGACGCATGCCCTAGAGGCTTATGTCTCCACCAATGCCAATGAGATGGCTGATGCCTTAGCCGAAAAAGTCGTACAACTCGTGTTCGCTCATTTGCCACAAGCGTATCAAAATGGAGCGGACTTACAGGCACGTGAACAAATGCATGTCGCTTCTTCAATGGCAGGGATGGCGTTTAATATGACGTCGCTCGGTTTGAACCATGGGATTGCACATGCAGCCGGGGCGAAGTTACATATTGCTCACGGCCGTTTAAATACGGTGCTATTGCCGGCAATTATTGCCTACAACAGTGAACTTACGGAGGAACAAACAATCCCAACGAATCGGGCGGCTGTTCGTTATGCTCATTTGGCAAAGTTACTCGGTTTATCAGCTAGCAATACTCGCGTGGGCGTGAAAAGTTTAATCCGTGAAGTGAAAAGACTCACACAGGTGTTGGCAATGCCAATGACGTTGAAGGGGTGTGGGATTACCGATGAACAGATAGAGGCAGTTATCGCTGAAATTGCGTCTGATGCGCTCGTGGATCGCTGTACAGCAACTAATCCCCGCTGTCCTTCTGAAACCGAAGTTGTGTCGATAATTCGTCAAATTAGCTAAAAAATCAAATTGAGTAGCGTTAACTGTCTTGCGATGCTTGACATCTGATGTAAGCGTTACTATAATGGTGTTATTGAGGTACAAAGACGTACCGTATAAACGAGCAATGATGCTCCTAATAAACAGCTGGCGCTTGCGTCATGGTGTTTTTTAGGAGCTTTTTAATTGCCAATAAGAGGTGAGCGCAAGTGGAGGAAACACAACGGATGATTCAAGAATATGTGCCGGGGAAACAAGTAACACTTGCACATATTATCGCGAGTCCTAATCGCACGATTTATACAAAACTAGGTTTAGTGGAAGCTAATTATGGGGCGATTGGTATTTTAACAATCACACCGAGTGAGGCAGCTATTATTGCTGTTGATATTGCAACAAAGGCGAGCGCTGTTGAAATCGGTTTTATCGATCGTTTTAGTGGGTCAGTAGTGGTTACTGGTGACGTTTCGTCGGTTGAGGCTGCAATTACAGCCGTGTTGGCCGGATTAGAAACCATCCTTGGTTTTTCAGGTACACCAATCACACGCACTTAATGACTAATAAATTGATAGAAATGGACGTGACGTAATGAATGGACGCATTGTAGTAGTCGATGATGAACCTATTACAAGACTAGATATTCGGGAAGTATTGGAAGAGGCAGGCTACGATGTCGTAGCAGAAGCCGCCGACGGGTTTGAAGCAATAGAGGCCTGCAAAAAACATACGCCCGATTTAATCATTATGGATATTGAAATGCCAATCTTAGATGGACTGAAGGCCGGTCGAAAAATCATCACGGACAAGCTTGCAAAAGGGATCGTCTATTTATCGGCCTTCAGTGATGAAGAGTATACGAACCGGGCAAAAAAAGCGGGAGCAATCGGTTATTTAGTAAAACCGTTGCACGAAAAATCATTGGTACCGACCGTTGAAATGGCGATTGCCAAAGGCAGGGAAACAAGCGAATTAACCAAACAAATTGTAAAGTTAGGTCTGCAACTTGATGAGCGTAAAATCATCGAAAAAGCAAAGGGGTGTTTGATGGCACGCGAACAAATGACAGAGGATGACGCCTATAAAACAATTCGTGAATTGAGCATGAACAAACGTTGCCGTATGAGTGAGATTGCCGAACTGATCGTGATGAGCGATGAATAAAGCGGAAATGAAACGGTTGGTAGAAACTCAAACGGAATTAACGGCAGCCGATGTTGATGAGTTGCTCCGGGTTGCGACTGAAATCGAACAATCCTTACGTTATCGCGCCTTTGATGTCTTTATCGATGTCTTAAATAGCGTAACGAATGAAGCGGTTGTCGTATTCCATCAGCCACCGCGCGAGGGAGCCTCGCTCTATACAAGTACCGTCGTCGGCTTAGAGGCAAAGCAAAAAGATGAGCCGGGTGTGTATCGCACACTGCGGACGAGCTTAAACTCAGTCAATCTTTATGCCAATAGTCAAGAGCAACGTCTCATTGTACAGCGGGTGTATCCGATTCGCAATCGTTTTCGGACGATTGGTGTCATGATCGTTGAAGAGGACTCACATGAGGCATATGAAAAGGAACACACCATTTTAGCGCCGGTATTTAATGATGATGAAGAGACGTTTGTGGCCGATGAGTTGACGGATGAACTGTTGATTTTTAACAGTGAAGGTATGTTAGCACGAGCCAATAAGGCAGCAGTCTCGCTTTATCAAAAAATTGGTTATATCGGATCGATTCAAGGAATTCACTACGATAATCTAGCGCTCGACGGTACAACCTATGACTTTTTACTCTATCAACGGGAGCGGAAGACGCAAGGGGATCGGCGAGAGGTATCGATTGTTTATGGCAATTACCACCTCTCAATTAAGAAAATTTGGTCGCTACATGACGGACAACTCTATATGATTATTCGTGACGTAACTGATTTGCGCCAAAAAGAAGCGGAAATCATCTCAAAGTCCGTCGCGATTCGTGAAATCCATCACCGTGTCAAAAATAATTTGCAGGCAGTTATGTCACTTCTACGGATACAGGGGCGACGAGTTGACAGTGAGGAAGCAAAAATCGCATTGCAAGAAAGCATTAATCGGATGGTTGTGATTGCCCAAACGCATGAACTGCTATCGGTGCAAGTCGAGGATTCGCTGGATTTCACTGACATTTTAATGTCACTCGTACAAAATATGGAACGGTTGTTTGCCCCACTGAAACCGTTAAAGGTGAAGGTTAAAATGAACCAATCTATTTATTTAAACGGGCAACAAACGGTAAGCATTGCGCTCGTAATGAATGAGTTGCTCCAAAATGTGTATGATCATGCTTATGCTGATGGAGTCGCTGGTGAAGTTGTAATCGAGGTCAGTGAACAAAAACAGATTATCGCCATTAGTGTCGCGGATCAAGGCAAAGGATATGATGTGAAAACGGCTGGACAGTCGAGTCTTGGCTTGATGATAATTAAAAGTTATGTGACCGAGAAACTCGACGGTCAATTGACAATTGAATCGAAAAAGACGGGGACAACAACCCGAATCCTTTTCAAAAACACCTTAAACAGTGACGTTTAAGAATTCATGCAAAGATGCTTGAAGAAACGAACCAAACCTACACGTTTGGGCTTTCTTTAAGCATCTTTTTTTTGGAGGAGTGAGACTATGTCAGAAACAATGTTAACAGTCGGAATCGATTTAGGTACGTCGACAACACAACTCGTGCTATCGGAATTAACGATTGAAAACTTAGCATCAGCTTTCAGCGTACCACGGATTACAATTTCGAAAAAACGCATCATTTTTCGCAGTGATATTTTATTTACCCCGTTGCTATCAGAAGATGTGATTGATGCAGGGGCAATTAAGCGCTTTGTTTCGCAACAGTATGCCAAGGCAGGGATTGATAAAGCTGCGATTCAGATGGGGGCCGTTATTATTACGGGTGAAACCGCACGTAAAGACAATGCAGCGCTTGTACTCGAAGCCTTAAGTGGTTTTTCGGGTGACTTCGTTGTCGCTACGGCTGGTCCCGATCTTGAAAGTATTATTGCTGGCAAAGGGTCTGGGGCGGCTAGTTATTCAGCAGAGCAACTGACGCGGGTTGTTAACCTTGATATTGGAGGTGGGACGACAAACTTAGCTGTCTTTTATGATGGTGAGGTTGAAGACACCGCCTGCTTTGACATCGGTGGTCGGCTCGTGAAAATCGATCCTATCAGCCATGAAATCACTTTTATTACAGCGAAAATCAAGCGCATTATCGCCGCGAATGATTGGGCAATAACGGAAGGGATGGTCGCGACGGTTGCGAATCTCGAACCACTTGCGCGTGTCATGGCGCGCATTTTAGCCAATAGCATTGGCTTAGGTGAACGAAGTCCGTATTACGAACAGTCGATGACGCATAAGGGGTTAGCCTTATCCGAACAAATTGCCGCTGTCTCATTTTCAGGTGGAGTGGCGGATTGCATTTCAACGACACTAACTTCGGACCCGTTTAAATACGGTGATATGGGGTTGCTCTTAGGGTGGGCGATTGCAACTGACGACGCCTTTGCGGACTTACCGGTTGTTCAAGCGCTTGAAACGATTCGGGCAACTGTCGTTGGGGCAGGCTCCCATACGGCTGAAATTAGCGGCAGTACCATTACCTACACCACGGATGTTTTGCCACTGCGTAACTTACCAGTATTGAAACTCAACGGAGCTGATACAGCCCTACCAGCGGCAGCTTTAGCGACTCAAATAACCGATAAACTCAAGTGGTTTGGTACGGATGACGAGACGCAGGTTGTCGCCTTGGGGTTTGTTGGTGAAAGGAGTCCGAGTTTCAAGCGAATCACCAAATTAGCCGAGTCAATCGTTGTAGGGGTTGCACCCTTGCTACAACGACAGTTGCCATTAATTGTCATCGTCGAGCAAGATATGGCGAAGGCATTAGGTCAATCGTTGTATGCTCATTTGCCACGTGGTTATCCATTCGTATGTCTCGATAGCGTTCGGGTCGAAAATGGTGATTACATCGACATTGGTCTGCCAGTGGCTGCAGGGAAAGTACTACCTGTCATCGTCAAAACATTGGTTTTTAATTAAGTTCTATAAGGAGGAAACAAGATGATTTTGAAAACAAGTTTATTTGGAAAAGTGTATGCCTTTCAAACTGTAATGGAAGTAATGGCTAAAGCGAATGAAGAAAAATCAGGTGACCGTCTCGCAGGCGTAGCAGCAAATTCCGCTGAAGAACGGGTGGCTGCTAAAGTAGTTTTAGCCCAGTTACAATTAAAAGATCTTTTTAACAACCCTGCAGTACCATATGAAAAAGATGAGGTTACTCGGATTATTATTGATCAAGTCAACCTACGTATTTATGAAAGCATTAAAAATTGGACAGTCGAAGAACTGCGCGAATGGTTACTCGATAACAATACGACTGATTTTAATATAAAACATATCTCTCGAGGTCTTACGTCTGAAATGATTGCGGCCGTTACGAAGCTAATGTCAAACCTTGATTTAGTTGTAGCCGCTAAAAAAATCCATATCGAAAAAACTGCCAACACAACGATTGGACGTGCAGGAACTTTTTCGGCGCGATTACAACCGAATCATCCAACAGATGACCCTGATGGCATCATGGCCTCATTAATGGAAGGGCTATCGTATGGGATTGGTGATGCGGTGATTGGGCTCAACCCGGTTGATGATTCAACTGAAAGTGTGAAACGTATCTTGCATCGATTTGAAGATTTCCGCTCAGAGTGGGATATTCCAACACAAACCTGTGTCTTAGCCCATGTTAAAACTCAGATGGAAGCGATGCGCCAAGGCGCACCAACTGGGCTTGTTTTTCAATCGATTGCTGGTTCTGAAAAAGGAAATACTGCCTTTGGCTTTGACGGTTCAACCATTAGTGAGGCGAAGCAATTAGCCTTAGATACTGGGGCGGCAGCAGGACCAAACGTGATGTACTTTGAGACTGGTCAAGGATCAGAGTTATCATCTGATGCACACAACGGCTGCGACCAAGTAACAATGGAAGCGCGGTGTTATGGTTTCGCGAAGAAATACGATCCGTTTTTAGTCAATACAGTGGTTGGTTTTATCGGACCCGAATATTTATACGATTCAAAACAAGTTATCCGTGCCGGATTAGAGGATCACTTCATGGGTAAATTAACCGGTATTTCAATGGGAGTCGATGTGTGTTACACGAATCACATGAAGGCAGATCAAAACGATATCGAAAACTTATCAGTGTTGTTAACAGCAGCTGGCTGTACGTACATCATGGGAATTCCTCATGGTGACGATGTCATGTTGAACTATCAAACAACCGGTTACCATGAAACAGCAACCTTACGAGATACCTTCAACCTGAAGCCGATTAGTGAATTCGATCAATGGATGGAAAAGATGGGCTTGAGCGAAAACGGTAAATTAACAAGCCGTGCGGGCGACGCTTCAATTTTTCTTAAATAAGAAAGGGTGACTATTGTGAACGAAAAAGACTTGAAACAGATGATTGAAGAGATATTGACCGAAATGACTGATGATAAAAAAACACCAGTTACTGCTATAGCGAGCGATGAGAGTGCAACAGCAACGACATATCAACCTACAGTTGCGGACGTTGGAGAAGGGATGATTCCTGATATTACGGATGTCATCATCAAAGAACAATTTTTCGTACCGAATGCTCATGACGAGGCGGGTTACATGAAGATGAAACAGTTTACACCTGCTCGTCTTGGTTTATGGCGTGCCGGCACTCGTTATAAAACGCAATCAATTTTACGCTTCCGTGCCGATCATGCGGCGGCGCAAGATGCCGTTTTCTCGTATGTCGATGAAGAACTCGTAAAAGAAATGCAATTTATCTCAACGGAAACAGTTTGTCGTGATAAAGATGAATATGTCACTCGACCTGACCTCGGTCGTGTTTTTTCAGATGAAATGTGCCAAAAAATCGTGGCGAATACAACAAAAAGTGCCAAAATACAAATTGTCGTCGGTGATGGTCTGAGTTCAGCAGCGATTGGTGCCAATATTCGTGATATTATACCCTCAATCAAGCAAGGGTTAAAAATGTATAACCTTGATTTTGCAAAGGTTGTGTTTGTGAAACATTGTCGTGTACCGGCAATGGATAAAATCGGTGAATTAACCGATGCAGATGTTGTTTGTTTACTTGTTGGTGAGCGTCCAGGTCTAGTAACAGCTGAATCGATGAGTGCGTATATTGCATACCGTCCAACAGTCGGTATGCCTGAAGCACGTCGTACCGTGATTTCAAATATTCATAAAGGTGGAACACCACCAGTTGAAGCCGGAGCATTTGTCGCTGAACTTATTAAGGAAATGCTCGATAAGAAAAAATCTGGAATTGATTTAAAAGAAGCCTAAAGAGCGGAGGGATTTTGAATGAAAGCAGATCGATTAAAAACGACAGTACTGAGCGCTAAAATTATTTCGAATGTCGATGAGGCGATGGCTAAAGAATTAAACCTTAATTCATCACAACGTAGTCTTGGTATTATTACAGCCGACTGTGATGATGTCACTTATATCGCGTTAGATGAAGCGACCAAAGCTGTTCCGGTTGACGTCGTTTACGCAAAAAGTTTTTACGGTGGCGCGGGCAATGCTCAAACGAAATTAGCAGGAGAAGTGATTGGAATCATTGCGGGGCCGAGTCCAGCTGAGGTCACAAGTGGATTGGATGTTGCGTTAGCAACGATTGAAAATGGCCCCTCATTCATCTCTGCCAACGCTGACGATTCCGTGCCCTATTTAGCTTATTGTATTGCCCGAACAGGCTCGCATTTAGCAAAAGAGGCAAATATTACTGAAGGAGAAGCGGTGGCCTATTTAATCGCACCGCCAATGGAAGCCATCTATGCGCTCGATTTTGCCTTAAAGGCAGCCGATGTCAGTTTAGCTGCTTTTTATGGCCCACCATCAGAAACAAACTTCGGTGGCGCCTTGTTAACAGGAACTCAATCAGCGTGTAAGGCAGCTTGTGATGCATTTGAACGTGCAGTTATCGACGTGGCAGCCAATCCGCTTAACTATTAGAAGGTGGCGATAATGATGGAAAATAGAGCGTTAGGCCTTATCGAAGTGCGTGGCTATCTTGGGGCAGTAGCGGCAGCCGATGCAACTGTTAAGGCGGCAGAAGTCGAATTGATTCAGGCTGAAGTCATTAGTGGTGGCTTAACAACGATTCAAGTGATGGGCGATGTCGGTGCGGTAACCGCTGGGATTGAGAGTGGTCGCATGGCAGCTGAAGCACTCGGTTGCCTTGTAGCAAGTCATGTCATAGCCCGCCTCGATGCAGAGACACAACAGTTAATTGTAAAAAAACAACCAGACGTTGCAAAAAAACAACCAGACGTTGTAGCGACTACTCCTAAGCGCGTCTTTGCTTACGACCAATTAAAACAGTTAAAGGTTGAACAATTACGCAAAATGGCCTTAAAAAACCAAGTGAAACGCATTAAAAAAGGCGATATTAAATTCGCCAACAAGCAAACTTTAATCGATGCGTTACTCGCTCATAATGAAAGTGGTGAAGATAAATGATATTAGATAAAGACTTGGCATCAATTCAAGAAGTACGCAATTTGTTAGCTGCCGCTAAAGCAGCCCAACAACAAATAGCTAGCTATCCGCAAGAAAAAATCAACGATCTTTGTCGGGCAATTGCCAACGCCTGTTATGATCAACGTGAACCATTAGCGAAGATGGCACACGAAGAAACTGGCTTTGGTCTTTGGCAAGATAAGGTGATTAAAAATGCCTTCGGTTCAAAAGTGGTCTTTGAACAAATCAAAGATATGAAAACAATTGGTGTTTTAAGTGACGATACAACTACTGGCATAATGGAAGTAGCTGTTCCGATGGGTGTGGTTGCTGGTTTGATTCCCTCAACCAATCCAACGTCAACTGTGATGTACAAAGCACTTATTTCAATCAAGGCGGGTAACGGTATTGTCTTTTCGCCACATCCAAATGCATTAAACAGTATTTTGGCAACAATTGCCGTTATTAACGAAGCAATTGAAAGCGTGGGCGGACCCGTAGGTTTAGTCGGCTGTATGAGTAAGGCGACAATGCAAGGCACGAGCGAATTAATGAAGCATAATGATACGGCGATTATATTAGCAACAGGTGGTTCGGCAATGGTCAAAGCAGCCTATTCATCAGGTACGCCAGCAATTGGTGTCGGACCTGGTAACGGACCGGCCTTTATTGAACGCTCGGCTAACATTAAACAGGCAGTCAAACACATCCTTGATTCAAAAACGTTTGATAACGGAACAATCTGTGCATCTGAACAATCTATCGTTGTCGAAGAAGTAAGTAAGGCAGCTGTTGTGGCTGAACTTGAACAGCAAGGGGGCTACTTTTTATCAGTGGCCGAAGCGAAGCAGCTGGAACAATTCATCATGCGGGCAAATGGTACGATGAATCCACAAATCGTCGGGAAGTCAGTGCAGCGAATTGCCGATTTAGCAGGTTTAAACGTTCCACAAACAGCCCGCGTGCTCATTGCTGAAGAAACACGGGTAGGACCAAAAGCACCTTACTCGCGTGAGAAACTCGCACCGATTTTAGCCTTCTATACAACGGCAACAGCTGAAGCAGCCTGTGCGCTTTGTATCGATATTTTAAACCAAGAAGGTGCCGGTCATACGATGGTGATTCACTCTGAGGATAAACAAATCATTCGCGAGTTTGCCTTGCATAAACCGGTGTCACGCTTATTAGTCAACACACCTGGTGCCTTAGGTGGCATTGGCGCGACAACGAACCTTATGCCGGCCTTAACGTTAGGCTGTGGTGCAGTTGGTGGCAGTTCAACATCAGATAATATTAGCCCTACAAACCTGTTCAACATTCGCCGTATCGCCTATGGTGTCCGTGAACTTGAAGAATTACGCGGCGAAACACCTGCAACAACAAATGATGCGCAGGAAGAACTAATTAATAGCTTGATTGAGAAAGTCTTAGAACGATTACATTAATAAGGAGCGTCTCGTACGTCACCTTATTATACTAATAAATACACAACTAATAGGAGGAATTATATTATGAATAACGCATTAGGAATGGTCGAAACAAAAGGTTTAGTTGGAGCAATTGAAGCAGCAGACGCAATGGTGAAAGCAGCTAACGTGCAATTAATCGGTAAAGAACAAGTTGGTGGCGGTTTAGTAACAGTAATGGTACGTGGAGATGTTGGTGCTGTTAAAGCGGCAACTGATGCTGGTGCAGCAGCCTGTGAACGTGTTGGTGAACTATTATCTGTTCACGTTATTCCACGCCCTCATACAGATGTTGATGCGATTTTACCAAAATCTTTATAAGTAGTGAGAAGTTAACGCGATAGAAAGGGCATGGAGGGTCAGTATATCCAGACCCTTTCTATTTTTTTATTGAATTGGAGGTCTTGAAAATGACAAATATCGAACAACTTGTGGATGAAATCGTCAAACGAATTCAACCAGAGATAACAACTAACACCGTGCTTGTTGAAGGCTCAGGCCGTCATGTGCATCTTGATCGCGCAACAATCGATGCGCTGTTCGGTGAAGGCTATCAATTAACAAAGGCAAAAGATTTATCACAGCCAGGTCAATATGCGTGCAAAGAGCGAATCACGATTGCTAGTGGTAAAAATTCATTTCAAAATGTCGTGATTTTAGGACCAGAACGACAAGCGTCTCAGGTTGAAATTAGTGCGACTGATGCGACGACACTCGGTTTACGTGTGCCAGTACGTGAATCAGGTGACATCGCAGGAACACCGGGCATCGTGCTCATTAATGGCGAACGCAGTGTGATTTTAAAAACTGGTTTAATTGTAGCAAAACGTCATATTCATATGACGGAAGAAGATGCGCGTCGTTTTAAGGTAACAAAGGGTGAAATTGTCCAAGTTAAAATCGATGGCTATCGCCCGCTTATTTTTGATGATGTCGTCATTCGTGTCAGTGATAAATTTGCAACAACGATGCATATCGATTATGACGAAGCCAATGCCTGTGGTTTAAAACCGGGTAGTCGTGGTGAAGTGCTTAAAAAGAGTGGGTTGTAATGAATGGGCCGGTGTTTGAGGCACTCGTTACGCAGGTGACTGACGTGCTAATGAGCCGTCTTGAACAACAGGATAAGCCCGTATTACTCGTGTTGGAGGCAACTTTAAACCCGACGGAGTTAGCTCGCCTAAGCGCGGTGTTTCGTGTGACATCTTGTTGTGCTACGGACGAGGCCGACGTTATATTGTGTGGGCTACTGCCGTTAACTCGGTTAGCTCGACTTGCGAAAATCGTGCCACAAGCAGGCGAAGAAACGTTGTGTGAGCATTTGTTAGCGGGAAAACCACTCATCATGCTAACGAGTCAGACCGTTTTAGCGAGCATACGTAAAACGGCACGCTATGCTCTGTATCAAGAAGTGCAACAGATTAACGTGACACTTGAACGTTACGGTGTCACGTTCGTCACGCGCAATGAATGCTGTGAAGTGATTTTACAACAACGCCTCAAACGAAAGTTGTTTTCAACAGGAGCGCCGAAAGCGGTGTTAACAGCACAACGCGTGCAGGCACTCGTCGCGGAGGGGGCAACAGAAATTAGCTGCTCACAACAGACAATCGTGACGGCATTGGCACACGATTATTTACGGGAAAATAAGATTATGTTGACGTTTACGTAGAAAGGAGTCGCAGATTATGCTAATTGGAAAAGTAACCGGAAGTTTATGGTCTACGCGCAAACACGAACAGTTAAACGGCATGACCTTTTTAATTGTCGCGGTCATCACAGACGAACAAACGAGTGCCAAACGGTCACTCGTCGCCGCTGATATAGTTGGAGCAGGCTTAGATGATTTAGTGCTCGTGACTGAAGGTAGTGCCGCACGCGCAGGGGCAGAAAATGAACAGGTGCCGGTCGATGCAATGATTATTGGTATTATCGACTCTGTCGATCGTGGCGCAGCACATACAAATAACATCACCAATCAGGAGGGAAACAATGAGTATTAATGAAATTATTATGTACATCATGGTGCTATTTATGATCTTAGGTGCGATTGATAAATGCATTGGCAATAAATTTGGTTTAGGTGAAAAGTTCGAAGAAGGTATTATGGCAATGGGCGCCTTGACCTTATCGATGGTCGGGATTATTACAATTGCACCCATACTAGCCAAAATATTAAGTCCAGTCATTGTGCCTGTTTATAGCTTTTTAGGGGCAGATCCAGCGATGTTTGCGACAACATTACTAGCGAATGACATGGGTGGTTTTAACCTCGCTGTTGAAATGGCACAAACACCAGCAGCCGGTCTGTTTGCGGGGACGATTTTAGGTGCAATGATGGGGCCGACACTTGTGTTTACGATTCCAGTAGCACTTGGTATCATCAAAAAAGAAGATAATCAGTATTTAGCAACCGGTGTGTTATGTGGTTTAATTACCATTCCGCTCGGCTGTTTAATTGGAGGACTTGTGGCAGGCTTCCCAATCGGGATGTTGTTACACAACCTTGTGCCAATTGTGTTAGTTGCCCTCATTATAATGGCAGGCCTTTGGTTTAAGCCTGATGCAATGATTAAAGGATTCACGGTCTTTGGTAAAGGTGTCGTTGTTGTCGCAATTCTAGGCTTAGCAATCGGCGCAACCCAACAATTGCTTGATGTGACACTTATTAAAGGTTTGACACCCGTTACTGAAGGGATTGAAGTTGTCGGGAGTATCGCCTTAACCTTAGCTGGAGCTTTCTGCTTAGTGTTTGTGATTACGAAAGTGTTCAAAAAACAATTGCTCGGGTTAGGAAAAGTACTCGGTATGAATGATATCGCAGCCGCAGGGATGGTGGCAACTTTAGCGAACAGTATTCCGATGTTTCAAATGATGAAAGACATGGATAACCGCGGTAAAATTATTAACGTCGCGTTTGCTGTTTCTGCTTCATTTGTATTAGGGGATCATTTAGGATTTACAGCGGGCGTGGCTCCATCAATGATTTTTCCGATGATGGTCGGTAAAATTGTTGGTGGGATTACAGCCATTTTTGTGGCAATGTACATGGCTAACCGCATGCTGAAAACAACTAAAAAATAACGGAGGTTAATGTTATGACTCAACTAGACCGTAGTGCGATTGAAGCACTTGTTCGTCAACTATTGTTAGAAAAAGGGATTGCAGCGGATCGTCAGGTCGATCCCAGTGGCGTAATCGCGATTAAGTTACCGCAATTAGATGTTTCAGAAGATGATCGTTTAGATACAGGAAACCCCTCGGATGTTGTCTATTGTAAAGACTTGGTCTCGTTAACTGAAAGTCCTCGCTTAGGCTGTGGATTGATGGTAATGAGGGACACAACTTTTGACTGGGAACTGGCCTACGATGAAATTGATTATATTATTGAGGGTCGTTTAGATGTCATCATTGACGGACGAACCATCTCCGCAGGACCAGGTGAAATCCTCTTAATCCCTAAAGGGAGCGCGATTCAATTTTCAGTAACAGGTGATGCCCGTTTCGTTTATGTGACTTATCCAGCAGACTGGTTACAAAAAGAAAATTAACCCTTGAGACTGAAGATAACCGCGGTTATAGGTTATTACGACTTGTTCGCTCGACGTTCCTAGAACGAAAGTAATTTAAAGCCGTTCTACACTGCAGTGATTGGAGAAAATAACATCTCGACTATTTCCCGACGCTACTTTTCCATGAAACATCATAGAAGTTTGCTGATTGAATGAGAGGAGATAACAGCATTTCGATTCAGCGCTATCATCTCGTAGCCAAGTCGCTTGACCACTTTTTACAGAAAAAGCAGTTTGATTTAACTTTGTCTACAATCTGCCCGTTTTTAAAAGGGGTGTAGAGGCATTCCCACACAGATACACCGTCTGTTTGGCAGACATCTAAAGCACAGCTTGTTCAAATTAAAAGCTATACACAAAAACAGCGCCCTTCTTATATGAAGGGCGCTGTTTCGGACTGAAAATAGACGCTGTTCTAGGTCATTACGACTTGCTCGCTCGTCATGCCTAGAACGAAAGTGAAATCAACCGGTTGGAAGAGAAATGAAGGCGACTATTTACCGTCGTTGCCATTTTTCTGAAAGGTGACAGTTTCTGGTTGATTGAACTAGAGGACATAACAGCCGTTCTATCCAGTCTTATCATCTCGTAAAAAAGTCACTGTAATAGAATTCCAAAGAACATGAAGTCTGTTTCATTTGTAATGCTACATAAAAATCATTGAGTAAAAAAGACTGAACAAGCCAACGATAATTAAGAAAGATATGCTGTATTTCACTGTGAACTTGAAGAGTTGACTTTCACGACCTACGAGTCCAACAGCAGCGGTTGCAACAGCAATTGATTGTGGTGATAACATTTTAGCCATGTCGCCACCGAGGACGTTAATCGCGACCAGGAAGGCAGGGTCGACACCAATTTGAGTGGCGGTTACCGCTTGCAGTGGCGCGAATAATGAGCCACTATTAACGACAGAACCTGTTAAGAATACACCTAACCAACCAAGTACTGGCGAGAATAGTGGGAACAAGCTACCTGTACTTGCAAGTGCAATCCCCATTGTGGCAGATATTCCTGAGTATGTACAGATAAATGATAGTGCTAAAACGCTACAGATGGTTAAGATTGGGCGCCATAATTCTTTGACGGTTTCGATTGCCGTGTCTTTATACGTTTTGAAACTTACTTTGAAGATGATCATCGTTAACAACCCAGCTAAAGCAATGGCGGTTGTTGTATTGGTAAATAAATCAAGTTTGAAAATAGCGGCCATTGTCATTTGAGCTTCAACAACTGGTGCGGATTGAATAACGGTGTTATGTAGACCCGGAATTTGAATGAAGAAAATCAGTTTCTCTAACGGGCCACCAGCTGCGAATAAAGCTTTAACTGGGTTCAAGTTAAGTACGGTTACAAAAACAGTTAAAAGAATAAATGGTAACCAAGCGAAAATGATTTGTGTCATTGAATAGTTTGTTTTTTGTTCAAGCGGTGTGACTTTTTCGGCTTTATTGATACGATAGATATCTTTTGGTTGCCAAAAACGTAATAAAATGATGAGCGCGATTAGGCTTGCAAGTGCCGCGAAAATATCAACGAGAGCCGGTCCAATCGTATTGAGGATTAAGTATTGTACGCCGGCAAATACACCGCCACTGACTAAAATAGCTGGTAGCGTTTGACGAATCCCTTTGAAACCATCAATCGCGAAGATTAAAATGAACACAATTATAATAGAAAGAATTGGCATTAAGACAGATGTGTAAGCAGAGACGTCAAGCGCATCTAAGCCAGTTAAAAGGGCTGGTGATGATACGGGAATCCCCATCGCCCCGTAGGCTCCACCTGCGATGTTGGCGAGTAAACAAAGGCCCGCTGCATAAAGTGGTTTGAAACCTAAACCAACTAATATTGCAGCTGTAATCGCTACAGGTGCACCGAATCCGGCCGCCCCTTCGAGGAAAGCTCCGAAGGCGAATGCTACGATAATAACTTGAATCCGTTGGTCGGCTGTTACCGAAGTAATCGAACTCTTGATGATTTCAAAATAACCGGTTTTGACAGTTAATTTATAGAGGAAGATGGCAGTGATAATAATACTAGCAACTGGCCAGATGGCTGATAAGACACCGAGTGTTGTTGCACCAAAAACCTTTTGAATGGGGAAATCATAAACAGTCATTGCGATAATTGCAGCCACGATGATACTGATAAGACCTGAAATGTATCCTTGTAATTTAAAGACAGTTAAACAAAGTAAAAAGGTGATGATTGGCAAAGCTGCGACGATGCCTGATAACGCGATGTTGTCTAATGGATTGTAAATTTGCATCCATTCATTCATTAATAATCGACTCCTATTCTATTTGTAAGATATGTTCAAAGATGTAGTTATCTTTTACTACATAAGTATACATGTAAGACTATATATATAGATGAGGGAAATAAGTCTAAAATCGTAATTTATAAAAAAAGAAAGAAAGAAAACGCTATCAATGTTATTGTAATAGGGATGCATAGAAAATGTCTAAAAAGTGACAATCTAAATACTTGTAAAAACGCTTTCAATCATTGGTGTGTCAATATTGGAAGGTGGACACATCTTGTTCATATCTAATGTGTTTTATGCAGAAAAATGTATTATCATGTTGTTTTATAGTATCGATTAAACTTATAATGAGGGTGTAAATTACAAAAACAAATGCAGGGGGAATAACAATGACAATTAAAATTCCAAACAACAAAAAAGTAATCTTAGTAGGTGACGGTGCAGTTGGTTCAGCATACGCATTCTCATTAGTAAACCAAGGTATCGGTAACGAACTAGGTATTATAGATGTAGATAAAGCACGTACAGAAGGCGATGCATTAGACTTAAAACATGCCTTACCATTTTTATCACCAATGAAAGTATATTCAGCTGATTACTCAGATTGTGGCGATGCAGATATTATTTGTATAACAGCTGGAACCGCCCAAAAACCAGGAGAAACACGTTTGCAACTCGTGTCTCGTAACCTCCGTATTTTAAAATCAATATTAAATGAAATCATGAAAACAGACTTTAACGGCATCTTCTTACTAGCAGCAAACCCTGTTGATATCCTCTCATACGCAACAATGAAATGGACAGGATTCCCTCCAGAACGCGTTATTGGTTCAGGTACGTCACTCGATACAGCTCGTTTACGTCAAACATTAGCTGAGCTTGTACATGTTGAAGCGGGTAGTGTTCACGGTTATGTATTGGGTGAACACGGTGATTCAGAATTCATCGCATGGTCAAACATCCGTATTGGGAACTTACCAATTGAAGCATGGACTGGTGAATTATGCAAAGAACAAAAAGAAAAAATCTTGTCAGAGGTTCGTGATGCAGCCTACTACATCATCGAACGTAAGGGTGCAACATACTATGGTGTGGCCAGTGCATTAGCTCGTATTACACGTGCGATTCTAAACAATGAAAATGCTGTGTTACCATTAAGTGTTTACATGGATGGCGAAAACTATGGTCTTAAAGACGTCTACATTGGTACACCTGCGGTTGTTGGTGCTCACGGAATTAAAAAAATTGCCGAAGTCCCATTGAATGCAGAAGAACAGGCAGAAATGGAAAATTCTGCAGCTGTTTTACGTAAAATCTTAGACGATTCATTTATTCCAATCGACGCTGAATAAAACGTTCTTTCAAAGTAATCGTTCAAAAAAGACCCCGAAGCATCCGCTTAAAAAGCGATTGTCTCGGGGTCTTTTTTTCAGATTAAGGTCAAAAAAAACCCTGAATCCATTTGGACTCAAGATTATGATATATCTTTACGCTTCAACGACTGATCGGAATTCAAAGCTGTTTTCGATGTAAACGTTATAATATTCTCCTTTTGACGCTGCGGACATCAGTCCTTGGAAAATATAAGAAGGTACATTCAAATATGCGTATGTTGTGGCTGCTAATTTAACATGTAATTCTTGTTTTGTTTGGTTATATCCAATACTACTGATTGTTTCTGAAACAACAGGATGCATGTTCATATATTTCACCTCCACTCACTTTAACTATACCATGTATTTAATTAATAGCTAGTTGAATTTTAAAAAATTCAGAAAATTACTAGTTAATAATAAGGAGTTAGCCACTTTTTGTTTTATTAGTCGACATGGTAAAAAGTGCTCGTTATACTGGATATGTAATCAGTCAAGTGCCGATTAAAATGAATAGAGGAGGGCGACATGGATGTCATTTTGGAAAAACATCTCGTTCGTAAACTCACTTTACTCACCTTATTACAACAGCAAGATCTGAGTTTAACGGCAGTGATGCAACGGATTGTGTGTTGTAAATTTATCCTGCTACAAGATATATCAGAAATCAATGAGTTAAGTCAAATTATCGAGATAAACAATAACAACGTTCAGTTGGTGAAAACTCATCAAGTCGATGTTGAATACATTCGACAATGCTTAATTAAACAGTCATCAGCGATAATGTTATTAGCAACTGTGCTTGAGGGGGAACCATCTGTTAAAAGCGTGGCCGAGTGTTGTTACACGTCAGAGTCGTGGGTACGGAGTATCATCCGGAAATGGAATGCGTATTTTCACAGGCGAAAACTGCCTTTTCGTTTAATTTTATCCCATTCACAGATTAAAATGATGGGGGTTGAGCGAGCGGTTCGACAGTTTTATCAAAAATTACTCAAACTAGTGGCAATAACAGATATTAGCACGCAAAAATTGGAACAAGAATCATTATATAGTGAGTTTTTCCGTAATGTTAGTTCTTCTAGCGATATCCAACTAGGAGAGGGAGAAGTCGCTAGTGCTTATTTTTTTTTAGTTGCAGCCGCTATTCGTCTGCGACAAGGGCATTTTGATGATTGTGATAATATATATTATGAGGAAGCGGCCTATCGAAAGTGGTTGGGTTATGCTTTTTTTAGACGTGTGCTGAATCATCATTTTCAAATGTTTATGACAGATGAAATGATGGCGCAATTACTCCCACGTTATTTTTTGTGTGGCATAATGCCTGTGGCAGACTTTAAAGTTAGCGATAAGTTAAGAGGAGCACTCGTATCACTCATTGATGAGTTTGCTGAGCGACAACGACTTGCTCAGTTGCCTGAGGCAGCGAAACTCGCTGCTGTGACAGTCTTAGGATGGCATTATTTATATAAACGAGACGTTTTGTATGTTGTCGACGATTGCTCTGAACAACGTTTGAGGGAGTGGCAGACACATTTTCCATGGTATGAGATCGTTGAAGAACTCCTGGAGCGAAACAGTCTTTTGTTGGAGACGAGTGAACAACAACGTTATTTTATGCTGGCTTATATTGATGAGCTAAATCGAAATTTTCAACTCGAATACCGGTTAATTGAGGTTAAAAAGGTGCTCATTCATGCCAGTTTTCCTCATTATAAGCAACGACAGTTACAAGCGCTAATTGAGGCTTATTATGGGAAGCGTGTCTGTGTGAAAATCGTCGAATCAGGAAAAGAAGTGTTACAGCGGACAGATTTTATCATTACAAACTATCAGTTAAATAATAAGGATGCAAAGCAAATTTTAATTTATCCACGGTTAGTTACCCATGAATGGTTACTGCGACTAAATAGTATTTTATAAAAAAACAAGTGTTATCAGTATAAAGATAGTGCAAAAAGGATACGTAATATACGTACAATTGCAACATGTTTGTAACATGGCGATGTTATAATTTAAAAAATAAACATCATTAGGAGCTAGGAGGATAAGACGTGAAATTCTTTATAGCAGTGATTACACTTGTGGTCGTGCTAACGGCTACGACACCCGTCCAACCAACTTCAGCAGCTGTATCAAAACAAACTAAAATTGTACAAGAGGCAAAAAAAACAATCGGTGTTAAATATAAAACTGGTGGCACAACAACTAAAGGGTTTGATTGTTCGGGCCTAACTCAATACGTTTATAAAAAGGCCGTTAATAATAAACTGCCACGCACCTCGCAACAACAGGCGCAGGTGAAAGCGAAAAAAATTGCGGTTTCGAAAGTTAAGGCTGGCGACCTGTTGTTTTACGGGAGTGAAAAAGCAGCATATCATGTCGCGGTTTGTATCGGTAATGGTCAAATGATACATGCGCCAAAACCAGGTGATAAGGTAAAAGTAACAGCGATTAAATATTATAAACCCACATTTGCTAAACGCGTTGTAAAATAAAAGCGAAAGCAGCTCGTTCAACTTCGAATAAATTGGAAGGGAAAAGGTCAGCGACTATTTACCGTCGCAAGAAGCGAGTTTGCAGTTTGTTCGGAATTAAAAGCGGGTTAATTCAATTTTGTCTCCAATCTGGAACTGACAGATACTGTCAGTTCTTTTTTTATTTTGACAAAAGTCTGAATATTTGCAATTATATATTTAAAAGAAGGGTTGCTAAAAACGCTTTAGTACGGTACTATAGTAACAAGATAAAGGATAACGAAAGTTGGAGGGGTAATATGAGTTGGAATCGGGCGTTACCGTATGGTACGAGGGATAAATTATTTGATGAATCACGACGGATGACAGAGGTGTCATATGCAATTTTGAGCAGTTTTTATCAACGCGGCTATCAACAAATTGAAACACCGACGTTTGAATATAAGGAGATTTTTTCGAATACACTTGATGAACGTGATCCGCATTTGTATCAATTTTTTGATAAACGCGGCCGCACCCTAGCCTTGCGTCCTGATATGACCTTGCCGATTGGTCGCGTTGTCTCAACGATTGGGTTAGAAGGTCCATTGAAATTAACATACAGTGGTAAGGTTTTTAGGGTGTATGACGAATTCACTGGCAAAAACAATGAGCAAATGCAAAGTGGGATTGAAATTATTGGTGGGGATCCGTTAAAGGCCGAGGTTGAAGCGGTTGCCAGTGTGATTGAGATGTTCAAGGTGTTGGCAATTACCGATGTAACGATTGAAATTGGTCATGCGGCCATTTATCAATCTTTAACGAAGGAGTTACAACTGGACGCAGCGGCCCAACAACAGTTGGCGAGCTTGCTCGAATCAAAGAGTTTATCAGGAATGCGCGAGTTTGCGAAACAATACCGAGCAGAAGAAGCTTTGTTATTGCAATTGCCCCGTTTGTTTGGCACACCTACGACGATTAAACGGGCGGTTGCATTAACGACATCACCAACAATCAAAGCTGCGCTGCAACGAATGGGTCAATTGATTGCACAGCTCGAAATGATGGGGTACGCCCGTTATTTATCAGTCGATTTAGGGATGGTGCAAACGTTTGATTATTATACGGGCGTTATTTTTAGAGGCTATACAAACACGTCGGCGCAAGAATTTCTTAGCGGTGGGCGCTACGATGAACTGTTTCAACGGTTTGGGGGCGAGAAGCGTACGGCTGTTGGCTTGGGCATTAACCTTGACGAAGTGGTTCGCTTGAAACAACACGAACCGGTGAGTCCAACGAATAAAATGATTCGCACACTTGTTCATTACGATGTGTATGCCTGTGAAGTCGCGGCTTTAACAGCGACACCACAGACGGAATTAAGCTTATGCGCAACGTTAACAGAGTCGCTTACGTATGCACGTGAGCATCAGTTTCAACGGGTGCTAGCATACAGTGAAACAGGGATAGAAGTTATCGAGGTATAGGGGGAGAACGTATGAGTATTACAATAGCATTAACGAAGGGTCGCTTAGAAAAACAAACGATTGCCCTTTTTGAACAACTAGGAATTGATTGCACAGAGGTACGCGAGAAGGGTCGTAAATTAATTTTAACAAGTGCCAACACCGACATCCGTTTCATTTTAGTAAAAGCAGTCGATGTTTTAACCTATGTTGAGCACGGCGTGGCCGATATTGGGATTGTTGGCAAAGATGTCTTGCTAGAAAATGGTAAAGATGATTATGAAATGCTCGATTTACAGTTCGGTGCCTGTGATTTTTGCCTTGCCTCGGTTGCTAGTTATGAGCCAACGAGTCCGCGCCGTAAAGTGATTGCAACAAAGTACCCGAACGTCGCGGCCAACTATTTTCGTGAGAAAGGTCAGGATGTCGAAATCATCAAGATTGAAGGGTCGGTTGAAATTGCCCCGCTTTTAGGGTTAGCTGATGCCATCGTAGACATCGTTGAAACAGGTGAAACCTTACGTGAAAATGGTCTTGTTATATTTGACAAACTGGCACCGATCTCCGCGCGTTTAATCGTCAACCGGACGGCTTTGAAAAAACAAACAACACCGATTTTTAATTTGATTGACCAGTTGGATGCTTACTTACAACAAGGGGGCGAGGCAGAATGAAACAGATTCAAACAAATGCGAGCGGTGCCAAACAGTTACTAGCTGATTGGGAAACGGCTGAAACGGCTGACATTGAGGCAATCGAGCGCCAGGTGAGTGAAATGATTGCAACGGTACGCGCAGATGGCGATACGGCCCTACACGCCTATACGGAACAATTTGATGGCTTAACACTGCCACGGTTCCGTGTCGCGCAAACAGAAATCGATGCGGCTTATGCCGCAGTTGAACCCGCCTTTATTACGGCACTTGAACATGCGCAGCGTAACATTGTGTCGTATCATGAGCAGCAAAAACGGACGAGCTTTATGGATACACCCGCAAGTGGCATTATCCGCGGCCAGTTAATCCGTCCACTCGAAGCGGTAGGTGTTTATGTCCCAGGTGGCACAGCGGCATACCCATCATCGGTGTTAATGAATGTCATCCCGGCTAAAATTGCGGGTGTGCCTCGGATTGCGATGGTAACACCACCGGGTAAAACGGGTGTAAATCGATACATTTTAGCAGCGGCCAAAATTGCGGGCGTTGACGAAGTATATGCCTTAGGTGGTGTACAGGCGATTGCCGCTCTCGCCTACGGCACGGAATCAGTGCCAGCAGTCGATAAAATCGTCGGACCTGGGAATATGTACGTTGCCACCGCTAAAAAGCAAGTGTATGGGCAGGTGAGTATTGATATGATTGCTGGTCCATCTGAAATCGTTGTGATTGCGGATGAACAGGCTAATCCACGTTACATCGCCGCCGATCTCTTGTCACAGGCTGAACACGATGTTCGTTCGCGGGCCTTATTGGTGACGACGTCAGAAACGTTAGCAACTGCCGTAACGGCTGAAATCGAGCGTCAATTAATCACTTTACCACGTGCAGCGATTGCAAAGGCAGCGATAGACAGTTACGGCACCGCCTTTATTGCTTCGTCGTTAACAGAGGCGTTTGCGATTGTTAACGCGATTGCGCCAGAGCATTTAGAAGTACAGGTTGAAGGGGCGTTTGAGTACTTACCACTAATTAAGCATGCGGGATCGATTTTTCTCGGAGCGTATGCGTCGGAACCGTTGGGCGATTATTTAGCCGGCCCGAATCATGTGTTGCCGACGAGTGGTACGGCTCGTTTCTTCTCGGGTTTAAATGTCGATGATTTTTGTAAAAAGTCAGCCTACATTTCGTATACAAAGGAAGCGCTCGCCCGTGATAAAGATGATGTGATTTACTTAGCAACAAAAGAAGGACTCGATGCACATGCTCGTGCCATCGCTATCCGTTTTGAGGAGGAATAAAAGGATGAGAACAGCAACGATTAATCGTCAAACAGGCGAGACAAACATCGCTTTAACGTTAAATTTAGATGAGGGTGCAACGATTACAATTGATACAGGTGTCCCGTTTTTTGATCACATGCTACACCTGTTTGCCAAACATGGCCGTTTTGGGCTCACTGTGAAGGCTGAAGGCGATGTAGAAGTTGATGCGCATCACACGGTCGAAGACGTCGGTATTGTTTTAGGACAATGTTTACGGCAGGCGTTAGGCGACAAGGCACAGATTGTCCGTTACGGTTCGCAGTTCGTGCCGATGGATGAGGCGCTTGGCTTAGTCAGTTTGGATTTAAGCGGTCGCTCTTACATGGTCTGTGACGCTGTTTTCACCAATCCAAAGCTTGGCTTATTCGATACGGAATTGGTACAAGAATTTTTTCAAGCGGTTGCCTTTAATGCCGAAATGAACTTGCATCTGAAAGTATTATACGGAGTGAACACACATCATAAAATTGAAGCCTTGTTCAAAGCGTTTGGTCGTGCCTTGCGCGAAGCAGTTACAATCGATTCCAATATTACAGGAGTCAACTCAACGAAAGGGGTGTTGTAATGATCGCTGTAATTGATTACGATACAGGCAACACAAAGAGTGTCGGAAAGGCATTGGCTCATATTGGCCTCGAACATGTGATTACAGCTGATCATGCGGTTATCCGTAGCTGTGATGGGCTGATCCTCCCTGGAGTCGGTGCCTTTGCCAGAGCAATGGCCAACATCGAGGAACGCGGCTTAGCAGTGCTTGTTAAAGAACTTGTGTCTGAAGGCAAACCGTTGCTCGGCATTTGTGTGGGGATGCAACTGTTATTCGACTCAAGCAGTGAGTATGGGGAGACAAGCGGTCTTGGGTTAATCCCCGGGGCGGTTGTACGATTACCTCCGTCAAATTTAAAAGTGCCACACATCGGTTGGAATCAGTTACACGTTAAGCCAGCAACAGTATTTGCTCCGCTTGATGGCGAAAATGTCTATTATGTGCATTCGTATTACGCAAAGACGGACGAGCGATATGTTGTCGCAAAGACGGATTATGGCGTACAAGTACCTGGAATCGTCCAAAAGCAACATGTTTACGGCACGCAGTTTCATCCAGAAAAAAGTGGGGACGTGGGCTTCAAGGTCCTCCAATACTTTAAAGAGGTGGTGGTCAAATGTTCATCTTCCCAGCAATCGATTTAAAAGATGGTCAATGTGTTCGTCTTTATCAAGGCGATTTCGCTCAACAAACCGTCGTAAATCCTGATCCGGTCGCGCAGGCCAAACAATTCGAAGCAGAGGGTGCTCGCTTTTTACACTTAGTTGACTTAGATGGTGCCTTCCAAGGGGTGTCGGCTAATTTAGCAGTAATCGAAGCAATCGTAGCTGCGATTAACATACCCGTTCAATTAGGCGGTGGCATTCGCACGTTGGAACACATCGCCATCCTACTAAATCGTGGCGTCAGCCGTGTGATTCTAGGGTCAATCGCCTTAAAAGATCCGGCCCTTGTAAGTGCTGCAATCGAAACATTTGGTGCTGAGCGGATTGTCGTTGGCATTGACGCTCGTGAGGGTCTCGTTGCTACTGAAGGCTGGCTCGAAACGAGTGACGTTAGTTACTTAGACTTGGCAAGGGAAATGAAGGCACGCGGTGTGAAATTAATTGTCTTTACCGATATTGGGCGTGATGGCACGCTAACCGGTCCTAATCTTGAGCAATTGGAGGCAATGAATCAACTCGGTGGCATAGCTGTGATTGCCTCTGGCGGTGTCTCCTCAAAGGCTGATTTACAAGCCTGTGCCGCTTTGGGGTTATACGGTGCAATTACTGGTAAAGCTTTATATGAACAACGCTTGACGATGGCAGATGTGGTGGAGGTGGCTGGCAATGCTTTGTAAACGAATTATTCCCTGTTTAGATGTTACCGATGGTCGCGTCGTTAAAGGGGTCAACTTTGTTGATTTGCAAGATGTCGGTGACCCCGTTGCAATCGCCAAACAGTACAACTTAGCGGGTGCTGATGAACTGGTGTTTCTTGATATTACGGCAACACACGAACAACGCCGAACGATGATTGATGTGGTAGAGCGCACGGCTGCTGAGGTGTTTATCCCCCTAACCGTTGGAGGAGGCATTACGTCAGTCGCCGAAATGAAAGCGATGTTGCAAGCGGGAGCTGATAAAATCTCATTGAATTCAGCCGCATTGAAAACACCGGAATTGATTCGTGAAGGAGCCGAAAAATTCGGTTCTCAATGTATTGTTGTGGCGATTGATGCAAAAAAAGAAAACGGTCATTGGGATGTCTATGCAGGCGGTGGTCGGATTGCAACAGGGCGTAACGTGATTGACTGGGTCAAAGAGGTCGAGGCGTTAGGTGCCGGGGAGTTGTTAGTAACGAGTATGGATCAGGATGGCACAAAGGATGGCTATGATATCGCTTTGTTAGAAGCGATTACGGCGGCAGTAGCGATTCCAGTCATTGCGTCAGGCGGTTGTGGTAATGCGCAACATATCGTCGATGTCTTTGAACAAACAACAGTGGATGCTGCCTTGGCCGCTTCGATTTTTCATTATGGTGAAGTGAGTGTTGCTGAGGTGAAAACAGCAATGGCTGCTAACGGAGTGGCGGTGCGTAACTTATGAGTTTAGCGTTTAATAAGCAAGATGGTCTTATTCCGGCAATTATAGTCGATGACGTCAGTGGTGACGTATTAATGTTAGGTTATATGAATGAAGCGGCTTATCAATTAACAGTTTCGAGCGGTCATACGTGGTTTTATTCACGTAGCCGTAATGAATTGTGGCATAAAGGAGCAACGAGTGGGCAGTATCAACGCGTCAAACACATCACGAGTGATTGTGATGAGGATACGTTGCTGATTCGGGTCGAACAACTCGGTGGCGGTGCGTGTCATACTGGTGCAACCTCATGTTTCTTTAATAATATCAGTTTTACAGCCAGTGAAGGGGGCGTTGAAAATGGAAGCAATTAATCGTTTAATGACCGAAATACGGGCACGTCAAACAACGCCTAAAGTCGGCAGTTACACGAACTACTTATTCGATAAAGGCGAAGATAAAATCTTGAAAAAAATCGGTGAAGAGGCGACGGAAGTCGTGATTGCAGCCAAAAATGATGACAAGGCAGAAATCTTGCTTGAGGTGGCTGACTTGACGTACCACGTGCTCGTTTTATTAGCCGAGAAAAACATTAGCTTGGCTGAACTAGCGACTGAATTAGAAAGTCGCGAGGGTAAACTATCAAAAACAACGGATCGTAAAGCAATCGATACGTTATAAATAGCAAACAGAGGAGTGAGGCATCATGACAATTAAGGTGAAAGCAAGTTTAGGTGAGTTACAGGCATACAAGCCTGGTAAACCAATTGAAGAAGTACAACAGGAATTAGGGTTGGAGACGATTACCAAACTAGCCTCGAATGAAAACCCGTTTGGTTGTTCGGCACAGGTGAAAGTCGCAGCGACAAAGGCCTTAAACGAGACGGCATTATACCCTGATGGTTACGCGGCTGAATTACGGTCTGAGTTGGCGGCGTTTTATGCAGTCAAACCGCATCAACTTGTAATTGGAGCTGGTCTCGACGAAGTAATCCAGATTGTCAGCCGCACGCTCCTCGTTGCAGGCGATAATATTGTGCAGGCAACGCCGACCTTTTCACAATATGCATTGCATGCGAACATCGAAGGGGTAACCGTTAAAGAAGTACCGGTCAATGAAGCGGGTGAACATGATTTAGACGCGATGTTGGCGGCTGTTGATGCTAACACTAAAATTTTATGGTTATGCAACCCTAATAATCCAACGGGTACGTATTTTAATGCGATGGCCTTAGACCGTTTGTTGACAGCAGTGCCGGCCGAGGTATTGGTCATTCTCGACGAGGCTTATGCTGAATATGTTGTGGCCGACGACTTCCCTGATTCGATGCCTTTGATTGAACGTTTCGATAATGTAATGGTCATGCGTACTTTCTCGAAAGCGTATGGCATTGCCGCATTACGAATTGGTTTTGCCGCGTGTTCAGCGGCCGTTTGTGCTAAATTAAACATCGTTCGTCTCCCGTTCAATACGTCACGTGTTGCTCAAGCGGCAGCCGTTGCCGCGTTAGCCGATCAGAAATTCATTGCAGACTGCCAGACGGCAAATCGTGCTGGCTTAGCGCAGTGGGTCAACTATCTCGAAGCAAAAGGGTTTGCGTATTATCCCTCACAAGCAAACTTTATCTTTTTTAAGATTGGTCAAGCAACGGCACCTGTTTTTGATGCGTTGTTGGCAAAAGGTTTTATTGTGCGAGCAGGTTTACGTCCTGAGTGGTTACGTGTGACCATCGGGAGCGAAAGTGAAAATGCAGGCTGTATTGCGGCGCTTGAAGCGGTTTTGTAATTAAGTGAAGATAAACGCTGTTCTAGGTCGTTACGACTTACTCGCGCGTAGTGCCTAGAACGAAAGTAAAATCAACCGGTTGGAAGCATACAGCTTGGAAGAGAAATGAAGGCGACTATTTACCGTCGCTGCCATTTTCTGAAAGGTGACAGCTTCTGGTTGATTGAACTAGAGGAAATAACAGCGTTTCTATTCAGTCTTATCATCTCGTAAACAAAGTCACTGTCATAGCATATGAAAGATAAAGTCGTTTAATCCGACTTTGTCTAAAATCTGAAGCAACCTAATGGGTTGTTTTTTTGATGTTAAGGATAATCGACCAATTTGTACAATTCTAACGGAGTAATTTTACTTTTCCATATTGATGTTTGGTATAACGTCCAATAGTTGATATAATATACACATGAACAGGGTAACTTAGGGGTTATTACCTGCGTTAAAAAAAGGGGAGGGTCGCCAATGATTAATCCTAGCGAATTTCCAGGTCTTTCTACAGCAGAGGTAGAAGAACGTCGTGTACGTGGCGATGTTAATGAACTGTTGCAGCCAACCACTCGTAGTTTAAAACAAATACTGTTAGAAAATAGTTTAACGTTATTCAACTTCATCAATTTAGTGATCGGTGGTTTTATTATTTATACGGGGAGTTTTAAAAACCTTCTCTTTCTAGGTGTTATTCTCTTTAACACCGCGATTGGTATCTTTCAAGAACTGCGGGCGAAAAAAAACATCGATCAGTTAATGCTGCTCAATCAAGCGAAAGTCAACGTTATTCGCAATGCTCAGTCGCAAGAAATCGCTCAGGATGAGGTCGTTAAAAATGATTTGATTGCCATTAAACGTGGACAACAAATTTGTGTGGATGGCATTGTTACATATACACGTGGGTTTGAATGCGATGAATCACAGTTAACTGGAGAAGCCGATCCAATCATTAAAACGGTGGGGGATATTGTATACTCCGGCAGTTATGTTGTCAGTGGTACCGCTCTGATTGAGGCGACACATGTTGGGCAAGAAAGCTATGTTGCCAAGCTGACGTTAGCAGCAAAACAATCAAAAAGCATCTATAGCGAACTGATACGGACGATGAAACAAATTATTCGGGTGTTGAGTTTCGGCATTATTCCGATTGGCGCATTATTATTCATGACGAGTATCTTTACTAAAACAGAACTCAATCAAGCCATTTTAGGCACTTCTGCAGCGGTGCTGGGCATGATTCCTGAAGGGTTAATCTTATTGACGTCGGTGGCGCTTGCCTTAGGTGTCGTGCGATTAACGCGGAAACGAGTGCTCGTTAAAACGATGGGGTCAATTGAGACGCTCGCTCGAGTGGATATTTTATGCCTTGATAAAACAGGAACACTCACAAGCGGTGAATTGCAGGTGAAAACAATTAAACCGGGGGATGATATCTCACTTGATACGTTAAAAGCCACCGTTGGTCAAGTTGCGCATGACCTCAATGAGGACAATGCGACTGGTCTCGCTTTAATGTCTCATTTTAAAGCGACGGCTGACTGGGGTGAACCACAACAAATTATTGCGTTTTCGTCGGCTCGTAAATGGTCAGCGGTGAGTTATCAAGGAGCTAGTTTTGTTATTGGTGCACCGGAATATATCTTTAATTCATTTACTTCGGAACAGTCCCAAGCGATGACAGCTGCCACTCACCAAGGATTACGGGTGTTAGCCGTTGCGAAATCGTCTGAAACACTTGTAGGCCACCAATTGCCAACACAGTTGCAATTGCTTGGTTTACTCTATCTAGAAGACGACATCCGCGCAGAGGCACCCCAAACGTTAGCGTATTTTAAAGCGGAAAAAGTCGATATTTGTATAATTTCGGGTGATCACCCGCAAACTGTCAGTCAAATTGCAAAACGCGCAGGCGTTGATAATGTGAGCGAAACAGTTGATATGAGTAAACTCCCTGTTGAGACAGATTATCAGCAACTGGTCGAAAAAAATCGGATTTATGGCCGGGTAAGCCCTGAGCAAAAACGATTATTAGTTGAAGCGTTACAAGCAAATGGTCACACTGTCGGGATGACCGGAGATGGTGTCAATGACATTCTAGCGTTAAAACAAGCCGATTGTAGTATTGTGATGGCCAACGGGAGTGATGCAGCCAAAGGGATTTCTAACTTTGTATTGCTGGATTCGAATTTTGATGCAATGGTTGGCGTTGTCCTTGAAGGGCGAAAGGTCGTTAATAACATTCAACGAGTGGCTTCACTCTATTTGACAAAAACAATCTATTCGATTGTGTTGGCGCTCTTGTTTATTTTTATTTCCTCACCTTATCCGTTTCAACCGATTCAATTAAGTCCCATTAGTACCTTGACTGTCGGGATTCCATCCTTTTTATTAGCACTCCGTCCTAACGTGGCCCCTTTAAAAGGTCGCTTCTTACGCAATGTGCTTGAACCAGCTTTGGCAAGTGGACTAAGTGTTGTGCTTTATGCGATGATTATCTTAGTCGTCGGTCAGCAGCTGAATTGGTCCTATGCGGCTACATCAACCTTAACGGTCTGGATGACCGGAAT
The DNA here is from genome assembly GCF_046058945.1 of Brochothrix campestris. Lineage (NCBI taxonomy): Bacteria > Bacillati > Bacillota > Bacilli > Caryophanales > Listeriaceae > Brochothrix > Brochothrix campestris. The sequence goes on along the minus strand of NZ_CP175511.1, from coordinate 1,348,163 downwards.
GGTCTGTTTCATGGCGTTAAGTTATGTTGCGCGTCCGTTGAACTACCGTATTATTTTAATGATTACAGCGCTAGCAGCGACTTTCTTGTTGTTGTTTATCTTTTTCGGCAAGCTATTCGCTTTAGAAAACCTCTTCCAAATAAAGTTAGCCCTCCTATATGTCCCATTAATGGTGACGGTGTATCCGTTATTTTACAGTTTAAAAAAGGTGATGAAACGCTTGTTGAAAAATTAACTAAAAGTTCGTTTAAGGCAATTTAAACTACAGTGATTGGAGTAAATAAGCTCTCGACCATTTTCTGTTGATGCGTTTTTTTGACATTAGACAAGGTGAGGGTTTAACTAGTGATTTCACAAAAGATTAGAACGACTACTTTGCGGGTCGTTTTTTTTTTGCAAACGTTTTGATGTGCAATACAATCGCTTTTGTTCAGCGGATAATATGGTATAATGAGGAGTAAATATTAGTGTAGTTATTATGATAGAAGAAGGTGACCAATTTGGTTCAACAGCGCACGCAACGAAAGAAAGCGTCAAAACGCAGCACGAATAAAAAAAAGAAGGTTATGGATTTGAATAAAATGCCCCTACGTTTCGAAACGGTAGGGATTATCTTAATTATATTGGTAGTTTTTAGTATCGGACAGTTCGGCTTTGTCGGACGCTTTTTATTTGAAGGGGCAGTTATCTTAACAGGTACATTTGCCCATGTTACCCTGGTTTTCCTCGCACTTTTAGGTATTCATTTTATTGTAAAACGACAATGGCCAGCCCTTTTTAAGGCTCATTTTATCGGACTCTTTCTAATCATATTTGCAGTGATGATTAGTTATCATACCGCGATTGTGACACCAAAAATTGTCGGTGATGTAAATATTCTTCAAATTAGCACACAACAAGTTAATTTATATCGACTAGACGAACTTTCACTCTTTCAAGTAGGTGGTGGCTTTGTGGCGGCATTACTCGTCACGCTCACTTACTTTTTATTTGGTGCAATCGGAACATACCTGTTAGTAGGCTTAGTCTTGATTGAAGGTGTGTTATTGCTAACTGATCATTCTCCGCGTGACGTCTTGCGATTCATCGTCAAATGGGTGTCAGGTTATGTCAAACAATGGCGCAATGCAGCCAACGTTTCCAAATCTGTCTCGCAACCACGTGTTCCAAAAGTGGCTTCAAATGAGCAAGATGATAAAGGAGCCGTCAATGAGCATGTTTCAGAGCCGCCACGGATAAAAACATTCAACGAGAATGAAACGCCACAACGCCCCTTGCCTGATATGCGTCCAACGCCTGCCACTACAGAAGCAACAACAGATCCTGTTTTAGCAGAACCGACTGCGGCTGATAGTTTTAATTTGCCACAAGTCGAAACTGACTATCAGTTGCCAAGTACGACCTTATTGAATCCGACTAAATTTGTTGATCAAAGTGACGAGAAACGACAAATTAATGAGAATATCAAAGTGTTGGAAGCAACGTTCCAAAGTTTCGGTGTTGATGCGAAGGTAACAGAAGTCCACCTTGGCCCAGCAGTGACAGAGTATGAAGTGCAACCGGCAGTGGGCGTGAAAGTGAGTAAAATCGTTAATTTAACAGATGATATCGCCCTTGCTTTAGCTGCAAAAGAAGTCCGTATTCAAGCGCCAATCCCTGGTAAATCAGTCATCGGGATTGAAGTCCCCAACCAAAATGTCGCGATGGTGACCTTACGTGAGATTTTAGAAGATAACCCGAAAAACAATCCAGCTGAAAAATTGCAGTTTGCTTTAGGCCGTGATATCTCAGGCGAGGCTGTCATGGCACGTCTCAATAAAATGCCTCATTTACTCGTGGCAGGTGCAACCGGGAGCGGGAAGTCTGTTTGTATAAACTCGATCATCACGAGTATTTTATTAAAGGCGAAACCACATGAAGTCAAAATGATGTTAATCGATCCGAAAATGGTCGAACTGAGTGTCTACAATGGCGTACCACATTTATTGACGCCAGTTGTTACCAATCCTAAAAAAGCTGCGCAAGCCTTACAAAAGGTTGTTGGTGAAATGGAACGGCGCTACGATTTGTTCTCACACTATGGTGTGCGCAACATCGAAGGTTATAATGAAATTGTAGCGGAACATAATGAAACAGAAACGGCAAAACAAGTGCCATTGCCATATATTGTAACAATAGTTGATGAGTTAGCTGATTTAATGTTAGTGGCTTCAAATGATGTTGAAAGTGCGATTATGCGCATTACACAAATGGGCCGTGCCTCAGGCATTCATATGATTGTTGCCACTCAACGTCCGTCAGTCGACGTTATTACTGGTGTTATTAAAGCAAATATTCCTGCCCGGATTTCATTCGCGGTATCGTCGTCGATTGATTCACGTACGATTTTGGATATGTCCGGCGGTGAAAAATTACTCGGCATGGGTGACATGCTCTTTAAAACAGCTGATGCGTCGAAGCCAACCCGAATTCAAGGGGCATTTTTATCCGATCAAGAAGTCGAGACAATCGTAGACGCCTGCATCGAACAACAAAAAGCACAGTATCAGGAAGAAATGATTCCCGACGAAATAGATGCCAATCAAGCAGAGCCGGATGACGAATTATTCGATGAGGCTGTTCAAATGTTTATTAAGCAACAAGCGGCTTCGGTCTCAATGTTGCAACGCAAGTTTAAAATCGGCTATAACCGTGCCGCTCGCATCGTTGATGAAATGGAAAATCGTGGTATTGTTGGTCCACATGAAGGTAGTAAACCACGACGTGTCAATGTAACCGAATGGCCCATTCAAGAGCAAGTGTAAAGGAGATTGACATGACGAAACAAATCCCAATCCTAATTAACGGCTACCCTGTTTTGCTACAACAAACGACACAATTTAATCAGATTACAGTCACGTGGCATTTTAAAGCGCCACTCGAACGTGAGACGTTGACAAAACGTTCCTTACTTGCCAACTGGTTAGGTCTTAGCTTAAAGTATTCGACCTTATCGGCCTTTCAACAGAGACTTTCGTATTTATATGGGGCAGCTTTAGATGCTACCGTCGAAAAAAGTGGGAACTGTCATTTGATTCATTGTACGTTAACCTATGCTAACCCTTCATTAATAGCGGATGAAACATTTGAAGAAGATGTTTGGTGCTTTTTACAGGACACCTTATTTCAACCGTTATTTACTGAAAACGAACGAACAACGGCTTTGTTTGAACGCGAAAAAGAGACGTTAAGCAATCGTTTTGAAATGATTAAAGAGGATCCGGGTGACTTAGCCTTGGAGCAAGTGCTGCAGACGGCCTTTGAAAACGATACATACCGCTACCATACGATCGGTGTTAAAGAAGATATCGCGGATTTAACATTAACTGATATTGCCGAAACACACCGTGAAATGCTGACGATTGATGAGCAGTTAATTACAGTCACGGGGGATGTCTCACTACCGATGATTACGAAACACTTAATGAAGTTCCCACATGGGCAGGCGAAAACAGTGAGGCCGCTAACTTTTAGCGACAGTAAGTTAACACCCCTCGGAGAACAAAAGCAGACTCATGATGTCTCACAAGCGAAGGTAATTATAATGTATCAAGTACCGCGCATATGTTCACAACGCGACCGTGTGCGGTTACAACTAGGCTACTACATTTGGGCAGTCGATAGTCATTCACGTCTTTTCAATGAAGTGCGCGAAAAAGCACAGTTAGCCTATGACATTTACGGCAGTCTCAATGTTACGAAACAGTTGGCCTATGCAGTTGCTGGTGTTGACGACGACGCGGTTGAACAAGCGCTAGAAACGATGAAACTACAACAACGGCAAATGGCAGAAAACATCCAATTATCTGAATTAGAACTGGCAAAGACGGCTTTGTGGCATGACCTACAGTTAGAACTAGACGATGTTGAAAGTGTAAATGACATTGCTTTTTCACGGCAATTACTGCCTTATACGATGACGTTAGCACAATGGCAGGCTGAGCTCGGAACAATCACGCCAGCAGATATCACAAATTTAATGAATCAATGGCAGTATAAAGGCAGTTTCTGCCTAACTAAAAAGGAGTACTAATTTGAAAAAAGAACTTTCCAAAACACTACCTAATGGGATGAAGGTTATTTTTGTTGAGAAACCAGCGGCGCATCATAGTTATATTCAGGTCAGTGTCCCTTATGGCTCAACGACACGTTTAGAATGGCAGGGGAAACCTGTTTTAAGCGGAATGGCCCACTTCATTGAACATATGATGTTTCAGTCTAATGAAGAAGATATTAGTAAGTTTTTCGTAGAGCGACAAGCAAGTATTAACGCCTACACAACAACGACGATGACGACTTATACTGTATTAGCAACAGGTGACATACATCCGCTTGTTGACTACTTAGGTCAAATGTTGTTGCAACCACGGTGGACTGACGCTGATGTTGCGCATGAACGCAACATTATTTTGCAAGAGCAGGAGATGTATGAAGATGACGTCTATTCTGTTTTAACACAGATGAGTTTAACAGGGCTGTTTCCTGGGCAAGCAATGGCGGTGGATATAACCGGCTCAAAAAAAGATGTTGCGAAGATGACACTAAAACAAGTTGAGGCAGTACAAGCGATGATGTATCAACCGGAACAACTCACTTGGGTAATAACGGGTCCATTTCAAGCTGAGCAGTTATACCGCGTGATGTGTGAGCAGTCTAAAACATGGCTACGACCAACGAGGGACGGGGAAGTTGGCTATATTAGCAGTCCTGAAGTCGTACTTGATGGAAAAGGTGCAACCACAACAATGCCGATTCAGTTGCCAAAATTTGCGCTTGGACTAAAATGGCAGGCACAAAGAACACGGGGAGCGGCTTATATAAAAGCTGTCTTAACACGTCAATTGCTGACTGATGTGATTCTGAGTCCGCTATCGCAAACCTATACTCGTCTATACGCAGAAGGTATCATTGATGAATCGTTTAGCAGTCATTTTGTATATGAAGATGCCTATTCTTATTTATTGCTAATGGGTACTGGTGATGAAAAAAGTGTTCGTGCGCTAACTGCGAGCTTAACAATGTCTGCAATTAAGAACTGTTTCGATCCATACGTGTTTGACTGCGCAAAACGTGAATTAATCGGCACATTAGTTACAATGACTGATGATTATGAAGCCTACAGTGAGTGGTTGGTTGAAAATCAATTGAAAGAGGCTGATGCTGCGATTTTTTTAACAATTATCAGACAAATCTCATTAAATGATTTAACAATTTTAGCCGAGGAGTTGTTCGGGAATCCTACACCGTTACTCTTTATGATAAAAGGACAAAAATAGTCGCGTTTAAATTAACTTAAAAGTGACAAGAACAAGCGGACGTGCTAAAATATAGACAGTGCAATTTTTAGATAAAATGCTAGTTTATCAAGGTGAAATATACTTTTTTAAGATCAGTATTGAAAAAGATACAATCGAAAACAAGTGAATTTAAGTGGATGAATTATTCGTACATATAAATCGATTGAAGCTGATTGTTTGAAATTAACTTTAATGAAAAATGATTGAAAACGTATGGAAAAGATACGAGATTGAGCTTAACGAAAGCAACTCCCTCTGTCTTTGCATTGTCGTTGAAAATTGTCAGATTGAACGATTTAGCTCGTTTATCAACAACGGAATGTCTAACTGTAATTACTCGATTAAGTGCGGTAAGTAAGTTATACTTGCGTTAGATAAGGCAAGCTGGAGAGATTTAAAAATAACGAAGCTATGGCAGGTGAAAAGTATGAGTGAGCTAGGGAGTTTATTGAAACAGAATCGTAAAGAAAAAGGCATGTCTTTGGACGAATTACAGCAAAAAACAAAAATCCAAAAACGCTATTTAGAAGCAATTGAACGCGGTAAGTTCGATGTTTTACCAGGAGACTTTTATACGCGCGCATTCATACGTACGTATGCTGAAGTTGTTGGCTTAAACGCGGATGAGGCTATGACGTTGTACCGTGCAGAAGTGCCTGTTAAGGAAGCGGCGGTCGAAGAAGTGACACGCGCAAACAATCAAAAAGAACCACGTGAATTACCAGTTTTCTTATTAGGCAAAGGTTTCAAACTGATTGTTGTGGCATTAATTGTGCTGGTTATCGGTGGGATTTGGCTGATGATGTATGTTAAAGGGAATAACTCGGATGATGCCGTTGTTGATCAAACACCTGCAACAAGTGTTTCAATCGATGAGGCAACTAAAACAAAAGAGTCCTCTAAAACGGAACAATCAGCATCAAAGGAAAAGTCAACTGATGAAAAAACAGATAAAGTGACGATTACAGCACCTGAAGCTAATTCTGGTTCGATGAATTACGTTGTCGAGGCAGCTAGTGTTGATGAATTGACGATGACGATTGAAGCTACAGGTGGCGATAGCTGGAATTCAATTACAACCAACACCGGTGAAGCTGTCGAGAGTGGGCTATTAGCGGCTGGCGATAAAAAAGAAATTAAATTAGTAAAACCAACTAACTTAAATGTAACAATTGGTAATTCGCAAGGCTTGAATATGAGCATTAATGATGAGAAACTTGAGTTTGCAACAGATGCCATAACACAAAACATCACGATTGAATTCAAGCAAAAATAACTGTGAGGAGTGGCTATCTCTAACGTCACTCCTTTTTCAAAGGAGAAAATTATAATGAATATTCCCAATCAATTGACCGTTCTACGTATTTTTCTGATTCCGATTTTTTTACTGCTTTTTTTAATACCATTTAATTGGGGAGAGTTTACTGTTTTAGGTGCAACAATTACAGTCGCACATTTAATTGCAACCATCGTCTTTATTGTTGCGTCGATTACAGATTGGTTAGATGGCTACTTAGCACGTAAATACAATCTTGTAACTAACTTTGGTAAGTTTGCTGATCCATTAGCTGATAAGTTGCTCGTCATGGCCGCTTTTATCGCATTAGTCGGTGCCGACATCATTCCATCATGGGCAGTGGTAATTATTGTCTCACGTGAATTAGCAATTACTGGTTTACGTCTGTTGTTAGCTGAAGGTGGCGAAGTGAATGCCGCCAACATGTTGGGTAAAATAAAAACGTTCACCCAATTAATTGCCATCCCATTATTAATGCTCAGTAATTTTCCGTTTGCAGCAACAGGTATTCGAGTTGATTTAATCATTTTTTATGTCTGTGTATTCTTTACAGTTTTATCGGGCGTTAACTATTTTTATCAAAACCGTCATGTGTTTAGCGATGGTTTTAAATAAGTCAGTTATTCGTATTTCTGTTACAAACGACGAAGGATAACAGTGTTCTTCTTTAGTCTCAAGTCGCTACACCTCCTGGTGTAGCGACTTTTTTTAGATACTGCTATAATAAAAAGAGAGGAAGTAAGGAGATGAGTCCATACGATGAACGCAGAAGTAATTGCAATCGGTACCGAACTTTTATTAGGACAAATTGTTAACACGAACGCGCAGTTTATTGCTCAGAAATTAGCCGATGCGGGGCATAATCTCTATTACCAAACAGTGGTAGGAGATAACGATAAACGTTTAACAGCTGTCTTTAAGCAAGCGCAACAACGCGCCGACTTAATTATCGTTACTGGTGGATTGGGACCGACACAAGATGATATCACGAAAGAGACGTTAGCCCGCCTGTTACAGCGCTCTTTAGTTAAAGATACGGTTGCTCTTGCAAAAATACAACAACATTTTGAAGGGCGTCAACAAGCGATGACGTCCAATAATTTACGACAAGCAGATGTGCTTGAAGGTGCAACTAGCTTAGCTAATAAAACCGGATTTGCGCCCGGTATGCTAATTGTTGACAAAGGAATTACCTATGTGTTAATGCCGGGTGTGCCACGCGAAATGAAACCGATGTTCGAGCATGTTATCGCAGAGTATCTAACACGTAATGCAACTCAACCAATTACATCACGGGTCTTGCGTTTTTACGGAATTGGTGAATCGCGGTTAGCAGACGTGTTAAATACATTAATTACGAACCAGACGAATCCGACACTGGCAACCTATGCTGGTACGTATGAGGTCAGTCTACGCATTAGTGCAGTCGCCAATCCATTGAAAACAGCTGCTGTCTTACTCGATGAAATGGAAGCAGAGGTGCAAGCGCTAGTCGGCAACTTCTTTTATGGCTATGGCGAAACAGGTCTGGAAGCGCGTGTTATCGAGCAATTAAAACAGAAGCAACTGACGCTATCGGCTGCTGAAAGTTTAACGGCAGGCTTGTTTCAAGCGACCATTGCTAATCATGCAGGTGTCTCTACTATTTTTAAAGGGGGGATGGTCACCTATGCAACATCCTTGAAAACCGACTTATTAGGGGTGGATGCAGCATTGATTGCGCGTGAGGGTGTCGTTAGCAAAGGGTGTGCGCAAGCAATGGCAGAGCAAATCCGTCTTCGCACCCAGGCGGATATCGGTGTTAGTTTCACCGGTGTCGCTGGTCCAGGTGGCCAAGATGGACACCCAGCTGGAACGGTTTGGCTTGCTATTAGTACAAAAACAGAGACGACTGCTCATTTATATCACTTCAATGGCGACCGCCAGTCTAATCGTGAGCGGGCTGTAAAACAAGCCTTTTGGCTCTTGAATCAGCGTTTCTCTTAAGGCAATGACATATTTAAAACAGGGAATCATCATTTTAATTGCCGATATATTTCAAAAAAGCGAATATACGTTCGTTTTTTGCTTGTAATTAAAAGTGAAAACGTTTATAGTTAAAGGTATAGCAAAACAAATTTCGTTTTTATACGAAGGAGGAAATAGGTTGGATAATCGTCAAGCGGCCTTAGATCAGGCATTGAAACAAATTGAAAAACAATTTGGTAAAGGTTCTATTATGAAATTAGGTGAAAAAACTGATACAAATATAAAAACAATTCCAAGTGGTTCGTTAGCACTTGATGTGGCATTAGGTGTTGGTGGTTACCCACGTGGCCGTGTCATTGAAGTATATGGTCCAGAAAGTTCTGGTAAAACAACGGTTGCTCTCCATGCCATTGCAGAAGTACAAGAAAAAGGTGGTACAGCTGCTTTTATCGATGCAGAGCATGCCCTTGATCCAGCTTATGCAAAAAAACTAGGTGTGAACATTGATGAATTACTGTTATCTCAACCTGATACGGGTGAGCAAGCGCTCGAAATTTGTGAGGCACTTGTTCGTTCAGGTGCAATTGACATCGTTGTTATCGATTCCGTGGCAGCCTTAGTGCCTAAAGCAGAAATCGAAGGCGAGATGGGTGATTCGCACGTTGGTTTACAAGCGCGATTAATGTCTCAAGCCCTTCGTAAATTATCTGGTTCAATCAATAAATCAAAAACAATTGCTTTATTCATCAACCAAATTCGTGAAAAAGTCGGTGTTATGTTTGGTAACCCTGAAATTACACCCGGTGGACGTGCTCTTAAATTCTACGCATCTGTTCGTTTAGAAGTACGTCGTGCAGAGCAATTAAAACAAGGCACTGACATCATCGGTAATAAGACGCGTATTAAAGTTGTCAAAAACAAGGTCGCTCCGCCATTCCGTATTGCCGAAGTTGACATCGTCTACGGACAAGGAATCTCACGCGAAGGTGAAATCGTTGATATGGCCGCTGAACACGATATTATTGTTAAAAGTGGTTCGTGGTACTCATATGAAGGCGAACGTATTGGTCAAGGTCGTGAAAATGCGAAGCAATATTTACGTGAACATACTGAAGATCGTTTAGCGATTTATGAAAAAGTGCGTGATGCATATGGTATCGGTGCTGAGTTGCCAGAAGCTGCGACAGGTAAAGATGAGACCGACGCAACGGAAGATGACGAATAAGCTGATTCTCTAGCTGAGAGTGTCGTGATTTACGACACTCTTTTTTTGTATTTATCAGTTATATTTGGACAACGAGTATTTCATCTGAAATTTTTTAAAAAAGGCGATGTTAAGCGGTTTCATCGTCGTAAAATACTAATATTAAATGCATTTGAGTCAGACAAAGAAACTATTTCAAAAAAAAAAGGTAAAACTAAGAGATAAATAGCATTATTTATTTCACAAATTACCTTTTTATCGGTATAATGTAAATTGTAAGATAATTTAAAGCTAAATTATTTTACATAGCTAATCATTAATGTAGTGCGCTGTACAATAAGTCAGCCGACAATTTGACATGAATTATAAAAAGAATAAGAATGGAGGTGAATGTATGACCTACGTAATTGACATCATCCTCGTATTCCTTTTCTTGATCATTGGTCTTGTTGTAGGAAGAAAAATAGCGAATAATTCGAATCAACGTGATATGGAAGCTAACCGTAAAACGGCGGAGCACATTAAAGCGGATGCGCTAAAAGAAGCTGAAACTTTGAAGAAAGAGGCGCTTTTAGAAGCTAAAGAAGAAAATCAACGCTATCGAACTGAAACTGAGACTGAACTTCGCGAACGTCGTTTTGAAATTAAAACAAAAGAAACGCGTTTATTACAACGTGAAGAAATCCTTGATCGTAAAACCACGTCCTTAGAAAATAAAGAGGAAACAATTGAACGCAAAGAGGAAAAAATAACTCAGAAACAACAACTAATCGAAGAGAAAAAAGCTCAAGTTGAACAATTGGTCGAAAATGAACGCCAAGAACTTGAACGCATTTCGGCTTTAACGAAAGACCAAGCTAAAGATGAAATCTTAACGCTAACAGAAAAAGAGTTATCACACGATATGGCTGTGATGATTAAGGAAAGCGAAGATGATGCGAAAGAAACGGCCGATAAGAAAGCCAAAGATTTATTATCGTTAGCGATTCAACGTTCTGCTGCTGATTTTGTATCAGAAACAACAGTATCGGTTGTTAACCTACCTAACGATGAAATGAAGGGACGTATTATTGGGCGTGAAGGTCGTAACATTCGTACGATTGAAACATTAACAGGGATCGACTTAATCATTGATGATACACCCGAAGCTGTTATTTTATCAGGTTTTGATCCGGTCCGTCGTGAGATTGCCCGTATCGCGCTTGAAAAATTAGTAGAAGATGGTCGTATCCATCCTGCTCGAATCGAAGAAATGATTGATAAAGCACGGAAAGAAGTGGACGAACACATTCGTGAACTCGGAGAACAAGCAACCTTTGAGCTTGGGTTACACGCAGTTCATCCTGACCTTATTAAAATTTTAGGTCGCCTTCGTTACCGTACAAGTTATGGTCAAAACGTCTTGAATCACTCAATTGAAGTCGCACGATTAAGTGGGATTTTAGCGGGTGAGTTAGGCGAAGATGTTACGCTTGCTAAACGAGCTGGTTTATTCCATGATATCGGGAAAGCGATTGACCATGAAATTGAAGGCAGTCATGTTGAAATTGGTGTCGAACTTGCCACTAAGTATAAAGAACATGAAACAGTTATCAACGCGATTGCCTCGCATCATGGTGATACTGAGCCAACATCAATCATCTCTATCCTTGTGGCAGCGTCTGATGCTTTATCAGCAGCTCGTCCGGGTGCGCGTAGTGAAACGTTAGAAAATTACATTCATCGTTTAGAGCGTCTTGAAGCGATTCCAGAAAGTTTCAAAGGAGTCGAAAAAGCGTTTGCGATTCAAGCTGGTCGTGAAATTCGGGTCATTGTTAAGCCAGAAGACATCGATGATTTAGAATCGATTCGTCTGGCACGTGACATTCGTAAATCAATCGAAAATGAATTGAATTATCCAGGTCACATTAAGGTGACAGTTGTTCGTGAAACGAGAGCGGTTGAATACGCTAAATAAGATATGAAAAAGACCCCATTTAAAAATGGCTCTATGTCAGATAGTGTTGTTATTCAAAATTTAGTAAAATAAGTCATTTTTGCAGCTACCTTTTTTGGTAGCTGCTTTTTTTGTAGTCATTCCTAATGTGAAGGACGCTTTCTGCGGGTGACCCTTCATCTTCTGCGCTCCGCTTGGGGTATTCAGCGGGCACTTTTCCCGCTAGAGTCGCCTTCACAAACGTCATGACGCTGCACGTTTATTATTGAGGTTTTCGCGTATTAAAAGACAGTAAAAGAGTCAATTAATTACGAGTTGGGAGCGATGCGTTTATGATTGAATCCGAGTAGAATCCTGTTTCTGAAATTTGAAAAGTTACGGTAACCAAACGAAATCCGTTTAATCACTTTTATTTTGTTATTGATCCCTTGTAAATGCCCGTTGGAATCCTGTATTTAAAGCTATTTCCGATTGCAGGTAAATGCTTGTTTAATGTTTTTAAACTGCGTTTCAGTTGTGAAGAAACGAAAGGTTTTTTAGTCTGAATCAGTGATTGGTAAGCAGGGGAATTTTTGTGTTGTAGCGCAATCAGTAATTGCTGTGCTAGTTCGTATGTTTCTTTGAATTCAACATCCAGTGTCATAAAGTAATCGATGATTCCTCTCGAACTTTTTTGTCCGTTAAATAAACGATGATAGCGATAATCAAAATCGCTTAAGTCTGTTTTGTTTTTGAGAAGTAATTTCCAATACGCTTTGAGTTTACGATAAATCTTTTTATCTTCTGAGTTTGAAGTATCATAACGGTTCATGAGTTTAATGCGTGTTTGATTAAGGGAACGTGTTACTAATTGGGACAAATGAAAACGATCGATGATGCAATCTTCTAGATGGGAGGATATCAATGATTTCATATTTTTTCGCATCAGTGCAAATAAAACGCATCTGACTATCAGCACTCTTTACCGATTTGAATTCATCCATTGAAAGATGTAGTGGAAGCCTTTGATAGTTCGGTTTGAATTGAGGAGACCATTGGTGTAAAGCACGATTAACAGTAGTTGTTGAAACACTCTGTCTAAAAGCGATATCTTTTTCAGAAGTAATAAACTGTCCTTCGGCAGCTAGTGTTTGGATGACACGTTTGGAGATAAAACAATTTCGTTTTACCATCGAAGTTGAAGCGATAAAGGTTGTTTTACATCCTTTACATAAGAAGCGTTGCTTCTTTAAAAAGAGATAGGTTGGAAGGTTATTTGTTTTAGGGAGTGTGATACGTGATAGTTTAGTTCCGTGTTTAATGAGTTTAACTGTTTTATTATTAAAGCCGCAATTCGCACACCGTGAGTGTGTGTAAGAGCGTGTACCAAAATAACAAGTGCTTAAAACACCTTTAATTAACTGAGTTAAACACCATGTTTTTGGAAAAGAAATAGTTTCATCTGTAATTCCAGAGGAATTCGCGATATTATTAAAAGTGATAGCTGACATTGTCGAATCCCCCTTATAAATTTGTTGTGGTGACTTAATATTATAGGGATTTTGAAAATGTTGCTATTTTTTTGCGAAAAAATAGGCATCAGTGAAAATTCACCAACACCATAAATTATAGAACCTTAAAAAATGGGGTCTCAGACTGAAGATAAACGTTGTTCTAGGTCGTTACGACTTGCTCGCTCGGGATTAAGTACCATCAAGTACGCGCACCGTCACGCGCTCGTCGTGCCTACTAGAACGAAAGTGAAATCAGCTCGTTCAACTTCTATGATATTTCATGGAAGTTAGCTGATTAAACGAGAGGATATAACAACGTTTCTTTTCAGTCAAGTCATCTTGCGGCCAAAGTCACTTGAACTAACTTTCAAAGTGAAATCAATTTAATTCGACTTTGTCTAAAAGCCGAGACCCCATTAAAAAAAGGGGGGCTTTTTTGGTTAAAGTCAATCAAATAAACGAGGGAAAAAGCAAAGAGGTAAGAATGTGACGAAAAAACGAACTTATCGCGTATCTGGTCAAAAAGTTACGATTATCGTTGGTTTATTGCTATAATTGGTTGATGAAAGTTCAAGTAGGAGGTAACGATGAAAACAAACAAAAAGATTACAAATGACACCTTTTTACGAGCAGCACGTGGTGAGAAAACCGAACACGTACCGGTTTGGTTTATGCGTCAGGCAGGCCGTTCTCAACCAGAATACCGTGCCATTAAAGCGAAACATTCACTGTTTGAAATAACACATCAGCCTGAACTGTGTGCCTATGTGACGGCATTACCGGTTAATAATTATAATGTCGATGCGGCTGTTTTATATAAAGATATTATGACACCTTTACATGGAATTGGTGTCGATGTGACAATCGAACCTGGGATTGGTCCGGTCATTAAGACTCCGATTAAAACATTAAGCGATATCGAGGCGTTGGCAGTGCTACAACCAGAACGAGACATTCCTTATGTGCTGGAGACAATTCGTTTACTAACAGAAGAGATGCTCACTGTTCCCTTAATTGGTTTTTCAGGTGCACCGTATACGCTTGCGAGTTATTTAATAGAAGGAGGTCCCTCAAAAACGAAGTTAAAAACAAAGGCCTTTATGTACAATCACCCAACAGAATGGGCGTTACTGATGGAGAAACTGGCTGAGATGGTCATCATTTATTTAACAGCGCAGATTGAAGCTGGTGTCAGTGCGGTGCAACTGTTTGATTCATGGATTGGTGATTTAAGTTTAACTGACTACAATCGTTACATTGCACCGGGGATTATTAAAATCCTTACAGCAATCGAGCCATTACCAGCAGTTACAATTATGCATGGTGTCCACGCGACCCACCTGATGGCGGAGTGGAATCAAATGCCACTCGATGTCATCGGGATGGATTGGCGGATGTCGTTGACGACTGCCCGTTCTAATGGCGTAATTAAAAGCTTACAAGGGAACATGGATCCAGCCTATTTGACAGCACCTTGGCCCGTGCTCAAAGCAGAGCTTGATCGTATTCTGGCTCAAGGGACAGCGGCACCAGGCTTTATTTTTAATCTCGGACATGGTGTGTTCCCAGAAGCAGACCCAGCTGTCATTAAGCAAGTGACCGCATATGTACAGGCGTATAAAAATGAATAGGTAGGGATTAAACATGGAAGTACTTGTGGCAACGATTAACTACGAAGCAGTGTCGATTGCAGACCGCGAACGCTATCATCTTAATGAAGAAGTGCTTGATGCAACGATGCAACGATTAAATCAACAAAATAGTGTACTCGAAAATGTTATTTTATCGACGTGTAATCGGACCGAATTATATTTAGTCGTTGATGAAGTTAAACGTGGTCGTTATTATGTGCGTGCTTTTTTAGCGGCTCTATTTGAACAAAGTTACGAACAAATTGCCAAGCAGGTGATGTTTTATGATAATGACTTAGCCGTTAAACATCTTTTTGAGGTGAGTACGAGCTTGGCGTCGATGATTGTCGGTGAAACACAAATTCTTGGGCAGGTAAAAGATAGTTTCGAGCGTGCACAACAGGCAGAAACAGTCGGAATGGTGTTGAAAGAGTTATTTAAAGAAGCGATTACGGTCGGCAAAAAAGCCCAATCCGAAACGTTAATTGGCGACGGCTCAGTATCGCTTAGTACGGTGGCCGTTAAATTAATCGAACAGCAACGCGCTGACCAGTGGCCGAACTCACGACTCTTAATTATCGGGGCAGGAAAGATGAGCACGCTCGTGCTCGACTATTTAAAACCGCGCTTTCAGATGCAACAGGTGACCTTAGTTAGCCGCACCTTCGATAAGGCAGCAGTAGTGGCAGCGCGCTATGGTGTGCAGGTTGCACCGCAAAAGGAGCTATCAAAACTCATCGCGTCTCAGGATGTCGTTTTTTGTGCGGTTAAAACAACCGAATATGTTCTAACCGCTCAGCAATTAGAACATATCAGCCAACCGCTAAAAATTGTTGATCTAGGTTTGCCCCGTAATGTGGCTCCTGACTGTGAGATGCTGACACCGATTGAACGCTTTGATTTAGATGCGATTGAAGCTGTGGCAAATGATAATAGGGCACAGCGAATGGCGGCAATCGCAGACGTTGAGTTACTTGTTAATGAAGCGCTTGCTCATTTTTCACAGTGGCAGCTAACCTTAAAAGCGACGCCAGTGATTCATCGTTTACGGACGAAAACATTAGCGATATATGAAGAGACTATGACGAACCTTGAACGTCGTTTACCTGACCTTGATGAACATGAACGCAAGGTTATACGCAAGTTAACAAAAAGCATTGTCAATCAAATCATTAAAGAACCGATAATAAAAACAAAAGAGTTGGCTGTGGCAGATGATGCAACAGCAAAGTTAGCCTTAATTGAACAGCTTTTTGGACTAGAAACCGACAGAGGAGAGGAAACAGGATGCGAACAACAGTAACCGTCGGAACACGGCGGTCAAAATTGGCAATGACACAGACGAACCATGTGATTGGTGCCTTACAAGCCAGTTATCCGACAGTGACATTCGAAGTGAAGGTGATTGTCACGAAGGGGGATGTGCGACTCGACCAAGCACTCGCCAAAATTGGTGGCAAAGGCTTATTTATTAAAGAGATTGAGTCGGCACTGATTAATGGTGAAATTGATATTGCCGTTCATAGTATGAAAGATATGCCAGCAGAACTCCCAACCGGTTTAATGATTGGTGCCATTCCGAAGCGCGAAGACGCACGTGATGTGCTGATTAGTTCGACGGGTGCTAGTCTCGAACAATTACCATCAAAGGCAGTCATTGGAACGAGTAGTTTACGACGTCAAGCGCAACTGTTGGCGGTACGACCTGACCTACAAATTAAATTGCTACGTGGGAATGTGGATACCCGCCTACAAAAATGTCGTGACGGTGAATATGATGCAATTATTTTAGCAGCAGCGGGTCTTAAACGTTTAGGTCTCTATAACGAGACAGAGATGTGGCCATTGCCGACCAATCTGTGTTTACCAGCCGTTGGTCAAGGAGCGTTGGCGATTGAGTGCCGTCGTGAGGATGACTTCGTTCGTGAAATGTTAGCCAGTGTTCATGAGGTAGACACAGCTAAAACGGTATTGGCAGAACGGGCTTTTTTGAATGAGATGGATGGCAGTTGTCATATGCCGATTGGTGGCTATGCAACGCTCGTGCATGATACGATTAAGTTAGAAACCTTGTTGGCAGCTACTGATGGTCAAACTGTTATTCGTGGTAAAAGCAGTGGCAGTGATAGTCAGGTAGTGGGACAACAAGCTAAAAAACAGTTATTTGAACAAGGGGCGGCTGCGATGATTGCAGCTCTTAATATCACCGATTAAAAAAACTGAAAGAAGGAATTCAAATGAGTCAGTTTAACAGACATCGTCGGTTGCGCGCTACAGCGATGATGCGTCAAATGGTACAAGAAAATCGTTTAGCGAGCGCAGATTTAATCTATCCTTTATTTGTAGTCGAAGGGCGTCACGTGAAGCGCGAGGTGCCAACAATGCCAGGTGTTTTTCAGTATTCACTGGATCAAATCGATGCTGAGTTAGCCGAAATTAATGCGTTAGCGATACCCGCGGTAATCTTATTCGGCTTACCAGCCGAAAAAGATGCAATTGGTACAGGTGCCTTTCATGTGCATGGTATTATTCAAGAAGCAACGCGTTATATTAAAGCACGTTATCCTGATTTACTCGTCATTGCAGACACCTGCTTATGCGAGTATACCGATCATGGGCATTGCGGTCTCATCGATGGTGAAACAATTTTAAATGATGAATCATTAGCAATCCTAGCACAGACTGCTGTCTCGCAGGCCGATGCGGGGGCAGACATCATTGCACCATCAAACATGATGGATGGTTTCGTTGTTGCGATTCGTGAGGCGCTCGATCAAGCTGGTCATCACGCCATTCCAATTATGTCCTATGCAGTTAAATATGCCTCAGCCTATTATGGACCATTCCGTGATGCTGCTGATGGTGCTCCGCGTTTTGGTGACCGCAAAACATATCAAATGGACCCTGCTAATCGCCGGGAAGCGATGCGCGAGGCAGCCTCAGATATCGCTGAAGGAGCTGACTTCTTAATTGTGAAACCGGCAATGGCCTACATGGATATTATTCGTGATACACGTAATGCGCATGATGTTCCGATTGTCGCTTACAACGTTAGTGGTGAATATGCGATGGTTAAGGCAGCCGCTCAAAATGGCTGGGTTGACGAAGAAAAAATTGTGATGGAAACATTGCTTGGAATGAAGCGTGCAGGTGCAGACTTAATTATTACTTACCACGCAAAAGACGTCTGTCGCTGGTTAACAAAAGACTAGGGAGGGTCATGAGATGAAACGGATCATTGTAACGCGGATGACACATCAAGCGACCAGCTTACAGGAACTCATTACCGAATTGGGTCATCGGCCTCTGTTTTTTCCAGTCTTGACCTTAAAAAAACAGCAGCAGACGTTGGTACAGCACTATTTGACCCAATTAGCTCCGGAGGATTACATCGTGTTTACAAGTCAAAACTCCGTCGAAGCAGTGTTAGGTGAGCGCCAATTCCCGACATTTAAGGCCATTTCGATTGGGCCAGCCACGACGACAGCGTTGCGAGGCTATGGGATTGAACCAGTGATTGAGGCGGATTCATTCATCTCGAGTGGTGTTGTTGCAGCGGTATCACAGGTGGTTAAGCAAACCGATAAGGTTTGGCTGCCACAATCTGCACGCGCAACGACAGACTTAGCAGATGCATTGTCATCCCTTTGTCGGTTAACCCATACGACCGTCTATACGGTCGTTCCTGCGAAACGGATCCCCTTTACGTTTGAAGCCGGTGATTGTATCACGTTAACGAGTCCGTCGACAGTGAGCTCTTTTCTGTCATTGCTGACAGCCTCAGAGCGTCAGTTGTTACCGACGTTTGCTTTGTTGTCAATTGGACCTGTCACAACGGCGGCAATTGAAAATGAAGGTTTACGCGTCACTTATGAAGCAAAGCCTTATCATGTGAGTGGTTTTCGTGCCTTTTTAGAAAATAACAAAAAATAGCGGCTCTATGTCAAATAGTGTTGTTATTCAAAATTTAGTGAAATAAGTCATTTTTGCAGCTATCTTTTTTGGTAGCTGCTTTTTTTGTAGTCATGACATTTGTGAAGGACGCTTTCTGCGGGTGACGCTTCATCCTCCGCGCTCCGCTGTGGGGTATTCAGCTGCCACTTTTCCCGCTAGAGTCGCCTTCACAAACGTCATGACGCTGCACGTTTATTATTGAGGCTCTCGCTTCATATGAATAATTTGAAAAGTAATCTCTGAGATGATGCAATCTTCTAGATGGGAGGATATCAATGATTTCATATTTTTTCGCATCAGTGCAAATAAAATGCATCTGACTATCAGCACTCTTTACCGATTTGAATTCATCCATTGAAAGATCTAGTGGAAGCCTTTGATAGTTCGGTTTGAATTGAGGCGACCATTGGTGTAAAGCACGATTAACAGTAGTTGTTGAAACACTCTGTCTAAAAGCGATATCTTTTTCAGAAGTAATAAACTGTCCTTCGGCAGCTAGTGTTTGGATGACACGTTTGGAGATAAAACAATTTCGTTTTACCATCGAAGTTGAAGCGATAAAGGTTGTTTTACATCCTTTACATAAGAAGCGTTAGCTTCTTTAAAAAGAGATAGGTTGGAAGGTTATTTGTTTTAGGGAGTGTAAGAGAGTGTACCAAAATAACAAGTGCTTAAAACACCTTTAATTAACTGAGTTAAACACCATGTTTTTGGAAAAGAAATAGTTTCATCTGTAATTCCAGAGGGATTTGCGATATTATTACAAGTGATAGCTGACATTGTCGAATCCCCCTTATAAATTTGTTGTGATGACTTAATATTATAGGGATTTTGAAAATGTTGCTATTTTTTCGCGGAAAAATAGGCATCAGTGAAAATTCACCAACACCATAAATTATAGAACCAAAATAGCCTTCTGCCAGGAATGATGCTGGCAGAAGGCTATTTTTTGTTTACTTGAAGAAGGACTACATTTCTCTGAATACCCCAACGACTTTACCCAGAATGGTAACATTTGTTAAGTAAATCGGTGCCATCGTATCGTTCTCTGGTTGTAAACGAAAGCGATTTTCTTCTTTGAAAAAGCGTTTACAGGTTGCTTCATCTTCGTCGGTCATCGCAATCACAATGTCATTATCATAGGCCGTATTTTGTTGACGGACAATTAACTTATCGCCATCGAGTATGCCCGCATTAATCATACTTTCACCATCCACTTTAAGCATGAACAGGTTCGCATCACTGGTAAGCATTGATTCAGGTAACGGAAAATATTCTTCGATGTTTTCAATGGCCGTAATTGGCACACCCGCAGTGACTTTTCCAAGTAAGGGAATATTGACAGTTGCCACCTTAGGTGAATCATCCATAACTTCAATGGCACGTGGTTTTGAAGGGTCACGTTTAATCAAACCTTTTTGTTCCAATCGTTCTAGGTGACCATGAACAGTAGAACTTGAAGCTAAACCGACAGCTTCACCGATTTCACGGACCGAGGGTGGATAACCTTTCGTTTTCACTTCATTTTTGATAAATTCGAAAATTTCACTTTGTCGTTTAGAAAGTTTCATTAGACACCTCTGTATCGTTATTTAATAACTATAGTATAACACCACAGTTGTTAAAACACAAACGTTTGTTCTGTTTTACTGTTGACAAGAACGTTTGTTCTGTTTTACTGTTGACAAGAACGTTTGTTCGGTTTATGATATAAACACGAACAAACATTCGATTGGGGGATTTATAAATGAAAACAGTAATTGATCGTATTTGGTCTAAATTTGCTTTTGTCCTTGTTTTAATCGCTATTTTAATTGTATTCACATTGGTTGTCGGATTTACAAGTGGTGATTTAGGCAAGGGGAAATATGAAACGTACACAATTGTCGAAGCTGATAATCTCTGGTCTATCGCTGAAGACTACACACAAACTGCTAAAGAAACACAACATATGGTTAAATGGATGAGTGATCACAATCCCATCATGCACGAGAATAAATTAGAAGTCGGACAAGAAATTGTTATTCCCGTTAAAAAGAAAAGCAATGCACACACGATTTACTATGCAAAAGATTAATAAATGGATCGCCGAGGCATCGAAGTGAGGATAATCTCAAATCGATGTTTTTTTGTGCAAAGCGTTTCCATTGTTAATTTAAAAGCATTTTCCGAACTTTTCTCTAGTTGTTTTGCTAGAAATGGTTTATAATTATGCTTGTACGAATTAATACATTACTGTTCTTTCAACTATAGAAAGACAAATGAATTATCTGTATACGTATATAATTATATCTTGAGAGGATGTTTTTTAAATGTTTGATAAAGTAGATCAACTCGCAGTGAATTCAATCCGAACTCTTTCTATGGATGCTATTCAAAAGGCTAATTCAGGACATCCAGGCTTACCATTAGGTGCCGCTCCAATGGCTTATACTTTATGGTCGCGTTTTTTAAATGTAAACCCTAGCAACACAACGTGGTCCAACCGTGACCGTTTTATTTTATCAGCAGGGCATGGTTCAATGTTACTATACAGCTTGTTACACTTATCAGGCTTCAAATTAAGCATTGAAGATCTTAAAAACTTCCGTCAATGGGGTAGCTTGACTCCAGGACATCCTGAATTTGGACATACAGACGGCGTCGAAGCGACAACAGGACCATTAGGTCAAGGTGTGGCAATGGCAGCCGGTTTTGCAATGGCAGAACGTCATTTAGCAGGGATGTACAACAAAGATAACTTTAACGTTGTTGATCACTATACATACGCTTTATGTGGTGATGGTGATTTAATGGAAGGTGTTTCAGCTGAAGCTGTTTCATTAGCTGGTCACGAACAACTTGATAAATTAATCGTGTTATACGATTCAAACGATATTTCATTAGATGGCGACTTAGATCGTTCATTCTCAGAAAGCGTGCAAAAACGTTTTGACGCTTATGGTTGGCAACATTTGTTAGTTAAAGATGGTAACGATTTAGCTGAGATTGAAGCTGCAATTGCCGCTGCTAAAGCTAACAAAACACAACCAACAATCATCGAAATTAAAACAGTTATTGGATTTGGTGCACCAAAACAAGGTACAAGTGCTGTCCACGGCGCGCCATTAGGTGCTGACGGCATTGCTGCTACAAAAGCGGCATATGGATGGGATTACCCTGAATTTACTGTTCCTGATGAAGTATACGCACGCTACACAGCTAATGTGGCTGAACGTGGTGCAAAAGCTGAAGCAGAATGGAACGCTCTATTTGCTGAATACAAAGCTGCTTATCCAGCATTAGCGCAACAATATATTGACTCATTCGCAGGTGAATTACCGGCTGATTGGCAAGCAGAAATGCCGACATTTGCTGAGGGTTCGGCAACAGCTTCACGTGCGTCAAGTGGTGATGTTATTAACGCGATTGCAGCCAAAGTACCGTTCTTCTTCGGTGGTTCTGCCGATTTAGCAGGATCAAACAACACAACGATTAAAACGGATGAACAATTTACAAAGGATGCCCCAGAACAACGTAACATTTGGTTCGGTGTGCGTGAATTTGCAATGGCCGCTGCCATGAATGGGATGTCACTACACGGTGGGTTACGTGTGTTCGGTGGAACATTCTTCGTCTTCTCAGATTATTTAAAAGCGGCTGCTCGTTTAGCTGCGATTCAACATCAACCAGTAACTTACGTGTTAACACATGATTCAGTTGCAGTTGGTGAAGATGGTCCAACACATGAGCCAGTTGAACAACTTGCTGGTTTACGCTCAATTCCTAACATGGTTGTCATTCGTCCAGCTGATGGTAATGAAGTGAAAGCTGCATGGAAAGTAGCCTTAGAGTCACAAAGTCACCCAACGTCACTTGTCTTAACACGCCAAGGCTTACCAGTCATTACAGGTTCTGCTGCTAAGGCTGAAGAAGGTGTCTTAAAAGGGGCCTATGTTATCTCGCCAGCTCAAAAAGAGGTCGCCGATGCAATTTTAATTGCCACAGGTTCTGAAGTTAACTTAGCAGTTGAAGCCCAAGCGGCTCTTGCTGCAAAAGGAACAGATGTGTCAGTTGTCAGCATGCCGTCATTCAATCTATTTGATCAACAATCAGCTGAATACAAAGAGTCTGTTTTACCAAACGCTGTTCGTAAACGTGTCGGTATTGAAATGGCAAGCTCATTTGGTTGGGGTAAATATGTTGGGTTAGATGGTGCAGTCATTGCCGTTGATACTTTTGGTGCTTCTGCACCGGGTGACACGGTAATCGCTGAATACGGCTTTACCGTTGAAAACGTCGTTAAAACAGTCGAAGCATTATAATGTGATACGTTAGACGCAGAATGAGGCAACAGCTTGCCGTTTTTTCTCGGTCAGCTGTTGTCTTATTTTTGTGTAAGTCGGTGCTATTCGATGGATTCCATCGTCTAGGCTATTGTCATACCAGCGCTTTTACAGTACAATAATAGAGATAAATGAGAAATGGGGGAAACAGATAATGAGTTTATGGTTAGCGATTGTATTAATTGTAGTAGCATTATTAGCGGGAGCGGCATTAGGTTTCTTTATTGCACGTCGTTACATGATGAAATACTTACAAGAAAACCCACCTGTTAACGAACAAATGTTAACAATGATGATGGCTCAAATGGGTCAAAAACCATCACAGAAAAAAGTCAACCAAATGATGTCTGCAATGAGCAAACAACAAGCAACTGCAGCAACTAAAGAAAAAGCTAAAAAGAAAAAGAAATAATGAACGAAAACTGACAAATGTTATTTTTCGATATATTTCAATTTTAATTTAATGATGAAAAGGTATAACTCATAGAAGTTGTACCTTTTTTTATTTATTTTTTTTGTTTCGGAGAGATATATTATTAATGCTGATAATCATCTTTTTCCTGACGATAGGTAATGTTAGTGATTGACATAGTCGTAAAGTAATGGTAATTTTAAAAAGTTAAGAAAATGAAAAATTGTTAGGTGAGGCTCCTATGCAAACATAAGCCACTGCCCGGAAATGTCGAGAGACACCAACGTGGTAGAACAGGAATTGCCGGATTAAGGCTCTTCATAAGGTGGCTAAGATGTACTCTTTACGTTGCACAGTGCTAAAACTCAACGAGGTTTTTGCTATTTTGTTATGCCCTCGTTGTAAATTACAACGGGCTTTTTTTGTTTTCAAATTAGTAACACGAAAGGGTGAGACGATGAGCGGAGATGACCCCAAAAGTCATACGACGCAGTCACTGACAGTAGTGATCGTTATGAAATCAACAAAAGTATCTGACGGTTAGGTCGCTGTCAGCTGATTGCACAAACAATCAGAAAAGAGGCGAACAAAAATGACAAAGAAAACAATTACACCATCTCAAAACAAGTACGATTTTGCAACACGGGCAAGTGAGGAAGAATTATTTTCTTACTTTAACAGTGCACATACAGGGTTAACAACTGAAGCAGTCACTCAATCTCTTACGGAGTATGGTGAAAATCGCTTGGAGGCAGTTAATCAAACACCGTATTGGCGGATAGTGATGAAAGCCTTTTTAAACCCGTTCACAATTGTTTTAATTGCATTAGCATTTATATCCTTTATAACAGATTATACGTTGGCAACGGCTGCCGACAAAGATATGACAGCTGTTATTATTATCATGACGATGGTCATTTTAAGTGGTTCTGTCAGTCTTTTTCAAACGGTTAAAACGAATAAATCACTCGAACAGCTCCAAAACATGATTGAAGTTACGGCTGCTGTACGTCGCAATGGTCACAAAGCAGTCGAGCAGCCGATTGAGTCACTTGTCGTTGGAGATATTATTGAATTGTCGGCGGGAGATATGTTGCCGGCTGACCTTCGCATCATTGAAGCGAAAGATTTATTTGTGTCACAAGCATCAATGACGGGTGAAAGTGTTCCTGTTGAAAAAAATGGTGCACGAGCGATGCCAACTAAAAGTAAACTTGAGGCTGAGAACCTTGTCTTTATGGGTTCAAACGTCGTCAGTGGAACAGCTGTTGGGATCATAATTGCAGTCGGACAAGCAACTCAGTTTGGTCAAATCGCGACTGACATTAGTGCTGTGAAACTGAAAACGTCATTTGAAAAAGGCGTGGGCTCAGTATCGTGGCTCTTAATACGGTTTATGCTGCTCATGGCTCCGACCGTTTTTATTATTAATGGCTTAACGAAGGGCGATTGGCTCGAAGCATTAATGTTTGGTTTGTCTGTCGCTGTTGGATTAACACCTGAAATGCTACCGATGATCGTAACGGCCAATCTTGTCAAAGGAACGGCAGCAATGGCAAAACAGGGAACAATCATTAAAAATATTAATGCCATTCAAAATTTTGGTGCGATGGATGTGCTTTGTACAGATAAAACCGGTACGATTACACAGGATAAGGTCACACTCCAATATCATCTCAATGTAAACGGTAAGGAAGACGATCGTATTTTACGCCATGGTTTTTATAATAGCTTTTATCAAACGGGTTTGAAAAATCTGATGGATGTCGCCATAATTGCGGAAGCCGAAAAGCAACTTGCAGTTAACACTGATAATTACCAAAAAATCGATGAGATTCCTTTTGATTTCAATCGTCGTCGGATGAGCGTCGTTATCAAAAATCAAAAAGGTGAGACAGAAGTTATTACAAAGGGTGCAGTTGAAGAAATGCTAGCGATTTCAACAACGGTCGAATTTGATGGTCATATTCTGCCGTTAGATGAAGACATGCGTGCTAAGTTGTTGCGGGCAGTGACTCAGCTAAACGAGCAAGGACTACGTGTGATTGCAATTGCCCAAAAGAAAACAAACCCGCAAGACCATGCTTTTTGTATTGCCGATGAAGCTGAGATGACGTTGATGGGCTACTTAGCGTTCTTAGATCCACCGAAAGAAACAGCGCAGGCTGCTATCTCCTCGTTGCAATCGTTTGGTGTCGCTGTGAAGGTGTTAACCGGTGACAATGCCGAAGTAACACGAACTGTTTGTCGACAAGTTGGTTTAACGACTGAAAACTTTTTTCATGGTCATGACTTAGATGAATTATCTGATATCGAATTAGAAAATATCGTCTTGGATTATCAAGTGTTTGTGAAGTTATCACCGAGTCAAAAAACGCGGATTGTACAAGCATTACAAGCAAATGGTAAAGTGGTCGGCTTTATGGGCGATGGCATTAATGACGCCGCCGCTATGAGAACAGCCGACATTGGCATCTCAGTTGATACCGCGGTTGATATCGCCAAGGAATCAGCTGATGTTATCCTCCTTGAAAAAGACTTAAATGTATTAGAAAAAGGGATGTTAGAAGGCCGCCATCTGTTTGGTAACATCGTAAAATACATTAAAATGACCGCTAGCTCAAACTTCGGTAATATGTTCTCAGTCCTTGTTGCCAGTATCTTTTTGCCATTTTTACCAATGCTACCGATTCAAATTTTATGCTTGAATTTGATTTACGATACAACTTGTATCTCACTTCCTTGGGATAAAGTTGATCGCAGCTACTTAGCGAAACCGCGTAAATGGGAAGCGAAATCGATTGGTAACTTCATGCGATGGATTGGACCAACCAGTTCGATCTTTGACATTATCACCTTTGTGCTACTATTCTTTATTATTTGTCCACAGGTTGTGGGTGGTCAGTTCAGCACATTGACTGGTAGTGAACAAGTGGTATTCATCGCCTTGTTCCACGCCGGTTGGTTTGTCGAATCATTATGGTCCCAAACATTGGTGATTCATGCTTTACGAACAGAAAAGATACCATTCTTACAAAGCAATGCGGCCCGAATTGTTACTTGTGTGACGGCAATTGGCATTTTGATGGGAACAGTCTTACCGTATACCGCAGTAGGAACAACATTAGGAATGAGCGCTCTGCCACTGAGTTACTTCGCATGGCTGGCCGCGATTATACTTGCCTATTTAGCATTAGTGAGCGTGATGAAAGGCGTTTACATCCGCCGCTTTGGTGAACTGTTATAAAGTCGAAAATGAAAGCTGCGTGAACGCTTCGAACATATGAGTGAAAGTAAAGCGTCGACGATGATGTCGTCGCTTTATTTTTATAATTAAAAAGTTATTTCAAAAAATAATAGTTAGAATTATCAGAAAACGATGGAGTGTTGATCGTTATTATGCTATCATTAAAGTGCTAAATTGGAACGGTGGTGAGAGGCAATTTTTAATCATCATGTTGTAGCTACGAATGTATGTTTAGTGACTTGTTTAATTGTTTCACACAACAATTAAACGGCGGATAGCTGTCTTTTTTTACAATCGTAGGCAACAAGCTACAATGCTTAACAATGTGATCACATAGGGCTATCGGGCGATTAGATAGCTCTTTGCTTGGATCAAAGAAACAAACAAGTCAACAAAAACAGTGGCAGAAAGCGCAGGTACCAGATGAACACATTTTCCAACAATACAAAGGTTACATTACTGACCGCTTTTCTTAGCAGTTTAGTATATGGTTCGACGATTCCATATTTAATCATCTACTTAGCAAAACATGTACCGACACAACTAGCCGGTGTCATCGTCATGAGCAATGTTGGAGTTTCATTTGTAGCCGGTTTAATCGGTGGTTATTTGGCAGATCATTGGCAGCGTAAGCATATTTTGCTCGTCTGTCAACTTTGTTATGCTGGTGGTTATTTTCTAATGGCCGCTCAACTAGGAGGGTTTTTTCAGTCGTTAAGTTGGCTTGTCGTCGGTTATTTTATCGTCGGTATCAGTTTCAATCTTTATTACCCGGCTTTTGGAGCGATTATATTGGATAGTTCGACCCATAAAAATCGCAAACGTGTGTATCAATATGAGTATTGGCTTTTTAATTTAGCGATGGCCTTAGGTGCTTCGATTGGGGGTTTTGCCTTTAGGCATTATCTCTTACCATTATTCATACTGTCGGGCGTCGTTCTTCTGGGTGTAACGCTGGTTATTCAATTGAAGTTAACGTATGAAAATGCCGTTAATCGACGGCAGAAACAGGCACTATTCGGGCAAATATTTGCCAATTACGCCATTGTTTTTAAGGATAAACGCTGGGTGGTATTTATGATTGGTGTAGCCCTCTATCAGATGGTGGAATATACACTAACAACCTATACCGGCGTTCGGCTCTCGCAACAATTCACCCCTGTGACGCTTTTTAATCAGTTGCTTGACGGTGTGCGGCTGTTAAGTGTACTCCAAGTCATCAATACCGTAATGGTCGTCGGTTTAACCTTTTATTTATCACACTTAACCAAGCGCTTAAATGAACGACTTGTTATTTGCGGCGGACTCTTACTTTATGTTGTTGGTTACGGCATAATGGCAAGCAACACTACGATGTCGTGGTTAATTATTTTAATGGTGTGTGTCACAGTAGGAGAGCTTGTGGCGACACCATTATTAAATGCACGCCAAGTGGATTTAATTCCACAGCACAAACAAGCGTCCTACTTAAGTTTTGCGGGACTTGGAACACAACTATCTCAGTTGTTAGCTGGATTCGCGCTGACGCTCGGTGGGTTTATGTCAGCAGGTTTAATTAGTGGCTATATTATTATTTTGGGATTGGTAGGTATTAGCCTCGTGCTATTTTCACTCTATCGACCACCTATATCTGACCATTAAAGTAAGGTATAAACGTTGTGCTTGACCGTCTTTCGTTCTTTTTAGTATGATGATTGAATGGATAAGCCTTGTCTGAACCTAATTTATCTAAGAGAGAACGATCATAATAGAAAAACTTGAGGTGACTGAATGAAAATATTTAAAGATTTATGGTGGTTTTTCAAACAAGAAAAACGTGCCTATTTGATTGGGATTATAGCGCTCGTTACAGTTTCTGTATTAGCGTTAATACCCGCCCGCTTAATCGGTTTAACCGTTGATGCGATTGCAAGTCAAACGTTGAGCGCTACTCGTTTGGGTGTAATTGTGGCGATTTTAATAGGGGCGGCAGTTTTAATGTACGGCCTTCGTTACGTGTGGCGCACTCATATTTTTGGGTCATCCTTACGGCTCGAACGACAATTACGCAACCGTCTGTTTAAACATTTAACGAATATGTCGGGTGATTTTTTCCAAAAACATCGGACCGGTGACTTGATGGCTCATGCAACCAACGACTTGAAAAGCATTCAACAAGTAGCTGGCGTAGGTATTTTAACCTTAGCCGACTCCGTCCTCACGGGTGGAATGGTGATTGTCACGATGGCGACGCTTATCAACTGGAAATTAACAGTGATTGCCTTATTACCGATGCCATTAATTGCTTTATCATCACAGTTTTTAGGCAAACGGCTTCACATTAGTTTTCGCAATGCCCAAAGTGCTTTTTCGCAAATGAATGACTACGCTCAAGAAACAATTGGCGGCACAAAGGTCACTAAAACATTTGGCCAAGAAGCGGCTGAAACCACTCACTTTGAACGTCAAATTGATGATGTCCGTCACAAAAATGTCGTCGTGGCTCGCCTTGACTCTGCGTTTGATCCGGCGATTAACATTATCGTCGCCATGAGTTATGTACTCACCTTAATTGGCGGTGCTTATTTAATCCGTCAAGCTGAAATGACGGTCGGAGACCTCGTATCCTTTATTACTTATTTAGGCATGCTCGTTTGGCCAATGTTAGCCTTTGGTTTTTTATACAACATTTTGGAACGTGGCTCGGCGTCGTACGATCGCGTCGCAGAATTAATGGCGAACGAACCGGCTGTTAGCGATCGCGCAAACGCGAGTGCAACAACACCTGTAGGTGATATTAACATGGCGCTCACAGAAGTGCGTTATGCGGATGAAAAAATTGCCCTCCATCACATTGACGTGCAGCTTGGTGCGGGAGAAACACTCGGAATTGTTGGGCGTACGGGTGCCGGTAAAACGACCCTCGTTCAACTATTACTTCGTCAGGTCGATGATTACAATGGCTCGATTACGATTGGTGGTCGAGACATTAAGGACTACACACTGGCAGCCTTGCGTCAGTCAATCGGTTACGTGCCGCAAGATCAGTTTTTATTCTCAGCGACAATCCGTGAAAACATTCGTTTTGGTCGTCCTGAAGCGACACAAGCTGAGGTTGAAGCGGTGACTCGTTTAACGGCAATTCATGACGATATTTTAGCCTTTAGTGAGGGCTATGATACATTAGTTGGGGAACGGGGCGTATCCTTATCTGGTGGTCAAAAACAACGAATCGCCATTGCACGTGCCTTGCTAATGAACCCGCAACTGCTTATCTTAGATGATGCCTTATCAGCGGTTGATGCAAAGACAGAAGAAGCGATTGTTTCTGCTTTGCGTGACACACGCGCGGATAAAACAACGATTATTTGTGCCCACCGCTTGAGTTCAGTACAACATAGTGAACAGGTGATTGTACTGGAGGAAGGGACCATCATTGAGAAGGGCAACCATGCGCACTTAATGGCGGAAAAAGGCTGGTATGCGAGCATCTTTGAACAACAACAACTGAGCGCAACGAGCGAAAGTGAGGTGGAGGCGCGTGTCTAAAAATGAACCGCTTGAAAAATTAACCGGTAAACAACAAGTGCAAACGTTAAAACGTTTGTTAAGTTATGCTGGCCCTTATAAAAAAAGCTTAGCACTGACCTTAATCTTGACACTCATCGTCACCATAGGTAACTTAACAACGCCGTTGCTCATCAAATACATTCTCGATCACTTTATTCAGGTGAAGAGCACGGATACAGCGGCCTTTACATTATGGACGAGTCTTACGTTTGCAACCTTCGTAGTGACTTCACTCATTTGGTACGTCGAACAGCTCCGTTTCCAACAAACGGCCTTTACAATTGTCAAAGACCTTCGATTGGCTTTATTTACCGACCTGCAACGTAAAGGCATGCGTTTTTACGATAAGGTGCCGTCAGGTAGCATCGTGTCGCGTCTAACAAATGATACTGAAGCGATTACTGACATGTTTGTCTCTGTTTTATCAACAGCGGTATCAGCTGTCTTTACGCTGATTGGTATTTATATTACGATGTTTTTCTTAAATGTGAAACTGGCTTTAATTTGTTTAGTATTGTTGCCAATCTCAATTTGGATTATATATCTTTATCAACGTTACAGTACGGCATTTTACCAACAAGCACGTGAGAAATTAAGTGAGATGAATGCGAAATTGGCGGAATCAATTTCGGGGATGCCGATTATTCAACAATTCAGTCAGGAGAAACGCCTGCAAGACGAGTTCTCCGAAACGAATGAAGCGTATTTTACCGCAAGCTTTCGTAATACGAAATTAAATGGTCTATTACTGGGACCAGCGATTCAGTTGTTATCAGGTATCGGGATTGCGATTGTGTTATTTTACTTCGGTTGGGCTTCGCTTTCAACAAGTATAACGGTTGGTCTCGTGTTCGTGTTCATCAACTACATTCAACAACTGTTCAATCCCATCCAACAAATTATGGAACGGTTGGCATTTTTCCAACAAGCAGTTGTAGCGGCATCTCGTATTTTTAAAATGATGGATGATACGGAGTACGTGCCAGCCCAAGTGGAGACAGCTACGCAACAAATCAAGGCTGGTCAAGTCGAATTCAAGAACGTCTCGTTCTCATATGATGGGCAACAAGACGTTCTATCCAATATTTCGTTCATTGCTCGACCGGGTGAAACGGTCGCTCTAGTTGGCCATACCGGTAGTGGAAAGAGTTCAATTATCAACTTGATGATGCGTTTTTACGAATTTGAACGCGGGGATATTTTAATCGATGGTGAATCGATTAAAACGTATGCCACTGCTGAATTACGTGCCAAAATGGGCTTAGTGCTACAAGATTCCTTTTTGTACTACGGCACAATTGCCGATAATATTCGCTTGAAGAATGAGGCGATTACGGATGCGCAAATTCGAGCGGCGGCAGAGTTTGTTCAGGCAGATCGTTTTATTGAAACCTTTGCCAATGGTTATGATCACCGGGTGGTAGAACGCGGCGCTGCCTTTTCTCAAGGGCAAAAACAACTGCTATCGTTTGCGCGGACAATCGTCACCAATCCGAAAATATTGGTGCTCGATGAAGCAACCGCCAGTATTGATACCGAAACAGAACAGCTCATTCAAGAAGGGTTAGTGCGGATTCGACAAGGGCGCACGACCTTAGCGATTGCGCATCGTCTATCGACTATTCGTGATGCTGAACAAATTCTTGTGCTCGATCATGGTCAAATTGTCGAACGTGGCACACATGACGAATTGATTGCACAACGTGGCATTTATTTCAGCATGTATGAACTGCAAAGTAAAGGCGAAGCAATCACAGACAGATAAAGCCCACTTTAATTCAGGTACGAACAAAGCCGGTTTGTATTACTTTCGCTTTAATATGACACATTCACTCTTTTGGGAGAATGTGTTTCAGATTGTAGACAAAGTCGAATTAAACTGGTTTTACTTTGGACGTTAGTTCAAGTGACTTTGGCTGCAAGATGACATGACTGAAAAGAAACGTTGTTATATCCTCTCGTTTAATCTGCTAACTTCTATGATATTTCATGGAAAAGTAGTGACGGGAAATAGTCGCTATTCTTTTCCATTCCAATATCTTCAAAGTGTTCTAGTAGGCACGACGAGCGAGCAAGTCGTAACGACCTAGAACAGCGTTTATCTTCAGTCTGTGACACATTCACTCTTTTGGGTGAATGTGTTTTTTGGTTACTTTTGACGGATATATAGAAAAAGCATATAATAACGGGTGGAATGTAATGAAAGGGAGGAAGGAATACGATGTCTTTTTGGGGCTCAGCAATTATTACCTTATTATTTGGTCTGTTTGTGATTGTAATTCGGATGAAATCATCGAAACAACCAGCGACATTTAAAAAAATCTGGATACCGCCATTGGGAATGTTGAGCGGCGGGCTAATGTTTGTGTTTCCCATCTTTCGAGTAAGTCAAACGAACATCATCGAAGCGGTTGGCCTCGGTCTCGTTTTTTCAATCGTGTTAATTTGGACAACAAAGTACGACATCCGTGGCGAAGATATCTACATTGTGCGGACAAAATCGTTTCCGTTTATTTTGATGGGACTGCTCATTATCCGTCTGATTATAAAGTATTACTTGAGTGATACAATCGCCTTCGGAGAGTTGGCGGGGATGTTTTGGATTCTAGGTGTATCGATGATTTGGCCGTGGCGTTTTGCGATGCATTTTCAATTGAAGGCAAAGCTAAAACAACAAACAAAAGTGAAAACAATACGATAAAGAAACGCTTACGACTTTGTCGGCAACCTCAGAGGTGTCAATTGCTGTCGCCTCTTTTTATTTTTCAATCAGAAAACGGTGCCATTACTATTGCTTCATCATATTTTAGGGTATAATAAAGTGAACTAAAAAAATGAAAAGAGGTATGTCTGATGAAAAACTGGATGAAACCTGTCATTGTTATTGTTGTTATTTTAGCAATCATTGCGATTCCGATTGTAACTACATATAATGGCTTAGTGACAGCTCAAAATGATGCTGAAGAACAATTCGCTAATGTTGATTCAAAATTGCAACGTCGTTATGATTTAATTCCCAACTTAGTTAATAGTGTCAAAGGTAGTATGAAACAAGAAAAAGAAGTATTTGGCGCGATTGCGGATGCCCGTACACAATATGGTTCAGCGAAAACGACAAATGAAAAAGTTGAAGCGAGTAATGAAATGGATTCCGCGTTATCACGTTTATTAGTTATTACCGAAAATTATCCCGAGCTTAAATCAAATGAAAATGTGACGAAATTAATGGATGAATTAGCAGGAACAGAAAACCGTATTTCAGTTGAACGTGACCGTTACAATAAAGTCGTCAAAACATACAATGCTAAAACACGAAAATTCCCAGCAACAATTGTCGCGAGTATGTTTGGTTTTGAAAAACTAGCATTTTTTGAAGCAACTGCTGGAGCAGATAAAGCCCCAACGGTTGACCTTGACTAATTGCTGCAAGAAAGAGGTGAAGTGGTGATGAGTCGATTGAGCAAAACACTCGTCTTCTTGATCGCATCAGCCATTTGTTTTTTGCCAAGTATTAGTTGGGCTGCTACGTATCCATCGGCGACAACTGCTTTTTACGTTAACGATGGTGCTCAATTGTTAGGTGACACAACCGCAAAATACATTA
Source organism: Brochothrix campestris (assembly GCF_046058945.1). NCBI lineage: Bacteria > Bacillati > Bacillota > Bacilli > Caryophanales > Listeriaceae > Brochothrix > Brochothrix campestris. The sequence continues at coordinate 1,314,207 of NZ_CP175511.1, read as the reverse complement.
TCGATGTCAACAAACATTATGAAACTACGACACAAAAACCACAAATTGTCGTAGCGACTGTTAAAAACCTTGACGGGGATGACGTCGATGATTATGCAGTTAAGTTATTTGAAAAATGGCAGATTGGCCAAAAAAAAGAAGATAACGGTGTGTTGATTTTATTTTCAAAAGAAGATCGCAAAATTCGCATTGAAGTTGGTTATGGGCTTGAAGGCGCCTTACCCGACGCAACAACGGGTGCGATTCTAGACAATAGTATCGATGATTTACAAAACGATAAGTTTGAGGTCGCATTAAAACAAATCTTTACAGAGGTCGCTCTCAAGGTTAATCAAGAATATGAATTTGATGACGACACGATTTTTGCGGGCTATACTGTCGAATCAACCATGGCCGATGACGACACTGGTGGCGGTGGTTTTATCATCTTTATTATTATCGTCATCCTCTTTATCATCCTCTTTAGTGGGAAAGGTGGCAAGGGAGGCAAAGGCGGTGGTAGTGGGAACGGTTTGGCAACCGTCCTCTGGCTTTTATCTCAATTCGGAGGCGGCGGACGAGGTGGTGGCTCCGGCGGCGGTTATGGCGGCGGATCAGGTGGTAGCTTCGGTGGCGGCGGTTCTAGTGGTGGTGGCGGTAGTAGTCGAAGCTTTTAACGCAAGCGCCCTATTGTACCACTAAAAAGAAGCTAGGCCTCAGCCACTCTCAAAAGAGAGAAACAGCTAATGCTCAATCGATACCATTCGATGAGGCGTTAGCTGTTTTTTTGCAGTGGATGTTATAGCAGCTAAAGTTGAAACAATAATCGTTTTTAGCTTCCTTATTTTGACAGCAAAAAACCGTCCATAAAACGGTTAGTTTTAGGACGGCTTAGCGATAATGTTTGGTTTACTTGCTTTTTGTTGCTTCAAGCTCGCTCCGCAACTCATCGAAGGCAGCAATAAGGACGGCTGATTTTTGTTCGAGCGCTTCTTTCGATTTGGCATCTGCCATCGAAATCGGTTCACCGTAACGAATCGTTACTTGTTTTCGTTGAAATAACTCTTTTAAGTTTTGTGGTCCGTCATAATAAGCTGGTACAATCGGTACTTTTGCCATTTTAGCGATGGTTACGGCACCACGTTTCAATTGGTTATGCGTATTTTTGCGAGTGCCAGAAGGAAAAATGCCAAGGACATTACCATCCTTTAAAAGCTTAACGGGCACTTTTAAAGCACTTGGTCCAGGATTGGTGCGGTTAACTGGAAACGCATTTAAGCCTCGCAACACCTTACCAAATAATTTGTTTTTGAATAATTCTTCCTTCGCCATAAAGTGAATTTGAATCGGTTTAATGGTGACGCCCAAGTATAAAATTTCTAACCACGAGGTATGGGGCGAAACAAGCACAAAAGGTGCAGGGATAACTTTAGCTCGATTTTGGATGTTAATCCGTCCGTTGGCTAAAAATAGAATTCCTGCAATTAATGATCGTGCAAACTTATAAAACATAGGTGGACACTCCTGTCGATTTCATTCTCAACACTTAGTGATACTAAATGTATGGATTACTTTCTAATTATAGAGGGTTCTTGTCAATTTTAAAAGGGGGTAGACAAACGTTTTGTTAAATTAAATGAAGTGAACATTAATTTTATTATGTAAACTAGATTGAGAACACGTTTAAAAGTGGCCGTATCGGGAAAGAAAGCTACGGCAGTTTTCGTTTTTAGTGTATAATTAGACTATTAAAGTGATTTTATGAGAGGGCGTTGCACAGATGAAGATTATCCATACAGCCGATTGGCATTTAGGGAAAATAGTTGCGGGTCAATCAATGACAGCTGACCAAGCGTTTCAGCTTAAGCAGCTCATTGCCCTCATTGAGACTGAGCAGGCTGACGCCTTAATTATTGCCGGTGATTTATACGATCGTGCGATTCCACCGCTCGATGCGGTTGAACTATTAAATGACACATTGGCCACGATTAACTTGACCTTGAAAATTCCCGTTTTAGCGATTAGTGGTAATCATGATAGCAGTGACCGATTACATTTTGGGAGCAACTGGTATCAAGCCAATGGTTTTTATTTGACGACCCAACTTGAACAGATTTTCACACCCATTACACTTGGTAATACGCAATTTTGGCTCATTCCGTTCTTTGAGAACCTTGCGGCTGCCGCATATTTTGAGGATGCCACCATTCGTACCCAAGAAGCAGCGATGCAACGCATTATTGCAAAAATAAAACCACTCCAAGATGCAACTAAATATCAGGTAGCGATTGCACATTTATTTGTTACGGGTGGTGAACCAAGTGAATCAGAACGTCCACTGGCAATGGGTGGCGTTGATGCAGTCAGTACGAAAGTATTCGATAGCTTTGATTACACCGCCTTAGGTCATCTTCATCGCCCACATGCCTTAGGCAAGTTGGTTGACGGACCGCTTGCGAAGGGAACGGTGAGTTATGCTGGGTCTTTATTAAAGTATTCGTTTTCAGAAGTGGCGGATAAAAAAAGTGTCCGTGTCTTACATATTCCAGAAGCAGGACCGATTACGACGACTGAGGTGATGCTGCAGCCACTGCGCGACATGCGCTTAATTAAGGGGAATATGACCGAGTTACTCGAACAATCATCCACATTCGCACCGTTGGATGATTACCTCCAAATAACGTTGACTGATACGGGGGATGTGTATGAACCGATGCGTCGACTAAAAGAAGTTTATCCGCGTCTATTGCATCTCGAACGTCCAGCACAAACGGCAATCTACCAACAAGGTCAACAGTTTAAAGACTTAAAACAGGCCGATACGTTAACGTTATTCAGCCAATTTTTTGAAAGTGTTGAACAGCAGCCAATCGCAGCGTCACAACAAACCGTTATCAGCGAGATTATTCGCGCTATTCGTCAGGAGGATCAGCATGAAACCGATTGAGTTAACGATTGAAGCCTTTGGTCCGTATGCAACAAAACAAGTGATTGATTTTACTGAGTTGGCTTCGGAGCATATCTTTTTAATTACTGGTAAAACAGGTGCCGGGAAATCAACCTTGTTCGATGCGATGAGTTTTGCCCTGTTTGGCGAAGCAAATGGGGAAATGCGTGACGCCCAATCGTTACGCTCTGACTATGCCGACGCAGACACACCAACCGAGGTTAGTCTCACATTTGATATCAATCAAACCCGTTACCAAATTACCCGTCGACCACAACAGTACCTCAACAAAAAACGTGGCACTGGCCAACGTCTCATCAGTGGTGAAGCAGCTCTTTATCGCCTTGATAATGAAACACCAACGCTGTTAGGGGCGAATATTCGTGAAGTCCAAGAGCAAATGCAAACCATCATTCCGTTAAGCGTGACACAATTCCGCCAAATCATGATGATACCGCAGAATGAGTTCCGTGAATTACTGGTGAGCAACAGTAAGGATAAGGAAGAAATTTTACAAAAACTGGCGGATACATCGTTTTATAAGTTAATTCAAGATCAACTTTATGAACGTCAGCGTCAAGCAGAAGAAACGGTTACGCTCATCGAGCAACAGTTACAAGGATTGCGTGAGGAATATTATAAATTACCACAGGCCGACACTGAAAAACAACAACATCTCGCTATCTGTGATCATGTTGAACAGTTGCATACAGCAACTACGATTGAACGCGACCGTTTAACCGCGGCAAAAGCAAACTGTGATCAACGTTATACGGAGGCCCAAAAAGCGAAGGCGGTCGCTGAAACTTTACTGCGTCAATGGCAACAACTTGCAAGCGTAAAAACGGAGCAAGACGCGTTAGCACTGCGGGCCGATGAAATGGCGCAGCTTGAGCAACAAGTTGAACGCGCTCTGGCAGCACGACCAATCATGACATGGATTGAAGAAAGTATTACAGCCGTGCAACTGGCGCAGCAAAAAACAGCTGAATTAGCAACAGCTCAAGCAGATCTGGTTGAGTTGTCAACGAAGATGACTGCAATAACCACTCAAGTACATCAACTTGAGCAACAACGACCACAAATAACAGAACTGGCAAATAAAACTGAGCAGTTGAAGCAACATTTACCAGCGTGGCAGCAATTGTTTAGCTTACAGCAGCAGATGAACGCGACCGTTCAAGCACAAGAACAGCATCAGGTCATTTTTAACCGTCAAACAGAACGCCTAGCTACCGATGCAGCCTTGCTCGCCACGGCGAAAAGTCAGTTTGAAGCGGCTCAAGTTAGTGATAATCAGCGCTTTCGTATTGAACAACGTGTAACGGACGCGCAACGGTGGTTGAAAAACTATGCCAAGAGCGAAGCGCTCATTGATGAAATGACACGGACTGAAGAGGCGATAGCCTACTTAGAACAGCAACTGATTGAGGCACAAACCACGCAAAAACGCTGGGACGAAGAACGGGCAGCCGTGATTTCGACTGAGAAACAACAGCTGTTACAGCAGTTAGCGTCGCAACTAGCAGCGGGTCAAGCTTGTCCTGTGTGTGGTTCGCTCGAACATCCTCAACCGGCTAATGAAGATGAACCATTAAACGTCGCTGAAACATTAGCTGATTTAGATAAATTAATCGCTGGCATCCTCGCACAAATTGCTGAAACCAAGGTGCAAATTACAACAAATAAATATAAAAATGCGCAAGCGAAAGAACGCTTAGGTGAACTTTATTTGGAGTTAAATATCGATGACAGCACGATTATAGCGCAAAAAGAGCAACAAGAAGCCAACTTAATGGCAGCTCAAGCAGAGCTGCAAACATTTACTGTGACAGAAACGCTCAATGAAGCCGAAGCCAAATACACGCGTTTACAGGAAAATTTCAAACGTCAAGATGAGGCACACCGGGCATTAGAAGTGACGATGGCAGCCAATGTCGCGCGGATAACAGCAATCGCGAATGACCGTCAGCGACTTGAACAAACCACGCCACCGTTGCCGGCAGATATTGAAGCAGTGCAGACAGATGTGACAGATAGCACTCAAAAAGTGGCTGCGTTTATTGCTCAAGAAAAAGACTATCTTAAGCAACAACAAGCGGCGCTTATTCGACAAACCGCATTAATTACTCAAGAAGCCGCCGCCAAAACTGCTGTTGAAACCGAACAACAACGGGTGTCACATTTACATCAGCTGATTAACACGAAAATTGCCGAAGCGCAATTTGCGGATGAAGCGGCTGTTTTGCAAGCGGTGCTGCCAGCCACAGAGCTCGAACAATGCCAAACGACTAGCAATACTTATCGACTACAGCAGCAACAGCTTGAACATCAACGGCAAACACTCGCACAGTTATTAGAAGGTCATTCTATTCCTGATATTGCCGAACACGAAGCGGCTGTGGCAGCGTTAGAAGAAGAACGTCAGCAGCTCGCACAACAGTTGGCTCACCTTCAACAACTATATGCAAATGAGGAACAACTGTTAAATAATTATCAAACGAGACGAGCGGCGATAGAACGAGCTGAAGCGGTCTTCAATGAAATTAGTTATTTGGCAAACGTAGCCCGTGGTAAAAACGGTTCGAAATTAACGTTTGAGCGTTATGTCTTGACGTCATTCTTGGATTTGATTCTAGAATACGCCAATCCACGTTTGCGGACGATGACTGATGGACGCTATCAACTGCAGCGTCAAAGTGGACTGGCAAAAGGCAACGCCCAAAGTGGCTTAGAACTATTTGTTATCGATGCGTATACGTCTAAAACGCGTCATGTTAAAACGTTGTCTGGGGGAGAAAGTTTTAAAGCCTCGTTGGCACTGGCACTAGCATTAGCCGACTGTATCCAAGAGTTGAGTGGTGGCCTTTCACTAGAAACGATTTTTATCGATGAAGGCTTTGGGACACTTGATCCCGATTCACTCGAACAAGCGATTGACATGTTGCTCGATACACAAGCAAACGGTCGTTTAGTAGGAATAATTTCACATGTACCAGAACTGAAATCACGCATAAATAGCAAATTGGTCATAAATCAGACAGCAAATGGCTCAACAACGCATTTTAGTTTCAATTAAAGGTTGTTTTGTGCTATTCTGTAGAGAGATAGTTCTCTACTAGCAAGTTAAACAGATAGATTGAACTAAACGACGGTTATCTCGTCTAGCAAATAGACGATGACGGATGATCAGCTTGTTATGAAAGGATTTTGCCTTATGATAAGACCTGCTAAACGAACAGATGCAAAGCAACTGGCACCGCTACTTTCAATTATTTTACGTGATATAGAATTGCCTGTGTTTGCTCAATTTAATGATGAAGCTTTAAATAATAAGTTGATTCCGATTATAGAAGGAACTGAATCACGCTATAGTTATACAAATTTTCATGTGTATGAACGCGAGGAGGAAATTCTCGGTTTCTTATGTGGATACAGCGGTGGGGCCTTAGCTCAACTCGATGCTCATTTCAAACCGTTTCTCGCATCATTTAATCTAAGTGAGACGCAACGGCTGTTTGAGGACGTTGAAACCGTTGCAGGTGAATGGTACATCGACTCACTTGTAACTGCACCTACTGCCCGTGGTTTAGGCATTGGGACACAGTTGCTCAGCTATGCCAATGTCGCTGCTAAAGCAGCTGGAGAAACACAGGTAGCCTTAAACTGTGATCAACAAAATCCACAAGCCCGTGCGCTATACGAACGCTTAGGCTTTAAAACAAAAGGCACATTAATGATTGGCGATCATACGTACAATCGCATGTTTCGACTATTACCTTTAAGGGATGATAAATAAATGCTATCAATAACTCATTTACGTCAAGATAAAGAGCATAATATGATAATGGCAACGGTTAAAGATACCCGGGTGAGCTACATCGTCTCGGCTTTTCACTTAGATGAGAAAGATCCGACCTATCGATGTGAATGTCATCAATACGAATCAAATCCAAAAGAAGGTTGTGTTCATATCAACACAGTGATTGATGAACTTGTCCAACAAAAAGTGATCAAACCGCGACCGAAAAATACAACGATATCTTTAATTAACGATTTCGCAGCTGATTTAGCAGAAGATACGTACAGTTATGACTTTGAAAAAGCAGAACGAATTCCGTATGAATTAACATACATGCTAATGCCTTTATTCGTCTCAGAAGCCGATCGTAAAATGGCGATCTCGCTGCAAATAGGTAAGGTTGGTCAAACACATTATGTGATTAAGGACATTCGTGCCTTCTTAAAATCATGGGAGAATGATACGTATTACATTGTCAATCCCCGTTTGACGGTTGATTTTAAAGATATAGCGCTCTCAAAAGCCCATTTGAAAATCTTAGCGGATTTAAGTGAATTGGCACGTGTTGCGCGTATTTATGATACAAACGATTGGTCACGTACATACGCTGAAGAAAAACAACTGACGTTAACAAGTGAGATGATCATCCGTGTATTACGACAAATGCCAATGCAGTTAGCGACATTTACATACCAAGATGTCAGTTATCCCATCCAAGGGTTTTATGATAATCGGAAGGTTCCCATTCATTTAACACATCAGTTTAATGACGACGGCGTTGCCTTCGATTTTCAAGAGTTTGAACAAGCACTTGTGTTCGAACAAGAACAACTGCTCTTTTTTGATGGCTCTTTTTATCATTTTTCCGAACATACGATCAAGCCGTTTATTTTAATCAAAAAATGGCTCAAAAAGACCGAGCAAACAATTCACACTGTCTTGAAAGAAGATTATTCCAATTTCTTCTCGTATATTTTAACGAGTCTTGAAAAAATAACTGACATTCAATTGCCTGAATTCAATGAAATGAAGGTTGTTCATTATCCGATTCATACCGTTATTCGGATTACGGCGAACGAAAAGGAACATGCCCTGCAGGTGACACATTATTACAATGATTTTGGCTATGATCCGTTCTTTGATAAATGGACGCCCGCACTTAGTGGCGATGCGCTCTTTATTAGAGACACGTATGCCGAACATGCTGTAATGCGCATTTTAGAGCAGGCGCCGTTGCATGTTAAAAAGAACACCGTGTTAGTGAGTACGAAAGCGAATGAGCGCTATGTCTTTTATAAATACATTGTTCCTTTGCTACGAGAGCAAGCAGAAGTCATTATGGATGAGTCCCTTGAAAATATTATTACCGAAATGCCAGTTGAAACCTACTTCAATGAAGATGCACAAGACGGTTATGTCAACTTTTCAGTCCAGTTTAAGGATTACGAAGGTGAACATTCTAAATCATTGATTGAACATATTCTCGAAGGTAATTTAGTGTACGAAGATGAAGCGGGTCGTTTGATTTCGCTTGAGTCAGAAGATGCACTTGCACTCCATGAATTGTTACGAAAAATGCGGATTAAGCCGGCCGATTGGCAAAAAGATCAGTTGCGTCTGTCAATCTATCGGGCGTTGCCGTTAATGCAAAACCGCGAAACACAAATGCATATTACGGATCAGCTCCATGATTTAATGGTACTGATGCAATCAGGGAACTGGGAGCTAGAACAAGTGAGTCCCCAATTGACTGGCGGCACACTCCAACCACATCAGGTTGAAGGTTACAGCTGGTTAACATTACTAAGCCAATATGGCCTAAATGGTATTTTAGCTGATGAAATGGGGCTTGGTAAGACCATTCAAACGATTGCTTATATTTGTCGCTTAATCGATAAATACGAGACGTTAGAACCAACCTTAATCGTTTGTCCATCCTCAGTTGTCTACAACTGGAAAAACGAGTGGTTGAAGTTTGCACCGGGGATTCAAGCAGAAATAATTGATGGTAATAAGGTGAAACGGCAAGATGCCATTGCAGGCATGAAACAAAATCAAATATACATTACGAGCTACGCGATGTTGCGCGAAGATTTAACTGATTATCGTCAACATACATTAGGCTGTTTTGTGCTCGATGAAGCGCAGTCGCTTAAAAATTCACGTTCGCTCATTTCACAAGCGGCGAAGCACGTCAATGCCTTGCACAAGGTGGCCTTGAGTGGAACACCGATTGAAAACCGCATCGATGATTTATGGGCACTGTTCCAAATCATTTTACCGGGTTACCTTCCGCTATTAACACAGTTTAAAAAACTGCCACCGGCTGAGGTGAAGAAACTAACCGAACCGTTTATCCTACGACGCTTAAAGGATGATATTTTATCCGATTTGCCGAGTCTCAATGAAAAAAATGTGATGATTGATCTCAATGACGAACAAAAGAAAATCTACATGCAGGTTATTAATAGCCTCCGTGTATCACTCGAAGAAGACAATAGTGAGCCGCAACAACGGATGCAAATACTAGCAGCCCTCACACGTTTACGTCAGATTTGTGATGATCCCCGCTTAATCTTAGAAGATTATAACGGTGGCTCAGCGAAGTTAGGTGAATTGCTTCGCCTGGTGATTGAAACAACATCAGCCAACAAGCAGATGTTAATCTTCTCACAGTTTGCCTCAATGTTGCCGTTAATCGGGCTAGAACTCGATAAGCTAGGTATCCCGTTCTTCTTACTCGATGGTAAAACTAATGCCTCAAAACGGATGGAAATGGCAACCGCGTTTAACAACAATGAACGCGCCGTCTTTTTAATCTCCCTTAAAGCAGGAGGAACAGGCTTAAACTTAACCGGTGCTTCACGGGTCGTGCTATATGACCTGTGGTGGAACCCGGCAGTTGAACAACAAGCCGCTGCGCGAGCGCATCGAATTGGTCAAACGAAGGATGTCGATGTTGTACGGATTATATCGGAAGGAACAATCGAAGAGAATATTCGTGAGTTGCAACAATCCAAACTCTCACTCGTTGATCAAATTCTGCCTTCAAATGAACAAAAGGCGAGCATTAATATTAATGAATTAAAACAATTATTATTTAACACGGATAAATTATCATAAGAGAGGTTGAAGCGAATGAAACTGTTAAAAACAGCTGGACGCGCTTTTGATTTTCTCTTACTCGCAACTGTTTTTCTAGCGTTACTTTTTGGGAACGTTTGGCAATCACAAGCAATGAAAATTAAAGGGCATATTCCTGCGAAATATGTGTCTACTTATCAAGCAGCCGGACAGGCTTACGATGTCGATTGGTATTTATTGGCCGCGATTCATCGTGTTGAAACGAACTTCTCTCAATCAAAATCAATGGTATCCAATGCAGGCGCGTTAGGACCAATGCAATTTTTACCGTTAACCTGGGTCGGATGGAATTACCCAGGTAAAAATGATGACGTCACCGCCGCTGATTTAGTCAATCTCGATGTGATTGCCAAGTACGGTGGTTATGGAATTGACGGTGATAAGGATGGAAAAGCTGATCCGATGAACCTTAGTGATGCGGTTTTTAGCACAGCCAATTACCTCGATAAAACGAAGGCAAGCGTCGACCGCAAACATCTCAAAAAGGCGATTTTCGATTATAACCATTCTGATATTTATGTGACCGATATTTTATATTATTATGACCTGTATAAAAAATTGGCACAAAACTAAACAGCACAGACGTTTAACAGTACTAGTTAAACATCGGTGCTGTTTTTCTAATGTATAGAGATAAGTAAAACTTATCTCTATTTTAAAATACAATCTAATTTACTTATGTTAGAAAGAAGGCTATAGTAAGGAGTAGATAAGCGTCAGTAACACAACGGGCGCATTTATTCTGAACAGAATTTTCTTATTATTCTGACAGAAAATAAAGCGGTGAAAATGGGGGTATTCGATGTTAAACAATGAGCAATTTGTAGCAAAAACAATGGTCGATGGGGAAGAATACACATATTTTGATATTGCGGCTTATTGCGAGGCGCAGCTGCGCGATGTTACCACATTGCCATACAGCATTCGTGTGTTACTCGAATCGGTGTTACGACAACACGATGGCTTAATCATTACGGAAGAACATGTACAAACATTAGCGCAGTGGCAACCGACCGACCAATCCGGCGAAGTGCCGTTTAAACCAGCTCGGGTTATTTTACAAGATTTCACCGGTGTACCTGCGGTGGTTGATTTAGCAGCAATGCGCGATGCCCTCAAACAACTGGGGGGGAATCCTGAAGCAATTAACCCTGAAGTGCCAGTTGATTTAGTGATTGACCATTCGGTTCAGGTTGATACGTACGGGACGCATGAAGCGTTGCAACGGAATATGGTGATGGAGTTTAAACGCAACCAAGAACGCTATGAGTTTTTAAAATGGGCCCAGAATGCCTTTGATAATTATCAAGCAGTGCCACCAGCAACGGGTATTGTACATCAAGTTAACTTAGAATTTCTAGCGCGGGTGGTGTTTGAACAGACGACTGAACAAGGCACGGTCTTGTATCCAGATACACTCGTCGGCACCGATTCGCATACGACGATGGTTAATGCCTTAGGTGTACTGGGGTGGGGTGTTGGCGGAATTGAAGCAGAAGCAGGGATGCTCGGTCAACCGTCGTACTTCCCTGTGCCCGAAGTTGTCGGCGTCACTTTATTAAACGCATTGCCAGCCGGTGCGACCGCAACTGACTTAGCCTTAAAAGTGACACAAGTGCTACGTCAACATGGTGTTGTCGGTAAGTTTGTTGAGTTTACCGGGGCAGGATTAGCAAGCTTAACCTTGTCTGATCGAGCAACGATTGCCAACATGGCACCTGAATACGGAGCAACCTGTGGCTTTTTCCCAGTCGATGCCGAATCATTAGCTTATTTAGCCCTAACAGGACGAAAGCAAGCTAAAATAAACGTGATTGAACGCTATTTAAAAGACAATCATCTGTTCCATGATACAACAGAAACAATTGCTTACAGTTCGAGTGTGACGATTGATTTGGCAGAAATCATGCCGAACTTAGCGGGACCAAAGCGTCCGCAAGACTTAATACCCTTGACAGAGATGAAAACGGCGTTTGAAACCGCTTTGCAAGCACCGGTCGGAAATCAAGGTTTCGGTTTAAGCGCAGCCGAGACGCAAAAGACAGCGCAGATTACGTTTGATGATGGTGAAACGTTAGCGATGCCGACAGGCGCTGTGGCGATTGCTGCCATTACCTCTTGTACGAACACGTCAAATCCGTATGTGTTATTATGCGCAGGTTTGATTGCGAAACGTGCCGTTGAACTTGGCTTGAAAGTGCCACGCTACGTTAAAACCTCGTTAGCGCCGGGATCAAAAGTAGTGACGGCTTATTTAGATGATGCGGGCTTAACGCCTTATATGGATCAACTCGGTTTCAACCTCGTTGGTTATGGCTGTACGACCTGTATTGGGAACTCCGGTCCGTTATTGCCTGAAATCGAAGCGGCCATTCAACGCGAAGACTTACTCGTATCGTCGGTCTTAAGTGGTAACCGTAACTTTGAAGGTCGGATTCACCCGTTAACGAAGGCGAACTACTTGGCTTCACCACCGCTCGTGGTGGCCTATGCTTTAGCGGGAACGACTGCCTTTGACTTTGAAACGGAAGCGCTCGGAACAGATCAAAGCGGCACTTCAATATACTTGCGTGACCTCTGGCCGGATAAAGCAGCGGTTGAGGCATTAGTGAAAACCGTTGTAACACCAGAAATATTCAGCAAACAATACGCACAAGTGTTTAATGACAATGAGGTGTGGAACGCAATTGAAACAACTGATGAGGCTGCCTATAACTGGGATGAAACATCAACTTATATTGCAAATCCGCCATTCTTTGATGCGTTGCAAATGGCAATTGAACCAATACAACCGATTAGCGGTGGACGTGTATTAGCTTACTTTGGCGATTCAGTGACAACCGACCATATTTCACCAGCTGGTGCCATCGGAAAAGATACACCGGCAGGCCTTTATTTAAGAGCGCATGACGTACCAATTCGTTCGTTTAACTCGTATGGCTCACGACGTGGTCACCACGAGGTGATGATGCGTGGTACCTTTGCTAATATTCGGATTCGCAACAAGGTTGCACCGGGCACAGAAGGTGGCTATACTACCTATTGGCCAACAGCTGAGGTCTCATCAATTTATGATGCTGCAATGCGTTATAAAGAGACACAAACACCATTGGTTGTACTTGCGGGTAAAGATTATGGAATGGGGTCGAGCCGTGACTGGGCAGCGAAAGGGCCGAAATTACTCGGTGTTAAAGCCGTAATTGCTGAAAGCTATGAACGAATTCATCGTTCTAACCTTGTGTTAATGGGTATTTTACCGTTGCAATTTATTGATGGACAATCAGCAGCGTCGCTCGGATTAAACGGCGACGAAGTGTTTGATATTGCGATTGATGATACAGCAGGTGTTCGTGAAATGGTCGAAGTAACGGCTACGCAAGGGGAGAAAATCCTGAAATTTCAAGCCATTGTAAGATTTGATAGTTTAATCGACGTAATCTATTATCGTAACGGGGGTATTTTACCGCTGATTTTACGCCAGAAAGCCGTGCAGAAATAGGGCAGTTGTATTCGTCATAAGATTTGTGCAACAGAGCCCTTGTGAAAGTAAAGACCCTTTTTTTCTAAAAAGGCTGTTAGAAAGCCTTGCAATCATAAAACAGACATGCTATAATTACTAATGTTGTTAAAATCACATATAAATTGATATGCAGGGTGGTACCAAAGGAAATGGTTCCCGGTATAGTTGATGTTTATAGAGGGCGATTTTTTCGCAAAAATAATAAAACCACAGGAGGGAATAACATCATGGCAGTTATTTCAATGAAACAATTATTAGAAGCAGGCGTTCACTTCGGTCACCAAACTCGTCGTTGGAACCCAAAAATGAAAAAATTCATCTTCACAGAACGTAACGGTATTTACATCATCGACTTACAAAAAACAGTGAAAAAAGTTGACGAAGCATTCAACTTTGTTAAATCAATCGCTGAAGACGGTGGCCGCGTATTATTCGTAGGTACTAAAAAACAAGCACAAGAATCAGTAAAAGACGAAGCGATTCGTTCAGGTCAATTTTACGTTAACCACCGTTGGTTAGGTGGAACATTAACTAACTTTGGTACTATCAAAAAACGTGTACGTCGTTTGAAAGACATCGAAAAAATGGCTGAAGATGGTACGTTTGACGTATTACCTAAAAAAGAAGTTGTTTTACTTAAGAAAGAACAAGAAAAATTAGAACGTTTCTTAGGCGGAATCAAAGAAATGCAAGATATTCCTGATGCATTATTCATCGTTGATCCTCGTAAAGAACGTATCGCAGTTCAAGAAGCTCGTAAACTTAATATTCCAATCGTTGGTATCGTTGATACAAACTGTGATCCTGACGAAATCGATTACGTTATCCCTGCAAACGATGATGCAATCCGTGCTGTTAAATTATTAACAGGTCGCATGGCTGACGCTATCATCGAAACTAAACAAGGACAAGAAGAAGTAGTTGAAGAAACAGTTTCTGAAACTGTAGAAGGCTAATTTCTAAAACGTTCCGAACAACAAAAGGTGATAAGCAGATTGAATTGTTTATCACCTTTTTTTAAAGAAAAAAATAAAAAAGACATTTATCCTAGGAGGAAACATACAATGGCTCAAATTAGTGCTGCTTTAGTAAAAGAATTACGTGAAAAAACAGGTGCAGGCATGATGGACTGTAAAAAAGCTTTAGTTGAAACAGAAGGTGACATCGACGCTGCAATCGATTACCTCCGCGAAAAAGGTATCTCAAAAGCTGCTAAAAAATCAGATCGTATCGCTGCTGAAGGTCTTACTAACGTATTAGTAGACGGCAACGACGCTGTCTTATTAGAAGTTAATGCTGAAACTGACTTTGTTGCGAAAAACGAAGAATTTTTAACAGTTGTTAACGACTTAGCAAAACATTTATTAGCTGCAAAACCAGCTGATTTAGCTGCTGCTTTAGCATCAGAAATCAACCCTGGCGAAACAGTTGAAACATACATTACTTCTGCAATGAACAAAATTGGTGAAAAATTATCATTACGCCGTTTTGTCATCATGAGCAAAACTGATGCAGATTCATTCGGTTCATACTTACACATGGGTGGCCGTATCGGTTCTTTAACTATCGTTGAAGGAACAACGGATGAAGCTGTCGCTAAAGATGTTGCAATGCACATCGCAGCTGTAAACCCTAAATATGTTTCTCGTGATCAAGTAGCCCCAGAAGAAATTGCTCACGAAAAAGAAGTGTTAACACAACAAGCATTAAACGAAGGTAAACCTGCTAACATCGTTGAAAAAATGATTGTTGGTCGTTTAAACAAATTCTTAGCTGAAATTAGCTTATTAGATCAACCATTCGTAAAAAACCCAGACTTGACTGTTGGTAAATTCGTTGAAGAAAAAGGTGCTAAAGTTGCTAGCTTCGTACGTTACGAAGTCGGTGAAGGTATCGAGAAACGCGAAGAAAACTTTGCAGAAGAAGTTATGAACCAAATCAACAACTAATTACGTGTCGCGTAGTTAACCAGACGAATTGTGAACTGGCGCTACTTAGCATTAGTTCGCAATTGAATAAACCTATATCATGGATAGGTTGTCTGGGGGGAGCATTAGCTCCCCTTTTTTTAAAGAATATCAATAAATCGATTGCAAAATTGAGCGGAGGTTAACAATGAATACACCTAAATATAAACGTGTCGTATTAAAATTAAGCGGTGAAGCATTAGCAGGCGAAGAAGGTTTTGGGATTAACCCAACCGTTGTCAACTCTATTGCTAAACAGGTGAAAGAAGTTATCGAGTTAGGGATTGAAGTCGCAATTGTATGTGGTGGCGGCAATATTTGGCGCGGTAAAATTGGTAGCGAAATGGGAATGGACCGTGCAAACGCCGATTATATGGGCATGTTAGCGACAGTCATGAACTCACTTTCATTACAAGATTCACTTGAAAACGTTGGTGTACCGACACGCGTTCAAACATCGATTGAAATGCGTCAAGTTGCGGAACCTTATATTCGTCGTCGAGCAATTCGTCATTTAGAAAAAGGCCGTGTGGTCATCTTTGCAGCGGGTACGGGTAACCCTTACTTCTCAACAGATACAACCTCAGCATTACGCGCAGCAGAAATTGAAGCAGATGTTATTTTAATGGGTAAAAACAACGTCGATGGTGTATACACTGCCGATCCTAAAACAGATGCAACTGCAACGAAATACGAAGAATTATCATACCTTGATATTATCTCGGGTGGACTTGAAGTAATGGATACAACTGCCTCATCATTAAGTATGGACAACGATATCCCATTAGTCGTATTCTCATTAAACGAATATGGTAACATTAAACGTGCCGCTATGGGCGAAAAAATCGGAACAACTGTTAGGGGGAAATATTAAAATGTCAAAAGAAATTTTAAACTCAGCAAAAGAGCGTATGACAGGTGCAGAAAATGCGCTAACACGTGAATTAGCAAACATCCGTGCTGGCCGTGCCAACACATCAATCTTAGACCGTATTACGGTTGAATACTGGGGTGCGCAAACACCTTTAAATCAATTAGCTTCTATTTCAGTACCAGAAGCACGCGTCTTACTCATCTCACCATTTGATAAAGGCACATTAACTGAAATTGAACGTGCGATTTTCGCTTCAGATTTAGGTTTAACACCTTCAAACGATGGCGAAGTCATTCGTTTAACAATTCCAGCCTTAACTGAAGAACGTCGTAAAGTTTTAGCGAAACAAGTTAAAGCTGAAGCTGAAAACGCAAAAGTATCAGTACGTAACGTCCGTCGTGACGCGAACGATGAGCTTAAAAAAGGCGAAAAAGCAGGCGGTATTACTGAGGATGAGTTGCGTTCATTATCAGATGATATTCAAAAATATACGGATGCAAGTATTAAAAAAATCGACAGCATAACAAAAGATAAAGAAGAAGAGATTATGTCTGTTTAACGTTAAAACGCATAGCCGGCCATCCACCACTCGTTCTTTGGTGTTTGGTCGGCTATTTGATTAGAAAACGGGTCCGATTATGATAAAACACTAATAATTGGCTAAGTTTCGCCACTAAATCATGCATCATACGTCTTATTTTGGTATGATTAACGAGAACAATAAGTTAGGTTTTGCATAAAAACCTTGTGGGGGATAAACTATGTTTAATAAACTATTTAAAAAAACAAACGGAACGAAAGCCTTACCTCAACAGCTAACGACAGACAAGATACCGCAACACATCGCAATTATTATGGACGGAAACGGTCGTTGGGCAAACAAACGTTTGTTACCCCGAATTGCAGGTCATAAAGAGGGCATGGACACCGTGAAAAAAATTACGATGGCAGCGAGTAAACTTGGTGTCGAGGTGTTAACCTTATATGCCTTTTCAACTGAAAATTGGAAACGTCCAACCGATGAAGTCCAATTTTTAATGAAATTACCCGTCGATTTTTTTGATACATTTATGCCTGAATTAATGGCTGAAAACGTTCGTGTCAATGTCATGGGGTATCATGACGCCTTACCACTGCAAACGCAAAATGTGGTAAAACAAGCAATGGAAACAACTAAAAATAATACCGGACTCGTGTTGAACTTCGCCTTAAATTATGGCGGTCGTGCTGAGATAATCTCAGCAGCGCAGTCAGCAATGCGTGAGTTGCTCGCTGAAAATGGGACAGTCGAACAGTTAACAGAGGAAAGACTAGCAGCGCATTTAATGACATCTTCTTATCCCGAACCGGATTTATTAATCCGCACGAGTGGTGAAATGCGCGTCAGTAATTTTATGCTCTGGCAAATTGCTTACAGCGAATTTTACTTCGTCGACAAACATTGGCCTGATTTTAATGCAGCCGATTTGACAGAGGCCGTGGCAACATATCAACACCGTACACGTCGCTTTGGCGGCATTTCAAAGTAAAAAAAGTGGAGTGTGAACAATAAAATGAAAACACGTATTATTACAGCAATCGTGGCATTAGCTGTATTTGTACCATTTCTTGTCATTGGTGGGAACGCCTTTCAAGCCTTGATGTACATTATTACAACGATTGCCATTGGCGAAGTGATTCGCATGCAAAAACGCTCTCTGGTTGCAATCGATAGTATCCTGCTCTTTTTATTAGGCTGGGTTATCTTATTGCCAAATGAAGCTGTGACATATTTAGCAGATTATAACATTAGTTTCATCTTAATTGTGTCCGTTATCGTGATGCTAAACTTAACTGCAAGTGTCTTATCTGCTGATAAGGTCAATGTTGCGCAAGCTGCCTTAGGGATTATTTTAACGTTATATATCGCAGCTGGTTTCCGTTCGTTTTTGACGATTCGAAACGAGAGTTTAAACCTGATTGTATTTGCGATTTTAATCGTTATTTTAACCGATAGTTTTGCTTACTTTGTCGGACGAAAATTTGGTAAAACTAAATTAGCACCGACAATTTCACCGAATAAAACAATTGAAGGATCAATTGGCGGAACCCTAATTGCGACGATCGTAGCAGTTGCTTATACATTGATTTTTCCAATCGATGTCGGCCTGATTCATATTATTATCGGTACGATTGTCTTATCGATTGTCGGTCAATGTGGGGACTTAGTCGAGTCAGCCGTTAAACGTTATTGTGACGTTAAAGATTCGGGTAAGATTTTACCAGGACACGGTGGTTTATATGATCGCTTTGATAGTTGGTTATTTGTGTTCCCAATGATGATTATTTTACAATTTATGTAAGCACGAGGAGAAATGACTCTAAATAGGGGGAACGTTAGGGGAATAACTGTAGCAGCTGCATAATTCGCAACAACACGATGTACATCCGTTACCTGTAAACGAATGACCTTAAATTTAGATTCGATCGCGCGGTGCAGAAGCATTGCTAATCAGAAGGAGTGACAAATGGAAAATATACTAGCATTTATCGTTGTCTTTGGCTTACTTGTGTTCTTCCATGAACTCGGCCATTTCCTCTTTGCTAAAAATGCAGGGATTTTGGTACGAGAGTTTGCCATCGGCTTCGGTCCGAAAATATTCTCATATAAGAAAAAAGAAACATTGTATACTGTACGCTTACTTCCGTTAGGGGGCTACGTGCAAATGGCGGGGCAAGATGACGAACCCGTTGTCTTAACGCCAGGTTATCGCGTGGGTTTAATGTTTAATGAGGCTGGCGAAGTAAGTCAAATTATGACATCCAACCTTGATAAATATCCAAACATTGAACCGATTGAAGTCGCAGCTGCGGATTTAGAAAAGGACCTATTTGTTCGTGGAATCGTCTTAGGCGATGAGAGCGAAACCGTAGTCACTTATCCCGTTGCCCGTAATTGTGAGATGGTAGATGGTCATACAACACGCGCGATTGCGCCGCTCGACCGTCAATTCAACTCGAAATCATGGTGGCATCGTTTTATGACCATTGCAGCGGGGCCACTCTTCAACTTTATTTTAGCATTCTTCCTGTTCATCGTGTTTGCCTTCGCTTCTGGTGGCGTGCCGACCGATGATGCGAGAATGGGTGAGGTTCAGTCTGGTTCAGCAGCAGCAATAGCTGGTGTTAAAGCAGATGATGTTATTAAAACAATTAATGGTGAAAAAATCGAGTCATGGACAGACATGACAACCATCGTTCGTGCAAATCCACAAAAGGAACTTGCTTTTTCACTCGAACGAGATGGGGAAGTTAAAAATATTACGATTACACCGAAGAAAGTAACACAAGATACCGAAAAAGTGGGCCAAATTGGTGTAATGGCACCAAAAGATAGTACGATTAGCGCGAAATTAAACTATGGTGTTGATCAAACTGTTTTCTGGTTTAAACAAATTTTTGTGTCACTTAAAAACATGGTCTCTGGTGGCTTTTCATTAGATAGCCTTGGCGGACCGGTCTATATTTACCAAAGCACCGCAACAGTTGTCAGCAATGGGGCAATTATGCTCTTGCAATGGGGTGCCGTCTTAAGTATTAACCTAGGTATTATTAACTTATTACCAATACCAGCGCTAGATGGTGGGCGCTTACTCTTCTTAATTGTAGAAGCAGTTCGCCGTAAACCGCTAGACTCTAAAAAAGAAGGTCTTGTTACTGTAATTGGGTTTGCACTGCTAATGTTATTGATGGTGCTCGTTACATGGAACGACATTACCCGTTTCTTTTTCAAATAAAATGAACATCGAGGAGAATCTAATATGAAACAATCAAACATTTTAATTCCGACTTTAAAAGAAGTCCCAAGTGACGCTGAGATAAAAAGCCATCAATACCTAATTCGTGCGGGCTATGTTCGCCAAAGCGCTCGTGGCATTTATTCATATTTGCCACTTGCACAAAACGTTAAAAATAAAATTGAAGCAATCGTTCGTGAAGAATTAGCTGAAATCGGTGCGACTGAAGTGTTAATGCCGGTCTTACAACCAGCTGAAATTTGGAAAGAATCAGGTCGTTGGGATAAATACGGCGCTGATTTAATGAAGATGAAAGACCGTCACAACCGTGATTTTGCGTTAGGACCAACGCATGAAGAAATGGTGACGGACTTATTACGCGATGATATTAATTCATACAAAAAATTACCCTTGACTGTCTTCCAAATTCAAACAAAATTCCGTGACGAACGTCGTCCACGTTTTGGCTTACTCCGCGGCCGTGAGTTCTTAATGAAAGATGCGTACTCATTCCACTCAGAAACGGAAACATTGGATGCAACCTTTGATGATATGGCTAAAGCGTATGGTAAAATCCTCGACCGCTGTGGTTTACAATGGCGTTCAGTTATTGCTGATTCCGGTGCAATTGGTGGTAAAGGCTCACGTGAATTCCAAGTTATCGCTGAGGTCGGCGAAGATACTATCGTGTATGATAAAAACAGTGACTATGCTGCCAACGTTGAAATGGCTGAGGTGTACTACGAAGCGAAGCCTTCAACAGCAGCAAAAGAGAGCCTTACAAAAGTGGCTACACCAGGCATGAAATCTATTGCTGATGTTGTTGCAGGACTAAATGTGCCAATCGAACAAACGATTAAATCATTATTAGTTCAAGCAGACGATGAAGTTGTGATGGTATTAGTGCGTGGCGATCATGAGTTTAACGATGTTAAATTAAAAAACATGCTAGATCTCGATACAATTGCCTTAGCAGACGAAACAGTTGCGATGACAGTTATGGGCGCAGATTATGGTTCACTCGGACCGATTAATGCACCAGCAGAAATGAAAATCTATGCTGATAATAACGTGCAAGATATCGTTAATGCTACAGTGGGTGCCAATGAGTCAGACTTCCACTTCCAAAATGCGAATCATGGTGTTGACTTTACGGTCGAAGCTTTTGCCGACTTACGGATGGTACAAGCAGGCGATTTAACACCGGATGGTAAAAACACATTAAGCTTTGCTAAAGGTATCGAAGTGGGGCATATTTTCAAATTGGGCACGCTCTACTCTGAAGCAATGAAAGCGACGTACTTAGATGAAAATGGTCGCCAACAACCATTTATTATGGGGTGCTATGGTCTGGGGATTTCTCGTTTAATGGCAGCCATCATCGAGCAAACAGCAGATGATAAAGGCCTCGTTTGGAACAAATTATTGGCACCATATCACGTGCATTTAATTCCAATTAAACCAGCTGATGAAGCCCAAGCCGCATTAACGACAGAAATCGAACAATTATTGAAAGAGAACAACTTAACGTCATTAATTGATGATCGTAAAGAACGTCCTGGTGTTAAATTCGCTGATAGTGAATTGATTGGTTTACCTGTCCGTGTGACAATCGGTAAACGTGCAGCAGAAGGCGTTGTTGAAGTTAAAGTTCGTGCAACTGGCGAAAGCTTTGAAATTGAAGTCGCTGAACTTGTCGCAAAAATTAATGAGCTTTTAAACTAAAAGTGAAGTCTGCTCGTTCAACTATCTGAAAGCTATTAATTATTTTCACAAAAAAGTTTCATTAGACATTGTCTACAATCTGGAGCCGTTTAACGGCTCCTTTTTGATTCATAGGAGGATTTATGACATTATATCGATACGGTAAGCAAAAATACATTCAAATTGCGTTGCTACTATTTGTTTTTTTTGTTAGTTATACTAATTTGAATCCGGCTGAAATAAGTCGTGGTTTTAAGATTGTTACGGCCATTATTTTCGCATGGCAACTTTATCGTTTAGGTGCGAATATAACGATTTATCCGGACCAGCTGGCCTATCGTTTTTTTGGAGTAACCTATAAAACGATTGCTCTAAAAGGACTAGACTATCAAGCGCCAGCACTGAAACGAAAATTCGGCTCAAAGCCGTTTGCTTTTTTTAGCCATCATCATGAGATTGGTATTTATGAAGGCAATCATCAAGTCCACCAACTAAGCTTGAACACAGGCGCAAAAAAAGCTGAAATGGTGTACAGTTATTTAAAAAGTTTAAATTCAAACAATCGTTAATTTTTAGCTTCGGCCTTATTATCGCGAAAACAAAGTCACTGTCAGCGAATTCGAAAAAAAGCAGTTTAATTTGACTTTATCTACAATCTGACGCCAGCTTAGCTGGCGTTTTTGTTTTTTTATCCTTAAATATATTTAAAGTGTTTATGTGTGTTCTTTTAACAACAGCTGTGTTAATCTTTACGTGTACGAGGCGTATAATTGATACTAGAAAGGTGAGGGGAACATAAATGAAGCATATTACATTGTGGAGTCCAGCAAACACGGGGGCAGCGCTTAGCACAACAGCTATTATCCAAGCGCTTGAAGTATTAAATGAAGGTGGTTTTGAAGTAAATATCCCACAACGAGACCTCTTTAAAGCAACTGATTTAGGTGTGATAACACAGGAAAGTAACCGTAATCTGCTGCGCCAATTCAATCAGGAAAAAGACACGACAATCTTGATGTCACTTTATGGTGGTTACACAAGCAATCTCCTGTTAGATGAGTTGCTTCATTTTGATAAAGCTACCGATAAGTGCTTATGTGGTAAAAGTGATTTAACCTGTTTATTGAATGGCCTGTTTTTCTTGCATGGTATCAAATCGATTTATGGCATTGATTTTGCAAAATTCAGTAACCAAAATTATTCAAAAGCACAGACTGACCAATTTATCGCCGCTTTACGCCAAGAATCATTAACTTTTTCAAAAGCAGCTAGTTTTAATGATGGGTTTTGGTACATCGAGGATCATCTACAAGAACAACATCTAGCATTGCCGTGGGGTGTGATTGGGAACCCGAACATCGCTCAAATAAGTGGCACTGCTGTGGGTGGGAATCTCGAGAGTCTGAACACCTTAATCGGGACGTCTATTCCACTTGATTTTGAGGATAAAGTGGTTGTACTGGAAGGAATCTCGAATAGTTTGCCTGCTAAATTCATGATGGATTTGAAACATTTATTGATGACGACCAATATTGAGCAGGCACGTGCGCTTGTTATCGGTACGTTTGAACCGAGAAGCCAATTGAATGAGGTGACGGTGTTGGAACGCATCTTTAAAGAAGAACTAAGGTGTCAACGTCTACCGTTAGTTATTACAAATGTGGATGTATCACATACCGAACCGTCTGTACCGTTTTATATTGGGGGCGAGATGACTTTAGATCTTCGCTCAAATACACTAAGTATTCAATGGTAACTTTACTATTATGATTTAACTGAAGTGATGATAGAGCAGCTATGCAACAGCGGATGGCTGCTTTTTTGTCGTTCAAAAAGGGAGTGAACGTTGAGCTTGATTGAGACGATAGTTAAAGTGAATAGCGTATTAACAAAAATATGAGCGAAAATAAATGAAGTTTTGGGAGCGAATATTTTTTTTGCGGAATTAATAAAGCTTTCATAATAATATTATGTAAACCACGAAAAGGCGGTTGATGTGGAATATTTGTTTTTTGTTACATTGTATATGTTGTTCGTTACATTTTGAGCCCATTACAGCAATTGTGTGTATATGATGATAAGGAAAGGTGCGATTACTACAAGGGGGAATGGGAATGAAATCACTGATGATATTGCTAAGCTCTCTGTTTTTAATGCTGTTATTAGCTGTTCCCATCACTGCAAAGGACCTGACACCAACTTATTCTGACGAGCTTGTTACTGTCGATCAAGCAAAAACAACAAGTGTTGCACAGCCCGCGCAGCCGAAAGCACTGATTGAATTAATTGAAGAAACCGAACTAACAAAGGCTGCTTTTATTGAGCATTTAAAACCGCAATTAGATGCAGCGTATGCAACAGATTTAGTAATTGAAGCAGCTGATAAGGTGTTAGGTCCTGCGGTTGGTGATATCCTGGAGGCATATGTCGAATTACCGGTGCATGCGACAATCTCGCACGAGTGGCATTTATTATTTTATGGCTTTCGGTATTTTCCAACGATAATTCCTTATCATAATAATGTTGAATTTACCTTTAACCATGATAAGGTCGTTTACGATGTGAGAGTGGTATCGGTGGAGTTTCCAACCGAAGAAGGGGCACGAATAAAGGCGCCTAACATCGGTTTGTTAGGAAATAAAGCTCGTTTTAATCTTGAAATTGAACGCATGCGCGCAAGTACGGCATCACATCTAAACATACCGACTGACCTCAGTTGGCAAACAACCTTCTTTCAAATCAACAGCCCGATATTACAATATTTTCTTTTGAACTGGTCGTATAATGCGTCAAAAACTTATGCGATCAATGTCCAACGTTCCCCTTTGATTACAACGACGAACACAACCCTCTACCAAAAGCAAACGTATAACCCAAAAGACAATTATGTGCGAGGGTTTGATATACACAATAAGCCGCTTCATTGGGATTCAAAAACGATGACGATTAGCGGTACAATAAATACGAGTAAACCAGGGAAATACCGGCAAGTATTAACGTATCATTACCTGTACCAAGGCGTTCCAAAAGAATACACCAAGGTTTATTTTGTTGACATCATCGCTGACCAAACAGCGGTTCTATTACAAGATGTTTCACTGTATCAAGGCCAAGCATATAATGCGAATGCGCCGTTTCTTAATGTAACGAATAAAGATGGTGAACCACTTAAAGCGGAAAATATTCACTATTACTATGTCAACAATCAACTGACGAAAGAAATCGATACATCTGTTCCTGGTAAACATGATGTTCGCATTGTGATTCAAGATGCTACGAATGCTTGGCGTTATAGTGAAACAGCCAGGGTAACGGTTAAGCCGGATCAAACAACGGCGGTTTTAAAAGATATTGAGCTGTACCAAGGTCAATCGTTCGATGCGAATGCACCGTTTGACACAGTCACGAATAAAGATGGCACACCATTAAAAGCAGAAGGCATCAACTATTACTACATCAATAATGTGCTGACAAAAGAACTCGATACGACACAACCTGGCAGTCATCAAGTGCGGATTGTAATTCAGGATGCAACCTCTAAATGGGTGTACAGCGATCCTAAAACAATCACGATTAAAAAAGACTATACAGCGATTGAAGCGAAAAATACGAGCTATTATGTTGGCGAAACGTATGAAGCGATTAAAGGCTTTGTAAGTGCGACCGATGAAGATAATCGAGCATTAGCTTTTGCAGCTGAGATGAGTTGGATGAATGATCAGAAACCGGTTGATATGTCACGTGCCGGGACGTATCAGGTCTATTATGGTTTGACAAATATGAGTGGTCAGCTTGTGATAAAAGCTGTCGAGGTGAAGGTAAAAGAACGTGATCTCATATTAACAGTGGCTCCGTCACAAGCTTTTGGCAATGTTAACTTAGGAGAAACGATGACGAACCTATATTGGAAAAAAGAAAATAAAGTAGCTGTGAGTGACGAAGGTGATAAAGGCTGGCAATTACAAGCCGCTTTAGTAAATGCAACTCAATTCGAGCGTTATTTATTTATCCGTGATCAATCATTCGCGGATGGTGCAGTGTTAATTAGTGACGGCCGAGGCTCGCAAGTCGTAAGTGATCAATTAGCTACAGTTGATTTTGTTTATGTGAACTATCAAGCAACCACGCAATTACGGACAGATTCAGGTGTAATTGAGTGGATGCTCAGTCCTTCAATTAGGGCGGTGACAGAGTAATGACTTTCTTGAAACGACACATGTTCAAGCTACCAATAATAAGCGGTATATTTATTTTGGCAACCGCTCTCAAAGGCAGTGCCCACCAATCAGAGGTGCTACTCGTGTTACATCCTGCAGAAATTGAGCTTGATCAGTTGCCAGCCTTAGGTGACATCACGTTGGGTTGGCAACCGTTACTATGTTTCATCGCGGCCGTTTGCATCGTTGTGTGCATCTCAAACAAGCAACGGCATCAACTTGAAATCGGAGTAGTAACAGCTTTAATGATAGTGCTAAGTGCTTATCCACTAACCGCTTCAGTGTCTGATTCGACACGGATTCAAGCAGCAACTAGCCCGGGAGAATTTAGCCTGTCGCAACCGAATGATGTTCCGTTTGAATTGACGTTAAACGGCAACCAACAAACAGTTAGACCACAAGCCATCACAACGACTGTGACGGATTATCGCGGCATTAAATCTGGCTGGCAGTTGTTAGTTAAAGAGTTGTCGATACCGACTGAACGGCAGCCTTTTCAAGTAACTATTAATGAACAACCAATTTCACATGTAAATACACTTGTGTATGATCAAGTACGACCAACAGTGAAAGAAGTCCTCACATTGGTTACAAGTGTAACTGTCTTTTCAGAGGCAAGTGCCGGAACATATTTAACACAACTACAATGGCAACTACAACCGCAAGTCATTACAAATATTACGGAATAGGAGTGTTGACAATGACAACTAAACAAGCGTTTTATCCACTAATAGGCTCATTAGCACTGCTTACGCTGATGACAGCAGGTGCAGTTAACGTACACGCAGATGATGTTTTAACGGGCAACACAACAATTGATGCTCAGGTGACTAAAGGCGATTTAATACTGGCGATGGATGAAAAAACAGATTTTGGAACACAGCCACTCGGTGATAAAATCGATTTTGGAACGAAAGATATTGCCTTTACGGTGACCGATTTCACTGGAACAACGACAGGATTTACACTGACTGCCCAACTCGGGGATACCGATGCCAAACGATCATTAAAAGTAGGCGGTGTTGAACTGTCCGAAACAGCAGTGACTGTGTTGTCAAAACCAACAAACATCATTGGTGAAAACAAAGAAAAAGTGGGAGCTCAACTCGTTTACACAAACGTGAATGAAACAAAGGTTTTCCAAACACTTGTTAAATGGCAGCTAACAAATGCAACAACGAAAGATATTGCAGAATAGGCGCAAAATAGTGGCAGCGGTTTGGAAGGAGTTACAAATGAAAAAAATACTAACGGGGTTAACAGTCGTGTTGCTGTTAGCTCTCTTTTTTAAGACAACAGCAGTGAGGGCAGAACAAGTCGGAGAGTATGCGGTTAGTCCCTTATTACCAGCATATCAAACGGAAGGGGTCGAACATTTTTTTGATATTCGTTGGACACCAAAGCAAACAGCTGAGTTTGGTGTCCGCATTACCAATAAAACAAACGTCAAAACGACTTATACGCTACAACTAAATAAGGCACGTACGAATCGGAATGGTGTCATTGATTATGCTGATAGTCGTCCAGAAGCTGCGCAAACACGTTACAAGTTAACGGATTTGATTAAGCTACCTGAAACCGTCGTCGTTGAAGGGAAAAGCAGTGTTGCAGTAATGGGGAAAATCAGCTTCGGTGCGGCTGATTTTAATGGTATTCTCATGGGTGGCATTCATGTTGCTAAGCAAGCGGAGACACGAAGCGAGGGGATTAGTCATAGCGTCTCATACAATTTACCGCTGATTATTAGGGGGAACGATGACCACCGACCAGTGCCACAATTGGCTGTAACAGATGTAACTGTTACACCCTTGAAAAATAACCGAGGATCAGTTGATCTAACCCTTGTTAATCAAGACGCTAATTTTTTAAAAGAGGTAACGTTTGCAGCAGTGATAAAAAACAAACAGGGTGATCGGATGGATAGTCAAACGAGCCAATGGGATTTGACACCAGAAACAGCGATGCAATACCCGATTAAACTCAATGGCCGTTATCGACCAGGACGCTATCAGGTTGACCTCACAGTGACACATCGAACGAAGGGGGAATGGCAGTTTAATGAAACATTTGAATTGACAGCAGCCGCGGCCAATCAATTGAATCAAAAAACGACCGGGAGTGCCAACTCCTGGATTAGTGTGATGCTGGCAGGTGTAATCCTGCTTGCCTATTTTATTAGTAAATATGTCAGACGTCAGTATGATAAACAAGGGAGGCGAAATGATACAAACATTAACCCTTAAAAACATTTCTAAGCAATACGCAGATGCAAAAACACTAACAAATAATCAGCTGCGTATCTCCTTTGAAGCCGGTGAAGTGTTAGCGTTAACGGGGCAGAAAAAACAACTTTACTCAAGCAAATTACTCATGTTTGATGAACCATTTAATGGCCTTAATCCGGATGGCAGTCTGTTGTTAATTAGGCGAATCAACCAAACAGCCCGGTCACACCTAACACTTGTCAGTAGTCATGCCTAGGCCGAACTCCAGCAGTTTTTTTGTGGGCATGTATCAGCAAATCGTTCACTGACCGATATTCGTGACACGTATCCGACGGGAAGAATGGGGTATTACGATGCAACGAAGCGTCACTCGATTGAGTATCGTTCGCTGTGAATACCGTCTGATTCGGCATCATTTGTTGAGCGTTAGCCTGATGAGTGCCGGCTGTCCCTCGCTTTTTTCGCTTTTTTGCCGTGGTTGGTTTTTATGAACGAACCGATTCAATTCAAACGCATTTCGAGGTGTTTTTTCGTTGGCAACAACGATTACTATAGCATTTGTCGCTGTTTATGGTGCGGTAATTGCTCGCAAGGAATTGGTGAGCCACTATGTTGGAACCGCACGTACACACATTTTTTTATGACCTGTGTCACGAAAAAAAATGTTCCCAATTAACAGTCAGCTGTTGACTATCACTGCCCGGTTTTTCGCTGGAACGTTGGCCACAACTATCTTAGAACTGTTAGCGATAAAACTGTTGCAAGTGATGACTGTTGCATTTATGCCACACCTCATTCTCGCCATCTTTGCGTTTGCGAATGTAACCGCAATCGCCACGAGCTAATTTTTCGGCATTGCACTCATCATCGCCTTCTGTTTAACGGTAAGCTCGTAGTGGTTTTTGCACAGCTGTGGTGCGACACTAATTAGTATTGGCAACTCCCGTATTAACACTCTTCATATGCATATGTAACACACCTTCTCTCCATACAAAGGTGTGTTTTTTTGTTTTTAAAACCGTTGGTGCCTTAACTGTTGCAATGCGTGCTGTTTGAAGGTGCGACCAAGCGGTAAGCTGATTTTTTCATGATGAGCATCTTTGAGGGTGACCGTTGTCGCATTATAGGTCAACACAGAGCGACTATTAATTATATACGACCGATGAATTTGAACAAACTGATTGTCAAGCTGTTGCTTGACTGCGGCCGTTGTTAAATAGGTCGAGTAGCTCTCACTATCCGTCACAATGATGACTAAACGACGGTTTTTTTCGAAATAAAGAATATCGGATAAGGGCAGTCGTTGCTGTACATGGTGCTCGTTGAAACGAAAGTAGCGTTCGGACTGATTTAAAAAGTGGAGCAGGCGCTTAATAACTGCAACAAAAGGAACCGTTGTTAAAGGAGTTAAGAGGCAATCGAACGGCTGAAAAGAGAGTAATGTTGGTAATTGATGGACTGAAGAGACGACAAAGAGAACCGGAACGGTCTGATCATGGGATCGAATGGTTGTTACTAAGGCGTGTGTCTGAGGGAGTTGTTCAGTGGTTACGATAATGAAACAATCAAAACGAGTTGTTGTGAGGTGTTTACGTAGTTTAGCGGCTTTGTTATAACTGTGGATAGTAAAGGTCTTGTGCGAGCATTGTTGAAGCATCGTTTCAATCGTGAGAGAGGTTGTCAAATGAGTGGCATAAAGGGCAACATGGAATATTTTTATCACC
The DNA here is from genome assembly GCF_046058945.1 of Brochothrix campestris. Taxonomy (NCBI): domain Bacteria; kingdom Bacillati; phylum Bacillota; class Bacilli; order Caryophanales; family Listeriaceae; genus Brochothrix; species Brochothrix campestris. Next base: position 1,284,328 of record NZ_CP175511.1, on the reverse strand, counting down.
TCCTTCCATCCATTAGTATACCTGTTTATGTCGATTGGAGGCGAGTAACTAGCGGTTAAAAAGTCGTGGTGGACTAGGCAACGTTTGAAACAACCGTTATACTTAAGTTATCTACTAAAATGAGGTGAACGAGCATGACAGAAGTGCAAATCAAACAGTTTTCATTTCAAGAAACGGCCTTAGCGACGATTTCGGATGAATTGATAGTCGATTATCCCACCGTTTATTTACTGAATAACCAAAAAGAAGTGTACATCGGAGAAACAGTCGCCCTTAAAAATCGGATTAAACAGCATTTGAAAAACCCTGCGCGTAAACAGTTAGTCGATGTCCGTGTTCTCAGTCATCAAGCCTTTAATCAATCTGCTACTTATAATATCGAAACGAAGCTAATTAATTATTTCTTAGCGGATGAAAAGTACCTCCTGCAAAATAAAAGTCAAACGGCTCAGAGTGTCACCCATAATTACTACAATAAAAATTTTTTTGATGATATTGTTTTTAGTGATATTTGGCGCAAATTATTACAGGCCGGTTTTGTAAATCATAGTGCCGATCAAATTGAAAATAAAGATATTTATAAGTTATCACCGTTTAAACAACTCTCAACCGAGCAACTCGAATTAAAAACGACTATTATTGAACGCTGTGAAACGCATATTAATGATGCTAAACCGTTTGTGTTTTTTATTAAAGGTGAAGCGGGTGTTGGAAAAAGTATTATTTTAAGTGCCGTTTTTAACCAATTGCAAGAGTTGTCACAAACAAAAAATTCACCCCTTTATCAGACGACTAACCGGTTACTCGTTAATCATGGGGAGATGTTAAAGACCTACTTGAAAATCGCCTCCCAAGTAAAGAGTTTAAAGAAAAACAATTTCAAAAAACCAACGACCTTTATTAATGAAATGAAACAGCATCAAACTAAGGCTGATATTGTCCTAGTTGATGAAGCCCATTTACTGTTATCGCGGCCGGACCGTTTTAATGGCTTTCAAGAACAAAATCAATTAGAAGAAATAATCAAACATAGTAAAATTACCATCGTTGTCTATGACGATAAACAAGTACTTAAATTAAAAAGCTATTGGGATGATACAAAGTTAGCTCAGTTGAACGTTGATTATACGACTGAAGCCCCGTATGTCTTGAAAAATCAATTTCGGATGAAGGCAAATGATACTGTTATAAATTGGATTGATGCCTTTGTTAAGCGTGAAATATTGCCATTACCAACTGATGAAAATTTTGACTTCAAAGTATTTAATGATGCACAGCAGCTGTTTGAACGAATCAAAGAAAAAAATGGAGCCGGTGGTTTAGCTCGAATGGTTTCTACGTTTGATTATCAACATAAAAAAGATGGTGCAACCTATTACGTTGAAGAAGGTGCCTTTAAATTACCATGGAACATCGTCGATAAAGAAACCTGGGCCGAAAGAAACACATCGATTAATGAAGTGGGCTCTATTTATACAGTTCAAGGCTTTGATTTGAACTATGTCGGCGTTATTTTAGGTCCGTCTGTTTCATATGATGAAGAAACAGGCGCTCTAAAAATCATCACGGCTCATTATGCTGATACAGGTGCCTTTAGTGGTAAAGAAGGATTTGCCGATGTCGAAGCGATTAAAGAACAAATCATCCTTAATTCAATTAACGTTTTAATGAAGCGGGGGATTCATGGCTTATATATTTATGCTAGTGATCCAGCCTTGCGAGCGCGGTTAGCGAAAAGATAACGAGTTAATAGTCAAGTGAAGCAAGCATCGCCCGCAGTTTGGGCGATGCTTTTTTGTGGAGCATCAAATCAGTTGAGCCTTGATTCAAAAAATGTTACGGTGAAATAAGAAGGGCAATAACCGTTTGAGGAAGGGAGTGAGGGCTTGATACCCAAGCAATACTTACCGACGAACGACTTATTATTCAAGAAGGTGTTTGCATCGTCAGGAAATGAAAACGTTTTAAAAGGCTTGATAACTGATGTCCTTGGTCTGCCGATTGAGACCGTAACGATTACGACACCGTATGCCATTGATACTTTTTATAAGGATCACGCCACACATAAGCTTCAAGACACCGAGGTTGATCTTAAAGCGGAACTAAGTGATGGCAGTGTGGTCACGATTGAAGTGCAGTTACAGCAACATCAGTTTTTCAAAGAAAGAGTGCTTTATTATGCGCTCGAAACCTACATTGCCAATTACAGTAAACAAACAGTGGGTAATAAATACCGTAGCTTAACACCTGTTTTTGGCATCAACATCATTGATTTTATTTTGTTTCCTCAAAGTGAAGGCGTACTCCAGCACTTTGAGTTATATAATAAAGCGGCTAATTTGCCATACCAAAGGTCCGGGGCGCAGCCGCCAATAGCGCTAACTTTTTTTGAATTAGCAAAGCGACAACCACATCAGCGTTCGGTCATTAATGAGTGGAGACGCTATTTTAAAACGGGCGTTGTTTCTAAGCAGGCACCGCCTTATTTACAGCAGGCTTGTCATTTAGCACAGTATCAAAACCTATCGAAGGAGGAGCGAACGATGGTAGATGCAACACAAAAAGCACGAGATATTCAAGAGGCCTTTATGGCAGATGCAGAAGAAAGAGGAATTGAAAGAGGAATTGAAAGAGGAGAAAGACAGAATCAAATGAAAATAATCCACCGAATGCGCACGAAGGGAATGTCAAATGAAGAGATAAGTGTGTTAACCGGAATAGAGTCTTCGGAAATAAAACGTTTGATGAAAACAGCATTAATTGATTGAATCGGTGAAAAACAAAGAAAATACAAATTGATGGACTTTGTCTGCAATTTTAGAGATGAAGTCTCTTTTTTATTTAATCAACAATATATTACATGAAAAAATGGTGACAGTAAGCGAAAGTCGCGGTATGATAAAAATGTAAGGGCTTACTAAAAAAACGCAAAAAAAAAGACCTGATGGCAGGTCATCTAATGAAAGACGCTAAACAAAAATGTTTATTTTAACTCGCTGTGTTAAATTGAATGGTATCAATTGAATGAATGATACAAGTTAATTGTATAACGAGGCTGACAAAATGTCAACATACTAACTGAAAGAGGGATGAAAATGACGAATGAAAACAAAAATACAGACTATAATATCGGATTGGATATTGGCGTTGCCAGTGTTGGGTGGGCAGTAACGGCTAGTAACGATAACGAGTTACTACAGGCTAAGAAAAAGAATTTATGGGGTGTGTCATTGTTCGAAGAAGGGCAAGCCGCTGCCGAACGACGTGGCTATAGAAGTACACGTCGCCGTTTACGTCATCGTAAATTCCGTTTGCAATTATTAGAAGATTTATTCGAAGCAGACATTTTACAAACAGATCCATCTTTCTTTATTCGTCTAAAAGAAGCCTTTTTATCACCTAAAGACAATCAAAAAACATATAAGGGATCGCTCCTTTTTCAAGATGAATCTTATAGTGATGTCGATTATTATCAAAAATTCCCGACTATTTATCATTTGCGCCAACATTTAATGACTACTACTGAAGCGGCAGATATCCGTGAGATTTACCTTGCATTACATCATATTATCAAATACCGAGGTCATTTTGTTTATGAACAACAAACATTTACAATGAAGGGTAGTCAAGTGGGTGATGATTTGCGAGACCTACAAGCGAAATTCCGCTTGATTGATAATTATTTGCTCGATGACGTCAATATTGCGAGTCTTTCAGCAATTTTAACAGATAATCAGCGAAATAAAAGTACTAAGGTGAGAGACTGCGTGTCGTTAACTGGAGCCATTAAAGAATCCAAGAAACGTCTCACACAGCTGTTTAATCTCATTGTTGGATTAAAAGCTAATATCGCTATCTTATTTGATAACGACAGTTTTCTTGAAGTAGGCAAAGATGTTACCATGGCTGCTGAGGACATTGATGTTAAATTAGCAGAGCTTAATGATGTATTGGATGAAGAACAGTTTAGTATCGTTGAGAAGGCGCAATACATTTATAGTAGTATTGTTTTACATGAGATTATGAAAGGCAAAAACAATGTGAGTGCAGCTAAAGTCGCTACCTATCATAAACATGCTGCCGATTTGGCAGCAGTTAAAACGCTTCTACGCCAAGACGATGTCACCATGAAAGAGCGTCAACTATTTGAAACGAGCTATGCGAATTATATCAAAAATACGAATTTAAAAGAAGATTTCTTAAAAAGAGCCAAAGGTTTACTCGAACACAATCGCTTCGCGGGAAATGATGTTGCTCAACAACTCCTCGCTGATATCGATGTAGATGACTTTATGGAAGTTCAACGTCATCGCGGCAATGGTGCGATTCCTTTTCAAGTCCATCAGCAAGAATTGTTAGCCATACTAGAAAATCAAGGCCAATTTTATCCGTTTTTACGAGAGCAAGCAGCTAACATTCAAAAGTTACTGACTTTTAGAATTCCTTATTATGTCGGTCCACTAGCGGATGAAAAAGATAGTCAATTTGCATGGATGATTCGTAAACAAGTCGGTAAAATCACACCGTTTAACTTTGAAGAAATGGTTGATATTGATGCGTCATCGGAAGCTTTCATTAAACGCATGACAAATAAATGCACCTATTTATTACACGAAGACGTCTTGCCAAAGAACTCCTTGGTTTACGCCAAATTTGAAGTTTTAAATGAGTTGAATAAAATCCGCTTAGATAATCGACCACTTGATGTTGCTTTAAAACAGCGCATTTATGAATGCCTCTTTATGCATAAGCAAAAAGTGACCCATAAACAATTAAAAAAATGGTTGGCGGAGCATGAGCATCTTACGGTAGCAACAATTCAAGGCACGCAAAAAGAAACTGAATTTGCGACATCATTAACGGCTTACCACCGTTTACAGTCTATTTTAGGTGCTGAATTTGTGAATCAGCCAGAGAATCAAGCAATGGTGGAACAAATCATCTACTGGTCAACCGTTTTTGAAGATAAAAAGATAATGCGCCGTAAGTTGGAAGCTTATCCGCAACTGACAGCAAAACAAGTGACGGAGCTGGCCAATTTACGTTTAAGAGGTTGGGGACGATTGTCACGAAAATTATTGACAGAGATTAAAGTTGCGGCACCATTAGTCGATAATGAACCACAGTCATTGCTCGCTTTATTATGGCAAACGAATGACAATTTAATGCAGGTGCTACGTCAGAAAGACTACGGTTTCCAAACGATTATTGATGAGCAATTTGAGGGAGAAACACGTGGCCTTTCGAAAGAAGTCATTGATGAATTGGCAACATCACCTGCAAATAAGAAGGCAATTTGGCAAGCCATTAAAATCGTTAAGGAACTTGAGAAAGTAAAAAAACGACCAGCTAAAAACATCTTTATTGAATTTGCTCGTTCGGATGAACAATCAAAACGGACAAACACACGTGATAAATTCATCGAAAAAGCCTTTGCTAAACTAAAAATTGAAACAGATGCGTTTAATAAAGAGCTGTTAGCCGAATTGAGAGAGCATCGCAAAAACATCAGTCAACAACGGTTATTTCTTTATTTCATTCAAAATGGTAAATGTATGTATACGGGTGAGACATTACAGATTAACGACCTATCTTCGTATGAAGTTGACCATATATTACCGCAAAGTTATATAAAAGATAACAGTATCGAAAATTTAGCGTTGGTCAAACGGAGTGAAAACCAACGAAAGGGTGCCGACTTATTATTAGATTCCACTGTGATTACTAAAAATCGCACCCGTTGGGAACAACTGAAACGCGCTGGCTTAATTGGTGAAAAGAAATTCCGTAATTTAACACGCACTAAAATCACTGATCGAGATAAAGAAGGTTTTGTGGCACGGCAATTGGTCGAAACACGACAAATCACGAAGCATGTGACTCAGTTGTTGCAAAAAGAGTACCAAACAGATACGAAGGTTGTGGCAATTAAGGCAGGGCTAGTGAGCGATTTACGACATAAATTTAACTTTATCAAAAATCGTAATGTGAATGATTATCACCATGCGCAAGATGCTTATTTAGTAAGCTTTATCGGTACGTATATCATGTCGAAATACCCTAAATTAGAAATGGAATTTGTTTACGAAGGCTATAATAAGTACTTGGCCGATTTGCGTAAAACAACGACGAAGCCGAAATTTTCTTTCATTGTTGAAAGTTTGGCGAAACCGACATTCAATCATGAAACAGGTGAATTGTTTTGGAACCCTGAAACCGACATTGCCAAAGTGAGACGAACCCTCAATTTTAAACAATGTAATATTGTTCGAAAAGTGGAAGAACAGTCGGGGATGTTATTTAAAGAGACGATTTATCCGGCGTTAAAAGCAGCGGATAAAACGATTCCATTAAAGAAAAATTTAGGGGTATCACTCTATGGTGGTTACACAAATGTTAATTATGCCTTTTATAGTTTGATTGAATATCCTGTGAAAAATAAACAAAAGCGTCGTTTGTTAGGGATTCCGATGGCTACGAAAGTATTGATTGATACGGGTCAAACGACTTTACAAGCCTATGTGACAGATTGTATCGGTGGGCCATGTCAAATACTAAAAGAGCGGGTTTTAAAATATCAATTAATTCAAAATGACAACTGTGCCCTTTATGTGGCAGGACCGACGGAACGTCATAATGCGCGTCAATTAGTTGTTAGCGAAGCAGCGGCACAAATCATCTATCTAATAAGTGCAAAACAAGCAGCCGAAGCAAGCTTTTTGGAGCAGTACCGCAGCAGTGATTTAACCGTCGTTTTTGACGAACTGCTGTTAAAAATAACCTCTGATTTCAAGATATTCAAAAATGTCGCAGTTAAACTGACAGCGGCCGCGGAGCGATTTAACGTGTGTACCTTCAATGAAAAAGTCATCATCATCGAAGAAATCATCAAAGTAATGCGTGCGAATGCCACAAATGGTAATTTAAAACTGCTTGGTCTGACAGAGCGAGAAGGACGGTTAGGCAATGTACCAATCTCGAATAACCTGAAAATAATCAACCAGTCCATTACAGGCTTATATCAATCAATTGAGGATTTTAGTTAATCGAAAGAAGGGATGTTATGAGTTGGCGTACGGTAGTCATTACCAAGCATGTGAAGTTATCCTATAAAAACGGGTATTTAGTTATCCGAGGTGAGCAACAGCAAATGATTCATTTGTCTGAAATACATACATTGCTAATCGATTCTACACGAACAGTCATAACAGCATATTTAATTTCGGAGCTGATGAAGAAAAAGGTGAAGGTCATCTTTTGCGATGAAAAACGACAGCCTGAAAGTGAGTTGGTTCCCTATTATGGTGCCCATAACACGAGTAAGAAAATTAAAGAACAAGTTGCGTGGCCGCAAGCGGTGCAACGAGTAATCTGGACAGCTGTTATTAAAGCTAAAATTGAGCAGCAACAACTATTATTAGCACAACTAGCATTACCAGAAGCAGATAAGTTGCAGCAATACGTGCAAGATTTACAACTCTATGATGAAACAAATCGTGAGGGTCATGCGGCTAAAGTATATTTCAATGCGTTATTCGGTAAAAAATTTACGCGTGATGAGCCTGGTTCAATCAATGCAGCGTTAAATTACGGCTATACGATATTATTATCAAGTTTTAATAAAGAAATTGTGAGTCAAGGGTACTTAACACAAATAGGTTTAAAGCATACGAATCAATTTAATTTCTTCAATTTGTCATCGGATTTGATGGAGCCGTTTCGGCCGTTGGTCGATGCCTTTGTTTATCACAATCAAGCGCAAGTGTTCGATCAATCATATAAAATGGGTCTTGTGAACCTGCTGAATGACAAGGTCATCATTCAACAGCAAAGCCATTTTGTTAGTTTAGCGATTCAAATCTACTTAAAAAGCGTCTTTAAAGCGATTGAGACAGCGGATGCGAATCAAATAAAACAGCTTGTTTTCCAACATGAGTAGTTATCGCTTTATGCGACTGATTGTCTTTTTTGACCTACCGATTGAAACAACCGAAGAAAAAAGAGCCTATCGTCATTTTCGAAAATTTTTAATCCAAGAAGGCTTTATCATGGTGCAACAATCTGTTTATGCTAAGCTCGTACTAAATGGCACAGCGGCCAATTTATTGCGCAAGCGCATCAAGAAAGCTTGTCCGACGAAAGGGTTAGTGCAAGTGCTGACAGTCACTGAAAAACAATATGCTGCTATCGACTTAATGGTTGGAAAAGAGCAAGACCACGTCGTAGCTAATGAGAAACGGTTGGTGATTTTTTGAACCTTGAAATCTTCCAATTGGAACATTCGCTTGCGTTTGATGACGAAAGTGTCGTTATTCTGGCAATTGAGAATCAGCGTTTTTATCGTGAAATAATTGAGAGTTTCGTCCAAACACTTAACGACGAACCAGCTCCGATTGAAATTCAATTGTATGAAGCGGGCGAACGGCTAGTCTTAGCCAAAGAACTGCTACTCATTACCGATGTGTTTGGGTTTGACTTTAAGCAGCGCACCTTGGTTACTAAAATTTACAAACAGCTTGAAAAGCGGTATCATATAAGTAAGGAAACTGATGTTATCGATCAAAAAATAGTTGAACTAAGAAGTTTGATTACTGACCAACTAACCGAGTGTGCAATTGAATTAACAGTGGATGATGCGACGAGTCTGGCAACCATTTTTAAAATGTTTAATTTGCGCATTGATATCGAAGAAACGACGATGTTCCAACGTCTGTTAGCGATTATTGATGTAATTGCCGAATTAGTATTGGTGCGGGTACTAGTGCTAAATAACATTCGCTGTTATTTTAACGCGAACGAACTAGTTGAAATTTATAAATATGCATTGTATCACCAAGTGAAATTGTTGGTAATCGAGCCACAGTACCACCAAAAAGCACTAATGTACGAAAAAACGTTACATATCGATGAGGATTACGTCGAATTTTGGCGGTAATACCATTCAATTTTGAATCGCGCAACGAGAACAGCAATGACAAAATCGACGCATTTGAGGTTTTAGAGCTGTGTTAAATTGAATGGTATTAAAACCACCCTCTGTGTAATCATTTGCTTGTTCGTGTTTTAGAGCTGTGTTAAATTGAATGGTATTAAAACTAAAGTTTCTAAGATGATTAAAACAGTGAAAGTTTTAGAGCTGTGTTAAATTGAATGGTATTAAAACACAGTCTTTTTGACAAAGTAGAAGACTGGGGTTTTAGAGCTGTGTTAAATTGAATGGTATTAAAACCCGTTGTCTAATCTTTTCTATATCATTGAAGGTTTTAGAGCTGTGTTAAATTGAATGGTATTAAAACTTGGAATAAAACGCGCAGGCCATTTGTTTTGTTTTAGAGCTGTGTTAAATTGAATGGTATTAAAACAATGGACGGTTACGCAAAAGGCGGTATCGTGTTTTAGAGCTGTGTTAAATTGAATGGTATTAAAACTTGTTCAAACGCGTCACCTCCGCTTTCGTGGTTTTAGAGCTGTGTTAAATTGAATGGTATTAAAACATCTTTTTTGTGTTGTTCTAATAATCGGGCGTTTTAGAGCTGTGTTAAATTGAATGGTATTAAAACAGACAGTGTAACCTTTTCAAATGGTACTAGGTTTTAGAGCTGTGTTAAATTGAATGGTATTAAAACCAGCGCCTACCAAAGAAGCGCAAAAAACAAGTTTTAGAGCTGTGTTAAATTGAATGGTATTAAAACCTATCTCTTTACCGAACATATAACCGACTTGTTTTAGAGCTGTGTTAAATTGAATGGTATTAAAACTACTTTTCTATTGCACTATGTGGTTCACTAGTTTTAGAGCTGTGTTAAATTGAATGGTATTAAAACTGCTATGTTATGGTGTATAATTAATATATAGTTTTAGAGCTGTGTTAAATTGAATGGTATTAAAACAATCGGAAAAGGTCATGGTTATGCAAACGGGTTTTAGAGCTGTGTTAAATTGAATGGTATTAAAACGACTAACGAGATAGCAGATTACATCGAGAAGTTTTAGAGCTGTGTTAAATTGAATGGTATTAAAACGTTCATTTCTATTCATTTCAACGCTGGCGGGTTTTAGAGCTGTGTTAAATTGAATGGTATTAAAACTAGCTTACTAGATAGAGAGATAGAGCAGCAGTTTTAGAGCTGTGTTAAATTGAATGGTATTAAAACCTTCTTTTATTATTTCTAGATATTTCTTTTGTTTTAGAGCTGTGTTAAATTGAATGGTATTAAAACTAAGGCTATCTGTTATGACCCTTATAACGCGTTTTAGAGCTGTGTTAAATTGAATGGTATTAAAACTTCAGAGGACGCGCCAGCGAAGGGGAACGCGTTTTAGAGCTGTGTTAAATTGAATGGTATTAAAACAATCTGATTTGATTAATGATAATGAATATGGTTTTAGAGCTGTGTTAAATTGAATGGTATTAAAACTGGTGGTTTAGGCGCTGGAACAGTAATGGAGTTTTAGAGCTGTGTTAAATTGAATGGTATTAAAACGTTAGTTAGTAAACTCAATATCAAGTTGAAGTTTTAGAGCTGTGTTAAATTGAATGGTATTAAAACACAACTTTCAAACCGCTGGTGTTCGTGTTCGGTTTAAATACGATTCCTGGTTTACTGGTATTTACGTTGTTAGCCCTTGGTTTGTGGACGTTAGGTATCCATGGTCCAAATCTATTGGCAGGAATAACAACACCAATTTTTCTAAATAATATTGCAATGAATATGGAGGCATTTCGCAGTGGTCAGCCGATTCCAAACGAAGTTGCTGATGGTTTGTGGACCTTATTTATGAATGTAGGGGGATCGGGAGCTACGATTGGTCTGGTATTGGCGATGGTATTTGCAAAAAGTAAATCGTATCGTGAACTAGGTAAATTATCGTTCCCTTCAGCCATTTTTTGTATCAATGTTATATTAATAACTTAGATGAAACAGCGGTTTTGCCAGGGGTACGCCGTATCTTAGAAACGTTAAATGAACGACAAATACCAATTGCTCTAGGTTCGGCGAGTAAAAATGCTAGTGCTATTTTGACGAAAACAGCACTACTGCCTTACTTCAATTCTATTGTCGATGGCAATATGGTTTCTGAGGCAAAACCGGATCCGGAAGTGTTTCTTAAAGGGGCGCAGTTGTTAGGAGTTGAGCCTGAATGTTGTTTAGTGTTTGAGGATTCACAGGCGGGGATAGAAGCAGCAAATAAGGCGAAAATGGTAGCCGTTTGCATTGGTCAAACGGATCAATTACAAGGAGCCGTGACAGTGTTACCTGATTTAACAATGTTTGAAGTATCTCAGTTTTTCAAGCATGATGAAATGGTTTAAAACAATGACTAACTTCACGAGAGAGGCCACTATTGGTCTCTTTTTTTAGTCAATCACATCAATTGTGAAGCTAGAGCACTGTCCCCTGCAGTAATTGCGTCGAACAGAGCTGTTTGTGCGGAGCCATCATCGGCAACAATCGTGCGGTATTTTAACATTAAGAATTGTTGCAGTTCGATAGTCGCGCGCAACTGCTCGATTGCTTCTATTAATGGCGTATAATGGGTTGCTTGAGCAAGTGACCGGTGGAAATAAAAGGCCGCTTCTAAATAATAATCATCGTTTAAACGAGTGGGGCTGTTGAGTTCAACCAACAAATTATTTAAATAGAGCCGCAGTTGTTGGATGTCAGCAGCGGTTGCTTTGAGTGCAGCAATACGAGCAGTCTCAGTTTCAAGCGTACGTCTAACGAGAAAAGAGTGCATCAAGAGGCTGTTAGAACTGAAACACTCTGTTATGTCATTATCGCCTCGCAGTGGTATTACTTTAAAGCCGACAATCATTTTACGGCCATTTGTCTGTTTTTGGAGAACACCGTTTTTGATGAGGTGCTCGATTGCTTTTCTTACAGGATGTGCGCTTACTCCAAGCGTTTGAGCAAATAACAGTTCCGCAGGTAGTAATGAACCAAGCGGAAACTTTTCTGTTAGAATACCGTTCTCAATGTAGTTTTTAACGGAATCTGTTAAGGCTGCTTTACGCATGTTATCACTCCTTGTCATATGAACTGAGCATAGCACGGCTTTTTAATTTAATCGAGTAATTAGCGAAAGCAAAGGGAGACAATTAAATGAATTTTTTTAGTGGATGAATTAATAGTTGTATATCCCAATATAACGCAATTAATTTATTTTTAAATGAAGGAAGTCGATGTGGCGGTGCAGCCACTACAGTTTGCGAGCGTTGAAGCGGTTCGTTCTCAAAGAAGGCAGTTGCACCCATCGATTGTCGTCATTAAAACGGTGTTGAATGGTTAGTCTTTTATGACTAGCTAAAGCAAATTAACTCCGTTATACTAGCGGTAAGTAGAAAGGGGGAGAGCGTTGTATTTCGATCAGAGTTTAGTATTAATTCCGTTGACTTGCCTCATGATTCTGCTCATTGTAAGTACTGCGGTATTGCTTTATTTAACAATCACAAAGAAACAACAGCGTCATTTGCGAATCATCGCTGCGCTATTGCTCGGATTAGGTCTTTTTCAATTGTTTTTTGCAACGATTATTTTTCCGGTGCTTGCAAGTGTCGTGTTACTGTCGTTGGCAATGATGTTACTGCCACTTTTTTATCGAGTGAAGTTAACGGATGTTGTGATGATACCAGTGATGGTGGTAGGATTTATCCTCTTTATCCCAGCCATCTTTCTTTTTATCGCTGGTGTTTCGTTTGTAATGAACTAAAAGATAAGGAGTGGTTAAATGCTAGGGTATCTTATCCAGGAACGTTGGCTTATGCTGCTGAGTGGTATTATCGGCTGCCTTGTTAGTATGGCGTTTTGTTATAGTGGTTGGCAGTTACGACGCAAAATAGCACCTGTTTTAGCAGTGACTATCATTGGAACAGGCTTTTTGTTCACACTCTGTGCGTTGCTATTCCTAATCATCGTTTTCTTTTTCGGTGTTAATACATAAGGGTTTGTTTTTTTGCTTATAAGGGGATAGCAGTAAGAAGCAACAATGAGAGACATAAGGAGGCGATTTGATGGCTATTATTGAAATAATGAAGGAACGATACTTATATATCTTACTTTTCGTGGCTGCCTTCGCAGTCAGTGCCGTTATTTTATGGGGTGGATGGCGTATGCGTTTTAGCGTACCGCGAATAGTGGCGATGTTGCTCTTTTTAATTGGGCTTAGCTTGGCCATCAGCACGCTCTATTTATTACTGTACGTCATACTAGGCGATGCTACTGTCTAACTACTCATTTCAACTTTCAAACAAATAGTCGCTAGCACGACCTTTCCAATTTATACGCTGTTGAACGAGCAAATTTCACTTTCAAATGTAACCGCCATCGGACATGGTGGTTTTTTTGATGGCAAAGAAACCAATGTGATGAAAAGGAGCGCACCTTTCGAATCGTAAGTTTGGTTAATTGTTTGCCCGGTGATTTTCGAGACGACCCTTTTAAAATAAGAAAATGACCACATAAAGTTACTAAAAATAAAGAGAGAGGGCAAAACGAGCAATCTACTCATGTTTTTCAGCTGATTCTTCAGGTCGTCTGTTTGAGAATAGCTTGAAGTTTGCTATAATTAATCTTTGTAGAAGAAATATCCCAATTGGAGATGAACACATGGAAAATAACAGTCAATCCAACAAATTACACATCTTGCTTGAACAAATCGGCTTGATGGATAATGACCTCATCCGTGCAGAACTGACACACGCTTCGTTAGCAAAGGTCGTTGTGCATGAACAAAGTCAACGGTGGCAGTTTGTCATTGATATAGAAACATATTTAACTGGTACAACGTATCGCGTATTAACAGAAGCCTTAACAAATAGCTTTGAGCATATCCATTCGGCGGAGTTTAAGTTTGTTTCAAAGGCAGGCGAACTCACCAATGCGATTTTAGCTGATTACTGGCCGTTCTTTGCCAATAAAATTCGTGAGTCGTCACCGATGATTGGGCAACGTTTCGCTGATCAAGTGCCGCTCATTGCCAACAATAAAATTCAATTGGCGGCTGATAATGAGACAGAAAAATTAGTGATGACTAAAAAATGTGGCAACGCGCTGCTGCCCTTAATGGAACAGGCGGGGATGACAGGCTATAGCTTTACGATTGAAGTTAAAGCGGTTGACCGTGAGTCAGAAGCCTTTAAACAGTTCACAGCAAACAAAGAGAAAGAAGATAAGGCAAAAGCGTTAGCGACCTTAAACGAGATGCAAAAACGTGTCGAGAATCAAGCGAAAGACAATCCTGTTCCGAGTGGCCCATTAGTTTTAGGATTGCCAATTAAGGCGAATGAAGAAATGATGACCTTGGATCAAATCGTTGATGAAGAACGAAAGGTAACTGTCCAAGGTTACATATTTGCCTCAGAAGTGCGTGAATTACGCAGTGGCCGTTCACTCGTTCAGTTTAAGATTACCGATTACCGCAGCTCAATCATCGTGAAGATGTTCTCACGAGATAAAGATGACAGCTCTATTTTTGGCGGCATCAAAAAAGGCATCTGGGTTAAAGTACGTGGCTCAGTGCAAAACGATAACTTCTCACGAGAATTAATTTTAATGGCACAAGATATTAACGAGATTAAAGTGAAGGGTCGTGAAGATACCGCTAGCGAAAAACGGGTGGAATTACATTTACACACACCAATGAGTACGATGGATGCTGTGACACCAACCGCAGATCTTGTTGCCCAGGCAGCCAAGTGGGGGCATAAGGCAATCGCGATTACCGACCATTCAGGGGCACAATCTTTCCCTGATGCGCATAGTGCTGGCAAGAAACACGGCGTTAAAATTTTATACGGCACCGAAATCAACTTAATCGATGAAGGTGTTCCGATTGCCTATAATGAAGCACCGCTCGCATTACAGACCGCTTCATATGTCGTATTTGACTTTGAAACGACGGGTTTATCAGCCGTTTACGATAAGGTAATTGAAGTCGGGGCCGTCCGCATGGTCAATGGTGAAAAAATCGACGAATTCGAGGCCTTCATTAATCCGGGGCATCCGTTAAGTGCGACCACCATTAACTTAACCGGGATTACCGATGAGATGGTTGCTGATACACCAACGGAGCTTGAAGTGTTTACCCGTTTCAAAGCATGGGCCGGTGACGATATTTTAGTGGCACATAATGCCAGCTTTGATATGGGCTTCTTAAACGCTGCCTACAAACGTCATGGCTTTGGCGAAGCGACTAATCCAGTGCTCGATACGTTAGAGTTAGCGCGTTTCTTATACCCGCAATTTAAAAACCATCGTTTAAACACGTTAACGAAACGGTTTAACATTATTTTAGAACAACATCACCGCGCCATCTTTGACTCTGAAGCAACTGCCTACCTGGCATGGAAGCTTATTAAAGACGCCGAAGAAAACCGCCAGATTACGATGCACGACCAGTTGAATCAATATGTTGGTGAAGGCGATGCTTATAAACGAGCGCGCCCCTCGCATGCGACCTTGTTAGCGACAAACGATGTCGGGTTAAAAAACCTCTTCAAAATTATTTCAGCGTCGAATCTAAATTACTTGCACCGTGTGCCTCGCGTACCACGAACACTACTTGATAAACATCGTGAAGGAATCATTGTCGGTTCAGGTTGTGACCGTGGCGAAGTGTTCATGGCAATGATGCAAAAAGGTGCGGTTGAAGCGGAAAACGCAGCGCATTATTACGATTTTATTGAAGTAATGCCACCGACTGTTTACCAACCGTTAATCGATGGTGAGATGGTGAAAGATCGTACGGAGTTACAAGACATTATTAAAAACATCGTTGCACTCGGTGAGAAATTAGAAAAAACCGTTGTAGCAACCGGAAATGTGCATTACTTGGATCCAAAAGATAAAATCTACCGTAAAATTCTCATCAACTCACAAGGGGGCGCCAACCCGCTTAACCGTAATCCATTGCCGGACGTCCAGTTCCGCACGACGAATGAGATGCTCGAAGAATTCGCGTTTATGGGCAAAGACAAGGCCTTTGAAATCGTCGTAACGAACACGAACGCCATCGCCGATCGGTGTGAAGAAATTGTCCCTGTTCGAGATAAGCTCTATACACCTAAAATCGAAGGGGCAGACGAAGAAGTGACTGAAATGAGTTACACGAATGCTCGTGCAAAATATGGCGACGAACTGCCCCAGATTATTATCGACCGTTTAGAAAAAGAATTAAAAAGTATTATCGGTCACGGTTTCGGCGTTATTTACTTGATTTCACAAAAGCTCGTAAAAAAATCAAACGATGATGGTTATATCGTAGGGTCGCGTGGCTCGGTCGGCTCGTCTTTTGTAGCGACGATGACAGGGATTACCGAAGTAAACCCCTTGCCACCACATTACGTTTGCCCCAACTGCCAACACTCTGAGTTTTTCCATGATGGTTCAGTCGGTTCTGGTTTCGACTTACCCGATAAGGCCTGTGCAAAATGTGGCACGAACTATGATAAAGACGGCCATGATATTCCGTTCGAAACCTTCTTAGGCTTTAAAGGGGATAAAGTACCCGATATCGATTTAAACTTCTCGGGTGATTACCAAGCGCAAGCTCATAACTATACGAAAGTATTATTTGGGGAAGATTACGTCTTTCGGGCAGGCACAATCGGTACCGTTGCCGAAAAAACAGCCTATGGCTTCGTAAAAGCGTATGAGCGCGATAACGACCTCCATATTCGCGGTGCAGAAACCGACCGCTTAGTGAATGGCTGTACAGGCGTGAAGCGGACAACCGGACAACATCCTGGGGGGATTATTGTTATTCCTGATTACATGGACGTTTACGATTTTTCACCGATACAATTTCCGGCGGATGACGTTAACTCAGAATGGCGTACCACCCATTTTGATTTTCATTCGATTCACGATAACGTCTTAAAACTCGATATTTTAGGACACGATGATCCGACAATGATTCGGATGTTACAAGATTTAAGCGGCATTTCACCAGCCGATATTCCGACGGATGATCCTGATGTGTTCGCCTTATTCTCAGGCACGACATCATTAGGCGTTACGCCAGAAGACATCAACTCCAAGACAGGCACGCTCGGTGTACCCGAGTTCGGCACGCGATTCGTTCGACAAATGCTCGAACAAACGAATCCAAGTACCTTTAGTGAATTGCTCCAAATCTCTGGTCTATCACACGGAACCGACGTTTGGTTAGGCAATGCTGAGGAATTAATTAAGTCAGGACAATCTGTCTTGTCTGAAGTAATCGGTTGTCGTGATGATATTATGGTCGGCTTAATCTACATGGGTGTCGAAGAATCATTAGCCTTTAAAATCATGGAATCAGTGCGTAAAGGAAAAGGCGTTCCTGAAGAATGGGAAGCGGCCATGCGCGCTGAAAACGTACCGGATTGGTACATCGATTCGTGTAAAAAAATCAAGTACATGTTCCCGAAAGCCCATGCCGCAGCCTATGTCTTGAACGCGGTACGCATTGCCTACTTTAAAGTCCATCATCCATTGTTTTATTATGCGACATACTTTACCGTTCGCGCAGATGACTTTGATTTAATTGCAATGGTCAACGGCAAGCAAGCCATCATGGCGAGCATGAAAAATATTACCGATAAAGGCATGGAAGCATCAACGAAAGAGAAGAACCTCTTAACCGTGCTAGAGTTAGCCAATGAAATGGTCGCGCGTGGTCTTAAATTCCAAAAAGTCGATTTATACAAGTCGAGCGCAGATGAGTTTATCATCGAAGGCGATTCACTGATTCCGCCGTTCAACTCGATTCCTGGGCTAGGAACAAACGTGGCGAAACAACTTGAAGCGGCTCGTGATAATGGCATCTTCTTATCGAAGGAAGATGTGAAACAACGCGGAAAAGTATCGCAAACGATTATTGATTACATGAGCGATATGGGTTGTTTAGACGGCTTGCCAGATGAAAATCAGTTGTCATTATTTTAAGGGATAACAAGCATAAACGACATTTCTACGTCAATTCAGTCAAACGAATTGATGTGGGAGTGTTTTTTTGATGAAAGCAGAAGCGGTCGTGGCCTAATTAATTAGGCGCTAAAAACACAGCCATTAGCAAAACAGATAAAGAAGCTACTGAAAGCGATTGATTGGAAATGATGATAAAACGCAGAAGACGTGCTTGATTAACGGCTAATAGTTGCAAGAACGGTGCTTTTATGCTATATTTAGTATGTAAAGTTTAGATAGTTGTCAGCGGAGAGTGGGTATATGCCCACTCTTTCGTTTTGACATCAGCATGAAGTGGCAATCAGTCACTGTGCTGTAAACAGAGGTTAGGAGGTCGAAATGAGTAAAATTACAGAGCAAATTACAGCGATTGCAGAGCCAATTGTGGAAGGCCTTAATGTTGAATTAGTCGATATTGAGTTCTTAAAAGAAGGTGCCAACTGGTTCCTCCGTATTTATGTGGATACTGAAGCAGGTATTGATATTTCAGAATGTGCTGCAGTCAGCCGCGAAATTAGCGCGAAATTGGATGAGTTAGATCCGATTGAACAAAACTATTTCCTTGAAGTGTCATCTCCAGGAGCAGAACGACCATTGAAGAAAAAACGTGATTTTGAACGTGCCATCGGTCAATTCATTAACGTAAAATTGTACGAACCGTTCGAAGACAGTAAGGAACATGAAGGTACATTAAAAGCATACGATGGCGAATCAATCACAGTCACAATCGCCGATAAAGATTTGACATTCGACATTAAAAAAATTGCTATGGTACGTTTAGCAATTCAATTTTAACGAGTCAGCTAATTAAATAAGGGAGTGAACGAAATGGGTACAGAATTATTAGATGCTCTAACAGTTTTAGAGAGCGAAAAAGGGATTGAAAAAGATTTTATTATTGAAGCATTAGAGGCAGCACTTGAATCAGCTTACAAACGTAACTTTGATCAAGCGCAAAACGTTCGTGTGGACATTAACCAAACAACAGGTTCAATGCATGTTTACGCGCAAAAAGAAGTAGTGGATGAAATTCTTGATTCACGCCTTGAAATTACGCTTGAACAAGCACACGAATATAACTCGGCTTTTGCAGTTGGCGATACAGTTGAAATCGAAGTGACACCACGTGACTTTGGTCGTGTAGCGGCACAAACTGCGAAACAAGTTGTGACACAACGTGTTCGTGAAGCTGAACGTGGCATTATTTACAACGAATTCATCGATCGTGAAGATGACATTATGACAGGTATCGTAGAACGTCAAGATTCTCGTTTCATCTATGTGAACCTTGGTAAAGTAGAAGCGATTCTTTCGAAAAATGAGCAAATGCCGAATGAGCGTTACCACGCACATGACCGTATTAAAGTTTACATTACGAAAGTTGAAAAAACATCAAAAGGCCCACAAATCTATGTGTCACGTACACATCCCGGTTTGTTAAAACGCCTCTTTGAAATTGAAGTGCCTGAAATTTATGATGGCTTAGTTGAAATTAAATCGGTTTCACGTGAAGCTGGCGACCGTTCTAAAATCTCGGTCTTTTCATCAGATCCTGAAATCGATGCAGTTGGTTCATGTGTTGGGACAAAAGGGCAACGTGTCCAAGCAATTGTTGATGAATTAAAAGGCGAAAAAATCGACATCGTTGAATGGTCTGAAAACCCAGTTGAATTTGTTTCTAATGCATTGAGCCCAGCTCAAGTTGTAAACGTCACTGTCGATCCAACAAACCAATCAACAACTGTTGTTGTGCCTGATTACCAACTATCATTAGCAATCGGTAAACGTGGTCAAAATGCCCGTCTTGCTGCTAAATTAACAGGTTGGAAAATCGACATTAAAAACGAAACAAACGCTGCTGAATTAGGTATCTTCCCATTCGTTGAAGGCGCTCAAGCCGACAAAGAAGCAGAAGCTGCACCTGTTGAGGTCGAAACAGTGACAGCTGAAGTTACGGCTGAACCAGTTGTCACAGAAGAAGTTGTTGAAGAAGTTACAGCTCCAACTTTTGTTGTTGATATCGAACCGGCTGCTAACACAGAAGAATAATTCAGACGGAGGTGAGATCATGGTGAAAAAAATACCGCTACGTAAGTGTATCGTCACCAATGAACGGATGCCTAAAGCAGAATTGCTTAGAATGACCTATTCTAAAGAAGGTGAAATCGCGATTGATCCCGCAGGTAAACTGCCGGGTCGTGGCGCTTATATAACTAAGTCTGTTGACATCGCTAAAAAGGCGAAGAAACGCAATAGCTTAGGCACTGCATTTAATGCAAAAAATGACTTTCATTCATTTTACGATGAAGTGATTGCTTATTTGGAAAATGAGGTTAACAATGCAAACTAGTGATAACGTATTATCTACACTTGGAATGGCAATGCGTGCAGGAATGATTACTGCAGGTGAAGAATTTGTAATTGCAGATGCGCGAAAATCAAAAGCAAAATTAGTCATTATCGCAACAGATGCTTCTGAACGAACACAAAAAAAATTGATCGACAAATGTACTTTTTATGAAACACCCTATGTGATTTACGGCTCTCGTGAAGATCTCGGTGCGGCAATTGGTAAATTTGATCGGGTTGTTCTTGGCGTGCTCAGTGGCGGATTTGCGAAGAAAATACGTTCATTACTGTCTGACAAATAACGGAGGTGCTCGATATGGCGAAAATCAGAATTCATGAATACGCGAAAAAAAGACGAGTTACAAATAAGTTAGTAATCGACGAATTGAATGCAATGGGAATTCCTGTTACAAACAACATGTCGCTGTTAGATGAAGAAGTAGTGAAACAATTAGATACAAAAAAATTCAGCGGTGTCAAAGCACCGGCTAAAAAAGCGGTCGTTAAACCAACTGAAAAAAAGGCGAAACCCGTTGCTAAAACAACGAAACCAGCCGCAACAAAACAAAATAAAGCTCAGTCAAAAGAGTTAGATAAGGTGGAAACTATAACGGATACTAAAAAAACGAAACCAGCAACGTCTAAGCCAGCTACTAAAGCTGCATCGCCAAAAAAAGCTGATGTTAAAACGAACAAACCTGCTGCTAAGCCAGCAGCTAAAAAAGTGGAGGCGAAACCTGCTACTAAACCAGCAGCAAGTGCTGCCAGTGTTGCAGCCGCAGCTTCTAAACCAACAGGGGGCGGAAACAACCGCGGAGGTAACAGCCGTTACCAACCAGCGAACCGTTTCAACAACCGTCGTCGTCGTAAACCAAAACAATCAGCAAGTCAAATTGCTGCGCAAAAACAAAAGATGTTAGTACCACTTCCTAAAAAAATCATGATTGACGAAACAATGACAGTCAGTGAATTAGCGAAAGCATTAGGTCGTGAAGCGTCTGAAGTTCTTAAAAAATTATTTATGCTTGGTGTCGTTGCGACAATCAACCAATCATTAGAAAAAGATGCCGTTGAACTTATTTGTAATGAATATGGCGTTGCCGTTGAAGATGAAGTGAAAGTGGATACTGCTGACTTAAACTTATACTTCGAAGATGATACAAAACCAGAAGACTTAACTGAACGTGCGGCTGTTGTTACTATTATGGGTCACGTCGATCACGGTAAAACAACCTTGCTTGACAACTTACGTAACTCTAAAGTAACTGACGGTGAAGCCGGCGGAATTACACAGCATATCGGTGCTTACCAACTTGAATTAGAAGGTAAAAAAATCACTTTCCTTGATACACCAGGACATGCCGCGTTTACAACAATGCGTGCGCGTGGGGCTTCGATTACCGATATTACAATCTTAGTTGTTGCTGCTGATGATGGTGTTATGCCACAAACAATCGAAGCAATTAACCATGCAAAAGCGGCTGATGTGCCAATTATTGTAGCGGTTAATAAAATCGATAAACCAGATGCAAACCCAGATAACGTTATGCAATCATTAACTGAATATGGTTTAGTACCTGAAGCTTGGGGTGGCGATACTATCTTCGTACCAATCTCAGCTAAATTCGGTAAAAACTTAGACGAATTGCTTGAAATGATCTTATTAGTTGCTGAAGTACAAGAATTACGCGCAAACGATCAACGTACAGCAATCGGTTCTGTGATTGAAGCGCGTCTTGATAAGAGCCGTGGTCCAATCGCAACCTTATTAGTACAAGATGGTACGTTAAACGTTACTGACTCAATCGTTGTTGGTAATACTTACGGCCGTGTTCGTACAATGGTTAACGATTTAGGTCGTCGTGTTAAAACAGCCGGTCCATCAACTCCAGTTGAAATTACTGGTTTAAACACAGTGCCACAAGCAGGTGACCACTTCGTTGTGTTCGCTGACGAGAAACAAGCTCGTGCTGTAGGTGAAGCGCGTGAATCACGTGCTGTTGTTGAACACCGTCGTTCAATTAACCGTGTAAGTCTAGATAACTTATTCGAACAAATGAAAGAAGGCGAAATGAAAAACGTTAATGTTATCATTAAAGCCGATGTTCAAGGATCAGCTGAAGCATTAGCTGCCTCATTACGTAAGATTGATGTCGAAGGCGTTCGCGTTGACATTATCCATACAGCTGTAGGTGCGATTAATGAGTCAGATGTAACACTTGCGGCTGCATCAAACGCAATCGTTATCGGATTCAACGTTCGTCCGACACCACAAGCGCTTGAAGCATCAACAATTGAAAAAGTAGATATCCGTTTACACAACATTATCTATAACGCAATTGATGAAATTGAATCAGCGATGACTGGTATGTTAGACCCTGTCTTTGAAGAAAAAGTAATCGGTAAAGCGATTATCCGTCAAACATATGCTGTTTCTAAAATCGGTACAATTGCCGGAACATATGTGACAGAAGGTAAAATCACACGTAAGAGCCAAATTCGTGTTATCCGTAACGGTATTGTTGTCTTTGATGGCTTACTTGCTTCATTACAACGCTTTAAAGATGATGCTAAAGAAGTTACAATGGGCTTTGAATGTGGTGTTACATTAGAAAACTACAACGATATGCAAGAAGAAGATATTCTTGAAGCATACATCATGGAAGAAATTAAACCTAAATCAAAAGGTAAAAAATAAGTAAATGATGCGCAGTCCCTCTTGGTTGAGGGGCCTCGCATGATTATGAGGTGACTAATATGAGTAATTTACGTGCTGAACGCGTAGGTGATCAAATGCAAAAAGAGTTAGGTCAAATTATTAGCCAAAAGCTAAAAAATCCTAACCTCGGCTTTGTAACGGTGACAGATGTCCGTGTCACAGGTGATTTATCACAAGCGAATGTCTATGTATCAATCATGGGCTCAGACAAAACAAAAGAAAAAAGTATGCTTGCCTTAGAAAAATCAAAAGGTTTTATTCGAAATGAAATCGCCAAACGTATTCGTTTACGGATTGTGCCTGAACTCTTTTTCGAAATTGATGCTTCGGTTGAATATGGGAACCATATTGATGATTTATTACGTAGTTTAAATCAAAAAGACTAGACATCAGTGTCTAATAATAGTGAAAACGCTTGTCAAACGTAGGTTTATCGACGTATGCGAGCGTTTTTTTTAGGAGGAGAATATGAACGGTATATTAGCATTATGGAAACCAGCTGGCATTACATCGCATGATTGTGTCTATAAACTCCGCAAAATTCTAGGCACAAAAAAGGTTGGTCATACGGGAACGCTTGATCCAGCTGTTACAGGTGTGTTGCCAATTATGATTGGTAAGGCGACCAAGCTGTCAGAATATATGACGGCAACTGGTAAAATGTACGAAGCTGTTATTTGCCTTGGCTCAACAACAACAACAGAGGATGCCACAGGCGAGGTTGTTGAAACAAAAGCACTCGTTGGTGACATCAGTCCAGTCGAAATTGAAGCTGCGTTGGCGGCATTAACTGGCGAAATCACGCAAATACCACCGCTTTATTCAGCGGTTAAGGTCAATGGACGTAAATTGTATGAGTATGCCCGACTCGGTCTTGAAGTTGAACGACCAGAACGTCAGGTAACGATACATGCGTTGGAACGACTCGATGAAGGTGTCGTTAATGCGGCCAATCCGAGCTTTAAAATTCGGATAGACTGTTCAAAAGGCACATACGTACGGACGTTGGCTGTGATGTTAGGCGAATTGCTTGGTTATCCTGCCCATATGGAAGACTTGGTCCGCACAATGAGTGGGACGTTTACACGCAAAGACTGTATCACGTTAGAGGAATTAAATGAATGGAAAGCAACTGGCGAGCCAGCAGACTTTTTATATGATATGATGTTAGCGGTTAAAGATTTAACACAGATTCATCTTTCAGACGAGGCACATTTAACTGTTAAACACGGCGGTTCATTAACGGCTGAACAGGTGCAAGAACAACCGGGCGATACAACGACCTTGCGTGCGTTGATTCATCATGACGTGCTTGTGGCGGTTTATAAACCACATCCAACGAAAGAGGGCATGTGGAAGCCTGAAAAGATGATTTTAAAAACAAACGGCTCAATTTAATTATTTTGACGTAAAATGAGAGGAATGACAGTAGTGGAAATTATTCGTTTGCACCATCCCTTGGCTGCTGAGTTACGTTCGACAGAGCCAATCGTATTAGCCTTAGGCTTTTTTGACGGTGTTCACCGTGGGCATCAAGCCGTTATTAAAAGGGCCGTTGTAGAAGCAAAGAAACGCGGCGTTAAATGTGCGGTGATGACCTTCGATCCGCATCCATCAATGGTTTTAAGCAAGGTGAAAAAAACAGTGAAGTACTTAACACCCTTGGCTGAAAAAGGCGATGAAATTGCCAAACTTGGCGTTGATACCTTATATGTGACGCGTTTTACATCTCACTTTTCAAGTTTAGCACCGGCCGACTTTGTTGAAGACTATATCGTCGGTTTAGGGGCTGTTCATGTTGTGGCTGGCTTCGATTACTCGTATGGTAAATTTGGTGCTGGCAAAATGGAAACTTTACCAGACTTCGCCAAAGGTCGTTTCGAGGTGACGACGGTTGGTAAGTTAAGTGATTTAAACGATAAGGTTAGCTCAACTGTAATTCGTCGCTATTTAGGCGAAGGTGATATGGCTGCAGTCAATCAATTATTAGGCCGGCCGTACGAAACACGAGGTACGATTATTCATGGTGATAAACGGGGGCGCACCATCGGTTTCCCGACCGCTAATATTTTAACCGAACACAATATGATGTTGCCACCGATTGGAATTTATGCGACTCGGATTACGGTCAACGGACAAACGTATGATAGTATGACGAGCGTCGGCTATAACATTACCTTTAAAGATGAAAAAATCTTGTCGACCGAAGTGTATATTCTTGATTTTAACGATCAAATTTATGGAGAAGAAGTCGTGATAGAATGGCATCATTATTTCCGTCCTGAACTGAAGTTCACAGGAATTGAAGGCTTAGTGGCGCAATTAAAAGAAGACGAAACCAATACACGTGCTTTTTTTGCGAAAAAGAACAACTAATTTAACGCAAATGGTTGATTTAACAGCCGAAATTGTGTATAGTTACTATTGTACCTTGCGTACTAACCTTTACTTGGCTTGTCGACTTTCACCAGCGCTTGCTCAGTATTTGGGGCTATTAATTAATTTGGAGGTGAAAAGAAAATGGCTATCTCAAAACAAGAAAAAGCTGAAATCATCAAAGCATACGCAGTACACGAAGGTGACACTGGTTCTCCAGAAGTTCAAATCGCTGTATTGACTGCTGATATCAACTCTTTAAACGGTCACTTAAAAGAACACAAAAAAGATTACCATTCTCAACGTGGTTTAATGAAAATGATCGGTCGCCGTCGTAACTTATTGACTTACTTACGTAACAATGATGTTCCTCGCTACCGTGAATTAATCCAACGTTTAGGATTACGTCGTTAATATTAACGACTGTATTAATGCGGGAGCGAACCTCCCGCATTTTTATTTGATTAAGAACAGACTGATACGTCGATTATGAATCCAAAAAAGTGCTTAAAAGAACGAATCGCATAATAAAAAAGTGTGTGCTACTGACCTGTAAGATGAATAGGGGACAGTTAGCTCTGTTTTTTAATGCTCTGAACGAGTTGCTTTCGCTTTTAATTATCTCGTTCAATCAACCAGAAACTTACACCTTTCAGAAAAAGGCTTGCGACGGTAGATAATCGCTCACATTTTTCTTCCAAGCTGTTTGTTTCTATCGGTTGCTTTCGCTTTTAATTACTTTTTTGGATGATGGTGCATAACCATTTTATTATAATCCGTACAGGACTGTGACATCACTAACACTAGGCTCTAACGTCTATTGTTTACTTTGGAAGGGGACTATTTTAATGACAGAAAAACAAGTATTTGAAACAACTCTGGGTGGTAAACCCTTCATTATCGAAACAGGCCAATTAGCTAAACAAGCAAGCGGTGCAGCGTTTATTCGTTATGGCGACACTGTCGTTTTAACAGCATCAGTTGGTTCTAAAAATCCGAAACCATATGATTTTTTCCCGTTAACAGTTAACTACGAAGAAAAAATGTATGCTGTTGGTAAAATTCCTGGTGGTTTCATCAAACGTGAAGGTCGTCCAAGTGAGCACGCTACTTTAACAGCGCGTTTGATTGACCGTCCCATTCGTCCATTATTTGCCGATGGATTCCGAAACGATGTTCAAATTACAAACACTGTAATGAGCGTTGAACAAGATTGTGCACCAGATATTGCTGCGATGATAGGTTCTTCAATCTCATTATGTATTTCTGACATTCCATTCGATGGCCCAATTGCGGGTGTACATGTCGGCCGCGTGAACGGTGAGTACATTATTAACCCCTCTGTTGAGCAGAAACAACTGAGTGACATTGAATTAACGGTTGCCGGTACAAAAGATGCTATTAACATGGTTGAAGCTGGTGCTAAAGAAGTGGATGAGGAAGCAATGTTAGGCGCGATCATGTTTGGTCACGAAGAAATCATTCGCTTAGTTGCATTCCAAGAAGAAATTGTTGCCAAAGTAGGGAAAGAAAAACGTGAAATCGAGCTCTTCGTTCCTAACGCTGACTACGTTGCTGAAGTTAAGGCTGACTACGAAGCTAAAATGAAAGCTGCGATTAAAACGGAAGAGAAAAAAGCGCGTGAAGCTGCGATTGATGACGTGAAAGCTGAAGCGATTGCTTTCTATGAAGAAAAATATGCAGCTGAAACTGAATTAGCTGACATCATTGCCGAATTCAAGAGCATTTTAGGGAATCTTGAAAAAGATGAGATGCGTCGTTTAATCTCAATCGATAAAATCCGTCCTGATGGCCGTAAAGTCGATGAAATTCGTCCGTTAGCATCAGAAGTTGGTATTTTACCACGTACACACGGTTCAGGTCTCTTTACACGTGGACAAACACAAGCATTATCAGTTGCAACCTTAGGACCTTTACGTGAACACCAAATCATTGATGGATTAGGTGAGGAAGAAACAAAACGTTACATGCACCATTATAACTTCCCACAATTCTCTGTTGGTGAAACGGGTCCAAAACGTGCGCCAGGTCGTCGTGAAATTGGTCACGGGGCTTTAGGTGAACGTGCCTTGTTCCAAGTTTTACCAAGTGAAGAAGAATTCCCTTACACAATCCGTGTTGTGTCTGAAGTATTAGAGTCAAATGGTTCGAGTTCACAAGCAAGTATTTGTGGTTCAACCCTTGCCTTAATGGATGCGGGTGTGCCGATTAAAGCACCAGTCGCTGGGATTGCAATGGGCTTAGTTAAAGTGGGCGATGATTATACCATTTTATCTGATATCCAAGGCATGGAAGATCATTTTGGCGATATGGACTTTAAAGTAGCAGGTACTTATAAAGGGATCACAGCCTTACAAATGGATATTAAAGTGGATGGCTTAAGCCGTCAAATCTTAGAAGAAGCTCTTGCTCAAGCAAAAGCAGGTCGCGAGCATATCTTAGATCACTTAATTACAACGATTTCTGAAACACGTCCTGAGTTAAGTGCTTACGCACCTAAAATTGTGACAATGCAAATTAAACCAGCTAAAATTAAAGATGTTATTGGACCTGGTGGAAAACAAATCAACAAAATCATCGAAGAAACAGGCGTTAAAATCGATATCGAGCAAGACGGTACCGTTTACATCGCATCGCTTGATCAAGCCATGATTTCAAAAGCGAAAGAAATCATCGGTGATATCGTTCGTGTTGCTGAAGTAGGCGCCTCTTACTTAGGTAAAGTCCGTCGAATTGAAAAATTCGGTGCGTTTATCGAAATCTTTAAAGGAACTGACGGTTTAGCACATATTTCTGAGCTTGCTCATGAACGTGTTGCCAACGTCGAAGATGTCTTGAAAATGGATCAAGAAATCATGGTTAAAGTCATCGCGGTTGACGAAAAAGGCCGTGTGAATTTATCAATTAAAGCGTTGTTAGATAAACCAGAAAAGAAATAAACACGTTACGTTCACGCAAGTGAACGCTGACGACTGAGCATTGTGTTGATCAAAGCCTCAAGTCTCTGAATTTTAATGGCTCTATGTCAAATAGTGTTGTTATTCAAAATTTAGTAAAATAAGTCATTTTTGCAGCTACCTTTTTTGGTAGCTGCTTTTTTTGTAGTCATTCCTAATGTGAAGGACGCTTTCTGCGGGTGACGCTTCATCCTCCGCGCTCCGCTTGAGGTATTCAGCTGCCACTTTTCCCGCTAGAGTCGCCTTCACAAACGTCATGACGCTGCACGTTTATTATTGAGGCTCTCGCGTATTAAAAGACAGTAAAAGAGTCAATTAATTACGAGTTGGGAGCGATGCGTTTATGATTGAATCCGAGTAGAATCCTGTTTCTGAAATTTGAAAAGTTACGGTAACCAAACGAAATCCGTTTAATCACTTTTATTTTGTTATTGATCCCTCCTAAATGCCCGTTGGAATCCTTGTATTTAAAGCTATTTTCGATTGCAAGTAAATGCTTGTTTAATATTTTTAAACTGCGTTTCAGTTGTGAAGAAACGAAAGGTTTTTTAGTCTGAATCAGTGATTGGTAAGCAGGGAAATTTTTGTGTTGTAGCGCAATCAGTAATTGCTGTGCTAGTTCGTACGTTTCTTTGAATTCAACATCCAGTGTCATAAAGTAATCGATGATTCCTCTCGAACTTTTTTGTCCGTTAAATAAACGATGATAGCGATAATCAAAATCGCTTAAGTCTGTTTTGTTTTTGAGAAGTAATTTCCAATACGCTTTGAGTTTACGATAAATCTTTTTATCTTCTGAGTTTGAAGTATCATAACGGTTCATGAGTTTAATGCGTGTTTGATTAAGGGAGCGTGTTACTAATTGGGACAAATGAAAACGATCGATGATGCAATCTTCTAGATGGGAGGATATCAATGATTTCATATTTTTTCGCATCAGTGCAAATAAAACTCATCTGACTATCAGCACTCTTTACCGATTTGAATTCATCCATTGAAAGATGTAGTGGAAGCCTTTGATAGTTCGGTTTGAATTGAGGAGACCATTGGTGTAAAGCACGATTAACAGTAGTTGTTGAAACACTCTGTCTAAAAGCGATATCTTTTTCAGAAGTAATAAACTGTCCTTCGGCAGCTAGTGTTTGGATGACACGTTTGGAGATAAAACAATTTCGTTTTACCATCGAAGTTGAAGCGATAAAGGTTGTTTTACATCCTTTACATAAGAAGCGTTGCTTCTTTAAAAAGAGATAGGTTGGAAGGTTATTTGTTTTAGGGAGTGTGATACGTGATAGTTTAGTTCCGTGTTTAATGAGTTTAACTGTTTTATTATTAAAGCCGCAATTCGCACACCGTGAGTGTATGTAAGAGAGTGTGCCAAAATAACAAGTGCTTAAAACACCTTTAATTAACTGAGTTAAACACCATGTTTTTGGAAAAGAAATAGTTTCATCTGTAATTCCAGAGGAATGCGCGATATTATTAAAAGTGATAGCTGACATTGTCGAATCCCCCTTATAAATTTGTTGTGGTGACTTAATATTATAGGGATTTTGAAAATGTTGCTATTTTTTTGCGAAAAAAAAGGCATCAGTGAAAATTCACCAACACCATAAATTATAGAACCATTTTAATTCAGGGGCTTTTTTATGTTCTCCTTAGTTCCCCAAAAGCTGTTTAGGTTATACTATAGAAGGTAAAAAAACAAAGAACGCGAAGGAGAGGAGAGCAATGTTAGGTGATTATCTCAAAGCAGCGCGCAAAGTAGCTAAATTATCTCAAACAACCGTTAGTGAACAGTGTTGCAGTGTCCGTCAATTATCACGAATTGAAAACAATCAGTCGCTGCCATCGTTAGACTTGTTCATCCTACTGATCGACAAACTTGATATCGATGTCGCGGAGGTAGTCACTGTTCTCAAGCAACAACTTGGTTCAGAGGAGACATAACTGTCTATTTACTAAGGAGAAATAAACTGTTAATTTAGAATTAAAGGTAGGTTACGTAGTTTAGCTATTAGGTAACTTAACTAAAAAAGGAGGAGGAGTTTTTAATGACTATCCAAAAACGAGTGACCCAATGTTTTATCACACTGCTAATCGTGATCCTAATCGGACTATTATTTAGCGGGACATTGCCCTCTGTTAGCCTGGCAGCTCAATTCGGCATTTCACATGTAGCAGCTGTTCAAATCATAGAAATTGCCAGTGGTACAGGTTCTATTTGGGCGATTATCGCAATCGTCGGTGGCTCATTTGGCTGGGGTGTTGTTATTTTAGCAGCTGCTAAAATTTTGATTAAAAAATATGGAAAAAAACAAGCAGCTGTTTGGTAAGTTAAATGCGATACTATCATTTCATCAAAGAAAAATGGTATAAACGCTATCTTAAAAAGCAAGAAGTGATAGCCTTTCCGTTATTTGAAATGTTTCTCTGTAGTAGTCTACTGATGGGCTGTTTACTCTTGCTTATTTCATCATTTTTTAAAAATCATGTCACACACATGCATTATATTATGACAGTGCTTTTTTATTCATATCAACTGCCTTTTTTAAAACAATTATTACGGAAAATGCCTTTGGCTTATATATGTCATAAAAAACGTTACTGGAAATATCTGTGTTTCTGTTTTATTCGAGTAAATGATGTTCTATTAGTATTCACTTGCTATTTCATTTGTAGTTTTATAGTAATGATGCTTAATACTGATGTGTTAGCAATAATCAACTTAAGTTGTTTTCTACTAACTGGCTGGCTTTTACTGCCAATTATTCAATATACACCGTTAACTGTTTTCCGTGTGTTCCTTGTTTTATGCGTTCATTCACTGTTGTTTTTTAATGACTTTTTATTGTCAATTGGTTGTTTTTTACTTTCAGTAATCGTTGGCTCTGTTATTTTTAATCATTATCATCCTTATGTCTATCGGCGCAAGAAAGAAACGAAGCGACTTAATGTTCGCTTTTTAAGTACCCTTTATTTAATGAGTGTTCTATACTACCAAAAAAAAAGCTTCTTTTTTTATTGCATTATTTTCACTGGCTATATGACGTTATCTCATTATTTCACGTTAAGGCTACCGCTCTTACCCTTAGTTGTTCTCATTATGATTATCGATGCAGATGGTTTTAATCAGTCGTTGTTGGAAAATAAAAACAAAAGTATCGGTCGAATTAGTTGGTTAGCTGCTTCAAGCGCGTCTGTAAGCAAAAAAATAATCTATGGCGTTTACTTTTGGAGAGTGATACCACTTACGTTGTCATATATTACGCTGTTTTTTTCGTTGTATTTCATGATTGTTGATGGACTGGTATTAGTAGTTATTGGAACAATCTGGCTATGGCTGTTAATCGTTTATTTCTGTCAGTTACCGCTTAAAATCATCTTAGAACGAAAAAAACAGCCGCAACTATATTTGGAAGCCCTTTTTTTGACAATCACTTTTAACTTGGGTGTGTTTTTATGAAAATAGAACGTAAAGAATTAGTTAAGTTTACTGTGATAATACTAATCTTCAACATTGTTCTTGTCTTTTTAACTGTCCTTTTTTTTAAAAGGATGGATAGTAATATTCCGTTGGCAACACCTGCTTATGGTGTGAAGTTTAGCTATGAAATAATAAAGCACAATCTCTTTCACTTAATAATGACGCTACTCACATTCCCTATTAGTGCATTAACAATTAGCATTAATTGGTTGCTAATCAGTTTTTCGATTGGATTAGCTATTCATTTGACTGGTTTGGACATGACTTTATATTATTTATTACCTCATGGGTTAATCGAAATGCCAACTGTTATTTTCTATCAATTTTTAGCATGGAAAATGATGATTCAATTCTGGCAGAAGCAACAATTAACGCCCATCATTTGTTTCCTCAAAGACAATCGGTATTATTTGATGCTCACAATTTTAGCAACAATCCTTTCCGGAATAATAGAAGGGAGTGGATGGAAATTATTTATGTGACTAACATTTCAAAGACATTCAATGACAGGGTTCTTTTTGATAAATTATCTTATGTATTCTCACCAGGTTTATATCATTTAAAAGGTGAAAATGGCAGTGGGAAATCAGTATTACTAAAAATGTTAGCAGGAATCGACCATTCCTATGATGGATTGATTGAAGGAATAACCGACAAAGAGATTTTATTGTTAGACCATCATGGTATCGGTGTGCCATTTTTATCTATCCGAGACAACATTGCCTTGGCAGCTTATCTATGTGGCTGTCCGTTTTCGGTCGAAAAATGCCCCACAAACTTATATTCAAACGAGAAACGCTATTTAATGGAGCAATATGTCTCGAGTTCAATCGGTAATCAAATGAAGGTCGGACTGAGTTTGCTGTTCCTTCCAATCAAGTGGACATTAATATTATTAGATGAAGCGATGAATGGCATCGATCAAATAAGCCAAGCAATGATATTTCAAAAACTTTTGGAAATAACTAAAACAAGCGACGCGATTATCATCATTGTTTCACACACCGATCAAGCCCAAAAATTTTTACAAGCAGAATTGAGAATCATAAACTTAGTTGATTTAAAGTGTGGAAGATGTGATTTAGATGAAAAAAAGTGATAACTTTGCGCGTTTTCTGCTCTTTTCAATCGTTCCATTATCGCAATTAATCTTATACTTTGAAGCAAGAAAATTCTACCAAGATAAAGTTCCGTTCATAGTTGATATGAAACGTTTATTTAATTTGACGCAATTACAGTACAATTTATTTGAGATTATTAGTGTATTGCTCTATACAATTGTTAGTTTTTGCGTGATGTATGGCATGTACTATTTAGTGATAACTGTACTGCTGAAACATGAGAGCACTGCTTTATTTTTTTCATTAGTCGTCGCATTATCAGTCAGTCATTTAATCGGTATTTGGGCATATTTAATTTTCAAAACGTTTTTTCCGCTAGTACTCACAATCTGTCAGTCATTTGTGTTGGCTATTACTTTTCTTTTAAGTTCATTTAAGCGAAAGCACTCATTACAGACAAGTTTATTGCTTTTTTTTATTCATATGCTAATTAATGTGACCCCATTAGTCATTTGGGGACCAGAAATAAAACTATAACAAGCGTAAGTTGGATTGAATACTGTCTGTTACTAAGTGCCAAGCGCGATAGCGATGGATAGAAGCTCGTCACTTTACGCAAGCAACTGCTAGAGGCGACATAATTGTCGCTTTATCTTTACAGTGGCACTTGTCATACTCGAATTAGTCTAAAAGAAGGAGGGAAATGATTAGGGTCAGCCCAACTATCTGAAACATGGAAGGAGAGATACCAGATTGTTTCAACTCAAACTAACAATTTCGCTGTTGAAAAACGAAGGGGGGGCGGTTAGTAATACGGTGCACAATAATTAAGTTATGTAAACTAACTATTGCTAATAAAAAACCGTTCAACCTATGAGAGCAGGATGAACGGTTTCTTTTGTACTATTTATGCCACACATCGGCATATTCAGGCTTACGCTCAAATTGAACCTTGGCAAATGAACAACTTGGCACAATCGCTTTCTTTTCACGTCGTGCTTTTGCAACAGCTTCAGCAACAAGTTCTTCAGCGATACCTTGGCCTCGTAAATCAGGATGCACAAAGGTATGGTTGAGTGACCATAGGTTATCATTAACTGCTATTAAGGTCACCTCGGCTTTCAAGTGGCCGTGTTCGTCGTTCGCAAATAAACGTAATGGTTCTTCAACTAATTTCATCGTAAGCACCTCCAAGTGAATTTAATTCTATTTTATAGGAAGAAGGGCCTGCGATGCAATTATGCTGATTATCAGAGAGTGCCTTTTGCCTGAAAGCTATTGCTGTTTAGCGTTAACTTGGGCTTAATTATGGTACCATGATCCAGAAATCCGGGTGGAATTAAGGTTGCTAATCGTCATCACTTCAACATTTACAAACGTACCGGCTGGAATCATATTCGGTAACGAGACGCTGCCTAGCGTGATTTCAATCCAAGGTCCGGTCCAAGTTGGTAGACCAGGCACCATTGCTCGCGCGAGTAAACGTTCGCCGGCAGAGTTGATATTGATGTTTAATTCAAGTGGCATGTTCGCGAATAATTTTTCGCGGGGCACCGGATCAACCCGATGCGGTGTATTATAAATATAATGATCTGAGAAATAACCAACATCAAACGGTTGCTGTTCGACCTGAACAGGTCCTTTGTGAGTGACAGCGGCAGTGGCAGTATGACTGATGAGGAGAGGAAGCGAGGCTAACGCAATCAGTGCGGCAACAACGAACTTACAGTGTTTCATCAAAATCATCTCCCTTCGAGTGTTAAATTCTCAGCGTGAGAACTTACATAAAAAGCGTAACATGGTGTTTTTAAGCCGTCAACGATTGCTGGAATAGTCTTATAGCGTAATGTGATAGACTGACACACTACCGACCTTAGTTACTTGTATTTTTAAAGGGGATAAAAAGATAGCTAGAATCTTCGTATATTTTATTTTGGCAGCCGCCAGTTTTGTCAGAAAAAACAGACATTTCGCTAAAATAGTGCTACGACAATGATTTATTCCAATTAAATTTAAAGTATTCGCTTTCAAACAGATGACAGACGCGTTAAACACAAGTATAATAGGGGGTATTAATATATCAATTAAATTGAACTCAAAAGGGGACTAACAAAATGACAAAATTATATAATGTAGCTGTCGTCGGTGCAACTGGCGCTGTAGGGGAACAAATTATTTTACAATTAGAACAAAGCGACTTACCGATAGCAACGATTAAATTTTTATCGTCACCTCGTTCTGCGGGCTCAACTTTGTCATTTAAAGGGAAACCGGTTATCGTTGAAGAAGCAACACCGGAGAGTTTCACTGCAATTGATATTGCTATTTTTAGTGCCGGTGGCTCAATCAGCGCTGAATTAGCACCAGAGGCTGTTAAACGTGGTGCAATCGTGATTGACAATACAAGTCACTATCGAATGGCAGAAGATGTGCCACTCGTCGTTCCAGAGGTTAACGAAGATGCTCTTCGTCAGCATCATGGCATTATCGCTAACCCGAACTGTTCAACGATTCAAATGGTTGCAGCCCTTGAACCGATTCGTCAACAATATGGTTTGAAACGTGTGATTGTTTCAACGTATCAAGCTGTCTCAGGGGCAGGGAATTTAGCAATTGATGAATTATATACACAAACACAGGCCGTCTTAAACAACGAGCCAGTTGAAGCAACTATTTTACCATCTGCCGGTGATAAAAAACATTATCAAATCGCCTTTAATGCGATACCGCAAATCGATGTATTCGGTGAAGACGATTACACGTACGAAGAACATAAAATGATTAATGAAACGAAAAAAATCATGGGCGATGCAAGCCTTAAAGTCGCAGCAACCTGTGTACGTCTCCCGATTTCACGTGGTCATTCTGAGTCTGTGTATTTTGAAATCGACGAAGCTGGTGTCAGTGCGGCTGATATTAAAGCGTCGCTTAAAGATGCACCTGGTATCGTTTTACAAGATGACCCCGCAACGCAAACATACCCACAAGCATTAGACTGTGTAGATAAACGCGAAACCTTTGTCGGCCGCGTCCGTCGCGATTTAGACGAACCTAAAGGCTTTCACATGTGGGTGGTTTCAGATAACTTACTTAAAGGGGCGGCATGGAACTCTGTTCAAATTGCGGAGCGTCTCGTAGCGTTAAACATTATTTAATTGGTGTCGACCACAAGGAGTATTGATCGTATGAAGCTTATTGTACAAAAATTTGGGGGGACTTCTGTCAAAACGGCAGAGTCGCGCCATCTTGCTATTGGGCATATTCAATCCGCCTTAAAGAAAGGCTATCAGTCAGTCGTTGTTGTTTCAGCCATCGGTCGCACCGGCGATCCGTATGCAACCGATACATTACTAAGCTTAATCGATAGCCCTAATACGGCGCTATCGTTACGGGAACAAGATATGCTGTTATCAGTAGGTGAGTTAATATCGGCCAATGTGTTTGCCGATATGCTACTAAAGGCAGGCATTAAAGCAACGGCTTTATCAGGGGGGCAAGCGGGTATTTTAACTGATGATAATCACCAAAATGCCGATATCCTGACCGTTAATCCAAAACGGATTTATCATGAGTTAAAAAACGGCGCCGACGTTGTCGTAGTGGCTGGTTTTCAAGGTGCCACTCATAGCGGTGACATTACAACACTAGGTCGAGGTGGAAGCGATACATCAGCAGCTGCGTTAGGCGTGGCTGTTAAGGCTGACTTTATTGATATTTTCACCGATGTTGAAGGGATAATGACGGCCGATCCACGCGTCGTTAAACGTGCTAAACAACTCGATAAAATAACGTATACTGAAGTGATGCAAATGGCAACAGAAGGCGCGAAGGTGATTCATCCGCGCGCGGTTTCGACCGCAAACCGCGGTAAAATTCCGATGCGTGTCCGTTCAACCTATTCGCAAAATGAAGGAACGTTAATTACAGATATTTCACCAGTTGAGCAAAAACAGGCGGCTCAGTCGCACGCGTTGTTCTGTGGTGTGACACATATTAACAATCTCTGTCAGTTTACGGTCACAAAAACGGCCGCGTTATCGGCTGAGACCTTAGCTGACTTATTGGCCGCAAATCGTGTCAATGCAAGCTTTATCAACGAAACAGCGACTGAATTATTATTCAGTGTACCTGATGTGCGTCGTCACTTAATTGCCGATGTCTTAAACAATCAAGGAAATGTCGCCACAATCCGTGAAAAATGTGCTAAAATTACAGTAGTGGGTATTGAACATCGTCATATGGATGATGTCTCACAAACGATTCTGACGGCCTTAAATAAAGAAAACATTCGCATTTTACAATCGAAATCAAATACGAATACATTATGGGTTTTGGTAGATGAAGGGAACATGATTCAAGCTGCAAACTCATTGCACGATATTTTTAATCAAACAAGCTAAATTAGAGGAGGATCACAGATGGAATTTGGAAAAGTCATGACCGCAATGGTTACACCATTTGATGTTGAAGGCAAGGTGAATGAAGCTTTAACAGAAAATCTTGTGAACTATTTAATTGACAACGGATCTGACGGCCTTATTGTTGGTGGTACAACGGGAGAATCAGCGACCTTAAGTCACGCTGAAAAGCTCGCTTTATACCGCTACGCAATCCATGCTGTAAATGGTCGTGTGCCCGTAATTCTAGGTGCCGGCTCAAACAACACAGCCGAATCTGTTGCCTTTACAAAAGAAGTCTCACATTTAGGTGCTGATGGTATTCTAGCAGTCGTTCCATATTATAACAAACCCAGCCAAGCAGGGATTTATGAACATTATAAAGCCATTGCAGCAGCAACCGACTTACCGGTGGTTGTTTATAATATACCAGGACGTTCTGTTGTTAAAATTGACTTAGAAACCCTCGTTAAACTAGCGGATATTCCTAACATCGTTGCGCTCAAAGATTGCACAGCTGATTTTAGCATGCTCTCACAGTTGCACGCACGCGTTGGCGATAAAATGAAGATTTACAGTGGCGAAGATGCATTGACCTTACCATTATATGCAGTCGGCAGTGCTGGCGTGATTTCGGTCACATCGCATATCGCTGGCATGCAAATGCAAGCAATGCTCGCAGCCTTTGATGCAGGTGACATTGAAACAGCGCGTCGTTATCATCATGACATCATGCCCGTTATTAACGCATGCTTTAGCGTTCCTAGTCCAGCACCAGTGAAGTTCTGGCTTAATAAACAAGGCATTGCAACCGGTCAACCACGGTTACCGATTGTTGCAGTAACAGCTGAAGAAGCTGACCAAATTGAGCAAGTGATTTCAGCATTTCAACAACAATACACACAAATAAAATAGGCGAAAGGAGGGTATATTTTGACAATCAAACCAGTAGAAAACATCAAAATTTTATCTCTCGGTGGTGTAGCAGAATTAGGTAAAAATTTATATGTAGTGGAAGTGAATGACGATATCTTTATTTTAGATGCCGGCCTCCGTTTTCCAGAAGATGAATTATTAGGAATTGATGTTGTAATACCCGACATTAAGTATTTAGAAGAAAACCAAGACCGTATTAAGGCT
This sequence comes from Brochothrix campestris, assembly GCF_046058945.1. Lineage (NCBI taxonomy): Bacteria > Bacillati > Bacillota > Bacilli > Caryophanales > Listeriaceae > Brochothrix > Brochothrix campestris. The sequence goes on along the minus strand of NZ_CP175511.1, from coordinate 1,245,873 downwards.
GTGTTCTTATCACACGGTCACGAAGATGCAATTGGGGCATTGCCTTACTTGTTGAAAAAAATCAATAATATTCCCGTTTACGGAACAGAACTAACTGTTGCCCTCGCACGTGCAGCGATTAAAGAGCATAAAGATTTAAAATACAACCGTTTCCATGTGGTACATGCGCGTTCGCGTTTATCTTTTGAACAAATCAATGTATCGTTCTTTGCGACAACACACTCAATCCCGGATTCAATTGGGATCGTGTTACATACAGCAGATGGCGCGATTGTTTATACAGGGGATTTCAAGTTCGATCAATCAGCGCGCGAAGGCTATCAAACAGACCTTGGTCAAATTGCTAAAATTGGTGAAAAAGGTGTGCTTGCCTTACTGTCTGATAGTTCAGATGCTGAACACCCAGGTTACACTTCAAGTGATGCAGTTGCAGCCCAAGAAATGTTAAAAGGCTTTAAACAAGCGAAAGCGCGTATTATTGTAGCTGTCGTTGCATCAAATGTGAGTCGCTTACAACAGGTATTTGACGCAGCGGCTGCGACACACCGTAAAGTAGCTATTCTTGGAAAAGAGTTAGAACGTGTCGTAACTGTTTCTGCGAAGTTAAATAAACTTGTTGTTGCAGATGAAGACATGATTGTTCCGATTAAAGAAATTGACACGATTGCTGATGAAAAATTAGTCATTATCGAAAGCGGTCACTTAGGTGAGCCGATTCGCCAATTAAATAAAATGGCGAAACAAGCACATCGTTTAGTCAACGTTCGTCCTGGCGATACGGTCTTTATTGGTGCAACAGCTGATCCTGCAACGGAAACAATCTTAGCGAAAACGGTTGATTTAATCTATCGTAATGATGCGATTGTGACAACTTTCTCAAAAGATATCTTTATTTCAGGTCATGCGAGCCAAGAAGAACTGAAGATGATGATGAACTTACTTAAACCCAAATATTTCGTGCCAATTCACGGTGAATACCGCATGTTAATTGAACATACAAAAATCGCACGTACAATGGGCTTCGATAACAGCCAAATTTTCATTATCAACAAAGGCGATATTCTTGAGTACAAGGATGAAAAATTCGCAATGGGTAGCCGCGTCTATTCAGGTAATACTTTAATTGATGGTTTAGGTGTGGGCGATGTCGGTAATATCGTTCTGCGCGACCGTAAATTGTTATCAGAAGATGGCATTTTCATTGTTGTGGTAACGATTAGCCGTCGTCAAAAACGGATTGTTTCTGGTCCTGAAATGATGTCACGTGGCTTTATTTACATGCGCGAATCAGAAGCTTTAATCGAGGCTGCAACAAAGATGGCTGAAAAAATTGTCATCGAAACATTAGAAGATAAAAACTTTGAATGGGCTAACCTTAAACAAGCAATTCGTGATAAATTAAACCGTTACTTATTCGAACAAACACGCCGTCGTCCGATGATTTTACCGGTAATTATGGAAGTTAATTAATAAAAGTGGCAACAACTTGGTTAACAGCGCTTAAATTGGAGAGCAGGCCGCTGCGACTTTATAGTGTCGCTTAGGCGTGCTTGAAATTTAAAAGCTGTTAGTTGTTAAAACTAGATAACAATAAAAGTGGCAACAACTTGGTTAACAGCGCTTAAATTGGAGAGCAGGCCGCTGCGACTTTATAGTGTCGCTTAGGCGTGCTTGAAATTTAAAAGCTGTTAGTTGTTAAAACTAGATAACAATAAAAGTGGCAACAACTTTATTTAAGTAATAATGAATCCAAACAAAAAAACAGTGTGCCTTTAGGCCACTGTTTTTTATTTTAACACCATCAATCGAAAGTAGGGATGCGAAGATGACAATTTGTGACTGGGCGCAACAACACGCTGAAATGACCCTTTATCATAATGAAGAATGGGGCCGTTATACAGCTAAAACAGATGCAAGTTATTTTGAATTTCTGACCTTGGAAGGAGCTCAGGCGGGTCTATCATGGCGAACTGTTTTAAATAAGCGTGAGGGCTATCGTAAGGTATTTCACCATTTTAACCTTGAACGCTGTGCACAGTTAAGCGACGAAGAATTAGAGGCGGCGCGTTTAAATACGGCGATTGTTCGTCATAAACTCAAAATTTATTCAGTGCGAAAAAACGCACGGGTCTTACAACAAATCATTGTCGAATATGGCTCGATTGAACAGTATTTCAGAGGTTTTTTTAGTGTCGTACCAATCGTCAACGAGTGGCAAAAAATGAGCGAATTACCAAATGAGAGCGCTGAATCAAAGGCTATTAGTAAAGACCTCAAAAAACGAGGCTGTTCATTTATCGGACCGACGATTATTTATGCATTCTTACAGGCGACTGGATTTGTTGATGACCATTTAACGACGTGCCCCTACCATCAATCGTATCAAAAAGAGCCTCTTAATGCCTAGAGTTAAGTGGGTGAGAGCGATTCTAAGCGTGTTAACTTTCATGGGACTTACAGTTGTAGTTAAGGTGGTTTAATTAGACTGGATAGGATACTGTTATCTTTTCTAGTTCAATCAGCTAACAGCTCGTGTATTTCAAGTGCTTTGCTAGCGACGCTAACGAGTCATCTTCATTCTAGTCGGAAATATAAAGATTTAAGGTGAGTGTACCGATGATAATCCACTATTGACGAATTAGAACAACGTTTATCTTCTGTCTCTGAGTAACTAAAAAGGGTAACGACAGTGAATGTCGTTACCCTTTTTAGTTACTTTTTATTTTTGTGTTTCTAAATATTCATCGTAAGATTGTTTTTTGTTGTAGAATGAACCTGGTGTTACATCAATCACGCGGTTAGCTAATGATTGTGTAAACTGATGATCGTGACAGATAAAGAGCATAACGCCTTTAAAGTCCATTAAACCATCATTCAAGGCTGTAATTGATTCTAAGTCCAAGTGGTTAGTTGGTTCATCGAGCAGCAATGTATTTCCACCTGAAAGCATCATCCGGCTTAGCATACAACGTACTTTTTCGCCCCCTGATAAAACGCGTACTTTTTTTAGTACTTCGTCACCAGAGAATAACATACGACCTAAGAACCCACGTAAAAATGATTCGGCATCTTCAGTAGGTGAATATTGACGCAACCATTCAACTAAGTTAAGGTTTGAACCTTCAAAGAAAGAAGTGTTGTCTTTCGGAAAGTATGTTTGTGAAGTTGTAACACCCCATTTAAACGTGCCTTCATCTGGTTCCATATCGCCAGCTAAAATAGAGAGAAGGGCAGAAGAAGAAGAATCATTGCCGACAAACGCAACTTTATCGTCACGATCGAGTGTAAATGATACGTTATCTAACACTTTCACGCCATCAATTGTTTTTGAAAGACCAGATACTTGTAAAATATCATTGCCGACTTCACGGTCTGCTTGGAAACGAATAAATGGGTAACGACGTGACGATGGTTGAATATCATCAAGCGTAATTTTATCCAATGTTTTTTTACGAGAAGTGGCTTGTTTTGATTTCGAAGCATTGGCTGAGAAACGCGCAACAAAGGCTTCTAATTCTTTGATTTTTTCTTCTTTTTTCTTGTTGCCATCTTGTAACATCCGTTGTGCTAATTGACTTGATTCATACCAAAAGTCATAGTTACCAACGAATAATTTGATTTTGTTGTAATCTAAATCGGCAATATGCGTACATACTTGGTTTAAGAAGTGACGGTCATGCGAAATTGCAATAACAGTATTTTCAAAATTAGCTAAGAAATCTTCTAACCACATAATTGCTTTTAAGTCCAAGTGGTTAGTCGGTTCATCGAGAAGTAAAATGTCAGGTTTACCGAATAGTGCTTGAGCAAGTAAAACTTTCACTTTGCCACCACCGTCAAGTTCTTTCATTAACTTATCGTGATCACCGGGTAAAATACCTAAGCCTTTTAAGAGGATTGCTGCATCTGATTCAGATTCCCAACCGCCCATTTCGCCGAATTCACCTTCAAGTTCAGCGGCACGAAGACCATCTGCATCAGTAAAATCTTCTTTCATATAAATAGCATTCTTTTCTTCCATAATTGCGTACAATTTTTGATGCCCCATAATAACAACATCAAGCACACGGTGCTCTTCAAATTCAAAGTGATCTTGTTTTAAAACCGCTAAACGTTCACCTGGAGTGATATGAACATCGCCTGTTTGTGCTTCAATTTCACCTGAAAGAATTTTCAAGAATGTTGATTTTCCAGCACCGTTTGCGCCGATAAGGCCATAGCAGTTACCTGGTGTGAATTTCATTGTTATATCTTCAAATAGTTTTTTGTCAGAAAAACGCAGTCCGACATTACTTACTGTGATTGTCATCTGTTTTGTTACCCTCTTTCATATCGTTTTTATTCCATAAACTCTATTATATCAACAAAAGCAAGTAAAATCAATCTAGTAAAACATAATAGCACCAATGTTATAAGAAGTACTTATGGTTAACCGAAGGTAACTTAAGAAATACTATTGACAAAAGGTGATGGTAGGCATAAAATTGAGAGTATTCTAACAATTCTTGCAATACAACTAAGGAGGCACAACATGATTGAATTTAAAAATGTCGATAAATATTACGGCGAATACCACGCCTTGCGTGGGATTAACCTCGAAATAACTAAAGGTGAGGTTGTTGTAGTTATTGGGCCTTCTGGTTCCGGTAAAAGTACAATGTTACGTACAATCAACGGTTTAGAAGAAATCAGTTCCGGACATTTACTCGTTAACAATTATGATTTACATAGCAAAGGGACAGATATTAACATTGTTCGTAAAAATGTCGGCATGGTGTTTCAACATTTTAACTTGTATCCTCATAAAACAGTCTTAGAAAACATTACGTTAGCACCGATAAAGGTCTTGAAAAAAACCAAGGAACAAGCCATTCAAACCGGGTTAGCCTTACTCGAAAAGGTTGGTTTAGCTGATAAAGCGAATGTTTATCCAGCCAGTTTATCAGGTGGGCAACAACAGCGGGTGGCAATTGCTCGTGGATTAGCAATGGAACCTGAGGTGATGCTGTTCGATGAACCGACATCAGCACTCGATCCCGAAATGATAGGGGAAGTTTTAGATGTAATGAAACGTTTAGCACAAGATGGGATGACAATGATCGTCGTGACACATGAAATGGGCTTTGCCCGTGAAGTGGCCGACCGTGTTATTTTTATGGACCAAGGAACCGTACTCGAAGACCGTGAAGCAGTTGCATTTTATGATGGGCCCAAAGAAGAACGTGCACGTCAATTTTTAAGCAAGATTATTAACCACTAAAATGAGGGGGATGGCAATGAAAAAACTACTACTCACTGTCTTTTCACTCGCAACACTGACACTGGCTGCCTGTGGCAACCAAGTGGCATCGGTTGATATTAGTGAACGACTTGAAACAAAGCCGGCGATTGCATGGGGTGTGAAAACAGATACACGTTTATTCGGTTTAACAAATATTGCGACAGGTAATATTGAAGGCTTCGACATTGATATTGCAAAGGCCTTAACTACTGAAATAGCTGGAAAAGACGCTACCGCTAGTTTCGTGGAAGTGACATCGAAAACCCGGATTCCACTATTGAAAAACGGTAATATCGATGCGATAATTGCGACGATGTCCATTACGCCTGATCGCCAAAAAATAGTCGACTTCTCAGATGTTTATTTTGATGGTGGTCAGTCGCTGCTTGTAAAAAAAGGCAGTCCCATTAAGTCTGTCACTGATTTAAACGAAAAGACAACAGTGTTAGCAGTCAAAGGGTCGACCTCGGCTGTTAATATTCGTAAGTTAGCACCTAAAGCGAAAATATTAGAATTGGAAAATTATTCTGAAGCCTTCACTGCTTTAAAATCGAAGCAGGGTGATGCAATGACCACCGATAGTGGTATTTTATACGGAATGGTCGCACAAGATAACAGCTATGCAGTCGTTGGTGGTAATTTTACGGATGAACCGTATGGAATTGCTGTTAATAAGGGACAGGAAGCCTTTGTTAAAGACATAAACACGGCACTTGTCACCTTAAAAAAGAATGGTACGTATCAAAAAATATATGATAAATGGATCCCAGAAAACGACTAAAGAAAGGGGTATTCGATGTTCTCAATTTTAACAACTAATTACGAAGCCTTACTTAGCGGCTTTTTATTCACCCTTTTATCGAGTGTCATTGCCCTCGTCTGTAGCTTGATTATTGGTGTCGTGATGGCAATATTACAAATTTCACAATCAAAACTTGCACGCGGACTCGCTTCAACCTATGTTGAATTTTTCCGTAATATTCCCTTACTCATTATCGTGATGTTCTTTTATGTCGTTATTCCAATGTATTTTTTCAACATTAATGGCTTTACAGCCGGTACGATTGGCCTAACGCTTTATACGTCGGCTTTTATTGCTGAAACAGTTCGAGCTGGTATTTTATCGGTACCCAAAGGGCAGATGGAAGCAGGTCGTTCAACAGGTTTAAGTTATAGCGAAACGATGACTAGCATTGTGTTGCCGCAAGCAATAAAAATTGTTGTGCCGCCATTGGGCAACCAATTTATCAACCTTGTAAAAAACTCATCTATTTTAGCGATGGTGGCTGGTCTCGATTTGATGTACCAAGGCGATTTGATTTCATCGGTTAATTTTAATGTATTCGAAACTTATATCGTGGTCGCTTGTTTTTACTTGATTTTAACCTTGCCATTAAGCTATTTAATGAACAATTTAGAAAAACGCTGGTCAATTAGCGATTAAGGAGGAGTCATCATGGATTTTGTTGGAGCTTACAGTTGGATCAACATCCGTTTTTTATTAGAAGGATTATGGATGACTGTTCTTGTCGCTTTGATAGCGATTATCTTTAGTTTTATTATCGGTAGTATCATTGGATTGGTTCGTTACATGAAGATGCCATATGTTTCAAAAAGTGTTGGTGTTATTACCGACGTTATCCGCAACTTGCCGTTGTTGTTAATTATCTTCTTTACCTATTTCGCCCTGCCAAAAATCGGCGTCCGCCTTGATATTTTTTGGTCTGTAGTGGCGGCAATGACCGTTTTTGAATCGGCGATGGTGTCCGAAATCATTCGTGGTGGTTTGAAATCAATCCCTAAGGGACAAATGGAGGCTGCTCGCTCAACCGGATTAACCTATTTGCAGGCAATGTTCAGTGTTGTGATGCCTCAAGCATTACGCAAGATGATTCCACCGATTGTTAGCCAGTTCATTTCACTCATCAAAGATACCTCGCTAGCGGTTGTCATTGCGTTGCCCGAAGTAACGCATAACGCTAAAATAATCTACGGTCAAGACACATCATTCGTCATCCCGATGTTTGTTGCGATGGCTGCATTTTACTTTATCGTCTGTTATGCCCTATCACTTGTTGCTAAACGTCTTGAAGTTAAATTAGGCTAGGTCACATCTGTCTGTTATTAGCCAGTGAGCAAGCAATGCTGGAACGTTAATAACTGACAGATGTTTCTTTTTGACTTATACTAGAAGTATAAATAACTGAATAGGGTGATAGCATGATTGAAAAGACACGACAAACTGATAAATCGATGCGCCACCGCCTCGAACTTGAGAAACGGATGCCATATTGTTTTGCAGTAAACAAGGACATATTCACATTAATTAAATATGAAAAATTAGGTAAAACGACGGGCTATGTTGTCGTTGATGCCAATGATACCGTTTGTAATCGTGAGGTTGCGGTCGCTGTATATCAACAAGCCTTACACTTACATCGCCTCACAGAATATGCACTCGTACGTCATCATAGTTTACATTCACATGATTCACAAATGGCTGAACGAATTGAAGCAGAACTTGCATTGATACAACCGGAGGAATTTTCGTATTCTATCCGTGATGAGGCGGTAGCGACCTTAGCTTGCCTTCAAATATTTGTCACGAATCAACGCGCACTTGATGTGCATTTAAAAGACATGTTGCTCATCTTAGACAAAATTAAAGAACAACAACAAATAACTTCGTCAGATTGGAGCTATCTAACAGAAAAAACGCTTGCAATTGGCAATTTAGCGTATGAACAAATTCAATATTTAAAAAATACAAAAGAACAAATTGAAGCTGTCCGTGACTGGATCAGTCGCAAACATAAGAGTTTTACGAAAACAGAAGCCAAATACATGAATCGTTTTTCGACGCTCTTATCCGAAATCAATGCGCAATTTATTTTCGATAAAGTCGTTGATACCTTACCAATACTCGAAAAAGTGACCTTTTCTGGTGACAACCTCTCATTGAAACAACGTCTACGCCTTTTTAATGAACGTTATACAAACGCATTAATGACCGACATTACCTTGGATGAGACGGCACTTGCCTTATTACGTAATTAAAACAGCTTGTCAAAGCTGTTTTGTTGCGAAGAAAGAGTGGTGCGTATCTTCAGGAACAGATGTATACCGCCTATTGGTATACATCTTTTTTATGGTACAATATAGATGATAAAACAACTTTATAATAAAGGATGGCGTAAAAAATGATTGAAAAAATCGCAGCTGAGTTAACAGAGATGAATGATGCGCTCATTTTAAAAATAGATGAACCGCTCCACCCGTATACGTATACAAAAACTGGAGGGAACGCCGACATCTTTATCGCGCCTCACACGGTCGCAGAAGTGCAAAGCGTCGTTAAATATGCACATGAACATAAAATACCATTGATGGTTCTTGGGAATGGCTCAAACTTAATTATTCGTGACGGTGGCATTCGTGGCATCGTTTTATATTTAATGAACATGAATAAAATCACTCATACAAACCATACCATTACTGCTCAAACAGGTGCAGCTATTATCGATGTATCACGTTATGCCCGAGATATCTCACATACAGGTCTTGAATTCGCCTGTGGTATTCCTGGCAGCGTCGGTGGCGCCTTACATATGAATGCCGGTGCATACGGTGGTGAAACGAAAGACGTGTTAAATCGCGCACTTGTTTTAACAGAGACTGGTGTTCTCCTTGAACTCGATCGTGAAACGTTAGAAGCTGGCGCCTCGTATCGACACAGTCTCATCGGTGATAAAAATTACATCGTGCTCGAAGCCGATTTCTTATTATGTGAAGATAGCGAAGCGATGATTGCCGCTAAAATGGCTGATTTTACTGAACAACGTGAAACAAGACAACCGCTAGAATACCCGTCTTGTGGCAGTGTTTTCAAGCGGCCAGCAGGTCGTTTTGTCGGTCCCATGATTCAAGAAGCTGGTCTACAAGGCTACACAATCGGTGGTGTACAAGTATCAACGAAGCACGCTGGCTTTATGGTGAATGTGAATAACGGAACAGCAACTGATTACATGGCTTTAATTGCTCATGTTCAACAAGTTATTTTAGAAAAATACGATGTGCAATTAGAGCCTGAGGTTAAAATAATCGGTGAACAAGAATGACCGAAGGGTTTTTATTTGACATTTAAAAAAGTCTCTATTTAATAGTTGTTTGAAGTATGTTATCCTAATAGTAACGAACTAGTCAACAGTTCAACCTAATTAGGATAGGAGAGCGAAAAATGACATTGTTTAGTGGTATTACTGTACTGATAGTAGTGATGGCTGCTGTCATTTATTGGCTTAAGCCTTCCAGAAATTAACTATATCGAGATAATTAACCCCACTTCCGTTGTTGGAAGTGGGGTTTGGTCGTTTCAGTGGTTATTCATTGTTGAGGCCTGTTATCCCATGTTATAATCCGGTTACAAACGACAATAACTTCTTCAAAGTGATGATACTCAGTCAAACTCACAGACGCTACATGTGACAACTTTTAGACCATCTCATATTGATATGCCTGCGGTTGTCATTGCGGGTCTCAGTTTAATTATTATGACTCTAACTTCATTTTAAGAGAGAGGGGATTACGAGATGAAATTACTAAAAGAACGGTCGGATATTGTCAACTATTGCAAACAAATGAGGCGCACAGGCTTAACAAAGGGAACTGGAGGAAATATTAGCATTTTCAACCGTCAAAGTAACTTAATCGCCATTAGCCCCAGTGGGGTTGCATATGAACGGATGACGCCGATTGATGTTGTCATTGTTGACATAGATGGTAACGTCATCGAAGGTATTCGCCAACCATCGAGCGAAATTGCCATGCATCTGATGTGCTACACTCGTCCGAACATTACCAGTGTCGTTCATACACACTCAACTCACTGCATGGTACTCGCTGCGTTACAATGGGAATTGCCAGCCATACATTATTTGCAAGCTTTAGCAGGTGGACCCACTGTCCGTTGTGCACCGTATGAAACTTATGGCAGTGTTGGTTTAGCACAGACTGCTAAAGAGGCCATCGCTGATCGTTATGCTTGCTTGTTAGCCAATCATGGCCTCTTAACAATCGGTCACTCAATTGAAGCTGCTTTTTCGTTAGCTACGCAAATTGAGCAGCTTGCAGAAGTGTATTTAAAGGCCAAACAAGCAGGTGAACCGCAGCTCCTTGATGAGGCAGAAATCAAACGTTTATTGGTGAAATTTGAAACGTATGGTCAAAAGCGATTCTATTAAAGCAGGCTAACGAAAGAAAGACACCCTCCGCATCCGGAGGGTGTCTTTCTTTCGTTACGTTTATAACAAGGTCATTGGTGCCACATAAGACATATTTAAGTCGGTCGCTACAGCTTCATATGTGATGTGACCTGACATCGCGTTTAAACCTTTTAAAATTGCCGGTTCTTTTGTCATCGATTGTGTCACACCCCTATTCGCAATTCTTACTGCGTAAGGGATTGTGACATTCGTCAATGCATATGTAGCTGTTTGAGCAACAGCCCCAGGCATATTAGCAACGGCATAATGAACGATTCCGTGTTTCACATAGGTTGGTTGGTCATGCGTTGTGATATGGTCTGATGTCGCAAAAATCCCACCTTGATCAATCGCAATATCGACTAACACAGAACCTGGAGACATCGCTTTCACCATTTCTTCTGATACTAGTTTTGGTGCCTTTGCACCTGGGATTAATACTGCGCCAATCACTAAATCAGCTTCGGATACGGCCGCTGCTAAGTGATAAGGATCCGAAATTAACGTTGAAATCGTATTGCCAAATTGATCATCGAGTTGTGCTAAACGCTTAGCGCTAATGTCTAAGATTGTTACTTGTGCACCCATCCCGATTGCAATCCGTGCAGCATTTGTTCCGGCAGAACCACCACCAACAATGACGACTTTAGCTCGTCTTACCCCCGGTACACCAGCTAAAAGAATTCCTTTACCACCATGAGGGTTTTCGAGGAATTGTGCACCGATTTGAATCGACATCCGCCCAGCAATTTCACTCATCGGTACGAGTAATGGCAATGAATTATCAGGCAATTGAATTGTTTCGTATGCAATCGCAGTTACTTTTTTATCAACTAAGGCACCAGCTAAAGCAGGCTCTGCCGCAAGGTGTAAGTATGTGAATAAGATTAAACCTTCATAAAAATAACCATATTCAGCCGCCAATGGTTCTTTAACCTTGATAACCATTTCTGCCTGCCAAACTTCTGCAGCGGTCACTACGATGGTGGCACCAGCATCGCTAAATTGCTGATCGGTAATGTGCGAACCAAGACCTGCTTTTGTTTCAATAATCACATGATGGCCATTTTTGACAAAATTAGCAACACCAGCAGGGGTAATACCGACACGATTTTCATTGTTTTTAATTTCTTTAGGAATTCCGATAATCATTTTATAACACTCCTCTAAACTGTTTTTTTATGTGCAAAGCGATAAATTAAGAACAGAATGACGAACCAGAGGGACCCGCAAATGATTGAAATGCGCGTATCAGGTGCAACTGCTAACATAATGATAACGCCGATGAAGAACAAAATAATTAGCACCGGCATAAAGCTAGCCCCAGGCATTTTAAAAATACTTTTTTTAGCTAATGCCGCATGGTTTTTTCTGTAGCGAATAAAGGCAACAACTATCATTCCCCAAATGAAAACAAACAGCAGGGAAGAGATACTCGTTACAATCGTAAAGACAGTAATCGCATTTTTGATGAAATAATTAAGTAAGACCCCGATGAGTAATACCGCACTTGAGAAATATAAACTGATAGAAGGGATGTTACTCGCACTTAACTTATTAAAAATTTTTGGTGCTCGCTTATGCTTAGCTAACCCGTACAACATCCGACTCGTTGAAAAAATACCCGAGTTACATGATGAAGCCGCTGCGGTTAATACAACAAAGTTTATAATCGCAACTGCGGCAGGGATACCTGCATACATAAAGAGGGTAACAAAGGGACTCTTGTCAGGATCAATTTGATTCCAAGGCACAATCGACATAATAACGAAGAGGGCACCGACATAGAATAGAATGATACGTAGTGGAATTTGATTAATTGCTCGTGGAATCGTCTTTTCCGGATCCTTTGTTTCAGCAGCAGTAACCCCAATTAATTCGACACCGGCGAATGAAAATACAGCCATTTGAAAGGCGAGTAAGAAGCCTTTAAAGCCGGTCGGGAAGAAGCCCCCATGTTGCCACAAGTTACTAACAGAGGCAGTTGAAGTAGAAGTTGCTTGAAATTTATTCAAAATCAAGACAATACCGACGACTATTAAAGCTAAAATAGTGACGATTTTAATGATTGAGAACCAAAATTCAATTTCACCAAAGGCTTTAACTGTGAGAGAGTTTAAGGCAACTAAAAATAGCACACAGAGTAAAGCAGAAATCCAATTAGGAAAGTTGGGAAACCAATAACTGACGTAGGTTGCAACAGCTGTTATCTCAGCCATACCCGTTACAATCCAACATAGCCAGTATGTCCATCCTACAAAAAAACCAGCCCAAGGGCCAATGTATTCAGAGGCAATATCAGCAAACGAGTTAAATTCAGTGTTAGATAACAGTAGTTCACCTAAAGCGCGCATCATAAAAAAGATAACAATACCTACAATTAAATAAACGAGCAACAATGATGGACCTGCTAAATGAATTGTTTTACCTGCACCCAAAAATAACCCGGTTCCAATTGCCCCGCCAATTGCAATTAATTGCACATGACGGTTCGAAAGATTACGTTCTAGTTTTTGCGGACTTTCTGTCATAAAAAGTATCAACTCCTCCTGTTATTGGAAACGCTTTCAACACCTTTAATGCTAACTGTTTTATGACTGTAATACAACAGTTATATAGTACCTAATTTAATTGCATCTGACGATATTTAATGATGGTTGCTGTATCTTATAGACCAGTTGTGGTCTATAAGGCCTAACATTTTATATCTTTTATTATATAATCTAGAATTGTGTTTACTAAGAAAACGTTTGTTGTAGAAAATAATACCATAAGTATTTTATTGAATTGATTAATTGCGTTATCACCACTAATGATTCAATCGAACAACAATAGTTGAAGCATTAACAACAAAAGCGTGAAAGGTTGAATTAGCGATAAAAAGACCATTAAAATGAACGAATGAGAGATTCTCCCATAATAATCAAACATTCTAGTTTACATAATATATATTATCGGAAGTTGTTTCAGAGGGGCAGATGTCAAGATTAATTGCAACACATTATTATTGCTAATAGATTTAAGGTTAAATCGCTCTTTTCCTATGTTACTGCACGAAAATTAGAGTCACTTTTCAAACACAGTTTCTCTTTTAGATATTTATGAAAAAAATATAGTCCAACTAAAATTCTACAGGAATTATACTTTCAATAGCTTATCTTAGTTTCAAACATTCTCTATCAAACCGAAAAATTGCAGATTTCCATTTCAATGTTTTTCTTGGTCGTGTATTAATTGATTTAACCGACTCATCTAGTTGATTTTGGGACACTTTATTAAAACCTGTCGGTTTTGGATAATATTCTCTTAATAACCCATTGTGATACTCATTAGCGCCTCTTTCATGTGGTGAATAAGGATTAGCATAATAAATTTTGATACCAAAACTACTCTCAATTAAATGAACATTAAATTGATGAACAAATTCTACACCACGATCACATGTAATGGATTGACTGTTCCTTTAGGATAACGCTGAATTAATTCTTTCATACATAGCATTCAACATACTAAAACTATCTTGTTTAAGTATTTTTATAGCAACATACTGTCGTGTCTTACGCTCAATAAATGTAGCTATACAATGAGTAACACCTCGTCTAGAAAGAACGGTATCGGCTTCCCAGTGTCCGAATTCTGTTCTATTCGTACAGCGCTTAGGTCGGTCTTGTATCGAATGATTAAGATAAAATGAAGAATCAGGTCGTTTTAATAATTTCCCAGTACTTTTACGTTTATAACGTTTACCTTTTAATCTTAACTTCTTGATTTCAAAGGCAATAATCTTATTATAAATCCAATTATAGATACTATTACGACATACCTTTACACCCTTCACAGCATTCGCTATTTGCTCTGGAGACCATTTCATCTCTAAATGTTTGGTGATTAAATGAATCATCTTTGCAGATGCTTTAGTTACTGTTCCACAGTTCTTTTTGCGAAGCATTGCAACATTATTAGCACTGGTTGCTCGATAAGGTAATGAAGCTAAGCTATTATTGATTCTTTTGGGAGAGTTACGTTTAAGTTCTCTAAAAATTGTCGAACGATGTCTATTCAATCTCTTAGCAATTTCAGTTTGAGAAATACCATCATATAGCCATGCTTCTATTTTACCGCGTTCTTCTGCGCTCAAATGTTCATAAGACATAGGAAACCTCCTTTTATTTGCATAAAAAGTAACAGAATCTATTACTACTCTTTTGTATATAATAGAGTAGCAGCATTTAATTTTTGGAGCTTAATTTTATTAAGTTCTCTGTAGAGAGTTCCTTGAGAAATTTTTGAAGCTTCTGTAATCTCCTTGACCGAATAGTCACCACTATTATACAGTCGCATAGCCATATTTAATTTACTACGTTCTACTTTTGGTCGTCCAATAGCAGTACCACGACGACGACTTGCTGCAATACCTTCTTTAACACGTTCTGCTAATAGGTTTCGTTCTAGTTCAGCAATCACACTCATCATTTGAAGCATTGCTTTACCTGTAGATGTTGATGTATCTATATTTTCTTTTAAAGAAATAAATGCAATTTTATCGTGGTCTAATTGCTGAATAAACAATAGTATATCCAATGTATTTCTACCTAATCTTGAAATACTTTCTACAACAACTGTATCTTTGGGACGAATTGTCTGGAGCAATTGATCCATGCCTGGTCTTTGCTTTTTTGTTCCAGTATATTTTTCATGAATTATTTTTTCAACGCCATAGTCATTTAATTGATTGATCTGGCGATCTAAATTTTGTTCATCTTTAGATACTCGTGCATAACCAATAATCATAATTATCCTCCTTACTGAGTTTAAGTTAATTATCCTAATTTCCTTTTCTTTTTGCAAGAGATTTAGTATAAAGATATTTATAATGATTTATTGTAATTTGATAAGCCTGTTATACTAACCTTCTGATTTCTCTAAACAGTCGTTACATAAACCTTAGGTTTTGGTAATTATTGAAAACAACAAAGCGAACTTATCTATTTAGATAAGTTCGCTTTGTTGTTTTCATTATAACGTCTAAGAATGTTTTGTATATTTAGAAGATAGTTCCAAATTCGATCTCGTCACTATGATTTGTAAATAATTCTTTAAGAGTGATACCATAAATTTTAGCCATTTCAACAAACTTGTTGATATCGTGTGTGTAATCACTCAAGTCTTCTGTATCCAATATTAAAGCTCTGCCATGTTTATTAGAGTTGATAATAAAATACTCATTATGTTTATATGTGAATTCAATTTCACGTCCAGTCTCTAAAAGCTCCATAAGTGTTTCAAATGTTGGCTTGTATTCGTAAGAATCATATTTTGTCATTGTATTACCTCCTTGGTTAGTGTCCTGAACGACTTTTCCCCGTCCAATAGTGTCTGTGTGGAAATTTAACATGTTTCTGGTGTTTCCCTAATGAATGACGATAGTCAATGTCCATCGAGGCATTCCCTTTACCGTCATAATATCTTCGTTGTTTTGTTCCCTTACTATCAATTAAATCTTTAGAAGAGTAAGGTTTCCCTGTTCTTGATAAGTTACTTTTAACTTTCCTCCATTTTTGATTAGTATGTCTATTTTTAACTTTAATACCCTTTTTCTTGGCAGTATTATAGAGTTTAGCAGGTGTATTTTTCACACTCTTTTTTTTTCTTAGCAGGCTTTTTCCCTTTTTTAGAAAAGTATTTTTTTATCGTTTTATATGCCCAATGTCCGGCACCAATAGTAACACCACCAATAGCGATAGCACCTGTAGCAGCTAAAGCTACTTGACCAACTCCAGGTATAAAATAGATAGCCGCAGCTGGAGCAAATCTTTTTTGTCTCCCATTACTACTGGTTCCATTTATTTCCTTTGATGTCTCTAAGAGAGCAATGAGTTGAGAAGCCGTATATGATTTCCCTTGAATAATCAATTCATCGGTTGTTAATTTAATCTCTGGATGTGTTTCTTTTTCATCATAACGAACATTAGTACCGTCTTCGATATCCCATAGCGAAACAGTAGTGTTACTTTCTGTTGTAGATGCTGAAACAGATTTTTCAGGAATAATAGTACTCAATCCCGTAAATAACGCCATGGTTGTAATGACTGACATTTTAAATAGCTTGTTCATAGACACCATCCTTATATTTGAATTAATCACTAGTAATTAATTCAAATATAACAAATGAAAAATAAGTTGCCTACTTACATTTTTGTCACCAATATCTTTTAATAATAAACATTCCTTTAGTTTCATAAAGGTAACAATACACTCGAATTAGAGTGTGATTATTTTTCTGTTCAAACAATAATACAGCCTACTTTGTTGCACTTTATTATGACATCTAGGAGTTGTT
Source organism: Brochothrix campestris (assembly GCF_046058945.1). Taxonomy (NCBI): domain Bacteria; kingdom Bacillati; phylum Bacillota; class Bacilli; order Caryophanales; family Listeriaceae; genus Brochothrix; species Brochothrix campestris. The sequence continues at coordinate 1,228,991 of NZ_CP175511.1, read as the reverse complement.
TCAGAGAGATGAATAGATGTAATTAGATCCTTTGGTCTCCTGTTGCTATGAACTTACCATGTTTTTTCGATTTTTGCATGAACTTACAGCTGCCTTTTCAAACATATGTGGGGACTTGTACTCTATTGTGATATATATATTATACTTAAAAAAATTGTTCCAAAATGATATGATAACTATATTACATGTCAGGAGGTTTTTTGATGAGTTCTAATGCTAAACTATTTATTAAAATATTAATATGGGTACTTTTGTTTTTTGCAATTATTTTAACGCCATTACTCATTGCGATTAACTATTCCGCCTAAGGTTTTTGACTCATTTTTCATAATTTTCTCTTTTATATGTTATATGTGATAATTCTATTTCTTTTTTTTCTATATAATTATAATTAGATTTTAGAGTTATATTTATACGATAATTATTGGGGGGCTCTTTTTATGAAACGGATGTTAGATAAAGAACAATTAATTAAATATAATTTACTAACGTATTTAGAAAAAAATAAAAGCGTTAGTTATGAAGAACTTGAAGATGAGTTGCATCTATCTCGTAAAACTTTAAAAAAATACCTTTTACTTCTTATAGATGATTTAAACGAATTTGAGTCCAATGCATTTATATATCCTTCACTTCACAACGTGACTTTTAAATATGGCTTTGAGTTTTCTGCTCAAGAATTAATGAGCAGGTTTATTGTCTCTTCTCTTAGGTATAAAATTTTAGAATATGCGCTATATCACTCTAATAATAATAAGCTTAATTTTATCCAAAAAGAAAACATTAGTGAATCGACCTATTACCGTCTTTTAAAAGATGTGAATGATACAATCTTAACTAGCTTTAAAATCAAGATTAATTCTAATTTGACCTTGATTGGTGACGAGCATCAAATTCGCTATTTTTACTATACTCTATACAATGAAATTAATCTTAAAGAGACATTCGAGATAGACTTTCACTATTATGACGAGTTGAGTCCCCTTCTATCTCTTTTAGAGAATACGTTTAATGTGAGCTTGGCAGCGATTAACAAGGAACAATTTCAAGTGCTCTATCACATTTGCAAAACACGTAATTTCCAAGGGCATAAAATGACGATTACTATCGAAATGAAAAAAATCACTAGAAATAATAGGATTTTAGAACTTGTTCTAGAAAAAACAGAACATTATTTCGAACATCTTATCGGAGAAACTTGGAAAGAAGATTTAACATTTTTTTATATCATTTCAAATAGCTTTCCTTTATTCAATGATACGCCTAAGATGATGAAGTTGGCCTATGATGAACATATCCGCTCGAAAAACATTTTGTACCGTTATATTGAACAGTTTACACACTCTTTAAAAAAACAGTTGCCACAACTAGAATTAAATGAACAACTAGAAGGGAAAATCATTCAATTTTATTGTCGTATCTTAGTATTCGATGGCTATCTAATTACCGAAACGGGGCCGTTATATTTGAAGTATTTTAAGAAACATCGTCCTTATTACTTGGCAGTGCTCGAAGAGGTCTTTCAAGAATTAATCGATTTTTATAAAACAGACAATGACCTCCTCTTTATTGTATTCCACAGTTTGATGATTGATAACACGCTTGACTATTCAAAGGTAATGCCTCATACAACCATAGCCATTGAATCAGGAGCTGATCCGGTATTGGTCAATTTTTATACACGACAAATTCGCTATCAAATTAGCGATGATTATCATGTAATCATTAGCCCATATCATATCGATAAAACGTATGATATCGTCTTATCTGATCAATTTAACAATCACCCGAATGCAACCTTCACCTATCGTATTCGGATTTTTCCAGATGCTGAACAAGGACAGCGAATAAAGGGAATTATCAAAGAACTTAACGTTCGAAAAATTGATGGTTCTTTATAAACGAAAAAACCTTAACAACAGCCTCAATTAAGAGGGATAGCTGTTGTTAAGGTTTTTTTACGTTTATAAAATTGAATATCCTAACGTTTTAATATCGTTATTAAAGCCAATCACCGTATCTAATGATACTTGATTTAGGTCTTTGCCAATGTCTTTGATTTTCCCAATGATGGCAGGTGGCACGGTAATGATATCAACACCAAGCTCCTTCGCTTGAATAATATTAAATAACTCACGGGTACTGGCCCATAATAACTCTGCCCCCGGTTTTTCTTTGCAAATTGCTAATGATTTAATCATTAGATCAGTTGGATCGACACCCACATCTGCTACTCGACCAGCGAAGACCGAGACAATATTTTTAGTGCCTGGTGTCAATGCATCAACGGTTGCACGTACTTGTTCTAATGTTAATAAAGCGGTGACATTAAGACTAACACCCTCTGCTGATAATTTTTCAATCAGTGGAATCGCTGACTCCCCTTTTGTATTCGTAATCGGAATTTTCACATATACATTATCGCCAAATGTTGCTATTTTACGTGCTTCTTGTTCCATTGTTTCAAAATCATCCGCAAATACTTCGAATGATAGAGGCATATCTGGAATAGCGGCTACCGCAGCTTTGGCAAACTCATTATAATCACTAATGCCCGCTTTTTTCATCAAGCTTGGGTTCGTTGTAAAACCACTTACTTCTTTTGCTTCATAAGAAGCAACCATTTTATCTAACTCTGCCCCATCTGCAAACACTTTAATTCCCTCAATCATTGTAATTCCTCCTTGGATAATGTATTGAGTTCGGCGACTGCTAGTTATCGTAACAAATCGAGGAACTCGTGTAGAAAGAGCCAGCTACTGTTTAGACGTTGTATTGTTTTTCCTACAATCTAATCATAATGAAAGCGCTTTAAAAAATCAAGTTTTTAAACCGCGCTTATTAACCCGATTTATCAGGCGCTAATCGTTCTCCCTAAATGATAGGCTATTCGTTCACTTTGCTGATTGATTTCCTTAGTCAACGCTTGCGAAATGGCAACATAATAAGTTGTTTTCGTTTCGATTTTTTTTGTTTTTAGATTATACGTGTATCTTTTTGTACCTACGATATTGCCGTTAACGAGACAGAAACAGTCGTTGGAGCATCCGCTGTGAGGCTGTATATCTGTCAGCGGTACAATCGTAACACACATTGCTGGATTATAAGGTCGCTTCAGTTGCTCATAAAGTGACGTATGGACATAGCGGACGCCCTCCCCTGTTAACTCCACAAGTCGGAGTACCCGTTCCTTTATAAGTGTTGCTACATATTTTTGGGTTAAAAGCGGGTTGAGCCCAAAGTATGCTGGGATGGTTGAAAGTGTTAATGCACCGTTTCGTAAAAATGTTTCTTTTATCAAAAAGTGATAGGCATCTTTTATGAGTTGTTCATTACTTTGAAAATGTTTTACAGTGGTCAAGCGATAGCGCAATGTTTGTGCGTGGGGGTGGAATTGGTGCAGATAACCGCTTCGTATGAGGGTTTCTAGTGTTTGTTGCAACGGAAACCGATGACCGGTAATGGGATAGCGTTGATGGATAATTGTTTGGATCGCAGTTAAATCCATCGTTGGCTGCTGTTGGAATAATTGTTTAATAATACGTGTTTCTTGGGCGTTTAACTGTGCTAGGTTATTTTGAGCGAAGGCGGTTTTGAAGGGAATTAAATAAGACGCGTGGGCTTGACTAAAAATAAAACTACCAGAGGACATCGTATAGTCAAACACGAGCTGTTGCTCGTATAAGCGATATAACTGCTCCGGACGATACTTGGGTAGTCGATTTAATAAAAATAGCTGTTCCTGTTGTAACACACCACCCATCTTTGTTCTTTTCAACGGATGTGCGTTTAAATACTGCTTAACCGTTTGTGTGGATTGGGGGCAATATAACTGGCGAAACAACGCTTGGCGTAGTTGTTGACGTGTAAGCTTTAGCATTGCAATCAACCTCCTTTGAACTATTAGCTAATTACAGTTAACAATAGTATAGCAAAAAACAGGCTCTTTTACGATTGATTTAAAAAACACTCGCGCATTGTGAACGGGTGTTTTCGGTTTTAAACGTATCTATTTGCGATTTTAATTGACTAACGAACTTCCGCACCTAAACTATTTTTAAAATGATTTAGCGCCCACTGATGCCCTGTTTGGTTGAAACTAGCAACGCCCGCTTCATGAATCACCAATTTGTAACCTAGATTATAGGCTGAAACGGCTGTATGCAGCACACAGATATCGGTACACACACCAACCAAATGCAATTCACGGATGTTACGCGCTCTCAAATAAAGATCAAGTGTCGTTCCTACAAAGGCACTATAACGTGTTTTATCAAGCCATGTGACCGTTGCGTTCAATCGATGAGCCTCGTACCAGTTTTTGATCGACCGATATAAGTCTCTTCCCGCCGTCCCGTTGATATTATGGGCGGGAAAAAGTGTCGCTTCAGGATGATAGTCATCGTGCTCTATGTGACTATCCACTGCCATGATAATATCATCACGATTAACGGCAAAGGTTTCAAGGAGGTTGAGAATTGTTTCTTCAATCTCCTGTCCGGGTTGTCCGCAGGTTAAGGCGCCATCGTTCGCAACGAAGTCATTCGTATAATCGATGACGAGTAATGCTTTGTTCATTATTTAGCCTCCGTCTCTTAGTGTCTCTTGCCCTTCTATTATAGCAGAAGACGACGCTCTCATGGCAAAGAATGCCTGCTTTAAGCGCCTCACCGCTTCAGCATTATCACTTGTTTCTTGATTGATAACACTAAGACGGGCTTCAGTTGCTGCACCACCGAAGAGTGTTCCTGGCATCAACAATACCCCTGACTGTAACAAGCGATGATATTGTGCAGGTTTCGTACAAAAGCGCTGCTTCACCCATAAGTGGTAGCCGCCTTGAGTTGGGTTGAACGCGATTGTGTTTCCGAACTGTTCACGTAACTGCGTTTGAAACTGTTGCTGTGCCTCCTGCATCGTCAATGCTAACGTCTGCAAGTGATTTGCAAACGTCGGACTACTCATGAGATGATGCGCCATTACTTGTGGCAAGATACCGAGGCCAAATTCCATTTCACTCCGGGCTGTCGCTAACCGGTGAATGACTGTAGGTGGTGCGCAAAGCCATCCAATCCGCGTCGTCGAACCAGCTGTTTTCGATAATGAACCGATATAAATAACATTTTCAGGCGCCAACTGATAGAGCGGTGCTTGTTCCGGTGTTAATAGACCATATGGATCATCTTCCACAATCGGAATGTGTAACTGGCTACACGTTTTTACGAGCGCTTCTCTCCCCTGTTGTGACAAAATATTTCCGGTCGGATTTTGGTACATCGGATTAACGAATACCATCTTAATGCGATGCTTTTTATAGAGAGCCTCGAGCTGTGGTTGCCAATTATGACACTGTGCCATCGGTAACGGATAAATGCGGATGCCAGCTCCTTTAAACAAGGCTAACGAATATAAATATGATGGTGCTTCGACCGCAATCGCATCGCCAGGACTCAACAAACATTGGGTGATTAAATACAGTGCCTGCTGAGACCCTGACGTAATTAACAATTGTTCCGGCTTGACTGGCTGTGTTGATCGGATAGCAAACAAATTTGCTATCAAAGCTTTTAGCGGGGCATAGCCAGTGGGGTCGGCCTGTTGTTCCTCAGCGATTATCGTTGGCCACGACAATGGTGGTAGATCAATATGAGGTGTTAAGCGCAATGGTAAATCACCTGATGCAAAGTCAGTCACTTGCTTGTTCGTTTGTTTTTGAAGGCGCAGTTGCTCAAAGTATGGTTCTATCGGTAAGAACTGGCTCTGTTGCATGTAATGCCGCCAATTGGTCTGTGGCTGGTACATCTGCGGACTGAGGGCGGACGAAAGATAATAACCACTGCCGTGGCGTGCTGTTATCATCCCATGGGCAACTAACTCGGAAAAGGCTCGTTTCACCGTTGAACGATTGACATTGAGTTCTATTGCTAGCCCACGTTCAGTCGGGAGACGTTCTCCTGGTTGTAATGCACCTTGCTGTAACTTTTGCTCAATCAGTTGCATGATTTGTTGGTACTTTGGTAAGTGTGATGACGATTCTAATTGCCACATCGTTTAGCCCCTCCCACCTTGCATGAATATCACTACCTTAGCATACGCAACTGACAGATTCAATCCCAAAAGTGGGTGGTTCAATTGGACTGTAATTGGTTGTTGCTGTTTGGGGATGCTTCGCTATCATTAAGGGTAACACAATTAAAGGAGGCTATAACATGACAAAGACAATTGGTTCAGTAACGGTTAAGCGAGGAATGGCACAGATGCAAAAAGGCGGTGTCATTATGGATGTCATCAATGCCGAGCAAGCCCGGATTGCCGAACAAGCAGGCGCAGTTGCGGTAATGGCATTGGAACGCGTTCCCTCTGATATTCGGGCAGCCGGTGGTGTCGCACGGATGGCAGACCCAGGCATTGTAGCCGAAGTTATGGCGGCGGTCTCTATTCCCGTCATGGCAAAAGCGCGGATTGGACATAGCGCGGAAGCTCATGTTCTTGAAGCACTCGGAGTGGATTACATCGATGAATCCGAGGTGCTAACTCCTGCTGACGAAGAATACCACCTCTTGAAAACGGACTACACAGTGCCATTCGTTTGCGGTTGTCGTAATTTAGGTGAAGCCTTGCGACGGATTGGTGAAGGGGCTTCAATGTTACGAACGAAAGGCGAACCCGGAACCGGCAACATCGTCGAAGCTGTACGTCATCTTCGTCAACTTCACAAAGAAATGGCGACGCTAACGACCTTACCAGCTGATGAACTGATGGTCTTTGCTCGTGATATTGCTGCTCCTTATGAGTTAGTTCAAGCCATTCATGCGACGGGAAAACTGCCTGTTGTTAACTTTGCCGCCGGAGGTGTAGCTACTCCAGCCGATGCCGCCTTAATGATGTCACTTGGCGCGGATGGTGTTTTTGTTGGTTCCGGTATTTTTAAATCAGAAAACCCACTCCAGTTTGCCACAGCAATCGTACAAGCAACGACGCATTATACGGATTATCCCCTCATCGCTGAACTGTCGAAAAACTTAGGTGAACCGCTAAAAGGGATTGATATCCGTCAGCTCGCTGCTGCAGACCGCATGCAAGAAAGAGGCGTCTAAATGAAACGGATAGGCGTACTCGCCTTACAAGGAGCAGTGAGTGAACACCTTAGCCAGATTGACCATTTAGGTCATCAGCCCATCGCTGTGACTAAACCAGATCAACTCGCACACATTGATGCTCTGATTCTCCCTGGAGGCGAAAGCACGACGATTTACCATTTGCTTGAAACGAGAGGATTCATGCCCGTTGTAACACAGTGGCTCAAACAGCAACGGCCTGTGTTTGCCACCTGTGCAGGAATGATTATCTTAAGCCGCTTCAGCGCTAGCCAACTCGAGGCTAAGGTCGTTCGGAATGGTTTTGGTCGTCAAATTGCTAGCTTTGAAACAAAGGTGACCTTACAGCTAGGCAACGGTGAACGAACAGTCCCAGCGGTCTTTATCCGAGCGCCTTATTATGAAACAGTTGGTCCCGACGTACAGATTATGGCTCGCTATGATGATAAAATTGTCGCGATTGAGACGACTCATCTTATCGCCTGTGCCTTTCACCCAGAATTAACACCCGATACACAACTCCTCGCTTATTTTATCGACACAAAAGTTTCAGCTTTATCCTAATTAAAGAGCAACGCCTAGACATACTCGTCTTTGGCGTTGCTTTTGTGTGTGTTCAATTAAATTGCTAATGTAAGCGAGGGGTAAGCCTGCTTGTTGCTTACATAATCCGCTTAAACATTTTCTCCATCTCGTACACGGAGTATTTAATGACGACCGGACGTCCATGTGGGCAAGTAAAGGGATCATCGGCATAACGGAGGTCGTCAAGCAGTCGTTGCATATCTTCTGTGTTTAAATAATGGTTCGCTTTTATCGACTTTTTACAGCTCATCATAATCGCTGTTTTCTCACGAAACTTGGCAACATCGACCTTCGGATGAGCAAGCGCATCTTCAACGATGTCCCTAATAATCTCCTCAACGTCATCACTTGGGAACCACGTTGGGTATGAGCGCACGACAAAGCTCCCTTGGCCAAACGCCTCAATCTCAATGCCAATCTCACGAATTCGAGGGAGCACCTCTTGGAGACGGACCGCTTCATCCATCGGATAGTCGAGCACGAGCGGGATTAACAAACTTTGAGCAGTATGTGCCACTTCGCCAATTTTGACGCGGAAGTAATCGTACTTCATCCGTTCTTGGGCCGCATGCTGATCAATAATAAACAAACCTTCTTCGTTTTGAGCAAGGATGTATGTTGCATGCATCTGCCCAATCGGGTAAAGTTTTGCCATCCGTGGCGCACGTAATGTTGCGGCTGTTGCCCCCTGTTCAGTCACGTCTGTTTCAATTGGTTCATCGCCATATTGAATTGTTTGTTCTAAAAGAGCGTTTAAGTCATCGGTCAGCGGTTTTTCTTGCGATAATGGTTCCTCATGTAATGGTGCCATTGCTAGTCCTTCTGGCTGATACTGACGGGTTGTACCGCTAATCGCATCAAAATTAAAGCGCGCTTGATCATTGACAGGTTTAACCTGTGATTGTTGCTTGCTCTCTGGACCAGCTGGTATTAATCGTTCTGTCTTAAAGAGGTCTTTAATCGCACGACTAATTACTTGCCCGAGCTCTTTTTCTTTGCTTAAACGCACTTCTAGCTTCGAAGGATGCACATTAACATCAACAATTAACGGGTCCATCTCAATTTGCAAGACTGCAATCGGATAGCGTCCAATCGGTAACAGCGTATGGTAACCCTCTTGTATCGCTTTATGGAGCGCATAATTTTTGATATAGCGTCCATTGACGATTGTTGATATGTACTGACGTGAGGCCCGGCTGATTTCCGGCAACACGAGATAGCCTTGAATGTCAAAATCGTTCGTACTAATTTTAAGCGGCTTAGCTTTTTGGGCAATTGCTAACCCATAGATTTGCGAGATGACCTGTTTTAAATTGCCGTTACCAACCGTCCGAATGATGGACTTGCCATCATTGACGAGTCGAAATGAAATCGTCGGATGCGACAAAGCAAGGCGGTTGATTATATCAGTAATATGACCAAGCTCTGTCGGTAGGCTCTTAATGTATTTCAAACGAGCGGGTGTATTATAAAACAAGTTTGCCACCTTGATTTCTGTACCTTTACGCGCTGAGGCCGATTCATGAACTTCCTCAACACCACCTTTGATGACAACATGTGTGCCAACTGCACCAGTTGAAGTCGTTAACTCAAGTTCAGCAACCGAGGCAATACTCGGTAAGGCCTCACCTCTAAAACCAAGCGTACCAATCCGAAACAAGTCGGCTTTCGTACGAATTTTACTCGTCGCATGCCGAGAAAAAGCGAGCGAGACGTCGTCGGCTTCAATGCCATTACCGTTATCAATTATGGTGATGCATTTGAGCCCCGCTTCTTCGATTAAAACATCGATTACGCTCGCGTGGGCATCAATCGCATTTTCAACGAGCTCTTTAACGACCGATGCCGGTCGCTCAACCACTTCTCCAGCTGCTATTTGATTAGATAGTATATCTGGTAATTGTTCGATACGATTCATTCGTTGTTCCCCCTTGAGACACAATTCTTTCTTTTAGAATAAGCTCTTTTATTGATTTGTGCAAGTGAGTGTAGTGAACAACGATGAAATTAAAGACACAAAAAAGCAAACGTTGCTTTTTTATCACCTCCACACATTTCTGACATATTAATCCTATAACTTCTATTGTAATTGGTAAATAAAGAAACTTAAATTTCCCAACAATTATTTATATACTAAAAAGAAAGAAGGAATCAACATGCAATGGCGTTTCCCTGCGTATGCCAAAATGATTTACCTCTATTTAGCCATTTCTTTCAGTGTGACCTTACTCCGTTTTGCGGCCCTCCCCTTTTTATTGCTCTTTTTACTCAACACACAGCGCTATACGACCACCGAGGTTGCGTTCTTATTGATGTTGTCACCACTCGTACAACTGTGCGTGATTTTATTTTCAGCCAATGTGATTGATCATCTCTCCGTCCGTTGGGCCACAATCGTAGCCCTTCTATTCCCCATGTGCGGTTATCTTCTCGTTGTGCAAGTTCATTCCTATCAGTTGCTAATTTTCGCCCTTGTACTCGCTGGCATTGGGTGGGCGATTTACAATCCGTTAGTGATGGCCACTTTAACGAAGTACGCCACCGACGAGCAATTGAACGATGTGATGGGCCTCCATTATTGGGTTGCCTGTATCGCAAGTGCCTTAGGCCCGTTGCTTGGGGTCATCCTTGGTGCCGGTTCATCCGCCTTACCGTTTTATTGTTTCAGCCTCGGATTACTCATTTTAGCCGTGATTGTACGGATTGCCGTGCCCGCTACGAAGAGCACAGCAACTGACGAAAAACGACGGTTACAATTTTTCAGCGATATGCGTACCAATTTAACCGATAAGGCAGCCCGGTACTTATTTGGTGTCTTCTTCTTCACAGCTTTTATTGGTGTACAGTTTGAATCAAGTTTCGCCCTTCATCTTAAACAGTTGTTTGGTGCTGCTGCCGTGGCACAATTAGCCGTTTTTTTAACAACCATGACCTTAACGACGGTTTGCTTACAACCGCTCTTTATCATGTGGCTCAAAAAAGTGAGTACCACCCGACTGCTATTGTTAGATTAGCTCCTGTATGCCTGCGGAATCGCCTTGTTTTATTGGAGCAATCGTTCTTTTGCCGTCATCATCGTCGGGATTGTCTTAGCTCTAGCGGCCCTTTTAGGCACTCCCCGTTTGCTAAGTCTCAATGCGCGCTTAGGTCCACCCGAACTAAAAACAAGCTACTTTGCCTTTACGACGTTGGCAGCTCAGCTCGCCTTTTTTGTCGGTCCGGTCGTCGGCCTCAGTATTTATCAATATCAGACTGCGCTGCTGTTTTATGTCTTAATTGGCTGCGCCTTACTCTATGGCCTGTGTGCCATCAAAAGTCAAACCGAATCGACGCGGCTCTAACTATACGTAAAAACAGTACCAACTCATGAGAGAAGGTACTGTTCAGCTTGTAGACAGCGTCAACATAAACGCCAAGGTGTTCTACTTAAACTCTTTTTGCAATTGATACAATGCCATCATTGCTTCCATCGGTGTCATCGTCAATAAATCGAGACCATTGATTTTAGCGCGTAGCTTCGCTTCTATCGGTGGAGTTGGTTCAGGTTGTGGTTCCGTCACGCTAAAGAACGACAGCTGCGTTTCATCTTCAACATAAAGTGGGGCTTTTTCAGCCAATGGTATGGCAGTTGGAGCTGCTGAAGGTGTGACAAGTTGATCCTTTTGTTCAAGCTCATGTAAAATCGTATCCGCCCGCTCGATTAAGGTGGTCGGTAAATTTGCTAACCGCGCCACATGAATACCATAACTTTGATCAGCAGGGCCTTCTTCTATTTTATGCAAGAACACAACCTTACCCGCTTCTTCGATTGCTGCTACGTGCACGTTATACAGTGCTGCTAACCGATCAGAAAGGGCTGTTAGTTCATGGTAATGTGTTGAAAAGAGCGTTTTAGCATGGACGTGCTCATCGATGTATTCAATCATCGCTTGAGCCAAGGCCATCCCGTCATAGGTTGCTGTGCCTCGTCCAATCTCATCGAACAAAATCAAACTGTCAGCCGTTGCGTTTTGAATCGCATTATTGGCTTCAAGCATTTCGACCATAAAGGTACTTTGGCCTGAGATTAAATCATCGGCCGCCCCTATTCGCGTAAAGACTTGGTCAAAAATCGGTAACACAGCCGCCGTGGCTGGCACTTGGCAACCAACCTGAGCTAAAATGGCCATTAAAGCGATTTGGCGCATATACGTACTCTTACCAGACATGTTAGGTCCGGTAATCAATAACAGTTGGCGCTCATTGTTCATTAAACAGTCATTGGCGACATAACTTTGATGACCTAATACCTTCTCAACGACAGGGTGCCGACCCGCTTCAACATGCATTTCACGATTGTTTGAAAAAGTCGGTCGCACAAATTGCTGTGCCTCGCTGACCGTTGCAAAACTTTGAAGCACATCGATTTCACTTATACCCTTCGCTAAGGCTTGTAACGGTTCGATAAAGGCTTTCACCGTTTCACGCAGTTCAACAAATAAACTGTACTCCAAGGCGAGACTCTTTTCTTCCGCCTCCAAAATAATCCGTTCCTTTTCTTTCAGTTCGGGTGTAATAAAACGTTCGGCGTTCGATAACGTCTGTTTGCGTTCATAGCGTTCCTCGGGGACATTTGCCAAATGGGAGCGTGTAATTTCGATGTAGTAACCAAACACACGGTTATACCCAATCTTTAGGTTTTTGATGCCGGTTACTTCACGTTCTTGCTGCTCGAGGGCAGCGAGCCATGATTTACCATTATGCATCGCGTCTTGATAGACATCGAGTGTCTCGTTATACCCTTGACGTATCATGCCACCGTCTTTAATCGTTACCGGTGGCGTGTCAACGACCGCTTGCTCGAGTAAATCGCGTAAGTCGGCCACTGGGTCAAGCTGTTCTCCGAGCTGTTGCAAGTTCGCATCTGCCATTTTAGCGAGGACCGCTTTAATAGCTGGGACTTGTTGCAACGATTGACGTAATTGTACCAAATCGCGCGCATTAACATTGCCATAAGCAACCCGCCCACTGAGGCGTTCGAGGTCATACACTTGTTTTAAAGCTGTTTGCAATTCTTGACGTTCAAAGAAGAACTGAATGAAAGCAGCGACATTATCTTGGCGTTGCTCAATTTTAGCTCGGTCAATCAGTGGACGATCAAGCCATTGTTTTAACATTCGCCCGCCCATTGCTGTCTCAGTTTCATCAAGTAACCAGAGTAAGGTCCCTTGACGTCCTTTACCGCGGATTGAATCGGTAATTTCGAGGTTGCGTTTCGAATAATAATCAATCTTCATGAAGCGGTTCAGCTCATAATGCGTCGCCGGTTGCAAATGACTCAAATCACGCTTTTGTGTTTCATCCAAATAACTTAACAGCCGTGAAACTGCCTGCAGTTCAACATCGTTAATTGTTTCGCCAAATAATTTATGGTGCGATGTACCACAGGTGACACTATCATTATGTGAAATCATCGCGTTTAACTGGAGACGAATTTGTTCAAGGAGACCTTCGTCGGTTGACCGTGCGACAATGACTTCAGTCGCATGTATCGTACTCAACTCATTCAATAGCTTTTGGTCGTCCACTTCAAAATAAGTTGTTGCCATTTCACCTGTCGATAAATCACAATAAGCTAGGCCGTACTGATTAGAAGGATGGTGCACGATCGCAGCTAAATAATTATTTTCTTTTTCATTAAGACCGTTGCGGGCCATTAACGTCCCTTGCGAGATAACTTGAACAACCTCACGCTTAACCATCCCTTTTGTTAGCTTCGGATCTTCCACCTGTTCACATAAGGCGATTTTATAGCCTTTGTTGACCAAACGATCGATGTAACCTTGTACCGCATGGTAAGGCACACCACACATAGGGATTTTGCCCTGGTCACCACCATCACGTGCTGTTAACGTGATTTCTAACAATTGCGAAGCCTTCGTGGCATCCTCAAAGAACATCTCATAAAAGTCACCTAACCGGAAAAAAAGAAAGGCGTCTTGATGCTGCTCTTTTATTTTAAGATATTGTTGAATCATCGGTGTATATGCCATTTCTGTCCTCTCCTTTATCGGTTAGTCGGTTCTTCCATTTCGTTATTCACTGCTAGTGTCATGTTCCGCATCATCAATTGCAGCAATTCATTAACATCCACCTGTGATTGACGGAATTGCTGTACAATCGGTAATTCGTTGATGCTCGCTTGAATGGCATCAATTTCATCATTGATTGCCTTTGCAGCATTCACTTTTTTATAATGTTCTAAGTTAACCACTTCTTTTTGCAACGCTTTAATGCTTGCAATACGAGTGGCGATTTTTTGATTGTTTTCAATCTGTTTTTCGACTTCACGATAAAAAGCCACTTCTTCTGTACGTTGTATCGCTGCAGTCAGTTCAGCTGTTTTGTTGAGAATATCTTCTTCTGAAAACATACGCTACCTCCTATTCAGGTCGAAACGGATGATCTTCATTAATGACGATACGCTCAATCCGTTTCGCTAACCCTGTTTTTTGATCGATATCGACCAAAGTGCCACTCAAAGTCGTACGTCCTTCTTTTGGTACCTCGAAGCGTGTCGGCATCTGCGTTAAAAAGCGACTAATGACCGCTTCTTTATTCATTCCAAGACAAGCATCGTATGGCCCAGTCATACCAACATCGGTAATGTAAGCTGTGCCACGTGGTAAAATACGTTCATCGGCTGTTTGTACATGGGTATGTGTACCGACAATGGCAGAAACACGGCCATCCAAGTAAAAACCCATCGCTTCCTTTTCACTCGTTGTTTCAGCATGAAAATCAACGAAGATTAGATCGGTACGTTCCCGTGCTTCAGCAATAAGTTCATCGGCTTTTCGAAACGGGTCGTCTAAGTCTGCTAAAAAAGTCCGGCCTTGTAAATTAATAACCGCAACCTCAATGTCGTTGTAGCGCACATAGGCAAGTCCTTTACCGGGTGTTCCTTCAGGGAAGTTAGCCGGACGAATGAGGCATTTAGCCTCATCGATAAACTCTAAAATGTCACGATTATCCCATGTATGGTTCCCCATCGTAATCATTTGTGCCCCATCAGTCATGAATTTTTTGTAAATCTTTTCAGTAATTCCACGCCCACTTGCTGCGTTCTCGCCATTAACAATTGTTACATTTGGTTTATGTTTTTGTTTCAACAAGGGTAAGTAAGTTGAAATCATATCTCTCCCTAATGAACCCACAACATCACCAATAAATAAAATACGCATAGTCACTCTCCTCTATAGTTAACCTGTTAGCATAAGCGCTTGCTAAAGCATAACGAACAGGCTTTCTGTCTTCTTGATTATAGCAAATTAAGCGCTCTTTTAATAGAAGCCCCTTTCCGCTTTTGTAAAAAAATGATAAACAAGAAATTATTTCAAAAAAGAAGCGACTTTAGGACAGTTATTAGTGTATCTCAAATCAAGAGATATGCTAAAATTAACTTATTACTGAAGGAGGATTCAACAATGAAAAAAATCGTACTCTTATTAACACTCTGTTTAGCTTTAACAGCACTCGCTGCCTGTGGCTCAAAAACAGAAAAAGACACAGCTGAATCAACTGCAAAAACCGAAAAAGAGGCCAAACCAAACTTAGTGCAACTGGATACCAAAGTTGCCAAAGGTGAACCTGTTGCAACAATCGAAACGTCTGAAGGAACAGTGAAAATTAAACTATTCCCGAAAGAAGCACCAAAGGCAGTTGAAAACTTTATCACCCATGCGAAAGAAGGTTACTACGATGGCGTCTTATTCCACCGTGTTATCGATAACTTCATGATTCAATCAGGTGACCCTAAAGGTGATGGAACTGGTGGCGAAAGTATTTGGGGGAAACCATTTAAAAATGAAATTTCTAATAACCTCTATCACTTCCGTGGGGCATTAGCTATGGCCAATGCCGGTGCTGATACAAACGGCTCACAGTTTTACATCGTTCAAAATAGCTTTTTAGCTGATACTGATATCCAAAACCAAAATGTTTCGTATGCTGACAATGTGGTTGAAGCCTATAAAAAACTAAAAGGTGTCCCTTCGTTAGATGGGTCATACACTGTTTTTGGTCAAACAATTGAAGGCTTAGATATCGTCGATAAAATTGCTGAAACTAAAACAGCAACTGGTGATCGTCCCGAAAAAGACATTACAATTAAAACAATCAAAATCACTGAGTAACGAATGAAACGAGGAATGAAGCATGTCAATCACTGACTATTTGGCGTCGATTGATGACAAACGGCGCCCAGCTTTTCAACATCTGTTTGACCGTGTGACCCAAGCAATACCGGTAGGTTTTGAATGCGTCATGCAGTACAACATGCCTACCTTTGTTGTGCCACTCGATCGCTACCCAGCTGGATATCATGTTTCGCCAAACACGCCATTACCCTTTATTAGTCTTGGCGTACAAAAACAGCACATCGCCATCTATCATTTAGGGTTAACACTCGATACCGCTCTATTTGACTGGTTCGTAAGCGAATACGCGAAGGTGATGCCAACAAAGCTCAATATTGGTAAAAGTTGCATTCGTTTCACTAATGTCAACACGATACCAATCGATTTAATTGAGCAACTTGTTCGCAAGCTAACGGTAGTGGACTACCTTACATTATATGAAACAAGTCGTTAAAAAAAGGAGTAAACCATTCGGTTTGCTCCTTTTTTATGACCGCTAGGTCGTAACAGACTGACGCTCACATCGAACAAAAAAACCACTTTTCAGTGGTTGTCTGCGGTTTCTCATTTGTCTATTGTATAAAGAGATGATGCCACATCCTTTATGCATACAAGTATAATACATTAATCTGTTGTTAACAAATGATAACAGGTTTTCGTCAGAATTTAATCTATAATTAGTTTGTTTCATTTTTTGAGTACAGCTTCTCTTTCTGGCTTACCTATCAGTTCGCCTAAACTAGCGTTTCTTGGAGCTGGATTGCGCTAACAATCTTGCCATTGCTATCCACCACCTAATAACCTTTTAAGTTTCTGATGATTCTAAAAAATCGATAAATACCTTAGTGGCGAGGAATTGGTCGCTCTTATTAAACATCTTCGAATGAATCCTTTAAATGAACGAAAGCTGACATGGTGAAATTTTTAGCCCTCACTGGTTTACGCTACGGTGAATTAGTTGCTCTACAAACAAATAATCTTCTCGAAAATGCCATTTCTATCGATGGTACCATCCATTTTCATTCAACAACCTATGACTCCCCCATTCGCACGACACCAAAAACCCAAGCAGCTAATCGAATTGTGCCTCTCCCTGAAAAAGCCAATCAAATACTCAACAAAATTTTAGCCGAGATTGAATTTTTAAAACAAAACAATCACTATATGGATAAAGATTATGTCTTTACTCACATTAACGGTCTACCTATTGATTATCGCACCTTTGCCCCGATATTAAAAAAAGCAGCGCGCGATGCAGGCATAACCAAAAATGTAACAAGTCATTATTTACGTCATACGCATGTCTCTATTTTGGCTGAACTAAATGTTCCAGTGAAGGCCATTATGGATAGGAGTGGACATAGTGATGCGTCCACAACACTCGAAATTTATACGCATGTGACCGAACAAATGTCAGAAAATCTCATCGATAAACTTGATTCTTTTGATTACTAACTTTTTTTCTGCCCCATTTCTGCCCCATAGGAACCAAATCGCACAAAAAAAGCCGACCAAACGTTAATCTGGCGGGCTTTTAATCGTATACTAATATAGTTCGAGATATTGTTCTTGCTCCCATGCATGAACGGTAGTACGGTAAGAATCCCATTCGAGATTCTTCAACTCAACAAAGTTAGCATAAATATGTTCACCTAAACCATCGATAACCGTTTGATCTGTTGATAAAGCTTCAATGGCACGGCTTAAATCACTTGGTAAATGATCAATGCCATTTTCTGCTAATTCTTCAGCCGTCATACTGTAGATGTTGCGATCAACTGGAGCGGGTACTTCTAATTGACGTTTAATGCCATCTAAGCCGGCGCGTAAAACAACTGCCATTGATAAGTATGGGTTAGCCGACGGATCGACACTCCGTAATTCAACACGCGTTGATAAGCCACGTGATGATGGAATACGTACTAATGGGCTACGGTTTGATGCTGACCAAGCAATATAGCTCGGTGCTTCATAACCAGGCACAAGGCGTTTATATGAGTTAACGGTTGGGTTAGTAATCGCAGTATAACCTTTTGCATGATGTAAAATACCTGCAATAAATTGATAGGCTTTTTCACTCAAGCCATCCTTGCCTTTTTCATCGTAAAAAGCATTGCCTTTTTCGTTGAATAATGACATGTTAAAATGCATTCCTGATCCGTTAATACCGTAAATTGGTTTTGGCATAAAGGTTGCATGTAAACCATGTTTACGAGCAATTGTTTTAACAACTAATTTAAATGTTTGGATGTTGTCACAAGCTGAGACTGCATCGGCGTATTTCCAATCGATTTCATGTTGACCAGAAGCTACTTCATGATGTGATGCTTCGATTTCAAAGCCCATCGATTCAAGCTCAAGTACGATGTCACGACGGCAATTTTCACCTAAGTCAGTGGGCGCTAAATCAAAGTAACCAGCATTGTCATTTAACTCTAACGTTGGTTTGCCATTTTCATCTAGTTTAAACAAAAAGAATTCCGGCTCAGGTCCTAAGTTAAACGAGGTAAATCCTTCTGCTTTCATTTCTTCAAGCACACGTTTCAAGTTCATACGGGGATCCCCAGCAAATGGTTGCAGATTCGGTGTATAAACATCACAGATTAGGCGAGCGACCTTCCCTTTTTCAGCAGTCCAAGGAAAAATTACCCAGGTGTTAAAGTCAGGATAGAGTAACATATCACTCTCTTCAATACGAGTAAAACCGTCGATTGATGAACCATCGAACATCATTTTGTTACTGAGCGCCTTGTCTAATTGACTAACTGGCACCTCAACATTTTTAATCGTACCGTTAACATCTGTAAACTGTAAACGAATGAACTTCACATGCTCTGCTTCTGCAATTGCTAATAAATCCTCTTTTGAATAACTCATTTAACTTCCTCCTCATAATAGGTTGTTGCTCTATTTATTGAACGTATTGCTTTTGTGCGGTTGTTGCCTGAATGGACCTGAATTCAAAATTTCATCACGTAATAACCGTCGTGCTTTGGCATCTTCTGTACGATGAGCGTCTTTACGACGTTTGTAAATGTCACGTACCTCCGCGATTGAGTAACCTTCGTCAAGATAATCTCTTATTTCTAATAAGCGATCAATATCATCGAGCGAAAATAAGCGGTGATTACCTTCGTTCCGATCAGGTGTAATGAGTTGTTGCTCCTCATAATAACGTATTTGGCGAGCGCTGAAGTTCGTTAATTTCATAACGGATCCCATCGGGAAAACAGCAAACGTTCGTCTAATTTCTCTACCAGCCACACTGATCACCTCGTTAGTTAATCGTCATCAAAACTTGATGATACTGTTAGTTTACTCGACTTTAATTTGAAACACAATATTTTGCGTAAGATAATCTAACATTGTGAAAGCATTTTGTTACTTTTTATTACAAATGTCTAGCCCAATTCTTAAATTCTAACAAAAAAAGCTAGTCCTCGAATGAGGACTAGCTACAGACTAAAGACAAACGCTCTTCGAAGGCTCGTGTTTCCGACAACGAAAGTTCAAGGACTGCTCGAATCACCCTTTAAATTTTCGAACTAACGCCTCTGCTTTTTGATGCAATTGCGGATCAGTCGCATCAAGCCAAACAACATTCATCCGATTATTAAACCAAGTCAATTGACGTTTAGCATACTGACGCGAACGTTGTTTAATCAGCTCAACCATCGTATCATACGAAAGTTGTCCATCAATATAAGCTAACACCTCTTTGTAACCAATGGCCTGAGCGGCTGTGTTAGCCGTTAATACTGGACGAAGGCTCCGGACTTCTTCTACTAAGCCCTCAGCCATCATCAAATCAACACGGGCATTGATTCGTTGATAGAGCAGTTCACGATCCATTTTCAAACCAATAATTAAATGTCGATAATGTGGTGCTGGTGGTTCAGGCTGTTGTTGTGAAAACGGCTTACCACTCGTCATACTCACTTCAATTGCCCGGATCACACGACGTGTATTATTCGGATGAATTGTTTCAGCTGCAACGGCATCGACTGCTTGTAATCGTTCAAATAAAACCTGATTCCCCGCAGTCGCAAGTAAGGTTTCAAGCTCTGCTCGCAACTGCCGATCTTCGGTAATATTTCCCAATTTAAAGTCATAGAGTAAGGACTGTACATATAACCCGGTGCCACCGACGATTAATGGTGTCATCGTTTGTGGCAGCTGATCGATGATTGCTCGTGCTGTTGTAACGAATTGTGAAACATCATAGTCAGTTGACGGTTCAACGATATCAATCATATGGTGGCGCGCAACTGCTTGTTCGGCGCTAGACGCCTTAGCAGTACCAATATCCATCTGACGATAAATTTGCATCGAATCGCCACTAATAATCTCAGCCTGCATGATTTTTGCTAAATGTAAACTGAGTGCGGTTTTCCCAACCGCTGTCGGCCCGATAATGGCGACGACGGAATGTTTACTCATGAGTCTTCGCCCTTTCCATCTCGGCTTTAATTTCAGCAGCAAGGAGGGGATAGTCGGTCATAAAACCAGTCACCTGTGGGTTGGCAAAGCACGAACGCATCTCTTCGGCTTTATTGATAGTCCAATACCGTGTTTTATAACGCGATTCCCAATTTGCTGCCTTTTGTCGTAAGTAGTAAGGCGGATGCAATGCATCCGCTTTAACTTTTTTGGCCCATTTTAAGCCAGACTTTAAATTGCGCTTAATCAGCACGTTTAAATTGGCACGTTTATCCTTACGACGCAGACGTCTTAAGGTTTTAAAGTTGAACGAACAAAAAATAACGGTTAGATTCCCTTGTTTGTGTTGCAATAACCGCAACACTTTTCGTTCAATCCCCCGGTATCGATTGACATCGGTTTTAAGCTCGATATTCAAGGTCATCCCACTCGTATTCAACAGATCAAGCACTTCTTCAAAGGTAGGAATGACTTGTAACTCGCCCTCATACACACCGGCATTAAACTGGCGCAAATCTGCTAAACGATAATCTTTAATCGCGCCGGTTCCGTTCGTCGTGCGGTCAATCGTATCGTCATGCATGACAACAAGCTGACCGTCTTTCGTGAGGTGAACATCTAATTCAATGCCTGTAATCGGCAAACCGAGACACGCCTTAAAAGCTGCCAGTGTGTTTTCTGGGTGTGTACCTTTGGCGCCACGATGGGCAAAAATTTCAGTCATACACAGTCTCCTCTCTTTATTTTGAAAGTTTCGGTGCAGGATTGAGCCAGGCAGCGATTGCTTGCCCATCCTCGATTTCGTCTAAAACGAATGAGCCATTTGAATAACGATCGGTGACACTATTAACAGTTTGAACCTCAACATCAACAGTTGTATCATTCGCTGTTAAGATAGTGACACTGTCTTCTTTGGCAACAGATAACATGGCAATGTAACGATGTGGTTTCGCCTTCAGTTCACGTAACATCAACAACCCACGTAAAGCACGGGATTGCAGTTCAAGGTGTTTCTCATTGAAACGTTTAACTGAACCTCGTTGAGTCACTAACAAGAGATCGTGTCCTGCCGCCAGTTTAACAGCACCAATTACAAAATCGTCTGGTTTGAGGTTGATGCCTTTAACCCCACTTGTTCGTACATTGGCAAGTGGTACTTCATTCAAAGCAAATGTTAGGTTATAGCCTTTATTCGTCGTAAGACTCACTTTATCACTATCATTAGCAACAAAGACAGTCACTACCGAATCAGCGCCTTTTAATTTAACCCCTGTTAAACTACGCGCATAACGTTGCGGCTGGTATTGATCCAACGTACTACGTTTAATCATCCCATTTGCAGTCGTAAAGACAACGGCTAACTCGGTGCTAAAGTCTTTCAATGGCAAGACGGCAACGATACGCTCACTGCTATCAGCGTTCGCCAAGTGACTGACGTGTTCGCCGAGATCCTTCCAACGAATATCGGTCAATTCATGTACTGGTCGGTACACGTAGTTCCCTTTATCCGTAAAGACGACGACAAAGTCCATCGTATTCATTTGTTGGGCAAAAACGACGTGGTCATTTTCTTTCATCGCAAGATCAGATACACCTGTTGAAGCGCTGAATGAACGTAAGCCCGTACGTTTAATATAGCCGTGGGCGGTGACGCTTACCATCACTTCCTCACTGGCAACTAACACGGTACGGTCGATTTTGAGTTCCTCGATTTTTTCTTCTATGACAGAACGACGCGGATTAGGGAATTTTTTGTTGATGGCTTTGAGACCGTTGACTAATGTCTGGTTCAAGACTTTCACATCGCCTAAAATCGCCTCCAGTTGAGCGATCTTATCCGATAATTCTTTCCCTTCAGCTTGTAACTCTGTAATATCCGTATTTGTAAGACGGTATAATTGCAAGGTTACAATCGCTTCTGCTTGTTCAACTGAAAAAGCAAAGGCTGCCACTAAGTTTTCTTTTGCGTTTTTCTTGTCTTTCGATGACCGGATCATCGCAATCACTTCATCTAGAATCGATAAGGCTTTCATCAACCCTTCGATGATATGTTGACGATCACGTGCTTTTTTTACATCATAAATTGACCGACGGGTGATGATTTCTTGCTGATGTTTAATATACGCATCGATAAAGCCTAAAATGCCATTTAAACGTGGGCGTTTATCATCAATTGCCACCATATTAAAGTTATAAGATACTTGCAAATCCGTATTTTTGTATAAATAATTTAAAATTCCTGTGACATTAACGTCTTTTTTGAGTTCGATTGCGATCCGGAGTCCGGTACGATCACTCTCATCACGCACTTCTGAAATCCCTTCGACTTTTTTATCAAGACGAAGCTCATCAATTCGTTTAACCATATTGGCCTTATTAACCTCGTATGGAATTTCGGTCACAATAATTTGTTGACGGCCACTACGAATTGTTTCAATCTCGGTTTGCGAACGAATGAAAATTTTACCTTTACCAGTTGTGTAAGCATCTTTAATGCCTTTGACCCCTTGAATAATACCACCCGTTGGAAAATCCGGTCCAGGGATAATAGTCATAATGTCATCAATTGAACAGTTGGCATGTTTTAATCGATAAATGACGGCTTCAATGACTTCGCCTAAATTATGCGGTGGAATATCGGTCGCATAACCAGCCGCAATACCAGTTGCCCCGTTCACGAGTAGGTTCGGGAAATGAGCTGGTAAAACTGTCGGTTCTTTGGTCGTTTCATCAAAGTTATCAATCATCTCAACCGTGCCTTTTTCAAGGTCTTGTAATAAGTGTGCCGACAGTGAACCGAGTCGTGCTTCGGTATAACGCATTGCTGCTGCTGAATCGCCATCGAGGCTACCATTATTCCCGTGCATTTCAATTAACGGCATCCGGTTTTTCCAGTCTTGGCTCATTCGTACCATTGCTTCGTACACGGATGAATCACCGTGAGGATGATAGTTACCGATAACGTTACCGACTGTTTTAGCCGATTTACGGAATCCTTTTTCGCTCGTGTTACCTTCAGCATACATTGCATATAAAATTCGACGTTGCACGGGTTTTAAACCGTCACGAATATCTGGTAAGGCACGTTCTTGAATAATATATTTACTATAACGACCGAAACGGTCGCCAACGACTTCTTCTAACGGTAAGTCTTGAATACCATCATGAATTGGCATCGGAATCCCCCTCAATCATTACGTTTTCGTTTTCTAAAATACTTTGATCATCTTCTAATGTAAACTCGACGTTACCTTCAATCCAACGACGACGCGGTTCGACCTTGTCACCCATTAGCGTTGAAATCCGACGTTCTGAGCGCGCCATGTCGTCAATTCGTACACGAATAAGCGTGCGTGATTCAGGGTCCATTGTGGTCGACCATAATTGATCGGCGTTCATTTCACCTAAACCTTTGTAACGCTGAATAACATAGCCACGGCTAAAGTTTTTCAAAACGGTTTCTAGTTCTTCATCGGTCCAAGCGTATTCAATCACTTCTTTTTTACCGATTCCTTTGCTGACCTTATAAAGCGGTGGTAAGGCGATGTATACCTTCCCAGCTTGGATTAACGGCAGCATGTAGCGGTAGAAGAAGGTCAAGAGCAAGACTTGAATATGTGCCCCATCGGTATCGGCATCGGTCATGATGATGACTTTATCATAGTTACAGTCAGCAATATCAAAATCAGCGCCAACACCAGCACCGATTGTATGAATAATCGTGCTAATTTCTTCGTTTTTCATAATATCAGCCAATTTTGCTTTTTCGGTATTAACAACCTTACCTCGTAGCGGCAAGACAGCTTGAAAGCGACGATCACGTCCTTGCTTCGCTGAACCACCAGCCGAATCCCCTTCGACTAAATACAATTCGTTTTTCATCGGGTTACGCGATTGAGCCGGCGTTAATTTACCAGATAGCAAGGTATCGCCACGCTTACGTTTCTTACCGTTACGAGTATCCTCGCGGGCCTTACGGGCTGCATCACGGGCCTGTTGTGCTTTTACTGATTTACGGATTAATAATTGACTTACTTCAGGGTTTTCGTTTAAGAAATACGCCAATTGTTCCGATACTACCGCATCAACGGCCGCGCGGGCTTCAGAAGTACCGAGTTTTTCTTTCGTCTGTCCTTCAAACTGTAAATATTCTTCTGGCACACGAATCGAAATAACAGCTGACATTCCTTCGCGAATATCACTACCTTCGAGGTTTTTATCTTTTTCTTTTAATAAGCCAATGCGACGGGCATATTCATTCATCACACGGGTCATAGCCGCTTTTGCACCTGATTCATGCGTCCCACCACCCTTTGTGCGGACGTTATTAACGAAACTTAACAATGTTTCTGAGTAACCATCGTTAAATTGGAAGGCCATTTCAATTTCCATATTTGTATTGACGCCTTCCATCACAACAGTATCATGCAACACTTCTTTATCTTCGTTTAAATATGTGACAAAGGCCGCAATCCCTTCTTCGTAATGAAAACTGTCGCTTTTATCATCTTCACGTTCATCGGTTAAATTAATTTCAACGCCTTTCAATAAAAAGGCTGACTCTCTTAAACGTTCACTTAAAACATCGTAATTGTACGTAATTGTAGAAAAAATGGTTGCATCTGGTTTAAAATGCATCGTTGTTCCAGTGCATTTTGTCTTGCCTTTTTTAACGAGTTTTGTAACTGGAACACCACCATTTTTAAATTGTTGCTCGTATTCATAGCCATCGCGGTAAACTGTAACGGTTAACCACTCACTGAGGGCATTGACAACCGAGGCACCAACACCATGTAAACCACCTGAGGTTTTATAGCCACCTTGGCCGAACTTACCCCCGGCATGGAGAATCGTCAAAATGACTTCGACTGTCGGTTTACCAGAACTATGCATTCCAACTGGCATCCCTCGTCCTTCATCACTAACGACGATGCTATTATCTTTTTTTATCGTAATGTCGATTTTTTTACCAAAGCCAGACAGCACTTCGTCGACTGAGTTATCGACGATTTCATACACTAAATGGTGCAAACCGCGCGCATCCGTTGAGCCAATATACATCGCTGGACGTTTACGAACAGCTTCTAAGCCTTCTAAAATTTGAATGGAATCATCGTTATATTCGGTTGTTTTTTTTACCAATCCTAAACAGCGCCTTTCTATCTTGGAGTGTTTGCCTTTGCAAACGTTTGTTCGTCTTTAAAAATAACAAAGATTGACTTGTTTTGTCAAACAATGTTCGGTACAGCCTTTGTTAAAACTATCTTTTGATTGTAAGTTGTTTTAAAAAATAACTCTCTACTATTTAGTGTAACCGATTACGCTCAAAAAATCACCGTAATATCGCGGTTCTTTTTTTAGATTATCGCTAATGGGCATCTTTTGTCAATAGCTACGAAAGCTTAGTATACACCACTTAGTAGTCGTATCACAAACAAAATCACTATTTATTTGAAACCAATCAGTTTCTTATGACTTACTACTAACAGTTCCTGTCATTAATTGGTGCCGTAACGAAAATAATCGTTCCAATTCCTTACGGTTTCAACTATAATGAAGGTGTTACGTACTTTTAAAGAGAAGAGGAATTCGTATGAATTATGCCATACAAGTGATTGCACTCATACTTGTCGCTTATTTAATCGGATCATTTACAGCAGGCTTGTGGATTGGTAAATGGTTTTTCAAAAAAGATATTAGAGATTACGGTAGCCGTAACCTTGGCGCTACAAACTCATTTCGTATATTAGGTGTTAAAGCGGGCATCATCGTGATGATAATTGATGTCCTGAAAGGGACATTAGCAACCTTAATTCCGGTTTGGTTAGATGTGCCTGTTAACCCATTGTTGATTGGTTTATTTGCAGTCATCGGTCATATTTACCCTGCTTACGCAAAATTAAGAGGTGGCAAAGCTGTTGCAACGTCAGCAGGTATCCTCCTCGGTTATTCACCAACAGTCTTTTTAATCGTTCTAATCGCCTTCGCGATTGTGTTACTATTGACACGTTATGTGTCTTTAAGTTCAATGGTTGCCGTTACTGTCGGCTTTATCGCCAGTATCTTTTTCAAGGATATCACCTTAATTGTCGTGATGGCGATTTTAACGGCTTTTATCCTTTATCGACACCGTGCCAATATTACACGTATTAAAAACGGAACCGAATCAAAGATGGTTTTTAAAGCAAAAAAAAATAACATGTGATTAAAAAGCCGTAGAATGAATTCTACGGCTTTTTTCGTGCTTAAAACGGTGCAATTGTATACGCTTTTTGGAAAATTTCGCCTGCGGCAAGTTTGTGTGAACCATACTTGGTTGACCACTCTTTTGATGTATCAGTTGTATCAGCAATTCCTTGCCACGGTTCGATACAAACGAATGGGGCATCATTTAACGGTGACCAAACACCAACAAAGGCCATTTCAGCGGTATGTACACGGACACCATGTGTCCGTTGTTTGTTCGCCAACGTCAGTTCAGCAATATCCTCAAAGATTAAGGCATCTTCTTTAAAGAGGGCTTTAGACAGCGGTACATGGGTGATTGCTTGTTTGCTTAATCGTTTCTGGACTGATTGATTAAGGAAGGGCCCTTCTAAACTCAAGAGCTCCCCGTCAAATGGTTGTGAAAATACTAAATCATAATCAGTAAATGTCTGTTGCGTTTCTAACGGAATATTAAAGGCTGGATGCCCCCCAATTGAAAAATACAGCGTTGCTTCCGCCGGATTAGTAACTGTCCATTCAACTTTTAGATTTGCATCTTCCAGATAGTATGCGATCCGCAGGTTGAAGGCAAACGGATAATTTTTTAATGTCTCAGCTGTTTGCGTCAGTTCCAGTAAAATATGTGTTGGCGATACAGTCACAACCGTAAACGGTAAATCCCGTGCGAAACCGTGTTGTGGTTGACTATAATACTTGTTTTGATAATGATACTGATTGTCTTGTAGGCGACCGACATTAGGAAATAAAATCGGTGCATGTCTGCCCCAATAGGTTGGATCTGCTTGCCATATGTATTCAATACCCGTATCTTTACGGATGAATGACTGTAATTCAGCCCCTTTAACGGCTATTTTAACAATGGCTTGGTCTGTTTCTAACGTATACATCTGCCTCACTCCTTCAGTAGTAGCTAATTTAAACCGTTTGATATGATCTGTTAAGCCTTCTGCTCGTAACACATAGAGTTGGGTGTCACCAAACAAGTCAAAATGAGGATACTGCTCATGTTTTAAATCTAAGTATTTCGCTTGCAAACCGTATTGACTTCCCCACTCTATTAATTTAGCACGATCAGCACAGCCAACCTTGGTGAAACTGCTAACCCCATTAAAGCGGTCATCCTGCCACCAATGTGTCAGAAAAGCAATCTCACCAGACCGTACGGCCGCCTTCCATGCCTTTAATTGCGCACGACTTACCCCAAATGCCATCTATTCAACTTCCTTTTTATAGCCCTTATCCCACTCAGGGAAATGCCTTCTAAAAGAGGCAGGTTTAAAATGTTCTTTCGTAACAATCGCATGGGTTGTTGTTGCAGTAAGAGCCAGTTGGTCGGTTTCTTTTACCCGAATTTCATAACCGTAGGTTGTCCGCAACCCATCATAAGCTGCAACCCACGTTTTGACGATGGCTGATTGCCCGTATCGTAACGGGAATTTATATTGCAACTGGACATCTAACACAGGTGCTAAATAACCTTGTGCCTCCATTTCGACATAATCAAAGCCGAGTTGTGAAATCAAATTCGTCCGTCCTATCTCACACCAGACTAAGTAATTCGTATGATACACGACTCCCATTTGATCGGTTTCACTATAGCGCACTTTAATTTCAGATTGGTTGACTGTTTTCATGTTTATCCTCCTCAATAAAAAAAGGAACAATCCAAGGGATTGTTCCTTTTAGACTGTAGTAAAAGTAACTTGAATCTGTATATAAAACAACTCGATCAATAGCGACCGTTTGACCCTCAATGTTATAGCGCGCATCACTTAGTTAAACGTTGCGACTTACATACTTGTTTTTTCAAGAGCCACTAAAAATTTATCATTAAGCACTTTAATATAAGTTCCTTTCATGCCAAGTGAGCGTGATTCAATCACACCAGCACTTTCAAGTTTACGTAATGCATTAACAATTACTGAACGTGTAATACCGACTCGATCGGCGATTTTAGACGCAACTAGCAAGCCTTCCTTACCACCAAGTTCTTCAAAAATATGTTCAATCGCGCCATGTTCACTGTATGAGAGAGAGTTAATTGCCATTTGTACAACGGCTTTACTACGAGCTTCTTCCTCAATTTCTTCGGTTTTTTCACGTAAAATTTCCATGCCAACAACGGTTGCACCGTATTCAGCCAAAATTAAATCGTCATCTGTAAAAACATCGCTTAAACGTGAAATGATTAACGTTCCCAAACGATCACCACCACCAACAATCGGTACAATTGTCGTTAAACCTTGTTTAAAAATACCGGCATTTTCGACAGGGAAAATCGTGTAACGACTTTCGAAATCAATGTTTTGGGTTGTTTCAGTAATATTAAATAAGCTATTCGTGTAATCAACTGGAAATTGACGACTTTCGATGAAGCTGATCATTCGTTGGTTATTAATTTCAACTTCTTCAGATACACCTAGCAATTTTCCTTTACGGCTTACAATGTAGACATTTGCCTCAATAAAACGACTCATTGTTGCAGCCATTTCGTTAAAATCAACGGAATGACCAGCTGATTTTTGTAATAATGAGTTAATTCCACGCGTCTTTTGTAATAATGTAAGGTTCATTAGTTTTCCTCCTAGAGATGACTCGCCACAGCAGTCATTTGATGTTATTTAGTTTTTGTGATACGTTCAGTCAAACATATATGTGTGAATAAGTAAGATTACTTAACATTAGGTCCTTACGTAGTATATCACGTTATCGTACAATTAAACATACATAATCATTGTTTTTTGTGCTATTTTATTTAATTAATAAACTTTTCTGTGAAAACGACCTTGTTTATGAAATTATGCACGCGGATGTGCATTGCGATATGTTTCTTGTAATCGTTCTTTGGTGACATGTGTATAAATTTGCGTCGATGATAAACTTACGTGCCCAAGTAATTCTTGTACGGTTCGCATATCGGCTCCTGCATTCATCAAATCGGTAGCAAAGGTATGACGTAACATGTGTGGGTGAATCTTACCGGTTAATGTCGTTGCCTTCATTAATTGGTCTAAACAGTAGCGGATTCCTCTAACAGTCAACGGTTTCCCATTTTTATTAATGAAAACAGCCGTATGTGTTTCATTAAAATGTTGTAATAACGGGGTGCGACACTTTTCGAAGTAAGTCTGCAAGGCATCGATGGCAAACTGTCCGAGAGGAACATGTCGTTCTTTGCTCCCCTTCCCGTGCACTAACACTGTGTGATAGTTCATATCAATGTCTGCTAGTCGCATAGCTTCACACTCTGAAACACGCATACCTGTTGCATAAAGAACTTCAAGTAAAGCTAAATCACGACTCGCTAACTTTGTTTGCCGTGTTTGCGCCGTTTCGAACAACTCATTCATCTCTTCAGAATAAAAGAAATGTGGTAGACTAACGTATTTACGCGCATGTGAAACTGATGCCAACGGATTTTGATCGGTTTGGTTAGTTGTCACTAAGTAAGCATAAAAACTACGTAAACTCGATAACTTCCGTGAAACACTTGAACGTGATAATAATTGTTCATGCAATTTAGTTAAATATAAGCGAATATCGAGCATTTCAACCGCAGCATAGTTTGCGATATTTTCACTGTTCAAAAAGGTCGTAAAGTCTGTAACATCTGCTTGGTAGGCAAGGACTGTTGCCGCAGAATAATTACGTTCTACTTCTAAATATTGTGTAAAATTAAGGATGTCCTTATTTTCGAGAGTTATCATTGTTTTTCCTCCTTAACCCCATTCATCGTATCATACCAAAAGCTAAAAAGTAAACAATTCGGAACTTTCAGAACTTTAGTGGATGAGGTAAATAAAAAACTGAGGGTTGACACCTTAATGTCACCCTCAGCATGATGCTTATTTTTGTTCTTCTTCTTTATAATCACAAGCTGTACAGGTAATTTGGTTCCCTTTTTTGAGTTTTTTTACGACCAACGTGTGTTTGTCACATTTTGGACAAGGGCGTTCAATCGGACGATCCCAACTCACATACTCACACTCTGGGTATTTATCACAGCCATAAAACAGGCGGTTTTTCTTACTTTTACGTTCGATTACATGACCTTCTTTACAGTCTGGACACATCACACCGATTTCTTTGACAATCGCCTTCGTGTTGCGACAATCGGGGAACCCACTGCAGGCCATAAATTTACCATAACGGCCCATTTTAATGACCATTGGTTTGCCACATAGTTCGCAGTCAATGCCTGCTGGTTCATCTTCAATAACAATTTTTTCCATCTCGGCTTCAGCTTTTTGCACTTCTTTTTCGAACGGACGATAAAATTCATCGATAACTTTCTTCCATTCCATCTTACCGTGCTCGACCGCATCGAGTTTTTCCTCCATATTGGCTGTAAACGTCACATCGATAATTTCAGGGAAATATTCTGCCACCAATGCATAGACTATCTCGCCCAGTTCTGTCGGCATAAACCGTTTGTTATCAAGCGTCACATAGTTTCGGCGCTGAATCGTATCGAGGGTTGGTGCATAGGTTGATGGGCGACCAATCCCGATTTCTTCCAACGTTTTAACAAGTCGCGCTTCAGTGAATCGTGGTGGTGGCTGTGTGAAATGCTGACGCGGATCAACATTTAGCGACTGCACCGTATCACCGGTTGTCATATCCGGTAAAATATTTTCTTTTTCATCGCTGCCATCATCGGTGCCTTCAACATATACTTTCATAAAACCGTTAAACTTGATTTTCGAGCCGTTTGCACGGAAATTAACGTTGTTATTCGATAAATCAACACGCATCGTATCCAATACCGCCGGTGCCATTTGACTGGCAATGAACCGTTCCCAAATCAACTTATATAAACGAAATTGATCACGCGATAAATATTTTTTAATATCAGCCGGCGCCTTGTCGAGTCGTGAGGGACGAACAGCCTCATGGGCATCTTGAGCGCCTTTTTTATTTTTATCTTTACGGTCTGCTGTTCGAAGATACTCAGCACCGTATGTTTCACCAATATAGTCTTTCGCTGCGGCAACTGCCGTTTCAGATATACGTGTCGAATCGGTACGCATATATGTAATGAGCCCGACAGTCCCTGCACGACCAATTGCAATTCCTTCGTACAACTGTTGGGCAATCATCATTGTTTTTCGTGTTTTAAAATTCAGTTTACGAGCCGCCTCTTGTTGTAAAGAAGAGGTCGTAAACGGTGCTGCTGGATTTCGTTTACGTTCTTTTTTCGTTACCTTATCGACGGTAAAATCTTTCCCGTTCAGCTGCTCAACGACAGCCTTAACCGATTCACTTGTCGGTAAATCAGTTTTTTTACCATTTACACCGTAAAAGTTAGCTTGAAATTGTTTCTTGCCTTTAATAAACTGACCATCAATGCTCCAGTATTCTTCAGGCGTAAACGAATTCACTTCTTTTTCGCGTTCAATGATTAATTTCAAGGCGATTGATTGCACACGGCCAGCACTTAAGCCTTTTTTGACCTTCTTCCAGAGAACCGGACTAATGTTATAGCCGACTAAACGATCGAGAATACGTCGTGCTTGTTGCGCATCAACTAAATCCATATCTAATTTACGTGGATGTTTAAACGAATCTTTCACCGCATCGCGGGTGATTTCGTTAAAAACAACACGGAGGTCGTCATTCAAGTCTAAATTCAAACTATTAGCTAAATGCCAAGCAATTGCTTCCCCCTCGCGATCTGGATCGGCTGCGAGATAAACTTTTTTCATTTTTTTTGCTGCTTGTTTTAATTCTTTTAAAGTACTACCTTTACCACGGATGGTAATATAGCGTGGTTCATAATTATTTTCGGTATCAACACCCATTGTACTTTTTGGCAAATCACGTAAATGGCCCATCGACGCACGCACTTTATACTTTTTACCTAAATATTTTTCGATTGTTTTCGCTTTTGCTGGTGACTCAACAATGACTAGATAATCAGCCATAGACTTTCAGTCCTCTCGTCTTTCACTTCCATTACATGTTAATGGTAAGGGTATATTTGGTGTTAAGTTAACATAACATACTATAATAGATATTCACTACAGTTACAAGCTTTTTAATGCGTATACAGTAGCATCTGTTCGAATTGTAACATGACAACGGTTTAAAATGAAAGCCATCCTCTTTTAAAAAGCAGAAAAACATCTTTATAATAGAAGAAATAAGCATTAATATTTACTGTGTTTTAATTCAGCCTAGCGTTTCTAGAATATCGCCTGCCCGTAATACACTAAAAGCGCCATCTTGAATTAACTGATTGCAACCTTCGGCGTGTCGATTTAACGGTGAGCCAGGTGAGGCATAAATATTTTTACCTTCATTTAAAGCAAAATCCACAGTTGTTAAACTACCGCTTTTTAATGTTGCTTCTACTACCCATACCCCTTGACTTAGAGCACTAATCAGTCGATTACGTTCGACAAATGTCCAACGACGAGCTACATTCGTTGGAGCATACTCGCTAATCACTAATCCTTTGGTCAATACTTGCTCAAATAATCGTTGATTTGTTCGGGGATGAAAACGAAACATGCCACTACCGAGCACCGCGATTGCTGCCCCTTTCTCTCGTAGTGTAAGACGATGCGCCCATGCATCAATACCAAGCGCTAACCCACTTACGATAACAATTTCTGCGCTCATTAATGCGGTTATAATTGGCTTCATCACCGCTTCAGCAGATGATGAGCACTGTCGTGAACCGACAATTGCGATTATTTTCTTACTTAAAAAGGTTAAGTTCCCTACAGCATAAAAATAAAGTGGGGCATCATGCATCGTTCGAAATGCGGCGGGATAAGCCATATCGGTTTCAGTAATAAAAACAATGCCCTCTGCTTTATAATCGAGCGCAAGCTTTGGTATCGCAACCATTCTCGTAGCTGATAGTCTCGATAAGCTTTGCCGTAATCTTGTTCGTGACTGGAATTGATGCGACTGTTCAAATAACCATTTTTTTCGTTCCGTCCACAATAAAAACGCCTCCTTTTCTCTAGTGTAAAAGAAAAAGAGGCGAGAACTTTGATATTTATTGCCTAACGTTACTTAACGAAGTACCTTTTTAACCGGTGAAAACGTTAAACGGTGAATCGGACACGCACCAAGCGATTCTAAACCTGCTAAATGCTTCGCAGTACCATAGCCAAAATTATGTTCGAAATCATACCCTGGATAAGTAACCGCATAATCTGTCATCATTTGATCACGCACAACCTTCGCGACGATTGAAGCTGCTGCAATTGAAATGCTTTTTTGATCGCCTTTAATGAGCGATAATACAGCTGTTTCTTTATAGATCAACGGCATTGCATCGACCAAAACAGCCTCAGGTTGTACCTCAAGCTGGGCAAGGGCATCGAGCATTGCCACTTTTGAGGCCTCATAAATATTAATTTCATCAATGGTCTTTTCAGTGACAATACCGACACCAATCGCTAATGCTTCTGCTTTGATTGCCTCGTATAACGCCTGTTTTTTAGCAAAACTTAACTTTTTCGAGTCATCAATACCGATTAATTGTGTATTCTGTGGCAAAATAACAGCTGCAGCTACAACTGGACCTGCTAGCGGGCCACGACCCACCTCATCGACACCTGCAATCACCTGATAGTTTTTCACTTGAAACGCTCGTTCGTATGTCAACATTTCTTCACGTTTGGCAATGAGCTGTTGGGCTGCATCGAACCTGTTATACCATTGTTTTAAAGCGAGTTGTACACCTTTGCGTTCGTCTGCTTTTAATCTTTCGAGCAAGCTATCAGTCGGTTCTTTCACTGTTTGTAGCGCCTGTTTAATGGCAGCGATACTGTCACGATGGCTCACTGGTTGCCACCTCTTCGTATTCATCGGGACGGTCTAATGTGACACGGCCCATTTTGAGCGCTCTGAAATCACGGACGAAATGTTCAGCTGCTCGGCTGTAGTCAATAAACTCTTCATCCATCAGTTGACGGTTTTTAGCGATACGTTCAAGCATTTCTTTGCCTGTTAACGGTTCTTCAGTTCCTAAATAATCGGTGAGGAACGTTGGATAAAAAGCACCCACATAATCGTAACCGTATTCTGCGACCTCAGTTAAGTCCAAAATATCATCTTTAATTGCACCGGTTAAAGCCAGACGGAAGCCGACATCGCTGTCTTCAAATTTCGGCCATAAAATACCAGGTGTATCTAATAAATCAAGTTCTTTACCGACTTTGATCCATTGTTGTGCCTTTGTTACGCCGGGACGGTTACCCGTCTGTGTGATGTTCTTTTTAACGAGGCGATTAATTAACGTCGATTTACCGACATTTGGAATACCTAAAATCATCGCACGAATCGCACGCGGTTTCATCCCACGGAGACGGTTACGCTCGATTTTTTCACTCATTTCAGCTTGAGCGGCCTTTGTTAACTTATGTAAGCCTTGCCCATCTTTTGAGTTAATAGCCACTGCACGAATGCCTTGTTTTTCGTAGTAAGCCAACCATTTTTCAGTCATGCTCGGATCAGCCATATCGGCCTTATTTAAAATCAACACCCGACGCTTTTGATGAATAATTTCGTGCATCATCGGATTGGCTGAACTAATTGGCAGACGAGCGTCTACCAACTCAAAAATAATATCGACTAACTTTAATTTTTCTGTCACTTGGCGACGTGCTTTAGCCATGTGCCCTGGGAACCATTGTATTGGCATTTTTTCCTCCTATTTGATCGTTCTCATGTGATTGATTGGTAAATAGACATATTTGGCAACACCGATGATATGGTCGCTTGTCACTGTCCCAAAATAACGACTGTCGTTACTGTTGTCACGATTATCACCTAAGACATAATACGTATTATCATCAACCACAATATCATAATCACTCATGAACGTATCATTTTCATTTAATTTTTCGCGGTATTGTTGTAAGTATGGCTCGGCTTTAAGCTTACCATTAATATAAAGTTGGTCATTTTTATAGACCAGATGATCACCTGGCATACCAATGACACGCTTGACGTACTGCTGTTTTTCGATGTTAAAGACAATTGTGTCAAATCGTTTGACATCACTCAAGCGATTAACTAACACGACTTCTCCCATTTTCAAGGTTGGCATCATCGAATAACCGTCAATTGTAACAGGAATAAACATAAAAAAACGGAGGATAAGGCAAATAAGCAACGCAATCAAACTTAAGCGTAACCATCTAACTATGCTATATTTCGAATCTCTTGATAACCGCTTCATTGCTAATCCTCCTCGCCAAGAGACAAGCAATCACCCTTAGCCTCATTCATTATTAATCACGTGCTACACTCTAAAGACACCTTACTAATTATAGCATTATTCAACGCGTTTTAGATAGCAGTTATTTAAAGAACGTTAACAAAAAACACCTCGTACGATGCACGAAGTGTTGATTATGTCTGCTATTCAGTCCTGAATTATAAGTTTTTTTTACCCCATTTAATGACGACACCATCAATATCGCTTTCGTTAACAGCTCCAAAATAGCGACTATCATTACTCACGCGACGGTTATCTCCCATTAAAAAGTATTTGCCGGCTGGAATCTTCTCTACGACAAAATCAGGCGTTAAATTACCAGCTTCATTTGCCTTGAATTCATCGAGATACGGTTCTTCATATTTTTTATCATTAATATAAAGGGTGTCGTCTTTGAACTCAAGTTTGTCACCAGGTAGACCAATCACTCGTTTAATGTATTCTTGCGACTTATTATCCGGTGCTGGAAAAACGACAATATCAAAACGATCTGCTGTTTTTAATTTATTAATAAATAAATATTCACCCGAATAAAGCGTCGGATCCATTGAAGCGCCGTCGACTTTAACTGCTGCAAAGAGATAGGTTCGAACGACCATTGTAATTATCAGCGCTACAATAACAACTTTCAAAATGTCCCAAATAAAAGCACCTGCTTTTTTCATTGGCCATCCTCCTTTTTAATCAACTTACCTGTTTATTATAGCAAATACTCTTGTAATAATCGAACAAAAAGGAGCACTTTATCCACCTTTTTTTAATAAATTATTAGTTTAATATAAATATTTCACTCCGATGACGTTTAAGGTTTATTTTTTTACGAACGAATCAACCAA
Source organism: Brochothrix campestris (assembly GCF_046058945.1). NCBI lineage: Bacteria > Bacillati > Bacillota > Bacilli > Caryophanales > Listeriaceae > Brochothrix > Brochothrix campestris. Next base: position 1,192,387 of record NZ_CP175511.1, on the reverse strand, counting down.
TTGAGTATCACACCTTCGATGTCCGTTTGCTCAACCGGACCAAAACGACGGCTATCATTGCTTATCCGCCGATTATCGCCCATTAAAAAATAGCTATCCTCTGGCAGTTCATCAATGACGAAATCATCGGTCAATCTTCCGTTGACTTTCGCTTTAAACTCATCGAGGTACGGTTCTTGGTACGCTTTATCATTGATATAGAGCCTATCATCTTTATAAACAATTTTATCACCGGGCAGACCGATTACTCGCTTGATGTAATCCCCTTTACCCTCATTTGGTGCCGGAAAGACGACAATGTCGAAACGATTAGCCGTTTTCAACTTGTTTAACGCTAAATATTGTCCGTCATGTAAGGTTGGATCCATTGAGGCACCATCGACTTTAACAACGGCAAAAAGATACGTACGAATCACAAAGGTAAGTGCCAAGGCAATCACGACAATTTTAACTATTTCCAAGATCGATTTGACCGTCTTATTCATCTGGATCACCACTTTCCAAGCGATACTGTGCGACTGCACCAATTAAATTTGCGTCGTTAAAATAACGACAGGGTTGAATATCAACCGTAAGACCGCTCGCGTTATTAGTTGTGATGAGTTGTTCAACCCCAGTGGTTAAACGGGCTATCAAACCCGGGCGTTTCGAAATAGCACCGCCAATTAAGACTCGCTCTGGGTCAAAGGCGGTGATTAAGTTAAATAAGCCTACGCTTGTTTGATGATAAAATCGTTCAACAAACGCTGTCGCTCGAACATCACCGATACTGGCTAAGTCAAACAGTTCTTTACCTGATGTGGATTGCTGACTACAAGCAGAATAGGCCCGAGCAAGGTTAACTGGACTTGCGAGTTGGCTCCATGTTTCGCCTGTCTCACTGTTTAAAATCATGAGACCAAATTCACCACCAAATAAATGTTTTCCTACATGCAATTGTTTGTTGGTCACTACTGCACCGCCGATGCCAGAACCTAAAATGACTAACAAACTATTGTTTACATCGTTTGCATTGCCCCGCCACACTTCAGCTAAAGCTGCGCAATTGGCGTCATTTTGTATCGTCACCGGTACACCGAATAAGTTTGCAAGTTCAGCTTTAATCGTGAACCGATGAATGTAAGGTACCGCACTTAAGCCATAGATGACACCTTCTGCCGTATTAACGGCTCCAGGACAGCTGATTGCAACGCCTGTTATTCCGTTATACCGCTCTTTCAACACGAGGAAAAACGCTTTCATTTCTGACCAACTGCGATGCGTTGGTTCACTTTCAATTTCCCCTAAGCTATTAGCTTGCCATAGGCTGTATTTGATGGCTGAGCCACCGATGTCTATCGTTAATAGGTGTTTCATTTTATCCACTCCAACTCTTTAATTGTATTTAAACCATACCCTTTTTTTATAAATCGCCTACTTCGTTCAAAAAAATCACTCTTAAGTTTTTAAATTTATCGTCATTTTCTTGCTGAGCAACAAAACTAGGCCGGTAAAAACGACACAAACACCGATTAAGACAGCTAATTCAACCATTGGTGTGGTCAGCTGTCCTTGCCACTCATACGCTACTCCTAAATACGTTTTCAAGTAGACCGCTTCGTCTGACGGTAGCTTTGCCAATTTAGCATCCATTAAAACATGACGAAACAATGACGAAGCATAAGATAATGGATTAGCCTTAATCGCCCATTCAGCCACACCCGAGACATTGCCAATCGGAATATAAGCACCGGTAATAAAGCCTGCTAGCGCACCGAGAATACTCCCCACTGTCCGCAAGGTCGCCTCTGTTTGAATGAGGAGACAAATCACCAAACTGATAGCACTAGCACAAAGAGCTGTCAAGACCATCAAACCACATAATTTTCCGATTTCGCTCCCCGCAATGGTCATCCCATTGACTAAATAAAAATACCCATAACATACGACAAACACCGCGACTTGCATCAGTGTCGCAATCACCATCGCGCTCAAAAAATAACCGCTCAGCAACTGATAGCTTCGTAAATCAGTAATAGAAAAATCAACTAATTTATGACTCGTTTTATCTTTTATTAATTGGCCTAATGCCGAAAAAGATGTGGTTAAGGCCGTCACTGTTAAAATTGCACCGAGCAACCAACGGTCCAGTAACTCTGCCCCATTAGGGATAGACACAACGGTCGTCAACATGTTTTTTCGTAAAAACAACACATATAAAACGAATACAATTAACGCCCCCAATAAGGAGAAGAACACATTGGTTCTATTTTTAAAATACAACAGTAGATTTCGATGCAATATTGCTGTCATTGTTGCTCACCCCCTGTTAACTTAAGAAAAACGGCGGTCATATCCACGGGTTGATAACTAAAGTCCGTAATGAGGTCGTGATAAGTCGCTAACAGCGCCAGTGCTTCTTGCGGCGATTCAACGCGGATCCCAATCCCCTGATGCTCATCATGGCGGAGATTATCACGATATTCCGCCTGTATGCGCGTTGCATCTGTTAGCTGTAACCATAATGTTAAGCCGCCGTGTTTAGCTTTTAATGCTCGGGCTGACCCTTGTTCAACAATTCCACCCGCCTTTAACACGTACACTTGATCCGCTTCGTTGGCTTCCTCGATATAATGGGTCGTTAAAAAAATCGCTAATTGTTGTGACGTTTTCAAATAGTTAAGGAGGTGCCAAATTTCTGCTCGCGCTTGCACATCGAGACCTGCAGTCGGCTCATCTAAAAATAACACCTGTGGCTCATTAATAAGCGCCCGTGTAATATCGACCTTTCGTTTCATTCCACCGGATAAGTTACCATACCGTTGTTCCGCATAAGCCGACACTCCCGTCTTGATCATCAATTGTTCGATGGTCTCCTTACTAACATTTGCGTACATTTGTCCACGCAGGTACAAATTCACCCGTACCGTTAATTCTTCGTCTAAAATACTTTCTTGAAAGACGACACCGATGTTGAACTCTGTTTGTTTAAGCTGTGCAATGTCGTTCTCGTTATAGAGCACCCGGCCGCTCGTCGGTGTCAACGTTCCTATCATCATCCGAATCGTAGTCGATTTACCAGCCCCGTTCGTTCCTAAATAGGCAGTTAACTGTCCGCGTTCTAACGTCAAATCCAGTTGGTTGACAGCCCTTTTTTCACCATAACGTTTCGTCAATTGCTCTGTGCGCATAATTATCATAAACACCCTCGCTTCTGTCTATCTGATACTCCCTATTAATTATACTTTAAATAGTCAGTTAGCACTACAAAAAAACGCCTAGACTTCACATCTCTGTGGAACCTAAGCGTTGCTATGTTATTTAGTTTTGTTTTTTGGGGATGACGAATAAAATGGAGATGATCGCCAACACACAGAACAGAATGTTTGTAAGCAAACCAACTGTTGCCCCTGTTGTATAGCTAACACTAGCACTTAAACCATTGTAGATTGCCACTGAAATGGCAACACCTAAGGCACCACCGAGTGAACTAGCCATCTTATAAAGTCCGGCCGCCACACCTGCTTTTTCATTCGGTACACTTGAAATTGCAGTATCGGTTGATGGCGTCGCGTAAATACCGAGCCCCATTCCGAAGAAACTATAACCAATGAAAACAAGAATCTGATAGGCGATACCATCGACCATCGTTAATGCCATCAGCCCTACCCCAAAACCTGATAATAATGTACCGAGTAGCATCGGTTTACGCGCGCCGATTTTTTGTAATAATTTTTCACCAATTCGAATGGTAATTAATACTAAACAAAGGTAACCAATTGAGAGCATCCCTGTCTTAGCGGCTGATAGCCCCCGGCCTTGTTGCATGTATGTATTAATAACAATCATTGTCCCTGCCACAGCATTGAGCAAGAAGTTCGAAATGGTAGCCCCTGTGTAGCCGCGGTTCTCAAATAAGCTAAAGTCGATGAAGCTGTTACTTTTGCTTTTTTCAACCTTAACAAACAGTGTCACACCGATAATAATGACAAACGCTAACACGATACTTGTACCGCTTAACCAACCAAATTCGCTCCCTTTTGAGACTAAAATATTCAAGGCGATCATTGAGATAACAAACAGTGTCAAACCAAGTGAGTCGAATTTAGCCTTCACCGTTGTAATAACCTTACTTTCGGGTGTGCCCATTATTAACAGGGCACTAATTAACGAAATGATAATTGAAAAAATAAAGACATAACGCCACCCGAGTGAGCTTGCGATTGCGCCACCGAAAAATGAACATAAACCTGAACCACCCCATGAACCAATTGACCAAAAACTGAGGGCACGTTGACGTTCTTTTCCAGCATAATAGGTTTTTACGAGGGCCATTGTTGCCGGCATAATACAGGCTGCAGCTAACCCTTGTAAAATCCGACCACTAATAAAGAGTACCGAACCATTGGCTAATACGAGGGCCAATGAACCAATAATGTTAAAAGCGAGACCGGCATAAGTCAATTTCACCCGCCCGAGTTTATCAGCTAACCCACCAGCAACAACGATGAAAATACCTGAAAACAAACCGGTCATTGAAATACCAATATTTAATATCCCTGATGATACCCCTAAATCCTTTTGTACATCTGGCGCCATATTCAGTAACGATTGGGCAAAGAGCCAAAAAGTTAAGACCGAAAAGACAATCCCGACTAATAATTTATTCGTTCCCTTAAAATCCTGTGTCGCTTGTTGTGTTGAATTACTCATGATGTGTGCCTCCTTCTGTTAAATAATGAACGACTGCACTACTCATCACCTTACCTGCAATTAAAAGACAGTTTTCATCAATATCAAAATGAGGATGATGGTGAGGATATACTGGTTTTCCAGGTGTATGGGCACCAACAAAGAAGAAGCAACTCGGACGTTCTTCAGCATAATGAGCAAAATCTTCTGACGGTGTTTGCGGACCACAATCAAACACACGTGTCACTTCAGGTATATTATCAGCTCGAATGGCCTCCGTTACAAGTTGCGTCATTTCGGCATCATTAACACAGACCGGATAATCATTGGCATAATCTAACTCGTAAGTTAGTCCGAAGGCATCGCTAATCCCAGCTAAAATTTGTTTGAACTGTTGTTCAACAACAGCTCGTGTCTCTTCTTTCATCACACGGACATCACCTTCTAAAGTGACACTATCTTTAATGACATTGGCTGAGCCTTTTCCATCGAAGGACCCAATTGTAACAGTAGCGGAATCAAACGGACTCACACGACGACTGACAATGGTTTGGATGGCATTAATAAACTGGGCACCCGCAACGATTGTATCATTCGCATCTTGAGGTGTTGAACCATGCCCGCCTTTACCTTGTAGCTTTACCTTAAAGGTTGCTCGGCCGGTGTGAACTGAGCCGGGATGAATCCCAACTGTGCCCACTTCCATGTTACTCATAACATGAATCCCAAAGACATTATCAATGCCTTCCAAACAGCCGGCTTTAATCATTCCGATTGAACCACCTGGTGGTACTTCTTCGGCCGGTTGATGAATAATTCGAACTGAACCTGGCAATTGCGCCTTCAGCTCAATTAAGCAATCGGCCAACACCATCATGTAAGCTGTATGACCATCATGGCCACAGGCATGCATCACACCCTCGTTCTCAGAGGCAAACGGTAAGCCAGTTGCTTCTTTAATCGGCAAGGCATCAAAGTCAGCCCGAATCGCTAGACTTGGTCCTGGTAAACCACCCTTAATATCAATTAATACTCCGTTTTGGCCACCAATTTGCGTTTTTACAACACAATCCTTGCCCTCATAAAAGGCAGCGATGTATTTGGCTGTTTCTGTCTCCTGAAATGATAATTCGGGATGTCTGTGAAGATGACGACGAATTTTGATCATCTCAGCTTCTTTTTCGTTAAGTAAGGTAAATAATTGCGCTTGTAATGTAGTCATAATGTTTCTCTCCTCTCAACTGATACTTTAAATTTAAAGTAAAAACACACCCTTAACAAGGTCGTTTCTTTCTAATAGACAGCCTTTTCATTTTTTTGATTTAAAACTGAAAAAAAAAGACCATAAAAAGAACTTATCAGCCCTTTTTATGGTATATTTTAACTACTCGGAGGGGGTTTTTGTCATTGACACTATAAATTATCGGTTGAATTATCACTACTTAACTAGCCACACACATTGTTTTTACAACGAAACAACATTATTACTCGTCTTAAAAGGAAAAATGGCTGTCACACGTGAATCTGAAGCCGTTCAGTTATGCGAGAGTGATTGTTTTATTCTCAATATCAATGATCGTATCGAAAAGACGCCACTAAATCACGAAGAAGCGGTTTATGTCGAATTAGCGATTAATAGTATCTTTTTCGCATCACAGTATCCAGCCTTTTTCCATACAGCTTTTTTCATAGGTGAATCAATGAGCTGCGTTCTCTTACGCAAGCAGATGGCTGAACTTTGTTTGATTGACTTTTCTTCAGACTCATTAAAAAAAACAAAACAAACCATCGCCCTCCTTCAAGTCATTCTTACTATGACACAACAATTCAAACAAGAAAATACGCACGTAAACGCTCTACACAATAATCAAAAAATCAATGACATCATGACTTATATCGAAGACCATTTTGGAGAACAACTGGACCTCCATACGGTTGCAAACGTTTTTTTTATGGCGAAGTCAACGTTATCTAAACTTTTCAAACGTGAAACTGGTTATTTTTTTTCTGACTACTTACGACTAATTCAAATAAGAGCAAGCGTAACAGAACTGCTCTATACAAAAAAAAGCATTGAAACTATCGCCATTGATAATGGTTTTAAAACAGCAAAAACATTCAGACAACAGTTTAAAAAAATCATTGGTGTCCCCCCCACAACTTATCGCCAGAAACAACAGCAGCAACCAAATTCTACTGTTTCTATGATTACTGAAACAAAAAACGCTTCAATTTTAACCCCGCTTTACCGATACGCAGATATTGTTTCAAACGAAGAACTCCCATTATTAACGACATCAAAACATCAACAATTAACAATCACTCCAAAAGCACCAACTAAACTAGAAAAACCCGGAGTGATTATTAACATCGAATCGCTTGAATGCCTGTCTCGAAAAAGTGTTCAAGCTGACATATGTGCGCTTATTAAAATTGCCAATATCAAATATATTGGCATCCACTCACTCATCAATGAAATACCGATAGCTAGTCAAATTTATCAAGAAGAACGTATCAATGCCTTCCCACAGTTTGAGGAATTAGATAATAGCTTTGCTTTTTTAGATGAATACAAGTTAGAACTGTTTTACAACTTTTCATTAACAGTTTATAGTCAACGTAATCATAAAGAAAGCACCTACATCTTGGAATTCATACAACACTATAATCGAACAAGAATTCAAAAACAACAACCCCTATGGCATTTTAATTGTCTACTCGATTTAAATTCGCTATCTAGAAATACTGAAATGTTTACAGATGTTGCTACTATTCTAAAAAAACACCTGCCCTCGTGTCGAGTGGGAGCAGAAATGCCGATTGACGATCCTTTTACTACCAATTACATCAATCCAATGTATTATACTAAGGTTTTCGTGAAGTGTGATTTTCTATCTTTTGTGGCAGATCCTAACCATGTCTTTTTCAATGCCGATAATTTTAAAGATAAACAATCAAACCAACGTTATGTTATCGAAAAAACCCGATTCATCAAACAACAAATGCAACTTCATGGTATTGACTGTCCACTTTATTTGAGCGATTGGAATACTTTGACAGGGAACACTAGACGTTCTAACGGCTATTTTTTCCGAGGTGCAATCATTGTAAATGATTTAATAGCTTTAAATCATTTAGTAGATGGTTATGGTTTCTGGCTCAATATTGAGATTTATGAAAAACATGGACGTTCGAATAATGTCCATCCTGATGGTTTAGAATTATTTCATTATTTCAGTGGTAAACGTCCAACCTATTTTAGTCTAGAGCTAACACAACGACTTGAGGGAGAAATCATTTCACAAGGCGACAACTATCTTCTTACAGGTTACAACGGTCACTACCAGCTCTTACTTTGGCATACAACCTATTTCAACCCTGTCTATTCGTCTGAAGAAATTTTTGTTGCCGGTCACGCCATGTCTTTCTCAATCACAATGAATAATCTAAAACAAGCAAATTATCAAGTTAAACAACTCGAATTTAATCGTCATCACGGAGCTCTTTTCTATGCTTATGATAAATTTCAAGAGGCACCCTCACTTGATTATGAGACGCAAACATACATTAATGCAGCGACCCATTTACAATTGAAAAACTATCTTTTCAGATGCTCGCCAAAAAAGTCTCTATCACTCACGTTAGACGCGAATGCAGTTGTACTCTTAGAATTTAACTCGCTTTCTAACTAGTGCAAAGATTGTAATAATCGTCAAAACATTCTATACTTATAGTATATAACCGTAGATAGGAGGAATTAGTGATGCGAACCAATTCACTAATGTCAAAACGATGTTAGATTATCATTATGAAACATTCTTAACCGTATGCAAAACACTGAATTATACACGTGCTGCTGAATTAATGAATATGAGCCAACCGGCCGTTAGCAATCACATCGCTTTTTTAGAACAGCGAATGAATACTAAATTATTTATTCATAAAAACAAAAAAGTTTTTTTAACAGATGAAGGGAAGTTGTTATACGATAAAATACAATTCATGATGAACTATTCTAACAAAACACTCGATGAACTCAATTCGATGAATTATACAAAAATAAACCTCGGCTGTACGCTGGCTGTAAGCGATTATATTATCCCTTCTTTTTTCGTTGAGATGTTTAAAGAACAAAATGAATTTAAACTTAATGTATTAGTTGAAAATACCAAAACCTTATTGAGTTATCTTGCACAAGGTAAAATTGACGCTGCTTTTATTGAGGGAGATTTCAATAAAAAAGTTTTTTCAAGTATACCCTTTTCAAAAGCTACTATTATCGGTGTCTGCTCACCTGAATTTGAACTTGCTGATCACGTTCTTTCATTTGAAGATTTATTCGATTACGAGTTAATCGTTCGTGAATTAGGTTCAGGGACACGGAAATCCTTAGAGTCGCACTTATCGGAGGAACAAATTGATTTAGCTAGTTTTAAACATCAAACCACATTAGGTAGTATCGATCTCATCAAACGTGTCGTTGAACAAAATATCGGGATTACTTTTATGTTTGACGTCTGTGTCCAAGATGAATTAGCCCGAGGAACCCTCAAAAAACTCAACTTAAGTCGTGAATTCAAACCGAAACAAATGAATTTTGTCTATCTCTCAGATAACCCTACGACCGATTTCATTTTGAAAATGAGAGAACAATTCACTGATTAACCAAAATACATCTTCTCTATTAAAATGCAAATAAAAAAGAGTGGCTCAAATGCCACTCTTTTTATTGGTCATTGCCTCATTTCCGTCTAACTAACCAAAAAGCGACCAGCATAAGCTAGAATATAGCTCTAAATTACGTGGTCGCCTCAATTACTTGTTATTTGAAATCGTCTGGTCGAAACGTCGTTAAACTAAATTCATAGGCCAGAGCCTCTAGGATATTTTTCGACGCTCTACCATCACCATACGGATTATCCGCGCGAGACATTCGACGTTGTTCTTCAATATCATCCAACAATTCAATCATATGCCATTTCACCTCGTTTGCTTTTGTACCTACGAGTTTTAATGTTCCTGCTTCTATCCCCTCTGGACGCTCAGTCGTATCACGTAATACGAGCACAGGTACACCTAGAGATGGCGCCTCTTCTTGAACACCACCTGAATCACTCATGATAAAATAACTACGAGCTGCTATATTGTGAAAATCGATGACATCAAGTGGTTCAATCAAATGAACACGTGGATGATTGCCTAAAATACTTTTGGCCGCCTCTTGCACAACAGGATTCAAATGTACTGGATAAACAATTTCGACATCAGAATACAGATCAAGCACTTCACGTATTGCTTTAAAAACGCGGCGCATTGGTGTCCCTTGATTTTCACGACGATGCATTGTTAATAAAATCAGCCGGTTTCCCGATTGAATTTTATTCAAAACTGAATGAGAGTAATCATCAGATACAGTATAATTAAGTGCATCAATTGCAGTATTTCCAGTCACATAAATGTGCTCTTTAGGATGCGATTCTTTAAGAAGATTTTGAGCACTTGCATCGGTAGGTGCAAAATAAAAATCAGATAAAACATCTACAACTTGTCTGTTCATTTCCTCAGGGAAAGGGGATTTTTTATTCCAGGTTCGCAAACCTGCTTCAACATGCCCGATTTTTATTTGATTATAAAAAGCAGAAAGACACGCTGCAAAAGTCGTTGTCGTGTCACCATGTACAAGTACTACGTCAGGTTTTTCCGCCAACATTACTTCTTCAAGTCCTGTTAAAACATTGGCTGTTACTTTTGCTAGTGTTTGTTTATCTTTCATGACATCGAGATCGTAATCAGGGGAAATCCCAAATTGATGCAACACTTGGTCGAGCATTTGACGATGTTGAGCTGTGACCGCTACTACTGACTCAAACCGATTGGATTGTTTTTCAAGTTCTAATACTAGCGGCGCCATTTTTATTGCCTCCGGGCGTGTACCAAATATCGTCATAACTTTTATTTTTTTCATTTCACTGCTCCTTTTCTTATAAATAATAAATACTCGTTATTAGAAAAGTGGTCATAAATAACAAATACAACCATGTATACCACTTCACTTGTATTTTTTTACGTTCGATTTTTTCGTAAGGAATTGTTTGCTTGAGCATTTGCTGATGTTGTTGATTTTCTCTTACTGGTACTGCTAGTTGTTTAATGTCATTAACAAACTGCTGGTACTCATCACATACCTGCTTTGCAGGACCATATTTTCTTACACGACCACCTTCTAACCATAAGGCTTTATTGCATAATTGGCGGATTTGAGCGAGCGAATGACTGACATAAAAAATTGTTTTTCCTTCGGCTTTAAAATCGTTAATTTTATCAATACATTTTTGATAAAAGGTTTGATCACCAACAGCTAATGCCTCGTCAATAATTAGACAATCTGGATTCATATGAATCGCGACACTGAAACCGAGTTTTGCCTTCATTCCACTCGAATAACTTTTTACCGGTTGATATAAAAAATCACCAAGCTCAGAAAAAACAACCATTTGCGATAACAGTACGCCACTCTCTTTCTCACTGAGACCATGAAACAAACATTTCAAACGCATATTTTCAAATCCTGATAACGCAGGTTTCAAGCCAGCATTTATCGCTAATAAAGAAACCGTTCCTAAGCGTTTCACCTTGCCAGATGTAGGTGTCGTTACATCGGCTATGATATTCGATAACGTTGACTTTCCGGATCCATTTAGACCAAGTATTGCGACAACATCTCCTTGATGAGCTCTGAAGGAAACATTCTCAAGCCCGTTGAACTGCATTCTTTTGTGTGCGGTTAATGGCTTATTTATTCGTCTTTTTTTCAATTCAAACCGTTTCGTAACATTAATGCATTCAATTGCAATTTTATTCATTGACTCCTCCATTTACATATAATTCACATATTCTTTTTGATAGCGTTGATGAATATAAGCGCCGCAGGCAAATATTATGAGCGTGATACTCCAAAAATAACAACTATCCACAATCAAACTACGACCGTTATCAATCCCAAACCAACCAGATCGAAACCCTTCGATAATATGAAGTAACGGATTTAAATGCATTAACTTGGCAAGCAGTTGATGTTGACTAAAATCCAACTGAATAATGACGCCTGACAAAAACAATAACAAACGCATCGATGCATTAATCATCAATTGATAATCTCTGAACCGTACAGTTATACTAGCGTTCAACAAATTAATCGCACCTAAAAATAACCACATTTCAAAAAAAGCATAACTTAGTCTCCAGCCATTAACAGCTGAGGATGTACCCGTCACTGTCAAAATCAAACATAAAAGCAGAGACATTATTACAAATGCCGGTAAGTTTCTCACAAGTGCTATGCTTGGTAAAATCGTTGTCGAAAAATTTGTACGCACCACTAAGGGCAGTTGAGTATGTATCGATTTTGCACCTTGAATAACTGTGGCACTAATGAAAAACCAAGGAATGATACCTCCTAATAACCAACTGATATAAGGAATATCGCTAACACCGATACTTTCACGTGCTACAAAAACACCGAAAATAAGATAATATACCAAAACTTGGATTAAAGGACTGAGTAATTCCCACCAAAAACCTAGTCTATATAAATGGTAGGTTGCTTTTCGATCATACTGAGCTAATCGTAATATAATACGAAAATATAAAAAATGGACCTTTAAAACATTGAAAGAGGCTCTCATTCACCTGTTTCTCCCGCAACGAATTCCTCTACCCATTGACGCATCAATGGGCCAAAATAGGTACCTGTTAAGGAATGATCCTCGTAATCTGCTATATCAAGCATGTAAGGCACTTTCTTGGCATCGCAACCATCTAAAAACGGTTTTAAATGTTCTGTGTAATGATAGTCGAAACGACCCGCATGAAAATACATTTCTGGTATTTTTTTACAACTTAAAAATCGACTTTTTATAATATTGTTGAGATGATGATGCATTTGTTCAGGTCGATTACCTACCATTTTTTCATAGGCAGCCTTAACATATTTATTTTTACACAAACCTTCTGTACAAGTACTAATGTAAATTTGTGGATTCCCCACCAAAGTTTTTCCATAACTATAGGTTAGGGCATAATAGAGGGCAATTGAGCCACCTTTACTCGAACCTGCTGTAATAATATGGTTGGGACTAATGTTTAATTCATTCGCAATTTTAGTAATTAGAGCCACGACCGTCCGTTCATAATCACGCGCTCCTTCTCTTCCTAGGCAGAAACAAAATTGATCCTCGTACGAGTCTAAAATATACAAACGATTTACCGCAACACCATCTAAGGTACGAATGTAATTATAGACTGGTGGTTTACCTTTGTATTCATGCGTCGAAATTCCCGGAAAAATAACCACTAAATGATCTGATGGCGCCTCATGAAAAACGTACTTGACAGCTAAATCATTAAAATATATATCTTCCTTATAAAATTTAGCTTCCAATAACTTTCCTGTATGGTTATCAACGTAGGCGGTTTCACTCATTTTATTAATTATAAGTTTGCCGTTACGTTTTACGAAAAACTGGATTTTATAAGCACCACTTTCGATTGTTTCAAATGAAACAGTCAATTGACTATTTTTTACCATTTTATAGTTGCTGCGGTACATTATCCCATTGTTAACGATTACATAATAGGCGTAATTATATTCCGCATTGTCTGTTATATTTAACAATTCACCTGTCCAAGTGACTGTGGTCCCTGTCAATCCGGGGGAATTAATACGTAATTGTCCGTTCATCTACACACCTCTTAATTTATATTTTTACTTTTTAGCACCGTATTTTTTACGTAATGAAGGCGAAACTGCTTTTCTTTTTTCAATTTCATCACGAAAAAAAAGAACGGCAGACCCCTTTTTTATACGTGTAATTTTTCCACGCTGAATTAATGAATAAAACCCTTGTTTTGAAATTTGCAAACACGCCAATGCTTCACTTGTAGAAAGGAACACAGTATCTAAATGTTCAACGCGTGGATCTTTTTCTGACATATCAATACTCCTATTCTTGACTGACTTTGATAATTAAATGAGTTAATTCGGCTGTTATCTTAACACAGTCAAAATATTCCATTGGATAACGTGACAAATGACTAATCTTAGTGCTATCAGTCATCTCAATTAAATTGACCATATCAGTGATAGTCGGTACTATAGAAGATTCTGGATAAATTGATTCCGCACCTTCCCAGTTTAAAATACAAGGAAATGCACCTGATGCCATGCCTTCCATCGGTGCTAAATGAAAGCTCTCATTGTCACTTGTCGATAAAGTGTACCCGATTTTTTTAAACCATTCGCCCATATCTGCACCATGTTTATCAATAATTACATGTTTTTTTAATGGCCCTTTTCTTATACGTTCAAATTGTTCATCGTAGTATGCCATCTCAGCAGGACGATTTTTCATCCATTCTAAATCTGAAGGTAACTTTCCTTTAATAAACAAACGATAGCGTGGATCTTTTTCAATCAATTGTTCCAACACGTCCAAAGCTAAATCCAACCGTTTCAACTGCGGTAAAATTCCAACTAATCCTATATTAAACGCCGCACCTTTTTCTTTCGGTTTCGCAAAGACTTTAGTATCAATCATGTTGTAAATCATTATCATTTTTTCACGTGGCATCCCGCATTTTTGCTGAAAAACTTCGTATATGTGTGGCGAAACAGCAATGATTTTATCAATTGCCCTATAATTAAACTGGGCAGGATAAACCGTTTTGTTTTCTTGTGCATGAACGCGAACAATTAAATGTTGATGTTGATGTTTGTTTTTTGAATACCAAACAGTATTACCCAATCCCCATTCGCAAAAAATAACATCCGCCCAGTCTAACAATGCACGACTTTTACTTTCGTCGTGCTGATTATGACCAGACCACTGATCAATTTTCACTTCAAATTGTGAATCTGCTTCCCACTGTTTAATTGCCAACTTCAAAAATTTCAGATCATGACTTGCAACTAACAGTTTTATTGGCTCTTTTTTGAACGCCCACAGTACTGTTTTCAAACGCTGATAACTTGCATGAAAAGTATAGGGCCGAACAGCATCAAACGCCATTTTTGCAGCTCGTTCATAAAGCTGACTATCCGCTATTACATTTTTAATGATAGTTTGACAATCCCTTGTCGAATTAACAAATAAAGGGTAGTTGTTACCTAACAATTTCCGATGTAATTTTGTTGGACGACAAATGACTGGTTTACCTGCTCGACTATACTCTAATAACTTAGTTGATAACTCAACACTTTCATTATTATCAATTGATTCAGACCTAAACCCCATACCTAAGTCGGCTGATTCTATTAACAACTGTCCTTGCTTCCGAGAAACTGCACCATGCCATTTAACAGCCTCCATTTGGTCGAAACGTTCAATAAGTTCTGCTCTTCGATCATTAAGCGGTCCTTGGAATTTATCACCAGCAATGCTAAGGTCAATCGATACTTTAGCTTGCGTTAGACCATCAACGATATCTAACAGTTCTTCAATGTACCACTCTTCGGCAAATTTACCGGTGTAAATGAGCTTGTTATTGTTATTCTTAAATCGTGGTTGTTCTGTAATATTTGGAATCATTGGCTTTAAAAGTTCAATTTTCGATCCATTTTCTTTTGTTAATTCACAGAAAGCTTTTTTCATCTCTTCAGTTTGCAAAAATAGTTTTGGAAAGTCTTGATAAATTGCCTTTAATCGTCGCCGTTCTCCTTTTTTCGAATACTGTTGCCGATGCTCAAAATTTGTAATATAAGGGATTGTTTTAGCTGCTAATTCCTTTTCGTTTTGTAACGCCACTACTAAATCTAATCCCCGTACAATAATCAAATCGTACTTAAGTAGGTCATCCCGCTCCTTCATCAATGCAATGGCCTCAGAAATCGACATGCGATTACGATTTTCAAATGAATGTTGTTCATAAACTGTAAAGGTGTCAATCACAGCCACATTATCCAATTGCTCCATTTCACTAATTAGATGTTTATGTTTAATTTTAGCTTTCAATAAAATTTCGACATTCACATTTTTACCTACTGCTAACATATTTGCCATTGAAGTGAGCCATACTGCCGACCCATCAATAAAATTCAAATCCACATCACCATATACTAAAACATTTAACTGACGCATAAGTCCTCCTAATCTATTTTTCAACCTGATTTTTAAATTTCATTGGACATTGTCCCCCTTGTTTAATGAAGTTAAAGCGATCGCTGCTAAATAGTCGCTTACCCGCACTAAATTCAGATGCTAACGAGTCATCGATAGCCATACGTTCAAACAATTCAAACACATTATCTGATGTTACCATTTCCGTTTTAAAGAGAATTTGTCCATATCCACCATCACTTACGAATTGATAATCTAACCCTTTCTCTTGTTCAATTAATTGATTTTTCTTAAATAAAAAATGATTTTTTTTGACAATAATATCCGCTTCACTATATATAGCACTCGCAATCATATCTTCTAAGTAATGCTTGCCATAAAAATGTTGTAAATCAATGTAGGCACTGTATTTAGTATCAATAAGATCAGATAGAGACGGGATGTTTTTTAAATAAGGATAGTGATAAATTCGACAAGTTGATGTGTTATACTGATTCATCAACTGGGCATTAGCTGCATTAATTGTTGTCAGAAGAATAAGTTTTTTCGCTGGATAAAGCTGACTTTCAAATAATAATTTTGCTTTTTCTGCTTCTTTCTCATTTTTAGCCCGTACAATTATCGTGACGTCATTTTGATAAGTGTATGTAATGCCGATGTTTTTTAAAATTAAAGAGAGCCTATTCTGATACGTATGGTGAAGCATCACTTCTCGTATCCCTGCTAGTCTTTTTTGTTCGTAAAGTTGGTCATTATCTAAAACAACACGGAATTTTTCTTCTAACGAAGAAGTATCGTCACCTATCATAACAATATCTCCAAAGAAGCGTTTGATTCCCTCCGAGTAACTACTTATAATAGGTGTGCCTGAGGCAAGTCCTTCAAATACTCTTCGTGAAAACATCGTTGGTGAGTATTTAATGCTGTTAACATTAACCATATATTTATAACCTTTATACGCAAGTGGAATCTTTTTATAAGGTAAACTACCCTGTACACTTTTTTGGAAGCGTTCTGGAAATGAAAAGTCTGTTCGACCTTCTTTGTTCTTTTCATAGTTACGATCAAAAATATCCAATCCTTGAATCGTGGCAACCTCCAAAACTTCTTCCATATCATTGCGTCGTTCTACATGACGATTTCCATAATACGAACCTGCAAAAGATACCCCATCTTTCCGCTCATTTTTCAAACGAATCGGATTATGTAATCTCGGTTGGGCAGAAAAAGGGAGTGCGTAAACATTCTTATGCTTTGCACGGTTCTGGTAGTTTTCAATCATATTGGCATCTGTAGTATAGATATAATCAAATAACTCTGCCGTTTCAATGAATTTTTCAAAATGGATAGGGTCTTCTTTATTCCAAAAAACCGTTGGAATACCTCTGCTCTTACACCATTGCAACAATTGATGTAATGCTTCTTTATCTTGATTCGCATATTTAGCAATTTTAAATTCCCAACTACCACCATTTCCGCGCCATGCACTTTCCACGAATAATAAGTCCGGTTGTTGTTCTTCTAAAACCGCTTTGAAGTTTTCTGGCGAAAATGTAATCAGTTTAACTTCTTCTTGATAACAACTCATCGTAAACTCATCAAAAATGACGGCCATCTTCAACTCAGTTAAGTCATTGATTTTTGTTACTTTTTTTAATAATTGTTGTGGCGCAGCTTTACTTATATCCTTATTTTTGTTCACTTGATCGATTCGCTTAATTTCACCTTTTTTGAGGATAACCATGCCTTTACCACTTATTTTCATTGCTATTCTAATTTCTTTTGTCATATCAGATAATGTATGGGTAATTGGCGCTTGGATTGAATATAATGTCGATGTTCGTTTTTCAACATGACTATATTCAATAATTGCTATGTGAACAGAGGCCTTACCAATCACCTCCGCATCAAAGTGTAAATGGATATGTTCGTTTTCTAATACTGGAATAAGCTCTTGAGGAAAACTTTTAAAATAGGTATTTTTCTCCAAGAGCGAAATATAATTTGCTTTGTCGGTTGTATTGGAAAATATTAAGTTATTATCTTGACTGTATTTATGGACTGTCGGATGTGAACTAAACCAATTTTCTAGTTTCATAATCGCTGTATTGGATAATAAAACAGGGTTGATTTGGTTTAAAATTTGTTGCTGTAGTTCTTCAATTTCAACTTTCCAAGTTTTCATTTACGTTATTCCCTTCACTCGTTTCTTTTTTAAAACCCAATATTTCCTCATCAATTTAATGATTTTAGTATTGTTTAATCGTTGATATCTTTCGTTCAGCTGTTTCAGTTCTAAATCTTTACGTTTTACTTCTGCAACTAAAATTGCGTGTGCTTGCTTAAGTTTCTCATGTAAAGAGCTTAATTCAGCTAGCTGTGTTTCTGTAATTTCCATCAAGTTTTTTTGTTGTTCTAACACTTGAAAAACGGTACGCTGAAATTGAATGCGTTTTTCTTTTTCTACACGACTTGCTTCAATTTTTGTCTGAAAATCACGTTGTTCTGCCTTATAATGTTCAAGAGCGTGTATTGCTTCATCGCGTTCTATCTTCATTTTAGCCATCTCAGCTATTTGCTCTGTCACCTGTTGTTCCAATTGTTTGATTTTTGAAACTAGTGCACTTCCTTCTGTTTTCATGTGGTTTTCTCCTTCCTTAACCTAACGCTCTGCTTAGGATTTGATTGTTTTATAGACAGTAAGCAATTGCTTACTTTCATGCTCCCAATTGTATCGTTTACTTGCCTTTAACGCATTGTTCCTTAAGCATTCACGATATTCTGGATGCGCAATTAATAGATTAACAGCTTGCGCAATCGATTTTGCTGAATGGGAATCAACCAAAATCCCTGTTTTCTCCGTTAAAACAACCCGCTTCATTTCAGGGAATCGACTGGCTATGACTGGAACACCAGCCATCATGTATTCAAATAGCTTATTAGATGAGGCAGAAAAATGATTGTAACAGACGTTATTTAACACTTGAAACCCTAAATAAGCTTGTTTTGTATAGGTTGGCAAATCACTTAATGGCACTTTTTCTACAAATTTTATTCGATCAGATAACTGTTCTTTTTTAACACGAGTCACTAGTTCCAACTTCATTTTCCCATCACCAATCAGCACAAGAACACCTTTATTAAATAAAGGGACTGCCTCAATTAATTTATCTAATCCCCGTCCCGTTTGTATACCTCCTTGATATAGAAGAATAGGTTCTTCAGGAGGGATATTTAAAAGCTGATATAAATTACAATTGTTTTTACTAGCATTCTTTGTAACCGTTGGATAATTATGAATCACCGCTGGACGCCTTCCGTAGAGTTGCTCGATATAGTTTGCTCGCGTTATATTCTCATGAATGTAAACATCAACATGTTTTAGTAATTTCCGTTCAACCACTTCATACCATTTACTGTTATAACCGGTACGACTCGTTTGGATTTCATGTGAATCATAAACGAGTTTTGTACGTGTTACTTTTTTGATGATTACCCCCTGCAATAAGGTGTTCAAATCATTGCTGTGAACGATGTCACCTGGTGCTTTTAAAGCGACTAAAGTCATTTGCCAAAAGATATACCCGATACGAAGCCAACGTTTTTTTTCATAAAGAAATAATAATAGGATTAAAGAAAGGCCTACGACAGGAATCGAATAATAGCCGATGACGAGTAAAATGCTCGCTAAAACAAACGCTAAAATGGATTTTTTCAATTGATTTAACTGGCCCAAAATAGGAAGTGTTCCCTTTACACGTGTCACTGTTAGATTATTAATGTCATTCTGAGGAAGCAAGCTTTGTGGTTTAGAGGGTTGGATTGCAATAAGTAGCACTTGATTCCCCGCCTCGGCTAACGTACCCACACTTCGCAATACCCTCGCATCATTCGTAAAGTGATTCCAAACAAGCATCGTTACTTTATTATTCATCTCGACAGACCTCTTTTAATTTTTGTTTATTCAAATCCCAATTGTAGTATTTCATCGCAAATTGCCAACCATTATTACCTAAATCCTGACGTAATTGCGGTGAATTTTTCAATAGTGTAATCGTATCTCTGATCGACTTAATCTCTTCCTCCTTAAAGACAAAACCACAGTGTGCCTGTTCAATAATAGATTTACTATAGCCTGAAACAACTGCAACTGTTGGAATAGAACAACCCATGTAGTCAATCAACTTTCCTGGTATTACCTTATGAAATGCTTGATGATCAGTTAGACTTAGAAAGGCTATATCTGCATCACGAATCATCTCCAATACATTTTTACGTGTATCAGGTGGAAGGATGCTTGTGTTTTGAGCTAAATTTTCAGCTAAAATACGTTGTTCTAATTGTGTTTTCTTATAACCATAACCGACAATTTTAAACTTAATTTCACAATCACCTGCCATTGCCTTCGCTAATTCACAAAAGACATCTAGATTTTGCGCAAGACCAATATTCCCTGCATAAATGACTGTGAATTTTTTTCGTTGTCTTTTTATGGTCTTTTTCAGCTCTTGTTCTGTTAAACCATTGGGAATAAAACTAATTTTAGAAGGATTTATTTCTTTATCTTGTAAGTATGTTAAAAAGCCCTCACTATTAATTAAAATTTCATCAGACGCTTGATAGACTTTATTTTCTAACCAGTATGCAGCTTTCATGTTGAAACTGTTTGTTTTCTTCCCAATCCCTCTAAGGGCATCAGGCCATAAATCCCGCACATCGACAATTAAGCGTGCTTTCCATTTCCATTTAGCGATAATGCCAGGTATTGAGATGAAAATTGGCGGTGTTGAGATTAACACAATATCGTATTTCTCTTTTGAAAAAATTATCCGAAAAGTTAATTTGATAATTGTCTCTAAATATAACAGTAAACGAAAAAATAAATTGCTTGTATAATACTGTGTACGAATTGTCACACGTGTCACATTGGCAGGTGCTTCATCCCAAAATTTATTTTGTTGGTAAATCTCTTTATTCGGATAGGTCGGTGCCGATGTCAGAACATCAACTTGATGATCTTCACTTAATAAGGCAGCAATATTTTTAAGGCGATTGGCAGCACTGCCGATTTCAGGATAAAAATTTTGCGTTAGCACTAATATTTTTTTTACCAAACCGGTACACCTTTCCTAATTATGCCAGTTGAGTTGTTTGCTCAATCACTTTTTCTATGCGAGCAAGGTTCCCTAGGTTGATATAATTAATGTCATTAGCGGACACGTTAAGAATGTTTTTTGTGTCGAGGATATTTTTTTGGTTCATATTTTCAAATGTTGTTGAGTCCATCTCTCTAAACGCACTATGATCCGTTAATACTAGAATTAAATCTGCGTTATTAATTGCCACAGCAAGATTTTTTTCCACGAAGGCTGCTTCAACATGAGGATCATAGGCCACTACCTCAAAACATTGTTGCGCTGTTAAGTGTTCATAAATTTCCATTGCAGGACTTTCACGAACATCATCGATATCTCCTTTATATGTAAGACCAAAAACTGTTATTTTTTTTCCTGAATACTGTTGCATTAACTGGTTTGTCTTTGTTATTACAAACTGAGGCATTGATGTATTTATTTCACGTGACAACTGAATTAGAGGCGAATAATCTGGTGAAGCTGCTGCTATAAAATAAGGATCAATAGCCAAACAGTGACCCCCAACACCTGGCCCCGGTTGATGAAGGTTAACACGAGGATGTTTGTTAGCCATTTCAATTACTTTTAAGGCATCAATATCTAAATCAGCTGAAATTTTAACCAATTCATTCGCTAATGCAATATTGACATCTCGAAACGTATTTTCCATTAATTTAGAAAGTTCTGCTGTTCTGGCAGTTGTTAAAATGAGTTCCCCTTTAACAAATGTTTCATAGACTTCTTTTCCAGCTTGCGTACATTCTGCTGTGACACCACCAATGATTCGATTGTTATAGACAAGCTCATGAATGATTTGTCCTGGTAATACGCGTTCAGGACAATGCACGAGATAGATTGTTTCACCGATTATAAAACCAGCTTCTTCCAACATCGGTTGTACAAGATTTTCGGTTGATTGCGGTGCGACCGTCGATTCAAGAATGATTGTGTTACCCACTTCAACAAACGGTAAAATCGATTTAATCGCATTCGCAACATAACTCAAATCACAGGACTTTAAGTCATCGTTATGATTCGGAGTCGGAACTGCAATAATGAAAACATCTGCCTTTTCTGGCGTTAATGACGCCTTAAACGTTCCACAGGCAAGTGCATGATTGAGCTCCTCTTGCAACCCAGGCTCCTCAATATGTAAAATACCGCGATTTAATTGTTCGACAGTCAGACAATTAACATCTACCCCCACAACATCTTGGTTATGATTTGCAAACATAACAGCCGTAGGTAATCCAATATATCCTAATCCCATTGTTACTATTTTCATTTTTACATCCTCATATTCTATAGTTTTTTTGTCTTTAAAAGTTAGTAATGTCATCATTTCAGATGTGACATTACTTTAAAAATTGTTTACTCAGATTCAGGTATTTTAACCTTCCATTCTCCTAAAATTTCTTTCATTGGCATATACACTAAGATTGCCTCCGTCACAGAAGTTGGAATTTCAAAATAAACATCTCCTGAAACCTTATCATTCACTGCGATTTCTTGACCAATACTATTTCCTGGTGCATACACGTTGTATGTATCTTTACCAACTTTAAGCTTAAAATCGCCTCCACCGATACCTACTGCCATCTGATCATTGTTTTTGAAAGATAAGGTGAACATTACAATGTTTTTCTTATCATTCTTACCTGATTCAGTGGTTCTGATTTTTTTCAACTTCATTTCGATGTTGTCAATCGTCTTTGTTTTAAATTGTTGTTCCGCTGCAATGTTCTTTTGTTCTTTTTTTTCAGAAGTAACTCCACAGGCTGATAACAAGAACAAACATAGCAATGATACAAGCAGTATCGTTTTTTTACTCATTTCTTCACTCCATTCTTTTTATAAACATTGATTGAACAGTAGCACTTTTTAAATAAGGGGTACCACTTAATTATATTTCTGATTATGAATAATGTAAAATAATGATTAATCATATAACAATAAGAAATACAAATACATATAGACTGTGATGAGCTTATCAAAAAGGGATGATGTGTTAGTCACATCATCCCTTTCGGATTGTAGAAAAAGTCGAAACAGACCTCATTTTCTGTTGAATTCTATTACTATGACTTTGTTTACGAGATGATAAGACTGAACTACGGCAGTCTTTATCTGCAACAATGCTAATGAGTCTGGGAAGTAGTGCCACTTGCTTATATCTAGCTGTATTTACTTAATAACATTTAATTGTTTCTCTGTAAGGATATTATTCCCAGAATCTAAACCGAGTACCGTGACCTTATCTGATAAGTCTGTAATAAGATTACGAGCGTAATACTTGAAGGCACCTTCTTTTACAGGAATCGTTGATTGGATCACTCCGTTAACTTTGACTTGCACTTTCACAACATCCCCCGAATACGTCCCTTCGATGTGAGAGTTATTGAATTTATAATCTAATAAACGCAGATCACCCTCCGATTGAATGACACTTAAGTTGTTGTTACGTATCTCAACTTTGTTTACATCATAAATTGCAACACGAACATCGTCTCCACTCTTAATCTTATCTTTTGCATAGTATTTAAAAGTTTGATCTTTAATACCAATCATTTGTGTCATCTTGCCGTTAACAATTAACGCCATATATTTCGCATCACCTGTATACGTACCTGTCACGTGACTTGCACCCATACGGTATCCGTCTACAGATAACGTTGCAATAGTTGTACTTATTTTAACAAGTTGTGCACTCACTTCATGACCAGCTACATTATAACCAACCAATTCCACTTTAGCATCGGCATCTGTAATTTTATCTTTAGCATAGTATTTAATTGTATTATCACTTACTTTTACTTTTTGTGTTAACACACCGTTAATACGTAATGCCACATGTGAGACTGCTCCTGTATAGCTTCCATACACATAGTTATCTTTACCAATAACAAACGTAGTAGCTTCTACAAATGCATCATCTGCTGTATTTTCTGTTACGTTTACAACCGCACGTTTCACTTCATTGCCTTTCGCATCAAAACCAACAATGGCTACCTTATCTGATGCCGCATTGATTAAGTTCGATGCCCAGTATTGATAGGAATCCCCTTGCACATTAATTTGTTTCGTTAAGACACCGTTAATTTCAATTGCGATTTTTTTAATTAATGTACCCGTTAATTTACCGGTTACATAACGACTTTCACCAATTTTAAAATCAATGGCATTAATACTCGTATTAGCTAATTCAATAGCAGCTTTTAATAATGTTTCAGCTTTAGCAATATCAGCTACTAAGTTTTCTTTATCTTTACCTTCAGGTAACTTGTTGATTAATTCTTTAGCCGAGTCAATCATCTCTTGAGATGTTTGCTCTCCTAATATTGTCTTACTTTCATCACCAAAGAGGTTATTTGTTGCCTCTTGTGCGGCTTTCAAATCGGCAGCTGCTTGCGTCACCTCATCTAGTAATGCTTGGGCTTGAGTAACATCAGCTAATAATGACTCTTTCTCTTTACCATTTGGCAATTTATTAACCAACTCTTTAGCCGAGTCAATCATTGCTTGTGAAATATCATCCGCTAAAGAAGATTTAGCCTCATCTGCAAAGAGATTATTTGTTGCCTCTTGTGCCGCTTTCATGTCTGTTGATGATTGAATGGCTTCATCTAATAAAGTTTGAGCGTTTGCAATTTCCTCTTTCAAGACCTCTTTATCTTTACCCACTGGCAATTTGTCAGCTAATTCTTTGGCCGAGTCAATCATTTCTTGAGTAGCATTATCAGCTAAAAGAGTATGCTCTTTGTCTGCGAACAAGGCATCAGTTGCCTCCTGTGCTGCTTTCATGTCAGCTGCTGCCTGTGTTTTTTCATTTAATAACGTTTGAGCCGTTTGAATGTCTGCAGTCAATTTTTGATGAACAGTTACAGTCATCGTTGTATTATCTAAAATTTCTTGAGCCTTATCAATCATTGCCTGTGTTGCTTCTATTGCTAATTCAGTATGCGCATCGTTTGCAAAAAGGACGTCGACTGCTGCCTTCGCAATTTCGATTTGTTGTGAATAAAATAATTTTTCTAACAGTGAGTGGTCTGCATTTAACGAAGCCCTTGCCGCATCATTTTTCACTTCCATGATGTTTGCTTTAAGCGTTTCTAATTGTTGATTAGTTACTGACTCTTTTACTGCCGTTTTATCATTCGATGTAAAGTATTCAGCAATTACTGCTTTGTTTTGCTCGATGTTTTTCATATCTAAATCATACTGTTCTTGTGCTTTTACAATAGCCTCTAAATACGACGTCTTCACATCACTCATTGGCAACTCATTTGTTAAAGCTAACGCTGATTTAATCATGTCTTGTGTAAGTTTACCGTGAATTGAAGTCTGTTTCTCATCGGCATATAAAGCCGCTATCGCTGCTTTGGCTTTTTCATGTGCTGCTATATTTGCCTTTTTATCATCGAGTAATTGTTGTGCTTTTGCAATTTCAGCTTCTAACTTATCTTTATTTGATCCTGGTACAATCGTATCCGCAACAAGTTGTTTCACAGTATCAATTGTTGCTTGATCTACATCTTGTCCGATTGTTGAATGTTCATCATCTGAGAACAATTCATTTACTTTATCTGTTGCAGCTAACAAGTTATTTGCCTGCATTGCGTCATACAATTCAACTAGTTTACTATGTTCCGCCATCAATGCTGCGCGTTCGTTATTATTTATAACAGTTGCAATCTTGTTCTTAAATCCATTTAACTGTTCAAGCGTTACTTCACTTTTAATTTGTGTTTTGTCAGTCGATGTGAAGTATTCATTACTTTCATCTTTTAAGCCTGCAATTTTTTCTAGATCAACATTGTATTGATTTTGTGCCTTGGCGATGTTCGCTAGGAACGTTTGTTTTTTCGAGTCAACTGGAACGGCATTTGCTAACGTCGTTGCTTGATCTAAAAGTGCTTGTGTGAGATTACCATGTATCGAAGTCATTGAACTATTCGTATATAACGCTTTTACTGCTGTCTCTGCTTTTTTAGATGCTGCTGATTCGACAATCACAATATTTACTGCAATTTTCTGATTAGCTTGTAAATTAGTAAACGAGACATGCATTGTAATAGGATATGTACCCGGCTTATTAAAATCAATGTTTCCTTCATACCACTTTTTCTTAATTGGTGGTGGTGTTGTTGAACCGGTAAAGACATCTACTACCTTAAACCATTTTTCAAATATTATCCCACCAGTATGTCCTTCTGTAAAAGTAATGTTACCACTACCGATTCGTTGTAATTCCCACCACGACCAAGCACCTTTGTTTTTCGCCTCATTTTTTTGAGTGTTCTTTTGTGTCGTTGTTATCGGTGTTTGTTTAGTCTCGTTTGCATTGACAGATGCAGACGGTACTAAGGGACTCACACCAATTACAGTTGCGAGTGTCGCTGCTCCTACTTTTGTCATTTTTTTCTTAAATCTTTTCTTCGTCATTTTATATTGCTCCTTTTAGTGTTTTTCTATGTTCTACGATTGATCAACGTCCTCCCTTCCTTAGCTTACTTTAACGTATTGTTATCGAACAACATAGAGAGCTATTCTTTTACCTAGTTACATTAATAGCTTCTACATCAGTATAAGTCACTATAACTATTTACAAAAACAATCATTACTTATGATACTATTCTTTTTAGTTATAATTGAGTGACAAACGCTTTTAGGTTAGGTGTAAATAGTTATCTCAAAGTTTGTATATAACATTAAATGTCAATTCAATTAGTCATATCATAGGATTCACCAGAAATGCTTATATCCCTGCTGATTTTCTTTACTGCTTTGGTAAACGAGTTGCATTTGAAACGGCAATAACTGACCGCGGTAAAGTTTTACGTCCTAACTAATTAAGATTGTCGATTGGCTTCTTCAGTCGTAGTATTAATTTTGTTGACTAATTCCATCGATATTTTTGCCAGTTGTTTTGTTCGTTCGTATAAATAGTCTGCAGCAGGTAAAGCAACCGTTCTACGATTAATATTTTGAAATAACTTTACACCATTTTTTTTCTCTAAATAGGCGATATGTTGTGATACTGTTGACTGTGTAACATGTAAGGCTTCTGCTGTCCTAGTATAGTTCAATGTTTCATATACTTTTAAAAATGTGTAATATCGATTATCTAGCATTCGTCTCGTCCTTTCCCAGAAAAATTAATTATTTATATCTATTATTTAATTTAACTATTTGATGCCTACCCTCAACGTGTTATGAAGTGAGTATAAAACTTTTATTTCTACTTGAGAAACAACTTTTTTTAATCGTACGATAAATATATATGATGGTATCTACTTTTGTATTATTTTAGGTAATCATTATATTAGAGTTCATTCTTTGAAATACTTCAGTTCTTCGTTAACTGCTCTTTTTGTCTGGGATAGAATGAAGGAGGGATTCATCGTCTGAATATTAAACATCAATCTGACTGAATTTTTTCTAATTACCAGTGTTTGATTTGGAAATCCCAGGTTGCTAGTCTCTCTGTTAATCATTTCAAATGATTGTTTTTTGAATTTTCTGTCATAAATGTTTGGCACATTTCTATCAAGTATCATTTACCTGTAGCACGATTGATTGATGGTTTGTTTAACTGTTAAGTTAGAGCATATCATAAAAGAACGCTAATTAGTAGGTGTAGTACCTACGGTTTCCTTTTAGATAAACCGTTCAAATCCCTTGTGCCTGTAAGGTTTCATGGATTCCACGCTCGAAATGGATACCCTCGCAAAATTTGTGGTATTTTCCACAATTATTGCAATTGAATTGTTCATTTAAATAAAGACAGCCGCACCCAATTCACCTCGGTATACAGCTGCCACTCTTAATTTTCTAACATTGCTCGTCTGTTTTTGTACAAATAGCAGAGGCTTTATTCTACTGCGACGATAACTTTAGACTCACTACGGTTTCCTTTTACATCTTGATTCACGAGATGCATAATTGTACCTGCCGTTTGTTTTGGTAGCGTTATTGAGAATTCACCTTCAGCTGTTGTTGTTACCTCACTAACGATTTTTTTATCTTCATTCACTAGTTTCACTACCGTATTTCTCTCGCCTTCACCAGTTATAATTGTTTGATTTGATTGATTTATAACTGAATCAATCGTTACTGGACGTGGAGGTATAATATCGGTATTGATGACTTTCAAATTAGAAAAATATATTTGGACATAACCGCTACCTAAAAAATTAAATTTTGTATAGTGAGTTCCAAAATAAATAGGCATCATCCCTGTTTGTTTCGCTGTATAACTCATTGTTTGTTTCACAGTTCCCTTAGTTGTTGGATTTTTATTTTTCGATTGGTCTCCTAAACCAAAGCTCATTGTTTGAGTATTGAATTCTGCCGTATTTGGATTCAGTGAATCGAAAGTTAACAAATAATTCTCACCCGCAACACCTGCTAAATCTTGTTTTAAGAATGCACCAATGTCTTGCTTAAATAAAAACATACGTAATGATCCATTTGTCATTTTTGTTATCTGACTATCTTTGTTCGCATCTAATGTGAACAGCTGTTCTTTAGATATCTTTATTTTCGAGTCTACATTACTCCGATAGTTTTTCTTATCACTACTCATTAACCAGTTTGGTATTCCTGTTTGAGATGTAACAAGTGCACTGTTTTTCAATAGATTGATTGTCGGAGCAATTTCAGCACGTAAAGTCGATATATTGTCCACTGTTTGTAAAAAAACCGTTACTTTCGCGATATAAGTTTGACCCGAAACTTCAAGGTTTTCTGCATGTCCGGCACCTACGACATCTAATTGTTCTTTGTAGCCAGCCGCAGCTCCATACAAGACCGTTTTAGCCTTAGGTGGAATGAATGTATCTTTTGTTCCATGAATAAATAATTTCGGAACTGTCGAATTTTCAACTGAATTGAGTGGGGAAATATCATATAAATCAATTTTTAACTTTGGTTTGACATAATTATCATTCAACGAATCGACTAGACGATTTTCAAAAGCATACCAGTCCACCATATTTACAAGTGGAATATATTGGAGGTATTTTGTAACCATGTGCATAACATCATGTGCTTGTTCCTCAATTGAAAAATAACCACAATCTTCAATAATCGCTTTAACATTTAAGTTAGGATTAATGGTATCTTGACTCATCATTACCGTTGCTGCTCCCATTGATACGCCTAACAAAACAAATTCTTGATTAGGTTTTATCGCTGCTTCCTGTTCTAGCCAACCATTCACATCATTTTTTTCATATGCACCAAAAGCTATGTATTCGCCTTGGCTCTTACCATGTGAACGAGCATCTGGAACGATAACATTGTAACCTAAATCACTTAATAATTTAGCTTCAGCCATAATATTTATCGGTTGTGAGCGATAACCGTGTTGAACTAAAGCCGTTTTAGCTGATTTATTATCGATGTAATACGCATGTAGTTTGATATTCTTATTGGTCGGTTTATCAAAAACCGTTTGGTAGCGATCGCTTTTGTTTTTTAATCCTTCAAACCATTTATTTTCTTTTACCCCTGATGTTAAACCAAAAAAGTCAGTTACACTAATAACGCTATTGTTACGTCTCACTGCCACATCAAACGCTAACCCTGCAATTACTTTTTCTACCGCGGAACTAACAGAGCGTGATTTTGGTATTGTTACATCCGCATCATTTAAATACTTTTCAATTTCTTCGACAACCACTCGTTCATTTGCTGGCAATGCCCTTCGTTCAGCTGCACCTTTTTGTTCGAAACGTTCGCTGTTTACCGCTTTATTTGGCATTTCAGTCTTTGTGTTGCTGATGATAATTGTCTCAGATGCAGTTACCAATGGAGCAGTTAATCCCCCCAATGTCACTATAAAAATAATTATTGCCTTGAAAAAAAATTTCATCCTTTTTTCTCCTCTTCTCATCAAATTATGTATAATAGCAAACAAATTTCACGAATATAATAAACCTTTATCGTTTAAACAATCGGATAATTGTTACTAAATGAAGATTATACATGCGGCTAAATGAGGTGTCAACGATAAATCTATTGACCTATTTAAAAGGAATCTACTGACCAAAAGTCTCGTTTTAGAGGCCATCTAACAAATTGTTTTTGACTCATTCAAAAAAAGTATTGCTGTCAAATTGTCCTTAGTAACAAACGGTGGAAATTAAAAAAACCGTAAATCACTAACGATTTACGGATCCGATGCTAGAAAAATTCATTTACTACTCTCAGGATAATTTCAGCTTCGCCTAATAAAAATGAGCATCCGAGTTGAGAGGAGATAAAGTCGTCGATTCATTTTAGTTTTTATGACCAAGAAGGATCTCTCAATCAACTCATTCACTTACAAATGAATCCCTTGATTAAATAACCGTTGCGGGTCGTATCTTGCAATTAGTTGTCGCAGGCGTTCACCCGTTTGTCCTGGCCAAGCTTTATCCGCCATCGCAAGACTCGTATTTGACGAATAGGCACCGTAAACACCGGTACTTAATTTTTCAATTGGTGCAAAGGCTTTTGTTTGCTCTGTTTCTTCTCCCGGCATCATCCACACACTCACAAAGGCTTCTTGGTATCTTGCAGCCCAAGCGGTCTCCTCAACGGCAACATCATTCATTGCCCCTCCGATTGAGCGTAGTTCCATTACTAATGTTAATGGATTTTTAAAGGCTTCAGCAATCGCTTCACCGAGTTGTTGGTCGGCTTTATCAATCAACCCATTCCAAATTTGAATCCGTTGTTGACCACCGTGTTCGGACTGCGGATGAGGTATAATTGTCGGATACGGAGTAATGGTGGCGTTATGTTCAATTAAAGGTGCAATTGCCGCTGCTTTCTCTAGCACAGGTGTTGCCTTCACTGTATCGGTTGTCGACCACACATTGCTCGCACTAATATTGAAACTACCAACTCCTGCTTTTTGTATCATTAAGAAGCTCGTCATTTCACGCGGTGCTGCTGTTGCCCATTTTCCCCAATCCGTCACAAATTGAGCAACATCATCGGTTGTATAGGTCAATCGTTGATAGATAACAGCTGCATCTTTCGTATCAGATTGTAAATGTGTCGCTTCAAAAACAAATTCAGTGATGACACCAAGTTGAGAACCTGCACCACGGATAGCCCAAAACAAATCGGGCTCATGCGTTGCATCGACCGTATGTACTGTTCCGTCAGCCGTTACTAAAACCACTGCTTTTATGTGATCAATCGTTAAGCCATGGCTGCGGGTAAAATAACCAATGCCGCCTGAAGCTGCTAAGCCGCCGACACCGACATCACCAAAGTTACCACTTGAGATAATTAAATCCTCAGGTGCCAACGCTTTTGCCACAGTGCCCCAATCTGCACCTGCTTGCACGCGCACTAGCTTTTTCTCTCGATCAATCAACTCCACAGTTCGCATTTTTGATAAATCAAGCACGACCCCACCCTGATTTGTTGATGAACCTGACATGCCGTGTCCGCCACTGCGTATTGAAAACGCTAAATGTTCGTCTGTTTTTTTCAATTTGGCAACGTACTGAACAACATTGGCAACATCTGCTGTCGATGTCGCCATAAAAATCAATTCAGGTGTGCCAACCTTCATGTAAGATGAGCGGACATTGCGATAGATAGCTTCTGACTTTGTAATGAGTAAGTCTTGTAGATTTGCTGGTATTTCGAGTGTATGATGATCTAATGACATGATGAGCCTCCCTTAGTTAACCGCCACCGAAGCAGTCACAATTAACTAGTTTAATGACACTGTGTTATTATCGTTCATAAAAACAACATAATCACGTGTTTACAAGCTTGATTACAGCAGTGATTACGTCGATTTACAATTCAGCACCAATAAACTGACTTTATCTCACCTTTGTAACTATGTCTTTATTATATACCTTTTAGCTAAATTTAATAGTAGACTGCTCAACTATTTTACCAGTAAAAAACGTGTCAATCCATTCATTTTTCATTTTTATATTTTAGCGAAACGAATTAAAAAAGGCTTATCAAACATGCTTACCAAAATAGTCATTTAGCACTATCAAAAGGCAAAAAAAAGACCCCTTGTAAACAAGGAGTCTTCTCAAAAGAGCACTTCTTAACGACGTACTTCTTTGATACGTGCAGCTTTACCACGTAATTCACGTAAGTAGTATAATTTAGCGCGACGTACTTTACCATGACGTTTAACTTCTAATTTAGCAATACGTGGAGTGTGTACAGGGAATGTACGCTCAACACCTACGCCGTAAGAAATTTTACGAACAGTGAAAGATTCGCTGATTCCAGCACCACGACGTTTAATAACCACACCTTCAAAAAGTTGGATACGTTCGCGTGTTCCTTCGACAACTTTCGCGTGTACGATGACAGTATCCCCAGGACGGAAATCTGGAACATCAGTACGTAATTGACCTTGAGTAATTTCTTCTAATATATGCATTATTATTTCTCCTCCTCAACGGACATTCTTGCACCCTAAATATGCACAGCGGAACATCGTTAATAGACTGATATCTTCAGTCACCATATTATATTATCACAGTTTTTAACAGCTGACAAGTATATCTTCTTTCAAAGTAAAAAAAATTCAGTTTTATTGCTCTTTTTTGTTCGGATCATATAGTACTTCAGCCTTTAAAAAGGTTAAATCAGCGTCACTTAAAGGATACACATCCAACATATCCGGACGACGCGATGCTGTCCGGCGAAGCGACTCCTCATGACGCCAACGTTCAATGTTGGCATGATGACCACTCATTAAGACATCAGGCACTGTTAAACCGCGGAAATCGGCTGGACGTGTGTAATGAGGGTGTTCAAGCAAGCCAGTTGAGAACGAATCGGTAACCGCTGACTGATCATTGCCTAAAGCACCTGGAAGAAGGCGGACAACACTGTCCATAATCGCCATTGCCCCAACTTCACCACCTGTTAAGATATAATCACCAATCGAAATTTCATCGGTCACCAAATGTTCGCGAATGCGTTCATCATACCCTTCGTAATGCCCACAAATCATAATCAGTTGTTCCTCTTGCGCGAGTTCTTCTGCTAATTTCTGCGTATAAGGCACGCCAGCGGGATCCAACAGAATAACACGTGGTTTGACACCTTCTGCTTTCAAATGCGCAACAGCGTCAAATAAAGGCTGTGCCATTAGGAGCATTCCGGCCCCACCACCATAAGGATAATCATCAACATGACCTTGACGATGGGTTGAAAACGGACGAAAATCCGTTGCATCGACATTAACCAACCCTTTTTCAATCGCGTTTTTAATGATTGAAGAGCCAGTAACGCCGCTAAACATTTCGGGGAAAAGCGTTAAAATATCAATTTTCATCAGTTCAACAGTCCTTCGATGATTTCAATCGTGACGATTTTGTCTGCGACATTGACATCTAACACAACCGATGGAATAAACGGAATTAACTGTTCTTTTCCATTAGCACCTTTAGCAATCCACACATCGTTCGCCCCTGTTGACAACACTTCTTTAATGACACCAACAACCGTCCCATCTTCGCCAACAATCTGACAACCTAAAATTTCATGATGGTAGTATTCACCTTTAGGCAAAGCCTGTACGCGATCACGTTCGATTTTAAGCTCGCTGTTTTTCAATTCTTCCGCTAACTTAATGTTGTACACATTTTCAAGCGTAATGAGGTCGAAGTTTTTATGTTGACGGTGTGTCAAAATCTTGACCCTCGTTGGTTTTTGTTCGCCTGGTTTAAATAAGGCCAATTCGTTGCCTGGTGCAAAACGTTCCATCGCAAAATCGGTCACACTAAGCACACGTAATTCTCCTTGAACACCATGTGTATTTACAATTTTACCTACATTTAAATATTCTGTCATCGTGTCTCACCTCGTTCTAATTTCAATTATAATATCATCCTTAATGATGATTTCTTGCTCTTGTAGCACTTGGGACCATGTGTCACCGACAGCAATCGGCACAAGCGCCTCAACTTCGCGTTCGATAATTTCTGTACCGAGCGGCAGTACGGCGAGTTGTTCTGTCTCATAAGACACAATTGCTGCCTGTTCTTCACGTTTAGTAATTTCATTAGCAAAGTAGGCCGTGATTTTATCTTGCGGATGCTTCGAAAGATGTAGTTGCTTTTTTTGTTGAAACCGTAATTGCTCGATTTCCATCTGCAGTTGCTTTCGTTTTAGCTCAAAAGATAGTTGAATACGTTCGAGTGATTCTGTCGTCAAAACCCGTTTAACTTGAATCCGTTGTAAAATATCCATCCGATCACCTCTTTGGTTAAATTAAAAAAATCGCCCACATCATAAATTAATATAAATGATGTGGACGATTTCATTAAATATGATTGCTTAATATCTTATTTAGAGTATTTAGCGTTGTGGAATTTTTCTAAAATTCCTTTTGAAGATAATAAAGTACGTACTGTATCAGAAGGTTGCGCACCTTTGCTTAACCATGATAAAACAGCTTCTTCATTGATTACAACTGTTTCTGGTTGAGTTAAAGGATTGAAAGTTCCTACTGTTTCGATGAAGCGACCATCACGTGGTGAACGTGAATCTGCAACTACGACACGGTAGAAAGGTGACTTACGCGAACCCATACGTTTTAAACGAATTTTAACTGCCATTTGAATAACACCTCCATAATTTGTATCTCACAAGAATTAATATTACCACCAATTCTTCTGCTTGTAAAGTATTTTTTCTTTACATCTTAAAAAAAAGTTAAAAAAGTTTTAAAAAGGCATTTTGAAATTGTTTCCGAGACCACTCATAAGTCCCTTCATCCCTTTTTTACCGCCTTTTCCGCCCATACCACTCATCTGTTTCATCATTTTTTTCATCTCTTCAAATTGTTTCACGAGTTTGTTCACTTCTTGCACTGGTCGTCCACTACCAGTCGCAATACGGCGACGGCGACTCGCATTTAAAATCGCTGGCTCTGCTCGTTCTTTTGTCGTCATCGATTTAATAATCGCTTCAATGTGGGCCATTTGTTTATCATCGATTGACATGTTTTCGACGCCCTTCATTTTATTCATGCCGGGAATCATTTTCAAGAGATCATCTAATGGTCCCATTTGTTTTACCTGTTGCAATTGCTCGAGGAAGTCATCAAACGTCATGGAGTTGTCTTTCATCTTATTCGCAAGTGCCATTGCCTTTTCTTCGTCAACGTTCGCTTGCGCCTTCTCAATGAGACTCATGACGTCACCCATTCCTAATATACGCGAAGCCATGCGATCAGGATGGAACGGTTCAAGCGCATCCAATTTCTCACCCATACCGACAAATTTAATTGGTTTCCCAGTAACTGAACGAATTGAGAGTGCTGCTCCACCACGGGTGTCGCCATCTAATTTAGTTAAAATAACACCGGTTAAGTCGAGTGTTTCATCAAAGTTTTTCGCTACGTTAACTGCATCTTGTCCTGTCATCGAATCGACAACGAGTAAAATGTCATCGGGCTGAGCGACTGTTTTAACGTCGATTAATTCATTCATTAACGTTTCATCCACATGCAGACGACCCGCTGTATCGATTAATACATAATCTAAATGTTCTGCCTTGGCATGGGCAATCGCCTGTTTGGCAATCTCAACTGGGCTAACTTGATCACCTAATGTAAAAACTGGCATATCAAGTTGTTTTCCTAAGGTTTGCAATTGTTGAATTGCCGCTGGACGGTACACATCGGCTGCCACAAGCAACGGTTTTTTATTGTATTTTTTTCGTAAGAGTGATGCCAGCTTACCAGTAGTAGTTGTTTTACCCGCACCTTGTAAGCCGACCATCATTAAAACGGTTGGCGGCTGATTGTTCATCGTTAATTTGCTTTCGGCCCCACCCATTAACGCTGTTAATTCTTCGTTAACAATTTTAACAACTTGTTGCCCTGGTGTTAAGCTCGACATAATGTCTTGTCCGATGGCACGTTCGCCCACTGTTTTAACAAAGCTTTTTACGACCTTAAAGTTAACATCGGCTTCAAGTAACGCCAGACGTACTTCACGCATCATTTCTTTCACATCGGCTTCAGTAATTTTTCCTTTGCCGCGCATTTTTGCAATTGTATTTTGTAATCGTTCTGATAATCCTTCAAAAGCCATTGTCGGACCTCCTAATATAAATTGATTTCATCTAATTGATTTAATAAGGTTGTAATTTCGGTGTCTGCGACGTCTTTTTCGACCAGTCGAGCCCGCAGCGTGGCCACAAGTTCATTTTGTTGTTTGAAAATACCAACGAGGCCAAGTTTTTCTTCGTACGTTTCTAGAATTTTGACGGTTCGCTTAATATTATCATAGACCGCCTGACGTGACACCTCATATTCCTCGGCGATTTCACCAAGTGAGAAATCATCTTCGTAGTATAAGGTCATATAAATGCTCTGCTTTTCTGTCAAAAGTCGTTGATAAAATGCAAAGAGCATGTTAATTCGGGTTGTTTTTTCAAGCATCACTTTCACCTCAATCTTAACGCATACCCTTATTTTACATGTATTTAACTGTAAAGACAATTACCTTGTCTAAATGTTCATGATAATTCGACTTTTTCACCCTAAACAATAAAAAAAGGACCGTTACCGGTCCCGGATTGTAGACAAAGTCTAATTAAACTGATTTTACTTTGAAAGTTAGTTCAAGTGACTTTGGCTGCAAGATGACTTGACTGAAAAGAAACGTTGTTATATCCTCTCGTTTAATCAGCTAACTTCTATGATATTTCATGGAAAAGTTGAACGAGCTGATTTCACTTTCAGCTTACACGGGGCTTTGCGAGGCATTTTTGCGAGGACTTGCTTGATTACTATTATTCAATATAACGGGTAAAGCGATTGACACTGAGTCGTGACGTTTGATGCGCTTCTTTTATCCCTTTTCCTAGCGCCATCAATAAAGTTGGTTTGTAATGCGTTGGCACAGCAATAAGCTCAGTAATCGCTGCCTGTGAAAAACCACGCATCGGGACTGTATCATAGCCTTGCTCGTGAGCGAGGAGCATAAAATTCATCGCGAACAAACTGGTATCAATGACGGCATTTTCAGCGAGGTGCGCAGCCGACAATGTCGCGTGATACGCGTCAGCTGCCTCAATCTTTCCTTGGAGTAGAGCTTCAGGTATAAAGCCTTCGACCATATCTTGGGTGTAAATCTCAGTTGTTCGCTCAGCCGAATGTGTATCTGCATAAAAAACAAGTAAGGCTGAAGCGGTTACAATCTGTGCTTGATTATGGGCAAACGGCTTGATTTTTTCACGCACTTCTTGATTGGTAACGACCGCTACGCGCCAACTTTGTAAATTATGTCCCGATGGTGATTGTGAACTCAATTGCAACAACCGTTCAATTTCAATCTGCGGGATGGCAAATTGTTCATCGTAATGACGAACAGCAGACCTCCCTTTAATACTCGCCTTTAACTCCATAACAACACCGACTTCTTTCAAAAAGTTAGTCCGACAAGACTACGAATAAAGTATACTCTCACGTGTACAATCTCACAAGTACGCACTTATTTGTGCCTGTAACACGCGGAATAAATTTGCATTTTAGCACTATTAATATTATATTTAAGTAATAGGTTTAAGCGTTACATTAAACTAGCCCAAAGGAGCTACTCATGCATCCAACTTCTATAGCAACAGCTGATGGGATTACTAAAGTCCTTGCTGTAATTGGTGGGAAATGGCGGATAAACATCATTTGGTGTATCGGTCGAAAAGGTTCAATCCGTTATAACGAATTAAAACGTCAGGTGACTGGTATTAGCAATACCGTCCTCACCCGCTCGTTAGAAGATCTTGCCTCTCATCAATTAATTGAACGAATTGATTACCATGAAAGTCCACCCCGAGTTGAATATCGTTTGAGCGTTGATGGCTTAAGCTTATTTCCCTTAATTGAACAGCTCGATTGCTGGGGAACTGCTACCTGTGCCAAAAATGATGCAAATGAACAGTACTAGTTGGTCATAGCAAGAAGGAGTGTCTTAATGAAAAAAACAGTCGTAGGATTACTCATTATTAGTACAGCCGTACTCAGCTACCATCTTTTGTTCAACCTTCATCAGCTCATACCAGGGGGAGTAGGCACGATCGTTATTTATAGTGCACAGCTCATCTTTGTGATAGCTTTGGTCGTTTATTTAAGCCTCGCTAACGATGAACCATACTAACTAACGAAAGGAGCACTTTTAACTTGAATAAAACATTGCTATGGCTCAGTTTAACCGGAGCTGTTATCGTCTTTCATCTTTGCTTTGATATGGCTAACTATATTCAAGGTTGGTGGGGCCGCTCAGTTCTATTTGTTGCTAAGATGGGTTTTATCATCAGTTTATTACGCTACATTGAACAACGACGTGAACGAAAAGAGCACAGTTAAAAAGGAGCTTCTATTGCTAGAAGTTCCTTTTTTTGTTGTTTTTAGATATCTTTGGTTAAAAAAACAACCCAAGATAATTCTAATAACACGCCCACGCTCAAAATTAACGCAACCGAGGGCTGTGACGTAATATCCGCCGATTGATGCACCCAACTTATCATCACGCTCACCAAAAGAACACCTCGAAAACACCATTTTTCAAGGCCATTAACCAATGAAATCAGCAACATAAGTGCGCATAATACTAATCCAAATTGTAAACTTCCTTTAACCGTTGTTAACGTTATATCACTTGTGATCACGCGTACGATTCCATTAGGGATTAAGCAGATGAACACATCCATCAATCTGTGGGTTGTCACGTACCAAAATAACGCGGTTCGATGTCGAAAGCGTATTAAACACACAGGTTTTTCACTATTTATCGATGTTTTAAAAATAACGATTCCACTAGTTAGCAGATAACCTAGCCAGAGGATGTTATCTATTAGTAAAAATCTGTCCTGAAAAAAATCGCACCTGTTGTAATAATTCCTTGGCCGGGCAGTTGTTGTTCGGTTAAACTAATCGCAAATAACAAACCATACAAGACGATCGTGTCATTTTTTTCGCCTCACCACCAATACATCTCGCCGTTGTAATAATAACCAAGAAACGCTATAAAGCAATAGCAGTTCTCTGGCATACACCATATTGACACCAATTTTAGGAATAGCTTGTTGCCAATAAACAGGTAAAAATAAAAGTTTCATGAATTGCAGGCATAAGTTAGCCACCACGTGCCGAATCATGATAGTAAGTTTACTTTTTAATTTGTGAACAGCTGAAGTTTTGTAATTTCTTCTAAAAATAGCTCTTTTGGTGTTTGAAATCCTAAAATCCGACGTGGCAAATTATTCATCCATGTTTGAATCCTTTGGACAAGTTGATCACTTACATCACTGACAGAACGTCCTTTTGGAATGAATCTTCGAATGATTCCATTATGATTTTCATTGGTGCCACGTTCCCAAGAGGAATAAGGATGTGTGAAATAAATAGCCAGTGTATCTTTGAGCAACTCATTGATGCCTGAAAATTCTTTGCCATTATCCGCAGTAATGGTTTTAAAGAGGGCTCCAAAATATGATCCACACTGTTTCCTTAGTTGTAAGAGGGCTTTATTCACAAAAGATGCTTGTTTTCCTTCGACTTTGAGTATGAATTCAAATCGTGTTTTACGCTCAGTCAATGTTAATAAAACAGCGTCTGCTTTATTTTTCAGACCAACAACAGTATCAATTTCCCAATGCCCTAATTCTTCTCGGACATCAACGATGTCTGGACGTTTTTCAATTGATTGTCCTAATATACGCTTGTTCTTACGACTTTTTTGTTTCTTAATTTGTCGTGATACCTTTTTATTCAAGTCAATGTTTTTGACGCCTAAGAAACCAGCATCAATCAGATGATAAAGTGTTTTTACTGAAAGCATTTCATCGTCTGAAAAAAGCTGATGGCGTTTGGCATAGCCAACGATTGCATCAGGTGACCATTTATCAATTGCTATTTTTCGAGTGACATATTCAATGAAGGCAACGCAGGAAATCCATTTGTATTTACGGCCACAATTTTTGCGCTTGAGTTCATAACAAGCTTGTCCCTTTTTATGCGAGTAAGAACGAACAAGAAAGACGGTGCTTTGTTTTTTTTTTACTTTCAATCGAAATCTTTTCGTGATCATTCCCCTTTTAACTTCGTTGTTAATTGTTTGAGGTGACCGATTGAGTAAATAAGCAATTGACCGATGTGATTCTTTCTTGCGGAGTAACATTTGTATCATCCTACGTTCGGCAACAGAAAGGTGTGTATGTTTTGTTTTAAATGTGTTATTCTTTATGAGTGTCATAGCAAAATCATCCTTTATTGTTTGGTGTCGTAACCTCAATAATACATGATTTTTCGCTAAGGCACTTTTTTTATAAATTCAGGTGGCTAACTTGATTATACAATTCGCCAAAAGTATAAATTATAATTAGAAAAAATACATTAGACAGATTCTTTATGTCTGTGTTCCATGGTCTGAAGAACAAAAATCTCTTTGTTTTTTCATATAGACATACATTCTGTGATAAGTAGCACCAGAAATTATAATAATCATACCTAGTATTGAAATTAAGACGTTTTCTCCATATACAGTATAGATGGACGCACCTAATATACTACCTAGAGCATCTCCTAATAAAAAAGCAGATTGAATAATACCGAGATATAAAACTAATTCATTTTTAGGTAACATATCGTATTCCATTATTTCTTTTAAGACAAAGAAACCTGCTGTTTCTATACCAATAATCATTAAAAAAACTACCATTAGTATCCTATCAATACCTATAAATCCAAGTATAATAATAATAATCCCCGAAGTTAACTCTAATGTAACAAATGTTTTAGATGCATTTCGAGAAAAAATATTAAACTTAAACAAAAAGATAGACAGCACTTTAAATATTCCATACATAGTATATATTATACTGGCTACTGCAGCATTATAACCAACATTTTTGATTAAAACAGGTATTAATGGTTCGATTAAAGATGTAGATATTCCTAAAATCAAAACAGATAAATATAAAAATATACTATGAGACTTATTAGTGGGAAGTTTGAAAGTTTTTTTATTTTTTTTTGTTTCCACACTATTTCTTATAGGAATGTTCTTCATTCCTATAAGAAATAGTAGCATAATCGCGCTTATTACTAGTAAATAAATATATTTATTATTAGTATTTATAAAAAATATTAATTGACCTGAAATTAGTGTTGCAATAGTTAAAGATATTTGCATTATTGTATACCTAAATGAAATTATTTTCTCTTTATGTTCTTTGTTCTCATCTGATAAATAATAGATCCAAGATCTAATAGCTAATAAACATACAGATGCACCTATTCCAGATATTCCGCCTGATAGTATTGCTATTATCGGACTTTCATAAAAAACCCTTAAAGACATTCCTATGGCGTATAATGGCAAAAATACTCTTAGTAATTTCTGTATAGACCAATGGTTAATAAAACTTGAAATTATGAAAGATAGCGAACCAAATATAGCCATTGAAGCATATGATAAAGAATAATTAAATAAAGCGTTATGGTTATTAAACCATAAAACTTGTATATATTTTGAAATGCCCATACTTGTGTAAAAAACAACTAGAAAAACAACTAAGTTATTAGGTATTACTTTTCCTTTAATCATTTAAATATTTCCTCTATTTCTTTATTGAAAAACACAAATTTTTTATTACTATATTTAGCTTTCAATTTCTGTATAGTATCTACTTCCAAAACTTGTTCTAAAGTAAGTAAATAATTATATAATGCTTCTTCTTCTTTACTATCTTCATAATTATAATCTAATGCCTTTTTAAAAAACATTTTAGAGTTATTATAATCCTCTAATAAATAGTAACAATATCCTAAGTAAGAATTTTGAGAATAACAGTCAGGATTATTTGTGTTTTTTATATTATCCAATTCTTCTAATGCTTCTTCAAACCTATTTTCTTCAATTAAAAAACGCACTAAATCATATTTATATTCTATATCATTTTCATCTGAATCAATAACCATCTTTATTGTTTTTTCAGCACTATCAATCATATCTTCTTTTAAATAACACTGGTATAAGTTGTACATAAGAACCGTTTTATGCAATTTAAAGTGAGAATTCGTGTTTTTTTCGTTTATTATTTCAGATAGCATCGCAATCTTTTCATTCAATATATTTATACATTCTGTAGTTTTACCCTCCTGAAAAAGAGCTAATGCATAACCATTTCTGTTAAATATTTCAATGAATTTTTGTTGATCTCCCAAACACAGTAATTCTGTAGTTGCAATATTATGAGCTTCATTCAATATGAGTTTAGCTTTTTTTAAATCTTTAAGTTTATTAGGATTGGTTCTTAAATAATTCATATGTATCCGAAAACTTTTGATTTACGTGTTAAAGATGGCTTTTTCATAATATATCCCTCTTTTAATTGTAACCTATAATAAGATTATCATAGTTATATACATTAGTAAATGTTTATTTCTGATTTTTCTGATAATTAGATTGTTATTTAATAATTTTAATGTTTATATGTAATTTTTCTCTTTACCTCTGTTTTTTAGTCAGAATAAGTGTCCCAAAAGTTCCAAAAAAACTTTAAGTTATTAAAGAAATCTGTAAGCACTTATTGCAAAAAAATTTATCATAACCATCAGTAAATACATTACTTTATAATTTATTACTAATCTTATTTTATTAGATCAATAATTTCTTGTATTGTGCCCTTATTTATTTTTCGTTTTTTTTTTGATTATACAACAGTCACATGAAAGTATGTTATAAAAAAAGCACCTTATGAATGGGTGCTTTTAAAATAATTTCGTTGTTAAAAAGTTAAGATTTCTTTTTTTTCATGAATTGCAAGCATAAGTTAGCCACCACGTGCCGAATCATGATAGTAAGTTTACTTTTTCATTTGTGAACAGTTGAAGTTTTGTAATTTCTTCTAAAAATAGCTCTTTTGGTGTTTGAAATCCTAAAATCCGACGTGGCAAATTATTC
Organism: Brochothrix campestris; assembly: GCF_046058945.1. Taxonomy (NCBI): domain Bacteria; kingdom Bacillati; phylum Bacillota; class Bacilli; order Caryophanales; family Listeriaceae; genus Brochothrix; species Brochothrix campestris. The sequence continues at coordinate 1,149,505 of NZ_CP175511.1, read as the reverse complement.
ATCCATGTTTGAATCCGTTGGACAAGTTGATCACTTACATCACTGACAGAACGTCCTTTTGGAATGAATCTTCGAATGATTCCATCATGATTTTCATTGGTGCCACGTTCCCAAGAGGAATAAGGATGTGTGAAATAAATAGCCAGTGTATCTTTGAGCAACTCATTGATGCCTGAAAATTCTTTGCCATTATCCGCAGTAATGGTTTTAAAGATGGCTCCAAAATATGATCCACACTGTTTCTTTAGTTGTAAGAGGGCTTTATTCACAAAAGATGCTTGTTTTCCTTCGACTTTGAGTATGAATTCAAATCGTGTTTTACGCTCAGTCAATGTTAATAAAACAGCGTCTGCTTTATTTTTCAGACCAACAACAGTATCAATTTCCCAATGCCCTAATTCTTCTCGGACATCAACGATGTCTGGACGTTTTTCAATTGATTGTCCTAATATACGCTTGTTCTTACGACTTTTTTGTTTCTTAATTTGTCGTGATACCTTTTTATTCAAGTCAATGTTTTTGACGCCTAAGAAACCAGCATCAATCAGATGATAAAGTGTTTTTACTGAAAGCATTTCATCGTCTGAAAAAAGCTGATGGCGTTTGGCATAGCCAACGATTGCATCAGGTGACCATTTATCAATTGCTATTTTTCGAGTGACATATTCAATGAAGGCAACGCAGGAAATCCATTTGTATTTACGGCCACAATTTTTGCGCTTGAGTTCATAACAAGCTTGTCCCTTTTTATGCGAGTAAGAACGAACAAGAAAGACGGTGCTTTGTTTTTTGTTTACTTTCAATCGAAATCTTTTCGTGATTATTCCCCTTTTAACTTCGTTGTTAATTGTTTGAGGTGACCGATTGAGTAAATAAGCAATTGACCGATGTGATTCTTTCTTGCGGAGTAACATTTGTATCATCCTACGTTCGGCAACAGAAAGGTGTGTATGTTTTGTTTTAAATGTGTCATTCTTTATGAGTGTCATAGCAAAATCATCCTTTATTGTTTGGTGTCGTAATCTCAATAATACATGATTTTTCGCTAAGGCACTTTTTTTATAAATTCAGGTGGCTAACTTGATTATACAATTCGCCGTTAAATAATAAATATCAACAGTAAAAAAAGTGTCACCCTTTTGGGCAACACTCCAGATTGTCGATAAAGTCGAATTAAACTGCTTTATCTTGGAAAGTTAATGCAAGTGACAAAGTAACATCAGTATATAGTTGTTATTCTTTTACATTCCACTATCTTCAAGGTTTAACAAGCTGATGTCGCTTTTGTGCTAAGAACGTACTTCTGTAGATCGAAGCAGCCCTTACTCATTATCAATCATATCGCCAAACAAGCCATAGACAAATAGGTTGGAATCAAACACTTGTAAATCATCTATTTGCTCACCTAAACCGACGAGTTTAACGGGCACCTGTAATTCGCGGCGGATTGCCAGAGCAATCCCCCCTTTAGCCGTACCATCAAGTTTTGTGAGTACGATGCCAGATACGTCAGTTGCCTCACCAAAGACTTTTGCCTGTTGCAAGCCATTTTGTCCGGTTGTTGCATCGATAACTTGTAAAACTTCATGTGGTGCATTCGGTAATTCACGCTCAATGACACGGCGCACTTTACTCAGTTCATTCATGAGGTTAACTTTGTTTTGCAAACGACCCGCTGTATCACAAATTAAGACATCAACATTGCGACTTTTAGCTGCTTGTAAAGCATCAAAAATAACTGATGCGGGATCAGAGCCTTCTTTTTGTTTAATAACAGGCACACCTACACGGTCGCCCCACACTTCTAATTGTTCAATCGCACCCGCACGAAATGTATCGGCGGCTGCTAACATGACGTTTTTGCCTTCTTTTGTTAGTTTGTTGGCCAATTTACCAATCGTAGTCGTCTTACCAACACCATTGACACCGACAAACAAAATGACATTTAAGCCGTCATTGTTAATGTTAAGTGTTGTTTCAACCTCACCGGCCTCTTCATAAATCGCGACTAATTTTTCTGAAATCACTTCAAACAAGGCACTCGTTTCTTTAATATTGCGCAATTTGACTTCATCCCGTAGTTCATCGATTAATTCCATTACGGTATTAACACCGATATCGGCCATGATGAGCATCTCTTCGAGTTCTTCGAAGAAATCTTCATCGACGTTACGGTAACGTGCGACAAGGGCATTTAACTTCCCAGAAAAGCTATCGCGTGTTTTTTCTAAGCCCATTTTAAATTTTTCAGTCATTTCAGTTGATGAATTCGTCATCTTATCTTTAATTTTCTTAAAAAAGCCCATTATAAACCCTCACTTTATTCGTATTAGCTATTCGGTACTAAGGAGTCAGCTTCTTCTAAACGGACGGAAACGAGTTTAGAAACGCCTGATTCTTGCATCGTCACACCATAAAGTACGTTCGCCGCTTCCATTGTCCCTTTACGATGTGTAATGACAATGAATTGCATGTTTTGTTGGAATGCTTGCATGTATGAGCCAAAACGCATCACGTTTGCTTCATCAAGCGCCGCTTCGACCTCATCTAAAATACAAAATGGTACCGGACGCGTTTCAATAATCGCAAACAGCAGTGTAATCGCCGTTAATGCGCGTTCACCACCTGATAATAATAACAGGTTTTGCAGTTTTTTACCGGGTGGTTGCGCCACGATATCGACACCTGTATTCAAGAGGTCGGCTGGATCAGTTAACACGAGTGCCGCTTGTCCACCACCGAACATTTTAGGGAAAATCAGTTCGAATTGGCGCTTAATTTCAGTAAACGTTTCAAAGAACCGACGTGACACTTCTTCATCCATTTCAGACATCGTCACATTCAATGTCTCTTTGGCTGTGACAAGGTCAGTTTGTTGTTGCGTCAAGAAGTTGTAGCGTGTTTGCACGCGTTGGAATTCTTCGATTGCGCCTAAGTTAACCGGTCCAAGTTCTTCAATTGTTCGTTTAATCAGACGCACTTTTTTCTTCGCCTCTTCAATCGGAAGCTGTAACGCTGGTCGTGCTAACGCATCAGCTAACGTTAAGTCATAATTTTCTTTTAAGGCATTCAATCGATATGTCCGCTCATTTTGGTCACGTTCGAGTGACATTAAGGCTTCGTTATACTGCTTCTCATGAGTTGCGACTTCATTTAATTGATATTCCCGTGTTGACGCCACCTCACCCAGTTGTTTTTCAACGCGAATTCGTTTCGCTTTCAATTTATCAGAGGTCGCTTGCACAGCATTCATCTCCGTTTGTAAGCGATCACGTGTTTCTTCGAGTTGCTCACTTGTCGAGGCGTGTTCGGTCTGCTGTGAATGAATAAAGGTTAGTTTTTCTTGTAACTGTTCAGCCTTTGCCTCATGCGTTGCAATCAGCTGTTTCATTTCAGCGAGTTTGTTTTTCGCCTGAGTCAGTTTTTCTTCAGATACAGCCAATTCGGTTTTCTGATCCGTTAAACGTTGCACGTGTTCGGCCCGTTGTTCATCAGCCATATTTTGACTTTGGGTTGCCTGTTCAATCGCGCTTTCTTGGCTCGCTAAAGTCGTTGTCATTTCAGCCATCTTCGCTTCATTTGCAGCCATTTTGCTTATTAATGACGCATTTTCATCGACGAGTTCCTTCACATCGAAATCAAATATATGCATATTTTCATTAATACGCGACATTGCAGTTTGCGTCGCAGCGATGTCTTCTTCAATTCGTTTCACTTCATAGTTCAGGCGTTCTCCTTCAGATCGGAGTGCTTCACGTTGGTCACGCGTAGCTGTCACTTCCGCCTTGAGGGCTGTGACTTTTTGTTCGAGTTGGCTAATAACCGCCTCCATTTGAACAAGTTTAGCCGCCAATGAGGCAATCTCACTTTTACGGCCTAACAATGGTGCTTTATTTTGTTTCATTGCCCCACCAGTCATTGAACCACCAGGATTCACTACGTCGCCTTCGAGTGTGACAATACGAAAGCGATGATTGATCAGTTTAGCCAGCTGATTGGCATTGATTAAATCAGATGCAATAATTACTTGACCGAGGAGGTTACCAACAATCACTTGATAGCGGGCATCGATTGTGACTAATTCCGACCCGATGCCAATGAAGCCTTCATGCTGCACCAAGCGTTGTTTAAGATCTTGTGGCATGATCCGTGGTTTGATTGTTGTTATCGGTAAGAAGGTTGCACGACCGAGGTGATTCGCCTTTAAGTACGCAATCCCTTCACGAGCTGTTTGCTCGTTTTCAACAATTAAATGTTGGGCGCTAGCGCCTAAGGCAATATCAATCGCGGTTTCATACTGCGACGGTATAGTGACTTGTTCAGCGACAGCTCCCACTAGGCCGCCAAAACGATGACGCTCTTTGAGCAACATCTTAACCCCTTGGTAGTAGCCCGCGTAATCATTTTCTAAATCCACGAGTGTATCATGTTTCGCCTTTGCATGCTGACGCATTTCATACGCCTTATACAACTGCGAATCAGCCTGAGCAGCTGCCGCTTCGGCGGTGTGTAATGTGTTTGTTAATTGTTCGTATTGCGCCCGTTTTTGCTCAATTGCGGTTGTTTGTTCACCTAACAGCGCTTGCTTTTCTGCTTGTTGGGCGGTGGCTGCAGCTCTGTTTTCAATTACAGCCGCATTTTCTGAGCGCAGTTTATCTAAACGATGTTTATTTTGTTCATGTTGCTTCGTCATAAAGGCATTTTCATTTTTCAAAGTTGTTTGTTCGTGACGTAAGTCGATGTAATCATTTTTCAAACGCTCAATTTTAGCAGGTGTCCATTCGACCTTGCCATCGACAAAATTTTGTAATTGTTGCACCGATTGACGCATCAAAATAACCTTAGCTAATAGCGTATCATACAGCTGTTGTTGCTCAGCTAGTTGATTATTTGCTGTTGCTAATACTGCGGTGACTGCCTCCAATTGTTCGACAACTTCGGAATCATTCGCTTGACCGTGCAAGGCCCGTTCTTTTAAAACCTCACATTGACCATTCGCTCGTTCGAGTAAACGCGTTGTTTCCACGAGTTGCTCTTGCACCGTATCTGCCTCAGTTGTTACTTCAGCAAATAACGTTTTCTTCGCCTGCCATTGTTTTAATAACGTGTCGGCTTTCGCCTTGCTCTCACTCAGCTTCGCCTGCCATTGATGAAGGGCGACTGTCGTTTTGTCAGTTGCCTGTGTCAATGTTTGAATTTCATCCGCTAGAACGCCGACTTCAAAGGTCTCAAGCGTTTCTTTTTGAGCCAAATAGTCTTTGGCAATCGCTGCTTGAATTTCAAGCGGCTCCACTTGGTCTTGTAACTCGAACAAAATATCTTGCACACGGTTTAAGTTCTCATCTGTTTCGAGCAATTTTGCTTCCGCTTGTTTTTTACGTGATTTATATTTTAAGACACCGGCTGCTTCTTCAAAAATGAGACGGCGATCCGTTGGTTTACTATTTAAAATACTATCGATTTTACCTTGAGAAACAATCGAGAACGATTCCCGCCCTAAGCCTGAATCCATAAAAAGTTCAACGATATCCTTGAGACGACAAGGCTGTTGATTAATTTCAAACTCGCTATCACCATTACGATACACACGACGCGTTACACTAACCTCAGTATGATCATCGGGTAAAAAACCGTCTTCGTTATCAAATACGAGCGTGACTTCGGCAATATTAATCGCTGCGCGTGTGTCGCTACCTGAAAAGATAATGTCACTCATTTTACCACCACGTAATGCCTTCGCTGATTGTTCACCGAGCACCCAACGGATGGCTTCTGTGACATTACTTTTACCACTACCGTTTGGTCCGACAACAGCCGTAATACCAGGTACAAAATCAACCGCTACTTTTTCTGCAAATGACTTGAACCCATTCATCTCTAAACGTTTTAATTGCATTGCGACTGTCACTCCTTAGTTGTTAATCTTTGTTTGATAGGCTGCCAATGCTGCTTGGGCTGCCGCTTGCTCTGCTATTTTTTTAGTCCGTCCCTCACCAAACGTCTGTGGTTCATCATTGACGAACAGACGTACTTTAAAGGCTTTATCATGGGCAGGTCCATCTTCTGCTAGCAATTGATAGACAATCTTTATATCGCCATCTTGTTGTAACCACTCTTGTAAGAGTGTCTTATAGTCATTATTGGCTTCGAACATACCTTGATCAATTTTTGGGAAAACGACTTTACCAAGAAATTCACGTACAACCTCGATACCTTCGCTTAAATACATCGCACCGACAAACGCTTCAAAAATATCGGCAATCAACGCTTCACGCGTCCGCCCACCGGCATTTTCTTCACCGCGACCAATCCGGAAATAATCGCTTAATTGTAATTCATTCGCATAAATAACGAGGGCGCCTTCACAAACACAGGCCGCTCGCAATTTAGTCAATTGACCTTCTGGTCGTTCAGGGTAACGGTTAAATAAATAATCCGAAACGGTCAATTCAAGCACTGCATCACCTAAAAATTCGAGCCGTTCATAGTGTTTGCCCTCTTTTGTGCGATTTTCATTCAAATAAGAAGCATGCGTGAAGGCTTGTTCAAGTAATGCCTCTTGTTTAAATGTAATCTGTACCTGTTCTTGTAACGCTTGTAATGTTTTCATCGCGATTCTCCTTTTTATAAAATGAGTGAGGGCTGTTATGTAGTTGTATCACTAAATAACGAACCCTCATCATTTTTTATGCGTGTTGCTTATGCGTTTTCTTCAATGTATTTTACTGCATCACCTACTGTAAGAATCTCTTTAGATGCTTCATCAGAAATTTCAGTGTCAAATACGTCTTCAAATTCCATTACTAATTCTACGATTTCAAGTGAATCTGCTTCTAAGTCTTCTTTGAAAGAAGCTTCAGCAGTAACTTTAGATTCATCTACGTCTAAGCGATCAATAACGATTTCTTTTACTTTATCAAAAATGTTTTCAGCCATGTTATATTTCACCTCCCTTCAGTTATTATAGTTGATTCAAAGGGATTTATAAAGGTTTTTTTAAAGATAAGCGTGCTTTTACCGTTATTTCAGCCTGCTTTTTTTCAAACAAACAGTTACATTGCCATTCCGCCGTCAACGGATAACGTTTGTCCCGTCATATAGGCACTCGCATCAGATACAAGAAAGGCCACAACATCTGCAATATTTTGCGTGTTACCCATTGTTGCTAACGGAATTTGAGCAAGCATCGCATCCTTCACTTCTGTCGGTAGATCAACAGTCATATCGGTATCGATAAAACCAGGCGCCACAGCATTCACACGAATGCCACGTGGTGCTAATTCACGGGCAGCTGTTTTTGTTAAACCGATGACACCCGCTTTACTTGCAACATAGTTTGCTTGCCCAGCATTACCAGTCAGACCAACCACTGAAGCCATATTGACAATCACACCTGAGCGTTGTTTCATCATCGGACGTGCCGCAGCTTTAACACATAAGAACGTACCGCGTAGGTTTGCATTAATCACATCATCAAACTCAGATACTTTCATTCGCATTAATAAATTGTCACGGGTAATACCTGCATTGTTAATTAAAATATCGACTTGACCGAAGGCTGTCAACGTTTCTTTAAATAGTCGTTTCACCTCTTCTTCTTCGGCCACGTTCGCTTGAATCGCTAGTGCATCAACGCCGTAATCCGCTTTGATTTTAGCAACTGTCTCATCTGCTGCTGTAACGTTTCCAGCAAAGTTAACAACCACTTTTGCGCCGAGTGCCGCTAATTTAAATGCAATCGCTTGACCAATTCCGCGCGAGGCACCAGTAACAATCGCTACTTTATTTGCTAGTTCCATTTATTTTCCTCCTAATTCGGCAATCGTTGCTTCAAGTGAGGCAACATCCTGCACGTTATAAATAGTAATCGAACGATTCATCTTTTTCATTAGACCTGCTAATACCTTACCTGCACCAATCTCAACAATCGTTTCAACACCTTGTTTAATTAAATAATCCATTGTGTTAATCCATTGTACAGGAGCGGTTAGTTGTTGTTCAAGTTTCACCTTGAAGTCAGCCGCGGCGGTAGTTGCCATCGCATCAACATTTGTAATGACAGGCAGTATCGCGTCAGCAAACGTTGTTTGGGCTAACACAGTCGCAAACTCAGTTGCAGCCGGCGCCATCAGTTCCGAGTGGAACGGTCCACTCACTTTAAGCGGAATAACCCGTTTAACACCTGCTTCTTTCGCTGCCAACTGTGCCGCTTCGATTCCTGCGACTGTACCTGAAATAACGAGTTGTCCTGGGCAATTTAAGTTCGCTAACTGAACAACTTCATCACTGGTCGCACGGGCGGTTGCTAAAATGGCTTCTAAATCGGTTTCTGCTGTTCCCATGACAGCAGCCATTGCTCCCGTTGCTGCCGCTTCCATTAGTTCCCCCCGTCTATTAACGAGTTGGGCGGCAGTTGCACTTGGTAAAACCTGTGCTGCCACAAGCGCACTGTATTCACCTAAACTATGGCCAGCAACATAATCAGCAGTCACCCCCGCCGCTGCTAAGACGGCTAAAAATGCTGCACTCGTCGTAACTAAAGCCGGTTGAGCCACCCGAGATGCCTTCAAATCATCAGCCGTCCCATTTTTAATCACATCGACTAAGTCAAATGGCAGTAAGGCATTCGCCTCATCAAACACCTGTTTAGCCAATTGATCTTGCTCATATAAATCCATCCCCATGCCAACTACCTGTGACCCTTGTCCGGGAAAGACAAATGCTACTTTACTCATTAATTTGTTCCTCCTTTTTCGATTGTTCCAGTGACTCATTTATTTTACCAATGATATTACCTTCAACCATTGCGATAACCTGTGCTACCGTTGTTTCAATCGCGTGGGCATTAGATGAGCCATGTGCCTTTACAACCGTACCTGCTAAACCAAATAAGCAAGCACCGCCGTAATTGCTGTAATCCATCATATCTTTAATTTGATAGACTCCCTTTTTCATCGTTAGCGCACCGAGTTTACTAAGAGGTGTTGCTGTCATTGCACCCTTAACCATTTTCATTAAGCTACCAGCTGTACCTTCAATTGTTTTTAACACCATGTTGCCAGTAAAACCATCGGTCACCACAACATCAGCGACGCCACTTAGTAAATCGCGGGCCTCGACATTTCCAACAAAGTTAATTTGAGTATTTTGTTCGAGTAAAACATAAGCTCCCTTTGTTAAATCGGTGCCTTTATTCGACTCTGTACCGATATTTAGTAAGCCAACACGTGGCTTGGTAATTTTTTCAACGGCAGAAACGTAGGCAGACCCCATCATCCCAAACTGGAGAAGATGTTCGGGTTTTGCATCTGCATTAGCCCCTGCATCAAGCAAGACAAATCCTTTGCCATCAGTCGTTGGAATCGTTGGTGCCAGTGCTGGGCGCTTAATCCCTTTCATCCGTCCGACGACGAATAAACCAGCCGCCATCAGAGCTCCTGTATTCCCAGCAGAAATACAGGCATCAGCCACACCTTGTTTCACTGCGGCTGCCGCTAACACCATTGAGGCTTGTTTTTTCTTCCGTACTGCTTCAACGGGACTGTCGGTACTTTCAATCTTTTCTGACGTATGAACAACCTCAACATTAGCCAAATATTCTAAATAAGGTGCGATTTTACTACTGTCTCCGTATAAAACAAACGCAGTTTCCGGTTGTTTTTTGGCGGCGTGAACGACACCTTCAACGATTGCTTGTGGTGCGTGATCGCCACCCATTGCATCAATTGCGATTTTCATCTACTTCGTCTCCTTCATATGGTTACCTAATTAGCTTCTACTTCTGGATACATTTCAAATGTTCCTTTTAAAACAATATGGTTATTCACATAACTTTCGACTTTTACTGTCCGCAACGTTTTTTTAGACGCATCATCGCGCGCACTAACACTGACCTTGCAAACGACTCGTTGGCCTAATTTAGCTGGTTGAATAAAGGTCACATTCGCACGAGCGGTTAAGGCGCTATCGCTGCCCATGACGGCAACGGCTAACGAATTCGCTTGAGCAAATAAATAGTGACCGCGGGCAATTTGATTACGCTGAAAAACATGCTCTTCCTCAATCGTAAAAATTGAGATGGCACGCTGATCAAGTTCCAAATCAATAATATCACCAATAATATCTTCGAGCGGCAATGAGCGCACCTCATTTTGGAACTGACGGTTTGCAACATCTTCCACCCGTTTACGTAATTCTGGAATTCCAATTTCCATCCGATCAAGTCGAATGGTTTGCACGCTCACATTAAACTGAGCAGCAAGCATATCATCAGTGGTGAACGGATTGCGTTCGATCGTTTCAACGAGTAGGCGTTGACGCTCTTTTTTAGGATGTTTTTTCATAGCCGAGTCTCCATTCTTGAGCACTTTTTAGTACTTGTTACTAATAGTCAATAACAACCTCTTTTTTATTATACAAATAAACGACTAGTGTCGCAAGCCATCGCTTTAAAACACGAGGATTTATTAACCAATCAATCAATTTTAGTAGCTTCAGCCTGTAACTGCCATTGGACCTTTTGAGCCAAACGCTCGTAATCCGGTTGTGTTAATAAACGCTCGCTAATGATCTGGATGGCATCGGTTCGGGCCACTTCTAATACCCTGTAATCTTCAACTAAGTCAGCCACTTTAAACTGGGGCACGCCACTTTGTTTATTGCCGAAAAAGTCGCCGGCCCCGCGTAATTCAAGGTCGCGCTGTGATATAACAAAACCATCGTTCGATTCCGTCATAATTTGCATCCGTTCTTTACCATTTTCTGATTTCGGGTCAGCGATTAAGAAACAATACGATTGATACCCACCTCGCCCGACACGGCCGCGGAGCTGATGTAGTTGGCTCAAACCAAACCGCTCGGCATCGTAAATAATCATTGTACTCGCATTCGGAACATTGACACCAACTTCGATGACCGTTGTTGTCACCAACATTTTTATTTCATCCGCTTCAAAAGCATGCATGACCTCTTCTTTTTCAACCGCTTTCAAGCGACCATGCATGAGACCAATTGGAATCGCTGCCCCAAAGTATTGTTGCATTTGGGCATGCAAATCAAATGCATTTTGTAAATCCATGTTTTCTGACTCTTCGATTAGAGGTGCTACCATATAAACTTGGCGGCCTTCGGCTATTTCACGGCGGGTAAAGGCTAATACATCAGCCATTTGTTCATGTTTAAACCAGCGTGTTTCAATCGGTTTGCGACCGGCTGGCAGCTCATTAATAACACTCACATCCATCTCACCGAAGACCGTAATTGCTAATGTACGTGGAATCGGTGTTGCTGTCATAAATAACACATCAGGCTGTTCGCCCTTTTCACGAAAGGCACGTCGTTGTTTCACACCAAAACGATGTTGTTCATCCGTAACAACGAGTCCGAGACGGTGATAGACGACATCATCTTGGATTAAAGCATGCGTTCCGATTAACACGTGGAGGGCACCACTCGCCATCCGTTCATGCAACACACGACGATTTTTTGCTTTCGTAGAACCTGTTAACAATGCAACTTCGATGCCAAACGGCGTTAACAAACGTGTCAACTCCGCGAAATGTTGTTCCGCTAATATTTCAGTTGGCACCATTAAGGCCGCTTGATAACCTGCATTAACCGTTGCAAAAATCGCAATCGAAGCAACGACGGTTTTACCTGATCCAACATCACCCTGCAATAGCCGATTCATGTGGGTGGCAGACAGCAGATCGCCACAAATTTCGTTGACAACACGCTTTTGCGCCCCCGTCAATTCAAAGGGCAAAGAAGCGATATACGTACGCAGCGCTTGTACCTCGTATTTAATCGAAATACCGCCACTCTGTTCTTTTTCTCGTTGCCGCATCAACTGTAACTTCAACTGAAACAGTAACAATTCCTCATACGTATAGCGTCGTCGCGCCTGTTTCAATTGCTGTAGATCAGTCGGGAAATGAATTGCTTCATAGGCCGCATGACGATTGAGCAATTGGTATCGGTTAATGAGCGTGGGCGGGAGATATTCTTCAATCGTGTGCTGATACTGCTCCCATGTTGTGCGTAACCATTTTTGAAATTGACTTTGCTTCACTCCCTCAGTCATTGAGTAGACCGGCTCCATTTTCTTGTCATCAACCGTTGCAGTCGTTTCGTCAGCCATCGCGTATTTAGAGGCTGAAATTGCTTGGCGTTGACGATCCCATTTACCAATAATTCGAATGCTATCACCAACATTAAGTTTTGCTTTGAGATAGCCTTGATTAAAGAAGGTAATCTGTATGACAAGATGCGCCACCTTTAATTTGAAACTCAAACGATTTCGTTTTTGACCGAAGTAACTGACAACAGCAGGCGTCACAATTTCTCCTACCACATTGACACGTGCTTCGTTAGGAGCCACACTTAAATCGACTTCCTCATTTGTCTCGTATCGAAACGGGAAATAGTCGAATAGCTCAGCGACGGTCTCAATTTCAAGTTTCTGAAGCTTTTCTTGGGCGCTCGGGCCAATCCCCTTCACTTGGTTTAATGGTATTGTGGCGTTTCCCATCTTCTTCCTCCTCTCTCATATAAAAAAAGCCCACCACACGTATGCGATGAACCTTTTTTATTTGACGCCTCTTATTCGACTGCGAATAAATAAGGATAAACCGCTTGGTTTCCTTCTTTCACTTCGATTTCAACGTCTTCGAATTGTGCGGCAATCTTTGTAGCGAGAGCTTCTGCTGTCGCTACAGTCGCTTCTTCACCCACGATAATCGTCACAATTTCTGAATCTTCATCAATCATTTGGCTTAAGGTTGCTAACGCAACGACTTCACGGTCTTGTTCTGATAACACAATTGTGCCATCAACTATCCCCATAAAATCATCCTTCGCAATCGTAACACCTTTAATTTCAGTATCACGTACGGCTGTTGTAATCGCACCGCTGCTAACATTCTCAAGTGCGATTGACATCGCAGCTTGGTTTTCGCTAAATGACGCTTCTGGCATGTAAGCAAAACAAGCGACTAAGCCTTGTTGAATCGTTTTCGACTTAACAACGGCCACCTGCGCTTCTTCGGCTAACTCCACCGCTTGCTCAGCTGCCATCACAATATTTTTATTATTTGGTAAGATAATGACATGTTTAGCATTCGCCTCTTTTACAGCGGCTAGTAAATCGGCTGTACTTGGGTTCATTGTTTGACCACCAGAGACAATCACATCAACGTTCAGACTTTTAAAAATCGTATCTAAACCAGCACCTGATGAAACAGCTACTACGGCCACATCTTTTTGTGGTGCTTGGGTCTGTTGTTTATCTTGTAAGTTTGAATTTTGCTCACGCATATTATCCACTTTGATTTTAAGCAACGGACCAAATGATTGACCATAGTCAATGACTTGACCTGGTGTATTTGAATGCACATGCACTTTCGCCACTTCATCATCAGCAATAACAATCAGTGAATCCCCGTACTCAGCTAAGGTATTACGGAATTCTTCCTCGTCAAACGGTTTTTCATCGATATTATTAATTGACACCATAATTTCAGTACAGTAACCAAACTTAATGTCTTCTGGATTCATGTACTCATTGACAGTGTTTTCATGTTCAATCGTAACTAAGTTTGACAATGAAGTCGGTTTTAACGCTTCAGCCTGTGCTTCACCTTTTAATTCTGCTAAAAAGGCATTATAGACGATTTGTAAGCCTTGGCCCCCACTATCAACAACCCCCACTTCTTTTAATACAGGTAGTAAGTCAGGTGTCGATGCAAGAGCAACTTCGCCAGCTTCAGCAATAATGGTCATTAATTCCACCACATCTTCGATTCCCGATTCAACGGCAACAACGCCTGCTTCAGCCGCCAGACGAGCCACGGTTAAAATCGTTCCTTCGACTGGTTTCATCACAGCTTTGTATGCTGTTTTAACGCCGTTATCAAAGGCAGCAGCTAAGCCACTGGCGTTGATTTCAGTTTTATCTTCGATTGTTTTAGAAAAGCCACGGAACAACTGCGATAAAATAACACCCGAGTTACCACGGGCACCCATTAATAATCCTTTTGATAAATGTTTACCAACCTGCGCAACTGTCGTATGGTCAAATTTTGCCACTTCTTCAGTTCCCGATGTTAAGGTCATGCTCATGTTCGAACCGGTGTCGCCATCCGGAACAGGGAACACATTCAATGAATTGACGTACTCTGCATTGGCAGCAAGTTGTACTGCACCTTGGGCGATCATTGCTGCTAATTTATCACCGTTAATTGTCTTTATAATCACTTGTGATTATCCTCCTCTTTAGTCTGTTAGACTAATCATTCAATAGTCGCACACCTTGAACATACACATTAATTTCGTTTGCCTCAATGTTCAATTGTTTGCCTAAATTATACTTGATGTTTTCTTGAATATTACGAGCAACTTCTGAAATTTTCACACCGTATGTGACAACAACATAAACATCGACCACATAACCTGCTTCTGTTTTAGTAACAACAACGCCTTTAGAGTTGTTTTCTTTTTTTAGCATTTCATTAAAACTGTCACGGATGTATTTTTTAGAAGTCATGCCTATCACGCCAACTTGATTTGTTGCACTATCCGACGCAATTGTTGCGATTACTTCGTCAGCGATTTCAATTTGTCCGAGTTTTGTTTCAATTTCCATAGACATACTCATTCCTCCCTATTTGCTTACTGCTTACCTATCCACTTCATTTTACACTAGTCGTACATATAAATAAAGTACATCTAACAATAAACAGCTGTCAAGTAAAAAAACTTTATAGATAAGTGATTTTCACTTGCAAAGCATTGGGTTATATGATAAATTAATAAAGTGTGTTAGAACACCGAATCGTATAGAGTCTTATACAATTATTTATGATGCGACTGAAAAGTACTAGCATCTTTGTAAAGGAGGAAATTCTAAAATGGCAAAAGTATGTGTAATTACTGGACGTAAAACTTCAGCAGGTAACCGTCGTTCTCACGCTTTAAACGCAAACCGTCGTACTTGGAAAGCAAACTTACAAAAAGTTCGTATCCTTGTTGATGGTAAACCTAAAAAAGTATGGGTTTCAACTCGTGCATTAAAATCAGGTAAAGTTGAACGTGTTTAATTTTACGATTTAGTCACCCTCTTTATGAGGGTGACTTTTTTTTTGGCAAAAAAAAGCCCGATTAAGCGCATTACGCCAAATCGGGCAAATAGTTGATTACAGTAATAAGAACAGAATGTCACCACTACAAAAGCCAGCTTTTCAAATCCTCCAATTTAGTTGCCTTTACCAAGTTAATTCCACTTTCACTTTATGTAGTGAATTTTAAAATGTTTTTAACTTTTTGGATTAGGCTACCCGAGCTATAAGATAAGACGCTCCGACGATACATCGCGTTCGTAAAGATAAACAACACGACGACTGTAACAATTAAAAGCACGAGTGCTATCAATGCCGGTATGAGTCCTATATCAGTGGCACTGAAGCGCAGCGGCATAATAAAGCCTGCGGTGAACGGTACAAATGACAACACTTTGATAATGAAGGCATCAGGATTAGACATCCCATAGATCATGCTAAACAGGCCTGCCATAATAAGCATCATTCCTGGTAAAGCTGCTTGACTTGCCTCTTCTACTTTCGAAACAAGCGACCCTGTAAAGGCGCCTATTACCAAGTACAAGCTTAACGTGAACAAGAAAAAACCTGCCGTTATCACGAAATAAGTTAATGAGATTTCGTGCATAAGCTCTGTCGCACGGTGCCACAGTGACGTGTTCCCCAGTTTCAAGGCAATTATGGCTGTTAGGATAATGAGACTCACCTGCGTTAATCCCACTGCAAGTGTCGAGCTGATTTTTGCCACAAGATGTTGCGAAGGACGTGCTGCTGACATTAAAACTTCTAACACACGTGACCCTTTTTCAGAGGCAATATCTGTCGTAATCATCGACGAATAGGTCATCACGAAGATATATATTAAGAAACCTACGACATAAGAGACCGCAATGCCGACCACTTTATCAGTCGCCGATTTACCATTACTTTCCTTTAATGAAACTTCATCAAGCGAGACTGTCGCGTTCGTTAACTGCTTAACTTGTTCGGGTTTAAGTTGTAATTGATTCATAAGATACAACTTAGTCGCCTCTGACAGTGATGCTTCAACCGCTTGTTGTGTTGCTAATTTTGGATCATCGTAAGTGACGAACTGCGCCTTTAATTGCCCGTTTTCATCCGCTAAATACAGACCGGCATCATAGGTGCCTTTTTTAATCGCTTTATTCACAACGGCGGGCGACTCAGTTACAGCCACATAACGGAGGTTAGGCAACGATTCAAAGCTCGGTTGCGCCTGCTCGGTTGCGTTTATTAAAGCAATCTTAACTTCTTCATCACTGGTGATTAAGGCGCTTAAACTTTGCCAGTTGACAGCCACTATAATTACTGCCATATAGAGGAGTGTCATTACTAAAAAGGCTTTTCCACGCAATTTCTGTATGTAATTTTGTTTGAACAATAACCATGTCTTATTCATTGCCCTCACCTACCTTCAATTTAAAAAGTTCATCGAGCGACAAATAATCCATACTGAATTTTTCGATATACGCTCCGTCGCCTATTTGTTCGAAAAGAGCTGGACCATAAGATTCATCTGCGAGACGCAGTGTATAGCCATCTTTGGTCGTTACAACGTTAACTACGCCTGTTAAATTTGCTAATTCAGCCGCAGTTAAAGACGAACGCACACGCAAATTTACCTTACCATACTGTTGTTTTAGGTCTTGTAATGCTCCCGAAAAAAGCATTTCTCCTTTTTTCAAAATACAAAGGCGGTCACACAGTTCCTCCACATTATCCATTTGATGACTCGAAAATAAAATCGTCATCCCTTGATCCCGTAAATCGATAATTGCCGTCATCAATAATTCTCTATTAACGGGATCTAACCCACTAAATGGCTCGTCCAAAATTAAAAACTGTGGTTGATGAATGAAACTCGCCAACAACTGAACCTTCTGTTGATTGCCTTTCGATAACGTTTCAGCCTTGGCTTGGCGTTTATCGTTCAAATCAAACCGTTCAAGCCAATAATCAATCACTGGTTTCAAGTCTTTTTTACGTTTGCCATGTAATTCCCCAAAAAAATACAGTTGTTTTTCGACTGTCATTTGTGGAAAAATCCCGCGTTCTTCGGGTAAGTATCCGAGTAAGTCACGGTTTAACTGGTTGATAGGTTTTCCCTGCCAACTAATATCACCTGCAGTTGCCGCTTGCAGGTTTAAAATCATTCGAAATGTGGTGGTTTTGCCTGCACCATTTTGACCGATTAGACCAAAAATCTCACCGGCATCAATCGTAAAATCAATCGCGTTAACAGCTGTCAAATCACTATATTTTTTTGTCACTTTCTTTATAGATAACGTCATTTAACTACCTCCTCTGTGACCTTTGACTATTTGTAACCATTATTAGTATAACACAGTTAATCGTTAGCAATAACGCAAAAAAGTTAAGCCTCTTTAACTGAGCTTAACTTTTTCACATCATCGTTTAATCTTTACTCTGACTCATTAAAATTAGTCCGTTCGAGAAGGCTAGCACACCTTCGCGCTCAATGAATTCATTGCTTGATAAGGCCGAACCGAACCGATAACTCGCATTCGTTAACGGATATTTAAACCCTTCAAGCGTTAAGCCATCAACCTTATCACTCACCACTGTGAATGCAACATAGGTCATGCCATCTTCTTTCGTGATGGCATATTTCCCCGGTTGATACAGTTTAAACCGATTTTGTTTATCAATAAAGGTTGTCAACGGAATCGCTGCCTGATACTCATCATAGGTTAGCATGAATAAGTTCGCTAACAAGTGATCCATCCGACCACCTGTCGCCCCAAAAATCAGGATTTCATCCGGTTGTTGTGCCAAGGCATACAACACCCCAATCATCGCGTCAGTTTGATCTTTTTCAGCGGGATATTGCTTTACCGTAGTGACTTGCTCGCGCACAAACACTAACTCTTTGGTCGATAAAGAATCAAAGTCACCTAAGGCCGTTTGTGGCATAATGCCTTGATTAAGTAGACGCAAAGCGCCACGATCAATTCCTATCCAATAATCGGCTTTATAAGGTGATAAATCGGGGACATTGGCGAGTGGTCCGCCTAATAATAAACAAATGCGCATCAGTCGCCTCCTTAGTTAATAGCGTTTCTCAATGACGTAATTGCGGCTTTACGATCTTCCTTGTTATAAATGTATGAACCGGCAACAAAGACATCGACACCAGCTGCGGCACAACGTTTCGCTGTTTGCTCATTAATCCCACCGTCAACTTCAATTTCAATTTTCTTACCTGTGGCAGCAATCATTTCTTTAAGTTCAACCATTTTCGGTATCATTTCTTCGATAAACGATTGGCCACCAAAGCCGGGGTTCACGGTCATAATTAACACGAGATCGACATCGTTCAAAATGTATTTCAGGCTGTCTAACGATGTTCCAGGATTGATGACAACTCCCGCTTTGACACCAAAACTATGAATCAATTGAATTGTGCGATGAATATGGGGACACGCTTCAACATGAACACTAATAATATCGGCACCAGCACGCGCATAATCACCGATATAACGGTCTGGATCAACAATCATTAAATGGACATCTAACGGTAGTTTTGTTGTCGGACGAACCGCTTCAACGACGTTAGGTCCAAAGGTTATGTTTGGCACGAATTGACCATCCATTACATCAATGTGAATGTAGTCAGCACCAGCTTGTTCGACCGCAATAATTTCTTCACCAAGTTTCGAAAAATCAGCACTTAAGATTGATGGGGCTATTTTATTCATAATTAGTACCTCCGTTTTTTTTGTTGGATTTCAATTAAAAACGATGCATAGTGTTTAAAGCGAAAAGCGGCTATCTCACCAGTTTCAACTGCTGCTTTCACCTGACAATGAGGTTCATTTTGATGCACACAACCACGGTATTTACATGAGCCTTGTTGCAAAAAGTCGGGGAAACAATAGCCCAAACCTTCAGGTGTTAAATCGGTAATATCGATTTGACTAAACCCAGGTGTATCGGCTATATAACCAGCTCCAAATGGCAATAACTCCACATGACGAGTGGTGTGTTTCCCGCGGTTTAAAGCTTGCGAAATCACACCGGTTTCAAGTTTCCAATTGGGATGTAGCGAGTTTAAAAAGGTTGATTTTCCGACACCTGATTGACCAGCAATCACACACATCGAGTGTCCGAGAAGTTTTTTTGCTTTCTCGGTAAGCGCAGCCGGTTCATAATCATTTAAGATGATGACCTGATAACCCATCTTTTCATAAACTGCAGTGGTTTGCTTAATTTCAAGCTGTTTCTCGGCAGTGAGTAAATCCATTTTCGTAATGAAAATTAAGGGAGTAACGTCTTCTTTCTCAATTGCTACTAAAAAGCGGTCCATTAATGTCGTTGAAAGATCCGGTTCTGCCGCCGAAAAAAACAACCAAACTTGATCCACGTTTGCAATCGGCGGTCTCACAAACGCATTATCGCGCTTGCCCATTGCCAAAATGTAACCCTCTTTTTTATTCTCCGCTTGAAACTCGACCCAATCCCCTACAAGAGGTGTAATCCCACTTGCGCGAAAATTGCCTCGTGCCCGTGTTTGGTACAGTTCTTTTTCTGCCGTTTCGACATAATAAAAACCGCTTAATGCCTTCACAATTCGACCTTTATACAAACTCTCACTCCTTTAGTTTTATTTATATCCGACTGTTTCTTGTTCGATGTTTTTATCATCACGTTCGATTTTATAAGCTCCTTCAGTATCGGCTACTAAGTCAAACAACAAGGTAATCTCAGTATCTTCAGTAATCGTTAATGTTTTGTAAACATCTGTAAGTTTATGCGTCTTATCCTTTAAGTACACCTTAATTGTTTGTGGCGTGCGCGTTGGTTCAGATGATGCTGAGCTTGCTTCGGTAGTGTCATCCTCAGCGTCATTATTTGTACTTTCATGCTCGCTACTGGCTTCAATAATTTCACCCGTATAAACAAGCTTAATCTTACGTTCCACCGTCTTATCGGGATTTTCTACACCTTTTGAAATTATCACTTTGAGTGGCGCACCAGCTTTCAAGGAATTTCCAGCTGCGGGTTCTTGTGATACTACTTGGTCGACTTCGATATCATCTGAAAAAGCCTCTTTTATCGTTAACTCAAAGCCATTTTCTAAGGCATAAGCTTTGACAGAATTCGTATTATAGCCCGTTAAATCTTTTAAAACGATGTCCTCTGGTCCCGAACTATACTCGAGCTCAATCGTCGTTTCACTCGGGACAACTTTGAGACCTGCTTGAATACTTTGCCCAGTGACTTCACCGACATTGACAGTATCGTTTGTGATTGCCACGGTTTTCACTTTCTTAAATCCTATCTTTTCAAGTTCTTTTTTCATTTCATTAGCATTCTCACCACGGTAATCTTCCACGGTTACTTCTTCTTTACCAATTGAAATATACAAATCGATTTTTGTGCCTTTTTTGACTTTTTTATCCGCTGGTGGATCAGTCTTAATAATATAGCCTTTTTTCACCTTTTCACTATGCTCCTCAATGGTTTTTCCAATGTGGAATCCATCCTTTTGCAAACGCGAAATTGCAACTTGTTGGGATACATCAGTGACATCTGCCACTGCATAGGTTTTTTGTGATTGATAATAAAAATAAGTTGCTGCCAAAGCAATTAAAGCCACGATTAGTATTATTATGAGCCATCTTTTTTGCTTGCTTTTTTTCTTTTTTTCAACCGGTTTATCTTTTGGAATGACCGCTGGCTTACGCTTAGCAGGTGGTTTCTGAGCAGACAATTTTTCAATATCAGCAATTTTTTCTTTAATAATGCTCGATGGTAGTGGAATTGTCTGCGTTTCATCATAATCCATTTTATGAATGTCATAAGGCGCTTCGTTAATACGACTTGGTTGCAGTGCAGTCGCTAAATCAGCCTGCATCTCTTCAACTGACAGATAACGATTAGCGGCATCTTTCGCCGTTGCCTTCATCACAATATTTTGCAAGCTCATTGGTGCCGATGGTAATTCATCGGCTAATAAGGGCATCGGCGATTGTAGTTGTTGAATCGCAATCGCAACCGCTGATTCACCATCAAACGGTAATTTCCCTGTTAACATCTCATACAACATAATGCCTAACGAATAGACATCCGACTTCGTCGTTGCGATACCTCCACGCGCTTGTTCTGGCGATAAATAATGGACTGAACCTAAAGTTGTATTGGTTTGAGTCATCGATGTTTCAAACAATGCCATTGCAATCCCAAAATCAGTAATTTTCGCAGTTCCCTCATGATTAATCAAAACGTTTTGCGGTTTAATATCACGGTGAATAATTTGTTGATGATGGGCATGTGCAATCGCCCCTAAAATTTGATTCATGATTGTAATAACTTGAGGTAACGGTAACCGCCCTTTTTTATTAATATAGGCTTTCAAATCCATTCCATCGATGTATTCCATTACAATAAAATGATTATCGTGATCTTCATCGACATCAAAAATATCAACAATATGAGGATGCATCAATTGTGTTGTCGCCTGGGCTTCACGCCTGAACCGACGAACGAGTTGTTCTTCATTTGCCATGCTCATCCGCATCAGCTTAACGGCTACATCACGCTCTAAAATGATATCACGGGCTAAGTAGACGTTCGACATGCCACCGGTACCAATCAGACGAGTAATTTCATAACGTCCACTTAAACGTTTGCCAATTATCATCAGTCGTCACCTCCGTCAGTTTCATCAATGCCGGTTTCCGCGATAATGACTGAAATATTATCATTACCACCATTATCATTTGCCTGTTGAATCAACATCGTTACCTTTTGTGATAATGAAACCTCTGCCATGACAACCGCACGAATATCATCAATGCTGACTTTGTTCGTTAAACCATCTGAACAAAGCAACAATCGTTCGTCTTCACGCTTATATACAAGTTGACAATCCACTTCAACAAAGCCATCCATGCCTAATGAACGTAACACGACATTACGACGGGGATGAATTTTTGCTTCATCTGCTGTAATTTCTCCTTTTTTCATCAACATCGCCACCAATGAATGATCTTCGGTTAATTGTGTCATCGTTTGATGATTAACAAGATAGGCGCGACTATCTCCCACGTGTGCAATGGCAACTTTCGATTCATCGATGTCAATCGCACAGACGATTGTCGCTCCCATCCCATTTAACGATTCGTTTGACGCTCCGGCTTGCAACACGTTATCGTTAATCCGTTGAATCGTTTGACGCAACCACCGCTGCGCCTGATCTTCATCCATTCGAATCATTAATTTCTCAAAATGTGTCGTTAAATAGCTAATTGCTAATTCACTAGCAATTTGCCCCGCCCGATGTCCACCCATGCCGTCAGCAACGACAAATAATTGTTGATTGGTAGGATTGGTAATAATCGCCACACGGTCTTCATTATTCGGTCTTACTTTTCCCTTATCTGTTTGAGCAACTGCACGCATGTTTTCACCTCGTTTTATGATTGGCGTGTAAAGGCTGATAAATAGAACCCGTCACTAAAGTTATTATCTGGCAACAACTGTAAGGTTGTTTGCTCAGCAGTCGTAATGTTATTTGGCAAGGCTAATGGTGCTTGCACAAAGTTAGGGTGCTCCGCTAAGAAACGTTCCCAAACTTCTTTGTTCTCGTTTTCATCGATTGTACACGTACTATAAACTAAGCGGCCACCTACTTTTAATAGTGGTGCTAAGGCTGCTAAAATATCATATTGAATGACGCTGAGTGATGCGATATCCTTCGCTGTTTTTTGGTATTTAATGTCTGGTTTACGGCGAATGACACCAAAACCACTACATGGGGCATCGACTAAAATACGATCGTATGTTTCTTCCTCAATGTCATTGCCGTATTGGCGAGCATCCGCTTGGAACGGTTTAATAATCGTATGACCAAGGCGTTTTGCACCTTGGGCAATCAATTTTGTTTTGTGAGCATGAATATCAAGCGCATCAATTTGACCTTCATCACCCATTAATTCGGCGATATGTGTCGTTTTTCCACCAGGGGCTGCACAGGCATCTAAAACACGCATGCCCGCTTCTGGTTGTAAAGCATGTGCGACTAACATCGAGCTTTCATCTTGAATTGAGAAAGCACCGTATTGGAACATTGCATGGCTCGCGGCGTTTCCACCAAAAACCATAATTGCTTCAGGTACAAGTGGATGCGCTTCGACTTCATAGCCATCACCTTGTAACGCTTCAATGATTTCGTCACGGTTGCCACGTAAAGGGTTCACACGAAGGGTTTGATGCGGTGGTACGAGTAAGGCCTCACCAATTTCGCGGGTTTTTTCAACGCCGTATTGCGCGACCCAACGCTCGGTTAACCAGATTGGCACTGAAATATCAAGCGCTAAACGCTTGATAGGGTCCTTCACTAAGGCAGCCACATTTGGCTGGCCTTCACGGATAGCTGTCCGTAACACACCATTGACTAATTTTGAAACGCCAACATGTCCGCGTTTTTTAGCGACATTAACGGCTTCATTTACAATAGCATGATCCGGTACCTTATCTAAGAAATACAATTGGTAAAAGGATACACGCAACAAGATTTTGACCCAGATTTCTAGTTTTTCTGGTTTTGCCACAAATTGTTCCATATAGAAATCCAAAGTCATCTGGCGTTGGATTGTTCCGTATACTAATTCCGTTAACAAGCCTTTATCAATTGGTTTAACACTGTTTTTTGTCATCGCATCATGGATTAATAAATGGCTGTATGCCTGTTGTTTTTCAATTTTTTCTAAAATACTTAATGATACCTCACGTACTGTTCCCACTATACTTCACCTAAACACTTTCCGGCTTCTAGGTCTTTGCCCGAGCCTCTTAAAAAATCACTTGTTGTCATCCGTTGTTTACCTGCTGGTTGGAATAAAACGATGTCGACTGTTTGACCGTCACCTGCTGCGACACGAATGGTGCCGTCAACACTTACGATTGTACCAGGAGCCGCTGTCGTTGTTTCAAAACTCTCGACAACCTCCCATAGTTTCCAGTTTTTACCTTCGTACGTCGTAAAACTCGACGGAAAAGGATTCATCCCACGCACATGGTTAAAAATAGCGCGGGCTGATTTCGTCCAATCGATGCGTTCTTGTTCACGGCTAATGTTACGGGCAAAGGTTACCTCTGCTTCAACTTGTTCAACCACTTCAATCGTACCAGCTAAAATAGCCGGCAAGGTCGCTTCTAACAAATCAGCACCAACGACGCTCAGTTTCTCAAATAATGTTCCGACATTGTCTTCTTCAGTAATCGGTAGCGCTGCCTGGCTTAAAATCGCACCAGCATCGAGTTTTTCTGCCATGTACATAATCGTCACACCTGTTCGCTCGTGGCCTTCGATTAAGGCATAATGAATCGGTGCTCCACCTCGTAACTTCGGCAACAGTGAGGCATGCACATTGATGGCACCGAGACGCGGTGCTTCGAGCAAGCTGTTTGGCAAAATTTGACCATAGGCTGCCGTAATTAACAAGTCCGTTTCCATTGCATTCAACTGTTCTAATTCAGCTGATGTGCGCAATTTCTCTGGTTGTAATACGAGCAACCCCGCTTCAACTGCCGCTCGTTTAACAGGCGTCGGTGTTAACACATGTTTTCGTCCGACTTTACGATCTGGCTGTGTTACCACTGCGTTAATGGTAATTGTTGGATCCGCTATTAATTTTTGTAATACAGGTACTGCAAAATCAGGTGTTCCCATAAAGATTATCTTTGTCATCTGTTTCTCCTTTATTCACATCATCATATAAGGTTCAAAATCGATCGAGACACTGAGGCCGTTTCGTATTTCTTTTTGATAGGACTCAAGCACGCGTCGAAGCGTTTCTCTTAATGCAGGTTCTATCTTATATTTTATCAGACATTGGTAGCGGTAGCGATTGTTTATTTTAGCAATTGGCGCAGGCGTCGGTCCTAAGAGGATCGTTTGCTCTCCTAATTCACGTTTTAAGAATTGAACAATTTGAGCCATCGTCTGTTCGCCCTTGCGTTCATCGGTGCTTGATACTTGCACCAAGGTTGTTAAATAGTATGGCGGATAGCCTGTTAACTTCCGTAACTGCATCTCATGGTTATAAAAACCGATGTAGTTTTGGTATTTGGCCAGTTGAATGCTGTAATGATCCGGATTAAAGGTTTGCACGATAACTTCACCTATTAAATGGTGCCGTCCAGCACGACCACTCACCTGTGTGAGCAATTGGAAGGTGCGTTCCGCCGCCCTAAAATCGGGCACATTCAACGCCGTATCGCCATTTAACACACCGACTAATGTAATGTTCGCAAAATCAAGCCCTTTGGCAATCATTTGCGTGCCTAACAACACATCGGCTTCTTTATTTCCAAAGGCGCGGAGTAATTTTTCATGCGAGCCTTTGCGTGTTGTCGTATCCACATCCATCCGAATGATTCGAATGGACGGCAGCAGTTCGAGCAGTTCTTCTTCTATCTTTTGTGTCCCGGTACCATATTGCCGTATATGAGGCGATTGACAGCTCGGACAAGTGGGCGGCATTGGCGCTTGATGACCACAATAATGGCACTTAAGCTGATGACCGCGTTTATGATAGGTTAACGTGATTGAACAATGCGGACATTCAGGCACAAAACCGCAATCACGACACATTACAAAGGAGGCAAAACCGCGTCGATTCAACATCAAAACGGTCTGTTCACCTTTTTGGTGCCGGTCTTTAATTTTTTCGAGCAACACCCGTGAAAACGAACTGTTATTACCAGCCCGTTGTTCATCTTTCAAGTCTACCACTTCAACTAAAGGTAGCGGTTGTTGGTTGATGCGCTCGGGAAGTTGAACGAGCTCATACACCCCTTTGGCAGCGCGGGCAAAACTTTCAACGTTCGGTGTCGCACTACCGAGCACGACCGGGCAGTTATGATAATCCGCGCGCCATAATGCAATGTCACGTGCATGATAACGTGGGTAATCTTCTTGTTTATAGGTTGCTTCATGTTCTTCATCAATAATAATAAGACCGATGTTGGTGAGTGGCGCAAAGATTGCTGACCGGGCACCAACAACAATTGACGCTTCTTGCCGTTCGATTTTTTGCCACTCATCAAGCCGTTCCCCAGCTGATAACGCACTGTGTAAGACGGCGACTTTTTCACCAAAGCGTCCTTTAAAACGATTGACCATTTGAGGTGTTAAGGCTATTTCGGGCACGAGCATAATCGCCTGTTTCCCTGCCGCCAATGCTTGAGCAATCGTTTGTAAATAAATCTCGGTCTTGCCACTACCAGTTACACCATGCAGTAAGAACGTCTTTGTCACACCCGCTTGTTGCACTGCATAAATACGTTCGTATACCTGTTGTTGTTGTGCTGTCAACAGAAGCGGCTCTGATGGTTCAAATGCCACGCCAGCATAGGGATCACGATCAACCTCTTTTTGAAACACTGTGAGATAGCCTTTCGCCTCTAGTGTTCGGATGGTCGTATCACTGACACCCGCCTGTTTGAACTCATCGACAAAACACTCAGACTCTCCGAGGTCAATGAGTTGGTACAAGGCTTTTTGTTGCGCCTTCGCCTTTGAACCGACCGCTTCAACCGCAGCTAATAACGCGGCGGTTGTTAAACAGTTTTTGAGGGCTCGTTTCGTTTTTTTCGTTTCCTTACTCGAAACGCGATAAACCGTTGCTAAATCACCCTCACTAACCCATTTTTGTACATTATGCACATGAGGACTTGCTTGGACTGTTTGCCAATCGAGCGTTTCTGCGCCTTCAAATAAGGCGACAGCCGCGGTGTTTTCCCAGTTTTTTAACACCACATATTTCTCGTACGAACCACGCATTAAATTGGGCAGCATCGTCTGAAAAATGGAGATACGAAAATTGAGCGAGTCCTGTGCCATCCACTCCCCTAAGGCAAGCATCTCTGGCGTAAGCACAGGCCGCACATCAAATAATTCGGTGACACTTTTTAGTTTCGTGATATCGGTGACGTCACTAACATCTGCGACAGCGACAACAAAACCTAGCAATTGTCGTGGACCGAATGGTACGGCCACACGCATCCCAGGTTGAATAACAGTTTGCCACTGTTGCGGAATTAAATAATCAAACGGACGATCGACCGTCATTGCAGGCGTATCGACGATTACTTTTGCAATACTTGGCATTCGTTCACCTCAATCGCTGTTAATTCAATAATACCTTGCCAAATGAAGTGCGCTGTTTCGGTTTTCGATAACAACGGCAGCTGTCTTTTAGTCGTCGGTGTGATTAACAGCACTTCGTTCGTATCGACACCAAAGCCAGCATCGCCTCGGGAAATATCATTAGCGATTACCATATCAAGTTTTTTAGTGACGAGCTTTTTACGCGCATTTTCTTCGACCCGCTGTGACTCAGCAGCAAAGCCTACCAACACTTGCTTCGCAGGTTTGTTTTCACCTAAGGTTTTTAAAATGTCGACTGTTCGTTTAAACGTAAAGGCACTATCGTCACCGGCGGCTTTTTTTATTTTTTGCGCTGAATAGCTGACCGGTGTATAGTCTGCAACGGCTGCTGCTTTAATGATGATATCCATCGCGGCACTCCGGGCAGTCACAGCGCTCAACATCTCAGCCGCCGATTCAATCGGTACGACTGTGACACGAGCATCCACCGCTGGCTGTTTAACACTTGTAACAAGTGTTACATCAGCACCTAAAGCGAGCGCTTCATTCGCTAAGGCAAAGCCCATTTTCCCTGATGAACGATTCGTTAAAAAACGCACTGGATCAATCGCTTCGACCGTTGGCCCAGCTGTAATCAGCACTCGCTTACCGGCAAGCTGTTGTTTTCTCGCGAAGAAACGATTGATGTTAGCGACGATTTGCTCAGGTTCTTCTAAACGTCCCTTACCGACATAGCCACAGGCCAGTAAGCCTTCTGATGGTTCAATGAAGCGGACGCCATCGTCGGATAATTGTGCAATTTGACGTTTAACTGCTGGATGTTGATACATGTGCACATTCATTGCGGGTGCTACCCAGACAGGTGCTGCTGTTGCTAAATAAACACTCGTTAACATATTATCAGCAATCCCTGCTGCCAGTTTACTAATCGTATTGGCTGTTGCCGGGGCAATCACCACTAAATCAGCCCAATCAGCCAACTCAATATGGGCAATCTTTTCGGGTTTCGGTTCGATAAAGGTGTCTGTGTAGACCGTGTGATGGCTCATCACTTGAAACGTTAACGGTGTCACAAACTGTGTGGCATTTTCTGTCATCATTACTTTGACTTCATACCCAGCTTTGACTA
Organism: Brochothrix campestris; assembly: GCF_046058945.1. Taxonomy (NCBI): domain Bacteria; kingdom Bacillati; phylum Bacillota; class Bacilli; order Caryophanales; family Listeriaceae; genus Brochothrix; species Brochothrix campestris. Next base: position 1,121,124 of record NZ_CP175511.1, on the reverse strand, counting down.
ATTGACTTGCTAAAGTAACCGCTTTGTAGGATGCAATCCCACCAGTTACGCCTAAGACGATGTTTTTTTTCATTGTTGTCCCACCTCGTTTAATGATTCCCTTTATTTTACCATGATATTGGTAATTAGACAGTATATAACGCTATTAAACAAAGAAAAACCAGCTCATAAAGAGCTGGTCCGAGACTGAAATAACTTTAGTCTTCGTATCCTTTTGCTGGAATCATTTGGAGTGTTTCTGCATCAATTTCTTCCAACGCTTTACCAACGTTTTTAGCTGATGTGTAGTTTTCCAAAGTCATTGAGTTTGGTTTTTCAAGCATTTCACGGGCACGTTTAGAAGCTACTGCTACTAAAGAATATTTCGAGTCGATTTTTTCTAATAATGAGTCGATAGATGGTTTAATCATCATGTTACATTCCTCCAATTCAATTTAAAACAACTTAATCAATAATTTCGTCGAGCATCGAACGGTACTTTGGATACATCCATTTCGTACGCATATGTTCGATTCGAACAATATCTTTAATTTTTTCTACTGCGAGACGCACTTCATCATTAACGACAGCATAGTCGTAATGCTTCATCATTTCAATTTCATGATGGGCCGTAGCCATTCGTTTATCAACAACCTCGTTTGTTTCTGTGCCGCGGCCGACAATGCGACTTTTCAGCTCAGTTAAGCTCGGTGGTGTTAAAAAGATAAAGACAGCTTCAGGCATTTTTTCACGCACTTGCATTGCCCCTTGGACTTCGATTTCTAAAAAGACATCTTTGCCCTCGTTCAATGTTTTTTCAACATATTCAAGTGGTGTACCATAATAATTATCCACAAATTGTGCGTACTCTAACAATTGATCCTGCTCAATGAGCAATTCAAATTGCTCTTTTGTACGGAAATAGTAATCAACGCCCTCTTCTTCGCCAGGACGCATTGTACGAGTGGTCATTGAGATTGAATAAGAAAAATCGGTATTCTCATCTTCAAAAACAGCACGACGTACCGTTCCCTTGCCAACACCAGATGGTCCGGATAAAACAAATAACAAACCTTTTTCAGACATTAGACTACTCCTTTTAAATTAAAGTCATCTTTAATATTACTTCTTAAGTGACAGAACTGCAAGTAAAACTTCACTTTTCACGCGATTTGTTTGCTTCTTTAGCCTACCTCACACTGATATCAGTCCAATCACCCACCTAAACGTGGTATAATAACGGAGTTATCCAACAGAAAGGGTGAGAAATTTGGCATTTGACAGTCTCTTTCTATCCGCTATGACGACAGAACTTAGTGAAAAATTAGTCGGCGGTAGAATTATGCGTATCCAACAACCGTATTCACAAGAATTAATTTTAGTCGTTCGTAATGAACGTAAAAATCATAAACTACTCATTTCCGCCCATCCTACGTATGCACGGATTCAAATAAGTGATTTAGAAACAACGAACCCACCAGTGCCACCGAACTTTTGTATGATCTTACGTAAGTATATCGAGAGTGCCGTTATTGAACGCATCGAACAAATACCAAACGAACGCATTTTAAAATTTCATTTGCGCGGTAAAAATGAAATTGGTGACGAACGCCTCTGCGATCTATATGTTGAAATTATGGGCCGTTATTCAAATGTCGTGCTCGTCGATAAAGAAAAGAACAGCATCATTGACTGTATAAAACATGTCTCGATGGCATATAACTCATACCGAACCTTATTACCGAATGCACCCTACTTGCTCCCACCAGCACAAACAGATAAAATCAGCCCCATCGATTTAACAGAAGCTGATATCGCAGCAATGCTTACGTCTGAGCTGAAGTTGGCAAAACGAATTGTACAAGTTGTCGCTGGCTTTTCACCTTTGTTTGCCCGCGAAGTAGTAGCGAAGGCGCAATCACAACAACCAGCAGCAATTTTGACTGCAATGCACTCCCTCTTGCAAACAACTGTGCAACCGAGTTGGACGGAAACGAATAATAAGGAAGATTTCTACCACTTTGAGCTGCAAACCAGTGATACACTTGTTAATCAATACAGTAGCTTAAGTGAGCTGCTTGATCAGTTTTATGCCGATAAGGCCCGTCGTGATCGGGTACATCAAATTGGTAAAGACATTGAACACATGTTACAACTTGAAATCAATAAAGCCGAACTGAAAATAGCGAAGCTCGAACAAACGATGCACGAAACGACGAAGGCCGATGATATTCGAATTAAAGGCGAGTTACTCACAACCTATATGCATGCCTTCAGTAAAGGGATGACTGAGGTGAGCCTCGTTAATTACTACGATGAAACAGGTGGCGAACTAAAAATTGTCTTAAATCCATTGAAAACACCATCACAAAATGCTCAAGCTTATTTTAACAAATACCAAAAACTGAAAACAGCCGTTATTATCGTAGCTGAACAAATCGCTAAGACACAAACAGAGCTGGCTTATTTAAACAGTGTCGTCACACAGTTAAACAGTGCTGCCCCATCAGATATTGATGAAATTCGTGAGGAGTTAATTGAACAAGGGTATCTCCGTGCTAAAAAACAAAAAAATAACCGTCCGAAAAAAGCCAAAAAACCGAATGTCCATCGTTACCTAGCAACCGATGGTACAGAACTGTTTGTTGGCCGCAATAATATTCAAAATGACTATTTAACCCATCGTTTTGCGCATAAGCTCGACACATGGTTGCACGTGAAAGATTTACCAGGCTCTCATGTCATTGTCAAAAGCTTAGAACCAACTGATGCGACGTTAATGGAAGCAGCAATGATTGCAGCCCATTTTTCAAAAGCTTCTCTGTCTGCACAAGTTCCTGTTGATTATACCCTCATTAAGCATGTGCATAAACCAAGTGGCGCTAAACCGGGCTATGTGATATATGATCACCAAACAACCTTGTTTGTTACACCAGAAAAAGCGGCTGTTGAAGCCTTAGAAGTAAAATAATAGCGATTAAACACCAAACTTGCATTCCCTTTCTCCCTTCAATCACGTAAACTGAAGGGAGACCTTTTTTAAGTTTTACATTAGTTTACATAATAAAGTTACGTGCAACAAGGAGGTGCTACTGTCAATGAATAAAAAAGCGTTATTGCAACTAATAATTGCGATGGCCATCTTTGGCTCAATCGGTTTTTTCTCACGTTTAACGGGTTTAGCAGCACTTGAGCTTATCTATGTACGCGCTGCCTGTGCTTCAGTTTTCTTATTGTTTGTTTGGTTTATTACCGGTAGCCACCACCAAGAACGTTGGCTCAAAAAAGAACTCTTACTGATTGCTCTTTGTGGTGTCAGTAATTTATGCAACTGGATTTTCTTGTTCAAAGCCTTTGAGGTCATCTCCATTACCGTGGCGATTTCGCTCTATCATATCGGTCCGATTCTAATGCTCGTCGTCGGTGCCATGATTTATCGTGAAAAGTTGACCCGTGGTATTATGTTAGCGATGCTCGCCTGCTTTATCGGGACGATTTTCATCATGGGAACTGATGTCTTTTCGGCCGAAGTCCCCAACTGGCAAGGCATTATCTACGGTTTATTAGCTGCTGTTTTTTATGCGGTCACAATGTTATTTGGAGCGACCTTTAAGCAAACAAGCGTCTACATGACGACGCTGATTCAGATGGTCGTTGCTGTCGTCCTTTTGACGCCTTTTATTGCGTTCGATGCCTATAACAGCTTAACGCAAACACAGTGGTTTTATGCGCTCTTAACTGGCATTGTCCATACCGGTATCGTCTATTTGCTGCTCTATACAAGCATTCGCCAACTGTCACCTACGATTGTCAGTTTTTCGGTGTTTGTTGATCCGGCCGTCGCGATTTTATTAGATATTATCATTACTGGGTTTATGCCTTCTAGTTACCAAATCATTGGCATTGGCGCGATTTTTGTTGGACTATTGTATAGCTTATTCCCTCGTTATCAGCTGAAAATTTAACCAGACAACGATACGATGAGGATATATTTTGACTGAGCCAACAGCAATGCTGTTGGCTCAGTCTGAAGATAAACGCTGTTCTAGGTCGTCAATGCCTCGCCTTCTCGGAGTCGAGTACCATCTGTACACTCACCTCAAAGGCTCGTGTTTCCTACTATAACAACGTTTCTTTTCAGTCAAGTCATCTTGTAACCAAAGTTACTTGAACTAACGTTCAAAGTAAAACCAGTTTAATTCGACTTTGTCTACAATCTGAGCCAACAGCAATGCTGTTGGCTTTTTTTATGCTTAGTTTTCACTATCATTTTAAATTTCAGCGTGAGGTTAACACTCATCCTTGCCCAAATGAACGCCGGTCGTTTCGGAATGAAACACTCAATTGCAATGTCATCACTAGGCATCGGTAACCTCTCATAGCAATGACACTTGTTTTTTCATCTTATCCCCCCTCTTTTTTATTGTATTCATCAACATTAGAAAGCGCTAGATAGCAGACGGGGTTAGTTATTGTTTTAGCTTCATAAGAGGTAATATTTACACCATTGGTATGACGAGGCATTAGTTCAGGTAATGTTGGTAAAATAAAAAAACAAAAAGCAATACATGCTACATTAAGAAAAACAAAGTAAAGCAGTTGTTTTTTCATGTTATCCTCCATTCACAGTTTTAAGATAGCTTAACCAATATGATAAATCCTAAGCTAAATATACCTAGAACTTACATGTACAGACTAATAATCATTTCATTAAAATAGAGAAATCCATGTAATCTGCAACGGTAAGAGATAATTTTCTATTCCATCACTTCAGATTAATTTGTACAAAGCTATAGTGCTACTTTGACCATTCTAATGGTATTTTCACTGGGGGCGAATTGTATAATCAAGTTAGCCACCTGAATTTATAAAAAAAGTGCCTTAGCGAAAAATCATGTATTATTGAGGTTACGACACCAAACAATAAAGGATGATTTTGCTATGACACTCATAAAGAATAACACATTTAAAACAAAACATACACACCTTTCTGTTGCCGAACGTAGGATGATACAAATGTTACTCCGCAAGAAAGAATCACATCGGTCAATTGCTTATTTACTCAACCGGTCACCTCAAACAATTAACAACGAAGTTAAAAGGGGAATAATCACGAAAAGATTTCGATTGAAAGTAAACAAAAAACAAAGCACCGTCTTTCTTGTTCGTTCTTACTCGCACAAAAAGGGACAAGCTTGTTATGAACTCAAGCGCAAAAATTGTGGCCGTAAATACAAATGGATTTCCTGCGTTGCCTTCATTGAATATGTCACTCGAAAAATAGCAATTGATAAATGGTCACCTGATGCAATCGTTGGCTATGCCAAACGCCATCAGCTTTTTTCAGACGATGAAATGCTTTCAGTAAAAACACTTTATCATCTGATTGATGCTGGTTTCTTAGGCGTCAAAAACATTGACTTGAATAAAAAGGTATCACGACAAATTAAGAAACAAAAAAGTCGTAAGAACAAGCGTATATTAGGACAATCAATTGAAAAACGTCCAGACATCGTTGATGTCCGAGAAGAATTAGGGCATTGGGAAATTGATACTGTTGTTGGTCTGAAAAATAAAGCAGACGCTGTTTTATTAACAGTGACTGAGCGTAAAACACGATTTGAATTCATACTCAAAGTCGAAGGAAAACAAGCATCTTTTGTGAATAAAGCCCTCTTACACCTTAAGAAACAGTGTGGATCATATTTTGGAGCCCTCTTTAAAACCATTACTGCGGATAATGGCAAAGAATTTTCAGGCATCAATGAGTTGCTCAAAGATACACTGGCTATTTATTTCACACATCCTTATTCCTCTTGGGAACGTGGCACCAATGAAAATCATAATGGAATCATTCGAAGATTCATTCCAAAAGGACGTTCTGTCAGTGATGTAAGTGATCAACTTGTCCAAAGGATTCAAACATGGATGAATAATTTGCCACGTCGGATTTTAGGATTTCAAACACCAAAAGAGCTATTTTTAGAAGAAATTACAAAACTTCAGCTGTTCACAAATTAAAAAGTAAACTTACTATCATGATTCGGCACGTGGTGGCTAACTTATTCTTGCAATTCATGAAATAATTTTTTTAACTATCTTATTACCTTTTACACAGCAAAAAAACAGCCCTTTCAGGCTGTTCTCATCAATCATTCATTTTTGGTCTTAACAGCGGTTACACTTTCCTTTTTTATGGTGACACATGCTGTTATTCCAACTCTGTTTGTTTCGTTTCCGTCCCTAAAAACAGCACGGCTAGTACACCAATAACAATGACACCACAAAACAAGGTGAAAATCGTGTTAATCGCGGTGCCATTTGAAAGCATCATTCCGACCATCAACGGTCCTAACACCCCTCCCAAACGGCCGACAGCAGCCGCCATACCTGTTCCAGTGCCACGAATGTTTGTGGGGTACTGTTCGGGGGAATACGCGTATAAGGCGCCCCAAGCCCCTAAATTAAAGAACGATAAAAACATCCCTGAAACGAGCAACATTGCGGTTGTATCCGCATTACCAAACACAAAGGCAGAAACAGCGGTACCACTTAAATAAGCGACAAGGACGAATTTACGGCCCGCACGCTCAATTAACCAGGCAGCTGTAAAATAACCTGGCAGTTGTGCTAATGTCATAATCAGCACATACTCAAAACTTTTGATCATACTAAAGCCCTTCATTGTCATCACAGAAGGCAGCCATAAAAACATGCCATAATAGGATAAAACAACCGTGAACCAAACAATCCATAACATCAATGTTCGTTTAGCATATTGTTTTGACCAAACAGACGCGATTTTTTGTGACATCCGCAACGTATCCTTTTGTTGGGCTGTGAAACGCGGCGAATCGGGCATATGTATTCGAATATAGATGGCATAAAGCGCTGGCAACGCCGTCAGTAACAAGGCGATTCGCCAGCCATAATGTGGAATAATAAAGTAAGAAATTAAAGCGGCAATCAGCCAACCACCTGCCCAAAAACTCTCGAGTAACACGACGATTCGGCCACGTTCATGGGCAGCGACGCTTTCTGATACAAGTGTTGATGCGACAGGCAATTCGCCACCTAAACCCATCCCCGCAATAAAACGAAGCACCATAAAAGTGGCGAGTGAGGTCGTAAACGCCGATAAGCCATTGGCGACTGAAAAGACAATCAATGTTAGCATGAAGATATTTTTGCGGCCAACCTTGTCAGCATAAATACCAAAAACAAATGCACCAACAGCCATTCCGATTGAATTGACACTGCCAATCCAGCCCATTTCAGTCGGGGTTAACTGCCATTCGACCGCTAATGCAGCGATTACAAATGATAGTATCCCGACATCCATTGCATCAAACAACCAACCAAATCCTGCTACACCTAACAATTTTTTTCGTGAGATCTCTTTTTGTTCCATCAAAAGCCTCCCTTAGTACGATATTGTTTAAATATATCTAAAGTTTCTTATTTATACAAGCTTTTATTAACGGATGAACCACTAAAAAAAGCGCCACCTTATTGATGGCACTCCAGATTGTAGACAAAGTCCAAACAGACTTCAGTGTCTTTCGACTCTATGACTGTCACTTTGTTTGCGAAATAATATGACTGAATAGATAGGTTGTTCTATCGTCGCGTTTAATCGACCAGAAGCTTTCATTTTATTGTTCTAATCGGACGGACATCAAATAAACCATGTCAAACTGATTGATAAAGTCCGCATCTTTTTCAGCTCGTAAATAGTTTTTAAAAGAGACGGAATTATCACTAGCGGCTTCATTTTTACCAAACCCAACGAAACCAATGGTGTTGTCCTTCGTTAAATCACTACTTCCGATAAAGACCGAACCATTTTTGATGGTCTCTTGCTTACTCTGACGACTAAAAGAGTAAGCGGTACTGCTTGTTGCTCCTTTGCTTAATGACTTGATGCTCACCTTACCTGCATCTTCATCATTGATAAAGAAACTAACAAACCCCTTTACATCATTGTTTGCCAGTTTCAGCTCAGCTGTTTCGACCAGTTCACCTTTTTTATACTGTGTAATTGTATAGATGAATGCTTTGTTTTTATCTGTGGGACTCAGTTGAAACTTAAATGGATTATAGGCAGTCGCTTCCAATTCATCTGCTAAATCCTCAATTTGATTCGTCTCATCGGCACTGCTTATTTTCGTTGTTTGTGGGGTTCTCAACCCCAAATACAACGCAAGGCAGATTCCGAGCACGATAGCAAAACTGATGATGATAAACAGTCCTCTTTTTTTACTCATCTTATGACACTCCTTTTAGTTTAGTTCTGGCAGTTGAATCAATTGTGCCGATACGACAAGCAACCCGCTTAAGTTGGCTAGACGCTGATCGCCTTTTTTAGTCAAGCTCGCAATGGCCTCTCGTTGTTCCGCTGTCACCGGTTGTTCTGCGCTTGCTTCAGCATAAGAAGCAATAGCAGTCGGTTTCGTCGTAGAAAAAACCGTTTTTTTCGTTAAAAGCGACTCATTCATTGTCAGCTGTGCTTGCGGTCGTTGCCATTTAATTGGAGCTGTATGGGCGGCAAGGCTGCCGGATTTCAATGTCAATTCAATCGTGTCATCCAACTGTTTGAGACTAAGTTCAAACGCTCCGCTTTTTGTCAGACCCGCTTGAATTGGAGCGTACGTATCGATGTATTTCCCATCCTCATAACGTGCCATCGTCAGTTTAACACCAGGTGACTTTTTTTCAGCTTGCTTACTCAAAGAAAAATGATAATGCTGTTGCAAGACTAAACCTGCAGCAACCATATCATCTGCCAAAGGTTGGGCTGTTAGCGTCGATGTTGTCGGTTTTTGCACAAAAATGACACTAACACTCAGACATGCAACAAGAAAAATACACACTAATAAACTTATTTGTCGTTTAGTCATTGTCTCGTCCCCCTGTTCAAATCGGAGCGTATAGTTATTTAGCGACTAACTTTACAGAAAACACATACAGATAGTCAAAGGCTGCGAGCTGTTTATTATTAGCTGCAGTCGCTTGTTCAATCGCATCTTTATCAGCTGTAGTCGCCGTAAGGTTTGTTTTAAACGCTTCGCCATAAAAGGCAATCGGTTGGTAATCACTGAACGATAATGGTGTTTTTTTCTCAGCGAGAAGCGTCATGCCCGTTGCACTCGCAATCGGTTGGTCATGCGTAATTTTGGACCATTCGACCTTTGTTTTACCGTCACTCATCATCGGATAGATTATTTGATTATCTGTCACGACACTCAAGGTGAATTTACCGGCCTTTTTAATCGGTAAGTATTGTACATCGCTTTCTCCGATATACCTGCCCGCTTCATAATAGGACATTTTGACAGCGACTTGATTGGCTTTCTTTTTATCAGTGGGCTTCAATTGATAATGATAGCCTGTTGCTAACGCCATCTTCGTTTTAAACTTTTCAGTTAATGGTTGATCCTCAATGTATGATTCTTTCGTTGGCGTGAAATAATTAAAATACACACTCACACCTAGCACGATAATTAGTGTCCCTAAAATCCACTTCGTTCTGTTACGCATGTCATCCTCACCCATCTGTTAGTTTGTTTGTCTGTTTGTGCGTTTCTTAGTCCCCTATACGCTAGTGTTAGTTAAACTTGAATTGTGCCGTAAAAATGTATAAATCATCGTAAGCCGCTAACGCTTTAATCGTTGCCTTTTCCTGATTGTACTTTCCAATTAAAGCGGCATCTTCTTTGAGTGATAACACGCGTTTATTATCGTCTTGTTTATAAGCATAGCCAATCACTGGTTTTTCACTAATATTTACTTTCTTTTTTAACGTCCCATCGGTGATGAATTGGTCTTTTTCAGCCAGTTTAACAGCTGGTGTTGGCCATTTGGTGATGGTTGCATTGTTGACTAAACTCAGTTCGTAAGCGGTCGTCGCAAGGTTCGCTTGATCATATAAAAATGAAATCATCAAATCCCCTTTTTTTTCATTTAGCCCGGTCTGTAACGCAACTGGTTTGGCCACCTGCTTGCCTTTTTTGTAATGGTGTAAGGTTACCACCAATGTTTTTTCGGCATCTGCTTTGGCGAGACGATAATCAGCACCAATTAAATGCGTCACACCCTTCCATTCATCCGCTCCGACAAGATCATTACTCTTAATCGTGCTCTCGGTCGGTGCTTTAAAAAAGAGCCAAATGCCCCCTACAATAAAAAAAAGTAAAACAACTGCAATTATACTGTTACGTTTCATCTTCCCACCCTCTCATACCCTTTATTTTAACATAGAAAGCGCTTTAATATTATAGACAAAAAGTAACAAATAAAAAGCGGCTATCCCTTGGATAACCGCTCCATTTTATTTTTTAGCTCAACCACTTTTCTGGATCTTTATTCCACTCACGTAAAGTTGCCAAGTCTTCTGCTTGAACAACACCTTCTGCCGCAGCAACTTCAAGTAAAGTCGAATAGTTAGTTAACGTTAGCAGCGGGATGTTCGCCGCACTTAAATTACGACCCGCAACTGCGAGTTCGTATGTGAAGATAGCTGCTATTGCCACTACTTCTGAACCTGCTTCTTCAACCGCTCTAGCAGCTTTTAAACACGAACCTGCTGTTGAGATTAAATCTTCAATCATCACGACTTTTTTACCGGGAGCTAAGGGACCTTCGATTTGTTTCCCTTTGCCGTGATTCTTCGGTTCAGAACGGACATAAATCATTGGTAAATCTAATTCTTCAGCAATAAAAGCAGCATGGGGAATCCCCGCAGTTGCTGTGCCTGCAATCACATCGACATCAGGGAAAGCTGCCTTAATTTTAGCAGCTAAACCTTTTGCAATATCACGACGAACCGCTGGAAAACCAAGTGTCATTCGGTTGTCACAATAGATTGGTGATTTAATGCCTGATGCCCACGTGAATGGTTCTGTCGGTTTTAAGAAAACCGCCTCGATATCTAATAAATGTTTCGCAATTTGTTTGTCAATTGTCATCGTTAAACACTCCATTCCGTTAAAATTTGGTGATAAGCTGATAGAGGATCGGGTGCCGTAGTAATTGGACGACCAACCACAATATGAGTTGAACCGTTCGCACGGGCCTGTTGTGGTGTCATAATTCGACGTTGGTCACCAGCGGCAAAATGGGCCGGACGTATCCCCGGTGTCACACGTAAAAAGTTGCTCTTAGTTGCTTCACCAATCGCACGAGCTTCATGCGCCGAGCAGACGACACCGTCTAATCCAGCTGCAAACGTTGAGCTCGCATAATGTACAACTGATTCCAACAAAGGTACACGCAGCAATTGATCTCGTTGCATTTCTGCTTCAGATGTTGATGTCAGTTGGGTTACCGCAATCAGTTGTGGCTGATGCCCCGCTGCCGACCCTTGGATTAAACCTTCTTTGGCTGCTGCCATCATCCGCTGACCTCCGGCCGCATGAACATTGACCATATCGACACCTGAACGTGCTAAGTTTGCCATTGCTCGTTGCACTGTATTCGGAATATCGTGGCATTTCAAGTCCAGAAAAACGTCATGTCCCTGTGCTTTAATCGCTTCAATCAGACCTGCACCTTCGGCATAGAAAAGTTCCATACCGACTTTCACGAATAATTTCTCTTGGTTAAATTGTTCTAAAAAAGCAAGCGTATCCTGGCGCGACGAAAAATCGAGCGCGATAATTGGTTTAGACATGTCGTGCCTCCTTCACTTCGGCAATCAATTGTTCAATTGATGCAATATTGTATTTCGCTAAAGCAGCTGGTAATTGTTCGATTAACTGTGGACAAATAAAGGGATTCGTAAAGTTTTCCGTTCCAATTGCGACAGCTGATGCCCCCGCCATAATGAATTCAAGCACATCTTCAACTGTACGAATACCGCCCATTCCGATAATCGGAATATCGACGACAGCACTGACCTGTTTAATCATACGGATGGCAACTGGCTTAATCGCCGGTCCACTCAAACCACCTGTTTGATTTGCAATTACCGGTTGACGTGTTTTAAGGTCTAATCGCATCCCCAGCAATGTATTAATCATCGTTAAACCATCCGCCCCACCCTCTGCCATTGCTTGTGCAATTGGCACAATATCAGTGACATTTGGACTCATCTTCACATAAATTGGTACAGCAGAGACAGCTTTCACTGCTTTCGTTAAACGATAAGCAGTTTCTGGGTCAGTCCCAAAAGCAATCCCTCCATGTTTCACATTCGGACAACTGACATTTAATTCAATCGCCTTCACGTTCGGTGCCTGTGAGATCGCAGCACACACTTTAATGTAATCTTCTTCAGTCGAACCGGCCACGTTGGCAATAATCGGCGTGTCACACACGCTTGCTAACCAAGGCAGTTCTGCTTGCATCACCTTTTGCAGTCCGGGATTTTGCAACCCAATCGCATTCAGCATACCGCTTGGTGTTTCGGCAATCCGGGGTGTTGGATTACCGTAACGCGGTTCAGGTGTAGTCGCTTTAATCATCATCGATCCTAATAAGTTAAGGTCAAAAAACTGAGCGTATTCACGGCCAAAACCGAAGCAACCAGACGCGGGCATAATTGGATTTTTCAGCTCTAAACCGGGTAAGGAAACACTTAATTGACTCATAGTTCAACCTCCCCTGTTTTGAAAACCGGACCATCGACGCAAATCTTTTTCGATTCATTACGATCACCGTCTGCTTTATGACACACACAGGCATAACAAGCCCCAATCCCACATGCCATGCGTTCTTCTAATGAAATAAAAGCCCGTTTTGTTAACAGACGATCATTTAAAACACGCAACATTGGCGTTGGCCCACAGGAGTAATATGTATCTGCTTCAGGAATGTCATCCATAATTGTTGTGACAAATCCTTTTGTGCCGTGTGAGCCATCAGCTGTTGCTACATGAACATCACCAAGGGCTGCAAATTTTTCTTCGTAAAAAACAGCGTCTTCGGAATTGAACCCGAGTACAGTCACCACTTCAGCACCTTTGGCTTTTAATTCACATGCCACTTCATACAATGGTGGCACACCAATCCCGCCACCAATTAGCATCGCTGTTTCCCCAGCCAATGTTTCTTCGACCGGAAAACCTTTACCTAACGGTCCGATAACATCGAGTAAGTCACCTACTTTTACATCAGCAAACGTTTGTGTTCCTTCACCATCGACGCGATAAATAATTGTACATTGACGCTGCGCTTTGTCGATTTTAGCAACACTGATGGGACGGCGTAACAATAGATCTGAACGTGTCGGTTTAATATTAATAAACTGCCCCGCTTCCATCTCGGTTACCATCTCACCTGCTAAAATAAGCTCGTAAACGCGCTCGGCGATTTCTTTTTGCTGAATGACGGTCATTTGTTCAATTCTCATTTTTACACCCCTTTAAACTTAATGTGGAATCAACCGTTTAGAACTGCAGAAATTGGAACATCCGAGTGTGCCGATTATTTCCCATCGGCAAGCGAGGAAGTGAAATTTCCGAAGTTCTGGTTGACGCAACTGGAAAAATCTTAATGTGGAATCAACCTGATAGAAGCAACTAACGATTCAAATCCGCTTACATCTCAGTTACTGAGAACGAACGTGATTCCATTACTTGTAAAATCGCATCAGCTGTATCGAATGATGTGAAGATCGGCACACCATTTTCAACTGATTCACGGCGGATTTGAAACCCATCGCGTTGCGGCTCTTTACCGCGTGTTAATGTATTGATGACAGCCTGTACTTTGCCACCGCGGATCCAATCGATTAACGTTTCACCGTCTTCACCAATTTTATTCACTTCTTTAACAGCAATGTTCATGTCGCGTAAGAACGAGGCCGTTCCTTTTGTTGCCACAATGCCGTATCCAATCGCCGAGAAACGTTTCACTAATGCAGCCGCTTCTTCTTTATCGCGATCGTTTACAGTCACTAACACCGTCCCGAATTCTTTCATTTTTAAGCCCGATGCTGCAAAACCTTTGTAAAGTGCTTTTTCTAACGTCGTATCTTTACCCATGACTTCACCAGTTGATTTCATTTCAGGTCCGAGTGAGGTATCTACTGAACGAAGTTTCGCGAATGAAAACACCGGTAATTTCACAAATACGTTTGGTTTCTCAGGCGCTAAACCATTTTGGTAACCTTGACTCTGGAGTGATTGTCCTAAAATAACCTTCGTTGCGACGTTTGCCATCGGAATGTCGGTAATCTTGCTCAGGAACGGTGCTGTTCGACTTGCACGCGGATTGACTTCAATCACAAACACTTCGTCTTTCGAGATAACATATTGAATGTTCATCATCCCGCGAATGTTTAACCCATGTGCTAGGCGTGTTGTGTAATCGACAATCGTATCTTTATGTGCTTGTGATAAGCGTTGTGGTGGATAAACGGCAATCGAGTCACCTGAATGGACGCCGGCACGTTCAATGTGTTCCATAATACCAGGAATGAGCACGTCTGTTCCATCACAAATCGCGTCTACTTCAACCTCTTGACCGACTAAGTAACGATCGACCAAAACGGGATGTTTCGGATTAACCTTCACCGCATTTGTCATGTACTGATGTAGTTCTTCTTGTGATTCAACGATTTCCATCGCACGACCCCCAAGGACATACGAAGGACGTACTAAGACTGGATAGCCGATTTGCGTTGCAATCGTAATCGCTTCTGTTACGGATGTTGCAGTGCGTCCTGCTGGCATCGGAATGTTCAAACTTGTTAGTTTTTGCTCAAAACGGTCACGGTTTTCAGCCAAGTCAATGCTGTCTAACGATGTTCCGATGATGTTTACGCCACGTGCTTCTAATCCTTCTGCTAAGTTAATCGCTGTTTGTCCACCGAATTGAACGACCACGCCTTTCGGTTGCTCTAAATCGATAATGTGCATGACATCCTCAACTGTTAATGGTTCAAAGTAGAGTTTATCTGAAATACTGAAGTCAGTTGAGACTGTTTCAGGGTTACTGTTGATAATAATCGCTTCATAGCCTGCTTGTTGAATCGCCCACACTGAATGCACTGTTGCGTAGTCAAATTCTACCCCTTGTCCGATTCGAATCGGGCCTGATCCTAACACTATCACAGATTCTTTATCCGACTTCACTGATTCTGTTTCATACTCGTATGCGCTGTAGAAATACGGTGTGCGCGATTCAAACTCAGCAGCACAGGTATCAACCATTTTAAAGACTGGCATGAGGTTATTTGCGCGTCTTAAGTCGTAAACTGCCACTTCTTCCCAATCCCAGATTTTAGCAATTTGTTCATCACCAAATCCGAGGTTTTTAGCCGCTTCTAACGTATCAATGTCACCGATGCTGGCTGCTAGTTCATGTTCGAATTGAACAATTTTGTTGAACTTATAAAGGAAGAACAAATCGATTTTAGTCATCTCATGTAAGGTCTCAATCGTATAACCACGACGCATTGCTTCTGTTAAATAATACAGACGATTATCATTTGCAACACGGATGTTTTGTTCAAGTGTTGCTGTATCTGCTTTTTCAGCATCATCCGTATGTAAATAGGTCGTGCCGTTTTCCATCGAACGAACAGCCTTCATCATCGACTCTTCAAACGTTCGACCAATTGCCATCACTTCACCGGTTGCTTTCATCTGCGTACCAAGCTCACGGTTAGCTGATTCAAACTTATCAAATGGGAAACGGGCAATCTTGGAAACAACATAATCAAGTGTTGGTTCAAAAGCCGCGTAAGTTGTTCCTGTCACAGGGTTTTTCATTTCACTCAGCGTTAGACCAACAGCAATTTTCGCTGCTAATTTAGCAATCGGATAACCGGTTGCTTTTGAAGCAAGTGCTGACGAACGAGATACCCGTGGGTTAACTTCGATGATGTAGTAGTTGTAACTGTCTGGGTCTAACGCTAACTGAACATTACAGCCACCTTCGATCCCGAGGGCACGAATGATTTTAAGTGACGCATCACGTAACATTTGATATTCGCGATCAGAGAGTGTTTGACTTGGTGCCACAACGATGGAGTCACCTGTATGAACGCCGACAGGGTCAATGTTTTCCATGTTACAGACAACAATCGCATCATCGGTTGAATCGCGCATCACCTCATACTCGACTTCTTTATAGCCGGCAATCGAGCGTTCTAGCAAACATTGCGTCACAGGACTTAATTTCAAACCCCCTTCAACAATTTCAATCAATTCGGCTTCATTGGCACAAATCCCACCACCCGTACCACCTAATGTATAAGCTGGACGTACAATAAGTGGATAACCAATCTCGTTGGCAAAGGCAACCGCTTCAGCCACTGTGTGAATAATGTCACTGTCTGGTACCGGTTCGTTGAGGTCGTTCATTAGCGTACGGAATTCTTCACGATCCTCTGCTTTTTGAATCGCATCTAATTTTGTCCCTAACACTTCAACGTTACATTCGTCTAACACACCAGCCTCATGTAAGCTCATCGCCATATTTAAACCCGTTTGACCACCTAAAGTAGGTAAAATGGCATCTGGACGTTCTTTTCGAATGATCCGTGAAACGAATTCAAGTGAAATTGGTTCGATGTAGACCTTATCGGCAATTTCCTTATCCGTCATAATCGTTGCTGGATTGGAGTTAATTAAAACGACGCTGTACCCTTCTTCTTTTAATGCTAGACACGCTTGCGTGCCTGCATAGTCAAATTCAGCTGCTTGCCCAATAATAATCGGACCTGAACCAATCACCAAAATTTTATTTATGTCTGTACGTTTAGGCATGCTCATTTCCCCCTTTTGCTGTATCCATCAATTGCATGAAACGGTCGAATAAGTAGTTCGCGTCACTTGGTCCTGGTGCTGACTCAGGATGGTACTGCACTGAGAACACCGGTGCTGTTTTATGTTTTAAGCCTTCGTTCGTACCATCATTTAATTCACGATGCGTTACGACGAGGTCTGTGCCTGCTAGCGAATTTTCATCAACTGCAAAACCGTGGTTTTGTGACGTGAAGTCAACGCGTCCTGTGGCCACATCTTGGACCGGATGATTGGCACCACGATGGCCGAATTTCATTTTATACGTTTTCGCACCATTTGCGAGTGCAATGAGTTGGTGTCCTAAGCAAATACCAAAGATGGGAATGTCACCTTGGATGTCGCGAATCATTTCAAGTGCGTCAGGAACGTCGGTTGGGTTCCCTGGCCCATTTGATAACATCACACCATCAGGATGGAGGCGACGAATTTGATCTGCCGTCGTGTTATACGGCATAATAATGACATCACATTGACGTGCATTTAACTCACGTAAGATGCTGTGTTTCATGCCGAAGTCAATCAACACAACGCGGCGACCACTTCCTGGGCTCGGATAAGCTTTTGTTGGTGATACTTGACGGATTTGATCGGTTGGCAGTTTCGATGCCTTTGCACGGTTAACCATTTCTTCAACCGATTGATCACTGTTGGCGATTACCCCTTTAAGAGTCCCGTGCTCACGAATCAAGCGTGTTAAAAAGCGTGTATCAATTCCACTAATTCCCGGAATATCTTTTGCTTTTAAGAACGTATCCAATGTTTCTTGGTTACGCCAGTTCGATGCAAATTCGGCTGCTTCTTTCACAATCACGCCTTTTACGACTGGTTCAATTGATTCAAAATCGTCACGGTTGATCCCATAATTCCCGATTAAAGGATACGTAAAGGTAATAATTTGACCTGAGTACGACGGGTCAGTAATTGTTTCTTGATAGCCTGTCATTCCTGTGTTAAAAACAACTTCACCGAAGGCGTCCTTCATGCTACCAAACGCGCGACCTTTTAAAACGGTACCATCTTCTAATACGAGCATACGATTTTTCATCTCTTGTTCCCCCTTAGTTTTCTTGCCAAACGGTCTTGCCGTTATAAAGTGTGCGAACCGGCCAACCGTAACAGGTTTGTCCGGTGTACGGTGTGTTTTTACCGAGTGATAAAAAGGCGGTCGCATCGATTGTTTTTTGTTTGTTTAAGTCGATTAAAACGATGTCGGCTGAGGCACCAACTGCCAGCGTGCCATATGGCAGACTAAACGTGTCAGCAACAGCCTGACTCATCCAATCGAGTAACTGCTTAAGTGTGAAAATCTTCGTTTTAACAAAGTGTGTATACAGTTGTGCAAAGGCGGTTTCACTGCCAACGATACCGAAGGCTGAATCTTCCATCTTGCCACATTTTTCATGTTCACAATGCGGGGCATGATCGGTTGAAATGCAATCAATTGTACCATCCATTAAGCCAGTGATTAACGCTTGGCGATCACGGGTCGCACGTAGTGGTGGGTTCATCTTCCAGTTGCCCGTGTTGGCAGTAATATCATTTTCGTCACTGATGAGATGATGTGGACACACCTCGCAAGTGACATGAATGCCAGCTGCTTTTGCATCACGAATGACTCGCACAGATTCGACTGTTGACACATGACACACATGATAATGCGCGCCTGTCGCTTCAGCCAGCAACACATCGCGAGCGATTTGCACCGATTCACAGACGCTTGGTATCCCTTTAACACCTAATTGTGCCGCGCGACGACCGTCATGCATTGATCCACCTAAAATGAGTGAATTATCTTCACAATGTGCCACAATCGCTTTATTGACACGGGCGGCCTCTGCCATTGCCTGATACATTGTTCCTGCCGACTGAACACCGACACCGTCGTCACTAAAGGCGAAGATGTCACTGGCTACGAGTTCATCGAAGTCGACTAATTGTTCAACCGATGCATTGGCGTCTAATGCCTTCGTAATCGCGGCGTACGGCAGCACCCTAATGTGTGAATCTTCTGAAATCAACTGATGCAACGCCTCTAAACGAGCGGCTGAATCCGGTACTGGATTGGTGTTAGGCATTGCACAGATTGTTGTAAAACCACCATGCGCTGCCGCCATCGTTCCTGACGAAATCGTTTCTTTTTGTTCGAACCCTGGTTCACGTAAGTGCATATGCACATCGATAAAACCAGGAGCGACGATTAAGTCGGTTGCATCAATGACTTCTTCACCTGCGATTGGCTTTACCTCAGCTCCGATTTCACTAATTTTGCCGTCTACGAGCCTAATATTCAAGCGGGTTGGTTCATTAAATTCATTGACGATATATCCGTTTACAATAACTGTCATGAAAAGGCCTCCTCTATTGTGTAATTGCTTCTAAAATTGCCATCCGTGCATACACGCCATTTTGCATTTGTGTCACAATCCGTGAGCGTTTGCTTTCTACTAACTCATCTGCGATTTCCACCCCACGATTGACAGGACTAGGATGCATAATAATCGCAGTCGCTTTCATTTGCTGTGCACGTTCGTTCGTAAGACCAAATTGTGCATGATAGTCTGTCTTTGTATCATCATTATTATTCTGATGACGTTCATGTTGCACACGTAGTAACATCACCACGTCCATCTCAGCAATCGCCTCATCAATTTCGCAGTATGAACCGTAAGTGTTAAACGACTCATCATAAAGTGCCGCTGGCCCACTAAAAAATAACTCAGCGCCTAATTGCTGTAACACATAAGCATTTGAACGAGCGACCCGGCTATGAGCTAAATCACCGCTAATGAGAATTTTCAAGCCAGCAATCGTGCCAAATTCTTCACGAATCGTCATTACATCAAGCAATGACTGTGATGGATGATGGCCACTGCCATCACCGCCGTTAATAATACTCATCTTCAGTTTATCAACCAACGGTTCGTAATAATTATTTTCACTGTGACGGATGACCACTGCTTCAACCCCAATAGCCTCAAGTGTTAACAAGGTGTCGTATAAGGTTTCACCCTTACTAATACTCGATTGTGAGGCATCAAAGGGAAGCACTTGCATCCCCAAGCGACGCTGTGCTACCTCGAAACTTAAATGTGTTCGTGTTGAATTTTCAAAAAAGAGATTGGCAATAAACCGTGGTTGCGGCTTTACAACCTCACCTTGCTTAAAGGCAAGCGCACGATCGAGTAACTGATGAATGTCATTGACACTTAACTGTTCAATTGCAACAAAATGTTTCATCTAACACACCCCTTTACGCTTCTTTGTTTGATTGTGGGATAATTAAGTTGATTAAAATACCGACGATGGCAGCCAATGACATCCCTTCCAGTTTAAGGTCTGAGCCTGCAAAGCTGATCATCACTCCACCGATACCAATGACTAATATTACTGAGGCAATCACGAGGTTGCGGTTATCGTCAAAGTCGATTTTATTATCGACTAATATTTTCATGCCATTAGCGGCGATAACACCGAACAGTAAGAACGATACCCCACCTAAGACTGACGCTGGAATAGAGTTAATAAAGGCACTTACGTAACCGATAAAGCCGAACAAGACAGCGAAGATTCCCGCACCTGCAATGACGTAAATACTGTACACCCGTGTAATTGCTAATACGCCTAAGTTTTCACCGTATGACGTTACCGGTGGTCCACCGATGAATGAAGCAATGACTGAAGCCATTCCGTCACCTAATAATGATTTATGTAAGCCTGGATCTTCGAAGAAGTTACGGTTCGTAATTTTATTAAGCACGAATTGATGACCCATATGTTCTGCCATTGTGACAAACGCGAGTGGCGCCATCAAGAGAATGACAGTTGGGTTGAAAATGGGTGTATCTGTAATGAATGGGAATGAAAAGTTTGGCACTGAGAACAATGAGGCATTGGCAACCGGCCCGAAATCAACGACACCAACACACACACTCACGATGTATCCGACAATAATACCGACTAAAATCGGGATAAGGCTTAAGATACCCTTAAAGAACATCATTGTGAAAATAGTGACTATTAAGGTAATACCAGCAATCATCAAACTTTGAACGCTGTAGTTTTCAACACCACCTGAGGTGTTCATTGCCATGCCTGCTGCTGTTGGCGCTAAACTTAAACCGATAACCATGATTACTGGTCCAACGACGATTGGTGGTAACACACGGTTCATCCAACCAATCCCGAACTTATAAACAATCAGCGAGATAATGGCATAGACGATTCCGACTGATAAGGTACCAACCATGATACCACCGTGTCCAAACTGCGAACCAATTACCTGTAAAGAGGCGATAAAGGTGAACGATGAGCCGAGATAGGCAGGTATTTTACCGCGGGTAATGAGGATGTAGGCCAATGAACCAAGACCACTTGAGACAAGGGCAACACCTGGGTCCATCCCTACAAGACGTGGTACAAGGACGGTTGAACCGAACATTGCGAATAAGTGCTGAATACTTAAAATTAACCATTGTGGGATTGTTGGTTTTTCGTGGATATCTAATACTGTTTTTCTAACTGTCATTTTATTTGCTCCTTTTTGTGTAAAAAAATAACTCTTATGAGAGGTCATAAGAGTTCACAGCAGCATAAGGTACAGATGTTCCTTGCTGGAGAACTCCTTCTTAGCCTCTCTGGACTAAATTAAAAGAGTTGTTATTGGGTTTTATCGATCAAGACTTCATCTTGTTCGAGTTTATCATATTCAAGTAAATGCACGTGCACACTTTCACTTTGCGCTGTCGGAATATTTTTACCGACATAATCAGCCCGAATTGGCAATTCACGATGACCACGGTCGACGAGAACAGCTAATTGAATTTGAGCGGGACGACCGACATCCATAATGGCATCCATCGCTGAACGAACCGTCCGACCAGTAAACAAGACGTCGTCAACGAGGACCACGGTTTTGCCATCGATTGAAAAAGGAATCGAATGTCCGTTATACGATGGTTGGATTTCTAGCGATGACGATTTATGGACGTCGTCACGGTACAAGGTAATATCGACATCACCAACGGGAACTTCGATGCCTTCGATTTGTTGCAAACGATTGGCAAAGCGTTGTGCTAAGAAAATACCTCGCGTTTTAATACCAATTAAGACGATATTTTCAATCCCCTTGTTTTTTTCGATAATTTCATACGTTAAACGAGTGATGGCACGGTGCATTGCTTGCTGGTCCATAATTTCAACAGTTTTCGACATTTTTTCACCTCTTTTAGTTGTAACCTTGCACGAAAAAAAACGCCTATGCGAGGGCATAAGCGTTTTTAACAGTAGCCAAACTACTGTTCTACAAAGGTAGTTTTACCCCTGTATACGATTCAATGCCTTCTTAGTCTCTCTGGACTAGGTTAAAGGTTATTTAAGTTATTTACATCATAACGCAGTTTAGGTTAAACGTCAAGAGCTTTTTATGATTAACTTGCTTATTGATTAATCTTTTCGATATAACTTACGAAGGTTTTCAAGCGCACCTAATTTTGTTAGATCAACAAAATACGGGAGCTGCCACGTCTGTGTGCTCGTTGCTGTCTTATTCAAGACCTTCTCCCATTGAGGATACACACGCATCGCCATCTTTCCCGCTTGCTTGGCATCGCGTAACACACCGTGAGTATGTAACACTTCCTTCGGGAAAACAAACTGCCCTTGCCGCTCGCCATCACTGATGACAACAACCAACTTCGCTGGGCTATCTGCTACGTGATAGGCTTGATTACGGAACTGCTCATCCTTTTGCCAAAATGCGACAAAATAACCGGCCTTTTTAGGCGTTCGCTTCGCCCGTCGTACTCGAAAAACAGACGAATCATACTGGAATACTGCCCCATCGTATGCTGCATTTTGCGGTTCTGCTTGCCATGAATGTGCCTCATTATTGATGAGGCCACATATTTGCGCTTGTGCTGTTGTTATCATCTGTAAGGCCTCCTAAAAAACCTCCCAGTTTACACCGGGAGGTTTCGTCATCAATTTTTTTCTAATTTAACAAGGCGACCGGCACGTAATGTTTCGATCATATCGTTAAAGTTTTTTGGTAGTGGTGCTTCAAAAGTCATTTTTTCACCTGTACGTGGATGTGTAAAGGCTAATGTTTTCGCATGTAAAAATTGACCATCTGTTCCGATTGTTTTCTTCGGACCATATTTAGGATCACCTGCAAGCGGATGTTCAATGTAACGGAAATGCACACGGATTTGGTGTGTACGTCCTGTTTCTAATTGACATTCAACGAGTGTGAAGTTGACAAAATGCTCCAATACTTCAAAATGCGATACAGCTGGTTTACCATGATCAACGACTGCCATTTTTTGACGATCAGTCTTAGATCGACCAACAGGGGCATCGATTGTTCCTTTTGAATGCGTAATTTCGCCATGAACAAGTGCTAAATAATGACGATCAGCTTTGTGATCTTTTAGTTCTTGCGCTAACGCAATATGCGCTTTATCATTTTTAGCAACCATCAACAAGCCAGATGTATCTTTATCAATACGATGAACAATCCCTGGACGGATAACGCCATTAATACTTGATAAATCTTTACAGTGATGCATTAAGGCATTCACTAACGTACCCGACGTATGACCAGCTGATGGATGAACAACCATTCCTTGTGGTTTATTTACGACGATAACATCCTCATCTTCATAAATAACATCAAGTGGAATATCTTCCGCTTCAATCACCAATTCTTCGGGCTCTTTAATCGCATAATCAATGATATCGTTTAATTGCACTTTATATTTAGCCTTTTTAACTTCGCCATTAACCGTGATGATACCATCTTTAACCATCGCAACTGCCTGCGTACGGCTAATTTCAGGGTCGACTGTGCTTAATGCCTTATCAAGACGTTGGTCAACAACCTCTTCTGTTACTGTCATTTGTTTTTTATTCAAAGTAATATTTTCCTCTCTGCTTGCTTTTCTTTTTGTTCCACTTGTCGCCAAAAAGAACATACACCATTAATACCACCACACCGATACTTAAGCACATGTCTGCTACATTAAAGATAGGGAAGTAATAGTTGCCCCAAATCGTTTGGATGAAATCAACCACTTCTTGGTAGCGAATCCGGTCTACTAAGTTGCCGACTGCCCCTGCTAAAATCAAACTCAAACTAAGATGAAGTGTAAAATGTTCTTTTTTATATTTATAAAATGCAAAAACAATTGCGAGTACTACCACCGTTGTTATAACATAAAATATACTCATGTGATCTTCTAAAATACCCCAAGCAGCGCCGCGATTTCTAATTGATGTGATGTACAAAAAATTAGGAATAACTTCAATTTGATCACCGAGATTAAGACGGCTCACAATTAACGCTTTCGTACCTTGATCGATTCCTAGAAGAGCTAACGCTAAAATGATGAATTTATACATATCGTCGTCCCTCTCTACCGTTGCTTAAGTTTCTTTCTGATTATACCACAATTTAATCAATTGCTCGATAACTATCGGCCTTAGCGACGTGAAACACTGATTTTTTTACCATTTGATGTAAAAATAATGTTGCCGCCTTTATCCGTGCGATAGACCTTTGCTTTAATACGTGCCAAACGGCTTAAGGTTGCCCCAGTCGGGTGACCATAGCGATTGCTACTTCCGACGCTAATTGCCGCATAGTTTGGTTTCGTTTTTTGTAAAAAATTTGCCGTACTTGCTTGTTTAGCTCCGTGATGACTCACCTTCAGCACATCAACCTTAGACAACACTTTCGCTTTTAACAAGTCATTTTCAGCCCGTGTTTCCATATCACCCGTTAACAAAAATTTCTTTTGACTATGTTGCACTTGTAAAACAGCACTCCAGTTGTTTAGATCACTTTTATTATAGTCTTTAACTGGGCCTAAAAATTTGACCGTTACATTTTTAGGTTTTGTCGGTATAACGACGCCTTTTTTGGCTACCTTAATTTTAAGCTTTTTACGTTTGACCGCTGTCAAAAAGTTTTTATAGGCAATTGTTGTATGTGTCACACGCGGGGCGTAGACACTCTTCACCTTCATATTACTAATAACGCTCGCTAACCCCCCGACATGATCCGCATCGGGATGTGTTGATACCACTGCATCGAGCGTCTTAATATTTTTACGTTTCAAATAAGCGAGTACAACGGACCCCTTCCCTTTATTACCACCATCAACTAAGATATTTTCTTTGCCCGTTTGAATAAGAATGGCATCCCCTTGCCCTACATTAATAACGTGCATTTTGACAGAACTGCTGTTTTTGACTGGTGTTGCTCCCATTAGCAACACCGCTGTGATGAAAGCAATCAACACCAACTGTATTTTTTTCATAATTATCCCCCTATATTGTCAACTTACTCTTTAATCTTACCGAATAATCACATAAAAAAACACCTCTTTTTGAGATGTTTTTTTAATCTTCAAATAATTCGTCTGCCAACTGTTCGATTTCATTCTCTAATTTTCGACGTGCCTCACGATTAATGCGGATGTCCCCAGCTTCAAACACGAGCACATCACCGACCTTAATTCCGCTTGGCAGCTCTTTTTTTAACATATCTTGCATCTCGTCCGCGAATTCAATCACCGCGTACTTTCCTTCAAACCGATCAATTATCCCTGTTTTCATCATATCTCTCCTCGTTCAATATAGACGGATTGCAACGTCGTTTTCGTAATCTTATTTAAAAACAAAAGGCGAAAAGCCTCTTTACCAATCATAGTTAATTGATGGTCAATCGTTGCCATCTTCAACAACTCACTCGTCAGTTCGTTGCCTTGTCCGACCAGTTTAATATGTGTTTGGTTTGTTCGCACCAATTCTTGATAGGCACCGACAGCAATGGCATCATCATTCAAAAAAAGGGCATCAATTTCAATTGCGCTTGTATTAAAGTGGCGGATTGCTGCTGCACCGTCAGCCCGAGTTGAACAGCGACGGTATACTAATTCGGGTGGCAATGTTTGAAACACTGAGCGATATGACGAAAACATCGCACGCGTTGTAGCACTTTCTTGCTCATTACGGTTGACAGCAATTGCCACACGCTCATAGCCTTGTCGTTGTAACGCACGCAAAGCTTCTGTTAAGGCCACTTCGCGGTTTAAGGATACCGACGAAAGATTAACTGTATCGGTATTTTCACAACAGACAATATTCCCCCGCGTTTGATACTGTTCAATCACCTCAAACGAGTTACATTTAGAAGTGACAATCAGCCCATCAAAACTCTTCGCCTGCAATTCTTTGAAATAGCCTTCTTCTGTCGCTTGGTTGTAATTCGTTGGCAGTAAGGTAACCTTGTAGTCTTGGATAAAGGCAGCTTCGACAACACCACCGACAATCTTATCAAAATACGGATAATTCGAATACGGCACAACGATGCCGATGTTTTTTGATTTCCCAATACTTAAGGCGCGGGCTGTATTATTCGGCACATAGCCGACCTCCTTCATCACCGCTTTAATTTTACGACGTTTTTCATCAGCGACATACGGGTGGTTATTAATGACGCGCGATACAGTCGTCACCGAATAACCTGCTAATTTGGCAATCTCTTTAATGTTCATCTGTCCCCTCCCTTTCTGTCTGACCCTTGTGTTAATTCAGCTTAATTATAGCATATTGATAACATGAACTCAGCTGATAAACTGAGCTATAAGAGCCACTCATTCCCTTATTCTGCCCTTCAGGTCGTAAGATTAATAGGTAAGTCATTGCTCACAATCTGGTAACGCAACTTAAAACTAGCGGCAACGAATTAATCCACTATTTAAGTGAATCAAATTCACCGCTATGATTGCATCTTTCAAAAAAACCTCGTCATACCGACGAGGTTTCAGAAAAACGATACAAAGAAAGATCAAATTAGTACCACCTTCGTACCATTTAACAATTAGACGGAAAACAAAAAACTTACTCTCCCAGAGGTTTACAGCTCAACTTGCCAAACAAACAGGACATTTACCGTAAACTTCAAATTTATGACCTTCTATTTGATAACCCGGCATACTCTCCGAGAGTAAATCCATCGGGCAAAGGTCGATTTCTTTGGTTGATCCACAGTTCGTGCAAATAAAGTGGTGATGATGACCATGCACACACGTTAAACGATATTGTTTTTCGCCGTTCAATTCTGTTTCCTCAAACAAATCCAACGTTACAAATAATTTCAAGTTACGATAAACCGTATCAAAACTCAATGTCGGAAAATCAGTTTTCATTGCCTTCAATACATCTTTTGCCGTTAAATACTTATTTTCTTCTTTAAAATATTCTAAAATAAATTCCCGTTTATCGGTGAATTTATAGCCTTTGTTTTTTAACGTTAGTAACGCTTGATCGACACTAATTCCCATTCAAATCGTTCCTTTCTTGCTGAATCAATACGCTTAGTATAGCATGCAACTGCGCTTTTAAAAACGGATTGATTCTTATCTCCCTTGTAACTGCGCCAATTCTGCTTCCGTTAACGCGCGGTATTCTCCCACTTCTAAATCAGTTGGTAAACTAAAGCCACCCATTTTAATTCGTTTCAAATAGGTCACTTCCTTGCCGACTGCGATAAACATCCGTTTCACTTGATGAAACTTACCTTCGAAGACAGTAATCTCGATTTCAGAGACACCATCACCGCTACTTAAAATTGTTAAATCAGCTGGTAAGGCGGTAAATTCTTCATTGATTTCAAGCCCTGCTTTAAAGGCCTTTACATCAGCAGCCGTCACTTCACCGGCAATTTTAGCGTAATAAACTTTTTCAATGTGTTTCTTCGGCGACAATAAACGATGCGCCATCGGACCATCATTCGTAATAACTAATAAACCCTCGGTATCTTTATCAAGACGACCAACTGGAAACAAATCTTTCCGAGCATCCTCATTCGCAATAATATCAATCACCGTTTCATGCACGCGATCAGTCGTTGCCGTTACAACACCTGCCGGTTTATGCATGATGAAGTACAGTTGTTCTTCATAACTGGCAAACACCTCGCCATCGATTGCAATCACATCTTTATTAGGACTGATGTGTTGCTTGCCGTTCGTCATTACCACATCATTTACAACGATACGATGTTGTTTAATAAACTTACCACTTTCTCTTCGTGAACATAACTTTAAATCATTTAACCATTTATCTAAGCGCATAATATCTCCTACTTAATTTTGAATTTTAATCGAATGTTGGTGCCGCGATCGCCAAAGACGCGATCGATTAAATGCGTTTTCATAGCTAGATAACCATAGACAACAATTCCTGCTACTGCTCCAATACACGTCATAAGTAGTGCTTGAGCGACTGTTGCAGGCGTTAAGAAGAGTCCGAGTAACCAATAAACAACAAGGACGACGATAAACATTACCACTGCAATCAGTGACATTAAAATTGTGCGACGAATAACGATACCTAAACGGTAATCTGCATCTCGCTGAATAACGACCAACGTTACCCAGATACTAACGATAAAGCCGAGTGCTGTTGAAATAATTGCACCGTATATGCCAAACCATTGAATCAATGGATACTGTGTAACGACCTTGATAAAGAGACCAAGTACGAGTGAAAAAACGGTGTAACGTTGTTGATCGATACCTTGTAAAATCGCTGTCGTCACCATGTAAAGCGAGAATAAAATTGCCACTGGTGAATACCAGAATAACACAGTCGCCCCATCCGCAGAGTCACCGAAGAAAATCGTGTAAATCGGACGTGCAAGTACCATCATCCCAATACAGGCGGGGATGGTAACAAACATCAACACTTGAAAGACGTCATCTAAACTTTTATGCATTTCTTTGAACTTGCCTTTAATATAAGCTGTCGTAATAACCGGTACGAGCGCCATTGAAAAAGCGGTCGCCAATGTAACTGGTATTAATACCAATTTATTGGCATTAAAGTTTAAAAAGTTAAACCAGTACAAGGCCTCTTTTGCACTATAGGCAAAATGTTGTAGAATCCGGGTCACCGTGTATTGATCAATCATTTGATACACAGGCATTGCTACACCGATAGCGATAAATGGAATCGCATAGACAATGACTTCCTTATAGATAGAAAGAAGTGACACTTTTGATGTTGATACTGGTTTTGCAGCCAAGGCTGCAGCCCCTTCTTCGTATGGTTTTCGTTTGTAATAAATAACGATTAATATAACGAGGCTGGCTACTGCACCAACAAAAGCCGCAAAGGTCGCATATGAAATTGCTGTAACGACTGAACCTTTTAAGGTATATAAGACGACGAAGGCTGAGATGAGCATGAATAAAATGCGTACAAATTGTTCGATAACTTGCGAAACAGCAGATGGACCCATCGAACTTTTCCCCTGGAAATAGCCGCGAATTAAACTCATTGCTGGAATGATAATGAGAGCCCAACTGACAGCACGAATGACACGTGTTATATCGTCATCTGACCAAACGGTCAGCCCTTTCGCATCGACTGGATTAACCATATGGGCAAATTGTGGTGCGAACCCATACATAACCAAGAAACTAGCAATCCCCGTTAAGGTCATAATGACCAAGCCCGATTTGAACAACCTTTGGCCGATTTCATAATCCCCTAATGCCTCATATTTCGAAATGTACTTCGCCACAGCTAGTGGCAAACCTGCTGTCGCAATACTTAAAAAGATTTGATACGGAATATAACCGAAGTTATATAAGGACATCGCATCATTATTTTTAATAATTGCTGCAAATGGAATAATGTAAACCAACCCTAGAATTTTAGATATCAATGTTGCAATTGATAAAATAAACGTTCCTCTTAATAATTTAGACCCCATGAATTCACCTGACTCTTTCGCACATGTTTTTGAGGCATCATATAGTATGCTACATGAAACCAGAACTCTATACTTGAGTGTACTCTATCTTTAAGAAAATGACAATTCTTTGTAAGTTTTATCACGTGATAACTAAAAAGCGAAAAAACAAGAAACATTGTATAAATAAGCCTCCATAGAGATTGACTTAATTTTAATAAATATTATAATTGAATTAACTACTAAAATGAGGTGACATCCAATGGATAATTTAGATAAAAAAGCTTTGACAGAATTGATGGCAAACGGGCGGATAACGTGGGCTGAACTTGCTTCACGAATGGATCTTTCGAGTCCTGCAGCGGCCGACCGGGTCCGACGCCTTGAAGACAAAGGCATTATTAAGGGCTACCATGCCGAAGTTGACCCCGAAAAAGTTGGCTACGGTTTGACAGCCTTTATCTTCATCACCTTAGAACGTCCGGAACATACGAGTGAATTTTTAAGCTTGATTACTAATATTTCCGAGATCCAAGAATGCCACCATATTACTGGTGAAGATAATTATTTGGTGAAAGTTCGTTGCCATGGCACCCGTGATTTAGATCGTATCATTACCACTGAATTACGTGGCCTTCACGGCGTCGTTAAAACAAAAACAGTAATTGTACTCGATACTCAAAAAGAAACAACAACTGTTCCATTAAAAAGTATCGATGACAAGTAAAAAAGTTCTTTAAAATACGAAAGCGAGGTTTTATTATGGCATTTGCCAACCTACACGACTTACTTACCCGCGCAACTAATGAATCAAAAAAAATATACGAGCTGATGCTTGAAACTGAGACTAACCAAACAGGAGAAACCCGTGCCCAACTACTTGCTAAAATGGCTTTTCAATTTGACGTGATGGAAGAAGCCGTCCGCAAAGGGACATACGACGCTGTTGCCAGTAAAAGTGGCTTAACTGGCGGAGATGGCTATCGTGTACAGCAGTATGCCGAACGAGGGCAAACCTTTGTCGCCGCTGACACATTAAAGGTGGTTGCAAATGCGTTAGCGGTTTCCGAAGTCAATGCCAGCATGGGCCGCATCGTCGCAACCCCGACAGCTGGTTCAGCCGGCATCTTACCAGCAGTCTTAGTTCATTGCCTTGATTCAGGTCGCTTTGAACGCAACGACTTAGTCGAAGCCCTCTTCACCGCCTCTGCCCTCGGATTAGTTATTGCTAACTCGTCGTCTATCTCCGGCGCTGAAGGTGGTTGCCAGGCTGAAATCGGGTCTGCGACTGCAATGGCAGCTGGCACGCTTGTCGAACTCGCAGGTGGCACACCAACACAGGTTGGTCACGCGGTTGGCTTAGCGATGAAAAACAGTCTCGGATTAGTCTGTGATCCGGTCGCAGGATTGGTCGAAATTCCTTGTATTATCCGAAACGGGCTCCATGCCTTAACCGCCGAAGCCGCTGCCGATATGGCTTTAGCTGGTGTTAAAAGCATCATACCACCCGATGAGGTCATTAAGGTAATGCACGAAGTCGGTCAAAAAATGCCTGTATCTTTACGTGAAACAGGTATCGGTGGATTAGCAGGTACACCGACGGGAGAACGTATTAAAAAGGAAATTTTCGGCTATAAAAGATGCAAGGAGGAAGTCTAATGAAATATGAAAGCGCGTTTGAAATTATTGGACCGGTGATGGTTGGACCCTCAAGTTCACATACAGCAGGTGCCGTACGCATCGGTAATATCGCACGACAAATGTGTCCATTCGAACCAGCGGTCGTCCGGTTTGAATTGATGGGCTCCTTCGCCGAAACGTATCAAGGACACGGGACTGATTTAGCTCTTCTCGCTGGCGTAATGGGCTTCACTACCTTTAGCAATGAAGTCGCCGATGCAAAACAAATTGCCGACGAACGCGACCTTCGATATACCTTCGAAACCGTTCCTGTTGGTAACTTTCATCCCAATAGCGTTCGTGTGATTTTAATTGCAGAAGACAACGAAACGTTAACACTTGTCGCGAGTTCGCTTGGTGGCGGTAAAGCCGAAGTGCAAGAAATCGAAAAACTGCCGCTGAAATTCACAGGTGAACAACCTACCCTCCTTTTCTATCATGAGGATTCAATTGGGTTTATTGCTGACATTAGCGTGGCCTTAACAAAACGGGGCTACAACATTGCCCGTTTCGCGAATGAACGATGGCGTAAAGGTGGCAAAGCCATTTCTCTCTGTGTCGTTGATTCAGCCGTGTCGCAAACTTTATTAGCTGAAATCACGACCGAAGTCCCGGCGATTACGCAAAGTTTCTTCGTCCAAACCACCTAACAAAACATTTCTTTACTATCTATATAACTATTTGTTATACTAGGTAGCGACTAACAATTAACTAAATAGAAATAAGGCCCGTTTATGATTAAAGCAATCCAGCTATTTTTCAGTAATTATTTTAATTTTACAACCCGTGCAACACGTCCTGAGTTTTGGTGGTTTGTCTTAGCCTATGCTATTTTTAATTTTATCCTGGAATTACTCTTCCCTACAACCGATGCCCAAAATCGCAGTTTGTTACTCTCCTTTTCACTCGGAGCAATAGGGCTCTTACTCGCATTTGGCGAAATTGGCTTAGCCATCCGTCGTTTACTCGATAGCGGCAAAAGCGGTTGGAACGTTTTATGGGTGCTGCTACCAATTATTGGTACCATTTACTTTATTATTTTAATGTGCCGTCCAAGCGAAGCCACTGCAAATCGCCATGGTGAGCCTGTCCCATTTAGCCAAAAATATCAACAAAAGATACAGTCATTTCAGTTATTATTAGCGAACAACACCGTTTAATTTGATTTCATCTTCGATCTGAGAGATACAGCATCCTGCGGTATCTCTTTTTTATATTTAACAATTTGTTCATACTTTAGTCCACCTTTAGTAATTTTCATCTTATACAATACTCTTATAGGTTAACTACCACTTAGCTTATAGACAACTTTTTTCATTTAAAAATTCCTCCCCCAATAGGAAATTTTAAAAAGTAAAACACCGTCTCCCTACAGGCGGTGTTTTTTGGCTCTATGTCAAATAGTGTTGTTATTCAAAATTTAGTAAAATAAGTCATTTTTGCAGCTATCTTTTTTGGTAGTTGCTTTTTTTGTAGTCATTCCTAATGTGAAGGACGCTTTCTGCGGGTGACGCTAGAGTCGCCTTCACAAACGTCATGACGCTGCACGTTTATTATTGAGGCTCTCGCGTATTAAAAGACAGTAAAAGAGGCAATTAATTACGAGTTGGGAGCGATGCGTTTACAACGGTATATGTATTATTGCAGGAAATATTAACTCTATTTAAGATAACATAAACATTATTCTGTTTACAATCGATTATACCTTTAAAAATAGTTAAGCATCACCCTGGGGAAATCATTGTAACTTACTGTTCCAAAATCAAGTATTTTGCAGCCGAATAATACCTACCCATCATCTGATTTCATTTTTATGCCATCCTACAAGATTATTTTTCTTCTAACTAGTTTAGGCGCTACCCGCTTGCGATTGTCCTGAGCAAAAGAGTTGGTTTTCTGTCCCCCCTTTAATCAGCTAAACAAAAAAACGCCCTGACAATGATGTCAGAGCGTTTCAAATTTTTAAAAAAATCGGCTCTATAATTTATAATGTTGGTGACGAAATATGTCGCTAACACTATTTTTAGGCAAAAAAAGAGAAACATATATAAATTCCCTTTAAAATAAAGTCGCTGAACCAATCCAAAGGAGGAATTATATATGTCTTATACCACTCATTCGATCGCATTTTCTACAGGAATTAAAGCTGTAAATATAAACTCCCCTGAAAATTGGTGTTCTCGTCAAAAAGTGAACGGTACTGAGAGTATTTGTTATTTCGAATCACTCACTTATAAACCAGAGCGCTGCTCTCATTATGGCAGAACTTCTAAAAATTTTAACATCATCACATCTGGTGTTAAGACGTCGCGTATCGCTATACACCTTTGTTCAAATGGATGATGACCTCTCATGGTATTATAGATTACTTGACTCACTTGAATGAGTCATTCAAAGCAACCGACCGACTCGTACAGCAACTGACAGTTGTCTTTGATCAGCGTAATTTTGAAGCTTACAATGCACTTATTCATCAAAAGCATAGCGATGTTTCTCACTATTTGAAAAAAAGCCTACGAACATTACGTAAATATTCAGACGCAATCACTAATAGTTTTATCTATCGTTATTCAAACGGGCATTTAGAAGGCATCAATAACAAGATTAAACTTATCAAACATGTTAGTTTTGGTTATCAGAATTTCACTAATTTTCGAAATTGCATTCTTCTCTGCATCACTAATTAATCATATACAAAAAAAAGGATTGTAGAACTTAATCTACAATCCAAAAAGCTTCTTAATTTAAGCGAAAGTTTACTCACCAACACTATTTGACATAGAGCCAAAAAATCTCAGTTTGGCTTTGTCATTAATTTGCGACAATATTAACCAATTTATTTGGAACAACAATCACTTTACGGATTGTTTTCCCCACAATATTTTCTTGAATCGCTGCATCAGCCATCGCGAGTGCCTCAAGCGCTTCTTTTGCAAGGCCATTATCGACTTTTGCACGGCTCTTTACTTTACCATTGACTTGGAAAATAACTTCAACGGTCGCATCAACCAGCATCGCTTCTTCATATGTTGGCCATGCGACATAACTAATATCTTCTGAATGACCTAGTTTTTGCCATAATTCTTCTGCCATGTGAGGTGCAACAGGTGCTAACAATTGGAGGAATCCTTCAAGATAGCCTTTGTAAACCGTCTCTGCTTTATAAGCTTCGTTAATGAACACCATCAATTGTGAAATCGCTGTGTTAAAGTGAAGCACTTCGAAATCAGCTGTTACTTTTTTAACGGTTTGGTGATAGACACGGTCTAAACTACCATCGTTCGTTGCAACGATTTTTTCTTTGATTTCTTCCGCACGTTCGTCAATCATGAGACGCCAAACGCGGTCAAGGAATTTACGCGCCCCATCGAGGCCATTTTCACTCCAAGCAATGCTTGCATCAAGTGGCCCCATAAACATTTCATAAACACGCAATGTATCTGCGCCATATTTCGCTACAACATCATCTGGATTGACCACATTACCACGAGATTTACTCATTTTTTCGTTGTTTTCACCCAAGATCATCCCTTGGTTATACAATTTTTGGAAGGGTTCTGGTGTTGGTACAACACCAATATCGAACAAGAATTTATGCCAGAAACGTGCGTAAAGCAAATGTAACACTGCATGTTCTGCCCCACCTAAATACATATCAACCGGTAACCATTCTTTTAGTTTTTCAGGATCCGCTAACATTTCTTGGTTATCAGGATCGATAAAACGGAGGAAGTACCAGCTTGACCCGGCCCATTGTGGCATCGTATTCGTTTCCCGACGGCCCTTCATGCCCGTTTTAGCATCTACAACTTCTAACCAGTCCGTTGCATTCGCTAACGGTGATTCACCAGTCCCTGACGGTCTAATGTGATCCATGTGCGGCAAGTTAAGTGGTAACTCTTCTTCAGGAACAGTTGTCATCGTACCATCTTCCCAATGAATGATTGGGATTGGTTCACCCCAATAACGTTGACGAGAGAATACCCAGTCACGGAGGCGATAAGATACTTTTTTCTCACCTTTTCCATTCGTCGTTAACCAGTCAATCGCACGTTCGATTCCAGCAGCTTTATCCAAGCCGTTGAGGAAGTCTGAATTGATGTGGACGCCTTCACCAGTAAAGGCTTCTTCCGCAATATTACCACCTTCTAAGACAGCAATAATCGGCAGGTTAAACGTTTGTGCGAATTCATAGTCACGTTCATCGTGAGCTGGCACCGCCATAATCGCGCCGGTACCGTATGTTGAAAGGACATAATCAGCAATCCAAATCGGGACAGCCATGCCATTAACTGGATTGATTGCGTATGCGCCTGTAAAGGCACCTGTTTTTTCTTTCGCTAAATCTGTTCGTTCAAGATCGCTCTTAAGTGATACTTCTTTTTGATAGCTCTCAACAGCTTCTTTTTGATCAATGGTTGTTATTTGAGCCACGAGATCATGTTCAGGTGACAACACACAGTAAGTTGCACCAAAAAGTGTATCTGGACGTGTCGTAAACACTTTGAAACTTGCTTCATGGTCTTTGACGTCAAAAGTCACTTCTGCCCCATTTGAACGGCCAATCCAGTTACGTTGCATCTCTTTAATACTATCGGGCCAGTCGACTAAATCAAGATCATCGACTAATCGATCTGCGTACGCTGTGATTTTCAACATCCATTGACGCATTGGACGGCGTACAACCGGATGACCACCACGTTCACTTAAGCCATCGACTACCTCTTCATTGGCCAAGACAGCACGCAATTCGGGACACCAGTTAACTGATACTTCATCCACATAAGCCAAGCCTTTTTTATACAGTTGAATAAAAATCCATTGTGTCCATTTATAATAATCAGGATCCGTTGTATTTACTTCGCGGTCCCAATCGTACGAGAAACCAAGCGAATTAATTTGACCACGGAAAGTTTCGATGTTTTTGGCTGTAAATTCTTTGACATCGTTGCCTGTGTCAATCGCGTATTGCTCTGCGGGTAAACCGAAGGCATCCCACCCCATTGGATGCAAGACTTTATGACCTTGTGCCCGTTTCATTCGCGCTAAAATATCGGTTGCCGTATAACCTTCGGGATGCCCTACATGAAGCCCAACACCTGAAGGATATGGAAACATATCGAGCGCGTAAAAATTACCCGCATCGCCACCTTTTTCAGTTTGGAACGTTTTATTTTCTTTCCAGTATGATTGCCATTTTGGTTCAATTAAACGATGATTAAATGTCATTTCAATCTTCCTCTCTTTTACAAATGATCAAAACGATGATAGTTCCCCCTTTTTTGGGTACAAAAAAACGCCCCAAAAAGTCAACATTTGACTTTTCGGGACGAGATTATTTTCCCGCGGTACCACCCGTCATTAATACACATTGTGTATTCACTCGAATTCCATAACGCGGAATCAGCGGCTGCAACTACTCCGTTCACTGCAGCACTCAAGGATGAGTTCATGTTTCGTATTGATTAGCTCACACCATCCGCTAACTCTCTCAACAACACTGCCACATTACTAGTTCCTATCATCGTTTTATTCTATATCCTTATTGTAGTCAATAAAAAGCGTTTTAGCAAGGGTTTTGAGCGATTTAATTCTAAAACATTTATGCTAAAATAGAGGTATAAATTAACGAATGGTGGAGATTTCAAATGATTTTAAAAAATGCCCTTTCTTTTTCACATTATTTATTGCAACAAAAAGTCCAACCCGGAAACGCTGTAATCGACGCCACAATCGGCAATGGCCACGACACGCTTTTTTTAGCGCAACTAATAGGCCAAAAAGGTCATTTGATCGGCTGTGATATTCAAGAAGCCGCTGTAGAGGCGACGAGAAAACGTTTAGCTGACGCTAACATTTCACTTGCCTCATTGACATTAAGTGCTAACGGTCATGAACAGATAACTCAGTTGGTTGATCCACAACTTTATGCTAAACTAACTGCTGCTATCTTTAATCTCGGCTATTTACCTGGTGGCGATAAAACAATCACAACAACCACTGATTCAACCTTGTCTGCCGTTAAGCAGCTACTGAAAATGATGCCATCAGGTGGTTTAGTCGTCTTAACCGTTTATTATGGACACCACCAAGGTAAATTAGAAAAAGAAGCACTGCACACTTTTACAAACGCGTTGCCTCAAGCGGATTATGCTGTGCTTAACTATCAGTTTACAAATCAAAAAAACGACCCTCCAATGATTATTGCGATTGAAATTAAATAGCACCTAACTGTATCAGTTCTGTATTACTTTAACAAAGAAATCGTCGTTTTCAGTCCATTCAATTAGTTATTTGTGACTATTTTGCGAACATTCACCCATCTTTGTAGCAATATAAATCGCTTTCAGTTAAACTGTACTAGTACACATGATTACTTAACTAAAGGGAGAGATAATGATGAAAATGAAAGCAGCAATCGTTACTAAAGACCATAAAGTTGATGTAAGAGAAATGGATATTCGCCCGATTAAAGCTGGCGAAGCACTTGTTGATGTGACACATTGTGGTGTTTGTCATACTGACCTACACGTAAAAGACGGTGACTTCGGTGAAGTACCCGGCCGGGTACTTGGACATGAAGGTATCGGAACGGTTGTCGAAATTGCCGATGATGTAACGAGTCTCAAAGTTGGCGACCGCGTGAGTATCGCTTGGTTCTTCGAAGGTTGTGGCGTCTGTGAATACTGCAACACTGGTAGAGAAACATTTTGTCGTAGCGTTAAAAATGCCGGCTACTCTGTTGATGGCGCGATGGCTGAAAAATGTATCGTAACGGCAGATTACGCTGTAAAAGTTCCCGATGGTTTAGATTCTGCTGCTGCCAGTAGTATAACTTGCGCAGGTGTCACTACATACAAAGCCGTTAAAGTTTCAGGCGTTGCTCCTGGCCAATGGCTTGCAATCTACGGCGTTGGTGGTTTAGGAAACCTTGCCCTCCAATACGCTAAAGATGTTTTCAATGCTAAAGTTGTCGTTATTGATATTAATGATGATAAATTAGCACTTGCAAAAGAACTCGGTGCAGATATGGTGATTAATGCCAAAAACGCAGACCCTGTAAACGTTATCCAAGAAAAAATCGGTGGTGCACACGCAACTGTTATTACAGCCGTTTCGAAAGGCGCCTTCAACCAAGCGGTTGATTGTGTGCGAGCAGCTGGTCGTGTGGTTGCTGTCGGTCTTCCATCAGATTCAATGGACTTAAATATCCCTCGTCTTGTCCTAGATGGTATTGAAGTTGTGGGCTCACTTGTTGGAACACGTGAAGATTTACGTGAAGCTTTCATGTTTGCTGCCGAAGGTAAAGTCGTTCCAATTGTGAAAAATCGTCCAATTGAAGATATTAATGATATTTTCACTGAAATGCTCGAAGGAACAATCAATGGCCGCATGGTTATTGATATGAACATGTAATTAGAGCACAAAAGCGACATCTGCTCATTGGGAATGCAACTGCTTTTTGACACAATTTAAAAAGAGCATCTCATTAGGTCATCTTTTTCCGGTAATCTACTGGTGAAAGATGACCTAATTTCGTTAAGATTCGTTTGTTATTCCAAAATGTAATGTAATTTTGAACACTATCGATTACGATGTTATTAGAACCAATCGGTTCTTTGTTAATGTAGAATGTTTCAGACTTTAACGAGGAATGAAACAATTCTATTGGTGCGTTATCTGAAGGCGTCCCCATACGGGACATACTTCGGATAACGTTTTTTTGCGGGCTACTTCAAAAAATTCTTTTGTAGTGTAGGTTGAACCTTGCTCACTATGCAAAATGGCTCCTTTTGGAAATTTATCCATCTGCTTTAAGGTAGCTAAGTAATAGCATTGTCAATTTACAAAGAGGTATAGCTATTGCCCAATCCTTAGTAATGATATTTCCAAAAAATTCATTTGGATTACCAAGCTTCTTAAATTTTTTCTTCTTCACAATACAATTTTATCCCTATTTACGCATAATCCTAGCTCCTTTATTAATACCTACAAAAAACGCGTTACTGATAAGTGCATGAATTTTCCGATAGCCATAGAGAAAGTGATTTTCTTTCGTTAGTTTTTGAATCCTTTGCTCTAGATAGGAAAATTTAAATGTCTCTTTATTTTGGTGACGATAATAAAAACTTCTAGATATTCCAAATAATTCCGTTAATTTAGTAATGGAAAAGGTATCTGTATTTTGTTTAATAAACTGCACTATATTTTCAGCTATCACCATCTTTCTTGAGAAAAATATTTTTTTAATAAGTTTAGCTCTTTCGTTACTTTATCCAATTGTTCAGATATAGAAATATCCTTTTCTAATCGTCGTCCAGAAGAACTTTCTAGACTTCTTATTTCACCATTTAGGTACCAATCTTTCCATCTGTAAAGAGTTCCACTACTAGGGATTTTAAATTCTTCACGAAGTGAAGCTGCGCTTTCACCATTCAGAAACCGTTTAATAATTTGAATCTTTAATTCAACAGGATAAAAATTATGTTTTGACATCAGAAAACACCTCCAAATTTATTTTACCAAATTTGAGGTGCTCTTTTTTAGTTGTATCTAATTATAGTGGCAGTTCCTCCGTTAGCGGCTCTTTTTTATTACTTAATTAATTGTTTTAACACTTTCAGCGAATACAGTTTCGTATCATTGACCGTATATCCGATGAAATCTTCGAACAGCGGATCCGCAAAATGAAAGGTTAGGCCTTTTTCTTCAAAATCAAAGGTTGTTTCCGGTTTAGCAAAGCCCCAATAATAGCCCGTCTCTGTGAGCGTATAGAGCTGTCCATCTGGCATTTGACGTAATTTACGGTAGTAGAGTTCATACAATTCAATCCCCACAACACGACCATTTTCAGCATAATCAAACACAATTGCCGGTGTTACAGCTGATTCTTTTGTGTCTGTCACAGGAATTTCAACACGACTCGATAGCAAATAAATGTAAGCCATCTCCGCGACATCATCGACCCATAATATTCGTTTATTCATTTGTTCCTCCTCATGCAAGTGAACCTAGCACTCTGTGTTAGGTTCACTGCGACTACTAATTTTATATACTGACATACTCACTCAGGCAAATTATGGTTTGAAGTTAATCTCTGCACCATTTGTTTGGAAATCATACTTTTTCTCAACGTAGATTTGATGCCAAATCATGAAAATTAACACTGTCCAAATCTTACGACTGTTATCGCGTTTATCAGCACAGTGATCCTCCATCAATTTGATGACATAATCCTTGTTAATTAAATGTTCAGTTGGACTTTCTTTAATAATCGCTGTCGCCCAGTCTTTCATCTCATCTTTTAGCCAGAGACGGATTGGCACCGGGAAACCTAATTTTTTACGATTTAAGACATGCTCAGGAATGAATGATTCTGATGCCTTCCGTAAAATCGATTTAGTTGTGCCGTTGGCGATTGTCATAGATGACGGAATCCGTTTAGCCACATCATACACCTTTGTATCTAAGAATGGCACACGCACTTCAAGTGAATTCGCCATAGACATGCGGTCATTATTCAATAAGAGGTCCCCACGTAACCATGTATGCATATCGACATATTGCATCCGTTGAATTGGATCCAAGTGTTTCGATGCTTCATACAACGGCGCTGTTACATTTGTATAACGCGCATCTTCTAAGTAATTTGGCAATAAAATTTTCTTTTCATTCTCGTTAAAGATAAAAGCATTGCCGACAAAACGTTCCTCTAGTGGCGTTGTTCCACGCACTAAGAAACTTTTACCCTTCATCCCTTCAGGCATAACTTTTGAAACCGCACGTAATAATTTATGACCGACTTTAGGAATCTTATCGAACATCGCGAGCGAATTAGGTTCGTTATAAATCGTGTAACCGGCAAACAATTCATCGGCACCTTCACCAGAAAGCGCGACCTTCACTTTACGACGTGCTTCACGAGAAACAAAGTAAAGTGGAATTGCTGCTGGATCCGCTAACGGTTCGTCAAAGTACCAAACAATTTTCGGTAATTCTTCCATAAACTCTTCCGGTGTAATGACATAACTTGTGTTAGGCACACCTAATTTTTCAGCCGTTTCTTGTGCCACATCAATTTCACTGTAGCCTTCACGGGCAAAGCCAACTGAGAAAGTCTCGATGTTTTTGTTGAATTCTTTTGCTAAAGCGACAACAATCGTCGAATCAATCCCACCTGATAAAAATGAGCCGACAGGAACATCACTACGCATGTGAATTTTGACAGAATCCAATAATGCTTCACGTAATTCTTTGACATACTCTGTTTCTGGTTTATCAACCGGTGCAAAGGTTGGTTTCCAATATGCTTTAATTTCGAGTGGTTCGTTCATTCTTTTAATCATATAATGACCAGGCTCTAAGGCATGTACCTCTTTAATCATTGAAGCCGGCTCTGGTACAAATTGATAGGTCATGTAATGTTGCAGACTGACATCATCAATCGCTTGTTTATCCATCGCTAACAACAGACT
Organism: Brochothrix campestris; assembly: GCF_046058945.1. NCBI lineage: Bacteria > Bacillati > Bacillota > Bacilli > Caryophanales > Listeriaceae > Brochothrix > Brochothrix campestris. The sequence goes on along the minus strand of NZ_CP175511.1, from coordinate 1,079,473 downwards.
TTTTTTCTCGGAACCCACGTATAATTTATCGCCTACTTCAACGTAGTTAACTGGCTTAATTCCAATATGGTCACGAGCAATAAAGGCTGTTTTTTCTTCTCGGTCCCAAATCATAAAACCAAACATACCACGTAATTGTTTCACGGCTTCTTCTTTATACTCGGCGTACATCGCAATAATGACTTCTGTGTCACTTTCTGTTTTAAAGGTATGACCTTTAGCGATTAATTGTGCCCGTAATTCGACATGGTTATACACCTCACCATTGAATAATATCCAATAGCGACCATCATCATAAGCTAATGGTTGGTGACCATTTTCAACATCGACAATACTTAGACGACGAAAACCCATCGCCACATGATTTTCATAAAAATACCCTTCATCATCTGGGCCGCGGTGTTCAATAAATTGATTCATTTTTTCAAAGATTGCTTTATCATCAGCTGAGATTGCCACTGGTTTATTATCAATACATCCTATAAATCCACACATATTTTTCTCTCCTATACGTAAACTACCTTGTAATTTAATCTTTTTGTCAATAACTATCCTAATAATAGCACATTTAAGCCCCTAAACACTAGCATCACGACGCAGATAATCGAGCAATTACGCGATTTATCACAACTTTATAGCAGTGTTCCCTGTTGATTAATCGGTTCTTGTTTAAGACATGACCAATCAATCGGTTCCACTCCGATATTCTCCAAAATCGCATTCGTTTGCGAGAATGGCTTGCTTCCAAAAAAGCCACGATACGACGACAATGGGCTTGGATGAGGCCCTTCAATAATAAAATGACGCTCAGTGTCAATTTGTTGGCGCTTTTGTTGGGCCGGCTTGCCCCATAAAATAAAGACAACGGGTTGTTCTCGTTCATTTAAGGCAGCAATTAAACTGTCTGTGAATTGTTCCCACCCTTGTTGTTTATGTGAATTAGGTTGATGCGCCCTGACTGTCAAAACCGTATTAAGTAACAAGACACCCTGTGTCGCCCAATTACTTAAACTGCCATCGGTTGGCACCGGTATTGCAAGATCATCAGCTAATTCTTTATAAATATTCCGTAATGACGGAGGCACAGGCAAACCGCTTTTAACTGAAAAGCTCAAACCTTCTGCCTGATTGGCACCATGGTAAGGATCTTGCCCTAAAATTACAACCTTAACCGTTTCAAACGGTGTCAGTTCCAACGCTTTAAAAACCAACTCCCGAGGCGGATAAACCACCTCATCGGTGTATTGTGTCGCTAAAAATTGTTGCAGTTGCTGAAAATAAGGTTCTTGTTCAGCCATTTGTAATAATTCGAACCATTTACCTTTTAAGTCCCTCTTCATCTGCAAGCCTCCTGAAAGATAAAAATCTCTTCACACAGTATCATTCATAATGAACGGTTGTGAAAAGAGATTAATTATCGAATAAAAGATTGGTTAGCTATTTGCTGTGAGTGCTGTTTTAAGCGCGTTCATACGATTTGTTTTTTCCCACGGCAAGTCTAAGTCAAGACGACCGAAGTGACCGTATGCAGCTGTTTGACGATAGATTGGGCGGCGTAAGTCAAGCATCTTAATAATACCAGCTGGTCGCAGGTCAAACGTTGCATTAACCGCTTCAATCAACTGATCTTCAGAGTAGTTGCTTGTACCGTATGTATTGATTGAAATTGATACCGGTTTAGCGACACCAATTGCATAAGCAACCTGCACTTCAACCTTGTCTGCCAGTCCAGCTGCTACGATGTTTTTAGCAACATAACGCGCAGCATAAGCACCTGAACGATCGACTTTAGTAGCATCCTTACCTGAGAAAGCACCACCACCATGACGGGCATAACCACCGTAAGTATCGACAATGATTTTACGACCCGTTAAACCACAGTCCCCTTGTGGCCCACCGATAACGAAACGACCAGTTGGGTTAATAAAGTATTTCGTATCCTCATCAATTAATTCAGCCGGAATGACTTCGTTAATCACAAGTTCACGCATATCCGCATGAATTTGTTCTTGCGACACGTCTGGATGATGCTGTGTTGAAATAACAATTGTATCGACACGTTGCGGTGTATTATCTTCATTGTACTCAACAGTTACCTGTGTTTTTGAATCCGGACGTAAATAATCAACGATGTTTTCTTTCCGTAGTTGCGCTACACGACGAGCTAAACGGTGTGCTAACGAAATAGGAAGTGGCATTAATTCTTCTGTTTCATTTGTTGCGAAACCGAACATCAAGCCTTGATCTCCTGCTCCGATAGCGTCAATTTCGTCATCGTTCATTTCACCATCGCGACTTTCTTTAGCTTCGTCAACGCCTTGAGCAATGTCTCGTGATTGTTCATCGATTGCTGTTAAGACCGAACAAGTTGAGGCATCGAAGCCGTATTTTGCACGGGTATAGCCGATTTCTTTAATCGTTTGACGTACAACGGCAGGAATGTCAACGTAGGTTGTCGTTGAAATTTCCCCTGCAACGAGCACAATTCCTGTTGTAACTGTTGTTTCACAGGCTACGCGAGCCATTGGGTCTTTTGCCAAGATGGCATCCAAAATCGCATCCGAAATTTGATCGGCCATTTTGTCTGGGTGTCCTTCACTTACTGATTCTGATGTAAAAAGATGACGGTTTTTTGTCATTGTTATTCCTCCATTATTTTTAATTATCACTCGTGAAACGCTTATATCATCCTCTGTATCCCGTGATAAATACGCATAAAAAAAACCTTTTCTCCGCAAAGAGAAAAGGTAACATAGCAGACTTATAGCTATACCTTTGCTCTTATCGTCCAAGATAGTACACTATCTTGCCACAGGTTAGCACCTTACACTTTTGTGTAGGCTGCTGGGTTTCACAGGGCCAGTCCCTCAACCACTCTTGATAAGATTCATAATTGTTTCATCATGATATGTGCTTATTATCTCAAACTACCTTTACCTTGTCAATGCCTTAAATTAACAGCCGACAATTTGCTTTGCTTTTTGCCACAGTGTCGCCATCCCCGCATCTTTCATGTAAAAGCTTAGGCGTGCCGCATCAAATTGTTCGTAATCGACTGTCGTTAACTGATGCACCGCTATCGTTTCGAACTCAGCTGGAATCGGTGCTTCGATATAAGTCGCAAGCTCAATAACGTATGCTCGTTTAATCACGTGTCCCCGCTTCTTATCCTTAAATTGATAATCGGCAATGAAATGCCACTGATCGGCCGGGGTTAGATGGACTCCTGTTTCTTCCCATAACTCACGTTTAACTGCCGTCACAATCGATTCACCTGGATCGATTTTACCACCAGGAAATTCCAGACCGCGCACGATATTCTCGGTTAAAAGCCAATTGTTGTCGCCTAAGTATGGTATAACTAAAATATCTTTTATATCCGTGCCCAGTCCATCTTTTTGAAAAGTCATTTTTACTTGTTCACCTGTTAAATCGGTATATTCTATCATTGTCATTCCCCTTTTTTGCATAATCACCAATCAAAACAGACGTCAGATTGTTTATTTTAAGGTACAATAAACGCATATGAAACGTTTGAAAGGTTGATTCGCTTGAAACACATCTTCTTATTTTTAATTAAAGGTTACCGTAAATTAATTTCACCATTGTTTCCACCTAGTTGCCGTTTTTACCCGACCTGTTCGACTTATGGACTTGAGGCGGTACAAAAATTCGGTGCCATTAAAGGGGGCTACTTAGCCTTGAAACGTATTATTAAATGCCAACCGCTTCACCCTGGTGGCATCGATATGGTACCTGAAACCTTTTCCTTACGCACGAAAAAGACAAAATCGCCTGATTCGTGTAATCACAAACACCATTGATTTCTGCCACTGTTTATTATAACAAACTTTAACTGTTGCGCTACTATTTGGCTCCTCTGTTCGATTGAGGAGCCTTTTTCACTGTAATCATTTATCCTTCCACCACTCTGATTGGGATGCTATCTTCAAATTGAACCTGACCTTATGAGGCAAATTCATTTTAGCAAATATGCCACGGTTGCTCATTTTAGCTGAACCAACGAGTGCGATTAATTTCAGCTCAGGCTATTAATTAAGTGCAATGATAATTGCGTATACCGCTAAACATCGTATTGCTATATATGATCACCTCTAGTTTCTCGATAGGTTGATAGTTTTCGTCGCCAGTTTTGCCATATAGGGATCATGCGTCACTAAAATAATGGTTGTCCCGTTCGCATGCAAACCTTTAAGCAGACGAAACACCCGTTCGCGGTTCGACTCATCCAAATTGCCAGTGGGCTCATCCGCAAAAATACACCGCGCTTGTTTAACAAGCACACGAGCTAGTGCAACGCGTTGTTGTTGCCCACCACTTAATTGAAAAACAGGGCGCTGTTCGTAACCTTGTAAACCGACCGTTTGCAAGGCTTGGTCCATCCGCTTTGTCTGCTCGTATTTGCCGACGCCCCTCATTGCCATCCGCAAATTTAACGAGACCGATTCTTCTTCAATCAGACCATAGTTTTGAAACAAATAGGCGTAGTCATCCCGTTTTAATTGTCGTATCTCCCGGCGCGACAAATGACTTCGCCCTTGATGTCTCAGCACACCGCCACTCGGTTGCTCTAACAGAGATAATATGTTTAACAAGGTTGTTTTACCCGAGCCACTCGGTCCCGTAATAACAACAAACGCTCCCGCGGCAATTGTGAATGAACGCGGCTGGATGACCACGTGATCACCAAATTTTTTCGTCAGTTTTTGCGCTTCAATCATTTTAACTCCCCCTCTTAAAGTTCTCCGCCAATTGACGCTTTTCATAGTAGCGGTGCAGACCATATATCAACAAGGCTTCTAACAACACGTAACAGCAAAAACTCACCAGTACGTTCACGTCTGCTTGCAGCGCTATCACCACTAATAACACCCCATTTAAACTAAGGAGTAACGTGAAAAAGCGGCGATGTATTTGTCCGTATGAATCACCATGGCAGTGGGCAATCATAATCCGTCGTTGATTCCGTTTAAAATAAAGGGCTGTTAAGGTATACGTTAGTAAGAAAGAGCTCCCAATTAGCAGTGCGACAAACAAGCCAATTTTCACTTGATTTTCATTAAGCAGTTGAATAATAAACCCCTTGCGATGATAGACCGAGCTAACACTGCGAATTAACTCCTCCGTGTTCGTTCGTTGAATCGCTGGAAAAAGCGTGGCATATGGATCACCATGGGCTTCAAAATAGACGTTACCTGAAAAATACCAACTGTAGTCGAGCGGGCTTGTATTACCCGTTTCAACAATGGCGAATGCATTCGGTAACCATAAAGGGAGGTCGTTGCCATACGAAAAATAAGGCTGCTTATCGTCAACGTAAATCAGATTGACAGCTAAATCGGCGGTGTTGTGCGCTGTAATAGGCAAACCGCTGAATTCCTCATAATAAGCCATTAAATCAACCCGCCCAAAAGTGAAATCAGCTAAAAAAAGCCGGTTGAGCTCAGCTTCGCGGTACTTATACTGTTGGGGCACGAGTACATTTCGGACATTCTCATCCCAAATAACCTCATCGGCAATTGAGTGGGCCTGACTTGTGACCGGGTGCCTTGTTAAATAGTTCAAATCAAGGATAACCTTGCGTTCGTCAGGATTGATTCGACGTGGATTATGCTCAGCGAGAAAGGTCTTTTCGTCACGCGAGTCGGTCGGAAGATAATCTCGTGACACAATTAAAAAACCACCTTGTAGACGCATTTCTTCATACAACTTCTTCAATTTGCTACTGTTAGTTGCTTCGATTTTACGTTTATCTTGTCCAACATAGCTCTGGACCGGTGTATAAATACCACGCATTTTTTCCCAATCAGCTGTTTCGGCCAAAGCGGTGGTCAACACCGTTTGATTGAGCACATAAACATGTGCCAGACCAGCCATTAACGCTAAAAAACAAAGTTTCAATCCTAAATAAAGCGCAAAAAGACGTTTAACCGGTCGTTTACCGCTTACATCGGCTAATACACCTTGATTGAGTACACTGATTAAACTAAGAAGAAACATAAAAACGCTGCCTGTCAGTGCAATTGCTAACAGACAAAGACCAATCACAGTTAGACTATAGGCAGTGCCCACCTGTGACCACTGCCATAACAGACAGAGACAGATTGTCAACAAGACAGCACTTACAAACGGCCATCGCAAACGAGTGATACTATACAACCAAATTTGCCACTTAGACTGCCCTTGTAAACTCAACAAATAGCGAGTCCGTTGTTGTACAAAACCATCATGTAGGATGATAACAACGAGCGCTAAACACACTAATAGGTTAAGTAACAGCCAATCCCAGTGCTGTAAAAGTTGTTGCATCCACAGCTGCGCTTGTGTATCAATCATGCCTGGATTCACACTAATACCAAGCGGTGTTAATAAAGCTGTAAACTGATTAATTTGCGACTGATCCGTTGTGAACAGATAGTATAAACCAGACGGCTGATAGTTCTGATTCCCTTCAATCGGATATATCTTTAATAACAGTGATTGATCAAACAGGCGGAAACGCCCCTTTTGTAAGGCTTCACCGGTCTGTTGTGAACTAATAAAAGCATTCGTATTTGTAAATTCAGGTATCTTAATTGATAGACGTTGTGCTAGTGTTACATCATTCGTTAAAATGTATTGCGTCTGTTTATCAGGATGAATATACACCGCTAAAGTGATGTTTGTTTGATTAGCCGCCGCTATAATTTGAGAGGACACATCCCCTGCTACTTCAGTTGTATTTAGACTCATTATTGTGACACCATCATACAATAGTTGCTGACGACTTTGCTGCTTTGCTACCGTGATAAACAACACACTCAATAATGTCATTTGTAAACACAACACGACAAAAATGATTTTTTTCATAAAGCCCTCCTCAAAAAAGCGTTCTAGACTGTCATCTAAAACGCTCACCATTTATTTTTTGCTATCATAGTAGGCTTTATTTGTACCCCACGGTATCCAATTCGCTTTCGCTCGGCTAAACTGATTACTACTCTTTGTCCAGCCACCACTATGATAGGTACCATTCCCATTAACAACACTCGCATGTGATCGTTTCGTGTAATGTTTATATTCAGAAATAATCTGTTCTAATGGCCATGCCCATTGATAGCCTCTAATCCAATACCCACCAGCAATAGGGCCCGATTCAACACGAGTGACATCAACTTCCTGTGAATGACTTGCCTTTACTATTGATGGCACAAACACAACAATATAGAATGTTAACGATAAACTAATCAGCACCCGCAAAAGACTGTACCGACGGAACAATTGTTTTATTCGCATCATTCATCACCGCTCCTTTTCACTGTCGTTTGGTCAACTGTGTAACTTGTGGTTGTGTTCTTAGATGCACATTGTCAAATTGGATGTTACAATCGCGCTATTTGTTTAAGCCGTTCTTCTGTGAGTCCCGTTGCTTCTACGATAGCAGACAGTTGGTAATTGATGGGCAACATTCGCTTCACCACTTGAACAAGGTACTCTGTCATACCTTGTGGCCCCCCTCGTGTACACCCTTCTTCCCTCCTAATTGATGAAAGTTACTTCGATCAGTTGCTTATTGTCTTTTATCTAACAAATCGGATGCCATTCACATAAAACTATTGACATTGTAAATGGTCATTGCTTATTAAAATATAACATAGCCTAATACTAAGCATCAACTAATTAGAACTCACTACAACAAAAAAAACCGCAGAACCCTTTTGGCCCTACGGTTTTAAAATTGCTTATTCTAAGAAATCTTTCAATTGTTTACTACGGCTTGGATGACGTAATTTACGTAATGCTTTCGCTTCGATTTGACGAATACGTTCACGGGTCACGCCAAAGACTTTCCCTACTTCTTCTAACGTACGTGTACGACCATCGTCTAGACCAAAACGAAGACGTAGAACGTTTTCTTCACGGTCAGTTAAGGTGTCAAGTACATCTTCCAATTGTTCTTTTAACAATTCATAGGCTGCATGTTCTGCCGGCGATGTTGCGTCTTGATCCTCGATAAAATCACCGAGATGTGAATCATCTTCTTCACCAATCGGTGTTTCTAATGAGACAGGCTCTTGTGCGATTTTAAGGATTTCACGTACTTTTTCAGTTGTTAAGTCCATTTCTTCACCGATTTCTTCTGGTGAAGGTTCACGACCTAAGTCTTGCAACAATTGACGTTGGACACGGATTAATTTATTGATTGTTTCAACCATATGCACTGGTATACGAATTGTACGTGCTTGATCGGCAATGGCACGGGTGATTGCTTGACGAATCCACCAAGTCGCATACGTACTAAATTTAAAGCCTTTAGAGAAATCAAATTTCTCAACAGCTTTCATTAAGCCCATGTTACCTTCTTGGATTAAATCAAGGAATAACATTCCACGACCAACATAACGTTTCGCTATCGATACAACTAAACGTAAGTTAGCTTCTGCTAATTGTGCCTTAGCTTCAAGGTCACCGGCTTCAATACGTTTTGCTAAGGCTACTTCTTCGGGCCCTGTTAAAAGATCGACACGACCAATTTCTTTTAAGTACATTCGTACAGGGTCATTGATTTTAACACCTGCAGGCACACTAAGGTCTGCAATGTTAATTTTTTCATCTTTTTCTACGGGTGCTGGTTCATCAGATAACTCAACACCTTCACTTGTTAAATGTTCAATGAACTCATCTAATACTTCAACATCTAAATCAAAGGGTGCGAGTTGTTTAGCCACTTCGTCATATGTGAGTGTATCATCTTTTTTTCCTCGTACTAGTAATTCCGCTTTTGTTTCTTCCAACGTTAATTTTTTCGCTACTGCTTTTTTTACCACTATGGAATTCCTCCTCTGATTTTAAAGCCTATCTAATGCGCGTTTTTTTGCAATTATCGCAAGTGAAATGGTACGGACTTGCTCGCTATCATTGGCATTAATCGCATCAATTTGCGCTTGTTTTAATCGTTTGAAATCTTGTACTTGTTGCAGTTTAGTCAACTGCGAACAACATTCATCGATATCCAGTTCTTCAGCATCGGGCATTTCTTCCATCTCCATCGCCACAATCAAGTCTTTGACTCGTTCATCTTTTACATTAAGTAAAAATTGCGACACATCGGCGGGATGACCTTCAAGATAATACGGTAATAAATAGGTATACATCGCTTGATAGTCATCATGATAAAACACCAGTGATTGCTGTTCAAACTTTTGCTGTGCTTGGTCGAAGAAATGTGTATCTTTCAACATCATCCGGATGATAAATCGTTCCAACTTATCCAATGCCGTGCGTTTCACCAGGCGTTGCTCTTGTGGTTGAAAGGCAAATTCTTCGTACTGTGGTTGAGGCTGCCGCTGTGCTAATTGTTGCCGTAAGACAGCTTTATCAATCTGTGTTCGTTGATTCAATTCAGCCAAGTACACTTCTTTTTCAATCGGATTTTCAATCCGGTTAATCTCAGTAAGCACTTGTTCTACATAATGTGCCACTTCATCAGCCTGTGATAAATCCGTTGCTAAACTCAAGTAGCGCATTAGAAATAATGGCCACTCTATTTGCTGTTGTTCATAAAAATCTTTAAAAGCTACGACCCCTTTTGTTTGAATATATTCATCCGGGTCTAATTTTTCGGGTAACGAGATAATCTTCACCTGCATGCCACGGGCTTCTTGTAATAGTTGCACCGCTTTATACGTCGCATTTAAACCTGCCGAATCACCATCGTAGCATACAATGACGCGATTTGTCACACGTTTCAGCTTCGAGATATGTTCTGGTGTTAAGGCCGTTCCCATTGAGGCCACTCCATTTGTTATACCCGCTTGACTGGCTGCAATAACATCCATAAACCCTTCAAAGACTGTCACAGCCTTTGTTTGACGGATTTCTTTTCGCACGTTAGCAAAGTTAAACAACGTCTCACGTTTATTAAAGAGGGCTGTTTCAGGACTGTTTAAGTATTTAGGACCTTCGACACCGGGTAATAACCGACCAGAAAACGCAATTGTTTGACCGCGGTCGTTTGTAATTGGAAACATTATCCGTTCACGAAAACGATCAACGGCGTTGCCATCGTCACGTCGTGCGAGTAAGCCGGCATCAATCATCACATGTTGATCAAAATCGCGTTTTTCTAAAAAGGCAGTGACTAATTCCCAACTTTTAGGGGCAAAGCCAATGTTGAATTGACGGATGACCTCGTCATTCAAGCCCCGGTCATGGAGGTAGTTAAGCGCCTCCGTGCCTTCTTCTGTACTCGTTAAGATGTAATGATATAGCTGTGACACAAGCGCATGCGCTTCAATCATTGCATGCGTATCATCTGTTTGATTGTTAGCATCATACGGTTCATTTGTTGGCGATTGTGCTACTTTTAAATCGCCGATAGGCAAATGACTTTGCTCGGCCAAGCGAATGGCAGCCTCCTGGAACGTAATACCTTCAGACTCCATAATAAAAGTGAACATATTACCACCTTTACCACAGCCAAAACAATGGAAAATTTGCTTTTCTGGTGAAACTGAAAAAGACGGTGTTTTTTCATTATGAAACGGACAAAGGCCACTGTAATTACGCCCTTGTTTTTTTAATTGAACATAGTCACTGACGACATCGACAATATCGTTCTCTTGCTGAATACGGGTTAATAATTCTTCTGGTATTCGATTAGACATTTAGGACCACATCATTTCATTCATTAGTTTGTAAATAGTTAGAAAACCGTTGCTTAAACATGTGACGATCAGCTGTAGTAAATGCCTTTGGACCTTTTGAATGAACCCCTTGTCGCCGTTGTTTAGCTGCTAAATAACGCCGTTCGAGGCTAGCATCAATCGTATTCACATCATAGATAAGTCCGTATTGGTTAATGACGAGCGCTGCCTTTGCCAACAAGAGACTGGCCAAGCCAATGTCTTGAGTGATGACTAAGGTTGTTGCAGTCGTTAGATTAACGATTTTTAAATCGGCTGCTTCTTTGGTCGTATCAACAAACACCCAATTACCTGTACGGTTAACTGAAAAATGATTATAAGAGGCCACAAAGGTTACTGGTATATTTAATGGCGCTGTTAAGGCCAGCACTTCCTCCTTTACAGGACACGCATCGGCATCAACAATAATCAATGATATCATTCGCATTGTGGCTCCCTCCTAAAAAGAGGGTTTTTGTTCACTTAGATAGACCATAATAGTATTATTCGCTAGCTATTCCAAAAACCCTTTTAATTTGTGAAAATATTTTTATTTCACGATAATCGCATCAAATTTAGCAAAACGAGCGACGATATTATTCAATTCAGCAAGCATCGCTAAGCGGTTTGTACGAATCGCTTCGTCGTCGACCATTACAAGTGTATTTTCAAAGAAACGAGCAATCGGTTGTTGTAATTGTTTCAAGACGGTTAATTTTTCGGTTGATGATGCGGCTGCAAAGGCTGCTTTAACCGTTTTAATTTCGCGATACAGCGCTTGCTCACTCTCGTTTTCAAACAATGTTTCATCAATAGTTACGGTTTTATCCAATTTACGTGCAAGGTTCATCACCCGTGTCAAGGCCTCAACTGTTGGACGGAACCAGTCTGCTTGGCTAACCTTGTTTAAGGCTGCTGCACGCTCAAATAGCTGTGCTAAATCATTTGTTTCTCCAGCAACGGCTGCTTCAATTAAATCATGACGAACATCATCATTAGCTAATAAATTACGAAGACGACGCGCTAAAAATTGGTTGAATTTCAAGACGGTTTCATCGATTGGCATCACTTTGACACCGGCTGCTTCTTCTAATGTAATAATATCACGTACCGTACCATCGAATGGTAATTCCCAGCGTTGATCAATTAAAATCCGTACCACACCAATCATCGCACGTCGCAAGGCAAACGGATCATTCGAACCGGTTGGAATCATATCAACTGAGAAGAAGGCACCTAATGTTTCTAATTTATCTGCTAAGGCAAGTAACGCCCCTACTTTTGTAGCAGGCAATTCGCCTTCTGAGCTTGTTGGCATGTATGACTCCCGAATCGCAGTTGCAACGACTTCGTTTTCTCCTTGCAACAAAGCATATTTAGCACCCATCTCGCCTTGTAATTCAGGGAATTCACCGACTAAGTTGGTCACTAAGTCAAACTTATAAATAGCAGCTGCACGTTGAACATCCGCGATTTCGCTTGCACTAAAGTTGAATAAGCCCGCAAGCTTCGTTGCAACTAAACCAACACGTTCAATTTTGTCAGACATCGTACCAATTTTTTGATGGAAGGTGATTTTTTTCAATTTTTCAAGTGCTGCCGCAATCGTGATTTTTTGATCTTCTTGATAGAAGAACTCGCCATCCGACAAACGTGCACGGAGTACTTTTTCGTTTCCTTTAGCAACGGTCTCTAAATGTTCCGCATTCCCATTTCGAACGGTAATAAAGAACGGCAATAACTGACCGTCATGTGCCATGACAGGGAAGTACCGTTGGTGCTCACGCATAATCGTAATTAAAACGTCCGCTGGTAAGTCTAAATAATTTTCTTCATAATTACCAAATAAAACGGTCGGATATTCAACTAAATTCGTTACTTCTTCAAGGAGGTCGGCATCGATTGGCACGTTCCAGTTTTTTACAGACGCAAGGTCCGCAATTTGGTCAGCAATCAGTTGGCGTCGCTCTGCTTGTTGAGCAATAACAAATACTTCTTTTAACTGCGTTTCATAAGTTGCTGCTGACGTGATGTCAATCTCATGTCCTAAGAAACGATGTCCGCGCGTTGTTCGACCTGTCGTTACATCTAAAATTGAGAACGGAATGACAGTATCGCCATAAAGGGCAACGATCCAATGAATCGGACGGATGTATTTAGTGTGGTGATTTGCCCAGTGCATATTAACAGGGAAGTTTAGGCCTAAGATAATTTTATCCCATTCTTTTAATAAATCAGCTGTGGCAACACCGACTGTTTTTTTATTAACAAAGGCATATTCTGTTCCTTTTAATTCTTTGAAGAAGATATCGTCGGTTGTTAAACCTTGTCCACGCACGAAACCTTGGGCTGCACGTGACCAGTCACCATTTTCATCTTGTGCTGTTTTACGGGCCGGGCCACGCACTTCATCTTCGCTGTCGGCTTGTGACGGTGCAACAGCTTTAACTGTAACTGCTAAACGACGCGGTGTTGAAAAAGAAGCAACCGCTTCATAGGCTAATCCTTTTTCGGCTAACCATGCTTCAACATGTTCTTTCAACTGTATTTCTGATGCTTGGACATATTTGGCGGGCATTTCTTCTAAACCAATTTCTAATAAAATATCTTGAGTCATCTTATTTGTCCTCCTTTTTCAACATTGGGAAGCCCAATTTTTCACGCTCTGCCACGTATGTTTTAGCAACCGTACGGGCCAATTTACGAATACGGCTAATGTAGTTAGCGCGTTCCGTGACAGAGACCGCACCACGTGCATCTAAGAGGTTAAAGGTATGTGAACATTTAAGAATGTAATCATAGGCTGGGTGAACCAGACCCAATTCTAATTGCGTCAATGCTTCTTGTTCAAAACTCGCAAAATTTGCTAAAAGCATTTCTTGATTTGATGTTTCAAAGGCATATTTTGAGTGCTCATATTCTGCTTGACCGAATAACATACGGTAAGTCACACCATCATGCCATTCTAAGTCAAATACGCTTTCTTTATCTTGAATGTATGATGCCAGACGTTCGATACCATACGTGATTTCACTAGTGACGGGTGAACATTCTAAGCCACCGACTTGTTGAAAATAGGTAAACTGTGTGATTTCCATACCATCGAGCCAAACTTCCCACCCAAGTCCAGCACAACCCATTGACGGGTTTTCCCAGTTATCTTCGACAAAGCGAATATCATGTTTTAATGGGTCAATACCAATCGCAGCTAACGAACCTAAGTATAATTCTTGGATGTTCGCTGGTGAAGGTTTAATCACCACTTGGAATTGATGATGTTGGAACAGACGGTTAGGATTTTCACCATAACGGCCATCATCTGGTCGACGTGAAGGTTCAACATAACAAGCTGCCCATGGTTCTGGTCCAATAGCGCGTAAGAACGTATAAGGACTCATGGTACCCGCCCCTTTTTCGACATCATACGATTGAAGCAAGAGACAGTTTTGTTCTGACCAATAAGCTTGCAATGTTTGGATCATTTTTTGTACATTCATTTGACATTCTCCTTCGGTAATTGTTTTTTTGCATCGTGGATAAGGCGCAAAAAAGCCCCTATGCTAATCACAATGACTAACATAGGGACGATAAACATCGCGGTTCCACCCTACTTGATGATATAACTATCATCCACCTCAATAAACTAAGCTCCAAGCTGCCTTCACAATCGCCATGTTATATGGTTCACACTATCCCATACTCACTGAAACTGGTTTAAATTGCTACTACTGCTCTTCATTGCTTCTATATACGTCTTTAAATATACGATAAAATAGTATTATTGTCAATCATAACAGCTCATTTAGCATCATTCAGGTGGCGCTGCCTCAGACGTGTCCACTTTCATTTGGGAGCCCCAGTCAGACATTTGATTTAAAAAGCGTTTTGTTTTTAAATTCAAACCAGACACTTCATTATAATACGTATCAATCGCCCATTGGACTTGTTTCGTTACCTCATCGTTCACATCAATTTTACCCAGACGGTTAAAGTCAATTAAATAATACAGCCGCAGTAAACGAATCACCTTATCAGACAACTGCAAACGATTCGGGTCCTCATCAAAACAACGACGTGAAATTAAACCATTGTGTTTGATTGAAAAATCAAACGGACCCTCTGTCTCACCTGTTAAGACACAACCACGAAACTCAGGATAATGTCCTAATACATTAAGCATCTTCAATTCGAAGATTTGACTAATGACGTGTGCATTTTCACCAGCAGCCATTTTTTCAATCACTTGATAAATCAACGAAAATAAGGCCGGATTGGGCTCTCGTTCCTCAATCGCCTTATCGAGTAAGTCGACACAGTAGGATGCATACGCTGTCGTAAAAATATCTTGTGAAATGAGCGGGAAGCGTTCAATCACTTCCCCTTGTTGAATTGTGCCTAATCCTTTGTTGCCAAAGTACATGAATTCACCATAGGTAAACAGCTGTGTGACAGCAGCAATCCGACTGTTGCTTTTTTTTGCACCGCGTGCCACCAAACTGATTTTGCCATGCTCTTTTGTGTATAAACGGATAATTTTATCGGATTCACGATAATCCATCACGCGAATAATTAACCCTTCGCACCGTTCCATTGTAACACCCCTTTTTATAGCCCTTTCAATCGTAAGTTCTCATAGTGTCTCGTTGCCAAGTTAGTAACTGTTAAGCCAATCAGCCGCACCGGTTGTTGCGTCCACATCTCTTCAAATATTTGGAGGCCATAAAAATAAAGTTCATGACTTTCACTGAGCCGCAGTGGCAATGTGAGTCGTTTTGTTTCAGTTGAAAAATCACTGTAACGAATTTTCAAGACGATTGTTTGGGTGCTCAGCTGCTTCTCAGTTAAGGTTTGCGCTATCTTTTGTGCAAAATGACGTAAGGTGAGTTGCAGTTGTTGTTCATCAATCACATCGGCCGAAAAGGTCGTTTCTCGTCCTAGCGACTTACGTTCACGCGCTGTTCGCACCGGCGAGTCATCAATCCCCCTCACAAGCCGATACAATTGATACCCCCGTTTTTTAAACTGCATGATTAAATCCCATTCACGCCACTCATATAAGTCTGCCCCCGTATGAATGCCAAGGGTGTGCATTTTTTCGGCGGTCACCTGACCAACACCATAAAAATCATCAATCGGGAGCTGCGCAAGAAAAGCCAAGGCTTGCTCAGGCGTGATGACTGTTCGACCCGCTGGCTTTTGGTAATCTGAGGCTAGTTTAGCAATGAATTTATTATAAGAGACACCCGCCGACGAGGTTAACTGCAGTTCATCATAGATTGTCGCTTGAATTTGTTGTGCTAGGCGGCTCGCTGATCGTTCATTGCGTTTGTTTTCGGTGACATCTAAGTACGCTTCATCCAAAGATAACGGCTCAATTTGATCGGTGTAACGGCTAAAGATTTCACGAATTTTGAGTGACACTTCTTGATAACGTGCCATCCGTGGCGGGATAAAAATTGCTTGTGGACAAAGTTTTAACGCTTCAACACTCGACATCGCCGAATGGACACCAAAGGTACGGGCCTCATATGATGCTGTCGAAACAACCCCACGCTTTGATACACGGGGGTCGCTAGCGATAACAACAGGCTTGCCTTTCAATTCCGGGTGGTCAGTTTGTTCCACCTGCGCAAAAAAGCAATCCATATCGATATGAATAATTTTACGTTGTCGTTTCATCTCACCAACTCCTCAAACTCGAACATATGTTCTAGTAGTTTAACATGTCACGTCAGGTTTGTACATCACGACTATCACTGCTACTTTACTATTTTTTCAAGAAGAAAGGTTTCGCAATTGCCTCCACTGTCCGCGGAAAAAACGCATGAACTCGGGCGGCAAACGCCATCGTTAACGGGAGGGTTACCTCGCGCTTTTTCTTCCCAAGGCAACGCACCATTTTCGACGCTACCTGCTCTGGTGTTAAGCTAAAGCGAGCGATGTTTTTCAAATATTCGCCCGATGGATCAGCAATCTCAAAAAATGGTGTTTCAATTGGGCCAGGGTTAATCGTTGTCACGTAGATACCGTCGCCAGCCACTTCCATCCGCAACGCATCCGTATAACCAACAAGCGCAAACTTACTGGCCGCATAGACGCTTGACTTCGGTGTCCCGATTTTGCCAGCAACCGAAGCAATCATCATAATATGCCCATAGCCTTGTTGCTTAAACTGTGGTAGTAATAGTTGGTTCAAATGAATCCCCCCACTAACATTGGTGAGCAGCATTCCTTCCACTTGTTCGATTGTTGTATCGACTGCATTGGCAAATATCCCAAAACCAGCACAATGAACAATCGCATCAATCACCGGAAAGCGTTCAAGCACCATTTGTATCGTCTCTACCACTTGTTGCGCGACACTGACATCGCATTGATACACATGAGCTTGCCCCCGGTATTGATTGGCTAATACCACCATTGGCTCTGTTCGACGCGCCATTAAAATGACTCGTTTACCTTGTGCGAGTAATTGTTCCGCCACAACATGACCAACACCGCTCGAAGCGCCTGTCACGATAACTGTTTCAATCTGCATCAGTCTTCACCTACAATGTAAGGCACATCAAAGGTCATAAAATCATCCGCTATATCGGTCTGTTCAAAGACTTCACGGGCTTCTTGTGCCAATTTGTTTAGATCATCATAGAGGTAACGGGATGAAATATGTGTTAACAATAAGTGTTTGGCGTTTGCCTTAGCCGCAATTGTCGCTGCCTGCGTGGTTGATGAATGAAAATAAGCCCGTGCCATTTTGCTCTTATCCGCTTCAAAGGTTGCTTCATGAACAAGGACATTGGCCTGTTCCGCCAGTTTGACTGAATTTTCAGTCGGTCGTGTATCCCCTAAGATTGTTACCACACGCCCTTTGACTGATTCGCCAACAAAATCCTTACCCACAATCGTCGTACCATCGGCTAATGTTACAGTCTTCCCGTCTTTAATGTCTTTGAAAATCGGGCCCGGTTTAATGCCTAATGCTTTTAAGGCCGCCACATCTAATTTACCAATTTTATCGGTTTCTTCTATTCTATAGCCGTAACTATCGATTCCATGACTTAACAAGGCCGTCTCAACCTTAAACTGTTCATCTTGGAAGACAATTCCGGGTGTGATTTCTTCTATTACTAACGGATAGGCTAAATGTGTTTGCGAGACACGGAGGCTCGTTTCGATAAAGGCTCGTATTCCTTTTGGTCCATAGACCGTTAAGGTCGTGTCACCACCTTGGAACGAACGACTGCTCAGCAAACCGGGCAAGCCAAAAATATGATCACCATGAAGGTGAGAAATAAAGATTTTTTCAATTTTACCTGGCTTCAATGTGCTTTTCAGCAGTTGATGTTGGGTTGCTTCACCACAGTCAAATAGCCACCATGTGCTGCGTTCATCTAGCAACTGCAAGGCAATCGCACTCACATTGCGTGTTTTGGCAGGTACCCCTGCACCTGTGCCTAAAAAAGTAATTTCCATTTTGTCTTGCCTCTTTTCTCTGATGTAAGGTTTACGTCTTATTTTACCATAATTTTCGCCGTAATAATAAATTTAATGTGTGTTATCAACACGTAGCTATGGTAACGCTTACAGTGTTGCCTGTGCCGTTTTTTTGAATAATTTTATTTTTTTCAAGATTGTTGACTATCCGACTTTTCGCTTTCGTGTTATATTAATAAGTGCAAGCAAAAACGCATTAAAATGAGAATGAAAGAAGGCTTACCGATATGACTAAAATTACTGAAGAAACAGCACTGATTACAATATTTGGTGGCACAGGCGATTTAGCTAACCGCAAATTATATCCTGCTATCTACCGTTTGTATGCAAAAGGATTTTTGAAAGAAAATTTCGCCGTTATTGGTACTGCACGTCGCCAGTTAACCGACGCTTTGTTCCGCGAACGTGTTGCTTCTTCGATTGCATCTATTGCCGATAAATCACACATCCAAGCGTTCGTTTCCCATTTTTATTATCGTTCACACGATGTTACGAACAAAGAATCATATAAGGTATTGTTAGACTTATCAAACGAGCTTGATACAACATATCACCTTAAAGGCAATCGTGTTTTTTTCCTTGCGATGGCACCAACTTTCTTCAATGAAATTGCTATCCGCTTAAAATCTGAAGGCTTAGTTGCAACTAAAGGTTATCAACGTCTAATGATTGAAAAACCGTTTGGTCATGACCTTGCTTCAGCACAGGAATTAAACGATGCACTCGGTCATGCCTTTAATGAAAATCAAATTTACCGCATTGATCATTACTTAGGAAAAGAAATGGTACAAAATGTTTCGGCGATCCGCTTTGCCAATCCAATGATTGAGGCACTCTGGAATAACCGTCACATTAGCAATGTGCAGGTGACATTAGCAGAAGAACTTGGCGTCGAAGAACGCGGTGGTTACTATGACAACAGCGGTGCCTTACGTGATATGTTCCAAAATCATATTTTACAAGTCGTATCGTTATTGTTAATGGACTTCCCTTTAACATTAGATAAAGCTGAAATCCGTGCCGAAAAAGTGCGTTTATTACGTTCGTTAGATGTGCCAGAATTAGATGTCGTTAACAATTTATTCGTTCCTGGTCAGTACGATGCAAACCCAACTGACCCACAAACGTTTAAAGCGTATCGGTCAGAAGAAAACGTTTCGCCGACATCAACGACTGAGACCTATGTTGCTGGTAAATTGACGTCTCACAGCGATCGTTGGAACGGTGTGCCAATCTACATTAGAACAGGAAAACGGCTCTCTAATAAAAAAACGAACATCGTGATTGAATTCAAGAACGATCGTCCTGACTTATTTGATGACAGCAGCGAAAAAGTTGCGAATACGTTAGTGATTGAAATCGCACCTAACGAAAGCATTACCTTAAAACTTAACGTCAAGGTGCCTGGCCTTGGTCTTGCGACACAACCGACACAGCTACAAACAGCGGCTGATGCGGTCGACCAAAATGCGCCCGAAGCGTATGAAAAAGTTATTCACGACTGCTTACGCGGTGACGCCACTTATTTCTCACACTGGGATGAAGTAGCACTCTCATGGCAGTTGGCTGACCGTATTTACGAAGGTTGGAAATTGAGCCCTACCGAATTACCAAATTATGATTCAGGCAGCGCTGGTCCAATCGCGGCTGACGAACTGTTAGCGCGTGATGGCCATACATGGTACCCCCTTTCGTAATCCAAAAGAGTGACGACAGTTTTTAACTGTCGTCACTTCAGACTGAAGATAAACGCTGTTCTAGGTCGTCAATGCCTCGCCTTATCGGAGTCGAGTACCATCTGTACACTCACCTCTAAGGCTCGTGTTTCCTACTATAACAACATTTCTATTCAGTCTTATCATCTCGTATACAAAGTCACTGTAATAGCATTACAAAGAAAATGAAGTCTGTTTAGACTTTGTCTACAATCTGGAGTGACGACAGTTTTTAAGGCTCTATGTCAAATAGTGTTGTTATTCAAAATTTAGTAAAATAAGTCATTTTTGCAGCTACCTTTTTTGGTAGCTGCTTTTTTGTAGTCATTCCTAATGTGAAGGACGCTTTCTGCGGGTGACGCTTCATCCTCCGCGCTCCGCTGTGGGGTATTCAGCTGCCACTTTTCCCGCTAGAGTCGCCTTCACAAACGTCATGACGCTGCACGTTTATTATTGAGGCTCTCGCGTATTAAAAGACAGTAAAAGAGTCAATTAATTACGAGTTGGGAGCGATGCGTTTATGATTGAATCCGAGTAGAATCCTGTTTCTGAAATTTGAAAAGTTACGGTAACCAAACGAAATCCGTTTAATCACTTTTATTTTGTTATTGATCCCTCCTAAATGCCCGTTGGAATCCTCGTATTTAGAACTATTTTCGATTGCAGGTAAATGCTTGTTTAATGTTTTTAAACTGCGTTTCAGTTGTGAAGAAACGAAAGGTTTTTTAGTCTGAATCAGTGATTGGTAAGCAGGGGGATTTTTGTGTTGTAGCGCAATCAGTAATTGCTGTGCTAGTTCGTACGTTTCTTTGAATTCAACATCCAGTGTCATAAAGTAATCGATGATTCCTCTCGAACTTTTTTGTCCGTTAAATAAACGATGATAGCGATAATCAAAATCGCTTAAGTCTGTTTTGTTTTTGAGAAGTAATTTCCAATACGCTTTGAGTTTACGATAAATCTTTTTATCTTCTGAGTTTGAAGTATCATAACGGTTCATGAGTTTAATGCGTGTTTGATTAAGGGAGCGTGTTACTAATTGGGACAAATGAAAACGATCGATGATGCAATCTTCTAGATGGGAGGATATCAATGATTTCATATTTTTTCGCATCAGTGAAAATAAAACGCATCTAACTTTCAGCACTCTTTACCGATTTGAATTCATCCATTGAAAGATGTAGTGGAAGCCTTTGATAGTTCGGTTTGAATTGAGGAGACCATTGGTGTAAAGCACGATTAACAGTAGTTGTTGAAACACTCTGTCTAAAAGCGATATCTTTTTCAGAAGTAATAAACTGCCCTTCGGCAGCTAGTGTTTGAATGATGCATTTGGTGATAAAACAATTTCGTTTTACCATCGAAGTTGAAGCGATAAAGGTTGTTTTACATCCTTTACATAAGAAGCGTTGCTTCTTTAAAAAGAGATAGGTTGGAAGGTTATTTGTTTTAGGGAGTGTGATACGTGATAGTTTAGTTCCGTGTTTAATGAGTTTAACTGTTTTATTATTAAAGCCGCAATTCGCACACCGTGAGGGTGTGTAAGAGCGTGTACCCAAATAACAAGTGCTTAAAACACCTTTAATTAACTGAGTTAAACACCATGTTTTTGGAAAAGAAATAGTTTCATCTGTAATTCCAGAGGAATTCGCGATATTATTAAAAGTGATAGCTGACATTGTCGAATCCCCCTTATAGATTTGTTGTGGTGACTTAATATTATAGGGATTTTGAAAATGTTGCTATTTTTTTACGAAAAAATAGGCATCAGTGAAAATTCACCAACACCATAAATTATAGAACCGTTTTTAACTGTCGTCACTTTTTTTATCTATGAAACGGTTCTGATAACAGAATCGCTTGTTTCATTCTTTGTTGCATCTTCCCAATTCCACCAAGACCATGGAGTGGATATTGAACACGCTGCGCGTCGGTGGCTGTCATAAAGGCCGCCACCACTTTGATAAACTTTTGGCCACCAAATAAATACAACGGCGATTCGTCACTGTAGTGCTGTTGCCACTGCGCCCGTAACCTCGTAGCGGTAATCGTCGTCGAATTAAGACCACTCGCATTAAAGCGTACATCATAGCTTTCATCTAGCATTTGCTCGAGTGCTACTAAACCATAAAAGGGTGACAAAATAAGTACTTGTTCCTTTGGTAAGAATTGCTCGACGTATTGTCGACAGAGACGATGAAACGTCCCTGTATAGACTTCACCAGCAGGGAGTGGGCAAACCGCTATCAATTTATCCCACCGCTTTGGTTTACCACTTGCAATAATAACCGTCATCGTCACTGGCCTCCTATCGGTTTATGCCAATGAATAATATCTTTTTCACAGTAATCCAATTCAAAGCCATTTTTTTGTAGCACATGTTTCGATGCCGTATTATACATAAAACACTTGGCGCGAATGTGTTGCATCCCCTCAGCGATGAACCACTCGCAAATCGCTGCAATCGCCTCTGTCATATACCCTTTATTCTGACAGCGAGGAATGATCGAGTATCCGAGTTCAACACGCTTCGTTTCGCTCGGTGTCCCTTGCCCTCCTATTTCACCAATTACTTCTTGGGTCTCTTTTAAAACAATTAGGCGTGTCCATTTGGAATCAGCTGGATTTTCATTTAACTGTTCTAAGGCAAATGGCAAGTAAAAGAGGAAATCAATTCCCGGCCATTCGGGCGCCACTTGATAGCCACAAAGTTGTTCTAATCGCCGATGACTATCCATCGTGGCCGCGACGTAATCAACATAATATGGAATTAAGAGCAACCGCTCTGTTTCAATCGTTGCAATGTTTCGTTCTACTGCCATTCGGCTCACCTCTTTTGTCTATCATATCAAACAAACTACCCAAATTAAATATCTGGGTAGTCAAAATATCGCGTTTAATTTTCAGCTTCTTCAATGTCCGATACCATGTTAGGATTGTTTAAATCCGCTTCATAGTACTCGGTTGTTTGTGGCACTTGTAATTTGAAAGCTGTTTGTGGAGCCAATTCGACCGTGCCTTCTAACATGTCGTAGGCAAACAAGTGACCCCCGGCGTCTCGTTCTGCAGTAATAAAGTGCAGATGATAGCCCGCAACACCAACTCCTTGAAAATAAGGTGGTGTCCAAAAACCGAGCACTGTTCCTTTGACATTTTCAAAATGAAAGACCGGCTGTTTTTTAACCGCTTCAACAAGTGGCTGATACGGACGCATTTGCTTCGGTACAACACGAGTATCTACCGATTTAAATGTTCCCGTTAGCTTGACAGCGAAAAAGATATTCGGGCTAATTTCAGCATAGGCACGAATCTTCGCCTCGATTTCTAAACGTGTCATTCCGCCGCTAACTTCAAATGAAAGTGACGGTTCAAAATGAGACACACTCGCGAATGGCGTTGTTTCTTCTGGCTCTTTCAAATAGGCTTGCCCGTTGGACTTAATTTGATAAGCCTCACCATCGATCACCACCAATTCGCCATCAAAGTCATGCAAGGTACCAATACCAATATCTCCCTGTTTCAAGAGATCGGCAAATGTAATCGAGCCGGCAAATTGCGCACCTACAAGCGCTCCCATCGTTGAATGTTGAAATAATTGATTGACGTTTGCTTCAGACATTTTTGTTCCTTCTTCCTAGTTCATTGTATCTTCCATTACCATGTCGGCTAGTTTGATGTTGTCGCGATAATCAACTGGAATATCAACAACAACCGGCCCTTCAGTTGCTAATGCTTCGTTTAAAACAGACTCTAATTCGCTAATATCATTTACACGTAAACCTTTTGCCCCCATTGACTCAGCGTACATTGCAAAATCAACTGGTCCTAATTTAACAGCAGCATCTTTACCGTATTTCTTTTGTTGCTGGAAGGCAACCATATCGTATGTACCATCGTTCCAAACAAGGTGTACTAAGTTTGATTTTAAGCGTACGGCTGTTTCAAGTTCTTGACCTGAAAAGAGGAAGCCACCATCACCTGACATTGACACGACTTTTTCAGTTGGACGAACGAGCGAAGCAGCAATCCCCCAAGGCAAAGCGACACCAAGTGTTTGCATCCCGTTTGAGAAGAGAAGACGACGTGGTTCGTAGCTACGGAATAGACGAGCCATATAAATGTAAATTGAGCCAACATCGACTGTCACAGTCATGTCATCTGTTAAGAGACGTTGTAACGTATTCACTAACGTAATCGGATGTACCCGGGTTTGATCAGCGAGGGCTGGTTCTTTAACAAGTGTATGACGCTGTTTTTCACGTATGCCCGCTAAGACTGCTTCGGCAGTTGCGTCCAACGTAATCCCTTTAAACTGTTCAGTGACAAGTTCGAGCGTTTCTGTAATATCACCCACAAGTTCTGTTACTGGTTGGTAGTTGTGATCGATATCCGCTGCTACTGTATCAAGATGAACGATAGTACGGTTGTTATCCGGGTTCCAAATGATTGGATCATATTCGATTGGATCATAACCAATAGTAATAACGAGATCTGCTTGGTTTAACAAGAAATCACCTGGTTGGTTACGGAACAAACCAACACGACCATAAAAGTTACTTTCAAGCTCACGAGAAATAATACCTGAACCTTGGAATGTTTCAACAACTGGCATCGGATGTTTTGCCAAGAAATGACGAATCGCTGCTGTTGCTTCGATTGAGCTCGCACGCATCCCCAATAAGAGCACTGGAAGTTTAGCCTTGCTTAATCGCTCAACTAAAGTTGTAACATCACGTTTCGATGCTGATCCGAGATGTGGCGCTGAAATATGCGGAATCGCTTTAGCAGCTACATCTGTTGCACTAATAACATCTTGTGGAATACTTACAAAGGTTGCCCCCGGACGTCCCATCATCGTTTCACGATAAGCATTTGTCACCGCTTCAGGTATTGCACCGGCATCTTGTACTTCAACACTGGTCTTTGTCACATGTTTCATAAAGCCGGCGTTATCCATTGATTGATGCGTCCGTTTCAAGCTATCTTTACGTGTAACATTCCCACCAACAGCTAAGACAGGATCACTTTCTGCAGTTGCTGTAACTAAGCCCGTTGCTAAGTTAGTCACACCTGGTCCAGATGTAACTAAAACAACACCCGGCTTACCTGTAATACGGCCGATTCCTTGAGCAATTAATGTCGCATTTTGTTCATGACGGCAGACAATGACTTCTGGTCCGCGTTCTGCTAAAATATCGAACGCTTTATCAATTTTAGCCCCTGGAATACCAAACACGTACTCCACATCGTTGTTAATTAATGTGTCGACAAATAAGTCAGCACCTGTAGTTCGTTTTGTTTCGTTTGTCATAACTATCATCACCTTTTCGTTTATTGTACTACTGTAAAAAAGAACCATTATGATACAGGAAATAAATAAATTCAAACTATGTGATAATTATACATTAAAAAAAGCGCTAGTAAACCGTGTGAAATGTAAAACTGTTACAACATTGTTAACTTTCTGTACCATTTTTATGTTTTTTAAAATTAGTACAGTATATAACAGTTTTATTTTTTACGTCGTTGTTCTTTTTTCAAGAAATCCTTAAAGAGTGATTGTATCAACTGCGCATCCAACGACATGTCTTTTTCAAAGACGGCTTTAAAAGCATAGCCGATGGCAGCTGTTACACTTGCTGCCACGCCAGCATTAATTGCGCCACCTACAACCGTTCCAACTCCAGGAATCACCTTTGCTAGCGATCCAGCCAAGGTGCGACCGAGCGTTGTTGTAATTAAGGGGAGCATCATATCTTGAAGATTAGACTTTGTGAGTCGGCGGTCATATAAACTTGCCAACTTTAAAACGAGGCTAATCTGTAGCGCTGATAACGCAATTGAGTCCGAAAAAGGAATGGGAGATGCACCTACCCCTCCTGCCGAAGCGCTCGCTGTCAAAATCCAGCGATTAGCGACGCTCGCTCGATCGCGAAGCTTTTTTGCGAGAAGCAACTCCTTTTCGTTGTCTTTCGCCAAAGCAAGCATCACATGTACCAACTCGTCTATGTTTTCACCTGTACGAGAACTCACTGCCACTACTGGATACGCATGATTCGTTTGTTCTCTAATATATGCCACCTGTGTTGGCACATCATCCGATGCATCAATTTTATTTAACACGATAATCAGTTTTTTATTTTCGGAAGCAACGAACGCCAACGCTTGTTTTTCTGTTTCAGAGTAGACGGTTCCGGCTGCATTTAAGAAAAACAAAATAATATCCGACCGCCGATAATACGCGCGTGTCTCATCCGAATGACTTGCGATAATATCATTCAGACCCGGTGTATCTGCCAAAACCACCCCATCGCCGTAATCGTACTCAGAAATTTGGACCGTCTTGCCTGGATTAGCTCCGACTTCAGCCACATCTTGATTGAGGATTCGATTAATGGTTGATGATTTCCCCGCATTCACGTCGCCCACCATCGTAATCGTAATTGTTTCAGCGAGTTGTTTCGCCACTTTTTTCGCTTCTTGGTCAAATACCTTACCGAATAGTTCTTTCATTGACATTATCAACATCCCCTTTTATTCAATAGTAATGACTTTCATTCCTACGAGCGTCGTCCCTTCGAAACGAGCTTCTAACACATACGGCATCAGCGGTTTCAATTGTAAATAGTCAGCTAAACCAAATGATGCATCATAATAATTAAGAATGGTCGCTAAAGCTGTTCCATGTGTGCCAATTAAAAGCGTTTGTTGTGGATAAGCAAGGGCGAACGCATTGATTTTAGCGATTAAACGCGCTTGAACCTCTGCTAAACTTTCACCGCCTGTTAATTTATAATCGAAATCAGCCCATTGACGTGCAACATAATCAGCTGGTTTAATTACTCCCTCAGCTTTCACTCGTCGTTCTTGTAAATCCTCACATTCAGTTAGCGCTAAGTCATTTGCAACCACCAACGGCGCTATCGTATCCTTTGCCCGTTTGAACGGACTACTAAACGCCCTATCAAACTGATAACCCTCCAGTTGTCTCACTAACGCTAAGCTAGACGCTAAACCTGCTGCTGTTAGCGGTAATTCCTTGTCCTTTACGTATGACTGCCGTTCTTTTTGTGCGTGTCTAACAAATACTATTTTCATCATATCCCCATCCCTCTATCTAACGTCCTTCCATTATAACGAAATAACGCTATAATTTCGAGTGAATACATTTGAACAAAGGTGTTGACAATTGCTTATATATGATGTTTAATAGATATATCGAAACGCTTTAGTCTGATAACGTACGAAAGCGAATGGCTAAACAACTACATAAAGTGAGGTTTTAATATGGCAGCAAATGTAAAAGTTAAACGTAAACTAAAAACAAGACATATATCAATGATGGCGATTGGTGGTGCCATCGGAACAGGATTATTCATGTCGAGCGGCTTAGCTATCTCCCAAGCAGGTCCTGGTGGCGCGATTCTCGCCTACATCTTAATCGGGGCGATGGTCTACTTCTTAATGACTGGAGTTGGTGAAATGGCAACATATTTGCCCGTTTCTGGGTCGTTCGCAACTTATGCGAACCGCTTCGTTGATCCAGCCTTCGGTTTTGCAATCGGCTGGAATTACTGGTTAAACGGCATCATTACTATCGCGGTCGATGTCGCGACGGCATCTCTTGTGATGCGCTATTGGTTCCCTAACATTCCGCTTATTTTATGGGGGATTATCTTTTTTGTCATCATCTTCACCCTCAATGCCCTCTCTGTTAAATTTTATGGTGAGAGCGAGTACTGGTTTGCGCTCATTAAAGTGGTCACTATTATCGTTTTCTTAATCGTTGGTTTTTTAACAATCTTCGGTATTCTTGGTGGCGAATTTATCGGCACTAAAAACTTCACAGTTGGCGATGCTCCTTTTAATGGTGGGTTCCTCGCTTTCTTAGGTATCTTTTTAATCGCCGGGTTCTCCTTTCAAGGGAGTGAATCAGTGGGCGTGATGGCTGGTGAAAGCGAAAATCCACAAAAGAGTATTCCAAAGGCAATCAAACAAGTCTTTTGGCGTATCCTCCTTTTTTACATCTTGACGATTCTTGTTATCAGTTTAATTATTCCGTATACAAGCCCTGAATTAATGGGGGGCTCAGATGTCACAACAAGCCCATTCACGTTAGTATTTGAACGGGCCGGCTTAGCCTTTGTCGCTTCAATCATGAACGCCGTCATTTTAACGTCGATTTTATCATCGGGTAGCTCTGTTTTATTCGCATCATCACGGATGTTGTTCGCCATGGGACACGATGGTGCTGCTGGTAAAATATTCCGTCGCACGAATCGCTTTGGCATCCCGTTCGTTGCCCTACTCCTTTGTTTCGTTGCAACAGTCGGAATTTATTCGTTGTCATTTTTAAGTCCACAGGCTTACTTATGGCTCATCAACGCTAGTGGGCTAACCGGCTTTATTGCTTGGGCAGGGATTGCCATTAGTCATTTCCGTTTTCGTCGCGCGTTTGCGAAACAAAACATTGACTCTTCTTTATTAAAATACAAGGCACCTTGGTTCCCAATTGGTTCGATGTTAGCGCTCGTCTTATGTATTTGCGTTATCATTGGTCAAAATTACGATTCTATTATCAACTTCCAACTCGACCAAATGCTTGTTAGTTACGCGGCATTACCTGTTTTCGCACTGTTATACTTTGCCTATAAACTCAAAAACAAATCTCGTTTAATTCCATTAAAAGATGTCGATTTAACACAAAATACCGATTACCAATCAGAAGATTAGCAAGAAAACGCTGATTTCACTCTCGTTCAATCAACCAGAAACTGGCAACTTTCAAATAAATGGCAACGATTTAGAACCGCGTTTATCTTCAGGCTGAGACAGGATGCAATAAGCATCCTGTCTTTTTTTGCCGATTCCTAAGCTCTTTTTGACTCAGACTTTTCACCGAACTGTTACATCGTTGTAACATACAAGTCCAAAAATAAAGCTATACTTATCTTATAACTAAAAAGATAACTAAAGGATGGTCTAAAACCATGTATAAAAAATCATTCAAACATAAATTAATGAGTGGCTTACTCATAGGAGCCATTACTCTTTCTATCTTCGCCTTCAGCGATACCGTTAGTGCTGCTAGCATTAAGGTGAAACGCGGAGATACAATTTCCTTGATAGCTAAAAAATATAACGTCAGCAGTTCTGAACTGCTGAAAAAAAATAACATAAAAAATGCTAACAAAATCCGCATTGGTCAGGTTCTTGTTTTACCGGCAAAAAAAACGACTCCCAAAAAAGCTGTCGTTAAAAAAACAACTGCAAAAAAAGTAAGTAAGGTAGTGCGTGTTAGTGCCTCAGCCTATAGTCGCCAACAAAAAGGGATGAGTAATTTCACCGCCCGTGGCATTGATTTACGAAAAACATCTAATGTCATCGCTGTTGATCCTAAAGTAATCAAACTTGGAAGCAAGGTCTATGTACCAGGATATGGCGAAGCCATCGCTGGTGACACTGGCGGTTGGATTAAAGGTAATAAAATCGATATCCACTTTAACACTGTTAATAAATGTTATAATTGGGGACGTCGGAGCGTTAATGTGACTGTTTATAAATAAACGACCGTGCCTTCGGAAACATCTAACCAGATGTTTCCTTTTTTATTTATGATTATTTTTAGCGCTATCCGCCAGACACCAGCCAATGACATACCCAGCTATTCCGCAACAAATAACAAAGCACAACACCACTAACGCTATTGCCACACCTGACAACTTGAACAACGCAGGCTCATGACCAAAGAAACCTAAGCTAGCAAGACCGATTAGACAAATCGTTATGATACTAACCGTTACCTTGTAACCAAATCGATAGCCACAGGCCTGATTATAGTTAAGGCGCGCTTCAACATAGGCAAACGTACCACGACTCGGTAAATACCTTTTTTTTCGTTTTCGCAACCACCCTTTCAGTGCTAAGCAGATTATCGTATAAGCGATAAAGAGGCTGGCTGACCACTCGATGACTAATTCTTTTGCGTCTGTTTTTTGCCCGCTAGACAAACTAAACACTTCAAACAACGCAAAGGTTAACAGTACATAAAAGAAGATGTAAGCAATACCGACACTAATAATTTTCCGCATGATAGCTCCCCTCCACTTTGATAACAGACTTTTAAAACGTTTCTCGCTATTCTAGCAAGCCAAACACTTCCTACGTTCTCAACTAATTGTCTGTTTTAACCTCCAAATACAAAACGCCCACAAAAAAGTTGTGAGCGTTCAAATTGTAGACAAAGCCGACTGAAACTGCTTTTTCTATAAAGTAGTTCAAGCGACTTTGGTTACGAGATGATACGGCTGACTAGCACTGCCAATTCAAGATAAACCTCAAATTTTCACCGATAAAAAGCTGGCATTTCCTCAAGGTCAATTTTTTCTTCTTGACCACTCGTCTGCGCAGCGATACATGCATCTGCAGTGACTGCGGCAATATATCCATCCCAGGCTGACGGGCCTGTTGGTTCACCTTTGGTTTTAAGTGCATCGATAAATGCTTGTAATTCAACGTCATAAGCACGTGTGAAACGGTCCTTCCAATCGGCTAAAATTGATTGGCGCAATTGACCGCTTTTACGTGTGATAATATTTGAGAATTCGGGTAATTTAACAATGCCGTCTTCACCAACAATTTCACATTGAATATCATAACCATATTGACAATTCACAAAAATTTCGACTGTTATAATGACGCCGTTTTTCGTTTTCAACGTTGCAATTTGCGGATCACGTAGCCCTTCACGTGCCTGTTTCGTATTACGAGGGAAATCGATTCGCACCGATTGATAATCATCCGCAATTAACCAATGCAACACATCAATTTCATGTATCAGTGTATCTGAAATCGCCATCTCCGTTGAGTAACGTTCATCGACCGTCGGATTTCGATGAGCACAATGGACCATTAGTGGTGCCCCAATCGCATGGTTTGCAATAGCCTCTTTCAAGCCGAGGTATCCTGCATCGTAACGGCGCATAAAACCAACTTGCACAAGCTTGGTGCCAGACGCCATCTCAGCAGTCACAATTCGTTTTGCTCCAGCTGCTGTTGCCGCTAATGGCTTTTCACAAAAAACAGCTTTCCCGGCCGCTATCGCCGCCAAGACGCTCTCCTCATGAGCAGGCCCCCAACTTGTAATAACCACAGCATCCACATTATCCGCCGCTATTAAGCGATGATCATCCGGATATACAACCGCATCTAGCCCATACATTTCAATCGTATCTTGTGCAGCAACTTGATTCACATCAGTGACTGCCACAATTTTCGCACCTGCTATTGTGTTCGTTAAACGATCAATATGTTCGCGTCCAATTGCACCTGTACCGATGACACCAATTTTTAATACCATTTCAAATTCCTCCTCAGTTGTCTTTATTTAAACTTGACGTGGTTCTTGAAGAAATATTCCAATTGTTCTAAGCTATAGCCTTTTGTTTCTGGCAAGCATTTGCGAACAAATATAATTGCACCGATACCCAGAACAGCAAAGACGAAGAAGGTGTTCGAGAGACCAAAGCCATCTAATAAAATCGGGAATGAAAAACCGACAAGAAAGTTAGTGATCCATAAACAAAAGACAGTCACACCCATCCCTAAGCCACGTAATTTCAAAGGGAAAATTTCGGATAACATTAACCAAGTAACCGGTGAAATCGCCCCTTGTTGAAAGGCTAAAAAGGTAACTGTTAACGATAAAACAACGTAAGGTAATGCTGGTGAGCCTTCCAATAAATATGAGAAAACACCGATGAGTGTCAGTGCAATTGTCGTTCCAACTAAACCGATGGTTAACATCGGACGTCGACCAATCTTACCTAACAACCAGATTCCAACAAATGTTGCTAAAACCGAGATGACACCATTAGCAATATTACCAATAATCGCTGCCTGCGTTTCAAAACCGGCATTTTTTAATATTTGTGTGCCATAATACATGATTGAGTTAACACCTGTAATTTGTTGGACGATGGCAATCCCAATCCCGATAAAGACAATTCGTCGAATCCACGGAATTGATAAATCTTTCCAACGTGCTTTTTGAATCGCATCCTCTTTTTGAAGATGCTCTTTGATTTCTGCTAGCTCCTCATGTGCCACATCTTTTTTACGAACTTGCAACAAGACGGCTAAGGCTTCGCCAAACTTCCCTTTTGATGCGAGCCAACGGGGACTTTCTGGCATCACTAACATCCCAAACCATAAAATGACAGCAGGAATCGTTGCGATGACTAACATAAAGCGCCAAATATGACTCACATCACCAAAGGCAGTAGCTAACAAGGCGTTAAAGGTAAAGGCCATCAACTGCCCGGTGACAATCATCAACTCATTAATTGTCACCATTCGACCACGTCTATGCGCGGGTGACATTTCTGATAGATAAGCCGGCACCGTTACCGATGCACCACCGACTGCCAAACCGAGTAAAACACGACTAATGACCATCACTTCAATATTCGGAGCAATCGAACAACCAACTGTTGCGATAAAAAATAGTATCGCTAAATACATAATCAACTTCCGCCGACCCTTATTATCTGAAAAATGCCCACTGATGATGGCTCCAAAGGCCGCACCGAACGTTAAGGAACTTGCGACAAGACCTTCCGTTACAGGCGTCAAGTTTAATTGATCAGATGCCGCCATATATGGCAACGCTCCATTGACTACTCCTGTATCATAACCGAATAATAAACCACCAAAAGTGGAAATCCAAGTGACCAAACGCAATCGTTTGTTAGGTGATTGTTGTTGCTTCATCGTCTTACCGTCTGCACTCATTTCTAAAAACCTCCTAGGTTAGGTTAATTGCCCATTAACTTATCATCAATATAGCGACGTGCAATCAAAGCGTATTCAAGTGGATTGGCAACAGCGGGATCCTGCTCTGCTTCTACAATAATCCAACCGTCATACTGCATCGCCTTAATCCGTTTGTACAGTGGCTTGAAGTCAATCACACCATCACCCGGGACGGTGAACATGCCTGCTAAAAAGGCCTCTGTAAACGAGTGACCTTGAGCTTGGCTAGCCGCCAAGCTATGAGCCCGTACATCTTTGAAATGAATATGAGCAATCCGGTCACTATGGTCATCAAATAACATTAAGTAATCGCCATCAGACACATAAATATGGCCTGTATCAAATAATAAATGTACCTTCGACGGCGTTGTATTTTCTAATAAACGTGCCACTTCTGCACCCGTTTGAATGCCTGTCCCTAGATGATGATGATAGACCAGTTTTAAACCATAGGCATTCGCTATCTCGCCTAAGCGATCAAGACCAGTCGTTACGACCACCCATTCTTCATCCGTGAAAAAGGGCTTTGCTGTAAAAACGTTTTTCGTGGTCGCCTGTATGCTACCGGTTTGTTCTGAAACAACTGCAACTGTTGCGTTTACTTTTTTCAAATACACACAATGCTCGGTGAATGCCTTTTCAACTTTCTCGATGCCATCACGAATCAGATAGCTACTGAACCATTGTCCAGCTATTTCTAACTGACGCAATGCCAACTCTTTATTCAATGTGTCTGCATCAGGGAAAAAACCTCCCACTTCCGTCCCTTCAAAGTTAGCAACAACAATGTCGCTTAACAGTTGTTGTAAAGTATTAGCTTTACCAAGTTCAGGCAAATCATCGTTGCGCCATCCAATTGGTGCAATCCCCCATTTTATTGTCATCAAATTCCTCCTAATAGCGTTTCGCATCGCGTAACTGCAGTTCTTTCGCTTGATACGCGGCTCGTACACTTGCTTTATTTGACACCGCCGCTACACCGACGTGCCACCATGAATCATAGCCATCTGACATTGTTTTAGGCAGTACTTTTATATCAATCACGGTTGAAACTGTTTGCATTTGCGCATCTTTAAGAGCTGCAATTAGCTCTGTTTTCGTCGTGACGCTATAACCTTTGGCACCATATCCCTCTGCCACTTGTGCATAGTTTATTTTCATAATAGTATCGTGCTCATTACGCAACTCACAGCAATAACTGTCACTTCCATGGGCCATTTGCAAGTTATTGATACAGCCATAACCCGCATTATCAAACACGAGCAGATTGATTTTTTTATTGTATTGCAAAGCCGTCACTAACTCAGTATGAAGCATCAGAAAACTACCGTCACCGACCGCCGCGTACACTTCTTGCTCAGGCGCGGCCAACTTTGCTCCCAGAGCGCCAGCAACTTCGTACCCCATACACGAATAACCATATTCTAAGTTATAGGTCAATGGAACCGTCGCTTGCCATAAGCGTTGCAAGTCGCCTGGCAATGAACCTGCTGACCCAACGATAATACTAGTCGGATCAACCGTATCATTGACGGCTATTAAAGCGGCTGTTTGCGTTAAGTTCGTTTGCAGTGCATCCGCATATTCATTCAAAATTGTTTGTGAAAATTGCCCCTTAATTTCAGGTTCAAATCGCTCTCTCTCAAACACAACTGTCGCTAAACGCTCACGTTCTGCTTGCCACTGCGCTTTATACGTCTGTAACTGATTGCCATAAGCTGTTTGATAATCACCTAACTGTGCGGCGATTGCTTCCAGTCCAGCCCGCGCATCCGCTACGACTTGAAACCCCTCCCATTTATAAGCTTGCATACGATTAATATTAATGTTTATAAATGATGTATTTTTCCCAAAGGCTGTCTTTGATGAGGTTGTAAAATCACTGTAACACGTTCCAATACCGATGATGAGATCAGCTTCGGCAACGACTTGATTTGCTGCGGAAGTACCCAATATCCCTGTACCACCCAAGTTGTAAGTGAAGGCGCTACTAATCGTCGCTTTGCCAGCCTGTGTTTCAACCAGTGGAATACTGTGTTTTTCAGCTACTGTTTGCAAGATGGCCGCAGCACCTGAATACCGTGCCCCTCCACCGACAACAATCACTGGTCGGTGACTGTTTTGCAGACGTTCAACAGCACCTGTCACTTCACGCTGTGTCGGTAGTTGCCGATTCACATAATGCACGCGTTTGCGAAAAAAATTAACATCGTAATCATACGCTTCTGCTGCCGTATCTTGTGAAAGACAAAGGGTTGCTGGTCCTGCTGTCGCCGGATTCGTCATCACTTCAAACGCACGCAATAAACTACTCATCAATTGCTCCGGTCGCTGAATACGATCAAAATAACGCGACACAGCTGGAAAAGCATCATTTGTCGTTAGGGCATAACTCGCTTCGTGTTCTAATTGTTGCAACGCCGGATCAGGTTGGCGCGAGGCAAATGTATCTGCCGGCAACAGTAACATCGGAATATTATTAGCGAAGGCGGTTGCTGCCGCGGTTACTAAATTGGCAGACCCCGGACCAGCCGAAGCAGTCACCGCGAAAATACGGCGTCGATTCAACTGTTTACTAAAGGCCATTGCCGCATGAGCCATCCCTTGTTCATTTTTCCCTTGGTATACTTGTAAATGACCCGGATCTTCTTGTAACGCTTGGCCGATTCCAAGAACATTGCCATGTCCGAAAATAGTAAATACACCCGCGACATACGGTATTTCTTCGCCATCAATCGCAATGTATTGTTGGTGTAAGAACTTCACTAATGCCTGCGCCGTTGTTAAACGTATCGTTTCCATTTATGTACCTCCTTATGGTTGGTGACTTGCAATTAACGCTTCGATGGCAGCAACCGTCGGCATCGCATCAGATGAGCTATGTTGACTAACAACGATTGCAGCTGCTGCACTCCCATACTTAAGTGCCGTATCAATCGTTTTTCCCTCTAACAGTGCATAAATAAAGGCGGCCGCATACGAATCACCCGCACCAAATGTTTTTAAGACTTTTGTTCGGTAAACCTTACCGTCAAACACCTCGCCAGCCTTTGTATAGGCATACGATCCTTCGACGCCATGCTTAATCACGATTAATTGCGCACGTTGCTTAAACAAATCCGTGATGGTTGCTTCATTTTCGCCGCCGTCATGGTTTTCCAAGCGATCGAATTCGTCACGTGTTCCAATAATTATATCCGCTTCATTTGCTACAAGCCTGTAATAAACGGCCGTATCGACTGCAGAACGCCACGTATAAGGACGATAGTCCAATTCAAACACGATCGGAACCCCATGTTTTTTCGCATAATTGACGGCTGTCAAAATCGCCTCGCGCGAGGGACTTGCTGCTAATGCTGTTCCAGACACGAGTAACAAACGCGATGCTTTAATAGCGGACTCACTCACTTCAGTTGCTTCAAGATAAAGATCCGCAACTTCATCTCGATACATTAAAATGCTACAGTCGGATGGACTTTTAATTTCAGTAAACGCTAGTCCCGTTTTATGTCCCGCTGAATCAACGACCGATTCATCCATCTGAACACCCGCAGTTGTCATATACGTTTTAATAAAACGACCGTGTTGATCATCTGCCAACTTCCCAATAAACGCTGGTTTCAACCCTAATTTAGCCAAACCAATCGCCACGTTGGCTGGTGAACCACCAACGTACTTTGCAAAGGTCATCGTCTCCTCCATCGGTCGATTATAGTCAACCGCATTAAGATCAATACAGGCGCGGCCCACAGCAACTAAATCATATTTTTTCGTTTCATCATTGTTAATTAGCATTCGCTCCAACACTCCTTCGAATTAATCTTTTGTTAACAACCATTCATGCGCTTCGTCATTATGGAATTGCCATTTCTTGACCGGTCCGGCCATCACATTTAAATAGTATGATCTGTAACCATCCGGCACAGCCACTGGATGATAACCGCTTGGTACGAGTACGACATCACCATTTTCAACAGTCATTGTTTCATCAATTGAACGATCATCAGTATACACACGTTGAAAAACAAACCCTTGCGGTGGATACATTTCGTGGTAGTAGGTTTCTTCGAGTAATGATTCAACCGGCAACTGATTGCGGTCATGTTTATGCGGTGGATAACTTGACCAATTCCCACCCTCTGTATACACCTCTACCACCAATAATCGCTCAGAGATATCGACTGAATCCGGTAAAATATTATGCACAAGACGTTGATTTGCTCGTTTACCACGATGTTCTATCGTATTAGTTACTGCTGCAATAAAGGTTGTTGGCAATTCTTTTGTTGATGGTGCATAAGCGAGGACGACTTTCGCCTCGCTATCTGCACGAATACCAAATTGATGTCCCGCAGACACGTAAACGCTGTCCGTTGGCCGTTTGTCAAACACAGATTGACGGGTGCCTATTTTGTTAAATTGATGATGTCCTTCTGTTACCGTAATTTTTCCTGTCAACGCCACAATGCAACACTCTTGTTCCGTAAGTGTTTCTAGATAGGCTTCACCTTCTTCGAGTGCTAACACTTTTAAACTAACATAGGCTAGAGTTGAATTCGTCTCATTCACATCGTGAACCAACTGGCCTTGTTGAGGATGAACCAATAAGTTATTGTCTGCCATTTTGATCACTCCCTTTAAATAAATGCTTTTGGATATCGCGCTGTCACTACTTTTTTACGGGTATAAAAGTCGATACTGTCTTTACCGTTCGCATGCAACGTACCAAAGAATGAGGACTTCCAGCCAGAAAATGGGAAAAATGCCATCGGAGCTGGTACACCAAGGTTAATTCCCAACATACCGGCATCGATCTTTTCACGGAAGTAACGGATTGCCGCTGCATTGTTCGTAAACAAACACGCACCATTTGCAAATTCTGATGTATTCGCCAAGGCGATACCGGCTTCCAAATCATCGACACGGACGATTGAAAGGACGGGGGCGAAAATTTCATCCTGCCAAATCGTCATCGCCGGCGTCACTCTATCAAAGATGGTCGGTCCCACAAAGTAACCTTCATCCGATCCTTCACCACGGCCATCACGAACAAGTTCAGCACCTTCAGCTATACCGATTTCAATGTATTTCTCGGTCCGCGCTTTACTCTCAGCACTAATAACTGGTCCTAAGAAAATACCGTCCTCAATGCCATTACCCATCGTGATGTCTGCTGTTTGGTTTTGTAGCTCTGTCACAAAGGCATCAGCCACGCTCGCTTCGACAGCAACAACTGCACAGGCCATGCAGCGCTCACCAGCGGATCCAAAGGCAGCTGATACAATGTTTTTTACTGCTTCTGGTAAATCGGCATCGCGCAATACAATCGTATGATTTTTTGCTCCAGTGAGTGCTTGTACTCGTTTCAGGTTATTACTACCAAGTTTGTATACATACTCACCGACTGGTTTTGAACCAACAAACGACAGCGCTTTAACATCAGGATGTTCTCCTAAACGATTAACGACGTCATGTGCACCATAGACGATATTAAGCACACCATCAGGTAAACCCGCCTCCGTAAACAACTCAACTAAACGAGCAGTTAATAACGGCGTCTTTTCTGATGGCTTCAAGACAAACGTATTTCCGAGCACAACTGCCATAGGGAACATCCAACATGGTACCATCATCGGAAAGTTAAACGGTGTGATCCCTGCAACGACACCAATCGGATAACGATAATTAGTCGCTTCGACATCGGTGGCAATTGATGCTAACGAATCACCCATCGATAGTGAGGGAGCGCCCGCAGCAAATTCGATATTTTCAATTCCTCGCTGGACTTCTCCTAAAGCTTCTGTTAAATTTTTACCATTCTCGCTAGTAATTATTTTCGCTAATTCAGCCTTATGTGCCACTACTAGGTTTTGGTACTTAAATAAAATCCGCGCCCGTTTCGGGACAGCCACTTGTCGCCATTGTTCAAAAGCTGTTTGCGCCACCGCCACTGCGTAATCAACGTCGGCTTTCGTTGAGAGTGGTACCCGTGCAATTTTTTCCTTTGTTGCCGGGTTGGTAACATTTTCGAACTCAGTGGTTTTACTGTTTACCCATTTACCACCAATGAAATTTTGGAGTGTTTGCATTTCAGTCATATTATTTCCTCCTCACTTTTTATGTTAACGCTTTCATTTTTTAGAAGCATAACGACTAACACCGGCACCCTCCTTCCATAGTTGGTAATCTTTTGGTAACCTTTCGAATACATCGTACATTCTTTTTATAACAATGTCAATGGATATCCTGTACAACCCTTTTTGCAATCTATCTAAAAGGAGTTCCCATTCCCTATTCACAATCTGTTGATAAACTTTTGGTAATGTGTTATCTTTTAGGTGAAGTGTTGTCACATTATCGTCACGAGCGAAAGGAGGATTGCGAATGAGAGCTAAACGACTCGTTGCTCTGAACTATTACATTCAACAAAGAAAATCGGTTTCACTTGATGAATTATGCTCCCATTTTAAGGTTTCTAAAAATACAATCCGCCGTGATATTAACCTCATTATCGCGAATGGCACGATTGAAAAAGTATATGGCGGTGTGAAATCACTCGTAAATAGCGAACTTGTGACATTTGAACATCGTCATATCACCAATCACGACAGTAAAGAGGCAATTGCAACGACGGCAGCCAGCTTGATTGAAGATGGCGATTTCATCTTTATCGATTCAGGTACAACGACAGTTGGTCTGATTGAGCAACTGCCACCTACAATTCAGCTAACTATTTTAACGAACAGTTTGGACATTATTAATGTGGGGGCAACCTTCCAAAACATCCGTTTATTACTCGTAGGCAACACCTACAAAGCAGAAACACGTTCCTTTGTTGGCCTTAATATGACACGGATGATTAGCAAGTACAATATCACCAAAGCTTTTATGGCTGCTAGTGCCGTTTCGATTGAAAACGGACTAACCAATTCCGACTTGATGGAATATGATATTAAGCGCACTATCGTTTCTCGGGCTACCACGACCTATTTATTAGCGGACTATTCTAAATTCAACAAAGCGACCTTACTCACCTATGCCGATTTTGAGGAGATTAATGTACTGATTACCGATAAACCTTTACCACCAGGCTACCAACATTTTTGCGACGCACATCAAATCACAGTTATCACTTCACCCATTACATATTAACAGGAGGAAAAAAGATGCCCTTATTTAAATTTGATATTCAGAAAGGTCGTACAGAAAGAGAAATAGAGCAGTTATTAGATGTCACGCATGACGCAATGGTCGAAGCGCTCGGTGTGCCATCTACCGATCGGTATCAGATTGTCAATCAACACTCGGCGAACGAACTGAAAATCAAAGATACTGGCCTCGGGTTAAAACGAACTAAAAACATCGTTGTGATAACGATAATTAGCAATAAACGGACACAACAGCAAAAACAACACCTCTATCAGTTAATCACAGCACGACTCGCGCTACACTGCGACATCGCTACAGACGATGTCATGTTTGCTCTCGTTGAAAATACAGATGCTGATTGGAGTTTTGGTCAAGGTGAAGCACAATTCATTACAGGTAAATTATAGTTGAGGTCACTCGTTCTGCTCAAAAAAAAGCGGTAGCCCTAGGACAAAGTTGTCCGGCTACCGCTTTTTTGTATGTATTATTTAGTCAATAAACTTGCCGCTGCTTCATCTAAGAAAACAGTTACATTTGGATGATTTTGTAAAGCTGTTGCTGGTACTTCATTTGTCATCGGTCCCTCAATCATCGCTTTAATTGCCGCTGCTTTTTCTTCACCAAAGGCGAGGAGCACAATTTTTTTACTATTTAGGATTGAACCGATGCCCATTGAGTACGCTTCTGTTGGCACTTCTTCGATTGAGTCAAAGAAGCGTGCGTTCGCTGCCAAGGTCTCTTCTGTTAACTGCACGCGTTGCGTAGTTCCTTCGAATGATGCACCCGGTTCGTTAAAGCCAATATGACCGTTTCCACCAATACCAAGTAACTGCCAATCGATTGGATTTTCTGCCAATACCTCATCATAACGCGCACATTCGGCCGCTGAATCTTTTGCTAAGCCATCGGGTAAAAAATGTTTTGCAAACGCAACATCATTAAATAAATGCTCATGCATAAAGTAACTGTAGCTTTGATCGTGATCGGCCGCTAGACCAACATACTCATCTAAGTTAACAGTTGTAATCGCTTTGCAATCAGGTTGTGCCTCACGCACATATTTGTAAAAATCAAGTGGTGTTGACCCGGTTGCTAAACCAACTGTTTTGATGTTACCGCTGTTAATATCGCTTGCAAATAACTCTGACACTTTTTTTGAAGCCTCGTCTTTTGTTTTGCTAATAATAATGTTCATCTTATTTTTCCTCCCATTGGTAGCGGCGTCCGATTGAATAGGTTTCAGCCACTTGTATATTTTTATCAAATAACACGAAATCCGCATCTTTGCCTACGACAATATCGCCTTTTTGTGTTAAACCAAATTCTTTTGCTTGGTTGTACGAAGTCATTTGGATGGCATCTTCAAATGAACAGCCTGTAAATTCAATCATGTTACGGAAAGCATCATCCATCGTTAAGACACTCCCCGCTAATGTACCATCTTCGAGACGCGCTTGTTTATTTTTAACGTAAACGGTTTGGCCACCAAGTTCTGACACCCCATCTTCTAATCCTTTGGCACGCATCGCATCCGTAATCACACTAATATGATCGACACCCTTCATTTGGAATGCAAGTTTGACCATATCAGGTGTCACATGAACACCATCGACAATTATTTCCGCCATGATATTACGTTCGAGCAAGGCATGTCCAACGGTCCCAGCTTCACGATGATGCAAGCCACGTGAGGCATTAAACAAATGCGTTGCATGACTGGCTTTACTTGGCGCTAATTGTTCACGCGTCGCATCGGTATGGCCCATTGAAGGCACGATGTTATGTGCAATTAAATAATCTTCAAATTCACGGGTATTATCATTCTCGGGCGCATAGGTTACT
Source organism: Brochothrix campestris (assembly GCF_046058945.1). Taxonomy (NCBI): domain Bacteria; kingdom Bacillati; phylum Bacillota; class Bacilli; order Caryophanales; family Listeriaceae; genus Brochothrix; species Brochothrix campestris. The sequence continues at coordinate 1,037,775 of NZ_CP175511.1, read as the reverse complement.
AAGCGAATCAAATTGTTTGCGGCTTTATTCCAGCGTTTGAATTCATCTAGCACTGGTGCCTTAATGTATTGTTCAGGCTGAGCACCTTTATGTTTAACCGATACATAAGGCCCCTCTAAATGAATCCCTTGAATTTGCGGTACTTTTTTCGCTGTTTCTGCTACTGTCGCTAAAGCGGCCTCAATTGCAGCCGGCGACTGTGTCATCGTTGTTGGAAAAATCGATGTGATTCCTTCTTGTAACATCGAATTAATTTGCACTTCTAATTTACTTGAATCGGCATCCATTGTATCAAATGAGTAGCCACCATGTGTATGCACATCAATAAAACCCGGTATAAGTTTAGCACCTTTGGGAGCATTAATAACTTCCTCATCTGCAACAGCAATATAATCATCCATTGAACCAAGTGCCTTTATTGTTTTATCAAATCGAACATAGCCGTTAGTAATAACCGCTTCGTGCGTATAAATGGTAATATTTTTAATAACTTTCATCATTTCAATCTCCTCCATCCACCAACTAAATGGGTCTATACCAATATCATAAAGTGTTCACTCTCATTTGTAAACCGTTTCCCCTTATTTTTTTATGTTTTGACTCATTAATTTGACATTTCTTCGTAACAGCTCCTTTTTGAGCCTTATTCTTGCATTTTCATTAAAATCCGCTACAATTTACCTTGTAGACTTACTTTTAGGAAGTGACTATTATAAACAAAGGAGATGTTAATGATGAAAGTTGAAATTTGGTCTGATTATGCTTGTCCGTTTTGTTATATTGGTAAACGCAACTTCGAAAATGCTGTAGGTGATGACAACTCAATTGAAGTGGTATATCATAGTTATGAATTAGATCCAACGGCTCCACTTGAATTACGTGGTAACATGAGTGAAATGCTCGCCGAAAAATATAACGTCTCTGTTGCTGAAGCAGATAAGATGAATGCAAATGTGATTAATATGGCAAAAAGTGTTGGTTTGAATTATGATTTTGATAGTATCAAACCAACGAACACCTTAAAAATGCATCGTTTGAGTCATCTTGCTCGCGAGCTGGGCGTCGAACAACAATTAAATGAAATCGCTTTTGACGCTTATTTTACTAAAGGTGCCTATTTAAACGACAACGCCACTTTAATTGGTTTTGCCCAAGCTGTTGGAATTGCTCCCGAACAAGCCGAAGCTGTACTCAACTCAGACGCTTATACAAAGAGCGTACGCGCTGATCAACAAGCTGCAAAAGACCTCGGAATCACGGGTGTCCCTTACTTCTTATTTAACGAGAAGTATGCCGTATCTGGTGCTCAACCCATCGAGCAATTTAAAGCTGCGATTGCCCAAATTAAAGCAAAAGAAGAACAACCAGTTAAACTCGTACCTGATGCAGCCGATTGTGCGGATGATTCTTGTCAAATTTAATCGCCTAACGTGAAAGGAGCAAGCCAATAAATGGCTTGCTCCTTTTTTGTAAAATTAACGGCTCTTCACAAGCAAATCAATCGCTTGTTGAATGCTTTCTTCCGAGCTAATGCCCGTCGACATATCAGTTTTAACACAGTCGACTAAATTTTCAGCAACGATCAGTCCCATCACACGGTCAATACTCGAACGAACCGCCGATAATTGTGTCACGACATCCTTACACTCTTTTTCGTCGGCAATCATTTTCAAAATCCCTTTTAATTGGCCCTCTGTTCGTTTCAAACGGTTACTTATTTTAACATCGTATTTATTCACTGACCGTTTCTCCACGCCAAGCTGACATACCACCGAGTACATTTGTCACTTCAAAACCTTCTTTGTCTAACAACTCACAAGCACGGGCCGAACGACCGCCTGCAAGACAAATAACGTGATAGGCTGTGTCTTTGTTTAGCTCGGCTAAATTTTCACTAAGAACAGATAAGGGTAATGACTGAGCCCCTTCGATATGCCCGTTGGCAAATTCATCGTCTTCACGTACATCTAAGACAACGACCTCGCTTGTTTTTAATGTTTGTTCGAATTCTGCCATTGTTGTTGCTTTCATTTGTATTCCACCTTTTCTGATTGTATTTGGGCGTATAAATGATACGCACCATCCAAGTTATAAACCGTATATCCCTGTTGTGTTAATAGACGTTCTGCGATATAGCTGCGTAATCCCGTTTGACAACTTACGATCAAGGTCGTTTCCTTTGCAATTGTCAACGGCTGTTCGCGGATCGCATCAAGCGGATGATTCAATGCACCTACAATATGACCTTTAGCGAACTCAGCAGCACTTCTTACATCAATTAAGACAGCACCACCTGCTACTTTCCCAGCCAGTTCATGCCATTGAATGGGCTGAGTAAGTCCTTCACTGATATTCATACCCACATAGCCCGCCATGTTAACAACATCTTTTGCTACGCCAAATGGTGGTGCATAACTAAGTTCTAACTCTGGTAATTGATCAATCGTTAGCTTCGCATAAATTGCGGTTGCTAACACATCAATTCGTTTATCAACACCCGCTTGGCCAATTGCTTGTGCACCATACAGTTGGCCATCATCCTTATTAAATAGAACTTTTAGTAAAATACCCGTTGCATGCGGATAATAACCAGCATGATTTTTGCCCATCACATGTAACACCTGATAGTGATAGCCTAAACGTTTTAAGTCACTCTCATTTAAACCTGTCGCTGCAACGGTTTGTGAAAACACCCGTACAATTGACGTGCCAAGCGTCCCTTTAAACGATCGCGATAACCCACTCATCACATCCGCCACAAAGCGTCCTTGACGGTTAGCTGGTGAAGCTAAGGCGAGCAACGACGCTTCTTTAGAAATTAGTTGCGGTACTAAAATCGCATCACCAACCGCAAAAATATCCGTCACCGTGGTTTCAAACTGTTCATTAACAATGATACCGCCATCTTTACCGAGTGCAATCGGTGTTTTTTCCAAAAAGCCCGTCGCTGGTTTAATACCTGCCGCGATAATTAAAGCGTCACAAGCAATGACACGTCCGTCATTTAAAATCACTTTTTGATCGGCGGTAATGGCTGTAATCTGCGTTTTCAAATGCAGTTCCACCGCTTGTTCACGTAATTCTTGTTCAACAAACACCGCCATTTCTTCATCGACTGTGTTCAATACGTGCGCACTGCGGTTAATCAAGTGAACCTTAATGCCACGATTCGTTAAACTTTCACTCATCTCTAAGCCGATGTAGCCACCCCCTATCACAGCAATTGTTTGAGGCTGCTCCCGTTCGATAAAAGCCGTCACTGCATCGACGTCCGCTACCGATCGCATCGTATATGACGGCAGATTACTTAAACCTGATAGTGGTGGTATGGTTGCTTGACCTCCCGGTGACAATAACAACTTATCATAGCTTAACTGATATTCCTCCGTCGCTGTTTTAACGGTCAACGACTTTTGATACGATTGAATCCCAACGACTTCACTGTTAACCCGAACATCTAAGTTGAAACGGGCCTTTAATTTCGCTGGTGTTTGCACGAGTAAATCCGCTCGTTCTGTTATTTCACCAGCGACATAATAAGGTAATCCACAATTGGCAAACGAAACGTAAGCCCCCTTATCGATAATAATAATTTCAGCCGTTTCATCCAAACGACGTAAACGGGTTGCCGCCGACATTCCACCAGCCACACCGCCAACAATTACATAACGCATGTTTTATTCTCCTCTTTCTTTACATGAACTGAATTGACTCAACTTCTTAATTATACCCTTGGGGGTATAAAATGCAAGCAAAAAAAACAGTTACTTAGATCGCAACTGTTTCAAACGGTTATTATTCCTAAAAAAGACACCTTTATTTTTTCCAACGCGCAAGCAATGGTCGTGCGATAATTGGTACCACGATTGCCGCGAAAACAGCTTCGAGCACACCGTTCGTACTGATAATTACCATCAAAGCACCTAATACTTGATCAACATCCAGTTTGATGAAATCGGCATACACTTCTTTGTAGAAGATAAAAATGAGTCCCAACACAAGAATCGTGTTGACAGCTGAACCAATAATGGCTGAAATAGCTAATGAGAGCGATTGATTCAGCTTTAGCTTGGTAAAGGCCATATAAGCATAACCTGCTAATAAGCCAATTAAAATACGCGGCAGTACCGAAATTATCGGATTGACGAATACTAATGGCGCAAGCGGACTCGTCGGTGCGACATAGGCTCTAATAAAGACAATCATGCCCCAAACCCCACCAACAATTGCTCCGTCTTTTGGTCCTAAGACGACCGCCGCAATAATGATGGTCACAGGGATGATCGTCACGTTTAAGACACCCAATGGAATATAACCTAAAAACGGTACAAAGGTTTGTATAATAATAATCGCTGTTAAGACACCTAATAAGGCTAAGCGTAAGGTTTTATTTCGTCTGTTTTGCATCGCTTGCATTCCTCCTTTATAAAACTAAATTATAACGTATTATTTACTTTTGCGCTATCTTAACTAAAGCTTGTTTCCCATTAGAGCATCACGAGAGAGATTAACCACTGTTAATTCTAACTTTCTTCTTTAATGCACTACCGCAAGTTGGTTGACGATAGTTCGCTTTTAGCCTATCATTAACTATCGGTAGTAACACTAACTACTATTTAAACACCGGGAAGGGGATCCCAAATGAATACAAAGGAACTAATTCATTTTACTAAAACGGTACAACATTTACGTCAATTTGGAGATTACTATCAAAAAGAGATTATTTCTGAATATGCACCTGCGATAAAACAACTCGAAAAAAAAATTGGATTTGAGCTGTTTGAATATAATATGGGCAGTATCCGCCTATCGGATAGCGGCTTAACCTTTTATGAGACAGTCGAACCCTTTACACGAATTTTGATTTCAGCTCAATCAGTCAATCAGCCATTAGTCATTGCTGGTTCGGTAACCCAATGCCTCTATCGCCTACCACAAATCATGGCAAATGTTACGAAAGACATGTCAGAGTTACCGATTACCTTTAAAGAAATCGGCTCTCCGTTAGAACTTGAAAAACAACTAGAAAATGGCACTATCGATAACGCTATTTTCACTGATATCACTGTAAAAAGCGAACATTTATCAGCCGATAAAATTCTTAGCGAAAAAATCGTTCTCGTTTGTGCACCAAGCGCCTCATTAGCAGGTGCTCAAAACATTCGCTTCCATCAACTTCAAAAAGAAACCTTTCTTTTTTGTGATAAACATGAGGCTTATTACCGCCTTTTTAAAACGATTGCTAACAACTATCATCTGGAATTCGCACAAAATCACGAGGCCTCATCGATAGAAGAAATCAAACACTTTATTATCGAACGCAAAGGCATTGCTATATTACCCGAAGCAACCATCGCGTCCGAGTTAGAGTCACAATCGTTAGCGGTTGTAGATTTAAATGAAAAGTTACCATTAATGTCGACCTTTATGATTACGAAAAAAGGCGCTCAAACAGCGCAACAAACGAAACAACTCGTCGACGAACTCCATACACATCCTTTTAAAAAGAACGGAAAGTGAGTTGTTAGACTCACTTTCCGTTTCAGATTGTAGACAAAGTCTAAACAGACTTCATTTTCTTTGTAATGCTATTACAGTGACTTTGTGTACGAGATGATAAGACTGAATAGAAATGTTGTTATATCCTCTCGTTTAATCAGCTAACTTCTATGATATTTCATGGAAAAGTAGCGACGGGAAATAGTCGCTCTTCTTTTCCATTCCAATATCTTTAAAGTTGAACGAGCTGATTTTACTTTCGTTCTAGTAGGAAACACGAGCCTTAGAGGTGAGTGTACAGATGGTACTCGACTCCGATAAGGCGAGGCATTGACGACCTAGAACAGCGTTTATCTTCAGTCTGGAACGGACAGTGAGTTGTTAGACTCACTGTCCATTTTTCTTTTAGCGACTCATTGCCTTTCGAAAGACATCACCTAAAATATTAAAAGCTAAAATCGTCAATAAAATAAATAACCCGGGAAACAGCGCTAAATAAGAGGCATTCGCCATAAACCCTTGCGCATTATTAAGCATACTTCCCCATGAAGCGTTGGGTTGTTGCACTCCGAGCCCTAAAAAACTCAAAGCCGATTCCGTCAAAATCGCACCGGCGATATTAAGTGAGGCCGCTACTACAATAGATGGCAGCGCATTGGGAATAATATGCTTAACAATAATACGCATCACATTTGCACCCGATGACTTCGCATACAAGACAAATTCACGCCCTTTTAACGTTAAGGTTTCCGCCCGCACAATCCGAGCCACGTCCATCCACGAAAGCAGACCGATGATAATAATAATATTAGCGATGCCCGGTTTTAAATACGCATTTAAAATCATCAATAAAAAGAACGATGGAATCGACATAAAAATATCCAAAAAGCGCATCATCAAATTATCAATCACGCCGCCAAAGTAGCCACTAATTGTGCCGGCCAGCGTCCCTACAACAATCGCAATAACCATCGATAATAAACCAACAGTCATCGAAATACGACCGCCATATAAGACCCGTGTTAAATAATCGCGGCCATGATCATCGGTCCCAAACCAGTGACTCGCACTGGGAGGCATTAAACGTTCCGTCGCTGACAGTGCATTTTGATCATAAGGTGATACAAAAGCAAGCAATGATGCCACCGTTAAAATAACTAACACCGAGAGTGCAAACACAGCCCGTTTATCATGTAACAAATAGCGCCATGTGCTGCTATGACGTACTACTTGAACATCACCAGCTTCTTTTAAAAAGCCTTCATTATGTTTTTTAATAAATTCAAAGCCTGACATTCACTCACTCCTTTCCGCTAATTCGTGGATCAATAATCGTATAGGCAATATCGGCTAACAGATTACCAATAATTAATAACAACGCCGAAAAAAGGGTGATTGCCATAATAACAGGGTAATCTAATTGGAAGATGGCATTGATGCCTAAACTCCCCATTCCTGGCCACGAAAAAATACTTTCAGTAATAAAAGCGCCACTAATAATTTGCGGCAATGACATACCGAGAAGCGTAATAACGGGTAACAACGCATTTTTCAATACATGGTATGCAAGCACACGCAACTTTGATAGTCCTTTGGCATAGCCGAACAAGACATAATCTTCTTTCAATTGGTTGATGGTGTTACTCCGTACATAACGGTAATACGAGGCGCAGCCTTGAAAAGTCAAGGTAACCACTGGCAGAACAGCATGCCACACCATATCTTTAAAGGAGTTTTCACCAATCGTACGCATACCAAGGCTAGGAAACCATCCTAGCTTAATCGAAAAGAAATTAATCAAGAGCATACCAAACCAAAAAACTGGAATTGAAATCCCAACATATGATAAACCATTCAGTATTTTATCAATCCAAGTATTTTCGTAAGCGGCAGCGATCAAGCCAAGCGGAATCGCTAATATTAAGGTCAGTACTAATGACGTTCCCATCAAACCGAGTGTGGCAGGAATCCGTTCAATGATTTGTTCGAGTACTGGTTGGCTGTTAATAATTGAGTAGCCTAAGTTTCCTTGGCAGAGATTGACTAACCAGCGGAAATATTGAATATAAAGCGGTTGATCAAGACCGAGACTTTGACGAATCCGTTCGACATCCGTCGGATTCATATCTGGTGTCACGAATGAATTGATTGGATCCCCTGGTGCTAATTTAATGAGGGCAAATGAAATAATAGAAATCACCACTAACATCGGAATCATCTGTAAAAGTCGTTTAACAATCGTTGTGCGCATGATTTGACTCCTTTCGATACACAAAATAAAAACTGGTCACCAACGAGTGGGCGACCAGTCCTTGCTGACGGTTAATTATTTAGCACGTTCTAATTTAGAAAAATCTTTAAACATTGATACGGGTTGCGGTGTAGCAGCCTCAACACCTTTGAAACTCTTGTCTAACGCCAATACGGCATTATCGTATGAAATCGGGTAAATAACAGCGTTGTTGGCAATGTTTGACTGCACGTCTTCATAAATAGCTTGACGGACTTTGTCATCACTCGTTACGGCCCCTTTTGTAAACAGTTCATCTAGTGTTTTGTCATGGTTGTTGCTGTAGTTGTATGGTGAGTCACTTAAGAATAAGCTTGTGTAGGCATCCGGATCATTACCCATAATATAACCATTAAGCGCAAGTGAGTAATCCTTATTGTCGCGATCTAAGGTAATCGTACTTAAGGCATTTGGATCCGTTGGTTTCAATTCAAGTGTGACACCAATTTTTTTGTACTGTTCTTGAATGTATAGAGCCATACTCTCTTGTGATTTGCTATTGTTCGAGTAATAAACAGTTAATTTAGTTCCTTCTTCGTAGCCACTTTGAGCAACGAGATCCCGGGCTTTTTTGATGTCATTATCGTATGTTTCGACTTTATCTGTGAAATACTTTGTGTTCTCAGTTAAGAACGAACTTGCCGGTTTCGCATAGTCAGCTGAACCGTAAGCCGAGTTAATTAAACTTTTTCGATCAAGTGCATAGGATAATGCTTGACGTAATTCTTTTGATTTTAGAGCGGTTTGATTTTGATTAAACGCAATGTAGCTTAAACGATTTTCGGGATACGTAATAATTTCAACATCACTCGCGAGTTCAATCGAATCACGATCAGCCGGTTGAATCGCTTTTAAATTAATTTCACCATTTTGTAATGCAAGATTGGCGGCATTTTGATCTTTTGTAATGCGAAACGTCAATTTAGCCAGCTTCGCTTTGCCATCAAAATAGTTATCAAATCGTTTCAATGAAACGTATTCGCCTGTTTTATATTCAACAAAGGCAAATGCACCTGAACCGACTGGTTTTTTATTTTTATCGCTTTTTTCAATATTAGCCACACCCGCAAACAGATGCTCTGGGATAGGATAAAAGGTATTCAATGTTTCGGTGAAAGCTGGCGCTGCTGTTGGTAAAGTGAATTTAACTGTTGTCTGATCAAGCGCCTCGACTTTCAACGGTTTGCCATCAAAGACAAATTTACTACGATTAGGTGAATGTTGTTTTTCATCTAAAGTTGATTCCACTGTAAAGACAACATCCGCAGCTGTTAATGGTTTGCCATCATGCCATGTTAAGTTTTCTTTCAGTTTTACAGTATATTCAAGGCTACTAGCAGAGACAACTAGGCTATCTGCTAACGCTGGTTTGCCATCAATTTCCCAAAAGAGTGGTGCATAAAGTGCTTGTTGCATGGTTAATGTGACACGATCTGAGGCATAATTCGGATTTAGCACACTCGGTTCACCCGCTACACCAATAATGATTGAGCCGTCTTTCTTCGCTGATTCTTTGTTGCTTGTTTCTTTAGTTGCACTACCGCAAGCTGCTAAAACCACCGCAAAGATTGCAATCAGCGTTCCTACAAAAAACTTTTTCATTTTGACTTTCCCCCTTAAGCACATTGGCTTACCGTTTTTTAATCCTTAGTGAACTACTATGAATTAAATCTAACTTACCGCGATTCCACCTATTTGTCAAGTCCAGTTACTTCATTTAGCGATGCTTTAATGGCACGTGCTAAATCGGCGGGATTATCTAAGGTCATTGAATGGCCCAAACAGATAGCTTTTCGGGCCGCTATAACCATACAAGATGTCATGCCAAGATGGGGTCTGCCCCTCAACAGCCGCTCGCGAGATCTGATAGGCGGCGACCGGTATCCACGTGGTAAAACTAGCCGCCCAATCTTGTTCAACTGTATCTGCTGCTAATTGGGCGGTTTGTATCACTGCCTCAAATCCACTCGTTATAAAGGCACCTTCCGTCATAGCCGCAATAACCACGGTTGTTTCACCGCCACCGCTATCTAAATTCGGCTCTGCTAGAATCAGCTGACGACAGCTATCAGGGGCTAAATCGATCATAGTAAATGCAATCGCCCCACCTAAACTATGACCATATAAAATGACTGGTCCCAATTGCATATCCGTGATGAAATCAATTAAATACTGCGCATGCGCCTCGATGGCATAAGCAAAATTTAGTGGTTTATCACTATAACCAGCTCCTAGTAGATCAATCATAATGCGGCGATGTTCACTGAGACAGGGAGTCTGTGCGACTTTTGGGTAATCAAATGAGCCGGTACATCCTAAACCGTGTATGAAAACAATCGGCGTTTCGGTTCCAGGTAAATCGGTGTATCGTAGTTTAAAAGTTATCTCTCTAATCGTATATGTTTGCATCATTCGTCCCCCCTTTAGTTAATGCCCACCAACTAAACGCGAGCGTTTAAGCGCAGTTGCGCCTTCTGCCAAACTGCTGGCATGCATTAAGGCTTGGTAGCCATATTTTGCTTGAATACCATCAATTGTTTTTTCTAGTCTTGTATCTTTTAATAAGTCATTGACTGGCTCAAACAAATCGAGTTGTTCGACCTGTGTGCGACTCACCTTGCCACAAGTCACAGCAATCCGCCGTACTGGACCTTGCTGATAATGTTGTTTAAATAAACTTAATGCCACTTCTTTCAAAACCTTTGTGCGATTTGTTGCCACCATCGTTTGCTGCACATGAAAGCCTACGACGTCACTGTGTTTTGAATAAGAAATACTCAGCTGCATGACGGAACTCGTGACGTGATGACTGCGCAAGCGCGCCGCTACTTTTTCGATCATTTCACGAATAACAATTTGTATCTCCGCTGCTCGATTGTAATCACGCGTTAAAATTTGTGAGGTGCCATAACTTTTGTCGATTGGAGCTACCCGTTCACTCAAAATCGAGTAATCAATCCCGTGGGCATGATAGTACAGCTGTTCACCCATTATACCGAGTTTTTTGCGCAACTGTCGTACATCTGCTTCTACTAAGCTAGCGATGGTGAATATTCCCATCTGTTTAAGGTTTTTTGCGGTGCGAGCACCAATACCCCACATCGCCGTTAACGGCTGTATCCGTCTGATGTTTTCGACATGCTGATAACCCCAATACGCACGGTAAGGCTCGTTTTCTTTGGCTTCATTATCCAACGCTAGTTTTGCCAACAGGGGATTATCACCCATTCCGACACACACCACGAGACCCAGTTCTTCGTACACAGCGGTCTGAATCGCATGAGCGATTGTTTCGGTTGTCCCAAATAAACGATGTGAGGCTGTCACATCGATGAAGCTTTCATCAATACTATAAGGAAACCAGTTGGCATCATCGGTGAAGCGCTTAAAAATCGCATTGACCCGTAGATTCATTTTAATGTAGTCCGCCATCTGCGGTTCAACAATAATAAGCGGCCAGTCTGGCTTCAGTTCAAACTTGCGTGTGCCTGTTTTAATGCCGTATTCAGCCTTTGCCCGAGGTGAAGCCGCTAGCACAAGGCCTCCATTGGTATCACCTCGACTCATTACCACCAGCAGACTTTCGAGCGGATGCAAACCTCTACGCACGCTTTCGACACTCGCAAAAAACGATTTACAGTCAATACACATCACATCGCGCTTCGGGAGCTTGCTGTAGTCAATCGCTACCATTTACCGTATCCTCCGCTTCTAATTGTTCAACGTGCCAAATATCGTCACTGTTGATGACGTACTGATTGGCTCCACTTACCAAATAGATTAGATCGCCATTAAAACCAATCACTTGACCACAAATAGCTGATTGATAGGCACCATTGATTCTTATGTTTGATTGAATCCGCACGGGCTGATAACTGAGCCAACTGCGTTCTAATTGTTGACTGATGACTTCACTTGTTTGTTGTTCTTTGACGTTGATGGGCTGTTGTTTGCGGATGTGCGCTAACGCCTCATTATGTTCGCTTAAAAAGAAACCTTGCCACTTCAACATTTTTCGATCATTATAGATCATCCTTACACCTCCAAAAACAGAACGTTTGTTCGCTTTTTATTCTACACTATTTTTTAAAGATATTCAATTACATAAAAAAACACTCATTATCTAAAATGAGTGATGCGTTTTATTTTGAACATAAAGGAATAGTCGCGACGTGAAATAATCGCCTTCATTTCTCTTCCAAGCTGTTTGCTTTCACTTTTATTTGTCAACGATACATTTTTTCAATCTCAGCTGCAATATAGGCTGAGCTATACTGTAACCCTGCTTTTAGCCACCACATAATAATCCCGACGAGGGAGGCTGTCTTAATATCGATATCGACAAAGCTGTTAGCTGTTGGTGTTTCGAGTTGGTCGCGACGAATGCTAATAATCGTTTTCATCGCATTAAACAGTTGGCTTTCAAACTGTTCGGTTTGAAACAGCACAAACAAATAATGACGTTGTGTATGTAAATAATCAAGCAACTGTTCGAGTCGTTCTTGCCGTGATAACCCTTCTAGTTCAATGATTTTAGCGATTTTTGTATCTATTTCAGCCAGTATCTCCTTCATCAATGAGCTGACTAATGCCTGAATATCTTCATAGTGTAAATAAAAGGTCGTCCGATTAAGTCCTGCTGCGGTCGCTACTTGTTGAATCGTTAACTTTTCAACCGAAGTACCTGTTTGTAATAAGCTAATCACTACCTTTTTTAGCATTGCCTTTGTGCGCAATGCCCGCGGATCTGATTTTCTCGTCATTTAAAGACCACCTGTCTATCTTTGTTTATTTCATCGACAGTTTGCTCGATGATGTTGCTTACTCTACATTTGCCACAAAATCGTTGCTAGCATTAGCCTTTTTTTTCTTTATACTATTTCGTAGACACATTGTCTATAAAATAGTATAACTGAAGGAGTTTGACAATGACAAACGATATCCCCTTACGCACTAAAAAAATGTTACTTTTCATTATGATTATTGGTTGTTTCTTCTCGACCCTTAACCAAACGTTGCTCAATGTGGCCTTAACCGACCTCATGCGTATTTTCGAAGTAAAGGCTGCCACGATTCAATGGTTAGCTACTGGTTTTATGCTTGTGAATGGTATTTTAGTCCCTTTGACGGCCTTTTTAATGAAACGTTTTTCGACCCGCCAATTATTCATCACCTCCATGTTTTTCTTGTTTCTTGGTTCCGTTATTAGTGCCGTTGCTGTTAATTTCGGTATGTTGCTGACAGGACGAATGGTGCAAGCGGCTGGCGCTGGGATTATTTTACCGCTCATGATGACCGTCATCCTGTAATTGTATCCCCAAAATGAACGGGGAGCTGTTATGGGGAAAATCGGCTTTGCAATTATTTTTGCCCCAGCAATTGCACCGACACTCGCTGGCTTTGTGATTGATTACGTTTCATGGCGTTGGTTGTTCATCGGCATGATTCCCATTTCACTCCTTATTATCGCTTTAGCTGTTAAATACCTTTTTAACGTTGGAGAAACAACCGCAGCTAAATTGGACATCACTAGCGTGCTCCTATCGACCATCGGTTTCGGCCTCGTTTTATTTGGTTTTAGTAGTGCTGGTAGCCGTGGTTGGAGTGATAGCCTTGTATTAGGCGCGATTAGCATCGGCTTGATTGTGACTGTGTTCTTTTGCCTTCGTCAACTGCAGTCGTCAGAGCCATTGCTCAACTTGAACGTTTTTAAGTATAAAATGTACAGCATGACAACGATTATTAATGTCGCGATTACTATTCTAATGTATGCTGATTTAATTTTATTACCAATGTATTTGCAAACAGGTCGTGGCGCTACTGCCTTACAAGCCGGCTTACTCTTGCTCCCTGGTGCAATTATTAACGCCTGCCTCTCACCTGTAACAGGGCGTCTCTATGACAAGGTCGGTGCCAAACCACTGTTTATGATTGGTACCTTACTCATCGCCTTGTCGATGTGGATGGTGACTGATTTAAGTGTAACGACAAGCTTCATTTACATTATTATTCGTACTGTTATTTTACGGATTGGCCTTAGCTTCATTAGTATGCCGCTTAATACTGCTGCCCTCAACACCTTACCGATCGAACTCGGTTCACATGGTTCAGCGGTGAACAACACAGTGCGACAAGTGGCAGGTGCCATTGGTACAGCCGTCGTCATTACTATTTATACGATGCAAACAACCGCTCACCTCCCTGCTCAATTCGCTCAAATTAGTGGTGCTAGCGATACGTACATGTGTATGTTTATTTTAGCCTTGATTGCCTTTGTGATTGTTTTATTCGTCCCTCGCAAAGTAAAAACAACTGACTAACGCGTTACTTACCTACCTTGTGCTTAGCAGTTAGCACCAATAAATGCTATACTGTTTTTACTATACAACTTAATCAAGGGAGTCTTTGCATGAATTTTACATTTTGGTTTATCTTCTTTTCACAAATTGCTTTTTGGTTTGTCCTGTTTGCTGGTTTTATTACACGTTACCTCTTTAAAAAGCAACGTGCCAGCAGCATCGTTTTGTATGTTGCTGTCGCCATCGATGCAGTGCTCTTATATGCAACGGCCTTAAACATTAAAAACGGCACCTTTGCTACCATTTATCATGGCCTCTCTGCTGTTTTTATTGGTGTTGCCCTGTGTTGCGGGCCTTCACTACTCGCTTGGATTGATAACAAATTCAAACCAGCCGACCAAAAAGAACTGAGCCCTACTAAAACATTAACCGGTAAACCACTGGCCAAATATAAATTAAAGCAGTCCGTACGTCATTTATATGCCTTCTGTTTAGGGTCAATCTTACTTGTTTTGGCGGTTTTGTTCATTGACAACAGCCATAATAGTAAAGGCTTAACCGATGTGATAAACATCTGGCTTTTTATCATCATGTTGGACTTCTTATATTCATTAACGTTTTATTTTTGGCCTAAAAAAACTTAAAGTGTCATTAAGCAGTTAGAACTGCTACTTGTATCAAGATGTTCATGTGGACATCTTTTTTTATTACACTAACTATAATCAATCACAAAATTAGATATGGTCATCGGTAGCAAACTTATCCTCGCGGTGTTTCTCTATGCGTTAAATAAGCTAATTCGTGCCAAATTAAAAGTGCTGTGCACACGTGTTCCTTTGGCAGCAAGTTTATCACAACAACAACTTGTTATAATGAAAGTTTATCTCAGCCTGTTTGTGCCGCTTATTATTAAAGCTGCTCTGCTTGAAACCTATATCTTTGCTCTGTTAAATTAAAAGGTTCTATAATTTATGGTGTTGGTGAATTTTCACTGATGCCTATTTTTTCGCAAAAAAATAGCAACATTTTCAAAATCCCTATAATATTAAGTCACCACAACAAATTTATAAGGGGGATTCGACAATATCAGGTATCACTTGTAATAATATCGCAAATCCCTCTGGAATTACAGATGAAACTATTTCTTTTCCAAAAACATGGTGTTTAACTCAGTTAATTAAAGGTGTTTTAAGCACTTGTTATTTTGGTACACGCTCTTACACACACTCACGGTGTGCGAATTGCGGCTTTAATAATAAAACAGTTAAACTCATTAAACACGGAACTAAACTATCACGTATCACACTCCCTAAAACAAATAACCTTCCAACCTATCTCTTTTTAAAGAAGCAACGCTTCTTATGTAAAGGATGTAAAACAACCTTTATCGCTTCAACTTCGATGGTAAAACGAAATTGTTTTATCTCCAAACGTGTCATCCAAACACTAGCTGCCGAAGGACAGTTTATTACTTCTGAAAAAGATATCGCTTTTAGACAGAGTGTTACAACAACTACTGTTAATCGTGCTTTACACCAATGGTCTCCTCAATTCAAACCGAACTATCAAAGGCTTCCACTACATCTTTCAATGGATGAATTCAAATCGGTAAAGAGTGCTGATAGTCAGATGTGTTTTATTTTCACTGATGCGAAAAAATATGAAATCATTGATATCCTCCCATCTAGAAGATTGCATCATCGATCGTTTTCATTTGTCCCAATTATTAACACGCTCCCTTAATCAAACACGTATTAAACTCATGAACCGTTATGATACTCCAAACTCAGAAGATAAAAAGATTTATCGTAAACTCAAAGCGTATTGGAAATTACTTCTCAAAAACAAAACAGACTTAAGCGATTTTGATTATCGCTATCATCGTTTATTTAACGGACAAAAAAGTTCGACAGGAATCATCGATTACTTTATGACACTGGATGTTGAATTCAAAGAAACATACGAACTAGCACAGCAATTACTGATTGCGGTACAACACAAAAATTCCCCTGCTTACCAATCACTGATTCAGACTAAAAAACCTTTCATGTCTTTACAACTGAAACGCAGTTTAAAAACATTAAACAAGCATTTACCTTCAATTGGAAATAGCTTTAAATACGAGGATTCCAACGGGCATTTAGAAGGGATCAATAACAAAATAAAAGTGATTAAACGGATTTCGTTTGGTTACCGTAACTTTTCAAATTTCAGAAACAGGATTCTACTCGGATTCAATCATAAACGCATCGCTCCCAACTCGTAATTAATTGACTCTTTTACTGTCTTTTAATACGCGAGAGCCTCAATAATAAACGTGCAGTGTCATGACGTTTGTGAAGGCGACTCTAGCGGGAAAAGTGGCAGCTGAATACCCCACAGCGGAGCGCGGAGGATGAAGCGTCACCCGCAGAAAGCGTCCTTCACATTAGGAATGACTACAAAAAAAGCAACTACCAAAAAAGATAGCTGCAAAAATGACTTATTTTACTAAATTTTGAATAACAACACTATTTGACATAGAGCCAATTAAAAATACCATTGGAGCACGCTAAAATCCGCGTCCTTCAATGGTATTTTTTTAATTAGTCCGTGTTCTTTTAAAGCCTATTAAGCGATAAATCATGTAGCCGATACCGCTTATGCCTAGCCCGATTAAGGTTAAAAAAGAAGTGAATAAAATTGGATCATTTTTCAAATCATTTTGTTGTAAAATCGCCAACGTAATAATCATAAAAACGAGACTAATAAAGAGATTACTACCCGCAACAATCGTGCATGATAAGCGATACTGTGCCCGTTTGTTAGCCTCTGTTAAAAACATGTAATTATGTTTTTCCGGGTGAGCACCAATAACAAATAACAGCAACCACATCAGAAACCCTATAATCGGCAAAAGCCACACACTCGCTCTACCAGCATAACCGTCTATCTCACCCGCAAAATTAAAATGCATCGGCACAATCTTTGGTAACGCTTGGTAGTTAACTGCTAAAAACAACGCTAAAGCCGTCAAAACAAGGAAACTTAACCAAGTGAATACCTGTTGTAAGATCGTTCGTTGATACGTTTGTTCCATTTTCAGCCATCCTCTTTCTCTAAATACAATATCAACAGTATACCATGCTCCAGATGCATCATAAACCCATATAACGCTTATTTTGACAATAAAAGGCTTACATCTCAGAATTACTGTTGTATACTAATAGAGTAAAGGATTTTTACATTCGACATTGGAGGTTTTAACGATTCCATTCAACAAAATCATCTTCTCCTTACTATGTCTGTTTGCACTTAGTGCGTGTACGGCTAAGAGTCAACCAACAGCTCCAGAAGACACAACAGCAACTTCCGACTTTCGTTCTTTTCAAGCGAACTTAAAAAAAGAAGCCGATGATAAAAACAAACATAACTACCAACATAACATCACCTATCAACAGTTAGTCGATGAGCCTAATCGTTATATCAAAGCAAGAATTCGTTTTTCTGGCAAAATCATCGCCATTTTAAAAGGGTCTGAATATTCGCTCTGCCACTTCCAAATCGACGATGACAGCACCAAAATAATCATCCTTACGATTCCAGACGAACAATTGGCTCAACAACCGCTCTCAAAAGGTGATGAAATTACAAGTTACGGTGTCTCCGAAGGGCACTATACGTACGAATCCCCTTCGGGTGCTTTTATCACCTTGCCTATGCTTGAAGTCCGTGTGTTTGAAATGAACAACTAACCTTTTTAGAGTCCGTTCTTATCCTGCACTGACGTTGCGTTTTTTCTTAGCCCTTTCACTGACAATCACCAATAAAAGTGCACTGATTACACCGAGTAAGGCGACTGCGGTACCGATTTTAAAAATCGTTTGATAGGCATCGCCCGCCACAAACTTATCGATAATATGACCGTTTAAGCTATAGGCCCAAAACACCGGGGCGTATGTTGCAAACGACCCGATGCTCATGGCTGACCCTGAATACTTCTCTGATATTCCCGCCTCTGCCACTGGAGCTAAAATGACACTTTTAGCCAAGAAAATCGAGAAGGAGAACAGCATTAACAAGGCGATACTCAAGCCGATTTTATCAGGGGTTTTTGGAATAACCATCGTCAATCCAAGGGTCACGAACGTCATCACCAATGATACAAAAATCATTTTTGCCGATGATTTAAAGACATAATCGGCCAACAAACCAGCAA
Source organism: Brochothrix campestris (assembly GCF_046058945.1). Lineage (NCBI taxonomy): Bacteria > Bacillati > Bacillota > Bacilli > Caryophanales > Listeriaceae > Brochothrix > Brochothrix campestris. Next base: position 1,019,489 of record NZ_CP175511.1, on the reverse strand, counting down.
TTGCCCCCGATAGCACACCCATCGCACCGGTATTAATAATCCCAAAGATGGCCGCTTGGCCACGTGAAATACCAAAGACCGCTTGTAAATAAGGAACTGTGTAAATCAAGTTAATGTATGACCAATAAATCGTTAAGCCCGCCACCGATGATAACCACACCGTCGGTATTTTAATGACATGTAATAACCCTTTGAGGGCATCCAGTGACTTTGTTTTGGGTTGTTTTTGTTCAGCAGCAATGCCATTAACAGGCACATATTTAATAATATAAAGCACGAGTGGAATAATCAGTAAGTTATAAGCCAACATCCCACCTTTAAAAATTGCAATTCCTCCAAACAAGGCCATCACAGCGACAATCAATAAGTTCATTACCATTTCAAGCGCCCGCCGTGCCGATTCTAATATCCCGAAGGCAATTCCTTTTTTATCGGGGGCCGACAGCAATACGACACCATTCAAAACCGCTGGCCAGAAAAAAGCTTCAACGACACCCCAAATAAAGGCAATCACCTTTAAAACGGCAAAACTTGGTGTGAAAAAGATAATGATGAAGGTGGTAAACATCCGAATGAGGAGACCAACGACTAATAGTGATTTAATCGAAAAGCGGTTGTTTAACCAGGCAGCTGGTACATAAAAGAAGATTGAAATTCCAATTAAACTAAAAATGATACCAAGTTCGGTATTATTCACTTGTAGCACTTCAAGGAGCACATCATAGAAGGTGCCTTTAAAAGCTTCAAAAGCGGAGTACACAATTTGACCTGCTAACACGACCATCGAGAAGCCGATGAACTGATTTTTGGAACTGAATCCAGCTTTTTTAAGTAAGCCTTTCATGACTCATCCACTCCTTCTTTGTTAATGACAACAGTTCATCTGCCTTATCACTAAAAACACCGGTGACGCCCCAATTAAACAATTCATTAGTGCGCTCACGCGTATTCACCGTCCAAACATTGACTTCATAGCCTAACGAAACAGCTGTTTGCACAACGTGTTGACTCAACCCTTCGTTTTCTAGATGGATTGCCCGCGCCCCTACTGCAGCCATAATGAGCGGCCAATCTGCTTCTAATGTATGTGTTTCAAATAACACCGCATAATCTAAATCAGGATGATAGGCTTTCATTTTTAAGAGCATCAACGGATTAAAACTAGAAATACTAATTTTGATGGCAGGATTCAACTGTGTTATTGCCTCTGCCAATTGCGCCACCACCTCATCTGCAAGTTCATTGCCTCGGTTGCCAACGACTGCCTTCAATTCAAAATTGATATTTAGTTTCGTCCGATTTAAGCAGGCAATTAAATCTGCCAATCGTGGAATCGGTTCATCTTTAAAGGCCGTACCAAACCATTCACCAACGCTTGTCGCTGCAATATCAGCAGCGCTCAATTCTGCTAAATGACCGCTCTGATTGGTTGTACGATCCAACGTATCATCGTGCATGATGATAACTGTGCCATCACCTAAAATACTAATATCAGTTTCTAACCATTCGACCCCATAACGGTGTGTTGCTTCAAACGCGGCCACTGAATTTTCGGGGTATCGCAGTGACAGCCCTCGATGTGCAATAATTTTTTTCATATTCGCTCCTTTCGTTTTACAAATTAGTCAACTGATTGCGTCGTTCAACAAAAAAACCACAGCCTCCTCTCTTTTTAGGATTCTGCGGTTCTCATCGTCTCATTACGCATCGATTAACTTACCACGAGTATAATTCCATCGTGTAAGCGTTGTCAATCTTTTTATGTTGTTTTATAAAAATAGTTTTATTCAAACTAAACCAGTTTATATCTTATTATATATAGATTGATTAGATCTTTTAATTATGAGTTAGCACCTTGACATTCGGTGATAAAATACCACTTTGACCGCTTAAAATAAGACGGCCCGATGCTGAATCACGGGTCAACACCATCTCTTCTTCCATAAAAGTAAGACTAAAGACATTGGTAAACACCGGCGGATACGAACGCTTTAAGGGACGATCATAAGGAGCTAATGGCGCGTTAGAACAACTGAGGATAAAGAGCCCAGCATCGCTACACGAGCAACTATTAAGTGATTCATACGTGTAATAGAGCGTGATGACTTTGGTCGTTGCGCCTACACAGAGGCTGTCTACTACTGCCTGACTCATTGTTATATTCATTTTCATTCCTCCTTCACGTTATAGTAGTAATCCTCTCACCGCAATGAGCAGCACAAGGACAAGCGTTAGAACTCGCAGCCATAATGGCGTTTTTGGTCCACTAAACCAACTAACAAACATGATGAGGAGACAGAGCGTGACGATTACGTAATGCATTGGCAGCATCCTCTCTCGATACATCATTCAGTATAACAAACACCACTTCGACTGGCTACTATGAGTAAATAAAAAAACAAGCCTATAAAATAGACTTGTTTCTGCCCCTTTTCAAACAAAAAAGCGGTTGAGATATGGATGAAACCGCGTCATATCAACGTTGTTACTCGAAACTTACATTATGGTGAATTTTTTGAACATCTTCCAATTCATCTAATGCGTCAATTAATTTTTCAAACATTACAAGATCATCAGCTGACAATGATAATTCATTTTGAGCAATCATCTCTGTTTCTGCTACCGTGAATTCTTCAACGCCATCGGCTTTTAAGACCGTTTGTACTTTGTGGAAATCTTCTGGTTCAGCATAAACGATGACTTGTGAGCCCTCAGTTGCAACATCACGAATCTCGATATCATTTTCTAACAACAATTCAAAAATCGCATCGGCTTCTTTGCCTTCAAAAGCGAACATCGCTGTGTTATCAAACATGTAAGCCACTGCGCCTGATACACCCATGTTCCCACCGTTTTTGTTGAAAGCTGAACGTACTTCAGCAGCTGTACGGTTAACGTTGTTTGTTAACGTATCAACGATAATCATTGCACCACTTGGCCCAAAGCCTTCGTAACGTAATTCAGCGTATGTTTCATCACTAGAGCCTTTCGCTTTTTCGATTGCACGATCGATAATGTGTTTCGGAACGTTATATGTTTTTGCACGTTCAATAACGGCATGTAATTTACGGTTAGTCGATGGATCAGGATCTCCTTGTTTCGCTGCCACATAAAGTTCTAGACCAAACTTCGCATTAACCTTACTCGTTGTTTGTTCTTTTGCTGCTTTTTTATCTTTAATATTAGCCCATTTACGACCCATTTTATCCACTTCTCTTCCATTTATTTTTCGATGTTTTTTCCTATTCAATTATAAGCCACGATGACCTATTTGTTAAGGGTTATTTTTACCGATTTTTTTCTGTAACTATTGACCTAATTGTTGTAAGCGTTCGCCGGATAGACGATAGGTCGTCCAGTCGTTCATTTGTTCTGCACCCATTGCTAAATAGAAGGCAATACTTGGCTCATTCCAGTCCAAACAGCACCATTCTAAGCGACCACAATCTCGTTCGACTGTAATTTGTGCCAGTCGTTGAATGAATTTTTTACCGAATTTTTTGCCCCGATGTTCCGGTAACACATAGAGGTCTTCTAAATAGATACCCGCTTTACCAAGAAATGTCGAAAAACTATAAAAGAACAGCGCAAAACCAACCGCTTCGTGCTCATATTCACCAATCAGCACTTCGGCTGCCTGCTTGTCAAACAACCATTCAGTTAATAAACTTTCGGTCGCGACCACTTCATCGCTCATTTTCTCGTAAGCTGCAAGGCCTTTAATAAAGTCTAATATTAAGGGAACATCTGCTCTTGTCGCCATTCTAAACGTGATTTCATGCTCAGACATCTTCATCTATCCCTTCTGCTCTTAACTGTCTTTATTATACCGTTTTGATAACCATTCGACAAATCACCCTAACGGCACAGCATCAAACATATCTGTTTCAATTCCCTTCGCAGCGGCTACCTCTTTTAATGTTTTACCTGAAGCAACTGCTTCTTTCGTTAAATCGGAGGCGACCGCATAACCGACAGTTTCAGCCAATTTGGTCGATAGATAGAGACTCCGTTCGAGCAATTCATGACAACGGGGTTCATTGGCCTCAATACCACTTAAACAATTGTCGACAAAAGTTTTCACAGCCGCCTCTAGCACATCAAACGATTCAAAGAGTTTATAAAAAATAACGGGTTCAAAGGCATTCAGTTCTAATTGACCGCCTTCAACTGCCATCGCCACGGTCACACTATTACCCGCGACAATAAAGGCACATTGATTGACGATTTCTGGAATGACCGGGTTAATTTTACCAGGCATGATTGACGAGCCGTTTTGTTTCACTGGCATAATCAGTTCGCCGATACCGGAACGAGGGCCTGATGAGAGCAGGCGTATGTCGTTAGCTATTTTAGACAGGCTAATCGCAATCACCTTTAATACATCCGCGATAACTGCATAGCACTCGACATTTTGCGTTGCATCAATTAAATCATCGGCCAGCTCTAATTCTTCACCTGTTAGCTCACGAATAATCGGCATAAAGGTTGCACTAAAACGTGGATGCGCTGAAATACCTGTTCCTATTGCCGTCCCTCCCATATTTAATGTCAGTATTTCACTCTTTGCCTGTGCGAGGCGCTTAATGTGACGTTTAACGAGCGAATAATAGGCATGAAATTCTTGCCCGAGTGTCAACGGGACGGCATCACTTAATTGTGTGCGCCCAATTTTTTTGACTGCCTTAAACTGCTCTGCTTTTTGCAAGAGGACGAGGGCCATTCGTTCGAGTTGAGCATGTAAGAGGGGGATTTTTTTTAACAGTGTTAATTTGCCCGCGGTCGGATATACATCGTTCGTCGATTGGCCTCGGTTAACATCATCATTCGGGCTGACGCGTGTATAATCGCCTTTTTTGCCACCTAACAATTCAATGGCGCGATTGGCCAATACTTCGTTAATATTCATGTTGCTGCTCGTGCCAGCCCCACCTTGCATCGGATCGACAATAAACTGGTCATGTAATAAGCCAAGCAATACCTCATTTGCTCCTGCGACAATCGCGTGAGCCACATCAACACGAATCATTCCTAACTCAGCATTGGCTAAGGCTGCAGCCTTCTTTATTTCGGCTAAACTTCGAATGAAATCCGGCTCTAATCGCTGCCCTGTAATTTGAAAATTCGCTTGTGCCCGCGCGGCATTAACACCGTAATAGGCTGTTGTCGGTATCGACATACTGCCGACACTATCATTCTCTGTTCTGTACATATAACTCGCCCCCTTTATTTTGTAACCGTTTACATTATAACTGAAAAAACAATAAAACACATGCATTAAAGCTCTCGCTCTCTTTGCTGTGTTTTATTGCCGTTTTTATTTTAGTTTACCACGCCATTGATTCATGCCACCAGTCACATTAATCGCCTGATAACCTAAGCGTTGGAGTCGTTTCACAGCCTGTTTACTGCGCATACCCGACTGACAAATAACATAGAGTGGTTCTGTCTTATTGCCGACATATGTTTCAACAACGTGTAATGGTATGTTCTTGGCACCTTTAATATGACCTGACTTAAATTCAACGGGCGTACGAACATCTAACACTGTTGTTGTACGTGTCAATCGTGCCGCTAAGTCGGTTGTTGCTATGTGTGGCACTTGTTTAAAAAACGAAAACATCTTACCCCTCCTAATATACCCCTATAGGTATATTAGACACTATTAAAATAACACTGTCAAGTTTTACTATTTACACTTCGCCAAACCTGCTATAAACCAGTGTTTAAATTGTACCGGGTCAATATCAACACATACTTTCACATTTGCGCTTTGACCGCTTAAGCCATTCAAATCAACGACTGTCGCACCGGCTGTGTATTGCCCTGTCGTTTCGATTGCCACATGCACATCCTGTGTTGTGAACATAGCTGGTGCGAGTAAATAAGCAATCGCGCAGCTGTCATACATTGTTGCTCCCCCTTTGGTTGACGCACCACGATAACGTTGCAAAATGCTAAAAATCATCTCACCTACAGGATGCATTGCCTTAATGATGGCACTGTCCTCAGGGGTGACAATCGCTTTCCAACCGACATCAAGCGGCGCCATTACAAGCGGTATCCCACTCCTAAACACAATGTCAGCTGCTTCTGGATCAACAAAGATATTGAACTCGGCTAACACTCCGGCATTGCCGCGCCCAATTGCCCCACCCATTAACACAATCTCGGCAATTTTATCCTTCGCCAGCGGGAATTCTCTTAACAGCATCGCCACATTCGTTAACGGACCAATCGCTACAATCGTCATCGGCTCATCTGCACTCAGCAACTCGCGGTACATCGCCTGAACGGCAGTCTCTTCTAACAGTAAATGCGTCGCTGGGGCTGGAAAATCATAGCCATCCATCCCTGTTTCGCCATGCACTTCACTTGCATCAATCGCGTCACGCAGCAACGGTCGTACCGCACCTTTTGCAACGGGAATCTCTTTCTTAAACAACGCCAACAGTTTTAATGCGTTGGCGGTCACCTTGCTTAAACTAACATTACCAGCTACCGTCGTAATTAACCTCACATCCAATGCATCTGACGCTGTTGCAATCGCTAAGGCAATCGCATCATCGATTCCCGGATCAGTATCAATTATAATCGCTCGACTCATCTTCAACACCCCTCTTCAATTGATTAGCTATTTCATCCTCACCATAACAAACAATGTAAGCGTTGTCAAAAAGTGCAGCGTGCACTGCTCTTTTCCGCAGTAAAAAGCCCGTTAACCCCAAGGGTTAACGGGCTGAGGCTGAAGATAAACGCTGTTCTAGGTCATCAATGCCTCGCCTTATCGGAGTCGAGTACCATCTGTACACTCACCTCAAAGGCTCGTGTTTCTTACTAGAACGAAAGTAAAATCAGCTCGTTCAACTTTAAAGATATTGGAATGGAAAAGAAGAGCGACTATTTACCGTCGCTAGTTTCCATGAAATATCATAGAAGTTAGCTGATTAAACGAGAGGATATAACAACGTTTCTATTCAGTCTTATCATCTCGTAGACAAAGTCACTGTAATAGCATTTCAAAGAAAATGAAGACTGTTTAGACTTTGTCTACAATCTGAACCCATTAACCCCAAGGGTTAACGGGCTTTTTCATAAGTGAACGATTCAATTACAAAAAATGATTTCAACGATTACCGGCCGCTTCGTCAACCTGTTGTTTAAGCAATTGATATTTACGCCAGTCTTGCTCGACAATTTTTTGAGCATCAATCTCTCGTTTAAGACGGGTCACATTTCGGAGGTAACAATCAATTAAGAAGTCACGGTAAATAAGGACATCCGCCAAATGCGTTATCGTCACCCGAAATGTACCCCAGTCTGATTTAGGTGCTGCTTGAATAATCGCATTTGGATACGCAATCGTAAATGTTTCCTGATTACCACGCAGGCTGATAAATTGTGACTTTGAATTACAGGTAATGCGGGCAAAGGTAAAGTAACCTTCGAGGCTAAATGTTTTACCGACATGTTTTACCGCAAAAAAACTCGCCATCCGTTGCCCTTGTAAAAACACATTCAAACTTTGGTACAAGCGCAGTTCATCCTCACTAAAGCTATCGGTTGATGCTTTTTGCGGTATGACAGCCGCTTTGCCTAATGTGCCGCTTCGCCCACGTTCCGGTGTTTTTTGCCAACACATCATGTAAACCTTCCCTGTGACGATACAATCTTCTAAGGCATCATGCGATTGATTATCTAATCCTAGGTGATTTTTAAGCGTTTCAAGCTTATGATTCGGTGTATCAAAGTATTTACGTGCTAACGGTACTGTATCCAATACGTGATATGTCACTTCTTCAAGTCGTAGATCACAGGAAGTTGCCAGTAAAAACTTCATATCGAACGACGCGTTATGTGCCACTATGGTATAGCCGGCGATATAGGCTAAAAAGTCCGGCCACACGTCTTCAACTGCTGGTGCGGTTGCCAAAATCTCATCGGTGATGCCAGTGATGCGTACAATTGTGTCAGACAGTGCTTCAAAGGGATTAATGTAACTCGAATAAGTCGAGACTTGTTGACCATTCTCATATTTAACGGCCCCAATTTGAATCACTTGATGACGCTCAGGACTTAAACCGGTCGTCTCAAAATCGACCACCACAAAACTTGCGGGTAGTTTGGTCGGTTTTTGATAAGCTTTCGCCGTTTTTTTCGTACTCGTGCGACGGTAATTACGGTAACTCATGGTTAGATCACAGCCTTACTATCTGATTTATGTCTCATCTAGTATTTTACCGCACTGTGACCAAATTCGCATCTCCTTTTATGAAATCAATTTCAAGCCGACCGTTGCGGCAATGATTAAGCCGATGAAAAAGACTCGTTTGACGCTTTTAGAGTCACCAAAGAAAAACATCCCCATCAAGGCCGATCCCGCTGTCCCAATACTCGTCCAGACTGCATAGGCTGTTCCCATTGGAATGGTGTTCATCGCCAATGACAATAATAAAAAACTAAGTGCAAACGCAACAACTAACAAGAGCATGTTCTGCGCATTCCGTTTTGCCACTAAGCGGTTAATACTCGAGACACCGACGACTTCAAAGCACCCGCCGATAATTAATAAAAGCCAAGCCATTTGTCATCATCCTTTCGTTTTTGTTGTTGCTAATTTCAAACCAATCACACCCGTCATTAAGACGACGAGTAAGACTGTTTTTAAGACAGTCATCGCTTCACCAAATAAAACGACACTTGTTACAACTGTCCCTAACGTGCCTAGACCGACAAACAACGCATAGGTTGTACTGACACTATTGGTTGCACTCACCTTAATTAAGAGTCCAAACGATACGACGATACAAACGACTGTTAAGAGCCACTCCCACACATTACTCGAATGTTTCAAGCCAATCACCCAGCCCACTTCCGCGATGGCAGCTAAAATAATTAATAACGTACTTTTACTCATTGTTTCCACCTCCTCAAAAAAAAGCCTAAGAAAAACGAAAATTCGTTTCTCCCAGGCTTTTGTCCTTCCGTGTCACAACGGCAACCGTTGCGCATTTCTCTCGGACCAGACTAACGATGAAGTTACGGAACCCTAGAAATGTTTTCGTATTTAATTAGTCCCTTAACTATAGCACATCTTTTTTCGGAGGGCAACCACCGCTTATCTGTTGACTTTTGTATCTGCCTTTTTTATACTGGGCAAAAAGGAGTGTTGCCTCATGGATTACTTCAAAAAAATGCACACCAGTGCCCGCAGCCCACTGACTTACCGTTACAAGAGTGTCTGTTTCAACGGTTGTGGCGCCTTTCTTACCCTCTTTCTGCTCTCTCTTCTCACTAACTTAATAAACCTACCTTGGTTGATGGCACCCTTCGGAGCCAGTTGTGTCCTTGCGTTCGGGGCTTGGAATGCACCGTTCTCACAGCCACGTAATATTATTGGTGGCCATTTCTTAGCTGCTTTAGTCGGATTAACCGTGTTGCAGCTAATACCTCACACACCCTATCAGCTAGCGCTAGCTGTTGGCCTGTCTTTAATCGTCATGCAACTGACTAAAACAAGCCATCCACCTGCTGGGGCAACACCCATTGTCATCATCTGTGCAAACGCTTCCTGGTCTTATCTCTTTTTCCCCGTTTTAGCAGGCTCTTGTTTGCTCGTAATCTGTGCCCTTCTTTTTAACAATCTAAGTAGTACACGTCACTATCCCACCTTTTGGCTCTAATACTAGTCCGTGTAAACATTCATTTCTTGACGATGATTTAGTAACACAGTATCCTTAAGGAAGATACATTACTTTATTACTCGAAGAGGTGCTTATGGAAATATTTGAAACAATACTTGTGATGCTCGCCTTAATTTTAGCATCTAACATTCTCCAACGTTTTTTACCCTTTATTGCGGTTCCCATTATTCAGATTGTGCTAGGAGGCCTTTTTTCGCTCATTTTACCGCACACTTACTTAGAACTTTCGCCTGAACTATTTATGTTATTGTTCATTGCTCCGTTGCTCTTTAACGATGGTGTCAATGTGGATAAAAAATCGTTCTTCAAAGAAAAAAAAGCGATTTTCATTCTCTCGATTTGCTTAGTCTTTGTGACAGTCGGCGCCTTAGGTTGGTTCATTCATTTTATCATCCCAACCTTACCGTGGGCGGCTTGTTTCGCCCTTGCTGCTGCACTGGCACCAACTGATGCCGTCGCTGTGAGTTCATTGGCTGATAAGGTCAAAATGCCGAAACGGATGTTGCATATTTTAGAAGGTGAATCCTTAATCAATGATGCTTCGGGTCTGGTTTCATTTCAGTTTGCCGCAGCCGCCCTCTTAACTGGAGTCTTTTCAATGACAACAGCCGTAACAAGCTTCTTTTTAATCTCACTAGGCGGGATTGCCGTCGGTTTGATTTTAGGCTTTTTAGCGATTTTATTCTTACGTTGGTTAAAAAACCTCGGGATTCAAAACAATGTCTCCTTTATTCTGTTTGAAATTTTACTGCCGTTTGCGATTTACCTTGTCGCCGAAGAATGCGGTGTGAACGGTATTCTAGCCGTTGTGGCGGGTGGAATTGTCTATTCGTACCATTATAAGAGCATCAAGCTCGATAAAGCACAGCTAAATGTTTTATCAAAAAGCACATGGTCGATTCTATCGTTCAATTTAAATGGACTTGTCTTTATTTTATTAGGAACGCAATTACCGCACATTACCTCGGTTGTCTGGCACAATCAGTTCATCGATAATCGTTTAGTGTTTATTTATGTGTTAGTGATTGCCTTCATTTTGCTCTTCTGTCGCTTCCTTTGTTTCTTAGCAATCCGCAATTTTGAAGAGTCCTTCAGTCTGAAACAAAGCCTGCTCTACACCGTCTCAGGCGTCCGTGGCACAATTACGCTTGTCAGTGCACTCAGTTTACCACTCGTCTTGAATAATGGCGCTGTGTTCGAAGCACGCGAGTTATTGATTAGCATTGCCAGTGGGGTTATTTTAGTTACCTTATTACTCGCTAACTTTACAATGCCCTTGTTTGCAGAGAAAAAAGTTGAACTCATAAAAAACAATGAAACCGAGATCGCTATTTTACAAACAGTGATTGCACAGTTAAAAGCACAACTGACTACCGCGAATAAAACGGTGCTTGGCAAAGTGATTAAGATGTATAACGATCGCCTCTTGTCTTTATCTGATCGTGATGATTTTTCCCAGCAACAAGAAGAAGTGATGACGAAAGTGTTACATTGGAAATACACCAACACCCTCCACTTATTAAACACGAAACAAATCAGTGTGCTGGTGGCCTTTAATTATTTACGCCGCTTAAATCATCGGTTGTATCGTCTCACTAAAAAAACGCAATATCAAAAGCGACATTTCATGGCGAATGTTATGAAAAATGACTTTTCGCAGCATTTGTTGCTGCCAACGAACCGCCGTGCTGAAATTGTGCTTTTACGTGAAAGCAACCGTAACTATGTGTTAGTACAATTACGCGAGGCTGAAAAGACGGACGACCAGAATATGATTATCGATTTTTACCTGCTACGTTATGCACGGATTAAAGCCTCGCATACTACTGATCAACCTGAACAAGACACCAATTTTGATGAATGGTTACAAGATGCGATTCAAATGGAACGTGAAGAGTTGCAAGCCCGCTTTGAAAACGGTGACTTAAAACGGCTGGAACAGCGGGCCTATCTCGATAAGTTGCTAACACTTGAAAATTCGATTCAGTTTATTTCATAGTTGTACAAAAAAGTAGTAAACCATTGCGGTTTACTACTTTTTTCATTTTCTTAAACAACTGAATAGTAATTAAAGCCGAGACCATGTACTTCTGACACATTATATGCAATCACAAAGCTATCTGGATCAATCCCTTTGATTGTTTGCAACAAACTTTGGTACTGTTGATTGCTAACGATGACCATCAGCATATTTTTTTGTTCATCCGTATAACCACCTGTTACACCAAAAACAGTCACGCCTCGATTTAAGTCATGAAGCAACGTTTGCTTGATTGCTTCGGTGTGTGCTTGACTCATAATCATCACTGCTGTTTTACGTTTAATCCCAGTTTCAATATAGCTCATGACGATAGACGTAATAATTAAAGAAAGCACCGCATAAAAGAAGGCTTCCATACTGAATACGAAAATATTAAAAATGACGATAATAATATCAGTCACAAATAGACCAATCGCTGTATTGAGACCAAAATACTTTTTGAAAATAAGTGGCGGAATCGTTGTACCGCCACCCGATGCCCCGATTTTATACAAAGTTGCAACACCCACTGCAAAAATTGCACTACCGAATGTAACGGATAAGAAAATATCAGTCGTCACCATCACTTCTGGGACAATAGCTAATGATACAGGTAATAACATGCTGCCAATAACCGTGTTAATAAAAACTGGTTTGCCTAAAAAGATGTACGTTAACACGAGCATAAGTAAGTTTAAAATAAGTACAGTCAGCGCCCGATCAATCTGAAACACTGATTCAACTAAGATGCCGATACCACTAACACCCCCAGCTGCAATATGATGTGGTCCTAAAAACATGTTAATACTAACCCCAATTAAAAAAATAGCTACGACTACCAGCGGTAAAGTCTTTACAATCGCTTTTGTTTCTTTCATTCATTCAACCTCTTTCATCCTTTTTTATTATTGTGGTCCTAAACCCTCAATGATTATCTCTTTAAAACACCCTTTTTCAAGAATACCTTGAATGACTCCTAAAAAGAAAGTAATAACCTACTAGTACAATACAAAAACTTCCACCTTAAGTTCAGTAGAAGTTAGTTTTAAAGCTTATCTTTTATGTTATTGTTTCCACAACGGTTCTCACTGGATCATTCAATACCACATAGTTTGCCCGCGCGACTACCATCTCGGGTGTGGCACGATAAAATGTTTGAATGCGGTGTTGTTGCTGGTGTACCTTTAAATAATCAGTCACGCTGTGAGGGCAACTGTCTAAAAAGACAAACACGTAATCAAAGGTACGACTCTGCTTAAACAAACGCGAGGGATTCACTTCATACGGATCAATAATCTTTACATCTTTAGTATACACCCTTAGTGCGTCACGATAACGATGCGCGTGTTTGGCTGTGATTAGTGTAAAACTGCAATTGGCAAGTCTGTTTTTCATGGCGTGATTAAGTGGCGGTTTCATCGTCTGTTGGCGCGGTTTCTTCATCAACTGACGTTCACTTTTTGACTGATTGATACTGCTATAGCAATAGACAATCATCGCGTGTTTTTCCTCAATCAATGCCTTACACGCATCTAAATCGCGGGCCATTTCAGGGCGACTTTTCACAAAATAAACATCATTGGTCGTCACATCCACAAACAAAGGTTCCTGTTCGGCCAATACAAAATAACCAAAGCGATAATTCGTTGTGTTTTCGAAATTCATCCGTTTAAACACGCTATCGTATTCGTAGAGTAATTGGTTCAGCTGACCGTACTGCTCAAAGGTACGCTCATCTAAGCGATCGCGTAAGCTTTTAATCATTGCGACAATCGTTGTTCGCTCTGGCTGTTGTTGTTTCAGCTGTTTACGCAACTCGGTATGTCTCATCTTCATTTTAAATTGTGAGGCTTTGAGCCGATTTTTTGTTTGACGTAATCCTTCAACCTTAATGTCTTGTTGACGATTAATTTGCCGTAAATGTTGCTCCATTTGCCGTATATGAGCCACCTGTCGATTAGCTTTGGCAATCACCTTAACGATACGTTGTTGCGCCTGCGCTAACTTTTTTTCCAAAACTTGCTTATCATTGATGAGTTCGGTCGAATAAGTCAGTAACTCAGCCATACTCGCAATGTGTAGCGGTGTCGCGGCTGCTAACTCTGTTAATTGCTGTTCGTCTGCTTGATACCCCTTGATAATCGCTGCTAGACGCTCTTCTTCTTGCTGAAAATGATTGTTTTCTTTTTGAAGCTGTTTCACCAACCGCTCAGAGTTAGCCATGCGCTTATCGCTCTTTGCCAGATTTTGTTGCAACTGTTGGTATTTTCGCTCCTGTTTCTTCAGCTTTCGTTGCAGTCGTTTCGCTGTTTGCTCTGGCACTGCGTTACTCGTTGCAACCGGTTGTGCTTTCGCTTGAAAGAGACTTTGTGCGCGCTGATACAGGTCATCCTTCCGTTGCTGTTCGTCGGTTTCTTTCTCCCATGGTTTCCTTGTTTGATTGTGCAATTACGGTTCCCCCTTTCAAAACCTCTTTATTTTTAGCTATAGTTATAATTGCAATATAGCATATTTCGGCAACTATTTCTTCTGAAAACCCCGACAAAAAACCCTTCAAATGAAGGGTTCCAGATTGTCGACAAAGTCAAATTAAACTGCTTTTTCTTTCGGATTTTATGACAGTGACTTTGTTTACGAGATGATAAGACTAAATAGAAAGGCTGTTATAGCCTACCCTCTAGCTTAGCTGTGCGTTTTTAAGTGCGTCTAATACTGCGCGATAATTTCTTGATATAATGGATTGGTCTCTTTTAATTCACACACCGTTTGAAGCACATGGTCTAATCCTTGTGTTTGTAATAAGGATTGAAGCGTCATCGCTTCTTTATCTGAGGGATCATCAAAGTGCAATGCCGCCACAATCGCTTTCGCTAAATTTTGATGGGGCAAGCCTAATTTATCAGCCTCGACTGCGGGACGCACTAACCGGTCTTGCGCACCTAGTTTACGCAATGGCGAACGTCCAACTCGATCAACCCCATCTGCTAACAACGGATTTTCGAAACGGTGGATAATTTTTTTGATATAAGCTGCATGGTCGGCAGCATTCAAATCATAGCGTTTCACTAAATAAGCGCCTGTTTCACCTAAAGTCGCAGCAACTTGCTGATAGACAGCTTCATCTTTCAATGTTTCATCAATGGTGTGATACCCTTTAGCATAGCCCAAATAAGCAGTAACTGCATGACCTGTATTGACAGTAAATAATTTACGTTCAATGAACGGTGCTAAGTCAGGCACGACTGTCATACCAGGAATAGTTGGTAAGGTCGTTTTACTTTCAACCACCCATTCATAGTAGGCCTCTACCTGTACATCTAACCCGAGTCCGTCAGGTTGTGCTGGCACAATCCGATCAACGGCTGAGTTGCAAAAATGAACCTGTGTCTTGATTTTTTTAGCAGTAGCCTCATCCACATGCGTGAAGATAGCGTCGCGTAAAATATCAGTGGCATTGATTTGGTTCTCGCAGGCAATCACATAGAGTGGCTCTGACGTTAGTGTCACTCGTTTAGCTAACGCCGCTGCGATTGCTGGCGCGATAAACGGTAATATTCCCGCACCAATTGCAGTTGTTAAAAAAGTCGCTTCGGCAATTAAGGCTTCGACTGCTGCTGCTTGCGTGCCACTATTCAAACCATAAACCGGCTTAATCGTACTTATTTTCGGCTGTTCTTCTGCTGTAATCACCTGATATGACTGCTTATCATTTAATTGTTGAATCAAACTGTCGTTCAGATCAGCAAAGGTCACTTCATAACCCGCTTCGTTTAATAACGCACCAATAAATCCTCTACCAATATTTCCTGCTCCATAATGAATTGCTTTTTTCATTCTAAATCAGTCCTTTGTGTTTTATTTACAATCACTTTTTGTAATGCCCGCTCAATCTGCGGGCGAATGAGACGTTCTTGACCTGACGAAAAGATTTGGGTACTCTCGGTGCTTTCAATCAACAGGGCGCTAATCGTACTAACAACCTCTGTTTCGGCAGCACTTAAGTGTTCCGGCGCTAAGAGTAAAATAAAGGTGCTCACCGGCCATTGATTAGCATCCATCCCTTGTAACGCATAAGTCTGTGCTGTTTGCACAATCGTCAATGTCATCTGCTGTACAGCGGCATGGCGCGTATGAAACAGCGCCATCGTTGTATTAGGTATCGCTAATCCACCTTGTTTTTCACGCCACATTACTTTTTCAAAAATGGCTGTTTGCTGCGCTGTTAATAAGTCCGGCGTAATTGCTGTTATCATGTCAGCAACAAGTTGCCGGTAATCCTGTTGTGCTGTTATCGTTGTCACCTTTAAATTATCTAAGAGTGAATGAACCGCCTTTAAGATGGCATCCAACTCACTTATAAACTGCTCAAATGGTTGTGTCACTGCCGCGTACTCGTTATCGCGAGTGGCACTATATTTTTTACGCTCCATCATAACAGGTAACTGTTCTTTGATGTAGCGGCGTACTGCGTGTACGTCTTGCTGTGGTAACAACGGATTAACGAGCAAATAGGCTTTTGGTGGGTGCTGTAAACGCACGGTTGATAACACGATGTCATACTGATCCCAATCGACTGTTTGCATCTCTGCCATTGACGCAACGACATGGTGCGTTAGTTCGGGGATATCTTTTGTGAGACGGGTCGATAACATCTTTGAGGCCCCAAAACCGGTTGGACAAATAATGAGCGTCTCTATATCTATTTGTTCTTTGCGCATTTCTAATGCTGACCCGAAATGCAAGACGATGTATGCCATTTCATCAATCGCCAAGCTATGCCCATTCAATTCTTCTTGCAGCCCTTTTTCAATGGCCATAAACAGCAGCGGGTATTGTCGTCTAATGTCTTCTGATAACGGGTTATGAACCGTTATTTTATTTTGAAAACGAAAGACCGCTGACGGCATATGGGCTAACAGACCTTGAAACAGTGAAAAATCATCTGTTAAGTCGATATTAAGTTGCTCTGATACATGGGAAATCAGTTGCTGAACGAGTCGTGTAATTAGCAAGCTATCATAGCCGCCCATCGTTTCATTTAATTGAATAGCACTTTGCCATAACATTGCAATTTCTGCTTCTTCTCGCTTTGAGATGGTACGTGAAATTTCCGTTGTAAAAGTCGCGGCAAAACGATAGGCATCATCAGACAAGCGCATTGTTATTGGCTCATCATCAATCAAAAAACCGGCCTCACTGCGTTGTAGCGCAATCACTAATTGAATTAAAAAACGCAAATAGGAATTAACGGCCATTTCATAATGTGAGGATTGTAAATAGCTCCGTTCAATCGTATTAATTTCTTTAATTAACGCAATTGGCAGGTAGTCGAACCAATCCGCGGTCGCGGTGTCACGTTCAATTTCAAACAAGGCATCGATCAATTGCTCATCAAAATATTGCAGTAAATAACTGGCCAAGGCTTGGCGTTTATTGCGTTCGGTTGCGCGCAGTTGAATACCACTGCCACGATAACGTTCTATCGTAACGTTTAATGGCTGTAACCAGTCGCTTAATGATTCTAAGTAGGTGCTTGCTGTTTGCGTCGAAACACCAATTTCTGACGCGAGGTTACTCAATTTATACGGTGCTGTTTGATGCGCTAACGTTTTTAAGAGCTGCCAATTTTTTTCTTCTGGTGTTTGGTCAAAGGCTTCTGACTGATGTAATTCTTGCGCAAGTTTAAACAGGTTCGCGTTGGTACCTGCGATGTAAAATTCTTGGTCACGCTTACTCAAGGACAGATGAAAAAGAGCCAATGTATGTGACACTGTTTTAAAATCACGTTGCACCGTACGTCTGCTTACTTTTAAAAGTGAGCTAAAATAGTCCAACGTATTGCCCGCTTTATTTTTAACCAGTGTTTCTAAAATGACCTTTTCACGTGTTGTTAAAAACATCGAACACACCTCCTTTAGTTTACTAAAGTATACCAATTAGACACATTTTCGTAACATTTAACGCTCGACCCACGAAAGCACCTTCAACTGAAGGCGCTTTTCACTCTTATTGTTCGAGTCGTGTAATGATAGCTGCTGCTGAGGTTTCTGCGACCATCGCATGCACCGCTGCCACATCCGCACACGTTTCAGCAATCATTGCTAAAATACCCAAATGATCATTGTCAGCACCGGCAATCGCGAATAATAGTCTCGTCTCATTGCCATCAAAATCGACACCCTCTGGTATTTGTACAATCACCACGCCTGATTGAATGACAGCTGCTTTCGCTGCTTCCGTCCCGTGTGGTATCGCAACAAAGTTACCCATGTAGGTCGATAAATTGGCATCACGTACAAGCATGGACTCAACATATGAAGTAGAAACATAGCCTTTTTCAACGAGTTTCTCACCAGCAAAACGTATCGCTGCTTCTTTCGTGGCAAAACGTTGATTAAGGTAGACGTTTTCCTGATTTAAAATAGCTTGATTGGTTGTTGACTCACTTTGGTTAACGACCGCTTCAGTTGGTTTCACTCCTTGAGCTAATAATGCGACTAATTTGTCGTATTCGGGACTGTCTAAGAAGTTGTCTACTGAAATATGATGGGCATTCGGACGCTTCGTTGTAGCTCTAGGTGTTAATTCTCGTTGTGTAATAATAATTTGTGCATCCTCAGGCAATTGTGAAATAGCTGTATTGGTAACTGTTACAGCAATGTTGGCCTGTTTGATTTTTTTACGAAGTAATGAAGCACCCATCGCACTTGATCCCATACCTGCATCACAGGCAAACACAATCTTTTTGACATCTGCTGCAATGACTGACGTCGCTTCGTTTGTAAAATGCCCTGCCACACTACTTTCTTTACCTTTCATTGCAGCCATTTTTTCACTGGCTTCTTCAATTGATGTGTCACTTTTTTTACTGAATTTCAAGATTAGAGCTGCCACAAGGAAAGAAACAACTGCTGCCACTACCACGCCGGCAATGTTTGCACCATAATTACCTAAGCCTTTAGGTGTTGATGCTAATACAGCTAAAATACTACCTGGTGAAGCGGGTGAAATTAAACCACCGTCGAGCAATGTTAAGGTGAAAACGCCACTCATTCCACCAGCAATTGCAGCGATTAATAAGGCCGGTTTCATTAAGATGTATGGGAAATAAATTTCATGAATCCCACCGAAAAATTGAATGATGGCTGCACCAGGTGCAGTTCGTTTGGCAGCACCGCTACCAAAAATACTCAAGGCCATTAAAATACCTAAACCGGGGCCAGGGTTTGCTTCAAGTAAAAACAGAATTGATTTTCCTGAATCAGCCGCTTGTTGTACGCCTAATGGTGTTAATATCCCCTGGTTAATTGCATTGTTTAAGAACAGTACTTTTCCGGGTTCAATAAAGATTGAAGCCAACGGCAATAGGTTGGCATTAACAATCCAATCAACCGCGCTTGCTAATACATTGTTGAGCCCCGCCATAATTGGTCCAACACCTTTAAGACCGATTATCGTTAAGATTCCGCCTAAAATACCAGCAGAGAAGTTATTAACGAGCATTTCTAAACCTGCTTTAATCTTGCCTTCAAGCAAGGCATCGAATTTTTTCATTAAGTAACCCGCAAGTGGTCCCATAATCATTGCGCCTAAGAACATCGGCACATCTGACCCAACGATGACACCCATTGTGGCAATCGCACCAACAACACCACCACGATGGCCGTGCACCAGTTTACCACCTGAGAAACCAATGAGTAATGGCAGTAGGTAGTTCACCATCGGCGTTACCAATTCAGCTAACGCTTTGTTCGGTAGCCAACCATCTGGAATAAATAAGGCTGTAATTAAGCCCCAAGCAATAAACGCACCTATATTCGGCAACACCATCGAGCTTAAAAAGTTACCGAACTTTTGTACCCCTTGACGTGTATTTCCCTTTTCTGTTGTCATTGTCATCCCTCATCTCTTTTTAGCGATATTTTGTTACCGCTTTCATAACTTTATGATATAACGGATTTTGTCACAGAACAATCTAATGTAGCCATAACTTTGTCACTTCTAACTGTGACATTGTTTATTTTTAGGCAAAAAAAGAACCCTCAAAAGAGGGCTCAGGTGGTAGTATCCGTCGTATGACACTTTATTTTTCTTCCAAGTTGATTGCTTCTAACCGGTTGCTTTCACTTTGGTTCTGGTACTGTCGAACAACTGGTGGTTGATAGTCTTTCAAAAATGCGGCAATCTCCGTCACATTACTACTAAATGAGGTGACGGATCGATCGGTTGCCGTTAAGAAACCATTTGCCACCATTTGATCATAGAACTGAGCTAATGGTGTGTAATAATCCGCCACATTATACAAAATACAGGCGTTTTGATGTTGACCAATCCGCGCCCAAGAAATCACCTCGGCAATTTCTTCTAATGTTCCTGGTCCACCAGGCAATGCAATGTAACAGTCACCTAAGGCAATCATTTTATTTTTACGCTCTGACATTGACTCAACGAGTTGCAGCTCGGTTAGCTGGGGATGACTCAATTCGCGCTCCGCTAAAAAAGTCGGCATAATCCCAATCACTTTGGCACCGCCAGCTAGGACGGTATCGGCTAGTAGTCCCATTAAGCCCACCTTGCCGCCACCGTAGACTAACGTATGTTGCTCGGCGACAATCCACTGACCTAACGCCTGTGTCGCCGTTTTAAAGGCGGGATTCTGGCCCGTGCTTGCGCCACAATAAACGACAATTTTCATCTTCATTCCTCCTTCGTTAACGGTTCATCATTTTGCGTAAAATAAACGACAGACTCAACCAGACAAGCACACTGATAATAATCGTGATTAACCAACCAAAGGCGTTATTTTCAAGCGGTAATGGCATGTTCATTCCAAAAAAGCCCGTAATCACGGTTGGGATTGTTAACAGCACCGATAGCACGGTTAAAATCCGCATGGTATCGTTCAAGTTATTGTTCAAAATGTTATTATAGGTCCCTGACAGTTGTTGCAAAATTTGGACGGACAACTGGGTCATCTCAACCAATTGTTTTGCTTCAATTAAGACATCGCCAAGCTCTTCGATTTCGACATCATCAAGTTCTTTGTAGATCGCATGGGTTTTAATTTGTTCGAGCAAAACAACATTTTGCTTCGATGCTGAGATGAAAAAGATAATACCCGTTTCTAAATCCGACAGCGACAGCAGTGTTTTTTTGGTTGTTTTGACCTTTAATTGTTGGCTGACTTTGTTACGTTCAAGATTAAGTTCTTCAACGTATGGAAAAAACTGATCGGTAATCATTAGCAAACTATTGAACAGCATTCCAAAGACAGACACCGTCTCATTTTGTTTTAGGAGCGCTGCCATCTTACTGATTAAATAATGATTGCGGTCGTTGGAGATGGTAATCAGTGTCTCGCCTTTGATGATAAAAGTCATCGGGATTGTTTCATAATGGTTGTCGATTTTTGTTTGGTTCGGAACGTTATAAATAAAGACGAAGGTATTCGTCGTTTTATCGTAGTCTAAGTGGGCGCGTTCGTTCTTATCGAGCGAATAGCCGATGATTTCTTCATCAATCCCATACGTGGCAAATAATGTTTTAAGATCATGTTCTTGCGTGGTGTTAACATTAATCCAGCAGTTTTGTTGCTGGTTAAACCGTGTTTTTTCAATCATACACAAACCCCTTTTTTTATCACTTAAGTCTATCTTAACGTAATTAAGCGATTGGCGAAAGAGGCGAATGCGTGTTTGATTAAGGGAACGTGTTACTAATTGGGACAAATGAAAACGATCGATGATGGTATCTGCATTTGGGAACACCTCTTTAATTAAAGACCCGTAAGGGGCGTTCATATCGGTGACAATCGTTTTTACAGAAGCTCTCGCTTCATATGAATAATTTAAAAAGTAATCTCTGAGATGATGCAATCTTCTAGATGGGAGGATATCAATGATTTCATATTTTTTCGCATCAGTGAAAATAAAACTCATCTGACTATCAGCACTCTGGATAGGCTACACTAAGTTAGACAGAATAAATGAGGGCTTGTAAACTAAGACTACTAATAAAAAGGAGTGTGCTACTATGCCACGTCAACGTCGAACATTTACGCCTGAATTTAAACTGCAAATGGTGAAGCTTTATGAAAATGGAAAGTCACGTGCTGATATTGCTCGTGAATATGATTTAACCCCTTCGGGATTAGATAAATGGATTAAAAATCATCAAGCTACTGGCTCGTTCGCAGCTAAAGATAATCGAACAGAAGATGAAATAGAACTAGATAAATTACGTAAAGAAAATCAGCGGTTACTAATGGAGAATGATATTTTAAAGCAAGCGGCGCTGATCATGGGACGAAAATAAATGTGATTCGTAATAACGCTCACCTTTATTCGGTATCAGCAATGTGTGCCGTCCTCGAGATTAAAAGGAGCACCTATTATTATCATATAAATTTAGATGCCACTTCGCAGCGAAAAACAGAGGACATCGCATTTTCAAAAGAAATTGAACGGATTTTCAAAGAAAGCCGTAATAATTAGGGTACGCGTAAAATCAAAAGAGAATTATTAAAGTTAGCTGAACCTAAACATGTATCAAGACGCCGAATTAGCCGCATAATGCATTCGTTAGGTTTAGTTTCAAACTACACTGTGGCTCAATTTAAACCGCAAAAATCACGTTCGAATGAGGCACTTATAAGAAACGAGTTAAAACGTGCGTTCATTCAAGAAAAAGAATTAGCTGTCGTTGTAAGTGATTTAACATACGTTCGTGTCGGTGGAAAGTGGCATTATGTATGTTTATTTGTAGACCTTTTCAATCGTGAAATTATTGGACATAGTGTAGGAGAAAACAAGACTGCAAGTCTTGTCTATGAAGCATTAGCAAGCATTTCTGCAAATTTAAATGACATACAGCTGTTTCACACGGATCGAGGGAAAGAATTTGATAATCGGTTGATTGATGAAGCGCTTGAAACATTTAATATTCAACGTTCACTAAGTATGAAGGGTTGTCCTTACGATAACGCTGTAGCGGAAGCAACATTCAAAGTGTTTAAAACAGAATTCGCAAACCAAACTCACTTTTCCAATCTTAATCAGCTGGAACTTGAATTAAATGATTACGTTCATTGGTTTAATAACATCCGTATTCATGGAACATTGGGTTATTTAACGCCTACCGAATTTAAATTACAGCCCTTATAATTTTTGTTCAATTTACTGTTGCCATTCCACCTCTTTCTCGTGTCTATAAAGCATACACAAATATCCTTGACTCAAAGCATTTTTTAGTGAGCTACTACTGTCCACAAGTTGACTAATCAATAAATTAAGTGAATTTAACAAGGTAGTTTTTCCTGAACCTCTACCTCCTATAATACAATTCATACTCTCAGAAAAAACTAACACATCACCTTCACCAGTATTATTTTTTGAACTTATAAATCCTGTACCGTCAAAATATAAAGCCTTTACATAACTATCTGGAAAAGTGGGCTTAGAATAAGATATAGAACAATCAAAATCATTTAATGAGCTCTTAATACCTTCAAAATTCAATGTCTGGGTTTTCAGCCAAAAAGTCTTTGTTCCCAACTCATATAAAGAGTGAGAATCTTCATCCAAGATAAAATTAAATTTTTTATCAGAATAATTTTTTATACTGTTTTCTACAGAAATTTTTTTATCCATATTTGAAAGACCTAAAATTTTCAAGCTGTATGTATTAAACAATCTCTCTTTATATACTCTACTTAAATATTTTTTTCTAAATATATCTGAACTATTAATATGCGCTATATAACCTATTCCTTTTTTACTATTAATCATTTCTAAAACTTCTAAACTGGATAGATATGTACCATCCTTTGGAGAAATAATATAATCGTTTATCCAATCCTGTAGTTCTTTTTTAGAATTTAAATGATTGAATATACCAACAACATGATTTTTATCGGAACATGAAATTTCAATACCCAAAATTATTTGTGGAAAAACCTTTAATGTCTTTCCTCCTTTTTCTTTTAAAATTTTTATTGCATCGGCTAATTTACAGAAACCATCAATACAATTATGATCTGTAACTACTGCTATTTCAATTTCCTCGTCAACAAGTTTATTTGCAAGTAACAAGTAGCTCAAGCATTCATGTTGATTTTTAAATCCTTTATACGTAAAATCCTCTATTTCATTGAAATTCTCCCTTAAAAATCCAATTTTCATTGCGTAATCAATTAACGTTTTCGAACAAGTCCCTCCAGGTATAAGAGTGTAATCATGTGAAGCTGGAGTGTGAATATGAAAAACACATTTATGATACTGACCATACTTTTTTAGCGTTGATTTTTTCATTAATCTTACTAATCATATCATGATGAACATTTTTACTATCTTCCACTTTTTATCACCTTCTTATCAGAATTAATTATTATAAAAATCAAACGAAACTTACAATGACTCTCTATACTCTTCCGCGTCAGGGTCTGAATTAAAATCAATAGTCAGTTCACCATATTCTTCAAGCTTTTCTTCAATTTTCTTAATTGGTACTTTGAAGAATTCTTTTCTGTTATTTACTCTGTTTATTCTATACTTGTCAAAATATTTATGTAATTCGTTCTCCAATGTATAAGCGTCATAACTAAATATTAAAGCATGGACATCAAATTTAAACGGAACTGATGCACTACTAAGCTCATTAATACGTTCTAAAGGATCAATACGTCGAGTTACGCCGATTTTTACTACGTCTTCTCCAAATGAGCCAATATTGCTTATAATATAGACAAATCCTGCTGAAGCATGGGCTGTTCGATAATCTAATTCTGCCTTTTCTTCCTCACGTTCATTGATGTTTAAACGTAATTCTTCAATTTGAAGTTGAATGGATTCTTTGTCTTCATCATTGTTTGCTTGTTTTAATCTATTTTCTAAATCGGAAATCATATTTTGATAATGGGTAATATCTTTATCAATAATCTTCTTCTTATTTTGAATCTCTCTTTGTAATGCTTTTTCTTCTCGTTCACGCTCACGTTGTTCTCGTAATTCTTCTTTTTCATCTTGTTTTTTTCGCTCGTACTCATAAGCTAAAGTCATTTCAGCCAGCTTTAAATCTAAAAATTTAGCCGTCAGAGATACTTTATTGGTTGCGTTCAATTTAT
This sequence comes from Brochothrix campestris, assembly GCF_046058945.1. Classification (NCBI taxonomy): domain Bacteria; kingdom Bacillati; phylum Bacillota; class Bacilli; order Caryophanales; family Listeriaceae; genus Brochothrix; species Brochothrix campestris. The sequence continues at coordinate 994,645 of NZ_CP175511.1, read as the reverse complement.
TTAATTGTTCAAATGACTTCATAATTCGATTTTCTATTGAGTGCAAATTATTGTATTTCACTTTATTGATAGCGGCCTCACATTCATTGTTAAATGAACGAAGAATTTGTCTAATATTATCATTTGTCATCTTCTTACCTTTAGCTCGACTACCCTCTACAGTCCAGTTATCAAAATAATTGACAGCGCTTTTATTTCTGATCATCTCTTTTTGTTCTTGTCTTACTTTATCTAATTGCACTTTGTAGCCTAATGATGTAGCAAAATCATATTTTGGAATATATAGTCCATATCCTTCCATCTCAATCGCCTCTTTAGTCACGATTAAGTCTTTTTCTAACTCTTTAATTTTTGATTCTCTTTTTTCTACTTCCTGTTCCATCTGTTCGACTTTATTTTCGTAATCAAGTGTAGTCGCTTTAAGCTCTTCCAATGTCTTTTTCTGCTGATCTATTTGTTCATGGATTTCAACTAAACTCATGGCTTCTATCGAACGATCTCGATTCTTTAATACGTCAATTTCTTTCGTTAATTGTTCTATTTCTTTTTTAAATTGCATACTTTTAAATATATCAGTAATTGCCATAACTAACTCCTTTACTATTAAATTATAGGGAGACAGTCTATTTCCTAACTCTCTCCCTAATTATAATTTCACTACTTCTCTCTAAGCGGTAAAATATTTTCTTCAATCTTCTCATTAATTTGTTTAAACAATTCACTTCGATATCTCAATTTAATCACTGGATTTTCAGCGGTTGTTTTGTATTGATTGTAATCAGCACTCTTATATAAATCACTTGCGCCTAATTGATGTTCTTTGCCGTGTTTGTAATTATCTACATAATAGGCCAATTTATCTTCTTCGACATACCATTCCTTTGAAACTTCCTCGACAAATTGTTGTTCTGTTTGCTCAATGACAGCTTCTACTTCCATCGAAATCAATTTATCGCGGTAGTTTTCAGGGTTGTCTTGTAAATCTTGCCATATTCCTTTGACAATATTAGCCATGGTTTGATTGGTGCGTGCAAGGTCTTCTAAATACTTCTCAACTTCTTGCATCGTTTTATCATTCATCGTATGTACCAATTGAATGTCATCATCACCACTTGGGACAAACGATTGGATTAACATTAAAATATACTCGTAGTTTATCTTGTCTGTTTTAATAGATGATAACTCATATTCTACATCCAACTCAATTTCATCCCGTTCTGGACCGTCCTCTATAATTTTCTCCAACGCATTTTGATATTTCCCATGATAATTTTCTAATTCAGGCATCGTGATTGAGAAAAGGGTGCCCAACATCTCATCTTCATATTCTGTATAAACTTGAACCGCACTAAACGTCTTATCCACGCGCTGATAAGCTTTTGCAAACTTCTTCAACCATTCAATTGGAGAGGCATCAATATCAATGTTTTCAGGTTCTTCCGCTATTTGTCTTAGATTATGAATTGCTTCAATAAAAGCCGTTTTCGATTCTTCCCATTCAGGCGCTAATACTTCATTCTCTCCACCGTTTGAATATAGGCGTAGGGCATCTTTAACACTTTCTTCAAACAATGCAGGCAACTGGAACGTTACTACTTGGCCATATTCTTTCTTAGAGTCAAAGATACGATTAGTCCGTGAAAACGCCTGTATCAAGTTGTGAGGTGGCATAGGCGGACGATCAATAAAGATAGTCGATAAACATGGCGCATCAAATCCTGTAAGCAAACGGTCGACTACAATGACTAAGTCTAACTGCTCACTTCTGGCTTGATACTTTTCTTTCTTACGAGCCAGACGATCATTCACATTACTGTTATAACCTCTCATCGTATCAATGCTAAAATTAGTGCCAAATTCAGCATTGTAATCCAACAACGCTTCCTTCATCTTCGTCTGATTCACCTCAGAAGATTCTTCATTCTCACTAATTGAATAAGTAATCGCGACTTTAGGAAAATCAGGCAAGACACGTTTAATTTTTTCTGATATTTTCACTGATGAATGGCCTGCTTTGACTTCTTTAATCAAGTCATAATACTTTTGCGCTTGGGCAATTGACGTCGTAGTCAAAATCGCATTATAGGTGTACCCTACACCGTTATTGAATCCCAGTTTTTTGGAAGACTTATTGATGATAGAATTAATTACCGCCAGCATATGTTCCTCTTCTTCATAAACCTTCTTAGGTACTTTGGCTTCACGGACTAACATGTCCATTGTTTCCACTTCGGATAACTCTTTACCGGTCACAGTTGCAACAATCTCATCCAATTGTTCTTCCTCAAAGGTGGCCTTATATTCTACTTGAAAACCTAATACTGCTTTATCATGAATAGCTTCTTTCACTGTATAGTTATGTAAACATTCACCATATTGCTCATAAGTAGTTCGGGCCATATTCCCTTTTTCATCTTTAGCGTTTTCTTTAAAAATAGGGGTTCCAGTAAAACCATACCATAATGAATTAATGAAAAATTCCGAGATCTCGTTTTTCTTCTCTGCACTCACGGCACGATGACATTCATCCACGACAAAAGCGACGCGTAATTGCGATAGTTTTTTGTAATCTCGTCCGTCTGGCTTATTATTTAAGCGTCTGATTAAATGGTTTAACTTCTGAATAGTCGTCACAACGATGCCTGAACGGTCACCATTTCCTAATTTTTTGATTAAGTCGGAGACATTCTCTGTTTCATTTATCTCAATCGCGTCATTTTGTGCATAAGAGTTAAATGAAGCTGACGTTTGTTGGTCCAAGTCAATTCGATCGACAATAAAAATCGTCTTATCAATTGATGGAATTTGTAATAAGTTACGAGCACACTTATAACTGGTCAGAGTTTTTCCTGAACCCGTCGTATGCCAAACAAAACCACCTTGACGATGCTTAGAAGCTTCTTTGACCGCTTCAATCGCGTGAATTTGATACGGACGTAGAAGAATCAAGGATTTACGTTCATTATCGAGAACAGAATAGTGCGCGACCATTCTGTGTGCCATCGGAATAGATAAGACCTCTCGAGCAAAATCTAAATAATCCGTCACAGGTTGGTTCTCTTTATCAACCCATTTTGTTAAGAAAGCCGGTTTTAGTTTACTACTAATTGAAGCCGCAATGTAGCGAGTATCAACGCCGTTTGTCACGACAAACATCTGTAGGCTTGAGAAAATACCGGTAAACTTACCTTCTTTTAAGTATTTATCAATCTGACGAAACGCATCCATATAAGGTTCTCGTTTATTTTTTAATTCAATATGAATCATCGGCAACCCATTGATTAATAATGTCACATCAAAACGACGATTGCGGTCTTGTACACTATCTTTACTTGAACGATATTGATTAATGACTTCATAAGAAGAAATACCCGCTGCAATATCACGGTTCTTCATGACAGTTAGACGAATAGTACCAAGCGAGGCATCTTCGCGTTGCACTTCGACTTTCGCAATACCATTCTCACCACTTAACCATTCAGCCGCTCGATAAAAATTCGCAAAAGTTAATTGATTTTTGATTTGTTGAAATTCTTGGTTCGTTAACATGACATCATTCAAAACTTGTTTATTATTCGCTTCCAATTTTTGTTTGAAATTAGCCCATAAATCATCTTCTGTACGTAGGTCTTCACGATACGTCCACTGCGATTCTCCTGTAATTAATTGTTGAATTAAGTTATTTTCCATAATTTCTTCTGAAGTAAATGAGTACATAGCTACCCTACTTTCCGCTTATTTCCTTATACTAAAAATTATATCATAGCAGACGTACAAAATTGTTGGGATATTAGTAAGTTATTAAAAATATTATGTATGGTGAATATCTCTAAAATATAACAAACTATCACATTTTTTCACCTAACGATTGGGAACAGCGTAAGGTTGGAGAATTTTTAGAGGAAAGTAAGATTCCAGGTTCTGATGGAAGTATTGCAAAAAAATTAACTGTTAAATTATGGGGAAAGGGTGTTATTCCAAAAGAAGAAATATATAAAGGAAGTACTTCAACTAATTACTATATTAGAAAACAAGGTCAGTTTATTTATGGTAAATTGGACTTTTTAAATCAAGCATTTGGTATTATACCTAAAGAGTTAGATGGTTATGAATCAACATTGGACTCACCTGCATTTGATATATTACAAGGTTTAAATGCAAAATATTTTTTAGAGTATGTTTCAAGAAAAGAATTTTACCTTTTTCAAGGTACAATAGCTAATGGTTCAAGAAGGGCTAAAAGAATTCATTCAGATACGTTTTTTAATATGCCAATAGTGCTTCCATCAATTGCAGAACAAGAGAAGATTGGAAAGTTTTTTGATACTCTCGACCATACTATCGCTCTTCAGAAATTAGAGTCAATTATAAAAAATAGGATAACACTTTTCAGCATTATCCTGTCTTTTGGCTATATACTTGATAAATATCTCATCACTTTATCGTTATCTTGATTCTCTAATTCTTGAATGATATGCAAATAAACTTGTTGTGTAGTAGTCATATTAGCATGACCTAACCTTCTCGCTACTGTCGCAATTGAAACACCCGCAAACAATAATAACGAGGCATGAGTGTGTCTTAATCCATGCGCTGATATCACAGGAATATTAGCCTTTTGGCAATATTTTTTCAAACGATGATTCACAGTTGAATTATAAATTCTACCTGCAACAAAAATTGGCTGATTTTCTTGTTTTTCTTGAATCAAATGAGAAAATTGCATACAAGTTTTCCAATCAATTGGTACCTTTCTAATAGATGACTTATTTTTTGTTCCTTGAAAACCACCATGTTCACTTCGATAATCCCAAGACTTATTAATCGTAATAGAGTGATTATGAAAATCAAAGTCCTCTGGTGTTAACCCCAGAGCCTCAGAAAATCTAATCCCTGTCTTTGCCATCAACAAAATCATCCAATCAAGATTAATTTCATTACCTAAATCTAAAATATCTAACAATTTTTGCAATTCGAACTGACTTAGATATTTTTGCTTTTTATCCCTGGGTTTCTTGCCTTTTATCACAACTTTTCTTGTCGGATCATGAGCGATGATTTTCTCATCAACCGCATCTCTTATAGAACTCTTTAACTGATGATGAAAGTCCTTTGTTGTTTGTTTTTCATGTGTTGAAGCATATTCATTTAATATTGCTTGATAAGATTGACGACTCAATTCGGATAGCAATAAATTGGGGGCAATTTGAGTAATAAACAAATGTGAAGTGTAATATTTTTTTAGCGTAATCTCTCTGACTGCCCCTTCTTTGTATAGTTTAATCCATTCTAAAAAATACTCATGAAATTTTGTGCTTTCTGATATCATAAAAAATCCTCCTTCAAAATGATGATTAAACATTCATTATGAAAGAGGATTTAGCACAAATTACTATAAATTATAAAATATTAATAAAGCTGTAAAAAATGGCCACTAATTATCACACAAACATCTTTTGAAGCAATGCTTTTTTCATCTCTTTTAACTTATTTAGCTTATTATTCTGAAGAGCGATAGCATCATCGAGAGATTTGAAAAAGGCACCAATCTTTTGTTGTTCGTTATTATTTGTGGGAATAGTTAAATCAGTATCAAAAAAATCATTTGCTGTAATATTTAGTAGTCCATGATTTCTTGCACCCTCAGCTGCTCGCATAGAAACCTCTCTATGCCAGTTATCTGTATCGTAATAGGATACTAAAAAATTCGAGTCAACATCAGTTGGCTTAAAAACTATGTATAATGTTGATAATACGCCTTTATCATAATTATCCAATCGTTTAACTGCTCCCCAAGGATAGTCTTTCGAATAACTTTTATTATAGGCGAACTCACCCTTTTCCAATAAATAATAATTGCTTACGTCTTTACTTGCTATTTGCTTATTAAAATATGTAATTTGGTCAACTAAGCCATATTGAGCAGAAATAGTTAGAGGTAATGTAGATTCTAAATCTTTGTTTTTTCTTGTTACCCTTTCTGATATCGCTCCTAACTTACGCTGTTCCCAATCGTCAGTAAATCCGTCAAATCGTATTTCAGGAACTTTTTCACCATTTTTTGGAAACATTTTTTGAAGCATGGCTTTTTTATATAATTGCATTTCTTCTAACTTACAATTCTGAAGAGCGATAGTATCATCTAAGGATTTAAAAAATCCTGATATTTTCCTTTGTTCTAAAACATTAGGAAAAAATATTTTCCCTTCTAAAGCACCTTCATCGGTAACATTAATAGTATTTTTAGCTCCTTTTGAGACTAATGGGCTTAAATAATGTGTTGCTATATTATCATTTTTTAAATAAATAGATACATATGGAGCATATGCTATTTCAGTTGAATGATAAACAGCATATAAAGGAGAAATAATTCCGTTTATTGTGGCATTCTGAAAAATACCATATGGTGCACCTTTTAAAGGGCTCTTAGTATATATTAAATCATTTTCCTTTACTACTTTGTAATTTGAAACATCAGCACCTGCAAATGATCTTCCTTGGTATTCAATTTGGTTAACTGTGCCATATTCTCTTGAAACAGACAGAACATCATTTTTATCAAAACCATTATCTTTATTTTTTTCTTTAGAAACTTTTAGGACCTCACTCAACTTACGCTGTTCCCAATCGTTATTAAATCCTTTAAATCTAATCTCCGGTTGCTTGGTTATTTTATTCGCCATCTTACTCACCTACCTGTAGCAAACTCATCAAATCAGCTAATTGTTGAGCTGTATCATCGTTATTAGCTGTTAATTCTTTCATCAAGCCGTATAATTCAGTTTCAGCTTGTTCAATAGCTTTATTTGTAGCTCTCATGCTATTAGATAGCTCCGTTAGATTAATTGGTTCTTCTTCCTCAAAAGTATCGACATAACGCGGAATATTTAAGTTAAAGTCATTCTCAACGATTTCTTCAAATGAAGCCAAATGGGCATATTTCTCAATATTTTCACGCTTGATATAAGTATCTAATATTTTCTCAATATGCTCTGGTGTTAAATTATTTTGCGTTTTCGCTTTTTCAAAGTCATTTGATGCATCAATAAAGAAAACATCACGAGATGAACGATTTTTTTTCAAAATAATAATCGTCGTTGGAATACTTGTATTGAAGAAGATATTAGCAGGTAAACCAATCACGGTATCAATCGCACCTTGCTCTAATAGCGCTTGACGAATTTTCCCTTCTGCTGCACCACGGAATAGCACACCATGAGGCAAGACAATCGCCATTGTTCCTGTATCTTTTAAATGATAGAAGCCATGCAACAGGAATGCAAAATCAGCTTTGGATTTCGGCGCTAATACCCCATAAGATGAAAAACGTGGATCATCTAAGAACCCTTTTTCGGCAGACCACTTAGCAGAATAAGGTGGGTTCATTAGAACTGCTTCGAAGTTGGTTGGCTCATCTGTTGGCCAATCTCCATCCAAGGTATCCGCATTATTCAAATGTTGGTTCTCGATATCCACTCCATGTAGAATCATGTTCATACGCGCTAAGTTGAACGTAGACGTGTTTAATTCTTGTCCGAAATAACCAATCGTACCAGGTTCATTCGAATACTTCTTGGCATTCAACATTAGGGAACCTGAACCCATCGTCGGGTCATAGACAGAAAAGCCTTTTTGATTTTCTTTGCCTTGCATCACAATTTTCGTCATTAATTGAGACACAGGCTGTGGCGTATAGAATTCACCGGCTTTTTTACCAGAATCGGCCGCAAACTCTCCGATTAAATACTCGTAAGCATCGCCTAACATATCGCCATTATGTGCGATATCTAATGTCGCTAATTCCTTCATTAAGGCTGAAATCGTTTGGTTTTGTTTACTGCTGTTTGGCCCTAATTTTTTTGAATATAAGTCCACATCTTCAAATAAATTCTCAAATATCTCGCTTGACTGCTCTATCTCTCTAAAGCCTTGCGCTAAATCTTCTAATTGGAATTTTCCTTTATTTACCATATCCACTAAATGAGTAAACGTTAGCTTAGGTTCAATCACATACGAGACATCTTCTTTTACCGCATTAATTAGCTCATCACGCAACCTCTCATCTGCAAAGGCTTCCTCAAAATTACGTTGTGCTTGTGCTAAATCATCTGTATCGGCTTCTAATAACTCAGAAGCTTTTAACAGCATTTTATCTGATAAGTACTTATAAAATACCAAACTTAATAAATAGGTTTTATACTCATTAGCATCCATTTTAGAACGCAAAATATCCGCTGAATTCCATAGTGCTTGTGATAATGTTTTTGATGTTGTAGTTGCCACTTGCGATACACTCCTTATTTTGTCAATTAAATGCTTATCTACTTATATTTTAACTGTTTATGGTATATTTTGATAGCAAAGAATGACGTACTGTTTAGTTGATCAATAGATTCTTTCCTCTAAACACAAGTAAGGGTCAGACAGTGGTTCTCCACTTACTCCTTACTTTTTAATGTTACTATCCATGCATCTAACTCTTCTTTCAAGAAATATACTTTTCCTCCATCTTCATATCTTTTTGGAAACCCTTCCGTACCAATTCTGCTACTTAACGTATTATATGATTTATAGCCTAAATAAGCAGTCGATTCCTTCATATTTAATTTCTCCTTATCTACTTTTTTATTTGTATTACTTAAATTATCTATCAGCACTTTTAAATATTTTATTTCTTTCTCAAGTTCTTCTATCCTAAGATCACGAGCAGATACTTCCTCTTTAATTCTATTATCACAAATTTTTTCGATTGCTTGTTGTAAATCATTCATGTTAAATCCCTCCATATTTGTTTTTAGAATTATAAGCAACTACATAAGAGAAAATAACCTAATAATCAAATAAAGTTCCACGTAAACTAACAGTAAAATAATACATATTTAAGTAACAATCGTAAATTTTTATTAATGTTCACGCGTTGTAAAAAATTTGTTTTTGCATAAACTAAGCTACCAATAAAAAAAGGAGCTTACCTTCGATGCCAAAAATTAAAACAAATGCAGAACGAATGAAAGAAAAAATTGAGAAAGAAAATCTAAAATTAATGCAAGAGTATTCTGAAGAATTAAAATCCGTAACAGAATACACCTTTTGGGGAAAGACACACTACAAATATAGTATATACGCTTACTATAATTCATTTACTAAAAAAAGAGTTTACTTGAAAAAAGCTAAGTTTAAAACATCACTCGAAGCTGCTATGCATTTGAGAAATGAGCTAAAAAAAGCCAATAAAGAGAAGGAGAAAATTGAAAAATCTTTGTTAAAAAAGAGCGGTAAATACTCTTATTCATATGAATTTAATCGTATATTCAATGAAGTAATCGAAGAGAAAAAAGAAAAAGGATTAAAGATTTCTACTATCCAAAAATATAAGGCGCTTGTTAAGAATCATTTATCTGATGATTTCAAAAATAAATACATTAATTTAATAGAACCTTCAGAATTAGATGATATTTTAGTATCTTATGAAATTCACAAAAATGGAATTGCAAAACAGCTTTTCTCTTTTTTAAGTGAAACTTATAAATTTGCTTTTAGAAAAGGATTAATTGAAAATAATCATTTATTAAATTATAGAGGTCCTAAACGTGATCAAAAAAGAGCACCCGTCATCTTAAGTGACAAAGAGTTGAGAGCTATCGAAACTATTATTAACAACCATCAAGATATATTTAAGAAAGTTTACTTCAACATTCTACTTAATACAGGAATGAGAAAATCTGAAGCATTAGCTCTATCAAGAAAAAGTATTGATTTAGATAATAAGATAATTCATATCACAAATAGCGTAACCTATGATGAAGAAACAAATAAAGCTATTCTATCATCATGTAAAACAAAAGCTTCAGAGCGACAAATCCCTATTTCTACAACGCTTACCGATTTAATTCGAGAATATATTGAGGAATTGCCTGCTGAGCAGGACATGCTTTTTAAAAATAAAAATAACGAGTTATATAGACCGACGTATGTAAATGGATGGTTCAAAACTATTTTAAAACAAGCAAATTGTCAAAAGGCTACAGTTCATGATATTAGACACACTTTTATTACAAGACTTCATCAATCAAAACAATTCGATATCAAACAAATTCAAAGATACGTTGGCCATTCAAATACTGCAGTAACATTGAATACATATATACATCTTAATGCTACTTCACTTGTTGAAGTCAGTGACTTTATGAATGAGCTCACAGCATAAACAAATAGAAAGGGGGGCAATAGCCTACCCTTTCTTTGTTGATTTTTACACGAACCTTATTATAATTGGGTTATAGACGTTAGTCATGAAAAGAGAGGAAATTTTATGACTAAAAAGAAAAAAGATATAGTTTCATATACTAAGCGAGGGATTAAAAAGTGGAAGTATGATGTCTATATGGGTATCAATCCATACACTTTAAAACCTGAACGATTAAAAAAAGCAAATTTTGATACAAAAAAAGAAGCAGAAGCACATCTTATTAAAGCAATGGCTGAACGAAAAAGTAAGATGGATACTTCTGCAACGAAAGATTTCAAGCATGTTTGGCAGGAGTTTCTTGATTATAAAGAAAAACGTGTCAAAAAATCAACGTGGCTCACTTACATGCGTTATTCCCAAATTCATATTCTGCCTCATTTTGGAAAGTTAAAATTAAAAGACATCACAACCACTTATTGTAGGCGAGTTGTCGATAAATGGGAAATTCAAGTCAATGGTATTGCGATTAAGTTAAGAAGATTAACCGCTCAAATACTGGATTTTGCTGTTCGAATGGAATATATAACAACTAACGTCATGAGAAACACCTACAATCCAGTTAGAGACACCTCTAAATCTAATGCCGCTGTATTTCTAACGAAACAAGAATTACTCAACTTTTTGTCTGATATTAAGACCTTAGACAATCCTGTCTATTATACCTATTTTCATTTATTAGCATTTACCGGTATGAGAAAAGGTGAAGCCTTAGGGTTGGAATGGGATGATATTGATTGGGAAGAAAAAACTATTTTTGTTAGAAAGACTCTTGGGCTTGATGAACATTATATTCCCTATCTGGATACTCCAAAAACTAAATCTTCTTACGAAAAAGTAGGATTAGATGACGAAACCATTAATGTATTAAAAAAATGGTACGAGATAAGAAAACAACAACTGAATCCCTCGTTTTTATTCGTCATGAAGGATGGAAGATTATATCGACCACAGGCGGTCAATGATTGGCTGAAATGGATTCATAAACAGTTTCCAAATCATCCAAAACTTAAACCTCATGATTTTAGACACACGCATTGTTGTCTATGCTTTGAAGCGGGTATGTCAGTAGCTGAAGTTCAACATAGATTACGACATAGTGATTTCAAAACAACTATGAACATCTATAATCATCTCTATCCAGAAAATATTGCTGTAGCTGCTGACAAATTCTCATCATTTATGATGGAATAAGTTTATACCAAATTTATACCAAAACAAAAAAAGAAACCCCAGAAACATTGTTATATCAACGTTTCTAAGGTTAAAAAGCAGTCTATCCGACAGAGCCTTCTAGATTGTAGCCTAAATCGAATTAAATTCCTTGTTTCTTCGAAAATAAGTCACTCGATTTTGGATACGAGATAATAAGACTGCATCGAACTGTTGTTATCTTCTCTAGTTTCATCAGCTAACAGCGCCTAAAATTCAAGATATTTCTTATCGATGGTAACTAATCGTTCGCCCCTAGTCGTCTTTACTTTCGTTCCGATTAGTTCGATAAGACACCTTTAAAGTGATATTGCCATTTCTTTTAAGCGTTCACCTTGTTTAGAAACAGGATAAACAACTAATTTTTGTGCCGTTGATGGGATTTTTTCAAGATAGCTATCCGCCGTGTTGATGCGGCCGATAAAGTTATTGCTATCATCGTACACATCATAATAAGCAAGGGCTTCATTCATGTTAGCCTTAACAAACGCTTCGCCTGTTGGTTGATACCATTTAGCGACACTAAATGCTGGTTCCGTCGCCATAGAGGTCGGTGCTATGAGCGCCAGTTTGCCTAAGTTAATTGTCCCGGTTGTCTTTGTGTTTGCTGTCACACTGATTTTACCTAATTCACGTCCTTGATAAGGACTGAGGTCAATCGTTTGTTCCTGCCATTTAGACGTCGACTTAAGCGGTAGGTTCACAGGTTGTTTAAGAGCATCTTTAAAGTACAAGGTGATGTTTGTCGCGAGTTCGCCTGTGGTTTGAGCTGCCACTTGCAAGACGTCAGTTGCTTTGATGATTTTATCGGTTTTATAGACATTCACTTCGGTTTTACCGCCCTTATTTTGCAGACGTAATGAACTACCGCCATCCCAAGCGGTGCTATAATCATAGGCAACTGACACCTTCCCAGTCGACCACCATTGCCAAGATGGCAAAATATCTTGAATACCGATATTACTCCATTCGTTTTCTGACACCTTCTCACCGTTCGCAAAAAAGGCTGTTCCGTGCCCTGTGTTAAAATGACTCACAAACGATTGCTGTTGAATAACTGTTTTCTCAGCGACAACGTCTGCTACCCCATCCCAATGAGCCGCATTATTAGCATCATTAGGCACACCTTGATCGGGGTACGGCGAACTGTTCTCGTCGGTTAGTCGACCTGTTTTAGTCGGATCTTGTCGTGGTCCCGACCAATACTCACGCTCGCGTTGGTTAATTAACGTTTGGTTACCCCGTTTTAAATTGTTAGCTGGCAAACGCGAATAAACAAAGTCACTCCCAAACAAGGCCCACGATGCCAATGGTTCCGTTTTATTAGCGAATACCTCTCGTGGATCATACGGTGGATTAAAACCGTACTTCTGATTTTCGGTCCCGGCATACATGACTTGCAACGGGTCCAAACCATTTGTTTTGGCATGTTGGTTGCCGTTTGCTAGTCGCTGTTTGTTCCAAGCATAGTTCATAAAAAGACTATCTGCTGCTTCGCCATTTTCAGCCTGCACCCAATAACTATTGCTCTCATCAAATCCGTTCACATAATGAAGTCGCCCCTCTTTTGTGAGTGAATCATAAAATTGAACGTATAGCTGCGGGGCCCTGTGCTTGAGATAGACGAGCATTTTTTGTAATTGTTGGGCATCTTGTGCTGAAATCGTCGCTTCTTGATTAATAAAATAGCCGTCAAAGTTCATATATTGTGCCAACTCAATCATTTTATCAGCGACAGGAAAACGACCATCGGCTGTTTGTTCAACCCACTCAGAAAACGTTTCATCCCTGGGCCAAAACCAACTGCCTAAACTTTTAACCCCATTTCGATGAGCGGCATCTGTATAGGCTGGATTCGGATAGTTAACGACCCCATACGTGACGTTTTTATTGGCACGAATCGCTTCATAATCTGATCCAGCAATCGGTGTGCCATTCCATGAGGCATAATAGTCAACATACTGCCAAAACTGAAAGACATTGCGGGAAAATGCAGCCACTGTACGGGTGAAATCAGGAATTCCCGCTTCAAAACCATAACCCGGGTCGCCATAATCACCCGATAAGGTCAACAACTGGGCATTATTTTGTAAAGTTGGCTGGGCTTGTGTCGCAACATCAGGCTGATTACGCGGCTGTAAGCGGACAGTCGATCGAAAATATTTGGCTGTGTCATCTGTTGTTGGTGACCAGTCTTTTAGTTGTTGGGCACTAAAACCATGAAAGTATGGCTGATGTTCCCCTTTAACATTATATTTTTCGGCCGCACTAACTGTTTGAGCAGGAATCAAACTGAGACATAAAACCAGTCCAAGCATGATACTGATATATTTTGTACTGTTCCTCATTGCAATCGCCTCCATCACTCATCTTATTGATGCAATATTTCTTCGGATGCCAGCCACTGAGCTGACGTTTCGGGATATAGATGTAAATAGCGTTCATAGACCATATCAAGTTGCAATAGCATCGGAATCTGTGGCGAGATGCTTCCTAACGCTTCAATCCGAGATAACCCCGCTGTTATTAAGGTATGTTGGGCAACAGCTTGTAACTGCGAGGTTGGATTCGCCGTAATAAGAACGGTCGCGATGCGCTTTTTATCTGCAAGACATAGCGCTTTCAAGAGATCGTTGTCATCACCACGTAAACTTGCGACCACAAGCAGTTCATCGCTTTGAGCCGCCCTAACAGATAACGTCATCGAGTTTGCATCTGACATAATACGCACATATTTACCAAGTCGCGAAAACTTAAATTGAAAATCCATGCCCGCATAGGCATTAAAGCCCTTTCCGAGAAAATGAATGATCTTATGTTGGTGAATTAACTGACAAAAAGCATCAATTGTCACTTCATCATACATTTGGTCGCTCCGGGTCGCTAATGAATGATAGGCAGCAGTGACGACCGAGGCAACAGATAGTGTGTCTTGCTTATTCGTTAAGGCCAGCTTGTATAAAAACAACAGTTCTTTGTAATTATTCAACTGTAATTTTTTACTAAAACGGGTAATTGAGGCATTTGACACCGCCAATTCCTTGCCGAGTTCGGCCATTGTCACCGCTGGTTGCTTCGCTAAAAAATAATCGGCAATCACCTGTTCCACAACGGTAAATTCCAACCGATAAGATTCAATTAACATAAAGAAATCATCATGCATCGTCTCACTCCTTTACACGTCTATACGAAAGGTTTTTATCTCGCCGGCTTTAAAACGTCCAAGCTCAAGCGTGCGCCCACGTGAACGTTCACCAAGAATTGTCCCTTTAAGATTAACAGCAACATATGCAATCGGTGTTTCAAACCGGATTGTTCCGCCAGCAACTGCTTCACTTAACGACGGATTATAACAGCGCACTTCAAAGCCCTCACCTATATCTGTCTGACGTAAACTGCTCCATACCACTGTTTCACTCTCAAAGACAAACGGTGTTGTTGGCTCCATGCTTGCTAGTGGATGGGCTACAAAGTACTGCAAGGCCGTTGTAAAACGATTAAACGTTTGTTTCTGATAGTATGGCAGGTTAATCGCATAGTTTAAATAATCTTTTTGAAGCTGGGCCGGTTTAAACTGTTCATCGAGTTGAATCGCAAAATGAAAGCGCAGCTGTTGTTGCAATTGACTATCGGGTGTAGCGATTTCCTTAAAGGCATTGCCTGAAGCTGCCCCTGGACGGCGTTGGAGGTTGGGCTTTCCTAAATAACCGACACTTCGGAACAAGGTTAACGCAAGCGTTTGATACTGTTCACCCACCAACTGATACTCCTTGATGCCTTTAGCGAAGATTGTGAAGCTCCGCTTATCACTGTGAACATTAACATAATGCAACATTGGATAAAGAGCCGTTGGTTCTTCACACCAGCCTTGCTCACGCCAGTTGTGTAAGGCGGAATCAACAACAGGACGTGTAATCATTCCAAACGGTGTATCGGCATACGAGACCTCATTTGTGAGATTACTCGCTATTAGTACACGCATGCGATGATCATCTGCGTTGTTATCGATGATAAGCTCAACATTCAGCGTCTGAGCTGTTGCATTCAAGGTGAGTGTCAGCCTGTATGGCAGACGTGTATTCCGTTGCTGTTGCGCCCGCTCTGCTAAATTATTAGCCACTAGCCATTCCCCTGTTAACGTGAGAGTCTCTTGTACAGCCCCATGCCTCGCGTTGACATCTGCCGCTTCAAACCGCAAGTGGTAACAGTCATCGGTTAGTGGTGGTGAATAATCATAGGTGTCACCCGCGTCGCCACTGTCTTCAATTGTTAAAAAATCAAAGAAGTTCTGTTTGGTTATTTTATCGAACAGATTAAGTTGTCCATCCTGATAACTTAGTTCGTAACGACCGTTGGCAATCATCACAGGTGACGGTGGTGTGGTTCGTACTTGTTTTTTCGTCTGTCCATCTTCAATCGTATACGTCTGACTCCCAAGCGGTGGGATGCTTACGGCGAGTGCTAGTTGGTGCATATAATAAGACGAGTTATTTAATTCATCATGTGGTAGTGGACCACTTGCTTCACGCGTTGTTTGTAAGCAGTCAAATGGCAGATGTTCACCGTCACGACGTATTGTGAGTTGTTTAAATGGGGATGAAACCGCTACATGGACAACCTTAGCGACCGTCCATGGCAAGGTGTTATAAAACGTTAAATCACCATCTTTAATGAGCGGTGACGTTTCGCTCAATTTGCGCGTCACATAGTCAATCATCCCCTGTGACAATTGGTCAGCCTCACGGTAGCGTTCGTTAATAATGCGATTGGTTTTATCAGAGTTACAGCCACCTGCGCTATCGTGGGCTTGATTTTTACAAAGTAGTTTCCAAATACGTTCAACGACCCCTTTTTTTGTCGCTAAACCGGCCTGCTGTGCTCTTACAAGCAGCGGCTCGAGTTGATAGATGAGCCGACGTTCTAACTTGTCGTTCCATTGTTTATGATCATAGCGTGATGAATAAATCGAGCGATGAATTTTGGAAACAGCACCATCCGCTAATTCACCCTTAATCCGTGGTATTTTTTCGGTATCGAGCGCTTTAAAGAAGGCCTGATAGTTGCTTTCGACCAACTCATATTGCCCGTTGAAGGCCTTGTTGTAGGCTGAGATACGCTCACCTAGCTGATAGTCGACGTAACGTTGATCGCCTCCGACAGGTAATAGAAGCTCGTCACTCGTTGCGCCCTCCGCAATTTGTGTTAACATTGTTTCATTCACATCTTGTTCAATTAAACCGACTCCGACAAAATAGCCGTCTTTAATGTTAGCCACCGTCACAACTGAGCCATCTTCACTCGCCCACTGAAATTCACGGACGCGCGTTTGTTTGTGAGAGACACCGCGCCAAAAGACCGCTTCGGTCATGCCAAAGCCATTATATATTTTAGGCATGTCTTTACCTTGACCAAATGAATCAGGGAGATAGCCTATCTTCATTGCACCACCAAGTTTGTTTGCTTGGGCCATGCCAATGTTGAGGTTTCGTACAATTGACTCTCCCGCAATAATGAGTTCATCTGTTTGGGTGTACCATGGGCCAATTTGTAAGCGGTTGGCTCGCACGAGTCGTTCGATTCGCGGTGCCTGTTCAGGGCACGTTGCTAAATATTCATCCAGAATGCTCATTTGACCATCGAGTAAATAATAAGCGATTTTTTGCTCCTCTAACGCCTGTAGTACCTCATCCATCTGGTAGACGAATTGAATGAACGATTCGTTATTGGTGAAATACCACTCAAAATCCCAATGGGTATGGTGAATTACATGTACTTTTTTTGTCATTGTCAGCACCCTCTATTTCAATTTAGAAATCAATCTCATTAATTAACGCCGCTAACGTCACGGGGTCTTGTTCATGTAACACATTTGAACGAAACTCAGCATCAATTAAACGACGCGCAATCAAACTGAGTAATTTCAAATGTTCGGCGGCCCCTTCATTTGGAATGGTTAGAGCAAAAGCGACATGAATGGCTTTGCCATCGAGCGCCTGCCAGTCGATGGGATGCTTAAAGCGCACTAAAAACAACCCTGGCTTGATCACGAATTCCCCTTGACTGTGGGGAATCGCTAAATGATCTTTGAACCCTGTTGTGGCCTCGGATTCTCGTTGTTGCAAACCTAATTTATAGCCCGTTTCATCGGTGACATAGCCTCGTTCATAGGCAAAGTGGGCAATGACTTGAAAAGCCTCTGCCTGCGTTGTGGCTGTTTCATCAAACAAAAGATGGGTCTCGTTAAAAATCGTTGGGTTCATCTGCTATTGCCTCCTTTAAATTACTTACTCGTTATCGTGGTACGATTTTTACGCATGACACCAATGAGTAGCGCTGTCGTTAAAATCCCTGCACACACACATAAAATCCACGTGATAAACGGAATCGGTTGTTCCACGTAACCTACGAATGTACCTAACGGCGAGCCAATTCCACCGAAGAACTTACAACCCGTGGCAGCCACTAATCCTCCGGCGACGGCCGAACCAGCGACATTGGCGACAATCATCCGCAAGGGATCGGCGGCGACAAACGGGATTGCGCCTTCGGTCACACCGACGATGCCCATCCCAAAAGCGGCACTGGCTGCCACTTTTTCATCTTGTGAAAACTTCCGTTTAAATAAAATCGTCGCTAACCACACACCAAGGGGTGCAACTGAAATAGCGGCTTGCGTCGCTGTTTGTGGCACGAAATTAGTCCCATCAACGCCGTATTTTGCCATTGTATCGGTGAACACTGCCGTCCCAAAAACGAGGGCCGTTTTATTGACGGGACCACCTAAGTCAAAGCCAATCATCGCACCACAGACAACCCCGATAATAATCGGCGCACCGGCGTATGATTTATTAAGCGTATCGAGCCCACTGTACATCGCATCCATCCCGTGTGCTAAGGGTGAACCAATCACATAGAGCACGATTAAGGTAATAAGACCGGTTGCGACAAAGGGAATAATCATAATCGGTACAACAGGTTGAATCAATTTTGGAAATTTGATTTTCTTCAAACCTTTGACCATGTAGCCGACGATAAAGGCAACGAGGATGGCTCCGATAAAACCACCTCCTGCTTCTGCCCCTAAAAAGTCTGGATCATTGGCCAAATAAGCGCCAATCATTGCCGGCGCAATCGCGGGTTTATCCGCAATGGAGTTGGCAACAAAACCGGCGAACAACGGAATCATCAATTTAAAACCAATTTGGCCGACGTAAAATAGTTTCGACATTAAAAAACCCATCTGCGTCTGCGTATCAAAGCCCCAGTTGACAATCCGTCCTAAATCATCACGTTGAAAAGCGTATAAATTGGCAATTAATAAAATCAAACCGGCGGCGACAACCATCGGCACCATGTAGGAAATTCCACTCATTAAATGCGTGAAAATTGTCGTTTTTTCAGTGTCGTTGCCAATTTGAACTTTACCCACCTTCGAGCCTTTTTTTCCGAATACCTCTGCTTCACTGAAGGCTGTTGCGATTAAACCTTTGGCATCTTCAATTGCTGGTATTGATTTCGTTACATACAGTCGTTTACCGGTAAAGCGAATCGGATCGATTTTAATATCCGACGCCACGATAACAAGGTCTGCGGACGCAATATCGGCCGCACTTAACACGTTTTCGGCACCAATCGCTCCATTTGTTTCAACTTTCACGTCATACCCTAATGCTTTTGCGGCTTGTTCTAACGATTCGGCGGCCATATATGTGTGGGCAATCCCCGTTGCACAAGCCGTTACTGCGACAATCTTTTTCATCAAATCCCCCCAAAATTTCAATTTAGAAGCGCTTTCATACGCTTAATATACTATAGATGAACGAAATTAACTACTAGTCCTTAACAACTAGGTCGTAGTTTCAGAAGTTAGACATATGTCGGTTTTTTTATCAGCGTTCTGTTGGTTAAGTAAAAAAACAACTCGGAGTGAGTTGTTTTGTATTGAATACATGCTAATCTTTCACGGCCGATAAAAGCATATGTCTCCTTACTAATCACCTGGCAGCAAGTAATAGTAGCATTTATACGGGCGACCAATTTTGGTATAAATACTTTTAACTTCCAAGTGCTTTATTGACTCTAAATAATACAGATATTTACGTACAGAAACATGTGATAAGCCCGTTAATTGAACAACTTCATGGACTCTAAACGGTTGTTCCAATTTCACTATTACGCTTGTAATTAAGTGTAATGTTTCCTTTGACAAGCCTTTTTCTAGCACCTTGCTCTGCTTTGTTAATCCCTCTTGACATGATGATTCACCTGTCAGATAATCAATCATTTTTTGGTTCAGTGTTTCCTCAAGTAGTTTTTCGGATTTTTCAAAAAAACGATTGATACTTTTTTCAAATCTGTCAAATGTGAACGGTTTAATTAAGTAATCAAGCGCACCTAACTGAAAACTCGATTGCACACAACTTGTTTCATTAGCCGCTGTAATTAATATTACCTCTACTTTTATTAATTCATGCCGGATTATGCGTAACATATCCAATCCATTATTTTCTTTTAAATGTATATCTAGTAAAATTAGATCTACGCTTTTATCTTTAAGTAATTCGATTGCACTTTCCACATAATTTGCTGAATAGACATTTTCAAACCGATTAATTCTTTCTAAATAATTTCTATGAATAAACTCAACCATCGGATCGTCTTCAACAATTAATACATTCATAATAAGTCTCCTTCATATTTAATTTTAAAAATGAAAATCATCTCTGTTGGCTTTTTATCAATAAAAAAACTACCTTCTGTCGCCTTTAGTAGCTCCTTAAAATAATTTCCTTTAAAGATGCTGATTATTTTTTGACATTCTTCTTTATTTCGCTTTGTTTTATATTTTGAAATTAATTGTTCCTTTTCACAAGAAATGATTACCGCTAATTCTTGTGGACCTTGCTCTTCAATAAAAACATGGTGTATGTAGCGATATAAATTAACAATAGCAATTGTTTTTTCATAGTTTAAATTATTTGGCAGTTCAGAAGCTACCTCTATCTGTAAACTAATATTATAATTCGAAAAAGTCTCCCTTTCTCCTACTAAAAAACCTGCAATCATCGGGTTTTTCACCAAGATAGAAATGCTATTGGTAAACATTTCTTCGGGCGCTAAAATATCATTGAGATATATTTTCAACTGGATATATGCCTCTAAATCAACCAAACCATAAATGACATGTAGTTTGTTCATAAATTCATGTGATTTATTTTGTAATGTCGATGCATACGAGGTTGTATTCTCCAATTGATCCATAACTAATAGTGATGCAGTTGCATTTCGCAAAAAAACGATAAAGCCCACTGTTTTTTTTCTAACTACTATCGGTGCAATCGAAATAAGATAATCTTGTCCATTTTGACGATACAGCTGTTCGTCCTTCTTCTTAAAATCATAATGATCATTATCCTGTATTAAGACATCAATACCTTTTCCTTCAAGCAAAGAGAACTCTCCACCCAATTGGACATACAAAGTTTTTGCTGCCGTATTTGCTAAGGTAATTATCCGTTGATTATCTGTTACCAAAATCACATCTTTTGTCTCGTTAAGCATCGCATTTCTTTCTTCTAACAACCTAGTTATTTCTTTAGGTTCTAGATTGAGTAATTGACGTTTCAAGTAATATGCAACTAGAGATGAACCCATTAAAGCTATCAAAATACTAATCGTAAGTGAACATGCATATTCCTCACTTGCATGTTCAACTAACGCTTCTAAATTCGGTAACTTTATTCCAATTGCAACGACACCAATTTGTTCTGATCCTGAAAATATTGGAACAAATCCTCGAAGCGACTGACCTAACGTACCATTGCTAATGGATATTTGTTCTTTCCCTAAAAGCGCTTCTTTCTCATCACCACCTTCAAATCGTTGCCCAATTTCATTTGTATTCGGATGAGTGAGACGAATACCATCCATGTTCATAATAACAACAAAATCCAACCCATGTATTTCTGCTATTTTGTTTGTATACTGCTCCAATGCTACCGACGATTTATTCGATTGCAATGCACGTTTAATGCTATCTTCTATTGCTAATTGTTTGCCTATTCCCAGTAACAACTTTTCCTCTTCCTTTTTTATCTGCTTTTTATTCTCGTGAATAATCAATCCATAAACGACCGTATTTGATACGATTAATACTGCAATGAAAATAACAGATAATAGTAACCATAAACTGATACCCTTCTTCATAAATTTCATTAGAAAGTCACTCTCCTCCTCTCATTAAAAATAAACTTACTTTTTCCGCACTCCTCTTAAATCTTATATCTGTGGTACTAAGTTAGCTTCACTCTACTCCATTTTACACTATGATTAAATGTTTATTCAGTTTTTTAATCCAAAGAACTAGTCATAAGGACACATTTGAGTCATTGCGTTTTTAGTTTAACATCCATATGAATGCTTCTTGTTTTTCATTTTTTATCTCAACAGCTAACTTTTTCTGTCTTTTAAAGTAAGTTGTGGTTTGAATTTCTTGCCGAAGGTCATTTAAACTAATTAAACTACTTAAATTAGTTTAATTAACTTCATTATTTTTATACATGCCTCTAAACTAAACGTATAAGAAAGATAGGAGGCTACATAATGAAAAATAACAAACTAGTCACAACATCCGATACAAAAAGTCATTTTATTGGAAGATGGATGGAAATACGGATTGGTTATACTCCACTACCTGTCTACATTGTTTTAGCAACTATTATAATGATTACGGCATTCTTACAACAATTACCAGTAAACATGCTCGGTGGCTTTGCCGTTATCTTAACGATGGGATGGTTACTAGGTACAATCGGTGCAAATCTTCCTGTACTAAAACACTTTGGTGGCCCAGCTATTTTATCTTTACTTTTACCTTCGATATTAGTTTTTTTCAACTTAATTAATCAAAACGTGTTGGATTCGGCCAATATTTTAATGAAAGAAGCTAATTTTTTATATTTCTATATTGCATGTTTAGTTTGCGGAAGTATCCTTGGAATGAATCGTAAAATACTTGTCCAAGGGCTAATGAGAATGATTGTACCCATGATGGCTGGGATGATTTGTGCAATGGGAGTAGGAACCGCTGTCGGTGTTCTTTTGGGGTTAGATTGGAAGCATACTCTTTTCTTCATTGTCACTCCAGTACTAGCAGGAGGTATTGGTGAAGGAATTCTTCCTTTATCTTTAGGATACAGCGCTATCGTCGGTACTGGTAGTGAACAACTCGTAGCTCAACTTATACCAGCAACAATTATTGGTAATTTTTTTGCCATTATGTGCGCTGCTCTTTTATCGCGATTCGGTGAAAAACATCCTAAATATTCAGGTAATGGGCAACTTGTAAAGACTTCAAATGTAGACGATATGGCGGATTCACTCGATGAAGACAAGCGGCCTCTCGATATAAAATTAATGGGTGCTGGTGTTCTTGTTGCCTGTACACTTTTTATAACAGGTAGCTTATTACAGCATTTGACAGGCTTTCCTGGTCCAGTTTTAATGATTCTGGTTGCTGCCTTTTGTAAATATATCAACATTGTGCCAAAAGAAACACAATTAGGGTCAAAACAATTATATAAGTTCATTTCAGGAAATTTCACTTTTCCGTTAATGGTTGGTTTAGGTTTATTGTATATACCATTAAAAGATGTTGTTGGCGCATTGTCTTGGCAGTATTTCATTGTGGTTATCAGCGTGGTTTTCACAGTAATCGCTACCGGGTTCATCGTTTCACGTTTTATGAATATGTATCAGGTCGAAGCCGCAATTGTTTCTGCCTGTCAAAGCGGGATGGGGGGAACTGGTGACGTTGCGATTTTAAGCGCGACGAATCGTATGAATCTAATGCCCTTTGCCCAAGTTGCTACACGCTTAGGAGGTGCTATAACAGTAATTATCATGACTGCTCTTTTAAAAATATTCTTTTAAGTAGACTTATAAAAAAAAATACTATCACATTGGAGGAATAAAAATGATGAAAAATGTTACAGATTTAGCAATTGAGCAAGCCCGACTAAATGGCGGAAAAATAGCCACGGTATCTAAAGTAAACATCAATACACGCCATGATTTGAGTGTTGCATACACGCCTGGTGTAGCTGCCGTTTCTTCACTTATTGCAGCGGACAAACGTCTAGCTCGTGAACTCACCATTAAGAAAAACACAGTTGCTGTCATTAGCGATGGTTCTGCGGTATTAGGTTTAGGCAATATCGGAGCTGAAGCATCACTCCCTGTTATGGAAGGTAAAGCCGCTTTGTTTAAACGTTTCGCTAACGTTGATTCTGTGCCAATTGTTTTAGATACACAGAACACTGAGGAAATCATTCGTATTTGCAAGGCTATTTCACCTACCTTTGGAGGGATTAATTTAGAAGATATTAGCGCACCGAGATGCTTTGAAATCGAAAAACGTTTGATAGCTGAATGTGACATTCCCGTCTTTCATGATGATCAACATGGCACCGCAATTGTCGTTTTAGCAGCGGTTTATAACAGCCTCAAACTCATTAACACTAACTTAGCTGATGTGAAAATTGTGATAAACGGAGGTGGATCTGCTGGTTTATCTATTGCTAAAAAGTTCCTGGCAGCTGGTGCTGAAAATATTATAGTAGTCGATAAATCAGGCATTATAAGTGAAAGTGACGTTGCCTCTTTGGCTCCTCATCATCTTGAGATTGCAAAAGTAACAAATAAAAGCAATCTTTGTGGTACACTCGAAGATGCCTTAATAGATGCAAATATTTTTATAGGCGTCTCTGCTCCTGGTGCTCTTCATAAAGAATGGATTAAGAAAATGGCTGATAAACCAATCATTTTCGCTATGGCTAATCCCGTTCCTGAAATTTTCCCTGATGAGGCACTGGAAGCTGGTGCCTATATAGTCGGTACAGGCCGCAGTGATTTTCCTAATCAAATCAATAATGTCCTAGCTTTCCCGGGTATTTTTCGAGGCGCCTTGGATGCTAAAGCAACTAAAATAACCGAAAAAATGCAACTTGCTGCTGCAGCAGGTATCGCTAGTTTAGTCCCGGAAAACGAGCTGAGTCCCACTAACATTATTCCTGATGTGTTTCAAGAAGGGGTCGCTAGAGTGGTTGCTAAGGCTGTGATAGCTTCTTTTTAACTAAAAGAATTGAATGCTTGTTCTGATAGTGAAAATGTAACTTAACACGAATGATAAACGGGCAGGCTATTAATCTTGCCTTTTCAATAGGACATAAAAAAACCGTCACTCCTCAGAGTGACGGTTTTCCTTTGACTATTGATAAAGTGAGCTTATTCCCACTCAATTGTTGCTGGTGGTTTAGACGTAATGTCGTACGCGACACGGTTAACGTGAGCCACTTCATTGACGATACGTTGTGAGATAACTTCAAGCACTTCGTAAGGAATACGCGCCCAGTCACCTGTCATACCATCGATTGAAGTAACGGCACGAACAACCACTGTGTGATCATACGTACGTTCGTCACCCATTACCCCAACGCTTAACACGTTTGGTAAACAAGTGAAGTATTGCCAGATGTCACGGTCAAGGCCGGCTTTAGCAATTTCGTAACGTAAAATCGCATCTGATTCACGCACGATTTCAAGTTTATCTTCGGTTACTTCACCAAGTACACGAATACCTAAACCAGGACCAGGGAACGGTTGACGCCAAACAAGTTTTTCAGGCATACCTAATTCGATCCCTAACGCACGCACTTCGTCTTTAAATAAAGTGTTTAATGGTTCGATTAATTCGAATTGCATGTCTTCTGGTAAACCACCCACGTTATGGTGTGATTTAATTGTTTGCGCCGTTGCTGTCCCTGATTCAATGACGTCAGTATATAACGTCCCTTGAGCTAAGAAGTCAACGCCATCTAACTTAGTCGCTTCATCATCAAACACGTAGATGAATTCGTTACCAATGATTTTACGTTTTTTCTCTGGATCAGACACGCCCGCTAATTTACTCATAAAGCGTTCTTTTGCATCTACTTTGATGATGTTCATGTTAAAGTCACCGTATAATGTTTCCATTACTTGCGTGCCTTCATCTTTACGTAACAAGCCATGATCAACAAAGATACAGGTTAATTGATCGCCAATTGCACGGTGAATTAACACACCAACAACTGATGAATCAACCCCACCACTTAACGCAAGTAAGACTTTTTTGTCGCCTACTTTTTCGCGGATAGCCGCCACTTGTGCGTCAACAAAGTTTTCCATTGTCCAATCGCCTTTACAGCCACAAATATCAATCGCAAATTGACGTAACAATTCATTACCATAAACAGAATGACGTACTTCTGGATGGAATTGCACCGCATAAATGCGACGTGCTTCGTCAGCAATTGCAGTAATTGGGCATGATGGGCTTGTTGCTGTAATCGCAAAGCCAGCTGGGGCTTCAACAACTTTATCGCCATGACTCATCCAAACCACTTGGTCGTTTGGTGTGCCATTGAATAATGGGGCATTATCAATCACGTTGATTGATGCTTTACCATATTCACGGTTTGTTGCGCCTTCAACACGGCCACCGAAGTGTGTACTTAACAATTGCATACCGTAACAAATACCTAAAACAGGGATACCCATGTCGAAGAGACGTTCATCACAACGGAAGGCATCTTCATCATACACACTGTTTGGTCCACCAGATAAAATAATACCTGTTGGGTTCAAGGCTTTCATTTCTTCTAATGTAATTGTGTGTTCATGTAATTCACTGTATACACCAAATTCACGAATACGACGTGTAATCAATTGATTATATTGGCTACCAAAGTCTAAGACAATGATTTTTTCTACATCTTGCATCGGTTTAATACTTCCCAAAAATGTCACCCCACTCAAATATTTAGCTCTAGGCTATATCTTACTTATGATAACGAAAAAACACGTGTCAGTCAAGATAATTAGTCGAAAAAAGACCGCTTTTTTACGCTTTATTTTTTCCAAAATGAATCGAACACGGTAATCGGTAAATGCCGTTTATGTTCGGATTTGATGTACCATCCTTCGATTTTAGCCTGTGCCGTTTCGGACACAGCTTTGCCTTCGAGGTAGTCATCAATTTCATCATAGGTAACACCTAAGGCCACTTCATCGGATAAGGCTGGTCGATCTTCTTCCAAGTCAGCTGTCGGTGTTTTTGTATAGAGATGTTCCGGGCAACCTAAGGCTTGCAATAACGCACGACCTTGGCGTTTATTAAGACGGAACAACGGATTCAAATCGGTGCCACCGTCGCCATACTTCGTATAAAAACCAGTAATCGCTTCAGCCGCATGATCGGTTCCGATAACAGCACCCCCGCGGGCACCGGCAATCGCATACTGTGTCACCATTCGTTCACGCGCCTTAATGTTACCTTTCACGAAGTCACTTAAGTTCACACCAGCCGCCACAAGGGCCGCTTCAGTCGCGTCAACACTCGCTTTAATATTAACGGTCACTAATTCATCGGCCGCAATAAAAGCAAGGGCATCTTGAGCATCGGCTTCATCCAATTGCACCCCATAAGGTAGGCGCACGGTCACTAACCGCACATCGGCTCCTTCGGCCCGTGCTTCTTCAACCGCAATTTGGGCTAAGCGCCCCGCCAAGGTTGAATCTTGACCGCCACTTACTGCCAACACGAGTGTTTTTAAAAACGGGTGTTGTTTTAAATAGTCTTTCATAAAAGCAACACTTGTGCGAATTTCGGCTTGCACGTCAATCACAGGCTTCGTATGCAAGGTTGCAATAATTTCCGTTTGTAACGACATCTTCAGCACTCCTTTTTATAGTTCTGACCGATCAAAGTGAACACTGGTTGTTTCTTTGACATGGTCACGAATTTGTTTAATGTTTTCGTTGCGGTTTTCCCAACATTTATCGCTGAGGTCGACCGGGTATTCTTCTGGGTTTGAAATGCGTAAGTACTCATCCCACAACACTTTTTTACGCTCTTCGGCAAAGGCTTTAATCTCTTTCACATGTGGTAGATCATAAACGAGCTCACCATCGACAAATATATCGTGTAAGATTTCTTTGGCCGTAAAGTTTGAAACATCTTTTTGGATGTACGTGTGTACTGGATGGAACATCGTTAAGGTCTCGACACCGTCCATTGACTCATCGGCGAGGGTAATGTAGTCGCCTTCAGAATGTTGGCTCTCATTATCGATGATACGGAAGATGTTTTTGCGTCCTGGTGTTGTGACTTTCGAGCTGTTGCTTGACAGTTTAATCGTATCGGTATAATGGCCTTCATCATCGGCAATCGCCACCATCTTATAAACACCACCCAATGACGGTTGATCGTATGCGGTAATTAACTTTGTTCCCACACCCCACGTATCGATGCGGGCATTTTGGGCTTTGAGATGCATAATCATGTTTTCATCTAAATCATTCGAGGCCACAATCTTCGCATCTGGATAACCGGCGTCATCGAGCATTTCACGCGCTTTTTTAGATAGGAAGCTTAAATCGCCACTATCAATCCGAATGCCGGCAAAATTAATTTTATCGCCGAACTCATTCGCGACTTTAATTGCATTGGGAATGCCTGAATGTAATGTATCGTACGTATCAACTAAGAAAACGCAGTCCTTATGGCTTGTTGCATACTTTGTAAAGGCGACATATTCATCTTTGTACGCCTGAATCATCGCATGCGCATGTGTGCCTGACACAGGAATATCGAACAGTTTACCGGCACGAACGTTACTGGTTGAATCAAACCCTCCAATATAAGCCGAACGTGTGCCCCATAAAGCGGCATCAAATTCTTGGGCACGACGGGTACCAAATTCCATTACCGAGGCTTCAGGACCCGCGACGTAACGAATACGTGACGCCTTCGTTGCAATCAGCGTCTGATAGTTAATCGCATTCAACACTGCGGTTTCAATCAATTGACACTCTGCCAAGCCCGCTTCGACTTGAATAATCGGTTCGTTGTTAAAGACAATTTCGCCTTCAAGTACACTTCTAATCTTACCTTTGAACTTAAAGTCTTTTAAATACTGTAAAAAGGCTTCAGGATAATCGGTGTTTTCGCGTAAATAAGCAATATCTGAATCGGTAAAGGTCAATGTTTGAATGTAGCGAATGACACGTTCAAGACCTGCAAAAACAGCAAAGCCTGCATCAAAAGGCATTTTACGAAAATAAGCCTCAAACACCGCTTTTCTGTCAGCAATCCCATCTTCCCAGTATACTTTCATCATATTGATTTGATAAAAATCCGTGTGAAGAGAATAGCTA
Organism: Brochothrix campestris; assembly: GCF_046058945.1. NCBI lineage: Bacteria > Bacillati > Bacillota > Bacilli > Caryophanales > Listeriaceae > Brochothrix > Brochothrix campestris. The sequence goes on along the minus strand of NZ_CP175511.1, from coordinate 965,931 downwards.
TCATCAGGATAATTCGTCGTCATATTAATACTTCCTCTCGCATTTCATGCTATTTTTTGTACTCACCTTATTATACACATCTTTGCATAACAGGTGAACAAACTTTGCTTATTTTAACGGTGTCTTCGCGTATTTATGGATTTTATAATTGTTTTTTGTTTAGGCATTGCTAATCTCGCAAATATATCAGATAATTGTAGATGTACTATAATTTTTAGGGAGGTTATACATATGTGGAAAGAATTCAAAGAGTTTGCACTTAAGGGCAATGTGCTTGACTTAGCGGTCGGGGTTATTATCGGCGGCGCGTTCGGTGTCATTGTTAAATCACTCGTTGATGATATCATTATGCCATTAGTCGGAATTATCATTGGCGGGATCAATGTGTCTGACTTAGCAATCAAAGTTGGCGAAGCTACCTTAAAATACGGCTTGTTTTTACAATCGATCATTAACTTTTTAATTATCGCGTTCTCAATCTTCATGTTCTTGAAAGTCGCGAATACATTAATGCGTAAACGCGGTCAAGAAGCTGAAGTTGTTGAAGCTGTTGAAGAAACAAAAACAGAACAATACTTAAAAGAAATCGCTGAACTGCTTGCTGAAAAGAAAGCCTAATTAAAAAGCGTCATAATAGAACTGTAAATCGCTACGTTTCAAACAGTGATTTGCAGTTTTTTTCTGTTATCACGTATTCATACTTATATTAAGGGCTTTTTTTCGATTAAGCAGCTAACAATCGGGGAGAGAGTATCTTATTACAGGGGGGTCAATCTTACTTGTTTCATTGGTTGCTGTTCCACTTCATTTAAATCCCTTTACCTCGACTATTCCCCCTCCAATTCATGTACATTTGCTCTTTTTTGAGAAAAACCTCAAAAAAAAGTACCATTAAGCTCATCATTTGGTATAATTAATATAAGTATGAAGACCTAATGTACAATTGGCTCTAAATACACATCATCTTACTATTAACTTCAATTTAAAGGAGCAAATACAAATATGAAGAAAACTACAATAATTACAGGACTTAGTGCAATTGCCCTAAGTTCAGTAGTCCCGACCGCTTCAGCAGATACAACGACAAACGATAGCTATACGGTTCAAGCTGGGGATACTCTCCAAAAAATCGCTGCAAAATTCGGCGTTACTGTGGATACGTTACGTGCTAACAATCAATTAGGCAAGTACCTTACGATTGGACAAAAATTAATAATCACACAAACATCAGCCAATTTCACTGATACAAGCCAAGCACTTCCTTCCGGTAGTACAGCAGAATTTGCTAACGCGTTGGCAGCAACAGCTAGTCAAACCAATTTAAGCGATCATTACTTTACAAGTGTCATGATTGCGCAAGCGATTTTAGAATCACAGAGTGGGCGATCAGGACTGGCTCAAAACTACAATAACTACTTTGGCATTAAAGGTGCTTATGAAGGACAGAGCATTAATCTTTCAACGCAAGAAGAAGTTAAAGGTAGTTACACTACGATTAATGCAAGTTTCAGAGTTTACCCTTCACCAGCTGCCTCTGTACAAGATTATGTCGATCTTTTCACACGTACAAGTTGGGCAAGTTCACATTATGCTAAATTCATTAATGCCAAGACGCCTGCAGAAGCTACACAGGCTTTAACAGGAATCTATGCTACCGACAGTGCTTATGGCACAAAATTACTCCAATTAATAAATACTTATCAGTTAGAGCAATACGATACACAGGCTGCTAATAATCCAAACACTACTGGAGACACAACCTTCACTACGTATAAAGTAAAAGATGGTGATACGCTTAAAAAAATTGCGACTAAATATAAAACAACCTATGAAGCGATTGCTGCAACTAATAAAATTGCCGCACCATATACAATTTATCCTAAGCAAGAACTTAAAATTGCCATTATTAAAACGCCCACACAGGTCAAAACTTATACGGTTAAAAAAGGCGACACATTAAGCGCTATTGCTTACAAACACAAAATGACGTACACTGACCTGGCTGCCATCAATCACATTACGTCACCATACACTATCCAAGTGGGTCAAGTGATTTCCTTAGCCAAAAATGAAAACAACTCAACTGTCGCACCCTCAAAACCAGTTGTAACGCAATCTTACACAGTCAAAAAAGGTGATACCCTTTCTAAGATTGCCGCTAAATACAGTAAAACTTGGTCTGAACTGCAAAAGATTAATAACTTGAAAAACCCTAACCAACTATCAGTGGGTCAAAAACTAACAATTAAATAACCAAGCGATAACAAAAGGGAGGCCCATTTGAATATAGTGGGTCTCCCTTTTGCTTATTTATCGTGTAAATGCTTAGTAACATCTCGATGAGTCAAGGTGGTTTGATAGTTCGTTTCTAATGCTTGTGCGATATAGCGAGCTAGCGATACCGAGCGATGTTGACCACCGGTACAACCAATCGCGATAAGGAGCTGTGTTTTTCCTTCTCGTTTATACTTTGGCAAGCTATAAACTAATAAATCGAGTAGCTTATCAAGAAACTGCTCTGTATCGGGCCACTTCATCACATAATTATAGACATTATCTTCGAGGCCGGTTTGCGCTCGCATCACTTCATCATAAAACGGATTGGGTAAAAAACGGACATCAAACACAAGATCAGCATCAATCGGAATACCGTATTTAAAACCAAATGACATCACGTTGACATTAAAGACAGCTTCTGTTCCATTTAAAAAGTGAACCATTAATTTTTCACGTAATTGTTTCGGTTTCAACACACTTGTATCCAGTACAAGCTGTGAAACGCTCTTCAAAAAGGCTAATAGTTCCCGTTCTCGTTTAATACCTGAATACGTTGATTTCCCAGCGGCTAATGGATGTGAACGCCGTGTTTCTTTATAGCGGGTGACGAGGATTTCATCATCAGCATCAAGAAATAAAATGGTTAAATCGAGTCCAGCTTGCTTTATCAGATCACCAATATAATCATCAATTGATCCAAAGAAATCTTGCGATCGTAAATCCATTACCACGGCAATTTTATTTTTGCCTGAATTGTGCATCAGCTCCCAAAATTTAGGCAATAATAACGGTGGTAAATTATCAACACAAAAGTAATCCATATCTTCAAACGCTTGCACAGCAACGGACTTACCAGCCCCTGACATACCTGTGATGATGACTAATTCAACTTCGTTTAGTTTCTCCATTAACACTCATCCTTATTTAATTATTGGACTAACATCGTGACAGCTGTTTTTATACGCATTAGTTTATCAGCTGCTTTCATGGCTGTATCTGCTGAAACACAGTAGTAAAACTTGATTTTGGGTTCTGTTCCTGATGGTCGCACGCAGAACCATGAACCGTCTTCTAGATAGAACTTCAGAACGTCTGCTTGTGGCAAATCAAGTGTCGTGATTGTCGATGCCAAACAATCAGTTCGTGTTTGTTTCGCAAAATCTTCAATTACAACAACGTTTAAATCCGCTACTGTTTGTGGTGGTGTCGTCTTGAAGTTCGTCATGATACGGTTGATTTCTGCGACACCCTGCATGCCATCTAACGTAAGTGATACGACTTCGTCGCTGTAGTAGCCAAATTGGTCATATAATTTTTCTAAGCCTTCTAATACGGTCAACCCTGCTTGTTTGTATGCTAAGGTTAACTCTGCAAACATTAAACCTGCTTGCAAGGCATCCTTATCGCGTGTGAATGCTTTTAGCATATATCCATTACTCTCTTCGTAACCGAACTGATAAACAAATTTTTTATCTGCTTGCCACTGTGCAATTTTTTCACCGATATATTTAAAGCCAGTTAAGACTTCAAACATTGCCACGTCATAATGTGCCGCAATTTTACGGCCAATATCGCTCGTAACAATCGATTTAACGACTGCTGCGTTGTGCGGTAGTAAGCCCGACTGTTTACGTTGATCCAAGACATAATTTAAGATTAATGCCCCAATTTGATTACCCGATAAAATTTGATATCGTCCATTACTATCTGGCACTGCAACGCCAAGTCGATCAGCATCTGGATCAGTCGCTAACAAAACATCAGCGGCGATTTCATCACCCACTCTAATCGCATAGTTAAATGCTTCAATATTTTCAGGATTTGGTGAGTTGACCGTAGAAAATTCAGGATCGGGATTCATTTGTTTAGTGACATACTCAACATTGGTAAAACCGGCCACTTCTAACACTTGCGGCATGAGAACACCGCCCGTACCATGTAGTGGTGTATAAACGATGCCGACATCGTTACCATGTTTACGAATCAATGAGTCATTAATAACCACCGACTCCAAATCACATAAGTAAGGTTTATCGACGAGTTCACTAATCACTTTGATTTTCCCTTGTTCAATCGCCATTTCCGTATCAACTGCTGCCAACGTCAATTCGCGGCCTTTAAGCTGTTCTAAGTTCGCGACAATGGCAGCCACAGCAGATGGAGTCATTTGGGCTCCATCTTCACCGTACACTTTAAAACCATTATACTGCGCAGGGTTATGGCTTGCCGTTATCATAATACCATTATACGCTTTTAAATAACGAATCGCGTATGATAATTCAGGTGTTGGACGCAGACTTTCAAAGACGTAGGCCTTGATTTCATGCAATGCGAGCACACTGGCGGCAATATAGGCGAATTCTTGTGAGAAATGACGTGAATCATAAGCGATGACGACACCTCGTTTAACTGCCAACTTCCCCTGTGATAGGATGTATTGCGCTAAACCTTCACTCACCCAACGGATGGTGTATTCATTCAAACGATTAGTACCGACACCTAATACACCACGCATACCAGCTGTACCAAATTCGATATATTTATAGAAATGATCTTCTAGCTCGGTTTTATCCAATTTAATTTCATCTAATTCCTGTCGATTTAGCTCATTTAATTGCTCGAATTCATCCCAGTTATGAAACGCTTTTTTCCAACTCATTGTTTGCTTACCTCCAAAAACTTAACTAGCGTTAAGCTCAAATTTTTAGTTTTTTTTCTGCTGAGGATCAATTTTCTTATCATTGAATTGATCGATAAAATACAACGGTCTGTTTTTAGATTCGTTAAAGATACGTCCTAAATATTCACCGATTACACCTAGACTAATCAATTGAATACCACCAAGAAACAAAATCATGATCATCAATGACGGGTAGCCTGAGACATCTGAACCAAATAATAAGGTTTTTATTAAAATAACAATCATATAAATAAATGCGATGATCGATACGATAAACCCCGCCACAGTTGATATTCGCAATGGTACTGTTGTGAAGGATGTGAATCCTTCAATCGCTAAGTTAATTAAATTTAAATAATTCCATTTTGTCTTGCCTGCGGCTCGAGGCTGCCGATCAAACAACAATTCTTTTTTCTTATAGCCAATCCAACTAAACAGTCCTTTGGTATAACGTTGCGTTTCACGCATCTGCTTGAGTGCATCGACACATCGTCGGTCAAGTAAGCGAAAATCACCGGTATCTCTCTGCAAGGGAATACGGGTGGTTTTTTGTAACATTGCATAGTAACGTTGCGATGTTATTTTTTTCAACCAAGACTCGCCTTTACGACTGCGTCTTTTTGCATAGACATCATCATAGCCCTGTTCCCACCAATATACCATTTCTTCTATTAATGCGGGTGGATCTTGTAAATCAGCATCTAAAATAACAACGGCATCACCAGTTGCATAATCCAAGCCCGCAATCATGGCTGTTTCTTTACCATAGTTTCGTGATAAAGCTAGTATTTGAACACGTTGATCCTTTTGACGATAGTGATTAAGATGCATTAGCGTTCCATCAGCACTACCATCATCAACAAATAAATACTCAAAAGCATACAAAGGCAGCTTTTGTGACATAGCTATTAACGCTTCATATAATACACCAATAACTTCTTCTTCATTGTATGCAGGAATCACAATTGTGATTTTTTTCATCGATCCACCTCCAATTCAAACCATCAAACTTCGTCATTGTTATTATAACAGGTATTGCTGAGATTGACCGTATTGACCTACGATGCTAAATATGTGGATAATTTTGAAACTGCTTCACCAACAGTATATTGATTCCACCTTTGATTGTATGATTGAAAATCAAACGTCTCTGGGATCGCAATGGCCCGACTTACTTGTGCAGTCGTCGTTACAATCTTGCCAGGTAGCATTTTTTTCCAACTTGGTTGCAAACCTTGGAGCGAGTCGTATTCCTGTTGGTCGTAGCAATAAAATAGCATTTGGGGCACCTTCGCTAATAGCGAAACTTCAAACGGAATCGACGAATAATCACTAATGATTAAATCAGCCGCGGGATAATAGGTCCTGATATCATCGGATACTGGGACAATTTTCACAAAGTCATCTTCAATAAGATTCCCCTGAGCCACCCGAGGATGTAACTTTATTAACAGTAACGCCTGATGTTGATGTTCTTGACGCAATAGATCGATGTCAAGGGCAATTTCATTATTATTACGATACGTTGGTGCATATAACAACAGTTTTTTGGTACTGCTAACTTGGTATCGTGCACGTATCTTTTTTTTCAAATCTGACATTTTTTCCAAATCAAAATAGGCATCGGTTCGCGGCAGACCAAATGGCAACTTTTTTTTCGATGTGGCCGCTAGAGACCGACCAAAAATAGCCATCATCTGATCTGATCCGACAACGTAGCTATCTGTATAGTCGTACACTTTTGCAAAACGTTGCTTATCTGCCAGTGAACGATTTACGTTAGCTTTATTTTCACTACCGAACGTTTTTATCGCACCATTTGCATGCCAGACTTGGATGCATTCACAGGTGGCTCGTTTCGGCAAGGCACCTAAAAAGGCGAAGTAATTATCAATTACGATTTTTTGTGCGCTTACGAGCGACGGTACACAGTAAAAAATATGCCAGCCGTCACATCTCATCGAACGAATCGACGGATTTAACTCCTTTAAGGCTACAGTTGCACTGCTCTCATACAAAACAATTACCTGCCGTTGTGGAAAACGTTTATATAACTCATTTGCTACTGGCACACAGTTATCACCAAAAGATGCGATAAATACGATTTTATTACGCTGTGAGACACGCTCCAGAAAGAGCGCGTAAACACGTATGATAAACATATATAGTTCTTTTACGACTCCCATTTCAACACCTCTTGACAATTAAAGACGATCTCTAGAGACCGTCTTTAATGGCTTATTTATTATAAAAAGAAACAGTTTCTTTTGTCACTCTGTACTGATAATCTAGACCTTCAAAAAAGTAAGATTTATCCTTGCTATCAAAAAGCGTTTGGCTCTTCGTAATGTCAAGTGCTTCAACAGAAACATACTCTTTCGTTTCAATTTGAATAGAAGTAATTAGGTCTGCCTCGTCATAATGATATTTTAATTGACCGTCATAGAGTGAAATCACCTTATCTTCTGGAATATCTTTTGAGTTCATTTCAGTGATCACATCGGTTTTATTACGACCAAGATAGGCGGTAAAGTACTCAATCGAAGTAGCAATTTGACCATTGAAATAGTCAACAAAATCGGTCTTTTCAACATTATCTTGAACAATACTATCTGATTTATATTGAAAATTACCTTTTTCAACATAGTATTTACCGTCTTCAAACGAAATTTCAACAATTTTATCACTTTGACGTTTAACAGCTAGTTGCTGACCGATAATGACTTTTGTTGATGCTTTTGTTTTTAAAGTTTCATCGGTGTACAGTTCCACATTATTTTTGTTGAAACGGGCATTCTCAGAGACGTTTTCCCAAACGAGTTTGACTGGTGTCTTCGTTTTAGCGTCTTCCTCTGTTTTGACACTAGAAAAAAACATGCTTGCTAAGCTTTTGTTTGAAGCTATTGCAATCCCACTCGTGATAATAACAAAAGCAAGTAAGACGAGAATAACAGGTGTCCAAAGACTCCCTTTTTTCTGTAATTTTTCATAAGTCGCTTGATTTCGTACGAGGCGCGAGTCTTTATCCGCTGGATTTTGAACTTCCAATGGTATATAGGGACGTTTCTGTTTCGCTTTACATTCTTGTTGATATGCCGTTTTTTCGGCTGGTTTTAAACCGTTGAACCATTTAACATAGGCATCATACTCTTTTGCTACCTCTGCGGCAGGTCCATCCATCCGCAATTCGCCATAATGCATCCATACAATCCGATCACAAAGCGATTTAACTTGTGCTAATGAATGCGACACAAAGAAGATTGTTTTTCCTTGTGCTTTAAAGTCCATGATTTTATCGACACATTTTTGATAGAAGGTTTTATCACCCACACTCAATGCCTCATCAATCACTAAAATATCAGGATCGATATGAACCGCAATCGCAAAACCTAGTCGTGATTTCATCCCGCTTGAATAGCTTTTAACCGGTTGATTAATAAAGTCCCCTAAATCTGAAAACGCGATGATTTCAGGCATTAATTGATTAATTTTTTTCATGCTATAGCCAAGCATTAAACATTTCATACGAATGTTTTCAACACCCGTCAGTGGGCCTTTAAGGCCTGCTCCGATTGCAATCATCGATACTTCACCATTGATTTCAATTTCACCTTTTGTCGCTGGTGAGATACCTGCAATCACACTTGAAACGGTGGACTTACCTGATCCGTTCACACCGATTAAGCCAACTGTTTCACCTTCATGAACATCGAATGAAATATGACGTAAGGCCCAAAAATGTTGGGGTTTCTTTCGTTTGTCAACGAGTGCTTTAATACGATCCGACTTATTTTGATACAAATCATATTCTTTAGACACATCTTTGACGGATACTTTAATTGTCATAATGCATATACCTCTCTCTTAAACATAGTCAATAAAGTTTTCTTTGAATTTATCGTGTAACACACTACCTGCTACTAATAAGAACAGTGTAATCGCCCAAAAATAAATACCTAATGCAGGTGATTCCCAAAACCACGCGCGCGATAAGAAAACATCTCTAAAACCATCGACTAAATATAACATTGGATTTAGCTTAAATACATTTTGAATAGTTTCAGGCATACGATCAATGCTCCAGATTGCACCTGACACATAAAATAGCAGACGCATGACTGATTGAATGATAAATTGCATATCGCGAAACAGTACGGTTAGAGTTGATGTAAACAATGTTAAAGCATACAGAAAAACCATCATGCAAATAAAGTAGTAAATAAACTGTATCCACATAACAGTTGGAAAAACGCCTTTATTAAATAATAATACTAGGGCTACAGCTAACATCACAACATATCCTGTTAAACCAGAGGCAATATTAATCGATGGTAAGATATTAAGAGGGAATTTCATTTTACTAACGAGTTGCACCTTGTTCACAATTACCTTACTGCCACGTGTAATCACTTGGCTAATAAAGAGCCAGGTGACCATTCCTAATACAAGCCAAACAAAGAATGGCACACCACCTGAATCGCCTCGTGAGCCTTTTAAAGCCACACCGAAGATTAGATAGTACGTTCCGACTTGAATAAGTGGATTAATAATTTCCCACAACAACCCTAAATAGTGACTTTGATAACTTGCTCGGTCTTCATAACGGGCAATTCTAAAAATCATTCCTAAATGAGTAAACTGATCTCTTATCGTTCTAAATGTAACTTTCAAGCATACACACTTCTTTCTCTCGTTTTAATTCACTAATTAGCAGCCGCCTAATTTTGCTCTTATGTATTTTAACATAAAATAATTAACAACGGTAACATTTACCGGTTACACGTGTTGTCTTATTAATTGGGGCTAATTTCCAACGAGTTTAGTTTGCAATAACTTTAATAAATTCACGTAAATAATCAGGCAGATCTGGCGGACGTCGACTTGACACAATATGACCATCAACGACAACAGGCTCATCATGCCAAATCGCGCCGGCATTTGTCATATCGTCCTTAATACCAGGTGTACTTGTGACGTTAACCCCTTGTAAAATATTGGCTGAGATGAGTACCCAGCCCGCGTGACAAATTTGACCGATTGGTTTTTTAGCCTCATCAAATTCACGTGTTAATCGTAAAACATCCTCAAAGCGACGCAATTTATCAGGTGACCAACCACCAGGTACTAACAAGGCATCATAATCCGCACTGTTAACATCCGCAAACGCAGCATCTGATACAGCAGGCACACCATATTTACCTATGTATGTTTTGTTTTTTTCTTCAGCAATTAAATGGACTTCTGCCCCTTCTTCTCTTAACCGTAATATCGGATACCACAGTTCTAAATCTTCAAAGTCGGTGCTTACAAATGACAATATTTTTTTACCTTTAAGTTTCATTAGTTATTTAACCTCCTATAATTTATAATCCCTCTAAATTATAGCATATTCTCGCACGATTACGGTAATACAACAAAAAAAGCATGCCCTTTTTGGCATGCTCGAAACTGAAGATAAACGCTAGTCTAGATTGTGCCGACTCGCTCACTCGGGATTACGCATCATTAGTACGCGCACCGTCGCTACCAGTTATCTGAATGTTGACAGCTTCTACTTATCCTTAGTAGGCCGATTATCTTTTTCACGACGGCTAATTTGGTTGCAATGACTTTACCGGTTGAATCACTCGTACACGAATACTGCCAGCGATACTACTTAAGTCGCTAATTAATTGATTACAGTGCGTTAACGTACTTGTTTTATCTAAATCAATTAAAGTATAAGCAATTTTGCCGCGGCTGCGATTGATCATATCACCGATGTTCAACTGATGCTCTGCTAATTTAGTCGTAAATTGACCGACCATGTTCGGAACATTTTGATGGGCAATCGCAATCCGAATCGTCTCGCGATAAGGTAATTCAACCCGCGGAAAATTAACGGAATTACGGATGTTGCCTGTCTCTAAAAAGTGACTCAACTCTTTGGCTGCCATTATGGCACAGTTTTCTTCCGCCTCTATCGTAGAAGCACCTAAATGTGGTAAAATCCGCACGCCTGCTTGTCCAAATAAATGTTCATCGGCAAAATCCGCCACATAATGTGCCAGCTGTCCGTTTTTCAGGGCAGCAACGACAGCTGTCGTTTGAACCAATTCCCCACGAGCAAAATTGAGCAAGACAGCACCTGGCTTAATTGCCTTTATGCTGTCTGCATTGATCATTTCAGCGGTAGAATCCAACAACGGCACATGTAAGGTAACGTAATCACTCATCGCAAGCAATTGTTTCAATTCATCGACACGTTCAACCTCACGCGACACTTGCCACGCGGCCTCGACTGAAACATAAGGATCATAGATAACGACCTTCATCCCTAACGCAATCGCATCGTTCGCAATCAGGCGGCCGATATGGCCGAGTCCGACGATTCCTAACGTTTTGCCGTAAATTTCGGTGCCAACAAATCGTTTTTTACCTGCTTCAACACGGGTAGCGATATCCTCATTCGGTAATTGCTCAACCCAATTTGCACCATCAATCATTGGGCGGGCAATCGTGAGTAGGTTAGCTAACACAAGCTCTTTCACGGCATTAGCGTTTGCACCTGGTGTGTTCATCACAACGATGCCTGCATCATCACAGCGCTCAAGCGGGATGTTATTGACACCGGCACCGGCTCGCGCAATGGCAAGTACACTGTCAGGGAGTATTTCTTCCTGTAGATTATAGCTTCGTAATAAAATGGCATCGCTCGGTGTTTGATCATTTAGACGATATTTTGTCGGCGAGAGCAACCCTAAACCTTGTGGGGCAATTTCATTATAGGTCTTAATGTTATATGTGTGAGTCATCCGCGCGACACCTCCATCAATTGATTTTTTTTTGCGAACACGCTCATAAAGTCAATCAAAGCATCGACTCCTGCGAGCGGCATCGCATTGTAAAGACTGGCACGCATCCCCCCCACTGATCGATGTCCTTCTAAATTGACTAAACCGGCGGCAGCTGCTTCTTGCGTAAATTGCTTATCTAGCGTTGGTGAGGCTGTCAAGAAGGGAATATTAGTTAACGAGCGACTCGTTGGTGCGACTGGTGATGTATAAAAATCAGATTCATCGATGAAGCGATACAAACGTTCTGCTTTGGCGCGGTTACGCTCTTCCATTAAGGCTACCCCACCTTCTGCTTCAAGCCATTCCAACACGAGTTTGGCCATATAAATCGCAAATGTTGGCGGGGTATTATACATTGAATTTGCGGTTGCATACGTGTCGTAACTTAACATCGTGGGTAATAATGGTTGTGTTTGAATTAAATCATCACGAACAATCACGATTGTGACACCGGCCGGGCCGATATTTTTTTGTGCTCCAGCATAAATGAGCCCAAAGTCCGTCACATTATACGTACTAGAAAGAATGTTCGATGACATATCGGCAACTAAGATGGTTTTATCATTCATCCGCGGTAATTCTAAAAAGGCTGTGCCCTCTATCGTATTGTTCGTCGTGATGTGGACGTAATCATAAGTATCTTCCACTATGTTGACCTGTGGTAGTTCGCTATAATTCACATCAGCCGATGAGGCCAACACAGTTACTTCGACGTGTTTTTTCGCTTCAGCAATCGCTTTTTGGGACCACGACCCCGAGTCAATATAAGCAACACGGTTTGTATGTGCTAAATTGAGCGGAACCATTGAGAACTGTAAACTTGCCCCACCTTGTACAAATAAAACTTTATAATTATCAGGAATCGCCATTAAGCGTCGTAAGCTTGCCTCGGCATCTGCTAAAATCTGTTCAAATAATGCTGAGCGATGGCTTAATTCCATCACAGACATCCCTGACTGTTGATAATTCAAAAAATGCGCGTGTGCTTCTTTTAAAACAGCTTGTGGCATCACCGCCGGTCCTGCTGAAAAATTATAAATCGGATGTGTCATCGTAACACCTCTTTCTTTGTATTTTTAACATAAACCTAGTATATATTTAAATAACTAACTTTACAATGTTCGTATTTACCTCAAACCTTTTAATAGTAATTTTGTTTCCGTTTTCCCTTTAATTAAAATGAAATACGCTCTTATCATTTAATTTAGAGTGTCATACAGCCGATATTTATTTGAAAATAATATCTGAATTTTCATAAAATCGTGCTAAAAACGGCCCTTTACAGCATTTGTTCAAATTGACAAACCAAAAGACCCGACGATAAATTCGTCGGGTCCCCGTTTGTAGACAAAATCTAAAAAGACGTCATTTCTTCTTTAATTGTTGCTTTTTCACTTATCGTTACCGATGCCTATTTATACGTCACTATTTGCTAGGCGACACCTTTATTTCTGATAAATAATAGCTTCATATGGTCGTAGCCCTTGCAAGTTAGCGAAGTCAGGTGTTTGCTCATAATTACCTAACAAAGTTTCGAACGGGCCTTCAACAGCCAACGAAGGGCGTTCAGTCACTGCCGTATCACTCATATTAGCAATAACTAACAGTGTCGCAGTAGCTGTCGTCCTTGTATAGACAAAGAGGGCTCTGTCTGCCGGCAACAACAGTTCAAATTTACCCTCACGGAAAACGGGCTCACTTTTACGCAACGCAATGAGGCGTTGATAGTAATGATAAATCGAGTTTTGTTGATTCAATGCAGCCGCGACATTGATTTCTTGATAGCGCGGATTGACGTTTAACCACGGTGTACCCGTTGTAAAGCCAGCATGTGTGCTCGCATCCCATTGCATCGGTGTACGCGCATGGTCACGGGCTTTAAGATGAACAGCAGTCATAAATTCCTCTGCTGATAACAACTGTCGTTGCTCAACCAAATCACGGTAGGCATTATGTATCTCGACGTCATCGTAGTCACGCAATTCAAACTGATTGTTGACCATGCCAATTTCTTCACCTTGATAAATAAACGGCGTCCCTTTTAAGCCGTGAAGTACCGTTGCAAAGGCAGTTGCACTCGCTTCGCGATAAGTCGTATCATTGCCCCAACGCGAAACAACACGGGCTTGGTCATGATTTTCAAAGTAGAGTGTGTTCCAACCGTTATCATTCAGCCCATCTTGCCATAAGGCCAAATCTTGTTTCAGCGCGACCAGGTCGAACGGTTTAACAGCCCACTTTCCGAGTTGCTCCGTCGGTTGTGTATCAATATCCATATGTGAAAAAGTGAAAATCATATTTAATTCCGCCCGCTTTGGATCGGTAAACAGTTTCGCAGCTTCGACATCAGAACCGTTGCCTTCACCGACCGTCATCGCCCCAAACGGTTGTAACACTTCACGATGCATCTCTCTTAAATACTCATGCAAGCGCGGACCATTGGAATGATATTCACCGACAACGTAGTGTTCATCACTATCATAAGACGGAAAAGTCTGGTCTTTTGAAATTGAGCCAATCACATCCATCCGCCAACCATCAACCCCTTTTGCCATCCAAAAACGCATTAAATCATAAATTTCTTCACGTAATTGCGGGTTTTCCCAATTGAGATCGGGTTGTTCTTTCAAGAAATAATGAAGGTAATATTGTTCAGTCACATCGTCCCATTGCCAAGCACTACCCGAAAACATTGAGCCCCAATTATTCGGTGGCGAGCCATCCGCTTGTGCATCTTTCCATATATAGTAATCACGATATGGATTATCCTTCGCTTTTTTGCTCTCAAGAAACCAACGGTGTTGATCCGAAGAATGATTGGCAACTAAGTCCATAATAATTTTCAAACCACGGGCATGGGCCTCATCGATCAGCTGATACATATCGGCATTCGTTCCAAACCGTGGATCAATCATGCGATAATCACTAACATCATAGCCGTTATCTTTTTGTGGCGACATAAAAATCGGACTCAACCACAGGGCATCTACACCTAACTTAGCCAAATAGTCTAACTTTTGAATGACCCCTTGTAAATCACCAAAGCCATCACCGTTGCTATCTTTAAAACTACGGGGGTAAATTTGATACACCACGGCATCCTTCCACCATTCCATCGAATTCCCTCCTTTAAATTGTATCGAACGTATAAACACTCTGATATTGTTTCGTTTCGCCTGCCTCGATCACAATATTACCAAAGTCGGGGTGATGAATCGCATCAGGTAACATTTGTGGTTCAATCGCCAAACCGAGTTGTGAACACATCGGTCGTGTGTCATTCACCACATAGGCTTCGTTCATTCCAGTCGTCGAAAACAGCACAACCGCAGCCGCTGTCGTCGCGATTTGCAGGCGACGACCACTGCTATCATCCGTAACAGTTACCGCAGAAGGTGCCTGTGGTTGCAGCAAAAAGGGCGTGTCTAAACCAGCCGCTTCTGCCTGACAAAATTGCGTAATTGTTTGACCTGAACGAAAATCAAAGGCCGTTCCGGCAACTGGCAACAAACGGCCAGTCGGACATTTCGTCTCATCGACTTCGGCCATCTTATCAGCCGCAACCTTTACCTGATGTTCACTCACGGTCGCCTTCAAGCCACCACTCAAATTAAAATAACTATGATTGGTCGGATTAAATAATGTGCGTGTGTCGCTGTGTCCCGTTGTCGTAATCGTCATTCGGTTATCGGCTTGCAATTCATACGTTACTCGCATCGTCAACGTTCCCGGATAACCTTGATCACCCGCTGGCAGAACGATACACATAGTGACGGCTGAATCAGTCACACTTTCAATCACCCACACACGATGACTAACATTATTTATGCCACCATGAATATGCTGATTGCCTTCGTTTTGACTTAATTGAATAGTGTCCCAGCGACCATCGCGAATACGACCGGCCACGCGTCCAATCGTTGCCCCAAAGTAAGGCGAGTCGTTAACATAGCTCGCCAAATCGCCAAACCCTAACACGACGTTTTCTAATACGCCATGGCGGTCTGGCACATCTAGCGCTAACAAGGTCGCACCATAATTCATCACCGCGAGACGTAGCCCTTGTGCATTCGTCAGTTCGACTTTTTCGACCAATTCACCGGCGACTGTGCCAAAAGCTGAACGTTGCATCGCACTCATAACTGAGCCGCTTCCCATACTGATTTAACCGTCGCTAATTTGAGACCTGCTGTGCTGGCAAAAATATGATTGGCTGGCGCCAGTTCAGTCTCATCTCCTACAGCAATCGACACCATCTTGGCCGCGTTAATCGCTTCAACACCGGCAAGGGCATCTTCGACACCGACACAGTCACTTGGCGCTACGTTTAACTGGGCAGCAGCAGTAAGGTAAATATCCGGTGCCGGTTTACCTGCGGCTAACTGAGCAGGATCAACAATCGTATCAAAGCGCTCACTTAACCCTAACTTACTCAGAATAAATGGCCCGTTGCGACTAGCTGATGCCAGTGCCACCGACAAACCTGCAGCTGCAATCTCATCTAAGAATGCTACAATTCCTGGTAAAATATCGTTAGCATCTAAACGGCTAATTAACTGTAAGTAGTTGTCGTTCTTACGCTCGGCAAACTGGTCTAATTGAACTTGACTATAAAGACCAGTTTTACCACCGTGCGCTAAAATACGCGCTAACGATTCGGTGCGACTAATGCCCTTTAACTGCTCGTTGAATTGTCCATCAATTGTAATCCCTAACTCCGTCGCTAGCTGTTGCCACGCCACAAAGTGAAAACGGGCTGTATCAGCAATCACGCCATCTAAATCAAAAATAACGGCTTTCATCTTTACGCCTCCTTTGTTAAAGCGACAGTTTGTTCGTCCACTTTAATTGTAATTGACTCACCTGAAATGAGCGTCACCTTTGTACCAGTCTCATCGACACTAATAAGTAACAGACGGCCACGGAAGTTAATATGGAAGCTATAATTATCCCATTTTTGCGGAAGAAAGGCCTTAAATGACAGTTCATCATTGCTGACACGCATGCCCGCAAACCCTTGGACAATCGCTAACCAACTCCCTGTCATCGAAGTGATGTGTAAGCCATCTTCTGTATCGTTGTTGTAGTTATCTAGATCAAGGCGAGCGGTGCGTTCATACATTTCAACCGCCTTATCCTCATAGCGGATTTCCGCTGCTAAAATTGCATGCACACTTGGCGATAAACTTGACTCATGTACGGTTAACGGCTCATAGAAATCAAAGTTTTGTTGTTTTTGGGCGCGCGTGAATCGTTCAGGGAAGTAGTAGATACCTTGCAAAACATCGGCTTGTTTAATATAAGGCGAACGTAAAATGCGGTCCCATGACCAGTTTTGATTTAGCGGTAACGCCGTTGGATCAAGCTCAGCTACCGGTGTCAAATCCTTATCTAAGAACGTATCATGTTGTAAAAAGATCCCTTCTGTTTCATCTGTTGGCAAATACATTTTAGCTGCAATGTCGCCCCACTGTTTTAATTCAGCCACCGATATGTTCAAGGCTGCTCGCTTTGCTTGACTCAGTTTCGGTAACGTTTCAATCGCGTAGTTCAAGGTCCATTGTGCCATGAAATTGGTGTACCAGTTATTGTTGACGTTGTTTTCGTATTCATTCGGACCTGTGACACCGTGAATCATATACGTATCATTTCGTTTTGAGTAATGCACGCGGTCGGCCCAGAAGCGCGCGACTTCAACAATCACATCAATACCTTTGTCGAGTAAGTACGTTTCATCGCCAGTATAGTTCGCATGGTTATAAATAGCGTACACCATCGAGCCGTTACGATGAATTTCTTCAAAGGTAATTTCCCATTCGTTATGACATTCCACACCCGTAAAAGTTACCATCGGATAAAGTGCACCCGCAAGCCCTTGTTGACGAGCATTATGTTGTGCCTGTGGCAATTGTTGGTGACGGTAAGCAAGGAGGTTTTCAGTTACCTCAGGCGCTGCTAATGCCAAGTAAAACGGAATTGCAAACGCTTCGGTATCCCAGTAAGTGGCACCACCATATTTTTCGCCCGTAAAACCTTTTGGCCCGATGTTGAGGCGTGAATCTTCGCCGTAATAAGTCGCGAATAATTGGAAGATATTAAAACGAATGCCCTGTTGTGCTGATGCATCGCCTCCGATAACAACGTCAGCCAGTTCCCAGCGTTGATGCCATAAGCGTTCATGTGCCGCTTTTGTATCGTCATATGACTGTGGTGCTAACGCAGTCACTAACCGTTCAATTTCAGTCTTAATCGCTGTGACGGTTTCAAAATCACGTGATGTTACAACGAGCACTCGTTTGCCAATCGTTGCAACCGCGGCTTCAGCTAAGTTTGCTTCATACGCAACTGCAACAGCCGCGGCTTTAACGGCTGGTGTTAATGCCTCAAATCCGGTTTGGCTATGAGTCATTTTAAATCCCACAGTAAAACGTGGAATATTAAAATCGTTCGCTATCGTACGGCCAATCAATAAGCAGGACTCACTCGTCGCTTCTTTTTCAACCACTTCCCAAAACTTATCATCATAGTTGGCATCTTCATTGCTGACATCCGCATCAATCGCAGAAACGACTTTAACACTAGCAGGTGCACCCTTATTTTCAAAGCTGACTTGAACCTCGCATAATTCTTTTGTCGCAATGCTCACAAACCGCTCAACCGTAATCTTAACGCGTTTTTCGCCTTTATGAACAACAAATGAACGGGTCAGAACACCATTGTACATATCTAATGCTTGTTCATAGTCGCTTACCTCATCAACGTATAAGTCGACTTCCTCACCATCAATGAAAAACTGCATTTTTAAAAAGTTAACCGTATTAATGACTTTACCAAAATAATCGGGGTAACCATTCTTCCACCAACCAACGCGTGTTTTATCTGGGTACCATACACCAGCTAAGTAGATACCTTCGTGTTTGTCACCTGAATAGGTCTCTTCGAACATGCCACGCATGCCCATATAACCATTACCGATACTCGTTAAACTCTCTTGCAGACGTTTCTCTGCTTTATTTAAGGTCGTTGTTGTTACCTTCCAACTATCAATAATTGTTTGTGTCTCTGTCATTTTAATTCCTCCTATGGTTACGGTCCGAAATAAACCGTTTTCATTTCTATGATTCCATAATACTACGCAAACGTTTGCACTGTCAATTGTTTACTTACCCTCCTTTAATCTAAAAACATCTTTTAAAATCCGCTTGACATTTGTAAGCGATAACAATTATACTTTAAGCAAACGTTTGCATAAGCGTTACTAAGGAGGAATTTCAATGAAACAATTACTATCTTTTGAGTTTTGGCAAAAGTTCGGCAAAACCTTACTGGTTGTTGTCGCCGTTATGCCAGCAGCTGGTTTAATGATCAGCCTCGGTAAAATCTTCGCCATGTTCGACATTACCTTTTTCACTCGTGTTGGCGCTGTCACCGAACAAATCGGTTGGGGCATCATTACCAACTTAGCCATTTTATTCGCAATTGCGATTGGTGGCTCTTGGGCCAAAGAAAAAGCCGGCGGTGCCTTTGCCGCGCTAATCGCCTTTATTCTTATTAATACGATCACAGGCGCAATCTTCGGTGTTTCTTCCGACATGTTAACAACGGACGGAGCAACAACGACGACCTTATTCGGCACTAAGATTTTAGTGAACGGTTACTTTACTTCTATTCTAGGTGCACCCGCCTTAAACATGGGTGTATTCGTCGGTATCATTGCCGGCTTCCTCGGTGGTAACTTATACAATAAGTATTACAACTACCGCAAACTGCCAGATGCCCTTGCTTTTTTCAACGGCAAACGCTTCGTACCGTTCATGGTTATCTTCTGGTCAATTATTATTGCCTTAATTATGGCAATTGTTTGGCCATTCATCCAAACAGGCATTAACAAGTTTGGGATTTGGATTGCGATGTCATCTGCCTCGGCACCCTTTATCGCACCATTTATTTACGGAACACTCGAACGTCTGTTGCTACCCTTTGGTTTACACCACATGTTAACGATTCCGATTAACTACACGTCATTGGGCGGTACCTATACCATTATGTCAGGCGCCAATGCCGGGCAACAAGTATTCGGGCAAGATCCTTTATGGCTCGCTTGGGCAAGTGATTTATCTCAGTTCAAAAGCATTGGTGATATGGCGTCATATAACAATTTAGTTGATACTATCACTCCCGCCCGTTTTAAAGTCGGACAAATGATTGGTGCGACAGGAACATTAATGGGGATTGCATTAGCAATGTATCGTCGTGTTGATAGCGACAAACGCAAGAAATACAAATCAGTGTTCTTCTCTGCTGCAATTGCTGTCTTTTTAACTGGGGTTACGGAGCCACTTGAATTTATGTTCATGTTCTGCGCACCATTACTGTATGTAGTGTATGCCTTCATCCAAGGCTTAAGCTTCGGTTTAGCAGATATCATTTCACTGCGGTTACATTCCTTTGGTAACCTTGAGTTATTAACACGTTTACCACTTTCACTCAAAGCCGGCTTAGGACTTGATATTATTAATTACATCATCTCATGTATTGTCTTCTTCGCCATCGCTTACTTCGTGGCCTACTTCTTAATCGGCCGTTTTAAATTTGCGACACCAGGTCGTTTAGGCAACTACATCGATGATATTCCTAGTGATGATTCAGCTGAGACATCAGCTAGTAAAATTGCAACAGCTGATAAGCAAGTGCAAGGCATCATCGCTTGTCTCGGTGGCGCCGATAACATTATTGACGTCGATGCCTGTATGACTCGTCTGCGCGTCAGTGTAAAAGACGCCAACATTGTCGGTGATGAAGCTGAATGGAAAATGCTTGGCGCCTTAGGTTTAGTGAAAAAAGACACTGGTATCCAAGCGATATACGGACCAAAAGCAGATGTTTTAAAATCCGATATTAACGATACGTTAGGTTTATAAGATGAACTGTTTAACCTTAAATAGTCATAGTTTAATGGGCGAGTACGCCTCGATTCAAGTTGCTACCTTAGCAGACTTCATTGCAGCCGAAGCAATTGATGTGATTGCCTTACAAGAGGTTAACCAAACGATGACCGCCGCACCATTAAAATCTAACGACCGTTACCTAGCTGTGACAAGAACGCAACTACGGGCTGATAACTTCGCGGTCGAGCTTATTGCTGCCTTGGCAGAACGCGAACTCAATTATTATTTCAGCTGGCTCCCTTGCCATATCGGTTACGATCGTTACGACGAAGGTGTTGCAATGCTAACCAAAACAGCACCGATTGCTACCAAAACGATACACTTCTCAGAAACGAGCGCTTATGATGATTACCATACACGCCAGGCGGTTGGTGTCCAGCTTGCCAACAACGATTGGTTCTTCAGCATTCATAGTGGTTGGTGGCAAAGTGACGGTTCCGAATTCAGCTATCAATGGCAGAAACTGACATCCGCATTGGCTACGCTGGCTGGTCGGCAGTTTTTACTCGGCGACTTTAATAATCCAGCCCACCTTCCAAAGCAAGGCTATGCGCGTATTTTAGCTGACGGCTGGTATGATACGTACAACCTCGCGACTCATAAAGATGACGGTGTGACAGTTAGTGGCGCAATTGATGGTTGGCGTGAGAACCAGGCTAACGACAAGCGGATTGACTTTATCTTTTGCAATCAAAAAGTTGACGTCTACGAAGCGCGTAGCGTCTTTAACGGACGCAACGAACCTGTTATCTCTGATCATTATGGGGTCTATGTTCGCATAAAAAACTAATAAAAAACCAGTTACAACGATTAACACAATCGCTGTAACTGGTTTTTTTATTGCTTGCAAATCGCATATTCAGCGCACAACTAACTTATGTGGCACAATGATTTTCGATACGAGCGCATCCTTTGACTCAATGTATTTCATCATTAACACAACGGCCTCAATCCCCAGTTGTTTCGCATGAATATCAATCGAACTAAAGGCCGGGCTACTCATCTGTGAAAAGAGCGAGTTATTAAAGCTGACGATTTGTCGTGTCGTGTGCGTACTGCCGTTAATCGCTTGTTGAACCATCAAACCAATGATGTCATCTGAGGTGACGAAGGCGCTCACTTGCGGATGTTCTTTTAGCCAGGCATCAAAACTTGCTCGCCCATCGGCTAACAAGCCCTCAGCGACGTTAAACGTATATTCATTTGTAAGTCCAGCCAGACGCAATGCTCGGCGAAAGCCTGTAAAACGATCGAGATTGAATAACTGTTCTTCATTGTTATACACAAAGGCGATTTGGTCATGTCCAGCCGCAATTAAATGTTCCGTCGCATCTTTCGCTGCTAAAATATTATCATTATCAACATAAGGCGTTTCATTTTCATACACAACTGGTTTCCCGACTACGGTATAGCCGATTTTTTGCTCATGTAAATAATCAACGACAGGATCATTCATCTTTGAATAAAGCAAGATGAAATTTTGAATCCGACCGCGTTTGACCATCGTCGCGACATTTTCAACCAATTCCTCATTTGTATCACCAGTCGCAATCGTCACCATATACTGGCGTTCATTGCATTCTTGATTAATACCACGTAAGATTTCCATAAAAAAAGGATTTTGAAAAATTGCCGGCCCGGCCACCGGTAAAATCACGCCAATTGTATTACTCGTTTTGTTCGCTAAATTGCGGGCCGCATAGTTGGGTTCATAACCGAGTTCTTTCATTGCGTTAAAAACGAGCTGTTTTGTTTCATCACTAATGACTTTGTTATGATGCATCGCTCGCGAAGCAGTTGATGTTGAAACACCTGCTAACGCTGCAACGTCTTTAATTGTTACCATCGTCTTAGCCCCATTCATTATAATCTACTACTAGTATACAATAAAGCGGCGCTAATCGCTTGCAAAGTGGTACTTAATATTTAACAATTCCATCTGGGTATTTCATCGCGTATTCTTCATATGTTAAGCCGCTGTCAAATACTTTTTTGGCCAACGATTGGCCGATGTAGCGAAAATGCCATGATTCATATTCGTAACCGGTAATCGCGTCTTTGCCTTCGGGAAAACGTAAAATATAGCCATATTTATAAGACTCTTTTGCGAGCCACTTGCCTTCGGCCGTTGTTTCAAACCCTTGTTCGGCTGCAAATTCTCCCGCCGCATTGCTAATATCGATCGCCAAGCCGCTTTGATGTTCACTGGTGCCTGGCAACGCACTATATGTTAAGGCCTTTTCTTTACCATCTTGTTGCACGTAACCATCAAATATACTAACCTGAGTATCATACGAACGGAAGGCTGAAACGCCTGATAAATGGATAGCTTGTTTCTTCGCTGCAGCAAACATCGTTTCTAGATGAGTTGCCGCTTCTTGCCGTAACATACTACGCTCAACCACTTGCTCACCAAACACAAACGGTACATCAGGATGGACCAAATCGGTCGGCGTATAACCATCAGGAAACTTATTATGCTTATTCACGAGTGCATTAATACGCTCTGGCTCTTTTATCGTCACTACACCTTCTGTATTAAGGACAACTGTCGCTTCGACCTTCTTTTTTTCGGTTGAATCGGTTGTGCTTTTCTCCTCAGATACTGCGACATTATTTGTTGTTGGTTTGGCGGTCTCTGTCTTAGCTGCTGAACAACCGCCCAACGCTAATAAAAGCAGTGTTGTTCCTACAATGATACGTTTTTCTGTTTTCAACGTAAAAATCCTCCTTGAAATAGCAACAATCGTTACTTTTCATTTCGTACAGTTGTACTTTATCTATTTTAAACACTTTCACCCTTTTTTTCCATTAATTATCTAAAAAAAGACCTTTTTTAACATAATTCACCTCAGAAACGTTTAAGACAAAAAACAGGATGGCTAATTGCCATCCTGCTTGTTAAACCCCATTAATTACTTCGGCTTGACGTAATTAACCCCGTTTGCCTTCGGTCCTTCAGCCTTACCGATTAAACCAGCAAGCGCAAAAATCGTTAGGACATACGGTAAAATTTGCATAATAATCGTTGGCCAATGGCTGAAGAATGGCAATGAACCACCAATAACAGCGAGCGACTGAGCGAAACCAAAGAATAAACCAGCACCTAAGGCGCCGAGTGGGTTCCACTTCCCGAAGATTAACGCAGCTAACGCCATAAAACCTTGACCAGCAATCGTTGTCGCATTGAAGTTATTAGTAAATGACTGTGCGTATATTGCACCACCAATCCCACCTAACATTCCTGACATAATGACTGCCATATAACGCATACGATTGACTTTAATCCCCATTGTATCCGCCGCTAATGGGTTTTCACCAACTGAGCGTAAACGGAGACCAAAAACAGTTTTGTTCAAAACAAACCAGATTACAATCGCAACAATAATCGCGATGTATGAATAGTATGAGATACGTTGAAAGAAGATTTCACCGATAATTGGAATATCTTTTAATAATGGGATATTACTATAATCGACATTTTGAGAAATCGTTTCTGTTTGGCCTTTGCCATAAATAATTTTAGTTAAAAAGACAGTTAAACCGAGGGCCAAGAAGTTCAACGCCGTACCGCTGATAATATGGTCCGCTCTAAACGTAATCGTTGCAACCGCATGAAAGAGGGCAAATACACCACTACAAACCATCGCAAATAAAGTCGCAATTAACGTTGTCCATACACCAAATGTATCAGCAAACGTTAAGTTAAAAACAATCCCTGAAAAGGCACCCATAATCATTAAGCCTTCTAGCCCGATGTTGACGACACCAGCACGTTCTGACAACAAACCACCTAACGATGTAAAAATAAGCGGCGCTGCCATTAATAAAGTTGACGAAACAATTAATGATAATGTATCCATCGTTTAGCGCCCTCCTTTCTTAGACAGTTTTTCCATTGCCCATTGGATGATATAGCTTGCAGCTACAAAGAAAATAATGAGCGCAATCACAATATTAACCAATTCATTCGGAATACCGGCCTCAACTGAAATCGTTGTTTTACCGATGTTTAAGGCCGCAAATAGGAATGAAGAAAAGAGAATCCCAATTGGAGATAATGCTCCTAGTAAGGCAACCGCAATCCCATCAAACCCAATGCCGGATACTGATCCTTGCGTGAAGGCAAAACCAAAGGTACCGAGACCTTCCATCGCGCCTGCCATCCCTGCCAAAAAGCCAGAAATAAGCATTGCTAATATAATATTACGACGCACATTCATACCAGCGTAATGCGCCGCATTTTCGTTGTAACCAATCGCTTCAAATTCATAACCGGTTGTCGTTTTCTTCATAAAGATCCAGATAATAACAACGAGGACAAGCGAGATAATTAAGCCCCAATGCAAGGTTGAAAACTGGGTAATATCTTCTAAAAACGGCGATTTTAATGATGCCGTCTCTTTAATCACGTCAGTTTGATCTTTACCATCTGAGAAAACACCATGAATCAGCCAGTTAAACACATAAAGCGCGATGTAGTTCATCATAATCGTGATGATAACTTCATTAACTTTTAGATAAGCTTTTAGTAAACCGGGTACAAACGCCCATAAGGCACCACACAGACCACCAATTAAAATAGCAAGTGGCAAGTGGATGAACTTAGGTAAATCAAACAACGTACCTGCCCAAACAGCACCAATCCAACCCATTAACAGTTGACCTTGTGCCCCAATATTGAACATGTTCATTTTGTAGGCAACGGCAATCGCTAGACCAACTAAAATATAGGGTGTCGTTAAACGCAGGGTTTCGCCTAAGTAATAACTATTACCAAAGGCGCCGTACGCTAACGCACTGTACCCCGCAATTGGATCATAGCCAAATGCTAGCATGATGATTGCGCCAATGAGTAAGCCAAGTACAATCGAAGAGACTGAAATAATTAAGCCTTGCCACCGATTAGTCATGCATTCCCACCTCGCTCATCTTTTTATGTCCCGCCATATATAAGCCGAGTTCTTGTTCGTTCGTTTCGTTTGCATTCAGCACCGCGACGATTTCTCCTTCATAAATAACCGCAATTCGGTCACTCACATTTAAAATTTCTTCGAGTTCATAAGACATTAGCATAACTGCCCGTCCTAAATCTCGTTGCTCAATGAGGCGCTTATGAATAAATTCAATCGCACCGACATCGAGTCCACGCGTTGGTTGCGCTGCAATTAACAACTTAGGCGATCGTGTAATTTCACGGGCAATGATAGCCTTCTGTTGATTACCACCCGATAATTTACCAGCTGGTACATGTTCACTGCTTGTACGCACGTCATATTCTGCAATTAGACGATTTGCAAACTGATCAATTTCTTTTTGATTAAGAAATCCATGCTTGCTTAATGGTGTTTTGTAATACGTTTGGAGTGCTATATTGTTAGCTAGAGACATTTCCAACACAAGTCCGTGTTTATGACGGTCTTCTGGAATATGACCTAGACCTTTTTCCGTAATTTGACGAGGTTTTAAATTGTGTATCTTTTCCCCCGATAATTGAATACTGCCCTTTTTCACCTTGCGCAAGCCAGTAATCGCTTCAATCAATTCAGTTTGTCCATTGCCATCGATGCCTGCGATGCCTAAAACTTCGCCGGCCTTCACTTCGAGACTTAAATGTGATACTTTCTCAATCTTATGTTTTTCCTCGGTAACAACCAAATCATTAATTGCTAATACGACTTCCTGCGGATTTGCTGCTTTTTTTGCGGTTGAGAACAACACCGTACGACCGACCATCATATTTGCTAAGTTCTGAGGTGACGTATCTGAGACGTTAACGGTACCAATCCCTTCACCTTTACGAATAACTGTCACGCGATCACAAACGGTCATAATTTCTTTTAATTTATGTGTAATTAAAATAATTGACTTACCTTCTTTAACAAGACGCTTCATAATCGCCATTAAATCAATGATTTCTTGCGGTGTTAAGACGGCGGTCGGTTCATCAAAAATCAAAATATCGGCGCCACGGTATAACGTTTTTAAAATTTCAACCCGTTGTTGCATTCCAACACCAATTTGATCGATGCGCTTATACGGATCAATTTGCAAGCCATATTTATCTGATAAAGCAACAATTTCAGCAATTGCTTCTTTTTTCTTAATTAAACCTAAACGTGACGGTTCATGTCCTAAAATGATATTTTCGGCCACAGTAAATTTATCAATGAGCATAAAATGTTGATGCACCATTCCGATACCAAGATCATTTGCTTTATTCGGACTTGAGATCCGTTCTGTTTTACCTTTGACTTTAATTTCACCGCCATCGAGTTCATACAAACCAAATAAGACGTTCATTAACGTCGATTTACCTGCGCCATTTTCGCCTAATAACGCATGAATTTCACCAGGTTTAACCTGTAAATTTATGTTGTTATTTGCTACAAAGTCGCCAAACTGTTTGCGAATATTTAACATCTCAACCACATATTCCAAAAAGGCGTCCTCCTACATTCAATTTTTTAATTAAAAAAGCTGGACATCGAAATGACCAGCCATTACTCATATCATTACTTGTTTTGTTTACCTATGGTTTTTCTGGCACTTTAATATCGCCAGCTGTAATTTTTTCTTTGTATTCTTTTACTTTGTCTAACACTTTTGCGTCAATGTTATCTGTTGAATCTGCAATCCCAACAGCATCATCTTCTAAGCCGTAAACAGTTGTTTTTCCACCAGGGAATTTACCATCTTTAGCTAATTTAGATGTTTCTTGGACTGCGATATCCACACGTTTGATTTGTGACGCTAAAGCAACATTGTATGTTTTGTCACCTGTTTTAACTTCACCTTGATCGGCTTGGTCACGGTCAACACCCATGAACCAAATTTCACGTGATGGATCTTCTTTTTTCAAGTTACGCGCTTCAGTGAAAGCACCGTTACCTGATGCACCAGCTGCAGAAAGAATAATATCTGCATCGTCATTGTACATTGTTGCTGCAATTTGTTGTCCTTTATCAGCTGCGACAAATGAACCAACATATTTCACATCAACTTTAGCTTTAGGGTTTGATTCCTTAACACCAGCAGTGAAACCAGCTTCGAAACGACCGACAACTTCACCTTCCATACCGCCGATAAAGCCAACATGGTTTGTTTTAGTTGTTAATCCGGCAATTACGCCCATTAAGTATGCACCTTCGTTATCCGCAAAACGAATACTTGCAATGTTATCAACGCCTTCTACCACGTCATCAATCAATGCGAAATGTGCCTCTTTTTGTTGTTTAGCTGTTTCAGTTACGGCTTTTGTTAATTGGAAACCAACACCGAAAACAAGGTCGAAATTACTACGAACAGCGCTGTTTAAGTTTGTTTTGTAATCTGCTTCATTGGCAGATTGGAAGTAGTCATAGCCTGACTTACCTTTTTCTAAGCCATTATCTTTCCCAAACTGTTTCATACCTTCCCAAGCTGATTGGTTAAATGAACGATCATCTACCCCACCTTGGTCAGTTACCATTGCAACTGTAAATTTGTCATCTTTTTTGTCCTCAGCTTTTTTCGTTTCTTTATTACCACATGCTGCTAAAAATGAAGATAAAACGACAACCATAATTAATACAACTGCTAACGAGCGTTTTTTCATCAGTTGTTCCTCCCCTTAATCCTTTTTTGTAAAAACACGATTGTTGTAATTGCTTACACAATATAACTTACGTGTTTAGTTTACTCTATAGAATATATCATGTTAAAGCTAATAAATAAACAGAAAATTAGTTTTTTTTGAAATGATTAAATTTTCTGACTATTGACCGTTAAAAAAACTCACAAATAACAAGTGGTTTAAAATGCCACCGTTTATTTGTGATTCTTTTTTTAGATTGTTTCAATCGCTTCAAGGAATACATCACTAATATGCTCCGCAATTTGAATACGACGTGTAATGAGCGGCTCATCATCATCACTACCGATTGGCAACGGGAACTGATACAATGTTGGGTCTTCATCATCTAATTTAATATAATAGTTATCGCCAGTACCTGCAGGTTCACTTCCAATACAAATATAATTCAAGTGTACTAAATCAATGCCCGGAAATTCTTCCATTGTTTCTTCAATAATATACTGTGGTTCAAAAAATTCAATCGCTGTTTCACCACTGTAGTTTTCATTGGTGGTTTCAACATTCCAACGCAATTCCAAGTTGATAATCGGATAGTCCCCGATCAGCTCACGATACCATTTCGGCAATTTAACGGGTAGTTCTTTCGCTAACATTTTCAATTCTTCTTTTGAGGCTTTACGACCCGTTAACTTGACCTCTGCATCATCTGCTGCTTCGAAAAATTTTTCTATAGCATTTCCTAATTTAGGCTGCAATTATCTCTCACTCTTTTCAATTGATTTTATAATTAAGAAGCGACTTCTTACTCTCTCTATAACACAAATTGTGTATTCATCTCTATTATAATATGTTTTGTCTGCTTTTAAAAGGGTTTCCTTTAAACTGATAGCGATCAAGATGACTTTCCATCTTTAAGTAGGAGTAAACCGTGGAACACTTGCAAATCATCATCGCATTCTTCACAAAAACTCTTTTCTTCCTCGCACCAGAAGGCCGCCTGCTGTTCTTTCACCTGATGATACGGGTATGTTGTGGCTAACCTCTCAAACGCTGACTGATAGGCCGTAAGTGCGAGCGATTCAGTCGCTAACTGTCGTTCTGAGATGATGTCTTCTCGCCAATCTTCAAAGAACCACCACGGCTCATTAAAACTTTCTGTTTCGATAACAGTCCAATGCATCGGTGTCACACCCTTTCGTACAAAGTTAATTATTTGAGCAAGGCTACTACTTCTATAGTAAGGTTCCTTCTCCCATATTTCAATTAAAACGTGTTAAACTAATAAAAAAAGGAGTGATTACCATCGCATCGCGACACAGTTGTCGTATTCAAGCATTCGGTACCGTCCAGGGGGTTGGCTTTCGTTATGGTACCTTATTTTTAGCGAAAAAGCTAGATATTACAGGAACGGTTGAAAACTTACCCGATGAAAGTGTCTTAATACTGGCCCAAGGTTCTGAAGATGCTTTACTCACCTTTATTGCGCGCTTAGAAAAAGGACCGACGCGAGCAGCAAACGTCACTCATTTAGTAATCAGTTGGGAAAACGGCTCAGTTTCTACAACCGATTTCACCATCATCTAATTAAAAAAGCTAACGACCTTTCCGCACGTTTGCGTGATTGGACGTTAGCTTTTTGTTAACTCTTTTTAAGGTTTTGTTTTTTTGCTGTTTTTTTTCGAGCGGTTTGAATAACTTCTTCTTCCATTAACGGTAAACTAATGGTAACAGTCGTTCCGATGCCCACTTCACTCGTTGCAGTTATCTCTCCACGATAGCTAACGACCAATTGTTTTGCAATCGCTAATCCAAGTCCGTTACCACCCACTTCACGCGTTCGTGCTTTATCGACACGATAAAAACGATTAAACACTTTATCAACTTCGGTTGGGTCGATGCCGACTCCATAATCAATCACATTAATGACTGCTTTATTAGCGACCTCTGTCAAGGTGATTTTAATCTCCTTGCGTTCGCTCGAATATTTTACGGCATTGTCAAACAGGATAATTAAGATTTGTTCCAGATGATTCCGTAAAATGAGCGAGCGTAATACCAAATGTGGATTATGTTCATACGTGATTTCAAAGCCCTCATGCAAAATTTCAAAATTGCGCTTTACTTGTTCCACAGCCTCATTTAAATTAGTAATTTGTAACTCAGCTGTATTTGATACTTGTTCAGCACGTGATAAATCAAGCATTTCCTGCACTAACTTTTTCATCCGTTTCACCTCAAACAGCGAGGCATTGAGTGATTCTTCTAACACGGACGGATCATCCTTGCCCCAGCGATTGAGAAGGTTCAGGTGCCCTTCAATGATTTGAACAGGTGTTCGCAGCTCATGCGAGGCATCTTCGACAAAGTGTTTTTGTTGTTCATAGGTAACTTCCATCCGATGCATCATATCATTATAAATCATCAATAGTTCACTAATTTCATCCTCGGCATCAATGTTTTTCACCCGCGCCTTAAAACCACTTTCACGACTGTTAATCATCGAGCGTGCTAAATCTTTAATTGGCTGTAGTAAATGCAACGCCATTACATAACCTAGTAAGGCACTAAAGATTAAGGCGATAAAATCTAAGATAAGCAAGGTCCAAAACAAGTATTTCATCAATGAATTGACGCTCGTTAACGGATTAATCACCTGCACATAGCCAATAATATCGGCATTATTTTGCAATATCGGTTTATAACCTACAATCATGCGACTGCCTTTAATCGTTTTTTCACTGACCGTTAAAGCCTCAACTTTTTCGAGTGGAATATCGTATTTTTCTTCACCACCGTATTGCGCCGGATACCATGTACTGCCATCCGCCTTCAATATACGGACAATGAGGCCTCGATTATAAATATTTTCATTGAGGCTCTCATTATCAATCGGAAACTCTGTTGCACTCACATCGAGCCACTTTTTTCCGACCAGTGAAAAAGCAACATTATTCAAGGCTGTTTGCACCTTTGTTTTTTCTTCATTTAATAACATCGTCGCAACGCCTTGATAGATGGCGACCGCAAAAACAGAGAACGTTAAAAAAATCGCGACGCTTGTACCGAGCATCCACTTATATTTTAAAGACCTGTTTTTAACATTGAGCATTTTATGAACTCTCATGTACGCATCACATAACCTGTTCCGCGCACGGTTTGGATATAACTTTCTTCACCCGGACGATCGATTTTATTACGCAGATAGCGGATGTAAACATCAACAACATTCGTTTCAACTTCTGTTTCATAGCCCCAAACCTTATTAAGTAAGACTTCTCGTGTTAAGACGATGTTAATATTACCCATTAATGTTAACAACAAATCGTATTCACGTTTCGTTAAATCGATGACTTCGTCACCCACTAACACAATCCGACTCTCTTTTTCAACCGTTAAATCACGGTAAGTAAAGGTCGTTTGTTTTTTAGTCGTTTCCGTATGTTCAACTCGACGCAACAACGAGCGAAGGCGCGCTAATAGTTCTTCAATCGCAAACGGCTTCACGATGTAATCATCGGCCCCGTGGTCAAGACCTGACACGCGGTCCATCACACTATCACGTGCGGTTAGCATAATAATCGGTGTCTGTTTACCATTTTGGCGAATGCGACGGCAAATTTCAATGCCATTTAAACTCGGTAACATTAAATCAAGTAAGATGGCATCCCACTCGCTGGTTAGCGCCAACTCTAAGCCTTCTCGTCCATCGTTAGCAATTGTCACTTTATAATTTTCATGTTGTAATTCAAGTTCAACAAAACGTGCTAAGTTTTTTTCATCTTCGATTAATAGTATATTACTCATGTTCGAACCTCCACCTTCAATTTATCCTATGTCTTGTTATTATAGCGATAATTAGCCGTTATTTAAAGTTTAAAGGTTTTTTGCAACAAAAAACAGGTGAAAACAGAAAACTGCTTTTACCTGTCGACCTGCGACGGAATACGGTCGCTCTCATTTTTCTTCCAAGTCGGGCGCTTCTAACGGTTAAAATCACTTTTAATCTATCCAGTTCTTTTAACCAGAAGGCTTCAACTTTCAGATAAACGCTTGCGATGGAATATAGTCGCGCTCATTTTTCTTCCAAGTCGAGCGCTTCTAACAGTTAAAATCACTTTTAATCTTATAAACATCATAAGAACCGAGTACTTTAACCTTGCCACCAAGCAAACCAATTTCACTTAAGGCATTGGCCAATAGGCGGTTGTCTGCTCCGACATCCAAATCAATGTGAAAAAAGTATTGACCGAGGCGTGTTTTAGTTGGACGTGATTCAATTTTGCTCATATTGATATTGCGCCAAGCAAAGGTTGAAAGCATACTATGTAACGTTCCCGAGTCATTATCTGGCAACTTCAACAAAATCGTTGTTTTCGTTTCAATTGCGTCAGCTTCATTCGGAATAACGGTGTCACTCATCGCGATAAAACGCGTCTCATTTTGGCTATTGCCTTGGGCGTTCGGGCATACAACGTTCAGTTGATAATGCTCCGCTGCAAACAACGGTGCAATTGCTAATATATTTTCATCTGGATGCTGTGCGACATACTCAGCCGCAAAAGCTGTACTCGAAACGGCCACCCGTTCAATATACGGAAAATGATTCGTTAAATAATCATGACACTGCGCCAACCCTTGCGGATGCGACAACACCTTCGTTGCCTGATGCCAATCATGTTTACCATCTTGATTAATCATGATGTTTTGTGAAATCGGCAAAATATACTCACCTCGAATTAGCGGCACATCATTTTGATATAAATAATCCAATGTAACGTTTACGGTTCCTTCAATCGCATTTTCAAATGGGACGAGACAGGCATCAACTTGTTTTGCAACAACTGCATCAAGGCATTCTGAAATAGTTGCAAATGCGGTATGCTGCTCTGTGGGAAATGCACGATGGACTGCCTGAAACGAAAAAGTTCCAATCGGTCCTAAATAGCCAATATTCACTCAATTCACTCTCCTTAAATAAAAAGCAAAGTCAAAAATGACTTTGCTTTGATTATTTCCTTGCTTAATCCATGAACTCGAATTCAAATTCAATAATACGAACTAAATCGCCATCTTTAGCGCCACGGTCACGCAACGCTTGATCGACACCAAGCGAACGTAATTGACGTGTGAAACGTGTCACTGACACTTCACGATCGAAGTTTGTCATTGCGAACAGACGCTCAATTTCAGAGCCACTTAAGACCCAAACAGCATCTGATCCACGCGTGATTTCAAAGTCTGGTGAATCAGCCTTATGTTTGTACATCACGACTTGTTCTTCAGTCGGTTCATTGTTCATTGGGAAGTACTCTGTTGTTTCTAATTTGTTAGCAATTTCTAATAACAGATTGTTTAAACCTGTTTTAGTTAAAGCCGAAATCGGGAAGACAGGATACAAACTATCAATTTGTTTTTTGAATGTTTCTAAGTTTTCTTCTGCACCAGGCATATCCATTTTATTGGCTACAATAATTTGGGGACGCTCTAACAAGCGGAAGTTGTATTGTGATAATTCATCGTTGATTTTGTTGAAGTCATCGAACGGATCGCGACCTTCAGTTCCTGCCATATCGATAACATGCACAATAACACGCGTACGTTCGATGTGTTTCAAGAACTGGTGGCCTAAACCAACACCCAATGAAGCACCTTCAATTAAACCAGGTAAGTCGGCCATTGCGAAACTACGATGATCGGGTGTATCAACCATTCCGAGGTTTGGTGTCAGCGTTGTAAAGTGATAATCGGCAATCTTAGGGCGCGCTGATGTAACAACCGATAATAATGTTGATTTCCCAACACTTGGAAAACCTACTAAACCAACATCGGCAAGCACTTTTAATTCAAGTTCTAAGTTACGTTCTTCGCCTGGTTCACCGTTTTCACTAATTTCTGGTGCTGGGTTGGCAGGTGTCGCAAAACGACGATTACCACGGCCATGACGACCCCCTTTAGCAACAACAGCACGTTGACCGTGTGTCACTAAATCGGCAATTAATTCGCCAGTATCGGCATCTTTAACGATTGTACCTGGTGGAACTGGTACAACATAATCAGGGGCACCATGTCCGTGCATCCCTTTACTCATCCCGTTTTCACCTGGGTTTCCTTTAAAGTGACGCTTGTAACGAAAATCAACAAGGGTTCTTAAGCCTTCTTCAACTTCGAAAACGACTGATCCACCTTTACCACCATCGCCACCGGCAGGTCCACCATTCGCTACAAACTTTTCACGACGGAAAGCAACCATACCATCGCCACCATCGCCACCTTTTACATATATCTTAACTCCATCTACAAACATCATATTCGGTTTCCTCAATTCTTTACTTCATTACTTATCATTATATCTTAAGTCCTGCGATAAGTAAAACAACGATTCTTCAAAATCAGCCTTATTTAACTGTTTATTGCTTCGTTGCTTGAATTAAGCTACCAATTGGGGCCGATTCTCCCGCTTCGAGGAGGTCGACAATCCGACTTCCGACAATGACACCATCACAATGAGGCAATAGCGCCTTGACTTGTTCTGTTGAGGCAATGCCAAATCCTGCCATTACAGGTACCGTTGTCTTTGTTCTCAACTCCGCCAAAAAGTCATAAATGGCCGGATTAAAGGCCCGTCTTTCACCGGTGACACCTTTAACTGTCACCGCATAAATAAAACCACGCGCTTTTTTTAACATTTGCGTTAAGCGTTCGCCAGTTGATGTTGCTGTTACTAACGTAATCAATAAGACATCATGCGCTTCGAGCAATTGCCGTAACTGATGACTCTCTTCAAACGGCATATCGGGTACAATCACGCCCGACACGCCATTTCGTTGACATTGCTGGGCAAACGATTCATAACCAATCGCAAAGAGCGGATTTAAGTAAGTCATTAAGACGATTGGTGCCGGTTTAGCCGTTATCGTTCCAATCGTCGTTAGTAAGCCTTGCAAAGTAACACCTGCGCGTAATGCCTTCAAACCTGCGGCTTGAATGACAGGTCCATCTGCTACGGGGTCAGTAAAAGGAACACCGATTTCAACAATTGTCGCCCCTTGAGCAACCAGTGTTTGATAGTCTTTGACTAATGTTTGGTTGCCCATCATGTAAGCGATAAAGGCTTTGTTTGTCGTTGCTAATGTCGTCTCAATTGCATTCATCAGTGGTTCCTCCTTTTTCAAACCGTTCTTTTAGCTGGGCGACATCTTTATCACCACGACCAGATACGGTGATTACCATGATTTCTTCCGGTGACATATCGGCGGCGATTTTTAGCGCGAGCGCAATTGCATGGGCGCTTTCAAGTGCTGGAATAATCCCTTCTTGGCGACACATCACACTAAAGGCAGCAACCGCCTCGTCATCGGTGACCGCATGGTACTCGGCCCGCTTCAAATCATGCAACAAACTATGCTCAGGCCCTACACCAGGATAATCCAACCCGGCCGAAATCGAGAAAACTTCGCTCACTTGACCGGCCTGATCTTGCAATAAGTACATGAGTGAGCCATGCAGTGCGCCCACACTGCCTTTCGTTAAGGTCGCTGCATGTTTGCCTGTTTCAATACCCGACCCACCCGCTTCGGCACCATATAATTTAACGGTGGTATCTTCAATGAAGGGATAAAACGTCCCAATTGCATTCGATCCGCCACCGACACAGGCCACTAAGGCATCGGGTAAACGTCCTTCTTTTTCGTGGAGTTGTTGCTTGATTTCAGTCCCAATCACACTTTGAAAATCACGAACCATTTGTGGAAAGGGATGTGGCCCTAAGACGGAACCCATTAAATAATGGGTGTCATCAACATGAGCAACCCAATAGCGGAGTGCATCATTGACCGCATCTTTGAGTAAACCTTCACCGCTTGAGACAGATACCACTTTTGCCCCTAATAGTTCCATTCGAAAGACATTCAATGCTTGACGAGCGACATCTTCCTCCCCCATGAAAATAGTACACTCCATATCAAACAAGGCACAGACGGTCGCTGTTGCAACGCCGTGTTGACCTGCCCCTGTTTCAGCGACAATTTTACGTTTGCCCATCCGCTTCGCGAGCAAGGCTTGACCGAGGGCATTATTAATTTTATGTGCGCCAGTATGATTTAGATCCTCACGTTTCAGATAAATTTTCGCACCACCAACATACTTTGTTAAGCGTTCTGCCAAGTAAAGTGGTGTTTGTCGACCGACATAGTCTTTTAAATAATAGGCC
Organism: Brochothrix campestris; assembly: GCF_046058945.1. Classification (NCBI taxonomy): domain Bacteria; kingdom Bacillati; phylum Bacillota; class Bacilli; order Caryophanales; family Listeriaceae; genus Brochothrix; species Brochothrix campestris. Next base: position 929,405 of record NZ_CP175511.1, on the reverse strand, counting down.
AATTCTGCCTTGAAGTCTGGATCCTCTTTATAGCGGTTATAAGCCTCATTGAGCTCGAGCACTGATTGCATTAATACTTCGGGCACATAGCGACCGCCGTAGCGACCAAAATGGCCATCTTCATCTGGATAAGTGTAAGTCATTATTGTTCCTCCTTCGTTAGTTGCTGCACAGTTGTGATGAATTGAATGATTTTATTGCTGTCTTTGCTGCCGTTTGTTTCAACACCACTGCTAACATCAACGACAGCTGGTTTTACAATCCGAATCGCCTCGCTTACATTGGCAGCGGTTAAGCCACCTGCAAGCCATAGCGGGTGAGCTCCAGCTGTAATCGCTGACCAATCAACGACCTTGCCACTACCCGGTGTCGGAGCATCGATGAGTTCTGCGTACACAGCGTTGGAGACAGGCGGTTCCATTAGGGAACGTGCTTTAATGAGTGGTCGCTCCAGTAATAAGTCAGACGGAAGTGCGCCATGAATTTGCACAAAGTCTAAACCGATGACCGCTATTGCCTCTTGAATAAAGACCGCTGTTGGTTCAAGAAACACCCCCACAACCTTCGCGTTGCCAGCCATTTTGCGCAGGTTTGCCGCCTGTGCAAGACTCACTTGGCGTTTGCTCGGGGTTAACACAAAACCAATGTAATCGGCACCAGCCTTCGCTGCCGCTGTCACTGCTGCTACGGTCATCAAGCCACAAATTTTAACAGCCGTCATCGAAACATCACCTGCAGTGCATCGGCATCACGCATCATCCCTTCACCGATTAAGACGCCATCAACCCCAGTCGCTTTAATGGTGGCGATATCTGGCACATTTAACATGCCACTTTCTGAAATAACAGTAATCGTCGGCGGAATTAAGGCACGTAAACGGGCAGTAGTCGCTAAATCAACGGCAAAGGTTTCGAGGTTACGATTATTTATGCCAATTAAACGCGGATTGAGCTTGAGAGCCACTGCGAGTTCGCCCTCATCATGAACCTCAATTAACACATCCAATTCCAACGCTCTTGCAAAGCGATAAAGCGTCGCAAGTTCAGTTGGAGTTAGTGCCGCCACAATTAAGAGCACTATGTTTGCCCCAGCACTTTTGGCTTTTAAGAGATGCGCTGTCGTTGTGATAAAGTCTTTACATAGAATAGGCAGTTGCACTGCCGCGCGAATCGCCTCTAAATCGCTAAAATCACCCTTGAAATAATACGGTTCACATAGCACGGAAATCGCGCTTGCGCCTAAGGCCTCATAACGCTTTGCCTGTGCCACAACATCGACCGTGGCATCAATTATTCCCTTTGAGGGTGATGCCCGTTTGATTTCAGCAATCAGACGAAAGTCCGGGGCAGTTGGTGTCAAAAAAGGGGCTTTGTTAGCCATGCTCAAGTGCAATTGTTCCGATTGATAGCCTTTGACGCGGTCGCTATTTTTGGCAATAATTTCGGTTAAAATACTCATCATCCAATCGCCTCCGTTGTCGTTTGTAAGTAATGTAATTGTTCGGCGGCGCGCTGTGAATCAATCGCTTCTTCTGCAAGTTTCACTCCTGCAGCAAAAGTGTCCGCCAGTTCAGCTGCCACTAATCCGATTGCACTGTTTAAGACAACCGCATCACGATAAGGGCCTTTTTTACCCGCCAACACCTCGGTCAAAATCGTCGCATTCGTAGCGACGTCTTTACCTTTCAACGTCTCGTTGCCCTGTTGTCTAAAGCCGAGTCGTTGCGGATTTAAGGTTGTTAATTGATAGCTGTTGTTTGCAATGATGGCTAACTGATTGTCACCCGCAAGCGAGGCTTCATCTAGCCCACCATAGCCATGAACGACAATGGCTTTTTTTCGACCTAGCGCAACGAGCACTTTTGCCATCGGTTCGACTAAATCTGCACGATACACACCAACGACTTGATAATCGAGGGCATAAGGATTTGTTAATGGTCCGATAATATTAAACACTGTCGGAATACCCAATGCTTGGCGTACACGCATTACTTGTCCGAGGTGTGGATGAACATGAGGTGCGAATAAAAAGGTCATCCCTGTCGTTGCTAATTGATGGTCAATCACGGCTGGCGTCGCGTTCAATGACACATTTAAGGCCTCAAGCACATCGGCGCTGCCACTCTTGCTTGAGATGGAACGATTGCCGTGTTTCGCTACTTTAACACCTGCACCTGCTAGTACGAACGCCGCGGTTGTCGAGATGTTAAAGGTGCCTGAGCGATCACCGCCTGTGCCACAGTTACACATTAATTGACGATGTCGTTGCGGTAACGGCAAGGCATGAGCTCGCATCGCTTCGACAATACCCGCGATTTCAGCGGCTGTTTCACCCTTCATTTTTAAAGCCATTAAGAAGGCTGCGATTTCACTATCTGTCAATGACTGATCGAACAATCGATTGGCCGCTAACCGCGCTTCTTGCTGTGAAAGATGCTCGCCAGCGCTTAATTTATTTAAATATTCAGTAAACGATATGTGGGAGCGGGCCCGTTGCACAAAATTATCAATTAAACGTTGGCCGGCTGGGGTGCCGATCGATTCAGGATGGAACTGGATGCCATAGAGCGGCAGGCTGCGATGTTGAATCGCCATAATTTCACGATCATCATTGGCGCGAGCCACAATCTCAAACGTGTCTTCAATCTTGGTTTCATCGACTACGAGTGAATGATAACGCATCGCTTCAAAGTCAGCGGGCAGTTGTTTAAAGATGCCAACTTGCTGATGACTAATCGTACTTGTTTTTCCGTGCTTGATTTGCTCAGCTTGATTCACCTGATAACCAAAGGCTTGAGCTAATGCCTGATGGCCTAAACAAATCCCTAACATCGGTATTTTAGCACCTAATTGTTGAATTAGTGGCAAACAGATGCCCGCATCTTCTGGACGTCCTGGTCCTGGTGATAAGACAATCCCACTCGGTTGGAGCGCTTCAATCGCTGCAACCGTCAAGGCATCGTTGCGAACAACCTTGACTTCTTCACCGCTTAACAGCAGTTGATGATACACATTATATGTAAATGAATCGTAGTTATCAATTAGTAAAATCATTTCGTTACCTCCATTAAGGCCTTTGCCTTGTTGAGCGTTTCTTCATATTCGGTTTGTGGCACTGAATCTAAGACGACTCCAGCACCGGCTTGCACGTGTAAGACCTTATTCGTCGCCACCATTGTGCGGATTGCAAGTGCAAAATCCATCGCGCCATTATACGAAAAGTAGCCGACACCACCGCTGTAGATGCCACGTTTGACCTGTTCCATTTGGTTGATTAAGCGCATCGCGGCAATCTTGGGCGCACCACTTACAGTGCCCGCTGGCAAACTCATGCGCAGCGCATCAAACGAATTATACTCGGGCGCAATCACCGCTTCAACCGTCGAAACAATATGCATCACATCGCTGTATTTCTCAACTTTTTTAAAAGAAGTAACGGCCACCGTTCCTTTCGCGGCAATCCGACCAATATCGTTACGGGCGAGATCGACCAACATCGTATGTTCCGCTACCTCTTTTTGATCCGCCAGTAAGTCAGCCGCAAGGATATCATCTTCTGCTGCGGTTTGACCACGACGACGAGTACCTGCTATCGGCTTCATCGTCACTTGCTCACCATGTAAGGCCACAACACTTTCAGGTGATGAACCGATAATGAGACAGTCATCCATTTCTAAATAATATAAATACGGTGACGGATTCCGTCGTTTTAAACGCCGATACAGTTCAAACGCATCACCTTCATAAGGCGCACTTAGCCGTTGCGAGGGCACCACTTGAAAAATATCACCTCGCTTAATTGCCGCTTGCGCCTGTTCGACCATTGCCTCAAAGGCTGTTTGACCAACATTACTCGTAAAGTCACCGACACTAACTTCCCCTTGGGTGACACGTGACTCTGCTTTTAATAAGCGTGCGAGCTTTGCACTGTTTTCTGCAGACCGAACACTCGTAACAAATACTTTTTGTTCAATATGATCAAAAATAATGACTTCTTCATAAAAATACAACTGTGCTTCAGGTAAATTTAATGGGTCCGGTAGATAGTTCCCGATTTCTTCGTATTGATGAATCGTTTCATAACCAACGTAGCCCAGGGCACCACCGATGAACGGAAAATGCTCATTTTTAACTTTTGTTTGTGCCATCACAGCTTCAACTACTTCTAAAAACGGCTCTGAGGCTGTCACACCATTATGGGTGACGGTCCCATTCATTAAGGTCGTCTTCGCCACCGGATTTTGACAGATGAATGAGTAGCGACTATTAAGACCAAAGCGGAGCGAACTTTCGAGCAAACATTTATTTGACCCGTTTAACTGTTTAAAAATACGGACTGGTGTAAGTTCATCCGCTTCAATTTCATTGATGAATAATGACATGTTGACGCCTCCTTTTCGTTAGTAGTTAAAACAAAAAACGTCCTCTTACAAAAAATCATACTGATTTCTTGTAAGAGGACGTTTAATCGCGGTGCCACCTCTTTTAGTAAACAACAAAAGATAGCTTTTGTTGTTTACTCACTCTTCGGATACTACCATATCCTATCTCTGTAACGGGAGAGCCCGTATTCGCTTACTACTTTCAGCGAATCTCTCGAAAGTCCATTCAACCGGCGTATATTGATCGGCTCTCACTGTCCCGACTCGCTCATCAATATATCATTCCGACCTACTACTCTTTCTCAACGATTTTTTCTGCTTAACTAACTTAGTTATTATCTTACCTTGCTTTCACTTTAAAAGCAAGCCTTTTAATCTATAAAAATAATTTCTTCCATCACTTCGATGTCTTCATTCAATGATTGAATGACCGGGCAGTTGCCATGAATCAGACGTAAAGCTTTTTTAATTTTAACCTGTTGCTCACTCGCTGCACGCATTGTAAACGTCACTTCAATCGCATTAATTGGCATAGCTTTATGAGCTTGATCACGCTCATATTCGACTTCTGTTTTAATGAATTCGTAAGCTATTTGTTGTTTCGTTAAAATACTTTCTAAAACATAATTGGCACAGCTTGCCACTGCTAAAACGGTAACTTCGACGGGTGAATAACCGACTTCTTTTTTCAATACGAGTTTTCCATCAGGTAACGCAATTTCAAGCCCGTCTTGACCAGGTACTATTTCCATCATCTGTTGTCATCTCCTCTAACTGCTCTGTATGTTAGCTTTAATTATAGGCTATTTGCCAGAAATAACAACTGAGATGTTCTGTTGTTGTTAAAAGACAGAAAGATTATACTTTTTGACGAGTGCCATTAGGAAGTGAACACCTGCAACACTGTTTCCAACTTCGTCAATCGCCGGCCCATATAAACCGATGCCAATCGGACCTTCGAGTATTTCAATCGCACCGCTTTTAACGACCGCAATAATGGCACCAGATACACCACTTTTAGCGGGCAAACCCACAAAGGCAGCAAACTTACCGGATGAATTATACATCCCACAGGTTAACATCAATGCCTTCGATACTTTTAAAATCGCACCGTCAATACAAATCCGTTCATTTTGACCATCTTCCGCAAAGAAAAGGGCAATTTGAGCGAGGTCACTCACTGTTACCTCAATCGAGCATAATTGCAAGTAAGTTTGAATCGCATTTTCAACACCTGCTTCTAAATAACCATTGGCCTTTAAAATATAAGCAATTGCTCGGTTATGATCGGCGGAATCATATTCTGACTGGTAGGTTTTTTGGTTAATTGTCACTTCTTTTTGCAAAAGTGTTTCTAAAAAAGTCAGCACAGTGGCGACTTTGTCGGTCGGCGTGTCACCCGGTAACATCGATGCCACCGTAATCGCACCGGCGTTTATCATCGGATTAAACGGTTTCGTGTTGGCGCTCTCGAGTCGAACAATCGAGTTAAACGAATCGCCCGTTGGCTCGACATCAACATAGTCCATCATCCGTGTCAGCCCATGATAATCAGCCGCCAACATAAAACTAATCACTTTCACGACACTTTGCAACGTAAATAAGGTGTCGGTTTCTCCATAGGCGTAGCTTTGCCCTTTATCTGTCAGACAGACTGAAAAATGCGCGGCATCTGCCTCAGCTAAGGCCGGGATATAGGTCGCAACCTTTCCTTGAATGGTCGTTTTACGACTTGTTTCAACCAATTGTTCGAGTAGTTGTTGCATCAGACACCTCTTTCATCAGGTACGAGCGAAACGTACGGTTCACCGTTAAGCCTCGTTTTAAGTTCAGCTTTGGCAGCCGGTATAATCGCCGAATCTGTAAGCGACGCAATCGCGGTATTGACCATTAATTCAGCCGCTTGCATCATCCCTTTGTGACCGACTGTGGTATTGCCATGGGAGACAACTTGCCACGTATGAGGTGGCGTCCCCATTGTCCAACATGCTGTGGCGACTTGAACTGTCGGCACCTTCCAACTGACATCTCCCACATCGGTCGATGCCATCATCGTACTTTCGGGTAATAGTGGTAGCGGGTAGTGATTTAGTTTTTTATCAGCTAACGCCTGCACCAACACATCGGGGAACAACGCAGTCGCTTCAGCCTGCGTCTGCGGATCAAATGTTTCAAAAATCGCTGACGCATATGCATATTCCTCCGCTGTATACGTTACTGGCGTAATCTTTTCAAGTTGTGCTTGCATGACATTGGCTAAGACAGTATTCGGAATTAAGTTTGATGCAGCTCCTTTAAAGTGGTAGTTCATTGAGGTTTCGGTCATTAATGCCGCACCTTCCGCAATTTTTTTAACCCGTTCAAACACTGACATCACCTGCGCTTTTTTGGGCGCTCGAATTAAATAAGAAACCTCTGCCTGTGCTTGCACGACATTAGCAGACAGTCCGCCTGCATTGGTAATCGCATAATGCATCCGCACATCACTCTCAACATGTTCTCGCAAGAAATTGACACCGACATTCATTAATTCAACCGCATCTAACGCGCTCCGACCAAGATGTGGCGCAGCCGCCGCATGGGCACTCTTCCCCTCAAAACTAAAATCAACGGCATAGTTCGCTAGGCTCGAAATGTTCATGACCGCGTTGACGGTATTTGGATGCCATGATATCGCTAAATCAACATCGTCAAAGACGCCCGCTTTTGTCATCACTGCTTTACCAGAACCCGCTTCTTCTGCGGGACAACCATAAAAACGCACAGTAATCGGTGCATTGGTCGCTTCGATATAAGCTTTCAAAGTAATTGCTGCCGCAAAAGAGCCAACACCTAATAAGTTATGACCGCAGCCATGACCATTTCCCGCTTGTTCAAGTGGTTGGTAGGCAGTTGCACCACCTGCTTGACTGAGATTAGATAACGCATCGTATTCGCCTAAAAAGGCGATTACTGTTGGTCCCGTTCCAAACTCACCTTTAACGGCTGTTTCAAGTCCAGCAACGTTACGTTCAACAGAGAAGCCTTCGTCATCCAATGCCTTTGCCATCAACGAAACCGCGTGTTTTTCGTAATAATAAACTTCCGGTACTTCCCAAATCGCATCGCTTAATTGCGTAAATTCCGTTTTCTTGCCATCTAAAAACGCCTGTGTATTAAACATTATAGAACCCCTTTTCATTATCTTATATACATATACTTTATTCAAAACTGCCTCTCAAAGCAAAACCAACAACCAGGATTAATTAACCAACTAACTTCCGTTTATAATACCATATTAGTAGTAAACTATTAAATCATTCCTCCTTATTTAACACTATATTAAATTCCCTTAAAATAAAGCAAAATTGACGATTTTAAGAGCAATATCATTTTTTATCGCAGAAAAGGGTTGGCAAGTTTATGTTACAGTCTTATACTAGTAGAGAATGGAGTGAGAAACGTGTCAGAATTTAATTTAACAAAACAATACATTGAAGAAACTTGCAGTTACGAGCCTGATTTTTTCCATCAAATAAGAGATAGCATTATCGCTGCCGGCATTAATGAAATGAGTATTGATGCTGATTCAGCCCAACTGTTGCGAGTACTTATTAAAACAGCGGGCGTAAAAAAAGTATTAGAACTTGGAACCTTAGGTGGTTATAGTGCTATTTTATTTGCCTCTATTTTACCGCACGATGGTCATGTTACAACGATTGATAACGACATTCGCTACCAACCACTCTCCAAAGGAAACGCTGAAAAAACCGGTTATAAAGACAAAATCACCTTTATTTGTAACGATGGTTTAAAAGCGATGGAAGCCTTAGCTGCTGAAGGCGAAACATTCGACTTCTTCTTTATCGATGCGGCTAAAAACAGCTATATTAACTACTATGAATGGGCTTTGGCAATGGCAAAACCAGGTTCGTTAATTGTAGCGGACAACACCCTTTGGAAAGATGAAGTACCTGACCCTGATAAAACATCAAATCCGATTCGGGCGATGCGCCGTTTCAATGAGTATGTCGGCAAAGACGATCGTGTTGATGCGATTATTACAACGACAGGTGACGGTATGACTATTGCCCGTGTGAAATAAATCCCATCAATGTTCAGCATATATTTTAAACAGGTTTAACTATTAAAGAACAGCCTCTAACTTCAGTCTCACCCCACCACAAGCGCTTGTGGTGGGTTTTTCATTACGATTGATCACTTGAATGAGTGTCAACCGACGTACTCAATAACAACATGTTCGGGACACAGATAGCCGCACAGGCCATTAACAAATAACAGACACTCACATAAGAACCATCCGTATAATCAATCAGAAACCCGATTACGACAGGGGTCGCAAACCCGGCCAGTTGCCCACCTGTATTCGCAATCCCCATCGCTGTTCCGACGACCGCCTGTGGCAGAGCTTTCAGCAAAATACTTGGTAATAACACAACGATATACGTAATAAAGACCATAATCAACGATTGGTAAACAATGAAACCCACGATTGTTTCGGCAAAAAACATCAAATAGAGGCAAATGACAATCCCGGTTGCAAATAAAGCCGCCACTTGTTTGTTGGCTTGGAGCGATAATTTATCAATGAGTACCCCATAACAAAACATACAAACAAGCATGATAAGTCCAGGCACTAATTGCAACAGGCCAACCTCAATTAACGCTAAACCTCTTATATCTGTTAAATATTTTGGCAACCATGAAGTCAGTCCCCAATTCACTGCATAGATAGCAAAAAAAGTCCCTAACAAGAGCCACATTAGCGGACGGTGGAGCAACGATTTAAACACCTTTGCAACGCTAGTCTTTCCCGCCTTTTTCAACGGGGGCACGTCGATGTATCGTCGATAAAGCAGTGTCACAACCAAACCAACTAAACCAGCACAAACAAATACTAACCGCCACCCAATGCTAACAATTAAATAGGAGCCTATCAGCGGAACAAGCACTAATGTTATCGCTGCTGACGCTAATAAGAGCGACATCGCCTTACTCTGATGTTTTTTGGGAAACACTGATGCAATAACCTTTGCGGCGGCTGGTTGAAAACCACCTTCACCAATGCCAAATAAAAAACGGATAATAACCAATAACACGAACGATCCCGCAATTGCGGTTAAACCCGTGAAAATTGACCACATTAATACCGCTGCTACTAAAACAACTTTGGCACCGATCTTATCGGCTAAGATTCCGCCTGGAATTTGCATCAAGGCATAGCCCAAAAAGAAAGCGCTCAAAACCCAGCCTGTTTGCGTCGCGGATAATGTCAGTTCGTCAGCCATATGAATAATCGCGTAATTAATCACCGTTCGGTCTAAGTTACCTAACCCCCAACCAATACACAATAATAGCAACATCGTTTGGCGTGTTTTTTTTAAAGTTGTTGCCGCCATTGTAACCCTCCTCTCCTTCTTTACATAGCGGATACAGATACTGTTACTCGAGCCGTTAGTTATAACTAGTTTATTTTAAAAATCAGCAATACGTCAATTAATAACCGCACACAAAAAACTTATCTCGCTTCAATGTCGAGATAAGTTTAATGCAGCTGTATTTAGTCCTAACAGTACTGTCGTCTGTTATTTTTCACGATGTTTCCTAATTGTTGCCACTGAATAAATCAAGAGACCGAGCCAGATTAACGCAAAGCTAATCGCATGCGTCCGAGTAAAAGCCTCATTGTAAATAAACACTCCGAGCAGTAAACTGATGGTTGGTGCAATGTATTGCATAAACCCAAGCATGCTCAACGTCACTTTACGGGCGGTAAAGGCAAATAACAATAACGGAACAGCTGTTACAAGCCCTGAACAAATGACGAGCAACCACGAGACGACTGTTGCATTGTTCGTCACGAAGCTTTGATCACTGAAAATATAATACCCCCATAAAAGTAAAGCAAATGGGGAAACAAACAAGGTCTCAATCGTTAAGCCTTCGATGGCTGGAATATCCATTTTTTTCTTGAGTAAGCCATAAAATCCAAATGAAAAAGCAAGAATAAGCGATAAAGAGGGAAACACACCTAAACTCAAGGTCATCACCATCACACCAGCAAACGCTAAAATAACAGCCACAACTTGCGCACGGCTCAAGCGCTCTTTTAAGAAGATGACACCCAGCACAATACTTACAATCGGATTAATATAGTACCCGAGGCTTGTTTGTAAAATATGATTATGGTTAATCGCCCAAATAAAAACAAACCAGTTCGTCGAAATGAGTAAGGCCACTAATAACATTAGCAGAAACTGTTTCGGGCTGCGAAAAATCGCTTTAATAATAACAGAAAAAGATTGCCATTTTTTCGTGAAAATGACGGCTAACACCATAAATACAGCAGCCCAGATAATTCGTTGTGCTAAAATTTCAAGTGGCAAGACATCCGATAGTAATTTAAAAAAGAGTGGGATAAACCCCCACATCACGTATGTTAATAAACCAGCAAAGATACCGACATTACTTTTTCGCTCCAATTTCTTTCATTCTCCCTTTAATAAAAAAAAGAACAAAACCATAGCGGTCTTGTTCTTTTATTTGTGTTATTTATGCTTCTTGAGCTACAGGATAGACAGAAACTTTCTTCTTGTCACGACCTACGCGTTCGAATTTGACAACACCATCAACTTTTGCGAATAAAGTATCATCGCCACCACGACCAACGTTTGTTCCTGGGAAAATACGAGTTCCACGTTGACGATATAAAATCGAACCCCCGCTTACGAATTGTCCATCAGCACTTTTAGCGCCTAAACGTTTTGATTGTGAATCACGACCATTGGCAGTAGAACCACCACCCTTTTTATGGGCAAAGTATTGAATATTTAATTGTAATAACATATGTTTCACCTCCAGCTATTTTTTATCTGAATAAATTCAGCATAACTTGCTTCTAAGGTAGTGAACTGTGTTAATAGAGCTTCCGCTAACAATTGAACATCCTTTTGAATCTCATCGCTTAAATCAACCGGTAATGAATAATAAAGGTAACCTCCACCATCCTTTTCTTCAATATGTGGGGCCTGGTCGACATGCAAACTAATTGCATTAATCATTCCAAATATCACTGTTGAAGCACCTGCACACACTAAATCTTTACCAGACTCAGCATAGTCAGCGTGACCTGTCATTTCAATTGCAACGATTTTCTCAGTCTCTTTCAATCGGTTTACATTTACTTTTATCACACGTCATCAGTCCTTAATCGTCTTTTACTTAAGCGTTGATTTTACCAATCACGACTTTTGTATAAGGTTGACGGTGACCTTGTGTTTTGTGATAGTTTTTCTTAGGTTTGAATTTGAAAACGATAACTTTCTTTTGGCGACCGTGTTTTTCAACAGTACCAGTTACAGTTGCGCCTTCAATCAAAGGAGCACCAACTTTTACTGATTCACCACCAACGAATAATACCTCGTTGAATGTCACTTCAGCGCCAGCTTCAGCATCCAGTTTTTCAACGTAGATTACTTGGCCTTCTTCAACTTTTAATTGTTTACCACCTGTTTTAATAATTGCGTACATTCTATGCACCTCCTCTTAGTTTACTTAGACTCGCCACTAGCAGGCGACACTGGGTTCTTAATACCTGTAATGCGCGGTTACAGCAGCACGGGTGCTACATACATAACATGTTAAAATATACCATAGATTAACCGAGTCGTCAACGCTATTCTCTTTATTTTTTTATTTCTGCGATGATTTCAATTTCAACGAGGGCCTTTTTCGGCAATGCCGCTACCTCGACACAACTACGAGCGGGACGCACATCACCTAAGGCTGCTGCATATGCCTCGTTAAGTGCCGTAAATTGACTTAAATCGGTCGTAAAGATCGTTGCCTTTACAATATCATTATAGCTGCCACCACAGCTTGCTAGTAGGGCTTTAATGTTTTTCATAACCTGGTCTGTTTGAGCAGTGATAGTTTCACCAACCATTTCACCAGTCTGTGGGTCTAATGGGATTTGTCCCGAAAAGAAGTGAAGATCGCCAACGATTTGCCCCTGTGAATAAGGACCAATTGCCTGTGGTGCATCAAGTGTTTGAATTTTTTTCATGCTAATTCCTCCTTATCTATTATACGCATTAGTGTATCATAACTTTCATCTGTTTCACCACTGATGCCCATCTAAAAAAATACCCATCCGAAATTATATTCAGATGGATAACCAACACTATTTATTTCTTCCCAAACAGGCGTTTAAAAAAGCCGACTTTATGCTCTTTAATTTGCATTAATGGCACTGACTCTCCCATAATACGACGCGCAATATTGCGGTAACCGAGTGATGCCTTCGATGTATTCGACAACACAACCGGTTGCCCGTTATTTGACGACTCAATCACAGCCTCATCATCCAAAATAATGCCTAATAAATCAATCGCTAAATGCGACGTAATGTCTTCTACCGCCATTGAACGCCCATCTTCAACCATATTGACACGAATACGATTAATAATCAGTTTCGGGGCAGGGAATTCCTTTTGCTCCAAAAGGCCGATGATACGATCTGCATCACGAACAGACGAAATTTCTGGCGTTGCAACAACAATCGCACGATCAGCTCCGGCAATTGCATTTTTAAATCCTTGTTCAATTCCTGCTGGGCAATCTAAAATAATATAATCATAATCGTCGCGGATACTATCCACTAACGATTTCATCTCTTCACCTGTAATTGCATCTTTATCTGAATTTTGTGCGGCTGGTAGCAAAAAGAGCTTACCATCAAATCGTTTATCCTTCACTAATGCTTGGTGTAACTTACAGCGTCCTGTGACAACATCAACGATATCATACACAATTCGGTTCTCTAAACCTAGAATAACGTCTAAATTCCGCAGACCGATATCCATATCAATTAGACAGACCTTTTTACCCTGTAATGCCAGTGCTGTTCCTATATTAGCGGAGGTTGTTGATTTACCGACGCCACCTTTACCAGATGTAATTACTATAGCCTCTCCCACAATTAGCGTCCCCCTTTTTCAGCTGCAAAAATCGACTTTGTATCAGCGTATTGATCCAATGCTTCGATTGTTATATTATTCTCTTTATCTAAGTATGCAATCGATAAGCGTGTAGCAATTGTTAGTGCTTCTTCCTTATCGATTGTTCGTACACTAGAAGCAATTCTTAACTGCGCAGGATATTGGAAACACCCGATGATAACAGCCTTCATGTTACCATTTTTACCCGCATGTATCGTTCCTTTGACTTGCCCCATCACAAACGCGTGTTCAACGACTTCTACATGACCGCCAGGATTTATTTCTCCGACAATAAGCATATGCGCTCCTGATTCAACCAGTTGTCCTGATCGGATTAAGCGCGATAATGGCAATACCTCATCTTCATGTTTCCATTTTTCCGCGGCATTATTAGTCATCACGTTCGTTCGTATTTTACTCACAATCAAATCACTTTTATCATGGATAACGCGAATGATTTTTTCTTGGAATTCTTTTGATAAAATGCGATAGCCTGTTTCAACAGTCACCGGTGTCCGTTTGACTGTCTCGTTGATTTGTTTATTCGGTCTCTTTTCTAACAGGTCATTCAATTCTTTGAAAAGTGTATTATAGCCTGATTCATCCGATAATTGTATGACAATGCCATCCTTAGTCCCTTTTAACTGAACTGCTTTTTTTTCCATCTTTTGACCCCCTAGAAATTTATGAGTGAATTACAATTTAACCTGTGTCGCTGAAATCCCCTTGTTTTCTCGTTGCCATCGTTTGAGTAGCATTGTAAACGGAAAATAAACAATTAAAAAATATGCCATATTGAATAATAAGGTTGTTGTTAATCGTGATGTAACATACGGTAAAAAGGCAATTGAGACACTTTTCAAACTTGAGAATATCAAGTAAGCTCCAAATTCACTAACGGCAACGCCAAAAATAGACACAAGTAACACCATTAGAAAGGATCCTTGTAAATAGTGTAACAATTTCCCACTGATGTAGACAACTACCGGAAATACTGCAAAGTACACGCCGATAATGCCAATGTTATAAACATCATAAATCAATCCAAGAATTAACGCGTATACAAGCACTTGGTTACGAGGTATATACGCCACCATCATAATAAGCATGACAATAATAAAATGAGGAATGTATTTCGTTGCCCCATAAAAAAGCGTGTGCGCAAAATAAAAGCTGACTGTATTTTCTAAAATAAAACACAGTCCCATTATGATGGGAAGTAGTATTCTTGCAGGTATTTTTTTCATACTAAGCACTCCTCACCTATGACTCAGTATCAATCGTTCTTTTTGCAACGAGTACTGTATCAAAGTCATATAAATCTGCCTCAGTTTTTATATTTGCTGTTTGTGATAAACCAAACTGATCATTTTCGACACTTTCAATTTCACCGACAAGTAGACCACCTGGAAAACGACCACCGTAACCTGTTGTCACTACTTTTTGACCTTTTTTGAATTTTTGATCAATCGGTAATTGTGTCAATTGTATCGTGTTTTCTTCTTTATTATAGCCACTAACAATACCATACGCCTTTTTATTCTCACCTAACTGCACCGCCGCACTAATGCGTGTGCGCGAGTCTGATGAGCTTAACAATTCAACAGACGATGATTTTGCGCTGACTGATTTAATTTTACCGACCAATCCTTTGCCAGTTGTAACAGCCATATTAGGCTTAATACCATCTAAAGAACCCTTATTGATTGTTACTTGATCGAACCAACCATCAGGGTCACGCGAAATAACTAAACCGGAAATCGGTTCAAATTCTGATAGTGTTTTTTTGACATCAGACTGGTTTTTCAAGTCCTTATTTTCTCGTTTTAACGTTACCACATCACTTTGAAGTTGGCCCAACTGTTCGACTTGCTCTTTTAGTGATTTGTTTTCTTCATAGGTTGAAGTTAAATCTCTTACACCATCAAAGAGACCAACAACAAAATTGACCGGTTTAGAGATGATATTCGAGGCAAACCCCACAACATCATACACAAACAATTCTGGTAAAGAGGCATTCTCACGGTCGCGTGAGGTAAAACCAACCAGACTTACAAATAACACTACTGCTACAAGTAGTATTAATAAACGTTTATTTAAGAAAAAACGTGGCATAGTACCAACACCTCAACATATTTAATTTTATCGCGTTATAAAGAATGAATAAGACAGTCATGTACACTGTCTTATTCATTCTGACTATCTACCTTTTTTTGCGTTTTTGAACAAGTTAATGTTATCTAATGATTTACCTGTCCCAACTGCTACACAGTCTAATGGGTCTTCAGCAATCACAACAGGCATGTTTGTTTCTTCGGAAATCAAACGGTCGATATTGTGTAATAAAGCACCCCCACCTGTCAAGACAATACCTCGATCCATAATATCGGCAGCCAATTCTGGCGGAGTACTCTCTAAAGTTGTTTTAACAGCATCAATTACTTGCATCACTGAATCGTGTAAAGCCGTGCAAATTTCTTGAGCAGTAATCTCGATTGTTTTAGGCAGCCCTGTTACAAGGTCTCGTCCGCGAATATCAGTTGTTTGTTTTTCTAAACCTTCTGGATTTGCTGAACCAATTTCCATTTTAATTGCTTCGGCAGTACGTTCACCAATGAGGAGATTATATGTTTTACGGATGTAGTTGACGATTGCTTCATCGAGCTTATCACCAGCGGTACGTTCTGAGACAGCAGTTACAATACCTCCAAGTGAAATAATTGCCACTTCTGTCGTACCACCACCAATGTCTACTACCATACTACCTGTTGGTTCCCAAACTGGTAAGCCCGCACCAATCGCTGCCGCAAACGGTTCCTCGATTGTATAAGCATCACGTGCTCCCGCTTGACGCGTTGCATCTATGACAGCTCGTTCCTCAACGCCTGTTACACCAACGGGAATACAAATCATCACGTGTGGTTTGCCAAGACCCATGCCTTTATTCAATTTATCAATGTAATATTTCATCATCGCCGCGGTAATATCGTAATCAGCAATAACACCATCTTTCATTGGACGAATCGCGACAATATTTCCTGGTGTACGACCAATCATATTGCGAGCATCACTACCGACCGCTACGATTTGACCTGAATCTTTATTGATTGCTACGACAGATGGTTCGCGTAAAACAATCCCTTTTCCTTTTGCATAGACTAATGTATTCGCGGTTCCTAAATCGATACCGATATCTTTACTCCCAAAACTAAACATTTTCCAGACTCCTTTTTTAATGGTAATTTTTATAGTTATCTAATTTACATTTATGAAATGATTAACGTGCTCATTGTTACCGTCACTACTTAATTCATTATATCATACCTTCAGCCAATGACTGTGGCAGACCATGTATAGCGCCTCTTTTCTGATGAAATAGACAGACTGCTGAGACATTTAAAGATAGGACAATTATCAATCATTAAGACAACCTCCGCGCTATCTTAATTATTTTAACATAGCCTTAACTCTTTTTAAATGAATTGTGTGTTAAAAGCTGAATAAATAACCGCATAACCCTCGTTTCAGCTTATTTTCAACAAAATTAGAACACTCGTTCCTTTAATTGCTACTGTTACTATCTTCATTCGCAATCAGTTAATAGTCACCGCGACTAAAACTATAAAAATCACCATCACCAATAATGATATGATCGACTAATCGCACGCCAAGCAGTTCACCACTCTCACGCAAGCGTTTTGTTGCGCTTATATCGGCCTTAGACGGCCTAATATCACCCGATGGATGGTTATGAAAGCAAATAACATTAGCCGCATTATAGTGCAACGCTTTTAAAAACACTTCACGTGGTGAAATTAATACCTCATTTAAACCACCGATATAGAGCGTTTCGCTGTGAATAAACTGATGTTTACTATCTAAATACATACAAATGAAATGTTCTTGCGTCAAATAGCGCATTTTTGGCAAGACGATTCCGACTGCTTCTTCTGGCGATTCAATCGATTGCTTATGCACAAACGATTCAACTGCTAAACGTTTGCCCATTTCGAGCATTGCTAGTATTTGGGTCGCTTTAACTGGACCGATACCTTCTATGGTCATCAATTCTTTATGAGAGGCCTGTTGTAAGTGACTGAGCGTTTCATACTGCCGTAGAACATTTGTTGCTAATTGATAAACCGAATGTTTAACTGTACCTGTCTGCAAGATAATCGCTAATAATTCTTGCGTGGATAATTGTTCTGCCCCATACGCGATTAAACGCTCACGTGGTTGTTCAACTAGCGAATCCACCATCAAAAACACCTCCTGTCATAATAAAATAAGCCATGCTAATAAACGGCACAAAGGGAATCGGCTGACGTTGGCGTTTGAGCATTGTCCACACGAGACCAAGTGCTGCTGCTAAGCCGATTAACCAAATAAATTGTAATGGTGGCACTCCCCACCCTAAGGCTAAAAACAAACAAATATCACCACTACCAATCGCACGGTTAGCACTCAGCCACAGCAACAAACAAACTGCCCCATTAATAACGAAAACTGCTATTACAGCTGTACCATGTAAACTAACCAATAATAACGCCAAAAAAATCACCATTGGGAGCGGAACATGGTAACTCTGCCAATCGACAAACGAGAGCCAAATTAACACAAGATAGACACTGCCTTGAACAATTGCACTGACACTCATATCAAAACCAATTGGAACCAGAACAGCAACAACAACCAATTCACTCAATGGGTAAACCCATTTTAGTGGTTGCTGACAACAAACAGAGCGTCCGCGTAAAGCGCAGAAACTAACGATTGGTATGAGTTGCCACCACTGTAGGATTGAACCACAGTCATCACAGCGTGAACGTCGACGCCATAAGGTATTTTCCGTTGCATAAGCCGTGGCACTCCAATAAATAAACGAACTCAACACATAACCGAGAATAATCATGGCGACTCCTTTTTTCTTTTAAGTATAGCAACAATCAGTGCCTGTGTTATAACTGATTCTCGCGCTTTGACACTGCTAGACTGGCCATAATGCACGCATATTCGTTAAGCACTCCGTCTCTTTAAGCCAAACTAAAAAACCCTCCAAAAAAGAACCTTTTTGGAGGGTTAACAATTATTTCGGTTCTATAATTTATGGTGTTGGTGAATTTTCACTGATGCGAAAAAATATGAAATCATTGATATCCTCCCATCTAGAAGATTACATCATCTCAGAGATTACTTTTCAAATTATTCATCTGAAGCGAGAGCTTCTGTAAAAACGATTGTCATCGATATGAACGCCCCTTACGGGTCTTTAATTAAAGAGGTGTTCTCAAATGCAGATACCATCATCGATCGTTTTCATTTGTCCCAATTAGTAACACGTTCCCTTAATCAAACACGCATTAAACTCATGAACCGTTATGATACTTCAAACTCAGAAGATAAAAAGATTTATCGTAAACTCAAAGCGTATTGGAAATTACTTCTCAAAAACAAAACAGACTTAAGCGATTTTGATTATCGCTATCATCGTTTATTTAACGGACAAAAAAGTTCGAGAGGAATCATCGATTACTTTATGACACTGGATGTTGAATTCAAAGAAACGTACGAACTAGCACAGCAATTACTGATTGCGCTACAACACAAAAATTTCCCTGCTTACCAATCACTGATTCAGACTAAAAAACCTTTCGTTTCTTCACAACTGAAACGCAGTTTAAAAATATTAAACAAGCATTTACTTGCAATCGAAAATAGCTTTAAATACAAGGATTCCAACGGGCATTTAGGAGGGATCAATAACAAAATAAAAGTGATTAAACGGATTTCGTTTGGTTACCGTAACTTTTCAAATTTCAGAAACAGGATTCTACTCGGATTCAATCATAAACGCATCGCTCCCAACTCGTAATTAATTGACTCTTTTACTGTCTTTTAATACGCGAGAGCCTCAATAATAAACGTGCAGCGTCATGACGTTTGTGAAGGCGACTCTAGCGGGAAAAGTGGCAGCTGAATACCCCCCAGCGGAGCGCGGAGGATGAAGCGTCACCCGCAGAAAGCGTCCTTCACATTAGGAATGACTACAAAAAAAGCAGCTACCAAAAAAGGTAGCTGCAAAAATGACTTATTTTACTAAATTTTGAATAACAACACTATTTGACATAGAGCCCTTATTTCAACGCCAATAAATACGCCCGTACTTCTGCGATAAAATACAGTGACCCTGTCACTGCAATGACGGTATCATCAGCAGTTGCTTCTTCAATGAAGGTAGTCAGCGTCTGACGCCAATCCGCTGCATGCGGCAGTGCAAATTGCGTGGCCTTCGTTTGTAGCTGACTAGCTGTCATTGCCCGTGGATAATCAAAAGTCGTTAAGGTCACCGTGGTGCTTGATAGCGTTAATAAACGCGCCAACATCGTATCCAGTGGTTTGTCAGTTAAGGCTGAGAAAAGCACCTGTTTCGGTTGTGAAGGGTACATTTTAGCCAGTGTGTCGACAAAAGTCGTCATCCCCTCATTATTATGCGCGCCATCTAACACAATCGTTGGCTGGTGGTGCACCGTTTCAAACCGACCGGGCCATTTTGTTGTGGCAAGCCCTACTCGTATTACGGCTTCGGTCACATGTGGATAAAGCGGTTGTAATAACAGCAACGCTTGTATCGCCACCGCTGCATTACGCAACTGATGATCTCCTACTAAACCGACAACGACATCTCTGTAGACGTCATCGGTCGTTTTAAAAGTTAAACGATTGTCAGTTACCTGTTCGATTGTATAAGCCTGACCCACCTCGTAATAGGGCGCAGACTGTTCGAGTGCCCACTGACGAAACAATGGCTGCAACTCAGCCTGTGTCACTCCAGAAACGACCGGACGATTCGGTTTGATGATACCGGCTTTCTCCGAGGCGATTTTGGCGAGGGTATCTCCTAAAATGCCAATGTGATCCATCCCGATTGTTGTAATAACACTCAGTATCGGATCAATCACATTAGTACTATCTAAGCGGCCGCCAAGTCCGACTTCAACGATGCCAATATCAATCGAGTGCATCGTCGCAAAATAATCGAAGAACATCGCTGTAATCACTTCAAATTCAGTCGGTTCACCATAAGGCGACGTCGCCATCGCCTCAACAATCGGGCGTATTTTTGTAATCAATGCTACCAGTTCGTCATCACTGATTGGTTGCCCATTGACGCTGATGCGCTCATTGAACGTTTCAATGTAAGGCGAGGTAAAGGTACCAACTTCATAACCTGCCGCTTGTAAGGTTGTGCGCAAATACGCAACGGTTGACCCCTTACCGTTCGTTCCCGCAACATGGACCCAACGATTTTTCTGTTCAGGATGCCCGAGTTGCGCAAGCAGATAAGTCATCCGTTCAAGTCCTGGTTTAATACCGAGGCGTAAACGTGAGTGGATCCACGCGATTGCGTCGTCGTACTGTGTCGTCATCTGCTTCAGTCCTTTGACTATAGGTTAGCTAACTCTGCGATGCGTTGTTCAACAAGCGCATGTTTTTCTAAATAATCTTGTTCTTTGGCACGTTCAACAGCCACAACCTCGTCTGGCGCATTAGCGACAAAACGTTCGTTGTTCAGTTTTCCTTGCACACGAGCCACTTCTTTTTTCAATTTATCGAGTTCTTTAGCTAAACGTTCCGTTTCAGCTGCAACATCAATTAAACCTTGCAATGGCAAGTAAATTTCAGCGCCTGTGACAACAGCGGTCATTACTTGTGCGGGCACGTCTAATTCCGTATCAATTGTTAATGTTTCGGGATTACAAAAACGCTCAATGTATGATTTATTTTCGACTAATAACGCTTTTACTGCTGGCGTTTTCGCTTTAATCATCATTGTAATCGGACGGCTTAAGGGCGTGTTCACTTCTGTACGAATGGTTCGAACCGCACGAATTACTTCCACGTATAATTTCATCGCTTCAGCCGCTTGCTCGTTGTTCAACTCAACACGTACAGTTGGCCATGCAGCAGTAACAATCGATTCGCCTTCTGTCGGTAATTGTTGCCAAATTTCTTCGGTTACAAATGGCATGAATGGGTGTAGCAAACGTAAAATATTATCCAATACGTAAGCTAAGACCGCTTTCGTTGTTGCTTTAGCGGCTTCATTTTCACCGTAAAGTGTAATTTTACTAATTTCGATGTACCAATCACAGTAGTCATCCCAAATGAAGTTATTTAATTGACGACCAACTTCACCGTATTCATAACGGTCCGCTAACTCCGTTACACGTTCGATTGTTTCGTTTAAACGCGTGAGTATCCATTGATCACTAACATCTGTTACGTTGCTTAAATCGATGTCTTTCGCTTCAAGACCGTCGATGTTCATCATTACAAAACGTGAGGCGTTCCAAATTTTGTTGATGAAGTTCCAGGTTGCTTCAACTTTTTCGTAGCTGAAACGTAAATCTTGACCTGGCGATGTGCCGGTTGTTAAGAAGTAACGCAATGAATCGGCACCGTATTTATTAATGACTTCAATCGGATCAACACCATTACCGAGTGATTTCGACATTTTGCGACCTTCTTCGTCACGAACCAAGCCGTGAATCAGTGCATCTTCAAACGGACGGCGACCGGTAAATTCAACCGATTGGAAAATCATCCGTGATACCCAGAAAGCGATGATATCGTAACCCGTTACAAGGACATTCGTCGGGAAGTAACGTTTGAACATTTCTGCGTCTTCGTCTGGCCAGCCCATTGTTGAAAACGGCCACAAAGCAGATGAGAACCACGTATCTAAGACATCGTTATCCTGTGTCCAGCCTTCGCCTGCAGGAGCTTCCATCCCAACATGTACCTCACCAGCTTCGTTATACCAAGCTGGGATGCGGTGACCCCACCATAATTGACGTGAAATACACCAGTCGTGAATGTTTTCCATCCAACGTGTGTACTGGTTATCGAAACGATCAGGCACAAAATTAACTTTGTCGTCTGATTTTTGTAAGTCAAGTGCTTGCTCAGCTAATGGCCCCATTTTAACGAACCATTGTTTTGATAAGTACGGCTCAACCACTGCATCAGTACGTTCAGAGTGACCAACTGAATGAGGATGATCTTCGATTTTAACGACTAAGTCTAATGCTTCAAAGTCTTTAATAATCGCTTTACGACAGTCAAATCGATCCATGCCATTATATTTGCCTGCTTTTTCGTTCATTGTGCCATCTTCGTTCATTACGATAATACGTGGCAAGTCATGACGGTTACCAACCTCAAAGTCGTTTGGATCATGTGCCGGTGTAATTTTAACGACACCTGAACCAAATTCACGTTCAACATACTCGTCGGCAATGATTGGAATTTCACGGCCGATAATCGGTAATGTAATCGTTTTGCCGATGTATTGTGCATAACGTTCGTCGTCAGGGTGAACAGCAACCGCTGTATCACCAGGAATTGTTTCGGGACGAGTAGTCGCAACTTCTAAGAAACCTGACCCGTCTGTTAACGGGTATTTTAAGTGATAGAAGTGACCGTTTATGTCTTTATGAATAACTTCGATATCAGAAAGTGCTGTTTGAGCCGCTGGATCCCAGTTAATGATGCGTTCACCTCGGTAAATCAACCCTTTTTCGTACAACGTGACAAACACATTGTTGACCGCTTTGTTCAAGCCTTCATCAAGTGTGAAACGTTCTTTTGAATAATCAAGTCCTAAGCCCATGCTTGCCCATTGTTCACGAATGTGACCGGCATATTCTTCTTTCCAGTCCCAAACTTGCTCAACAAATTTTTCACGGCCTAAATCATAGCGTGAAATACCTTCTTCACGTAATTTAGCCTCTACTTTTGCCTGCGTTGCAATACCCGCATGATCCATCCCTGGTAACCAAAGTACATCGTAGCCTTGCATCCGTTTTTGGCGGGTAATAATATCTTGTAAAGTCGTATCCCAAGCGTGACCTAAGTGCAATTTACCTGTTACGTTTGGCGGTGGAATTACAACGCTAAACGGTTGTTTAGCCTCGTCTCCTGTTGCTTCGAAAAAGCCTTTTTTTACCCACCAGTCATAACGGCCGGCTTCGATTGCTTGTGGATCATATTTTGTTGCTAACGGTTCTTTGTTTGTCATTGTAATCATCCCTTTCTGTCCATATAAAAAATGCCCCATTCATCCTCAAAAAAGGACGAAAAGAGCATTCCGCGGTACCACCTTTATACTTCCCCCTTAGAGGAAAGCACTTCATTTACGTAACGGCTCGCACCGGCTTTTTTTACTATGAATTCAAAAAAGCAACTCAGAGGCTACGTTCAACCAAGGATTAGAGAAACTTGCAGCAGCCGTTTCCTCTCTGAACTAATCACTTGATTTACTCTTCCTCATCATCGTTATTGGCAGTATTTAAGTTTCGTTTATTGTAGCATTTCACAGCGACATTCGTCAATGGTTCACCCTCATATCGTCAACACGTGTGCCAGTACTTACTTTTGCAAGATGGCAAAGGTATCTTCCATCGCATTCAAGGTCGCATCAATCTCAACATCGGTGTGGGCCGTCGAAATAAACAAGCCTTCAAACTGCGATGGCGGCAAGTATATGCCACGATCGCTCATTTCACGATAATAGTCACTAAAGCGCGTCAAGTTAGAGCGATTCACATCATTAAAGTTATGAATCGGTCCATCAGCGAAGAAGAAACCAAACATCGAGCCCGCACGGTTAACCGTTACGGGAATCTGATGGGCGCGCCCAATCGTTTCGATACCCGTTGTTAATTTATCAATGATGCGATTAAATTCCGCATACACTGCCGGTGTTAGCTGTTCGAGTGTTGCCACCCCCGCAGTCATCGCTAACGGATTACCCGATAGCGTACCTGCTTGATAGATGTTCCCTGCTGGCGCAACCTGTTCCATGATTGCTCGCGGACCGGCATAAGCCCCTACCGGCATGCCGCCACCGATGACCTTACCTAAACAAGTTAGGTCTGGCGTCACACCGAAATGGCCTTGGGCACATTGTAATCCCACACGGAAACCGGTCATCACTTCGTCAAAAATCAGTAACGCATCATAACGATGTGTTAGGCTACGCAAGCCTTCCAAATAACCTGCAATCGGCGGTACAACACCCATATTACCTGCGACTGGTTC
Source organism: Brochothrix campestris (assembly GCF_046058945.1). Taxonomy (NCBI): domain Bacteria; kingdom Bacillati; phylum Bacillota; class Bacilli; order Caryophanales; family Listeriaceae; genus Brochothrix; species Brochothrix campestris. The sequence goes on along the minus strand of NZ_CP175511.1, from coordinate 904,922 downwards.
AACAATCAGCGCGGCAACTTGTTGTGGATGTTGTTTTAATACTGCTTCAACAGCCGCTAAATCATTGTAAGGGACTGTGATTGTATCCGCAACAGTACCCTTTGTAACACCCGGCGAATCAGGTAAACCTAAGGTAGCCACACCCGATCCCGCCTTAATTAAGAGCGAGTCGCCATGACCATGGTAACTACCGATACATTTAATGATGAGGTCACGACCAGTGTAGCCTCGCGCTAAACGCAGTGCGCTCATCGTTGCCTCGGTGCCCGAGTTAACAAAGCGGACAGACTCCGCAGATGGTACCCGTTTGATAACTTCATCAGTTAATGCGAGTTCGCTCAAATGATTTGCACCAAAACTCATGCCTTTGGCTGTCATTGCTTGCACGTCTTGAACGACCCGCGGATTGGCATGACCTAAAATAAGTGGCCCCCATGATAAAACATAATCGATGTATTTATTGCCATCGATATCATATAAATAAGCCCCTTCGCCGCGATCGATGTACACCGGTTCGGTATCAACTGAATTAAAGGCTCGCACCGGACTACTCACACCACCTGGCATTTTGGTAACAGCGCTTTTAAACGCGTGTTGTGACTTGCTAATATTACGTTTCGGCATGATGATTCACTCCTTACATGAATTTCTCGATGATTTTCCACGCTTGGTCTTTTCCTAGACCACTTTCAGATGAGAAGGTAACAATATTATCATCGGCGTCGAATTTGAGTGTTTCTTTGATTTCTTTAATGCTTTTTTGCCAGCGCCCCTTCGGAATCTTATCCGATTTAGTCGCGATTACAATGACACGAATATCATGATGTTTTAAAAATTGATACATTGCCACGTCATCACTTGACGGTTTATGGCGCATGTCAACAATTTGAATAACTGCTTTTAGCGGTGGTCGGTCGGTCATATATGTTTCCATCATCACGCCCCATTTGGCACGCTCACTCTTTGAGATTTTAGCATAACCATAGCCTGGTACATCGACAAAGATTAGTTTTTGTTCCACTTCATAAAAATTTAGTGTCTGTGTTTTCCCTGGCTTAGATGAAATACGTGCCATTGCTTTACGTTGTAACATACGGTTTATAAATGATGATTTACCGACGTTCGAACGACCAGCTAAGGCGAATTCTGGCAACTGCCCTTTTGGGTATTGCTCTGGTCTAACAGCCGAGATTAATAGTTCTACTTGATTTACTTTCATCGTCTCGCTCCTTAAAAAAACTACCTTGGCTATAGCACAAGGTAGTTAGCTTATTTACTTGCTCATTTTATATTATACACTAGCAACTGCGGTTGTGCTATGCCATTGCAATTTCAGAGCCGTCTTTCAAGCTTAATAACGGTTGTTCTTCGCCGTTGACAACAGCTGCTGTAATCTTACATTTCGTCACATCTTCACGGGTTGGCACTTCGTACATCACATCTAACATAATATGCTCGATGATTGAACGGAGACCACGTGCACCGGTGCGTCGCTCAATCGCCAGTAAGGCAATCGCGCTAAGTGCATCAGTTGTAAATTCAAGTTCAACGTCATCTAATTCTAATAAACGTTGGTATTGTTTCACTAACGCATTTTTAGGTTCTGTTAAAATTGAAATTAAAGCCGGTTCATCTAACAACTCGAGTGAGGCCATTACTGGTAATCGACCGATAAATTCGGGAATCAAACCGAATTTCAAGAGATCTTCTGGCACTACTTTTTGCATCAATGATTCATCTTCATTGATTGTGTTGTTCTCTTTGCCAAAACCAATCACTTTTTCACCTAAACGATTACGAACGATGCCTTCAATGCCATCAAATGCACCACCAACGATAAAGAGGATTTTGCTCGTATCAATTTGAATAAATTCTTGATTCGGATGTTTTCGTCCACCTTGAGGAGGTACACTTGCAACTGTACCTTCTAAAATTTTAAGCAAGGCTTGTTGAACACCTTCACCAGAAACATCACGTGTAATTGAGGTATTCTCTGATTTACGGGCAACCTTATCGATTTCATCGATGTAAATAATCCCTTTTTCTGCACGTTCGACATCAAAATCAGCTGCTTGAATCAGTTTCAAGAGAATGTTTTCGACATCTTCACCGACATAACCAGCTTCAGTTAAACTGGTTGCATCTGCGATTGCAAATGGTACATCGAGTACGCGCGCTAATGTTTGTGCCAATAATGTTTTACCACTACCTGTTGGCCCGATTAAGCAAATATTACTTTTTTGCAATTCAACATCGCCTTCGGCTTGTGACGCAGTTGCTTGAATGCGTTTGTAATGGTTGTATACCGCGACTGATAACGCACGCTTAGCACGATCTTGGCCGATGACATACTCATCTAAGGTTGAACGAAGTTCACTTGGTTTTGGTAACTCTTCAAAGATGGGTGCTTGTACAGCATCCAATTCTTCTGTGATAATTTCATTGCATAAATCGACACATTCATCACAAATGTAAACGCCTGGCCCTGCAATTAATTTTTTGACCTCATCTTGTGATTTGCCACAGAATGAGCATTTTAACTGGCTTTTTTCATCGAATTTTGACACGAACGTCACTCCTTAAATCAACTCGTACATTAAGATAACAACTGCCCTTATCCCGCTCCCGAATATGCTTATATTTCTATATTTACTATACTCATTGCACCCTCAAGTTGCAACTAAAACACTTACACAGATTATATCTTATTATTTTTTTCTAGGACGCTCTCAAAATTGACAAAAAAACACCTTGCAAGAAGCTTATGATAAACAACTTCTTACAAAGTGCTAGTTTAATTGAGCGTTGTCAGTATAACTTAAGCTTCTACTGAACTTTCAACTACAAATTTAACTGCTTTACGGATTTGTAAATCTTCAGTAACAGTTGTTAAATCGCCTAATGCCATACGAACTGTTGCTGCGTCCATTTTGTACATTTCAGCTAAACGATCAACTTCTGTGTTAATTTCTTCTTCAGTTACTTCGATGTTTTCTGCTTTAGCGATTGCATCTAACACTAAGTTAGTTTTAACGCGACCAGCAGCGTCAGTAGCCATTTGTTCATCTAATGCTTCTTCAGTTTGACCAGTGAATTGGAAGTAAAGTTCAGTTGTTAAACCTTGGGCTTCGATATCTTGAGTGAATTGTTTTTTCAACATTTCTTTTTCTTGTTCGATCATTACAGCAGGCACGTCAACTTCTGCGTTTTCAACAGCTTGACCTAATGCTTGGTTTTCTTTTGCTTGAACAGCTTTAGTTGCTTTATCTTCAGCTAAACGTGCTTTAACTTTTTCAGTTAATTCAGCAAGTGTTTCCACTTCGTTGTCGATGTCTTTAGCTAATTCGTCATCTAATTCTGGAACTTCTTTTGTTTTAACTTCGTGGATAGCTACTTTGAATTCAACAGCTTTACCAGCTAAGTCTTCTGCTTGGTAATCTTCTGGGAAAGTTACGTTAACAACAACGTTTTCTTCAGCTTTTTTACCTTCTAATTGTTCTTCGAATCCTGGGATGAATGAACCTGAACCTAATTCTAATGAATAGTTCTCAGATTTTCCACCTTCGAATTGTTCGCCATCTAAGTATCCGTCAAAGTCGATTACAACTGTATCGCCTTTTTCAGCAGCGCCTTCTTTTAATACTAATTCAGCTTGATGACCTTGTAAGTGAGTTAACTCATGTTTAACATCTTCATCAGATACTTCAACGTCAGCTTTATCTACTTTAAGACCTTTGTAATCGCCTAATTTAACTTCTGGTTTAACAGTTACAACTGCTGAGATAACCCAGTCAGAATCTGCTTCGATTTTTTCGATGTCGATGTTTGGAGAAGCAACTGGGTTGATTCCTGTTTCATCGATTGCTGCAGGATAAACTGTTGGTAATAATACGTCTAATGCATCGTTGAATAATGATGCTTCACCGTACATTTGGTTAAACATTTGACGAGGTAATTTACCTTTACGGAAACCTTTTGGTGCCAATGTTTTACGAACTTTTTTGAACGCTTCATCTAAAGCTACTTTTACTTCCGCTTGCGGAATAGTGATTGTTAATTTACCTTCGTTACCTTCTAATTTTTCCCATTGTGCTGTCATTATATAATTCCCTCCAAAATAATGAACGTTTTTAAAGTACTAACGTTCGATATATGTTATTTGTTTTTTAATTTCAACCTTTATCAGTATATACTATACATCGCGTTCATTTCAACTGATAATTACTAAAACCCGATATTTTCTAACGCGTAACGGTCGATTTCATCTAAGATAAGTGCTTTTTGCATTTGCTTGTCAGAGTGGTTTACCCCGTGATAAATCCGCTCTAACCAGCTGACATACGCTTCGACCCATTCATTCAACTGTTGTTGTGATGGTACTTGGGGATAGAGCGCCGTTTGATGGCGGCGAATAACAACAACCGCTTCATTTGCTAAATCAGGGGTGTTATCGGCTAAACGTTTTACAACCGCTTCAATTAACGCGTGATAAAAAAGATTTTCACTGCGTAATGGCGTATGAGCGGGTACGCAATCGAGCGTTTGACCACGGATAGTGAGACGGTATTGTTGTTCATCGCCAATACGATGCAACGCTTCAAGTGCAAAGACACGCTGAGTAACAGTGAGCGCCTTATGTTGGAGCAACGCTTGTATTTCAGGTTGGTAAAATTGTATCTGTACCTCATTACCCGTTTGAAGCAATCCGAGTTGATCGTGTAATGGCCATTGTGCTAATGCGTGCTGATGCTTTTTAAAACCGGGCGTTAAGCGTACAACCTGTTCTCCCGTCGCTTCTTCAGCGACGACTGTCGCTTGAAAACCCTCGATCTCAGTCGCATCAATCAACCACTGTCGATAACACTGGTGCTGCTGTGTTGCCTCAAAGGCTGGCGCTAATTGCTGAATAATGTCACGATCTGTGGTAACAATGCGCATGTAATCTTCACCAACATTTATTGCTTGCTGATAGTTTCGCTCTGCTAAGTACACGTCGATTAATGCCGTTGCCAGTTGTCGATCCTCTGGCGCCATCCGTTGGGCCGAAATCAATACTTTTTTAAGCATCATATCTTCTTCTCGACTCATTTGTTTGTTCCCTCCACCTCTGTTTTCCTTCTTCGTCATTATCTAATCTGATGAACTCGGTGTCAACTGCAACTTTCTTCTATAAATATGGAAGCAGCATCTATTTGGTGCTCATTAAGGGTGTTTAAGTTTATTTCAGCAATACTATTGACTTTTTCCGTGATAAATCATACAATAAGTTTTGTTGAGTACAACATTGTTTCACATTTGTCCTGATAGCTCAGCAGGATAGAGCAATGGCCTTCTAAGCCATCGGTCGAGGGTTCGAATCCCCCTCAGGACATAATTACAACCCCTCCCAACCCTTGATACATAAGTGGTTGGGAGGGGTTTTTGCGCTATAGCAATAAGATTGAAAATGAGGATGGTGGCATGATTTTGCTAGTAAGCATACACCTATCATTTATTGTGTTCGTTTGGTCAGTGGCAATACAATCGTTAACTGGCCAGCCACCACAGCTTTATTTTCTAACCACTGGTAGTCCACCTTCATCCGACAACGGCTAATTTCCCACGGCAATTGATCATGACCTTCGCGTAGTAATTCGCCTAGTACATCCTCCATCAAATCGATGAGCGACTCCGGCTCCGATGCTTTTTCATAGCAAACAATGGTTAATTGTGTCGTTTTTTCCGATGGTGGGACTAAAATATCAGCATTGTTTTGTGTTGTCATCGTCAGCATTGGCAATCGTACCTGCGCTGTTGGCAATAAATGATGCACATCATGTCCTCGTTGCTTGATACGAGCAAAAATGTCGGCATATACATCAAAATAAGCATACATCCTCTCACCCCCTCGTCTTTCTAACTCTAGTATAAGCAACAAGTTGTGTCGTTTGCGAACAAAAGGGCTGTTCAAACTGAACTGTCAGGCGGCCAAAATTAGAACTAATTTAAAAAAGTTGTTGATTTTACCATAAAAATTAGTATTTTATCTCAAAACAGCTTCCGTGTTAATATTTTTGTCACATTTTTATGGCTAAAATCGTAAATTAAGCAAAACTGATTGTTAAATAAAAAAGAGTTACATATACTAAAAGAGTAATAAAAATAGTTACATCGATAAATGCACATCATTCATTTTTACTTAGTTCAGAGAAACAGCTCAATTATGAGGGAGGAATTATTATGTTGAATTGGTTACGAACAAATAAAATTGCAATGGCAATTTTAACAGTCTTACGGGTTTATCTTGGGTATCAATGGTTATCATCTGGTTTCGGAAAAATTACAGGAGATACAGCCTTCAGCGCTGGCGGCTTAATTAACAACATTGTTGCAAATCCGGTCACAGGACCTGAGGGTAACGCTTTATATCCTGCATACAACTGGTTCATTGAAACATTTGCAGCAGGCAACGTTGAATTATTCAGTTTCCTCGTTATGTGGGGCGAATTATTAATTGGTCTTGGTTTAATCGTCGGACTCTTTACTAAAACAGCCGTATTCTTCGGAATGGTAATGAACTTTGCTTTCTTATTCGGTGGCACTGTCTCAGTTAACCCATTATACATTTTAATCGGCTTCTTCATTATTGTTGGTGGTCAAAACGCCGGTAAAATTGGACTTGATTTCTACTTCCGTAAATTTATCGCATCAAAAGCTAAATCAACACGATAATACACTACATAAAAAAAGGCCCTCTGGCAGTTGCCAGAGGGCCTTTTTCATCGTTAAACACGCGGGAATTTATTACTAATAATCGTACTCGCATGTTTTTGTTTATTACGCTCATCTTTAATTTTTTTAGGGGTCACATCGTTGCCTTGTTCGTCCATAATTTTAAGGCCAGAAACCGTATTTAGTACTTGCCCTTTGATTTCAGCTAAGTAGGCTTGGCGTAACACTGCCTGTTCTTTTGTCTCCGCTTCAGTTAGTCCAGTTTCTTTTTTCTTTTTTGCTAACGCATTAATGCGATTCAAATCCACTTTCATTAAGACCACTCCTTCGTTCGATTCATGGTCTTAGAATAGCATAAAAGTAAGCGACTGTCATTCCATTGGTTCAAAATGGTCAAACTTTTATTTAGCTTTCGTAAATGGAATAAATTTGAACGCCACTTTATTTTCATCGTCCAACCGTAAACTGGCATTGAATTTTTTCCCATTTTTACTAATAAATCCTTTTAAAAGATTAGTTTTACGTGTTTTCAACAGTTTCACACACATCGTCCGACTGATTTTTTTATTTAATATTTTTTTGAAGATGACAAAATCACAACTTTCACAGCCAAACACCTTGAATTTTTCAAGTACTGCTTTTCCACAGGTCGGACAGGTGCCAATCGCTTGCGACTCGGCCGTCACATCAATCTGAGCTGTCGCTAATTGTTGCGGGACAACTGCGATTAAATGTTCAATAAAGCGTTGGATACTGCCTAAAAAGGCAGCCTGTGTCCCTGTGCCATCATGGATTTTTTTTAAGTAACCTTCCCATTTCGCTGTCATCTCAGCGCTTGAAATTTCTACATCTTTAATATTTTCACACAGGACGCAGCCTTTGTCGGTCACCCGTATTTGACTTGCGTTCACCTCAATATATTCTTGTCGCTTTAAGGTTTCTAGGATGTTCGCACGTGTGGCTTCTGTACCAATACCCTCAATCGCTTTTAGAATTTTTTTCGCCTCAGCTTCACTGCCTTTTCCAATCGTTTTCATGGCGGTAATTAACGTCCCTTCAGTATATACAGGCGGGGCTTTTGTTTCACAGGCTTTATCGACTAAGGTGGCAGCAACCTGTTCGTGCAGTTGCAACTTCGGCAAAGCAGGCAAATCGTCTTTTTTTACTTTTGGCGTGGTCGTTGCTAAAATAGCTTTCCAACCGCGTTGTTTGACTGTTCGTCCAATTGTTTTAAACGGTTCTGTCTCAACGCTTGTTTCCACCGTTGTTTCATCATACACATACGGTGGGGCAAACATCGCAATCGTTCGTTTGACAATTAAATGATAGAGTTTTTTTTCAAAGTTCCCCAGTTTCGCAAGACTCGCGGCGCTCAGTTTCTTTTTAGTTGGGATAATCGCATAATGCTCTTGTACTTTTGCAGCATCAACATACCGTTTATTCGCATTCAAGCGCGGGTCACTGATTTCAACCTGCTCGATGTTACAATAATCGCTCAGTCCACTCTTTAAATAGTTAAATTCAGCCGGGGTAATGAAATGACAATCCGTTCTTGGATAGGAGACTAATTTACGTTCATATAGAGTCTGTACTATTTTTAAGGTGCTCGCTGGGCTAATTTTATATAAGCGGTTGGCATGACTTTGCAAATCAGATAATGAATACAATTGCGGTGAAGCAACTTGTTTTTGTTTGGTTTCTAACTTGGTTACTCGCGCTGGCTGTTCTGTCTGATAGGAAATGTTCCCTTTTTTGAAATAAGCCCGTAAGTCGGCGAGTGATTTAAACTGTTGCTTATGCTTTGCACGGTAATGACCGTGTTCTGCCTCAACTTCAAGGTACGCTTCGTAATACGTTTCCGGTTTGAATTCAGCAATCTCCTGTTGTCTCTGCCAAATTAAAAACAAGGTTGGCGTTTGTACACGACCAATCGAAAACACACCAGTCAGCCCCTTTTTTTGCAACAATAAGGTGTACAGGCGACTAATGTTCATTCCGACTAACCAATCACTAATTTGCCGTGTTTGCGCCTCAATATAAGCGGAATAATAATCAGCACCTGGTCGTAGCGTTGCGAACCCTTTACGTATCTCGTCGGATTCGAGCGAGTTAATCCAGAGACGCTGCGTTGGCTTCTGAGCATTACCACTGACCTCAATGATAGAACGCGCGATATTTTCACCCTCACGATCACTATCGGTCGCAATGATAATTTGATCCGCTTCATCCAAATAACTTTTGACCTGTTTAAAATGGGCTCGTTTATCTGCTGTCACCTTAAATTGATAGCGTTCAGGAAACATCGGCAATTGCTGCAACTGCCATTTTTTCCAGTCAGCAGTATAATATTCTGGATTTTGCAACTCGACTAAATGACCATAGGCATAAGTGATAATGACATCGGCTGTGAACAACTCATCTTTAATCGCAAAACCACCGGCTATTTTTTGTTTCGATTGAAAGCTATCTGCATATGCTTTTGCTTGACTTGGTTTTTCTGCTAAAATAACAATTTTTGTCACAATACCTTCAACTCCTAGCATGTGTTTACTTTTGTCTCTCCAGTATAACATTTGCGAGCTGCTGAAGGGATTCGTATTTTTTTTCATTAAAAACTAATAATTCTAAAAAATAAAGTTGACTTTAGCAAGAAAACGGTTACAATGTTGTTATAACATCATATTTTTATATTATATGTTTTCTAATTTGAAAATCGGGTAGATAGCGTTAAAGTCTTTAGGGGTCTAATTAAACGATAAGGGGTGTTTCAATTATGGCATTATCAAGCGTGGCTTTTGACAGTAGAGGTAAACAGGTGGAAAAAGAATGCGACTTCAACATCGGTGATGCGGTTCAATTCAACCGTAGTGGTATTTTCTTTAAGGGGACAGTCATTAAACTGTACGATAACTCAGCACTCATCGAACTGTATGATACACCTGCCTATGACTTCAACAATACGGTATGCAACTATAAGCGACTTCAATTAATGTGATACAGCTTTTTCAGCGATCTACTAATGGTAGGTCGCTTTTTGTATATCCTTCTCTTTAACCCACTGATAGATACGATCGAGTAAAAAAAGACGCTCCGCTGTAATGGCTGTTGTGGCTTTCTTCTGAATTATTTTATAACCTTGTGCCCGTTCTGTCTCGCTAACAGCCTTACCATTCGGCCATCGTTTACAGGCATACTTCAACCGCACAACATCTCCTACTTGCACAGGCAAACGCAGATGTGACATTGTTCCCCTTTCACAGCTCAGCTCTGCTTCAATACATTCAATCATTTCGGCCACGTTTATCGTATCATCTTCACAAAAAATCGTTTTCGGACTAACAGCTATTCCTAAGCGTTTTACATCCTCCGCTATTTGTTGACACAAGACTTTTAAATTCTGCTTTTGTTCAATTAGTGAATCTGTCGTCAAATGACAAACTGTGTAACTAATTAGTGCATCGCTCGTTTTATTTTGACAGCGATGAGAACTGATACGATTGATATTTTGCGCACGATAGATGGTGTCATGATTCACATAATAATGCGTGACATGCCTTGGACTTTTACGACTTTTCTCCAGCTTCATTTGCATCATCAGTGGTGTTTTCGTTGATGTCATCATATAAATAATCAGTCCTCTTGGAACTAGCTCAACTTGCTCTGCTTTACGAAAATCTTTATATATTCGTCGCATACTTAACCTCCTCAAAATGCTTACATACATCTATCATAGCTGATGTTTTTTCAAATGAAAAATGATAACGTGAGTCCGCAGAAGAACATTTTACAATATTTATATCTTTAAAGATAGTCATTAATTCGCCTTATTTAGGCGAGTTCACAGAGCTGTCATAATGACTTACGTTTAAGACGTTATTTGTCTGCTATACTTGGTGTTGTAAAGAAAGATATCAATCATAACTAAGGAGATGTTTTAAATGGAACAAATCACAAAAGTCGGTATAAATGGGCAGTACTTCGATATTTCAATTAGAGAAGTTATCAGTGATATCGCCTATACGATTGTTTACAATCCCTTAACAATCAAAGATATTGATCTCGCAGATGAATGGGTCATTACAACAGCTCAAGGTATATGTAAACATAAAATTGCTGCGATTGAAGCAGATGAGCGTCACCACACACGTCGCGTTTTTTTACAAGCATAGCAAATAGCATTTCCGAAACCTATTGACACTAAACTTGCAAGGTGTAGGTATTGCCTGTAATCCGAGAACAACGATCTTTCGTCGTTGTTCTTTTTCCATTCACAGTTACTAAAGAAATTTATCAAGCACAGTTTATGCTATACTAAGAATAATTGTAGCTAGGAGGAACAAAAAGATGGTTATCCACTTCGAAGCATCGACACATGCTTTAATTTCTTACCAAGAACAAAAGTTAAAGCATTCACCTGTCTTTTTCGCTTTTCGCTTTATTTATAGCATCTTAGTAACTGTGATTGTCGGTTTGTTACTGTTTTTATATGAGCAGACCCTTACGGTTATTCTTGTAAGCAGTGCGATTGTTTTTTTTATAACCACGCTTGTTTTTTGTGCCACACCATTATTTAGTTTCTTATTGAGTTGGATTAGTAAAAAAATCACACCGAATACAGCCTTTCCGGTTGAATTAAAGCTCGATGATAACGGATTATCTGCCACTCTTGCTAGTGGGACAACACGGGCACAATGGCATGAGTTTAAACAGATTTATCATGACGATACCTTTTATTTTTTGACAACCAAAAAGGAAGTCTTCACCCTACCAATTGCTTGCCCGATACGGTTCAAACAGCTGATTGGCAAACAGTTAGAGCAACATAATCGCCGCTGTAAAAACAGTTCTTATTTTATCAATCTATAGTTATTTTATTTTAAAATTGTTTAGTCTCTAAAAACTTGGGTAATAGTAAGATATAGTTATTCACGTAACTATAGTTCATGATTCTCTCCCCCTATTGAGATTATGAACGCCCCTACTCTTGGCGACTTTTTATAAGTCGTCTTTTTTATTTTGAGGAGGAATTATTTACATGGTTGTTTTACTTATAGGACTCGGACTATGCTTACTGCTCCTTTTCATCGTCCAGTTATTAACTAAGCTTTTCAAACGAAAAGCTATCAAAAAAACATTTTTCACTTTAATAGCCGCGCTTCTACTAATAACAATCGGCGTTATTTTAACACCTGCTTCTGCAACTGAAGCAACAGAACCAATCGAAAAAAGCAGTGAATCAAGTGCTGCTGAAACGATTGCATCTGACATCGAACCAAACGAGACCACGACTGCATTATCACAGCAGTCGCAAGCGACTGAACAAACAAGTCACACACACAACTCAGCAACAGACACCGAAGCGCGGGCGACACCAACACAAACAATCGACACATCAGTAAATAATAGCAGTACTAGCCATACGCCTGCTTCAACAAGCAGTGTTAGCACAAGTATGACAACTGGCAGCACACCACCAGCGACTTCTTCGTCGACTGTGTCGGATTCATCTGCTCCAAGCAGCAGCGCTAGTCATACTGAAGAATCTGTCCAAGCAGATACAATTACATCAAATGAATAACTAACGGAGGTCTCATATTATGAAAATTGCTATTTTTGGCGTTGGCGCCATCGGCTCGATTTTCGGCCGTCTTTTTACTGAAGCTGGACACGAGGTCACCTATATCGCTCGTGGTAAAACCTTAGCTGTTATCGAACGTAATGGACTTACAATTAAAAGTATTTGGGGCGATTCAAAGGAAGCTGTTATCGTTAAGTCTCGTGATGAGGTCTTATCTGAAACATTTGACTATCTTTTTTTAGCCGTTAAAGCAACTGGCATTGATACGGCCATTGCTGAATTGAGACCCTTGATGAAATCAACAACTGCCCTTATTTCGGTCTTAAATGGCATTGGCAATGAAGAAAAACTCGCAGTAGCCTTTGGAGCAGACAAGATTGTCGGCGGAAGTGTGCTCATGTCCGCTGTACGAATTGATAATGGCATCATCCATCATATCGGTAAAGGAGACTTAGCTGTTGGACAATGGGATGAACAAACCGATGATGAGCGTCTGCCTGCTTTAATTACTTCTTTGGCACAGACCCCATTAAAAGCCCGCATTGTGCCTAATATCCGTGAACAAAAGTGGAATAAGTTGTTATGGAACATTGCCTTTAATCCTATCAGTGCCTTAATGCGTCAAAAAGTAGGCACTATTTTAGCTGATGAACATCTTGCTCGAATTATTCAGCAGATGAAGACTGAATTTTTAGCGATTGCCGCAGCCTATAACATTTCAATTTGGCCTGAGAGTCATACAGGGATCGAACAGCCCGATGAAGGTTCCTTACAACATCTACCTTCGATGGCTCAAGACCGTCTTGCTCAGCAAGAAATGGAACTAGATGCTATTTTAGGTCAGCTGATACAACTCGGCGAGGATAAACACCTACCAGTCGCAACGCTCTCAACCATCTTTCATCTTTTAAGTTATGAACAAGAACATTACTAAAATAACTGCTTGACCACTAAAAAAGCCGATACAGACAGGATAACACCTGTTGTATCGGCTTCTTTAGTTACTTTTATTGCTTTTTAAACACTTGCGTAAGTGCCGTTAATTCGTTATCACTGTCATCCATAAACTTAACAATGATCTCGCTTGCGGTATCCTCAACGATTGCATATGTTTTTTCGCTACGACCACGAGGCAACGAAATACTACCTGGGTTTAAAAAGAGAATGCCATCGCTGTATTCACAGCCGAGTTCATGCGTGTGCCCAAAAAAGACATAGTTTGCTTGACGCATCTTCGCACGATCTTTCAAAATTACAAGATTCACTTTAATGTTAAATAAGTGACCGTGAGTGACAAGGATTTTATTGCCATCCACTTCCCCGATCCATTCGGTTGGATAAACACGACCAAAATCACAATTACCACGGACAATGTTGTAGCCTAATACCGCTTCGTCATCAGCTAACAACTCCGAATCCCCACAGTGAAAAAAAGCATCAACCTTTCCACTATAAATATCTTTTAAATGTAACAACGCTTCCCGATTACCATGATTATCACTGACAACTAAAACTTTCATCCTGTGCTTCCCTTCTCTTCTTACTTATATTAAATACATTGTCGCATGATTTTTCGATTTTGACTAGTTATTTAATTACAAAAAAGTGATAAATATAATTTTCAGACCCACGATACTCTAGTTATTTTGATACTAAGGCAATCAAGTTTGGCAAATCAAGTGCTAATTGTTTAATGGCGTTGCCACGGTGACTGATTAGATTTTTTTCACTCATCGTCATTTGAGCTGTCGTTTTACCAATTGATGGCACATAGAAATAAGGATCGTAACCAAATCCCGCTGTACCGATTGCTTTTTTCGTTATTACACCTGCGATTTCACCTTCATAAAAACGAGTTGCTTCATCAGGAACAGCGACAGCTATCGTGCAGTGGAATTTTGCTGTTCGATTAGTCGTGCCTGTTTTAGCAAGTTCAGCTATCAGCTTGGCATTATTATTCGCATCGCTCTTCGGTTCACCCGCATAGCGAGCAGAATAGACACCAGGTGCCCCATCAAGAGCATCTACACTTAGCCCAGAATCATCACTAATAACCATTTGATTTGTTAAATTCGCAATTGCTTCTGCTTTTAAAGCGGCATTTTCTTTGAAGGTCTTACCTGTTTCCTCAATTTCTGGTATTTCTGGGTAATCATTTAAGGTTTCAATTGTTATGCCATAATCTTCAAATAACGCTTTGAATTCGAAGGCTTTCCCTTCATTATGGGTTGCTATCAATAATTTTTTCATATTATTTCCTTTCTTGACCGATTTTTGCAAACTCGACGACCATTTGTGGTAAGCCTAACCAGTCGGAAGCGATGCCTCCAAATATTTTGGGAGAACCCGTCGTAAAAAAACGATGCTGTTGCGGTTCATCTGATACATTGCGCAACGTGAAATAATCAAGTAACATACTGACTTCACTCGCTGTTTCAAGTCCTGGATTAATCACCTTCACTCGCGGGCCTAGCACATTTTCAATGATAGGTTGTAACAATGGATAATGTGTACAACCGAGTACAAAGGTATCAATACCACTGTTTTTAAACGGGCGTAACGATTGAGCCACCACTTTTTTTGCGACCGACCCTTTGTACTCTGAACTTTCGACGAGTGGGGCAAATTTGGGACAGGCTAATGATTTAACGGCCACCTGATGATTTAATAAGCTCAAGGCGTTCGTATAGGCATCACTTTTAATCGTTCCTTCAGTGCCAATGACACCGACTTGACTGTTTTTTGTTGCTTTAATTGCAGCACGTGCTCCTGGTTGGATGACACCAACGACCGGAATATCCACATTGTCACGAATATAATGTAAGGCTGCTGCCGTTGCTGTGTTGCAAGCAATCACGAGCAACTTAATATTATGTGTTAACAAAAACTGTGTCATATCCATCGTGAATTTACGTACTTGCTCTGGATCACGCGGCCCATATGGACAACGTAAAGTATCACCTAAGTAACAGATGTTTTCATTGGGTAACTGACGCATAATTTCTTTTGCAACAGTTAAGCCTCCAACACCTGAATCGATAACGCCAATTGGTTGATTCATATTTTTTCGCTCCAATTTTTTATTAGGATGGTTTTCTTCGGAAAAGCCGTTGTTCACTCACAGCGGGATTTTTACCTTTTTCAACTGCCGATACTATTTCTATTTTCTATTTAGACAGCAATAGTTTATAATGGATAACGAATGAAAGGAGCGTATTATGACTGATACAATGACATCCCCATCACCACAGCTCGGATACGAGCTCATGCGACACTTTGTTTTACCTGATATTCTCGGGGAGGAATCGCACAGTTTGCTCTATTTACTAGGCAAAAATTTAGGTAGAAAATTCACATTCAGTAGCATCCCTGAACTACAAGCTTTTTTTATTGAAGCTGGTTGGGGCGGACTTAACGTCAAGTCAGAAAGTAAAGATGCAATTGTTTTCCGCCTAGAAGGCGAACCGGTTAAAAAAGCATTTGCTTTAAATGCCGAACATTCGTTTAATTTGGAAGCTGGCTTTTTAGCGTCTAATTTCACTAGCATCACCGGTTGCTATACCGAAGCTGCTGAAGAGATTAGCAAGCAACGCGTCTCAATCACAGTCAAATGGGACCGTAAAGAGTCAAGCACCATTGTTTAAGCTGTTAAATCAGTTTAAAATGGCGTAGCCCCTTCATAATCCCATCTTCATCTACGTGGTCGGTTACATAATCGGCCACTTTTTTTAATGGTTCTTTACCATTCCCCATCGCAATCCCATGTCCAACTAACTGGAGCATTTCATAATCATTCATCCCATCACCGAATGCATACGTATTTTCAAGCGGAATCGCTAATTTTTCTAACAACGCCTGAATCCCATCAGCTTTTGAGCCATTAGCTGGGATGACATCCATCGATTGCTCATGCCAGCGGACAAATTTATAGTTGGCAAATGCCTCATTGTAACTTGTATCGTAACGTTGATCAGCAAACACAAGCATTTGATAAATATCATTTGATTCTGTGAAATTAGGGATAACCTTCGGATAGGTGATATTAACAGACCCAAGAGCGTCTAGTACATCTAGATTATTAACCTCATCAAATGCCAGTGTCTCAGAACCCGCGTAAACAAGCGCATGATTATTCGCATCCGTTAACGCTTGCAGCTGTTTCAATTCTCCCAACGGCATTGGGTTACGGTAAATAACCTCACCCTCATGCATAACGTATTGACCATTATAACAAATCACTGTATCGACTTCGAGCTCTTCGCTAATTGCGGTCACATTAAAAGGTGATCGTCCAGTAGCGATTGCAACTTTTATGCCTTGTTGTTGCAGTGCCGCAATGCTATTTTTCGTTGATTGCGGGATCTTATTTTGAGAATCAAACAGCGTGCCATCTACATCAAAGAAAACGATTTTTGTCATTATTATTCCAAACTCCTTCTTGCTGCTATTTTTAAACTTAATACATGCAATTATACCACGAACAGTAACGTTTCTCTTCTATCAATCACTCATCCTTGAGGATTTATTAGCAAATTTAGCTAAATTCGTTGAAAGTGAATTATTTATTAGTGTGCCAACGTATTTTATGGTAAACTGATTATAGAAGATTTGTTCGGATATATTGTAAACACTTATTACATATGCGTTGACCTTGTTGTGATATCACAGCTGTGTAAAATGGTTTTTATGCAAAAAGCCTTTTACTCGCAGTTGTTCATGTTGCAAAACATATAATCGAGCATCCCACTAGGTGATGTTTAATTCATTATACGCCTAAACTAATAAGTCTATCCTGCAAGTTTTAACATTAGAGTTTAGAGGTTTACCTCATAAAATATATTTCATAGAGAAAAAGGAGAAATTTTACATGATATACAAAGTATTTTACCAAGAAAACATGATTGAAACACCGTTACGCGAAAACACAAAAAGCTTAATGATTGAGGCTTCTTCAGTTGAAGATGTTCGCAAAAAATTAACTAACCGTGGTTTTAACATCGAATTCATTGAACTTATGCGAGATGCCCAAATCGCATACGAAAAAAATGATCCTGACTTTAAGTTAGAGGAAATTTAACTTCGTATGAAACTTGTAAAAAATAACGAGACTGCAGTCTTTGCCCTAGGTGGCTTAGGAGAAATCGGTAAAAACATGTACTGTGTGCAATTCCAAGATGAAATCATCGTAATTGACGCAGGCGTGAAGTTTCCAGAGGATGATTTGTTGGGCATTGATTACGTTATCCCTGATTACACTTACTTGATTGAAAATGCGGATAAAATTAAAGGCGTGTTTATTACCCATGGTCACGAAGATCATATCGGTGGTATTCCGTTCTTACTTAAACAAGTTAACTTACCAATTTATGCAACAAAATTAGCACTCGGCTTAATTCGTAACAAATTAGAAGAACATGGTTTGTTACGTACTGCTGAATTGATTGAATTCAACGAAGACGATGTCTTTAAATTCCGTAAAACAAGCGTTTCGTTTTACCGAACAACGCACAGTATCCCTGATGCGTTTGGGATTGTTGTAAAAACACCTTCAGGTAATATTGTTGAAACGGGCGATTTCAAGTTTGACTTCACCCCCGTTGGTCAACCAGCTAACATTACGAAGATGGCTGAACTTGGTAAAGAAGGCGTCTTATGCCTTCTTGCAGATAGTACAAATGCAACTGTTCCTAAATTCACGATGTCAGAAAAAATCGTGGGGAATAGCATCAAAGATATTTTCGAAACAGTTGATGGGCGGATTATCTTTGCAACCTTCGCTTCCAACATGCACCGTGTGCAACAAGTTGTTGAAGCTGCCGTTGAAAAAGGACGTAAAATCGCTGTCTTTGGCCGTAGTATGGAGTCTGCTTTAGAAATCGGTCAAGAATTAGGTTACATTGCCGCACCGAAAAACACCTTTATCGATGCACACCAAATTAAGCGTCTACCAGCTAATCAAGTTTGTATTTTATGTACTGGTTCGCAAGGTGAACCGATGGCTGCGTTATCACGTATCGCCAACGGAACGCATCGTCAAATTCAAATACAACCAGGCGATACGGTTGTTTTCTCTTCATCACCGATTCCAGGTAATACGGTGGGCATCAACAAAACAATCAACCGTCTCTATCAAGCCGGTGCTGATGTTATTCATGGTAAATTGAATAACATTCATACCTCTGGTCACGGTGGAATGGAAGAACAAAAACTGATGCTTCGTTTAATGCAGCCTAAGTATTTCATGCCAATTCACGGTGAATACCGCATGCTTAAGAGCCATCAACAAACAGCCATCAACTGTGATGTCCCTGCCGATAACACCTTTATTTGTGGCAATGGTGATGTGCTTGCCTTAACACAAGACTCTGCACGTATTGCCGGTCGTGTCCCTTCAGGTACAATTTATGTTGATGGAAAAGGTGTTGGTGATATCGGTAGCATTGTGCTTCGTGATCGTCGTATCTTATCCGAAGATGGGATTGTGTTAGTCGTAACAACCGTTGACTTTAAAAACCAACGCGTAATGTCTGGTCCTGACATTATCTCTCGTGGCTTTGTCTATATGCGTGAATCTGGCTCATTAATTAATGATGCGCAATCCTTGATTACACGTCGCTTACAAAAAGCGATGAATGGCAGCAAGGAAATCACTCGTCATGATATTAAATCACTCGTGATTGATACGTTAAACCCTTACTTCTATGACAAGACAAAACGTCGTCCGATGTTATTGCCTGTTATTATGGAGTATGATAAATAAACTAAAAAAACCGCTTAGTCGCATTGTCGACTACGCGGTTTTTAACTGTCCGCTGATAGGTATTAGGACACGGCATAAAAAGACTTTTTACATATTTACTCCTGAGTGAATGTGGGATATAGTGACAGGAATAGCATCGATACTTAGGAGGAGACACCCATGGAAACAACATCCGCGAATAAGAAACGTCATCTCGGCTTGATTATCACCTTGATGATGGGGTATACAATGGCTTATATGGATAAATCACTGATTTCGACAGCAATGATTCCGATTGCGAAACAGTACAATCTCTCATCATCCCAAACAGGCTTGATTATGTCAGCTTTTTTCCTCAGCTATGCCTTAACTCAAATACCGAGTGGTTGGTTAGCTGATAAGTTTGGCTCAAAGATTGTGTTGCTAACGTCGCTCAGTTTCATTACCGTGTTTGCCTTCATTTTTGGGATTGTTAGTCATTTATTTATCTTTATGCTCATTCGTTTTTCAGCTGGTGTTGGTCAAGGTGGCTACCCATCAGCTACCTCACGTGCAATTACCGAAAATTTTGATCAAAAACAGCGTACCTTCGTGCAATCACTCATGCTTTCGACATCAGGAATCGGTGGGATACTGGCCTTTACCTTAGGTGCTAATTTAATTGCCGTCAATTGGCGCTATGCCTATCTTTTATTAGGCTCACTTTGCCTAATTGCTACGATTTTGGCCGCTCTCTTTTTGCCTAGAAAAGAACCCGCCAACGCAGCAACAAAACAAAAAACACCGATTAAATACGTCAGCTTATTGACCAATCGTAATGTCTTATTACTGTTTTCCATCCTCATTCTCGTCAACTATTTATTGTACGGCATTATGTCTTGGCTACCGACCTATATGAGTCAACAATTTGATCTGACAATCAGCACATTAGGCATCCTACTAGCTATTAACGCAGCCTTTCAAACAGTCGGTTCATTCAGTGCAGGCTTACTCCTCTCAAAATTTTTTTTAGGAAGAGAACGACTCTTTATCGTTACACTTTGTCTTGCCTCTGCCCTCTTTTTAGTCGGTTTCATACTCGCAACATCACTCGTCGTATCGATGATTCTCTTGCTGTTGTTAACAACCTGTTCAGTCGCAGCCTTCACATCGATTTTCAGCTGGCCTCATAAACTCTTTGATGAATCGATCATCGGTTCTGTTATTGGCTTAATTAATACCGGTTCGGCCGTCGGAGGTGTCTTAGCACCAATGACCTTAGGTTTCTTAATTGAAGTTGCCTCTGGTTCCTTTTTCTTAGCCTTTATTTCGATGGCAGTGGCAATATTAGCGTCAGCAATAATTATTTTATTTATTAGACCTAAAGCAACATCAGCTCATTAAACAGCGTACAACTTGGAAAGAAAATGAAGTCTCTTAGACTCTATCTGCAGTCACGTCATCTTGTACCCGAAGTCACTTGAACTAACGTTCAAAGTAAAATCAGTTTAATTCGACTTTGTCTACAGTCTGGGACATCTCTCACCGAGAGATGTCTTTTTTTACACAAACAGCTATTTACATTCGTCATCAAATAAGGTATATTAGCACCATAAATATAACCGATACTTTTAAGGGAGGCGATTTTTTGTTGACAAAAGAACAGCGTGAGAATGGCACAATTGGTTTAATTGTAACATTAATGATTGGTTATACGATCGCTTACATGGATAAAGCGATGATTTCTACTGCTATCATTCCTATTTCTGCTGAATATCAACTCAGTTCAACTGAAGCAGGTTTCATCATGTCTGCCTTCTTCTTAAGTTACTCGTTAACACAAATCCCAAGTGGCTGGTTAGCTGATAAATTTGGCGCTAAGGCAGTGTTGTTGACCGCGCTGAGCTTAACAACAGTTTTTGCCTTATTGTTTGGACTCGTGAGTAACTTACTTATGTTTATGCTCTTTCGTTTTTTTGCAGGCGTTGGACATGGCGGTTATCCGCCAGGCTGTTCGCGTGCGATTGGTGAGTATATTCCAAAAAAGCAACGAACTTTTATTCAATCGCTCATGATTGCTACCGCTGGTTTAGGTGGGATTCTCGCCTTCACTTTAGGTGCTAACTTAATCGCACTCAATTGGCGTTATGCTTACCTTCTGTTAGGCACATTCTTTTTTATGGCCACAGTATGTGTCGCACTTTTTTTACCGGGAAAAGCGAAAAATGCTACCACCCAAAAAACTGAAAATAATAAACCTAACATAAAATACCGGACAATATTACTCAATAAAAATGTCATCCGTCTTTTTTTAGCGATGATTCTCATTAATTTTTTACTGTATGGGATTGTCTCCTGGCTCCCATCGTATTTGAAAACAACCTTCTCACTCAGTATTGGCACCATTGGTTTGTTACTTGCTTGTAACGCTGTTTTTCAAACATTGGGCTCCTTTTTAGCCGGTATCTTAATGTCGCGTTATTTCGCAAACAAGGAGCGCCGACTGATTGTTTGCCTCTGTCTTGCAACAGCCTTATTTTTAATCGGCTTCATGTACTCTTCGGTCTTAGCACTTTCAATGATACTGCTCCTCTTACTCTCCCTCTGTTCGACAACTGCTTTTACAGCCATGTTCAGTTGGCCCCATAAATTATTTGATTCCTCCATTATCGGTTCTTCCATTGGTTTAATTAATACTGGATCGGCAATCGGTGGTTTCATCGCTCCGATGACCCTCGGATTTCTAATCCAACTCGCGTCAGGTTCGTATGTCCTGTCCTTTTGTTCAATGGCTTTGGCCGTTGTTATTTGTGGGGGCATTGTCTTGTTTATCAAAAAAAAATGAGTTTCGCTTACTCAAACGCTTTTCTTCAATTTGCTAAAAGCCTCCTCAAAAAAGAGGGGGCTTTTACTGTCTAATATTATTGAAAGCGGTCCAATGAAAATGGCGAAATATCGAGTGTTGTTTCCCCTCTTGTTACAAGGTCACTGACAATTTCTCCCACTGCGCTAGCAAACTTAAAACCGTGACCCGAAAAACCAGCCGCAATTGCTATATTTCGATAAGTAGGATGTAAATCAATCACAAAATCTTCATCTGGTGTCATCGTGTACATGCAGGTTTTCCCTTCTTTTAAAGCGCCTACCTGTGGCATAAAACGTCTTAAAAATTCGGTTAACTCTTCTTCGTCACCTTTAACTGTTCCAAAGGCTTGTTTTGGTTCATCGGGATTAATCGGTAAACCACCATCATGACGACCAAGTTTGAGTCCCGCACCAGCCACACTCGGAAAACCATAGTAAGCTGAGTCTCCCAAATCAAACGCAAAGCCTGGAAATGACTGTTCGTCATATAAATCATTAGTTGCCTCATACCATGCAAACGTCTTGCGAATCGGGGTCACAGGTAACTTTAAATCGAGTTGTTGTAACAACTCACCTGCCCAAGCACCGACTGAAACAATCACTGCATCGGCCGTAAACACGGCACCATCAGCTGTTTCAATCGTAACTGGTTCATTGCCTTGTTGCGGATTAATACGGATGACACGACTGTTTAGACGCAGTTCAGCGCCTGCCTTGAGCGCCGCTTCACGATAGGCTGCAATGCACTCCTCTACTAATAAAATCCCCGACGTCGGTTCAAAACAGCCTAACAAATCCGCTGGTAATGTCAGCCCGGGCCATTTTTCATTAACTTCTGCAGCCGTTAAAACAGCTAATGGGAGCTCAAACGTCTTCGCACTTTCGCAGACATTTCTAACAAATACACCATCGCTCCGACCTACATTGAGAACACCCGTCTGCTTGAATATTTCTCGTGGTGTTTCGGCTTGTAAGGTCTGCCATAGCTCGCTGGCACGGATAGCAAATGGAACATATTCGACCCCTTCACCATAGGCATAACGAATAAGACGTGTTCCACCATGGTGACTGCCCTGTTCATGTGGTGGATTAAAGGCGTCTAACATCAGTACCTCTTTCCCTTGATTGGCTAAAAAATAGCCTGCTGCCATTCCCATTGAACCAGCCCCAATAACAATATGTTGATAATGCATTTAGTTCTCCTCCTAAAAAATATTTTAACTGCACCTAAATCCGACTATGTCAGTGAGGATTGATAACCATTCACCAAAACAGTCCCGATTTTAAATTGACTAATTCCGATAAGTTTACTATACTTTAAATGGTTGAATATTCTCATAATTATAAACGAAAGCAAAGGGGTTGTCTATTCATGGTTTATGTTACACCACTCACTTATGAAACAGCATCACCGAAAGCACAAGCAGCCTTCGAGGATCAGATTAAACAACATGGTCGCATCACTAATATGAAAAAAACACTACTGCATTCTGTCCCAGCCTTCGAGGCCTTAATGACTTGGTATCCTCTCCAACGAGAAGTCGCCGCTCTTATTGGTGAACGGGCGACTAACTTTTACTGTTATGCAATTTCGACAACGAATGAGTGCTTAATTTGTTCGATGTTCTTTAAAAAGATTTTAGATGATTTAGCGATTGATTTCAGCACATTCGCTTTCACAGACGAAGAAAACGACTTAATTGCCTACGGTAAAACCCTTGTTGCTGATGCGGCCAATATACCACCTGCCTTAGTCGCTCGCTTACGGTCACGCTATAGCACTGAAACATTCGTCTTATTAACGGCCTTCGGTTCAATGATGATTGCGACCAATTTAATCAACACTGCTTTACAGGTTGAGCTCGATGAAGTTTTACTACCCTATACGAAAAGAGGCTAATACAATGACAAACACATATGCTAATAAAACCGTCTTTATTACAGGGGCCGCCAAAGGTCAAGGACGTGGTGTCGCCCTCGCGTTTGCGAAGGAAGGTGCCAATATCATCGCCTTCGATCTTGGCGAAAAGATTGACTACCCTGCTTACAACCGCTCGTCGAATGATGATTTAGAACAACTTAAAAGTGACGTCGAATCCTTAGGTGCCCGCATCGCCATTTTCGCCGGTGATGTTCGGCAGGTGGATGACGTCAATTATGCCGTCGCTAAAGGCATAGAAACCTTCGGGAAAATCGATGTTCTCTTTAGTAACGCTGGCATCTGCGCTTACGGTCTCTCATACGAGCTGACTGAATCTGAATGGGATGCGATGATTGACATTAACCTTAAAGGGGGTTGGCTCGTTTCCAAAGCAATTATTCCACAGATGATTGCACAAAATAGCGGTGTCATCATCTATAATTCGTCTGTCGCAGGCTTACGTGGAATGAACCGAATTTCACATTACGCTGCTTCAAAACACGGGCTTGTCGGGCTGGCAAAATCGCAGGCGATTGAACTTGCCCCCCATCATATCCGCGTGTTGACCCTTCATCCGACCGGAGTCAATACACCGATGAACGACGGACTTGCTGAAATGGAAAATGCCACAGCCATTGAAATTGCAGAGCGTTCAGCCGGGAACCTTCAACCCGTTCCATGGGTTGAAATTGAAGATATTGTCCACTCGGTGCTCTTTTTAGCCAGTGATAAAGCACGCTTTATTACAGGATCGCAATACGTCTTAGATGCCGGATTACTCACCCAATAGGAGGACATTATCATGACCTTAAAAAAAAGCGTTATCGGTTTGACACTATTAAGTTTACTCCTTTTAAGCGCCTGTGGCACTAACACGGCTGATTCAACAGCACCAAAGACAGACACGATTAAAGTCGGTACGATGGGAACGTATAACCCTTTTTCATATGAAGATGAAGCCGGTCAACTGACTGGGTACGACCTCGAAGTACTACGACTCGTTGAAAAGAAGGACCCTTCACTTGCATTTGAGTTTGTCGCTGGTCCATGGGACAGCTTATTTGTCGGTTTAGACGCCAATAAATTCCAGCTGCTCGCTAATCAAATCACTTCGAATCCTGACCGTCTTAAGCATTACACCTTATCAGAGACACCCTATTTTAAGAGTGTTTCCCAAATTATCGTTAAAGCCGATAACCAAACATCTATTACAACATTGGCGGATTTAAAAGGGAAGAAAATTGGATTAACAGTCGGCGATTCATTTACACGTATTGTTGAAGACTGGAACAAGGCCAATGGAAATATTCTTAAAATTAACTACTACGAGCAAGACATTACGACTATTCTTGAAGATATTGAAAATGGCCGACTTGATGCCACTGTCAATGATCCGATTATGGCAAAAAATAAGGCTGCTATCCAAAAATTACATATTAAAGCAGTAGGTAACATTATTGCCTCAGACCCGACCTACTTTATCGCAACCAAAGATAAGCCTGGTAAAGCGCTGATGAAAAAAATTGATGCCGCACTTACGAGCTTAAAAGAAGAGGGTAGTTTAGCCAAATTATCAACGAAATGGTTTGATGAAGATTATACAAACTAGCATCAGAAAGGACCTGTTATGCGCGAACTCTTAGACTTTGATTATATGCTTGCTTCCTTACCCACCATTTTAAAAGGTGTGCCCGTTTCACTCGCTATCGCATGTATTGCCTTTGGTTTCGGTTTGATACTGGCACTATTAATTGCCTTAATCCGACTCTATAACGTACCTGTCCTGAAGCAATTAGCCATTTTGTTTGTGTCCTTTATGCGTGGAACGCCCTTACTGGTGCAAATCTTTTTAGCTTATTATGGCCTTCCCTTAGTCATTCGTACACTCAACGAAACCTATGCCTTTACTTGGGATATTTCATTTATTCCTGCGATCTATTTTATCTACGTTGCCTTTACCCTTAATGCTGGTGCTTACTTATCAGAAACCATTCGCTCTGCGATTCTAGCCGTTGACAACGGTCAATTAGCCGCTTGTTATTCAGTCGGTATGACCACCACACAAGCATTACGACGTGTCATTTTACCACAAGCGCTACGCATTGGCATTCCTAATCTCTTCAATCATTTCATTATTCTCTTAAAGGATACTTCACTAGCTTTTGCTGCGTCGGTTCCTGAAATATTAGGCGAAGCGAAGATGATTGCCGGTCGAACATCACAATTTTTCGAAGTTTATATCGTCGCCGCACTTATTTATTGGGCCTTATGTTCCATTCTTGAACTGGTAAGTGTCATACTTGAACAGCGCTTGACTAAACAAACAGGAGGGCTACGTTATGATTAAAATTGAGAGGCTCACTAAAACGTTTGGCGACACGACTGTCTTACACAATATCGATTTAACTATTGCCACTGGTGAAACAGTTACAATTATCGGGCCGAGTGGTTCCGGTAAATCAACCTTGCTCAACTGTTTAAACCTCCTCGTTACCCCTGATGAAGGCTCGGTCACGATTGGAGAGGCCTTTTATCAAGCACCAAAACTTTCAAAAAAAACACGACTGACTATTCGCAGACAGTCGGCGATGGTATTTCAAAACTACAATTTATTTGCCAATCTGACAGTCGAAGCCAATGTAACGGAAGCGTTAGTCACCGTCTATCGCTGGTCAAAAGCCACCGCCACACAGCGCGCTTTAGAATTGCTTAACGACGTTGGTTTACGTGATAAAGCAAAGCTGTATCCTCACCAATTATCAGGTGGGCAAAAACAACGGATTGCCATTGCACGTGCTTTAGCAATCAAGCCGAACGTCATCTTATTCGATGAACCGACGTCGGCACTTGATCCCGAATTGGTAACGGAGGTATTACATGTTATCCAGTCAGTTGTCAAACAAAAAATCACCGCCATCATCGTTACCCATGAATTGGCCTTTGCCCGTGACGTGTCTGACCGAGTCGTGTTGATGGCTGATGGACAAATTGTCGAACACAATACGACAGCCGCTTTTTTTGATCATCCACAACACGAGCGTACGAAACAATTCCTCGCTGCTTTTTCATAACAAAACAACATTTCTAGACAGTCTTAGCCTTTCTTAAACAAAGGGTCTGTTTGGACTTTGTCTCCAATCTAAAACAGGCGTTCAGCTCCTTATCTCGGAGCTAAACGCCTGTCTTTATTCTAGTTTTTCTTTGAGACGCTCAATGTCAGTATCGGCACCAATAACCATTAAGGTATCATTGACCTTAATGAGTTCTGTTGGTGCTGGATTGACCATCATCACGCCAGCACGTCGAATTGCAACCACATTTAAGCCGTACTCAGAACGGACTTTTAACTCGATTAACGAGCGTTCTTTAAAGCGTGTATTTTGCACTGACAATTCAACTAAACTATATTCATGGCTCAGTTCTAAGTAATCAATCACATTACGAGACGCAATATAATGAGCAATTCGTCGACCCATGTCACGTTCAGGGAATACAATACGATCGGCACCAATTTTAGAAAGCACCTTCCCATGACTTTCGTTTTGGGCCTTAACCGTGACATGTTTGACACCCATTTCTTTCAGGAGCAAGGTGATTAAAATACTCGCCTCAACATCTTCACCAATCGCGACCACAACATGATCAAAGTTGCGAATGCCAAGGTTATTCAGAACATTTTCATCCATTGAGTTACCAACAACCGCATGGGTGGCAATGTTTGCATAAACGTTGACCCGTTCTTCATTAATATCAATCGCCAATACTTCTTTACCTAAATCGATTAATGTTTCACAAATACTGCCTCCAAAACGACCGAGACCAATGATGGCATAGTTTTCATCTTCTTCACGGTATTTTACCACTTTTCTTGCCCCTCTCTATTCGACGAGTTGATGTTTAAACGCATAAATGACCGCTTGGGTGCGATCGGATACATCAAGCTTCGATAAAATATTACTTACATGTGTTTTAACCGTCTTTAAGGTAATGAACAGTTCATCGGCAATTTCTTGATTCGAACGCCCTTTTGTAATTAAGAACAATATTTCACGTTCACGCTTCGTTAACTCTTCATGTAACGGCGTTTCTTGCGGGCGTGTGAGACGTTTCATCATCTTGCCTGTTACTTCTGGCTCCAGCACTGAATCGCCCTTATACGTCATCCTAATCGCACTCGCAATCTCACGTGCTGCTGATGTTTTGAGCATGTATGATTTTGCCCCCGCCTCTAAGGCTGGATAGACTTTCTCGTCATCAATAAAGCTGGTGACAATAATAATTTTTGCTTCCGGCCAAGCAGACATAATGGCACGCGTGGCTTCAATGCCATCCATCTCATCCATTACTAAATCCATCAAAATGATATCTGGTCGCAAAGCCAATGCTTTTTCAACACCAATTTGACCATTTTCGGCTTCTCCGACCACTTCAATATCTGCTTGAACAGCCAAATAGGAAGATACACCGAGACGAACCATTTCATGATCATCTACTAATAACACACTAATCATCTGCTTCACCTTCTTCTACGATTGGGATTTTTATTTCAACACTCGTACCTTGTTTTGGAAAGCTAATTATTTTTAAAGAACCACCTATTTCATTGATCCGTTCTTGCACATTTTGCAAGCCATATGAGCCTGGGTTCGCATTAAAAGCAGTCACTTCAAAGCCTTTACCGTCATCCACCACTCTTAAAATGGCAATCTTTTGCACCTGCTTAAAATACACATTGAGATGGTGCGCCTTTGCATGTCTCATCGTATTACTAATCAATTCTTGGACTACGCGAAACAAATGATTCTCTAGCGCCGTTGGAAAAACGATTGGATCTATCTTCCAAGTCATTTTAAGTGGCACCTTCGATTGCAATTCACGTAGTAAACCTTCAATCCCCTGTTGCAAGGATTTCCCTTCAAGTAACACAGGTCTCAGATGCAATAATAACGCTCGCATTTCTGATTGTGATTCGTTGATTGTTTTTTCAATGAGATGAAGTTGGTTGACGATAACTGGTGGCAAGGCTGTTTCATCGACCGTTTCATTTACAGCCGAGAGCATCATCGTCGCCGCGAATAATTGTTGGCTGACCGAATCATGTAACTCACGTGCGAGCCGTTGTCGCTCATTCATCAAAATATCTTCTTTTGTTTGCGTCGAGATGCTTCCCTTTGTTTGCTCGCTCAGTTGTTGTGACGCAATTACCTGTTGTTGATAGCGTGTTTGCAAATCAATGACTGCACGTTTCATCAACGTGATTTCTTTGAATTCTTTGACACCCGTTGATTGAATCGACTCTGGTAATGTTCGAGTAACGCGCATTTGACGATTGACGGTATCGAGCTGTTTACGTAAGTTTACCGACAAAACACCGCCAAGCACGCCACCAACTATTAGAGCAATCGTTAGAAAAATGACTCCGACAGGTATACCTGCATAGCCACCTGTCCAAAAAAGTTGTTTAAACGTTAACGATGTTTCCATTATAACACCGATTATTACGACCAACGTTAGTATAAAAGTGAGGAGCGGTCCGGTAATCACACCCCATTTAAAAAGACTCATACGTGCATCACCTCGAGTTCACCAATAATGACGGATACAACCAACTTTATTTTATAGGTTGCTTCTTCATAATTATCGGAATAATGTACAAGGTTTTCTTGTCGTAGCACCGTGGCTGTCTCACTTTCTTGATAGTTGAGTTGTCCCGAAAAAGCGGAATAATCGAGGGCGATACCAACGTCAATTGGCACAACAATGCGCATATCTCCAACCAGACCACGAATCATCGCGATGTTTTCTCCTGGTGGCAAGACAGTGTTTCCTAAATCGATTATAACGTTTCCGATACCAAATTGAATGTTAATATTATCCCATTCGAACGGTGTATCGCCATAATGATAGTCACCGATTAGTTTATTTTTGGCCAATCGTTTTGTTTCTCTTGTGCGATTTGGCTCCTGCAACTGCACATTAATTAAATCAGCTGTATGCTTGATATCGAATAAATGTTTAACAAACAAAATTAAGCCGATTAACAAGCCCAATCTGAAACTAACAGTACCTGCAATCGCTAATACGATGCAGACAACCCCCAGCCAGAACAAAACACTGTGCTGATTGGGGCGCTTCTGTTTGTTACGTTTATACATAATAAACATTAACATGAGACCCACAATTAATAAAATTAGCAATTCGCGATGAAACATTAGTTCAACGACCGTCGTAATTAACAAAACAATCAATAAACGCGAATATAAATGCTGTTTACTCTTCATTCAGCTACCTCCTCTATAAAGCAGTGTACAACCTACTTTACATATTAAAAAGCGAAGAAGTATACCGTTCTATCGAAAAGTATACTCATTCTCACTATTATAATTGTTTTGTTCTCAGTTGTAGAGCTACTAACGGTCGATTCAAACTACGACCTTAGTCTTATTTATGCATCGATATCTTCACTAGTGACAGTTTCTTCTGTGTCAACAAGCGCTGGCATCGCTACTATTTTTGTCCAACCTTCTTCTTGTGTAATTTTACGCGCCTTCATTAATTGACCCAATGCGCGCTTGAACTGTGCTTTACTAATCCCGAATTTAGAACGAATATCATCAGGTGATGATTTGTCTGTATATGGCATTTCACCATCCATGCGGATTAAGTAAGCTTCAATCATTCCTGCATCTTCACCAATTGCTTCATGTGCGCGTTTGCGTAATGACATATTTAACGTTCCATCAGGTCGTACTGCAATGACACGACCTTCAACATGTTCACCTAAACGCGGTTCAATATCACGTTCTGTTTCGTGAATGTATGCCAGATGATTATCGTCGGTCAATAAGAAACTACCCGCGCGAATCAAACGATAAATCGTGCCTGAAATGTTAGTGTTCTTCAGTTCTTCGCCCGCTTTTTTTATAATCGTTTTAATGACTTCTTCTGTCGCCAATACACCCCAAAGACGGTTTTTATCATCAACCCGCATCGCTAACAAGAGACGGTCGCCTTTTTTAGGCCAAATTTGTTTCAACGGTGGCATATCATCCATTGAAACGACTAAATCTTTTGGTAAACCAATATTCACAAACACACCTAAATCACGACGGACTGCGACAACTTCACCCCAGCTGTAGCGATCTATTTGTACTTTAGGAATGATAGCCGAAGCAATGACTTCTTGATCGGTATCATTTAAAATGAACACTTCTAATTCTTCGTCTAACTCGACTGTTTGATTTTCTTTTAAGTATTCACGTGGCATTTTATAGATATCTTCAAAACCGTCCGTCACAAAGATATTTTTTTCATCCATATTTTTCACTTTAACTGTTCTCGTAACCCCTAAATATTTCGTTTGACCATAGTTTTCCATTTTATTCGTCATCCTCTCGACTCTTCATCACTTATTATAACTTACTTTTACGCTTATTACAGTATAACTCTTTAAAATACTTATACCCCTCTTTTTTCACCGTCATACTTACATTAGTGTATAATGAAAAGTAACAGACCAGTTGAAAGAGAGGTAAACAGCATGAAACCAATCACTTTTATTTCGGGTGTTTTAACCGGCTTAGCCGTTGGACACCTTGCTTACCATTACATTGTTGAACCGCGACAACAGGCTCACCCTGACAAGGTGTTACAACAGCTCAAGGCTCAGTTTAAAGATAGCTATGACATTAAGAATTCTTGGATTTCTTATGAGACTCAATCCTATCAACATCTTGGCCTAGCTTACGACGTCTTGCGTGGTGGCTTTTCAAACAGCGATTTCACCAAACGTTATGAGTTCATTGCCGATAGTAAATCAGGTTTGCTGATTGACTTATTTCCCATCGCATAACGCACTACATAAAAACAGGTTGCCGTAGTCCAATGACTGCTTCAACCTGTTTTTTTAATGGAATTTAACTTCACAACGGTAGATTGGTTGGCCTTTGGCCGAGAATTTTTGTTCATACTCCGTTTGAACATTGCCTTCCATCTCTGAGGCATGTAAATCAAGACTGACGTACTCGAGACTTAAACCAAAGTTTGTGAAACTTATTAAAGAATATTCAAATAAACCACGGTTATCTGTTTTAAAATGGATTTCTTGTCCTGGGACTAACACATCTTGGTATGATTTCAAAAACGGCTCTGATGTTAGACGGCGTTTTTCGTGACGTTTTTTTGGCCACGGATCCGAGAAATTCAAATAAATCTGACTGATTTCACCTTGTTCAAAAAACTCTGTCAGTAACGCACCATCAGTTGGTAATAGTTTGATGTTTTTTAAGTCTTTCGCAATAATTTTATCAAGAACATCAATCATGACACTTTTTTGGATTTCGATGCCGATGTAGTTGATTTCAGGATGTAATTCAGCCATTCCGGTTACAAATTGACCTTTACCTGTACCAATTTCAATATGGATTGGGTTGTCATTACCGAACAACGCTGCCCATTTGCCTTTCATTTGTTCAGGTGCCATGATGACACATTCTGGATGTGACTCTAATTTCTCTTGAGCCCACGGTTTATGTCGTAAACGCATTTTCTATAACTCCTCATCATTTAGAACTTTATTTAGCTTCAAGAGCCATTTGTTCATTTCATTTAGTCGCCCACTTTGATGCTTTGTTTTAATTGTTAAAATAATATGGCTGAGCATGTACCATTTTAATTTAACTTGTAATAAGGGTGTCATCACGGTGCCATATTCTTCCAACCAAGTATTCCACTTTTCTTTCGGAATATAAAGATAGAGCAACATGCTTAAATCCACACTAACATCAGATAAAACGGCTCCCTCCCAATCGACAAGGAACAACTCATCTTCATCCGATAACAACCAATTATTATGATTGACATCACCATGACAAACAACAGCGGTCATTGCTCGCGACACACGTTCTTGATTGTTACGCAAATAGCTTAGTGCTAGTTGTACATCTGGATGACGACTAATGTCTTGCTCAAGATCAACTTTAACATGAGCTAACCAGTCTTTAGGGTACATCACATGCGTTTCGATTTTTTTGAGCAATAAGTTTAACGCCCGCGAGGTATGAATGCTACGCATCATATTAATCACACGTGCACTCGTCATTTCGTCATGTGTCAACAATTGGCCATTTGCCCACTTCTGCGCTGTAATGACATCGCCATTTTCTAATCTTTGTGTCCATTTTAAACGAGGCACAAATCCTTCAGCTGACAGGACGGCTAAAAACGGGGTTGAATTTCGTTTTAAAAAGAACTTACCTTCATGATTCGTCGCGTAATAGGCTTGGCCTGATTCGCCACCAGCAGGTTGTAATTCATCCCATTGTCGTCCTAAATAATGTGTCATCTGTGTCGTGCCTCCTTCCTAATTAATTTAATTGAGTGGTTTATAACAAATATTTTCCATTCTTCTCATTGGTAATATCTGCTACTTTAAACTCTCATTTTTTAGTGACTGTTCACCCATTATATTTATAATACACTTCTTATTCTAAAGTGTTAGAACGCGTACGTCAAGACAACAAACGTTCGATTATTGAATAGTTTCCGTAGATGCAAGTTTCACTGTTTTTCAAAAAAACTAGTTGTTCTTTCGCAACAAAAAAACCACCAGCTCTTTTAAGGCTGGTGGTTTTAGACTGAAGTTAAACACTTTTATTGGTTGTATTCTTTACTATAACAACGTTTTTTCGGTCATACATCAGGTAGATGTCGTCTATTTGCCACACTCTTTTTCAATTCTTAAATCATAGTAACGCTGAATTTCGGCTGTTACTGGGCCACGTTTACCATCGCCAACTTGTTTGCCATCAATCGCAATAATTGGGGTTGCATCGTGCCCTGTGCTTGCAAGCATTACTTCATCCGCTGCAAACAATTCCTCCAACGAGAAAGCCTCTTCCACAACTGGAATATTAGCCGCAGCAATTGCTTCCATAATTACGATACGAGTAATTCCTGGCAAAATCAAGTTGGTAAGCGGATGTGTTTTAACAACACCATCTTTAACAATCAATAGTGATGATGATGAACATTCCGTCACTGTACCGTCACGATGTAAAATTGCTTCTTCAGCACCTGCACGTTGTGCCTTTGTTTTTGCCATACAGTTGCCAATCAGGTTCAATGTTTTGATATCACAACGTAACCAACGAATATCATCGGCTGTAATAGCAGTAACACCTTCTTCTAACATTTTCATATCACGGGGATAAGCTTTTGTTTGGCCGGTGATAATTCCTTCAGCGTCATCGTTAAACGCATGATTACGTGGATCTTGATTCCCACGTGTCAATTGAAAATACACATGACCGTCAATCACATTATTTGCTTTAATCAAGTCATAAATAAGACCCGTGAGTTTTTCACGCGTATAAGGTATAACAAGTTCCATTTTCTCAGCACTTGAGTAAAAACGGTCCATGTGTTCTTTTTCGGTAAATAATTTACCATTAAGCACGCGAATCACTTCATAAATTCCATCACCAAACTGATAGCCACGATCAGCAATGCTCACAACACCTGCTTCACTTGCAACGATTTTATCTTTAACTAATACGTTCATCCTATTCACTCCCTTATTAAAATGATGATACCTCTTTTATTTTGCTAATTCGTAAATCGCTTCAGCATAGATAACAGAAGCCTTCACTAAATCTTCCCATACTGAGAACTCATTTTTTTGGTGCATTGTATCAACTGATCCTGGGAATGCCGCTCCAAAAGCAACCGCTTCTGTTAAGTAACGTGCGTATGTGCCGCCACCAATTGATAACAATTCTGATTTTTCGCCCGTTTCTTTTTCATATACTTTCGCTAATGTGCTTACTAAGAATGAATCTCCATCGACATGTGATGGTTTTTCATCTTCAAATAAAGTGATGCTACCGTTAAAGGCTGTTGCTTTTGCAGCAATCGCATCTTTAGCTGTAGGCATATCGAATGTGTACGGGTAACGGAAGTTCAAACCGAATTTACCGCCATCTTTGCCAAATGATAATAAGCCGACGTTCATTGTTAAATCACCTGACTCGTCTTCTGCCGCAATACCAAAGTGTTCTGCGCGCGTGTCATCATATAAATATTTCATTGCAAACGATACAAAGTCGTTCGCTGATCCAGCAATATCATAGCCTGACAAGAAATGTAACAACGCTAAACCTGCGTTAACACCGTTACGTGGTTCCATTGCATGAGCTGATTTACCAATGACTGATACTGTGATTGTATCATCTGTTGCTTCAATTGAACCTTCTAATGCAGTATTAGCGTCGATGTATTTATTGAAAGCAACCATCATTGATGCTGTGTCACCAACTTTTGTTAATGTTGCACTAGCGTCTGCGGCAACCATGTTATAACGTTCACCTGCTGTAAATGCTTCTAATTCAAACTCGCCTTTTTCTGCTGGTCGGTTATTTTCGAATGAAACATCGACTGATGAAATCCCTTTTTCAGTATTGATAATCGGAAACTCTGCATCAGGCGCAAAAGCAATTGTTGGCATTTGTTCATTTTTAAGATACGTTTTCAAGCAGCTCATGCCACTTTCTTCATCTGAACCGATAAAGAAACGAATTTTTTTAGAAACCGGTAAGCCAAGTTCTTTGATGATTTTAAGACCATAGTAGGCTGCCATTGTTGGCCCTTTATCATCGCTGACACCACGGGCAAATAATTTACCATCACGCATTTCTGGTTCATATGGTGCAGATTCCCAACCGTTGCCTTCCGGAACAACATCGACGTGACCTAAAATACCGACAATTTCTTCACCTTGTCCGTATTCGATATGTCCTGCGACATCTTCGATTACTTTTGTTGTGAAGCCATCTTTTTCGCCCATTGCCATCATAAAATCAAGAGCTGCTTTTGGACCAGGCCCAAATGGAGCGCCTGCTGTTGCTTTATCATCTTCACGTACACTACGGATACGTAAAAGGTCTTTTAAGTCTTCGAGCATTGCATCTTGACGAGACTCAACCTCTTGTTTCCAGTTTATGTTTGTCATCTCAATCTCCCCATTCTCTCTACATTCATCATCTACATGATACCCCTTTATTTTACACGTTTTCGCATGAATAATCTAATTTTTTTAACAATGATACACATTGACTGTTTGACCTCATTTTTTTAGCTTATACTTCACTGATAAACAGTTCGATTAATCTGAAAGGAGCCTACTATGAAACAGTTAAATCAACAGCTAATCGATGCCTACTTTTTAGAAATAAAGCGCCACAAGTATAAGAAAAGAGCGATTCTAATCGTTGGCGGTTGTGAAAAGGCTGGTGGAAGCACCATTCTTGCCGCTCAAGCTTGCATTCAGGCTGGTGCTGGAGCAACGACAGTTGCCGTTTCACAAAATGTTCGTGCGTCATTTAGACATCTGTTACCAGAATGTCAAACGCTCTCCTTTATGAACACAGCTGATTTATTAGTAGCTGTCAAGAAGGCCGCCATCATCTTAATTGGACCTGGTCTGGGACTCGATAAATACGCAAAATCCGTCTTCGAAGTAGTTTGTGAACACGTGACAGCTCAACAAACATTAATCTTAGACGATGACGCCATTGCCCTTTATAGCCTCCTCGAACCACGTCTACTGACAAAGAAGGTCATAATAACACCTAAAGCGAGCACTTGGCGCCATTTAGCAAAACACAACACCCGTAAACAGACCCCTCTTTCACTCCGAATTGAACAAAAACGTCTCGCTGCTATTATTGTTTTAAAAGAAAGACAATTGGTTGTGTGCACTGATGACGAGGTGTATTACAGTGCTATCGCTTGTGCTGATGGATTAGCCGACGATATCCCTGACAGCCTAGCTGGTCTTATTGCTGGCTTTTGTAGTCAGTTACCTTATCCAATAAAAGCAACCTTAGTCGCTACTTATTTGTACACTCGTCTATTAAATGACCTAAAAAACACTCAGCATACGGTACGGCCATCGGATATTAATAACGCCTTACCACGTTTCATCAAAAAAATCTGCCGTGCACAGCTTATCAGTCAAAATAAAAACAGGTGACACCAAAAAGGCCACTCTCATTATTGAGAGTGGCCTTTTTGAAGTTTAAACGGTTCTTTTTACTTTAGTTTGTATGACGTTCGGCTGAAATCAAGGTATTTTCTAACAACATTGTAATTGTCATCGGACCAACGCCACCCGGTACTGGTGTAAGGTAACCAGCAACATCAATACAGTCATCAAAATCAACATCGCCACAGAGCCTGTTGTTTTCATCACGATCCATACCAACATCAATTACAATTGCTCCTGGTTTAAGGTGTTCTTTTTTAATGAACTTCGCTAAACCGGTCGCTACAACTAAAATATCGGCCCGTTTTGTGACTGCCGCTAAATCAGTAGTCCGTGAATGCGCAATCGTTACCGTTGCATTCTCTTGCAACAACAGTTGCGCAACGGGTTTACCAACGATATTACTACGGCCAACTACAACCGCTTCTTTGCCAGCAATTGTTTCGCCTGTTGATTTTATCAACCGAATAATTCCGGCTGGTGTACATGGAACAAACGCTTCTTTGCCAATTGCCAAATTACCGACGTTGATTGGATGAAACCCATCGACATCTTTTAACGGTGATATACGATCGAGCACCTTATCGGCATCGATTGTTTTTGGTAACGGTAACTGCACTAAAATACCGTGAACCTCTTCAGCTTGATTCAATTGTTCAACCACCGCTAACAATTCTGCTTCAGAGGTTGTCGCCTCTAAACGGATAACTGCTGAATTAATCCCCGCAGCAACTGCGCGTTTTTCTTTATTACGCACATAGACCTGTGATGCCTGATCTTCACCGACAAGTACGACGGTTAAACCAGGTTTCACCCCTGTTTCTGCCGTAAATGCTTCAATTCGTTCTGTAATCGATACTTGCGTTTGTGCTGCAATCTGTTTGCCATTGATGATGTGACCCATGTATTCGTCCCCCATTCAATTCGGTTAATTGTGTAAAGTATCGTTCTTAGTTGTTACTGTTCGTCGATAGCTGCTGCGATGTTAGACATCATGCCGTTAACAAATTTACGCGATTGATCATCGCCAAATAAACGTGATAAATCGATTGCTTCGTTAATAACAACATTTGTAGGTGTTTCCTTATCAAAGAGCAATTCGTAGGTTGCAATGCGTAAAATCGCTAAATCGACTTTGTTAATCCGCTCAATGCGCCATTTAACAAGATGGGCTTTAATAATTTCATCGAGTTCAGCTTCTTTTGCCAACGTCCCTTTAACAAGGCTAACTAAATACTCATCAGGTTCTGATGTCACGTTATTAATGGCTAATTCGACTGTTAACTCTTTATCAAAGTTGAATTGGAATAAAATTTGAACCGCTTTCTCACGTGCTTCACGTCTTTTCATTTCTTCTTTTCTCCTCTATTTACATGCTCTCGTTTTGCTTGTTAAGCATGTTTTACAATTTGAATATCTACCACATGAATATTGACTTCTCGGATGTCAAGATTTGTCATTGTGTATATCGTTGATTGAACATTTTCTTGAACTGCTTCGGCCACAAGTGGAATTGCTTTACCATAGGCAACTGTAACATAGACATCCACAACGATCGCATCATTTATCATATCTATTTTAACACCTTTTGTATAATTTACACGCCCAAATTTTTCGGCGAGTGCATTATAAAAAGTTCCGTGCATATCGACAACACCCTCAACCTC
Source organism: Brochothrix campestris (assembly GCF_046058945.1). Lineage (NCBI taxonomy): Bacteria > Bacillati > Bacillota > Bacilli > Caryophanales > Listeriaceae > Brochothrix > Brochothrix campestris. The sequence continues at coordinate 866,420 of NZ_CP175511.1, read as the reverse complement.
ACTAGCAGCAATACTGGCAATGACCCCAAGGACTTCAGGTGCGACTTCCACCTGACCTAATTCTTCATGATTTAGCGCTTGTACCATTCGCTTCACCTCCAAATTTATTAGTTATCATTCATTACATCGTATGTTTCTAAAAATTTCGTATTAAAATCAGCATCGATGAATTTTTCATGTTTTAGCACTCGTTGATGGAACGGAATCGTTGTTTTAACGCCTTCGATGCTAAATTCAGCTAACGCACGTTTCATACGGGCAATGGCTTCTTCACGTGTCGCACCATGCACAATTAATTTTGCAATCATTGAGTCATAGTAAGGCGGAATTTTATAGCCTGGATAAACAGCTGAATCAATACGAACACCATAGCCTCCTGGCGGTAGATAAAAATTAATCAAGCCCGCTGATGGCATAAAGTTGTTGCTCGCATCTTCCGCGTTAATACGACATTCAATCGCCCAACCGTTACTCTTAAGGTCTGCTTGAGTCACACTCAACGGATTATTATTCGCAATAGAAATCATTTCTTTGATCAAATCAATACCATAAACTAATTCCGTCACGGGATGTTCGACTTGAATACGTGTATTCATCTCCATGAAATAAAATTTGTTTTGATGATGGTCAAAAATAAATTCAATCGTTCCCGCACCAGAATAATCAACCGCTAAGGCTGCTTTCACAGCTGCTGTTCCCATTTCCGCGCGTAACGCATCAGTTAATGCTGGCGATGGACATTCTTCAATCAATTTTTGCATCCGACGTTGCACGGTACAATCACGTTCACCAACGTATACGGCATTCCCAAAATTATCGGCTAATACTTGAATTTCAACGTGACGGAAGTCCTCGATGAATTTTTCAAGATACACACCTGGATTACCAAAGGCAGCCGCTGCTTCTTTTTGCGTGATTTGAACGCCTTCGATAAGTTCTGCTTCATCATAAGCGACACGGATACCTTTACCACCACCACCGGCTGTTGCCTTAATAATGACAGGGTAACCAATGCCTTCGGCGATTTCACGAGCATCTTCAATACTTGCTACAATGCCAACAGACCCTGGTACAACTGGTACACCAGCGGCACGCATCGTTTCACGGGCCTCATCTTTTGTTCCCATTTGTGAAATTGCTTCGGGTGAAGGACCGATGAAAATCAGTTTACACTCACGGCAAATTTCAGCAAAATCCGGATTTTCTGATAAGAAGCCATATCCGGGATGGATCGCATCACAGTTTGTTAGTTTAGCAACACTAATAATACTACTTGTGTTTAAGTAGCTTTCAGTTGATGGTGCTGGTCCAACACAGTATGCTTCGTCTGCTAATTGAACATGCAGCGCTTCTTTATCTGCTGTTGAATAAATAGCCACGCTCTCAATATCAAGTTCCTTGCAGGCACGAATAATTCGAACAGCGATTTCTCCACGGTTAGCAATTAAAATACGCTTAATCATTTTGTCGTCCCCTTAGTTTTCTTTAATTTTAAATAGTGGTTGATCAAATTCAACAAGTTGTCCGCTCTCAGCAAGCACTTCGACAACGACACCATCTACATCAGATTTAATTTCATTAAACAATTTCATTGCTTCAATAATACAAACAACTTGCCCTTTAGACACACGGTCACCGACCTTAACAAAAGCAGGCGATTCAGGGTTAGAGGCACTATAAAATGTTCCGACCATCGGTGATTGAATTGCAGTTCCTACTACTTCAACAGGCGCTGCTGTTTCACTTATAGTAGCAATTGGCGTTGGTGCTGCCATCGTTTGTGCAACAGGTGTCGCTGCAACAATTTGTGTTTCTTTCTTAAGTACAACTTCACCTTGCTCTGTTTTGTAGGCAAATTCAGTCAAAGATGAGTTATCAATGACCGCGACAAGTTCTTTAATCTCTTTCAGTGTTAACATTATATGCACTCCCTTATGTTCTTCTAAAATTTTTACGCGTCTGATAGACATACGCCACATCTAATATACCACTTTTCGTGGACATTCTCCGCTTAATTCTAGCACATTTTGACATATATTTAAATAAAAACTGTTCTCGACAACTATTTCTAGTTAACAAGAACAGTTTTTGTACGATTGGTCAATAGACTATAAAACAAGTAATTTTTTCGATGACTGTGTTAATACTTCAATCCCGTCTTCTTTAATGAGAATATCATCTTCAATCCTTACACCACCAACACCTGGCAAATAAATACCAGGCTCATCCGTGATAATATGGCCGGGTTGTAGCACATGTGTTGATTTCATTGAGGCGTTAGGGCCTTCATGAATTTCCAAGCCAATGCCATGACCTAGTGAATGGCCAAACGCATCGCCATAACCAGCTTTACTAATAACATCACGTGCAATCTTATCAACAGCCACACCCGTCATCCCTGCTTTAATTTGTTGAATAACAGCTTCGTTCGCCGCCAGAGTGACATCATAAATTTCGCGTAATTGCGCGCTCGGTTGACCGACTGCAATCGTCCGAGTCATATCTGATACATAACCATTGTAGTAACACCCAAAATCAAGGGTAACAAAATCTCCTGTTTCAATTACCTTATTTGAGGCAACACCATGTGGCATCGCTGAACGATGACCTGAAGCCACAATCGTATCAAACGAAGCACCGGTTGCGCCTTGACGCATCATGTTAAATAACAATTCATTTGATACTTCTTGCTCTGTCACTCCTGGTCGAATAAAATTAAGAATATCAGTAAACGCTTGGTCGCTAATTGCAATTGCCTGTTTGACAATCGCGATTTCAGCTGGTGTTTTAATCATTCGTAACGGCTCAATCACACCACTTACTGGTTCTAATGTAGCCGTAAAAGTCGATTGCAATGTCTTATACAACGTCATGCTCACAAAATCGGACTCGAAATGAACGGTTGCGAGCTGATGCTGCGCTAAACACTTATTTGCTTCGGCGTACATACTCGAGTGTTGCTCAACAATCTCAAAGTCTTGGCATTCTTCCGCCGCTTGTTCTGTGTAGCGAAAATCAGTAATAAAGTAGGCCGCTTCTAGCGTAATTAAGGCGATACCAGTCGAGCCTGTAAATCCAGTAGCATAGCGTAAGTTATAAGGACTCGTTAACAATAAGGCCTCGATTGCTTTACTCTTCATTGCTTGTCGTATGTTTGTTAATCTCTCCATGTCAGCATCTCCTGTCGTCGTCTTATTTTCTGCTTTATTATATCATAACTTCATCAAAGTGCGAATATTCACAAAAGCCTGTTTTTTTAGAGGGATTAACCATCAGACGGCCGTAATCTGCCTCAGATATGCTATACTTAACAGTAGATTTTATAAAGTAAAGGAGCATCATTGCATGGAACCTAAAAGTGTTTATGGTGGTCAAGCTGTTGTTGAAGGCGTCATGTTTGGCACGGGTAAACATACCGTGACTGCCGTCCGTCTCCCCGATGACAGCCTGACCTACTATTACTTAGAACGTCAGTCCCCTAACTGGGCCAGACGCTTAAAAAAAATCCCCTTCGTTCGTGGGATTATCGCGTTAATTGAGTCTACTAAGGTTGGCGGTAAGCATCTAACTTTTTCGGCTGAACAACAAGAAGTCGATGAAGTAGCACCTGAAAAATCACGTTCAAAACTAATCGATACGGGGGTATACGTCCTGGTGGCGTTGTTAGGTATCATTACCTTTCTGTTTGCTAAATTCGCGTTGACACTTATCCCTGTCTTTATCGCGGGAATACTAAAGCCGATTTTCCCCGGTCACGCCACGCAAATCATTTTAGAAAGTGTCTTTAAATTAAGCCTGTTAGTCGGCTATTTACTAATCGTTTCGCAAACAAAATTAATTAAAACGATTTTTCAATACCACGGCTCGGAACATAAGGTCATCAACTGTTACGAAAGTGGACAAGCAATGACGGTTGCGAATGTCCAAAAAGCGACTCGACTCCATTATCGTTGTGGTTCAAGCTTCATTTTATTCACGGTCATTATCGGGATGTTCGTCTACTTCTTTTTTCCGACCGACCCTTTTTGGCTCCGGTTACTGTCGCGTATTTTACTAATCCCTGTAGTAATGGGTATCTCATTTGAAGTATTGCAAGCAACGAATAAATGCCGGCAGCTACCGCTATTAAAATACTTAGGTTACCCTGGTTTATGGTTACAGCTGCTTACAACAAAAGAGCCGACCGATAAGCAAGTTGAAGTCGCACTTGCCTCGTTCGAAGCATTGCGAGCGATTGAAAAACAACCCTCTTTACTCAAGACAGATGAACGTTTTCAAAAAACAGGCGCTGTTAATGACCAACCTTTAACAAACTAACTGATTATTTCTACTAAAATTCATTTAGCTCTTTATAAAGTCAGCTATTATCGTTATAATTAAAAAGTAGTGATTAACTAAGAAGAGGTGTACGAATTGAACATATTATTTACTTTACTGGCAATTATTGTCATCATTGTTCTTTACCAACTGTACTTCATTATGCGCGCACGTCGTATTGTGACTCGCTTAACTGAAGAAGAATTCAAAAAAGGTTACCGTAAAGCACAACTGATCGATGTTCGTGAACAACGTGAATTTGATTCAGGTCACATTTTAGGTGCCCGTAACATTCCGTTTTCACAATTCCGTCAACGTTCAAACGAATTACGAACTGACTTACCACTTTATATTTACTGCCAAGGTGCTGCTCGTAGCAACCGTTTTGCTATTAAAATGGCAAAAAAAGGGGCCAAAGATATTTACCAATTAAAAGCTGGCTATCAAGGGTGGAAAGGCAAAACTAAATCAAAATAAAAAAAAACGCCGTTTGGCGTTTTTTTTTTGTAGTCAAAGTCGAATTGAACGTTCGTTTTCATCAAAATTATTTGCTTGCATCGGAGATAATCACTCGCACGATCTTTACGCTTTATACGCTGTTGAATGAGCCAATTTCACTTTCATTTCTCCAGTATTTATCCCCTAAACCTGGGTGATTTCAAAAATAACGCAGTTTTGAGACACCGTCGAGACGTTATTTTCTCCAATCACTGCGGTTGAGAACGACTTTAAATTACGTTCATTCCTCTAGTTCAATACTGTGCTTGCCACATCTGTGCACGCACAACCGCTTCGGCATCTGCTAGTTTTACGGCACTGACACCATCGGCAATCGCTTGTTTGACGACAGCGACAGCGACAGCGAACGAGGCTGTTTTTAAATCGGCCACGTTCGGTAATAGGCTCGCGCCAGGTATGCTTGCATCCACTAAGTCAGCCACTGCATTTGCAGCGGCACTTAGCATCGCCATCGTTACACTTTGTGCTTGGGCTGCAACTGCACCCAGTCCTAAACCGGGATATAACAAGGCATTGTTCGCTTGCCCAATCGTATACGTCTGTCCGTTGTAAGTAACCGGTGCAAATGGACTCCCAGTCACGACTAACGCCTGTCCCTTTGTCCATTCGATAATATCAGCTGGTGTTGCTTCTGATAAACGTGTCGGGTTGGATAATGGAATGATAGCTGGTCGCTCGCAATGAGCTACCATTGCCTCAATCACTTCTTGTGTGAATGCGCCCGGAACACCTGATGAACCGATTAACATCGTCGGTTTTACTGCTCGAATAACAGCAGCTAAATTACCTGTATCACAACTAAAGTTCGCATCATCTTGAGCAAACAGTTGTTGTCCCGTCGTTAAGTTCGGCTGTGATTGGAGTACGAGTCCTTCTCGATCAAAGAGGTGTAATTGTTGCTTACATTGATCAGAACCGCTTTGACGGGTCATTTCATCTAGCAACTGCGTCGCAACTCCGACACCAGCCGTTCCACCACCAAAAATAAGCACACGTTGTTCTTTTAGCTGAATATCAGCCGCTTGCGATGCTGCTAAAGCAGCTGCTACAACCATAATACCAGTCCCTTGAATATCGTCATTAAAGGTTAAGTAATCAGGTTGATACTTCGCTAATATACGGGCCGCATTAGCTCGACCAAAATCTTCCCAGTGTAGCAATACGTTCGGATACGTTGTTGTCATCGCCTTAACGACGTTTTCAATAAAGCCATCGTAGATAGTGCCTCCTATACGCGCATGACGGTTACCTAAATAAAAGGGATTCGCTAGTAGTTGTTCATTATTCGTTCCGACATCCAATACGACCGGTAAAACATCTGCTGGGTTAACATTAGCCGCAACAGTATAAACCGCCAATTTACCGATTGAAATATTAACGCCGTTAATCCCCCAATCACCAATTCCGAGCACACCTTCACCATCGGTAATCACAACCATCTTTACATTTGGTTGCAAGTCAGCCCGTTGTTTAATAATACGTTCAATCGTCGCTGGCGCATCATTAATCGATAAAAACAAGGCGTCTTTTGGCGTTGTATAGTCTTCGTTATATTGCATCACTGCATCACCAATCGTCGGTGTATAAATGATTGGTAACATTTCGCTCACGTGATGATTCACTAAATAGTAAAACAACACGCGATTCGTGTCATATAAGCTCATCAAAAAGCGATGTTGACTCATTGCATCTGAGCGTTTCAGAAATTGCTGATAAGCCTGCTCGCTTTGCTCTGCCAATGTTTGGATTGCAGTGGGTAACAGACCTTCTAAGCCATACTCACGGCGTTCAGCCGCTGTAAACGCCGTCCCTTTATTTGTCATCGCATTGTTTAATCGTGTCCATCCGTTCATCTTTGCCAACTCCTTTTTTAGTCTGTTATGTTGTAGAGATCTGGTCGACGGTCTGCAAAGATGGGAATTCTTCCCCGCGCTTGGGCCACAGCCTCCAACTGAATTTCTGCTTGCAAAATCGAATCACTTTCATCCGCTTCTGCAATAATTTCACCCCACGGATTAATAATGAGTGAATGTCCCGCAAAAGTGTTTGCCGGATTACTTCCTGCCACATTGACACCGACGATAAAACACTGGTTTTCAATCGCCCGCGCCTGTAGTAACGTCCGCCAATGATGCAACCGTGGTTCCGGCCATTGTGCGGGCACATAAATAATGTGAGCGTCCTGCAACGCCTGCTGTCTTACCCACTCACTAAAGCGTAAATCGTAACAAATCAAACTGCTTTGTGTAATGCCATCAATCGTAAACACATGGTCTGTTTTCCCTGCCTGCATGTATTCATCTTCGGCCATTAAACCAAATAAATGCACCTTATCATACTGACTGACAAGTTCGCCAGAACGATTCATAACATACGTACGGTTATAAAAGCCCTTTTCTTCTTTAACAGCCACCGAACCACCAATAATATTAACTTTCAATTGCTGTGCGAGTTGACTTAAAAAACGTTTCGTTTGCTCACCACCAACATCGGCTAACATCGCTAAGTCAGATAAGGCATACCCGGTATTCCACATTTCTGGCAACACAATCACATCAGCACCAGCTGCTGCCGCTGCTCTAATTTTCTGTTCAATCACAACGTAATTTTTTTGGGGCTCCCCAAAAAAGACCGTCGTTTGAATACATGAAAGCTTCATTTACTGACCCCCTAATGATTTATCTGCCCTCTCATTATAGCTTATTTAACCACTTATCTATAGGTTTAGCCATCATTTTTAGCCTCGGATGCTAAAAAAGTTGCACCTTTTATCCTCTTATAATAAAGGGAGGGTGAAGTCTAAACAGCAGAAGGAGGGATTCGATGATTATCGTTGCCTTTGATAGCGACTGTTTAATGTGTAACGGTTTCGTTATTTGGTTGTTGAAGCATGATAAGCAAGAGCGACTCACCTTTACAGCTCTCAATTCTGCTTACTTTGAAACGCTCTGCACTGAGCGTAAGCTGACGATTAAACAAGACAGCCTTATCTTCATCAGCGGTTCAAACATAGCCGTTGAATCAACAGCAGTGATTGAAACCTTACGACAGATTAAAGGGTTACAGTACATCAGCCCACTTGCTTATGCACTGCCTCGCTCATTGCGCGATACGTGTTATCGCTTCGTTGCCCGACGTCGCAAAAAAACGAGCAGCTCTTCGGCGTGTCCGATAATACCACCGCAATGGCGTCATCGTTTTAAATAGTCGGTAAATAAAAAGGTCAACTCCTTCGAGTTGACCTTTTTATTACTAACTTTTAACACGACTTATTTGTATACAGCCGCATGTGTTCACTCATACCTGTCAGCTTAATCGGTGCTTGATCAAGGCTATCATCGATTTGATAGGTTGAGCCATCAGTTGGTAAACTTGCAACGAACAAGTCTTCATACGCTGCAATCGTTAATTGTTTACGTGCCTGTAATTGTGCCGCATGAGCGGTTGTATACAGTTGTTTTCTAAAATCAGGTGCCAAGGTTGCGCTGAAAAATTCACCGACTGCCCCCGAACCGTAGCTGAATAAACCTAAACGATCACCTGGCATCAACGTCTCATCATGTTCTAACAACGACAGTACACCTAAATACAATGAGCCTGTATAGATGTTACCAATTTGACGACTGTACTTCGTACTTAATTGATAGTAGGCCATTAAAGCTTCTGCTTTTTCAGGACTCGCAGTCTCAATAATCGTATCCAAGGCCTTTTTACCCATCTTCGTATATGGCAGATGGAAGCAGAGTGCCGCAAAATCAACTAACGTTGCCTTTGTATTGGCTTGATATTGTTCCCAAACATCATTGAAGAAGCGAATGTATTGCTCAGTTGAATACTTACCTTGTACACAGGCTGTTTCGGAGTATAGCGGACGCCAAAAATCCATAATATCATCGGTCAAATAGACATTGTCATCGTTCAATACTAACAAACGCGGTTCTGCAGCGACTAACATCGCTACTGCTCCAGCACCTTGGGTCGGCTCACCTGGTGTATTCAAGCCATAACGGGCAATATCGGAACCAATCACGAGCGCTTTTTTAGTCGGATGGGCCGCAACATGATTACGTGCATAACTTAAACCTGCCGTTGCTGCATAGCAGGCTTCTTTAAATTCAATCGCACGACAGTTTTTAGGTAGTCCGAGTAAACGGTGAATATAAACAGCTCCTGCTTTTGAATGATCGATGCCTGATTCTGAGGCAAAAATCACTAAATCGATTTCGGCAATATCGTCGGTACTTAACATGTTCAACGCTGCATTAGCGCCCATTGTAACTGCATCTTGGCTTAACGGAGCAAATCCCATTTGATCTTGACCAATGCCAATCGTGAATTTATTTGGATCAATCCCACGCGCCTCTGCTAATTCAACCATATCAACATAAAAGGCTGGTGTGTAAAAACTCATCTTGTCTATCCCAATATTCATCGCTAACACCTTTTTCTATTTTATTTTTAGTGTTTGTATATGCCTCTAGTCTATTAAAAAAAACAACTAATTACAACTGATTTTATATATCTTTTTAATGGGTGCCTGTTTTTGATAACACAACCGTTATTTGGTGTTCGTTTTCAAACTGAAATGGTATAATGTAAGCAACGATTACACCACTACTCAGAACACCAACAAAGGAGTTTATTATGAAAGAAATTGTTATTGTAAGCGCAGCACGAACACCGATTGGAAAATTCCGCGGCATGTATACTAATGTCTCGGCTGTTGAACTAGGAACACAAGTGATTAAGGCTGCCATAAAGCGGGCCAACATTTCAACTGACCAGGTTGACCAAGTTATTTTAGGCAATGTTTTACAAGCTGGTTTGGGTCAAAATCCCGCTCGCCAAGCAGCCATCCATGCCGGTATCCCGCAAACAGCGACTGCTATGACAGTCAACCAAGTGTGTGGGTCAGGTTTAAAAGCGGTCATGCTCGGTCAACAAGCACTCCAACTCGGATTGGCTCAAACCGTCGTCGTTGGCGGTACCGAAAACATGACACAGGCCCCACTCCTCCTTAAACGTGAAGATAAGGCTAATGTGGCAACAACACAGTTGAGTGACAGCATGTTTTCAGACGGTTTAACCGATGCCTTCGGACACTATGCGATGGGTGTCACTGCCGAGAACCTCGTCGACCATCATCATATTAGTCGAGAGGCGCAAGATTTATTTGCCTTTAACTCACAACAAACGGCCGCTAACGCACAGGCTGCTGGCAAATTCACTGCTGAAATCGCACCTGTTACCCTTGCAGATGGTACAGTTCTTTCAGTCGATGAATCAATCCGACCGCAAACAACACTCGCCAAACTGGCGGAGCTGAAACCTGTCTTTAAAGCAGGCGGTAGTGTCACTGCCGGTAATTCTTCGACTATTAACGACGGGGCAGCAGCGCTTGTGCTCATGACAAAAGACGATGCGATTGCACAAAACATTCCCTTTTTAGCAACGATTAAGGCAGCAGTCGAAATCGGAACTGATCCCGCAATGATGGGCTATGCGCCTTTTTATGCAGTGACGCAATTACTCGCAAAAGCAGACCTGCCAATTGAGGCGATTGATTTATTCGAATTGAACGAAGCCTTTGCTGCCCAATCTTTAGCCGTAATGACCGATTTAAAAATCCCTGCATCGAAAATTAATATTAATGGTGGCGCAATCGCGCTTGGTCATCCGATTGGGGCTTCAGGGGCTCGGATTCTAACGACCTTAATTGCCAATTTAAACGAAACGCAAACAGCACTTGGCGTGGCATCACTTTGTATCGGTGGCGGGATGGGTGTTGCAGTGCTAATTGAACGTGCATAACGAAAGAGAGGCTTAACTCGCATGAAGAAATTTTACGAACAAACATTAGCCGAACGACATGCCAGTCTGATTGATTCTGGTGTTTTAACGAGCGAACAAACGGCCAGCTTATTAACCGAAGCATTGCTAGACCACGCGATTGCCGATGGGATGATTGAAAATCAAATCGGCCAGTTTCCACTCCCACTTGGTGTAGCGATGCACTTTATGATTGATGGCACACCTTATTATATTCCGATGGTAACCGAAGAACCATCCGTAATTGCGGCCAGCAGTAATGCCGCCAAAATTGTTAAACAAAATGGCGGCTTTATGACGACCGTCCACGAACGAGCGATGATCGGCCAACTCATTTTCACTGACATTAATGATTTCGAAGCTGCCCTAGCCTTAATTCACGAACGTGAAACAGCACTCTTTGAGGTTGCTAACAATGCCCATCCCTCGCTTATTAAGCGTGGTGGTGGCTTAAAACGTATCGAAACTCGCATCATTACTGATGAGGATTCTAACAAAACCTATTTAACACTCCATCTTGTGATTGACGTCCAGGAAGCGATGGGTGCTAATATGATTAATACCATTCTCGAGGCGACTTCAATCGTGTTAAAAGACTGGCTCAACAGCGAAATTCTCATGCGGATTTTAAGTAATTTCGCTGATACCTCGCTCGTAAGCGCATCATGTGTCATTAAACCAACAACGCTAACGACAAAAGACTTTGACGGCAACTGGTTAGCCCAACGAATTGTTGAAGCTACACGTTATGCCCAACTCGATTCGTATCGGGCGACAACACATAATAAAGGCATTATGAACGGTGTCGATGCCGTCGTTTTAGCGAGCGGTAATGATACACGTGCCATCGAAGCTGGCGCTCATGCCTTTGCAGTTAAGCAAGGACGCTATCAACCACTCTCTAAGTGGACGATGGCTGATAATGGCGATTTGCTCGGGACCATCACCCTCCCTTTACCTGTCGGAGCTGTTGGCGGAGCCACTCACTTATTACCGATGGCTCGCGTGGCACATGATCTCCTCAATAAACCGAGCGCGACAGAGTTAGCACGTATTATCGCCGCGGTTGGATTAGCCCAAAATCTTGCGGCCTTAAAAGCGCTTGTATCTGATGGTATCCAAAAAGGGCATATGTCTTTACAAGCCAAATCACTGGCTTTGAGTGCTGGTGCTACTGAAGATGAACTATTAGCCGTAACGACTGCCTTAATTGCAAGTAATCAATTTAACCTTGCTAATGCTAAAATGATTATTTCACAGCTACGAAACACTAAAAACTAGTGATTCGGACAGTTAACAATTGTGGCTCTATGTCAAAAAGTGTTGTTATTCAAAATTTAGTAAAATAAGTCATTTTTGCAGCTATCTTTTTTGGTAGTTGCTTTTTTTGTAGTTGCTTTTTTTGTAGTCATTCCTAATGTGAAGGACGCTTTCTGCGGGTGACGCTTCATCCTCCGCGCTCCGCTGTGGGGTATTCAGCTGCCACTTTTCCCACTAGAGTCGCCTTCACAAACGTCATGACGTGCACGTTTATTATTGAGGCTCTCGCGTATTAAAAGACAGTAAACGAGTCAATTAATTACGAGTTGGGAGCGATGCGTTTATGATTGAATCCGAGTAGAATCCTGTTTCTGAAATTTGAAAAGTTACGGTAACCAAACGAAATCCGTTTAATCACTTTTATTTTGTTATTGATCCCTCCTAAATGCCCGTTGGAATCCTCGTATTTAAAGCTATTTTCGATTGCAGGTAAATGCTTGTTTAATGTTTTTAAACTGCGTTTCAGTTGTGAAGAAACGAAAGGTTTTTTAGTCTGAATCAATGATTGGTAAGCAGGGAAATTTTTGTGTTTTAGCGCAATCAGTAATTGCTGTGCTAGTTCGGTTTGAATTGAGGAGACAATTAGTGTAAAGCACGATTAACAGTAGTTGTTGAAACACTCTGTCTAAAAGCGATATCTTTTTCAGAAGTAATAAACTGTCCTTCGGCAGCTAGTGTTTGGATGACACGTTTGGAGATAAAACAATTTCGTTTTACCATCGAAGTTGAAGCGATAAAGGTTGTTTTACATCCTTTACATAAGAAGCGTTGCTTCTTTAAAAAGAGATAGGTTGGAAGGTTATTTGTTTTAGGGAGTGTGATACGTGATAGTTTAGTTCCGTGTTTAATGAGTTTAACTGTTTTATTATTAAAGCCGCAATTCGCACACCGTGAGGGTGTGTAAGAGAGTGTACCCAAATAACAAGTGCTTAAAACACCTTTAATTAACTGAGTTAAACACCATGTTTTTGGAAAAGAAATAGTTTCATCTGTAATTCCAGAGGAATTTGCGATATTATTAAAAGTGATAGCTGACATTGTCGAATCCCCCTTATAAATTTGTTGTGGTGACTTAATATTATAGGGATTTTGAAAATGCAGCTATTTTTTTGCGAAAAATAGGCATCAGTGAAAATTCACCAACACCATAAATTATAGAACCACAATTGTGTCGGTAATACGACATCTTGTTAACTGTTTTTTGATATAGCTGCTGGAAGCTAGCACTTCCTCATCATTGTCTTTTGTGATGACTCCATCAGAAGTCGCAATGCCAGAATCCGTTGACTAGGTGCCGACTCTTCCGTAGTCTTAAACGTATAACCAATACAAAACGGAGGTAATTATTATGAATAAAACAGCACGTAAAGTCGCAATTATCGGTACCGGCTTTGTTGGATCAAGCATTGCTTATGCGATTGTTAACCAAGGCATCTGCAACGAACTCGTCCTCATTGACGTCAATCAAAATAAGGCTGAGGGTGAAGCACTTGATTTAGCTGACGGCATTGCTTGGGCTGATACGAAAACAACTATTTATGCTGGGGATTACGCGGATTGTAAAGACGCTGCACTCGTTATCTTAACAGCCGGTATCAATCAAAAACCGGGACAAAGCCGCTTAGACCTCGTTGATACAAACGCTAAAATCACCGAACAAGTAACAACAGAAATTATGGCTAGTGGCTTCGATGGAATAATCATCGTCGCGAGTAACCCAGTTGATGTGATGACCTACATCGCATGGCAAGCATCTGGCTTACCATTTAACCGTGTGATTGGAACAGGGACAATTCTTGATACCGCTCGTTTCAAAAAAGAAATTGCCCTTAAACTTAACGTCGATCCTCGCATCGTTCAAGGCTACATCATCGGCGAACATGGTGATTCTGAAACGGCTGTTTGGTCCCATACAACGGTTGGCGGTAAACCAATCATTGAGTGGGACAACATTACAGCAGATGATCTCAATACCATCTATGTCTCTGTTCGTGATGCAGCCTATGAAATCATCGACCGTAAACAAGCAACCTATTATGGTATCGGGATGAGTACGGCTCGTCTCGTGAGAGCGATTTTAAATAATGAAAACACTATTTTACCGGTTTCTGCCTTTCAGCGCGGTGAATACGGTGAAATCGGACTTTTCACTGGTACTCCTGCATTAATTAACGAAACCGGTTTGCGACAAATCATCGCCCTTAATTTAACAGCTGTTGAACAAGTCAACTTCGAAACATCTGTCAATCAACTGCGTCTAACAATCCAGTCTTTAGATTCAAAATAGTCATATGATTAACAGTTGACAGCGCCAAAAAGCGTCTTTCTTATCGATAAAAAAATCGGTAAAAAAGACGCTTTTTATTTGTTATCATTTAGTTAAGCTATTGGCCATACAATTTGTGGCTTACGTGCGGCTTGCGCTTCATCCAAACGATGAATGTAGGTCGTATGTGGCGCTTCTTGTACGATTTCAGGATTATCTTCTGCTTCCTTTGCAATTTGAATCATCACATCGCAGAAGTTATCCAATGTTTCTTTCGATTCTGTTTCGGTCGGTTCAATCATCAATGCTTCTTCAACAATGAGCGGGAAATACGTGGTTGGTGGATGAATGCCAAAATCCAACAGCCGCTTCGCGATATCGAGTGTTCGCACACCCTGCATTTTTTGACGACGACCACTTAACACAAACTCATGCTGACAAGGCCCCGCAAACGGGAGGTCATAATACGGCATGAGTCGCGCCATAATATAATTCGCATTTAAAACAGCATGCTCCGTCACTAATTTCAAACCAATCGGCCCCATTGTCCGAATGTAGGTGTATGCGCGAACATTAATACCAAAGTTACCATAAAATGGCTTCACACGACCAATCGATTCAGGACGATTATAATCAAACTGATAGGCATCGCCCTTTTTGATTAATAATGGTTTTGGTAAAAATGGCACTAAGTCAGCCTTAACACCTACAGGACCAGAACCGGGTCCTCCGCCACCATGTGGACCAGTGAACGTTTTATGCAAGTTGAGATGCACGACATCAAAGCCCATATCGCCAGGACGTGCCTTACTCATCACCGCGTTCAAGTTGGCACCATCGTAATACACCTTACCGCCGACCTCGTGAATAATAGCAGCGATTTGTTCGATGTTTTCTTCAAATAAACCAAGCGTATTCGGATTGGTTAACATTAGCGCTGCTGTTGTTTCATCGGCTACACGGCGCAAATCTTCAATATCAACAAGTCCTTTTTCATTAGATTTAACGGTAATGACATCAAACCCTGCCACTGCTGCTGAAGCAGGATTTGTCCCATGAGCTGCATCAGGAATAATAACTTTTGTTCGCTTCGTATCACCGTTCTTTAAATGGAAGGCACGGATGAGCATTAACCCAGTCCATTCACCGTGAGCTCCGGCTGCAGTCTGCAATGTTACCTCATCCATCCCTGTAATTTCTTTCAAATCTTCTTGTAGATTGTGCATGAGCCCCATGGCTCCCTGCACTGTGTTTTCAGGTTGCAACGGATGAATATGGGCAAATCCATCTAAACGCGCCGTTACTTCATTTACCTTAGGGTTGTATTTCATCGTGCATGAACCCAATGGATAAAAACCTGAATCGACACCATGATTATGGTTTGATAAACGTGTGTAATGACGAATTAAATCTAATTCCGCCATTTCAGGAAGTTCCGCTGGTACTTGACGGATGTTTTCGACACCGAGAATCGCTGTTGCATCTACTGTTGGTACGTCAAGCGGTGGTAAACTATAGCTCACTCGCCCTGCCTTTGTTTGTTCAAAAATGAGTGGTAACGTTGCTGTTGTCATCATTTTGCCACCTCCAGTACGTTAATAAAGCGATCAATTTCTGCTTTAGGAATAACCTCAGTGACAGCAATTAACATCTGATGGTCCATCCCTTCATAATCACGACCGAGATCATAACCGCCAATAAAGCCTTCATCAATGAGTAGCTGTTGTAGCTGCGCGATTGGCTGCGAAAACTCAACGACAAATTCATTGAATTGACGTTGGCCATAAGTCACCTTGAAGCCTTTAGCCTCAAATTGTTGACGGGCATAATGAGCTTTTTGGAAGTTGAGATTGGCCGTCTCAACCAACCCTTGTTTTCCGAGCGATGCCATTGCAATACTTGATGCTAAAGCGTTTAAAGCTTGATTCGAACAAATATTTGACGTCGCTTTATCACGACGAATATGTTGTTCACGGGCTTGTAATGTTAAGACAAAGCCACGTTTACCATTTTCATCAACCGTTTGTCCGACTAAGCGACCAGGTACCTTCCGCATTAGTTTTTTAGAAACTGCGAAATAACCGCAATGAGGACCACCGAATGATTCAGCAATACCAAACACCTGTGAATCACCGACGACGATATCAGCACCTACTGCCCCTGGTGGTGTCAGTAAACCGAGAGCCAATGGATTCGACGATGTAATAAACAAGGATTTATTGGCGTTCGCCAACTCAGCAAAAGTTGCGATGGGTTCCACTTGTCCTACAAAGTTGGGATACTGCACAATCACTGCCGCTGTATCATCTGTCATTAAAGCTTTGATAGAGGCAACGTCAGTTAGCCCGTCTTTTGCTTTTGCAAGCACAACTTCAACGCCGCGCCCCTCACAATAAGACTGCACAACTGCTTGATACTCGGGATGAACGAGTTCGCTCATTAAGATTTGCGATCGTTTTTTGACGCCAGCTGCTAATGCTGCTGCTTCTCCGAGTGCTGTACCACCATCATACATTGATGAGTTTGCCAATTCCATCCCCGTAATGCGGGCAATCATCGTTTGAAATTCAAAGATCGCTTGTAATTCACCTTGTGAAATTTCAGGTTGATACGGTGTATAGGCCGTATAAAACTCCGAACGTGAAATCATACTATCAACCACTGCTGGAATGGCATGCGTATAAACACCGGCACCTAAAAAAGACGTGTGGGTGGTCGTTGTTACATTTTTCGCTGCCAAACGTGACAACTCTCGCACGAGGCTATTTTCATCTGCAGCTGGCTTTAAGTTCAAATCTCGAGGCAGACGGACAGATTGCGGAATCGGTGCAAATAATGCCTCGACATCATCCACACCTATCGTTTGGAGCATTTCTGCTTTATCGTTCTCAGTCAGTGGTAAATAACGGTATTCGTTCATGCTGTCTCCTCCTATCGGCTACGTTTATAAAATGTTTTCGGTACTTTTTTCGCTTGTAACACGCGTTTACGCACTTGAATATCGAAGGTCGTTTCATCAATGACCTCATGATTAACTAAGGCAAGGGCGATACTTGTTCCTAAGGTTGGGGACTGTGTTCCAGTAGTAACGACCCCCACTTCAACCCCATCTTTCAACACAGGATAACCATGGCGTGCCACGCCTTTATCAATCAGTTCTAAACCGATGATACGACGCATTGTACCTGACGCTTTTTGAGCAATTAAGGCCGCTTGACCGATAAAGGTCGCTGTTTTATCGAGCTTGACTGCAAAACCTAGACCGGCTTCAAGTGGCGAAATATCTGCTGTGATTTCTTGACCATATAAGGATAAAGCCGCTTCAAATCGCAGTGTATCACGCGCCCCTAAACCAATTGGCAAAACGGTATCTAATTCAGCAAATAATTGCCAAATTTCTAAAGCTGCCGCACTCGCCATGTAGATTTCAAAACCATCTTCACCGGTGTAACCCGTCCGTGACACCATCACTGGTTGACCCGCGATGATGACGTTCTCTTTAAAATAAAACGGTGGAATCGCTAACACGTCTGTCTCTGTTAGTTGCTGCACGATTGCTCTTGCAGCTGGTCCTTGGATAGCGATTTGACCATACGTCTCAGATACATTCGTAACGGTCACATCATAGGTTTCAAGCTGCGCTTGCATCCAGTCGTAATCCTTTTCGCAATTGGCTGCGTTCACGACTAATAAATACGAGGTTTCATGACGACGGTAGACAATTAAATCATCGACACAGCCACCGGTGGGATAACACATAATATTGTATTGTGCTTGTTGGTCTTTTATTTTACTAATATCATTCGTGAGTAAATGTTGCAAATAAGCAACTGCATCTGGCCCAACGACGGTAATTTCACCCATGTGTGACACATCAAATAACCCTGCTGCTTCGCGCACAGCCTGGTGTTCTTCTTTGATACTGCTAAATTGAACGGGTAACTCCCAACCTCCAAAATCAATTGTTTTGCCATTGAAAGCCGCATACCCTGGAAAAATCGGCGTACGTTTTAATTCGCTCATTGCCATTCTCCTCTCATAGATGTGTGATCCCTTTTTACAGCACGCATAAAAAAGGACGCATTTTTAGCTCATGCGTCTCTGTTATCTGATGATGAGCCAGAATTTCAGAGCTGTGTCCCATAGTAATCCGTTTACCTGAGAGTTTCGTGTCGCAACACTTGCCCCTTCGGTGATGCTTTTTGCATGCTCTCTCACTATGTTCAGCCACTAAACTATTCACTTTTTACCCTTTCATCATAACATATTCCGAATTGTCCGACAATACCTCTCTTTTTTATATTTACTTATTTTGTAACCGCTTACCTTGCGTTTTAAACAAACATTAATGGTATTTATAGAGATAATCATTCGTTTTTAGGTAAAAAAAGGGGGATTGTATCACATCACGAATAGGATATAAGGGACCCTTTTTAACTATTGACAAGCACACGTGGATTTTTTTTGAAGGAGTTGATGGTATCGACATTGCAAATCTTTGCCAGCGCTATATTACTTTAGCCTTACGACAACATTACAGCGACATTCACTTCACCCCCTTAGAAAACAGCTACCTCATCCAACTGCGATCTGGCTCCGATTTAAGAATACTGACCACTTTACCGTTAGATGTTGCCCAACGCTGCCTCACTTACCTAAAATACAACAGTGGGCTTGATATGGGTGAACAGCAACTACCGCAAAGCGGACGATTGCAATTAGCTGGCATCGACGCGGCTAGCCTACGCCTTTCACTCATTCCTAATTTTCGCTCCCAGCCTTCAGCTGTCATTCGCTGCGTGCCTTTACACATAACGGCACCGTTAGCGTTATTCGATACACAACGAAAACAACTGTATCAGCTCATCACAAAGAAAACAGGCTTACTCTTATTTAGCGGACCAGTCGGCAGTGGCAAAACCGCAACGATTGCTCATTTACTCGAACATGTCACCGCTCATTACAATCGTAAAATCATTACGGTTGAAGATCCCGTTGAACGGCCCTCATCCGCTTTTTTACAATTTCAAATTAATGAGAACGCGCAGTTCACCTTCGACGTCGTTCTCCGAGCAATTTTACGACACGATCCTGATATCGTGATGATTGGCGAAATCCGTGATGCTCTTTCAGCCCAAATGGCGATTAGAATCGCGCTAACTGGTCATTTAGTCGTGGCGACCATCCATGCCACTGATGCTACCGGAGTCTTATTTCGCTTAAATAACTTTGGTGTCACTGCATTAGATATTGAACAAACTGTCGAGGCTGTCATTGCCCAACAATTCATTTCTTTGGCGCAAACGCTGACGCATCGTACCCTCTCACCACCACTTCAACGAGCCCTTATCTATGAAATCGTCACCGCTGAACGACTTGACTCTTTACTACACACCCACCAGTTACCAGCACATTTACGTTTTCCGTACTTGTTTAAGAAAGGAGTCCGCTATGGCTTTATCGACCCGCCTAACTAACCAAAAATTTCACGCCGCCTTATTACAGCAACTAAGTGATTTACTCAACAATGGTTTAAGCCT
This sequence comes from Brochothrix campestris, assembly GCF_046058945.1. Lineage (NCBI taxonomy): Bacteria > Bacillati > Bacillota > Bacilli > Caryophanales > Listeriaceae > Brochothrix > Brochothrix campestris. The sequence continues at coordinate 846,629 of NZ_CP175511.1, read as the reverse complement.
TGAAGATGGTTTACGCTTTTTACAGCAGGTTTATCCTCAGCGAACAGCGTTCTTCAAGGCGCTTCAACATGATTTAAACAGTGGACTTAGCTTCGATAGTTGTTTAAGGCGCCAGCAGTTTCCCCCCATTATTTGTGCACAGTTACATTTTTCCAAAACACATTGGCAATTCAAGCAAACCTTGCACGATTGTGCGACCGCGATGAACTATCAAATTAAACAAGTGGTATTGTTACGACGGTTGTTGTATTACCCGTTCGTTTTATTGACAGTGCTTGCCCTCGTCATCGGACTCTTACAGACCTTCATTGTGCCTCAAATCGAATTATTATTTGCCCACAACGAGGCTTCCCCCCCTTTTTTACTCCTACTGTTAAAAAAGGCCCATTATGGCCTAATTGGGACCGCCATCATTAGCATCGGACTCTTTATTCCGATTAAGCATTGGTTGGCACATCAATCAGCCTATCAGCAAGCGCTCTTTTGGAGCGAGTTTCGTCTATCTGCACACATCGCTAAATTGTATTACACGCAGCTATTCGCACGTGAATTCAGTCTATTGTTAAAAAGCGGTCTCTCCTTGCAACAAATTTTACAATTAAGCCAATCGAATCATACCGGCCTCTTTAAAGATGTGGCGGTGCAGTTAAACAATGAACTCCAAAGCGGCCTTAGCTTTAGTGAAGCCTTGCAGAAACACCCTTTTTTTTTACCGCTGTTCGTTACCATCGTCCAGCACGGTGAACGCAGTGGCAAACTACCACAAGAATTATTAGCCTGCCATCATTATTGTAATGCACAACTAAAAAGCGGATTAAAACGGCTACTCAATTTGATTCAGCCCTTATTGTTACTGTTTATCGGCACCTTTATCATTATGATTTACCTCAGCATTATGTTGCCTTTATTTGAATCAATTGATTATATTTAATTTTGTAACGGATACGAACGAAAAAACATCGACAGTAAGAAGTCGATGTTTTTCATATTATTGGTCTAGCTCATCCACCTAATAGCTTCTAAATTTCAAGTCCGCTACTTGCGACGGGACATAGTCGCGCGTTCGCGACCTTTCCAATTTATTCGCGATTCAACAAGGTGGATTCGCTTTTATTGGTCCAGCTCATCCACCTAATAGCTTCTAAATTTCAAGTCCGCTACTTGCGACGGGACATAGTCGCGCGTTCGCGACCTTTCCAATTTATTCGCGATTCAACAAGGTGGATTCGCTTTTATTGGTCCAGCTCATCCACCTAACAGCTTCTAAATTTCAAGTCCGCTACTTGCGACGGGACATAGTCGCGCGTTCGCGACCTTTCCAATTTATTCGCGATTCAACAAGGTGGATTCGCTTTTATTGGTCCAGCTCATCCACCTAATAGCTTCTAAATTTCAAGTCCGCTACTTGCGACGGGACATAGTCGCGCGTTCGCGACCTTTCCAATTTATTCGCGATTCAACAAGGTGGATTCGCTTTTATTAGTCAAATTCACTCGGATTTCTCGTTCATAATAGTGCTTGAGTGATTGATCAATTTGTCGTTCAAGTTGTGCCACCGAGGCAATGCCACCTGCGACTGAGGCAGTCATCATTAAAATGCCGAGTGCATACACATAAGCAAAACCATTATGAGGGCGCTGGCGTTTCCAAATAATAATAACCACGTCCCTTCAATTCAATATGCCATGCTGTTGTCTGACTCCTTGCTTCAAAAGAGCTGTTGGCGGTGTCAACTTCATACAACAACGTGATATTACCGCCTTTGGCAGTCGTCATCATTAACTTGTCATTTTTCAGTTGAAAATGAAGTGCTTCACCGTCGTTTAAATACCACCCTAATTTCGTTGGCGTTGTGTTGATTGTCCGCAAATCAGCGCCTAAGCGCTGCAGTTGAATGAGCATAAAATGCCAATCCGTTTCTGTTTGTCGCACTAGCCAACGTTCTTGCACTTGCATAACGCTTTGTGTAATACCGACAATTAATTGCATCACCAACGGCAATATCAACAAGGAAACCAGTACCTCAATCAGCGTAAAGCCGTTCGCGCGTAATCTTTTTTTCGGTGGCCCACCATCGCCACTTTTCATCTTCAACCACCACCTGCCACTCCTCTGCTTTTTTTATCAGTTGCCACCGATACAGCTGTCCATCAAACCACATGTCTCCTTTGGTGGGAGTCCCAAATTGGCTGACATGGTATATAACAGCGTAGGCCTGTTTATCTTTATCACCTTCACGCTTCGTCACTTCAATCTGATAAAAAAAACGACAATACTCGTCAAACAAACTATTAAAATAATCAAGGTGAGCATTTGTTCAATCAAGATAAAACCGTTCTGTTTTTTCAAGTCGCATCCGCCCCCATTTAATGTGCATCACCACTTTGAATTGATGATGAGCTGTTTCAAATATTAACGTATCAAACCGATTCACCTCTCCTGCGCTATTATAACGGTATCTCGGCGCTGCCTTTACGATTGTCATCTCTTGATAATCTTCACTGATTGTTCCAAATAATTGCTGCTGCTTAAGCAGATCATAACGCACCTCCTGTGTTTGTTTTGTTTCCAATGCTCGCATTTGTGCAAGTTGATGATGCATGACTGTTCGTTTCAGACTAAAAAAACTGTTCAGTTGCGTATGAAGCTGTGATACGCCTTTAAACGAGATTCCCGCTAACAACATCACAATCACTAAGACAAGCAGTAGTTCTCCGATTGTAAAGGCCCGTTTATTTAATCGTAACGGTGCCATCTTTTGCAATCACAATTTTGCGTTTATCTGCGCATTGATCTTGACCTTTCTTTAAATAGCCCCGGTTGACCAGTTGCGTCACTGTCGGCACCTTTCCTGTATCCATTTGATAAGCCATCACCTGATTTTCAACCATATTGCGCTGTGCCTCACAGCCTTTAGCCTGTGCTGTTTGTGTATGCTGCATCACATTCGGCAAAATAAGTAGTAATAAAGCTGAAATGATGACTAACACAATCAGCATTTCCACCAGTGTAAAACCATTTCGTTTTCGCATGCTTTCGCCTCCTTCATGTTATACCTATTCGCAGACGCTAAACAATCTCCTTTCAAACGGCCAGTTAGACGTTTCAGCTCATTTAGCCACCTCATAATACCCTTATTTACGCCAATAAAAAAAGTGTCAAATGCAGCATTCGCATTCGACACGTTTCTCAGTTCACATTTATTTTTTCTTGCGAATCATATCACCGGGTTTAACCGCTTGTTTAACAGGTAGATAGACGGTCATCATCGCTTTTGGAGCACGTTCAATCGCAATGCCGTCTTCATCTTCCATTGCGGTAATTGTTTGCTCAAAGTGAGTGAATCCCGGCCCGTAAAATTCGACCTCATCCCCAACACTAAAAGCATTCCGCTGTTGAACCGTCGCCATTTGTGTGCTGTTGTCGTAGGCAAGTACTTGCCCAACAAAAGCATAAACAGGCAGTTTGCGGCGCGCACCAAACAACTGTTCATTTTCACTAGGTCGGCCGTAATAAAAACCACTCGACAGTTCACGTTGCGATACCTTCCATAACTCATCAATCCATTCTTGCTTACAAACGTAATTGTCCGGATCAGCCATGTAACTATCGACAGCCGCCTTATACACATTAGAGACGGTCGAAACATAATGAATCGACTTCATCCGCCCTTCGATTTTAAAACTGTTCACGCCATTTTGAATCAAATCGGGAATATGTTCAATCATGGTCATATCTACCGAACTCATCGAAAACGGTTCAACAGTTTCACCTGTCGCTAACGATTGATGCGTCGCCGGTGTTGGTGCTTCGAATAAATCATATTTCCAACGGCATGATTGTGAGCAACCACCACGGTTCGCATCTCGTTTAGACATGTGATTAGACAAGACACAACGGCCTGAATATGAAATACACATCGCCCCATGAATGAACGCTTCAATTTCAACGCTCGTTTTTTCACGCATGGCCGCAACTTCGGCCATCGACACTTCTCGCGCAAGCACAACCCGTTCTAATCCCTCAGCTTGCCAATAATTCAAGGTCTCATAATTTGTTGCAGAAGCCTGTGTTGATAAATGGACAGGCAATCCCGGGGCATCGGTAATACAAATTTCGATTAACGCCGGATCTGATACAATGACCGCCGAGATGCCGATATCGCGCAGGTTTCTAAAAAAGGCGCCTGCGCCTTTCGCGTTACCTTCATGTGTCACCATATTGGCCGCAACATATACTTTTGCCTGATGCGCCTTAGCAAAGGCGACCCCTTCGCGCATTTCATCGTAAGTGAAATTTCCCGCTCGTGATCGCAATCCGAATGCTTCGCCTCCAATATAGACGGCATCTGCCCCATAATGAATCGCTGTTTTTAATTTTTCTAACGTCCCCGCAGGTGCTAACACCTCAGGACGAATTAATGTTTTTGTCATCATAACACTCCTTTACTTAACTGCTTCGGGATCCATTAAAAAGAATCCCGTATCCATACTACGTGTTTTAGGATGTAAGTGCGTCAGTTTTTCTGATAGCCCTAGTAACATCGTCTCTTTAAACGCAGCCGTTTCATACAAACGTTTCACCGTGACAAACAACGCGACAATTTCAACAAAACGCCCTTCCTCCACAAACAGACCATCTAGTTTCCAGTCATGCATACCAATCGCTAGCAACTTATCAAGCTGTCCGAGTAAATTGACATCATGATTGGCAAAAATATGTGTACCATTGACATCTTCATAGATTGAATAATGGGTTTCGTCTTTGCGTGGTTCAGAAATAAAGAGACCACGTTCCTTTGTAATAAGGTCATCTTTTTTAATAAAATTCAAATAATTTTGTACTAATGGACGTCGTGATTGATGAATGCAGGATGCCCCATACACTAAAAAGGTCGCAGGCACAGTGAGTTGTGGCGCCAGCATCGTTAGTTCTTCATAAGGTACTTCATGCGCTAACATCCCCCCGCTTGCGCCTCGTTTCGCCCAAAAATTGATTTGTCGGGCGCTTACAACCATCGTTTGTGCATCATAAATAAACGGCAAACGGTACTCTGGCTGTTTCATGATTTGAAACACACCTGGATCACCAGCCATCACTTCATCGGCACCCGCCGCTTTTAAAAACGTGAGATAGTCCGGTAATTGCTCAATTTGTTCATTATGCATTAATGCATTGACCATGACGCAAGCTTTCGCCCCATAAGAATGAGCAAGCGCGATTAGTTCACGTTGTTCGGCACGGCTAAAGGAATGAGCCAAGCGCAAACCAAAGGTATCTTCACCGAACAATAATTTTGTAACACCAACCTCAAGCAACGCCTTTGCTTGAGCGACTGATTTTATCGTCGTACTGATTTCAATCATGCTAAAAAAACCTCCTCGTTATCCTAATACTGTTTTAGTCTAACAAAGCAGTTGCTGATGAAACAGAAAAAAAGTATCCGCTCAGCGAATACTTTTTTGTTTGTGGCTATTTTTTTACAATATCTTTAAGTTATTCAATAATTCGTCACTTTTACGTCTCAAAATGACTACTAATTTTGTTCCGCTAACACTAGTGAGGCAGCCCCAATAACACCAGCGTCATTCCCGAGTGTTGCCACTGCAATTTTAGTGCTTTGTTTCACAGTGCTAAAAACATTCTTTTCAAACTCATCACGCACAGGTTCAATCAACACATCGCCCGCAGCGGATACACCACCACCAATAACAATCCGCGACGGATTCAATAAGTTACCAATGTGACTTAAGGCAAAGCCGAGCGATTGTGCCACATAGGCAACAACTTCTTGGGCAAACGGATCATATGCCTTGGCCGCATCAAATACAGCTTTGGCACTGACTGAATTGTTTAATAATAAGTCATCACGCAATGTCGAATTGGCTTTTGAAGATGGGGCTTGTTGGCGCGCCACATTAAGAACACCGGTCGCTGAGGCAATCGTTTCTAAACAGCCTTTTTTTCCACAGGTACAAGCAATACCATCTCGTTCAACCGTCACATGACCAATTTCACCACCTGCACCGGCGATACCGCGAACAATTTTACCATTCGTAATAACACCACCACCGACACCTGTTCCTAACGTCACAAATACAACCTCGGATTCACCATCACCCGCACCTTGCCACCCTTCACCTAAGGCTGCCACGTTGGCATCGTTATCAAGATAGACAGGTAAACCGGTCAACTCTGTTAGCGTCGCACTCACTGGCTGAACAGTTGTCCAGTTTAAGTTGAAGGCATTGACTACCGTACCGTTCGTATAGTTAATCGAACCAGGTGTTCCCATTCCGATACCAACGATATTGTCTTTCTCTATAGCTAGTTCCAACAGTTTGTTGTTTAACGACTTGGCAATGTCCGGTACAATGTGCGAACCAGCATCTGCAATATTTGTTTTAATCGTCCATTTTTGTTCAATTTCACCAGTCAAGCTCACAATGGCAAATTTAACAGACGTGCCACCCACATCAATCCCTACTAATTTTTTAACCATACGCCAATCCCTCCATTTTCTTCTTCACGGATCGCACCAAGCAAGACGAGTCGTGCCGCCGCATAATCATTTGTCTCAATTAATTGATGATCAAAAAGTTCTTTTATTTCCGTCGCCATCATTTCTAGGCTGGCTTTGCGGTTACCGACATAAATGAAGGCACCAAATTTTTTTAACAATTGTTGCACATCAAAGACAGTTTTAATTGTCATCGTACACCTCTTTTAGTTCGATTCGTTTAACTTTTCATACAGCGCCTTATAGCTCGCATCACTGCTCTGGGCACTCGCCTGCTTAGCGGCCGCGATTGCTTTCAACCGGTTCCCATCCGCTTGATGCACTAATGCTAGGTTATAGAACGCTTCAGGGAAATTAGGTTCTTGCGCAATCGCTCGTTCTAATGCTGTGATTGCGGCCGCATGATTCCCCTTTTGAAATTCAATTGTACCAAGTAAAAAATCGCTTACATAATCATTATAGTTATTTTTTTCGATAACGCCAACCACTTTTTTTGCTTTGCCCATTTTGTGTTGTTCAATATAACTCATCGCAACAGCGTTTCCAGTGGCTGGATCGCTGGTTGCATTCACATTACGGTAGCCGATGACCACAAAATAACTGAAAATAACAACAGTTAAGGCAACATACACCCACCGTTTCCAATCGACGTACTGCCCCTTAATTGCGACGCAGTAAGCCATAAACAATCCACCAATTAAGCCACCGATGTGAGCATATTGATCAACATTCGACACAACAAAACCGTAGGCGAGGTTAATTCCGAGTAAGAACAAGACGTTTACCCCTAATGTTTTCCAATAAATTTGCGGTTTTTTGATGATGAGATAGAGCAATGCACCAAACAAGCCGAAAATTGCGCCACTCGCTCCGGCAGATAAACTGTCGGAATAAACAAAGCTCGCGATGACACCTGCAATCCCGGCAACAAAGTAGATGGTTAAAAAGCGCCAGCCGCCAAAAATACGTTCAACCAAAGTTCCAATAATAAAGAGTGACACCATGTTCATTAAGAGGTGGGTAAATCCGATATGAAGGAACATCGGCGTAATAAGACGCCACCACTCACCAGCCACAATCAACTCATTAATCTTTGCCCCGAACAAGGTGAGTACATACGTATCGGTACTTCCTCCCATCACCGTCATCGCTAGAAAAACGAGCACATTAATGGCAATCAGTAAATAGGTCCATAAAAATTGGTCTTTCCAGGTTTTCTTAGCCGGAAGTTGCACATTCGCACTCAAATGCGAAACCATCTTCACTTTTAACTCCTCGACTGCTGCATTCGTTTGTTCCGCTAGTGGCAACATCTTCTCAGTGTTCCAGTTAAAGTCCGCCGCCAACAAGCTCATATCAGCCGCTTGTTCTGTTGGTGTGAGTACATAACTGTTAATGGTAATGGTTTTATCCTCGCTCATTTTTGTTTCGTTATACATTCCACTTGTTTCGAGTGTTTTTTCGCATAAATAAATATTTGCTAATGTCAGTTTCGGACGGTTTAATTCTTTGCGAAATTGACTCATCACATGAACGACTTGATTAAAATCACGTTCAACAAGCACACGCCAAGTGACATCACGCTGCGATAAACGTATAATTGGCAAGTCTCTATTCGTTGTATTTTCAATCCAGACTTCTAATTCTTCTTCATTTAAATGGATGATACGGTACTTCTCATCGATAACAAAATGAGAAACAGTGTACCAAAATAAATAATCTAATGGTTTTTTCACTTCTTTGTACACTCGCTTTCTAATCACTATGTATTGTCACTCGTAATCATACCAAATATCACGCAAATATACCAAAGCATACTCCTCAAACACGGTTGATTATTTCAGATTAACAATTAAATGTACCATCTACAATTAATAATTATGCAGATAACAAAGTTTTTTTACATAAGTATGCAAAAACAACTTGCGTATTATCCGATATAGTTGTATGATTAGTGCATAAATATAATATATTTAAGCATATATATACAAAGGGGATTAAGCAGATGAAAGAAAAAGTCGTATTAGCCTATTCAGGTGGATTGGATACATCAGTTGCAATTAAATGGTTACAGGATAAAGGGTATGACGTCATTGCCGTTTGTTTAAACGTCGGCGAAGGAAAGAATTTAGACTTCGTCAAAGCGAAGGCTTTAACCGTTGGTGCTGTCAAATCAATCGTCTTAGATGTTGTTGATGAATTTATTGAGGACTATGCCTTGATTGCGCTCCAAGCTCATACGCTATACGAAGGGGCATACCCGCTTATTTCAGCCTTAAGCCGTCCTTTAATTGCCAAAAAACTTGTTGAAATCGTTGAACAAGAAGGGGCAGTTGCCGTCGCGCATGGCTGTACTGGTAAAGGAAACGACCAGGTTCGTTTTGAAGTGTCCTTCCAAGCACTCGCTCCTAACATTAAAGTGCTAGCGCCTGTACGTGATTGGAAGTGGTCGCGTGAAGAAGAAATTGCCTATGCCCAAGCGAATGCTATTCCGATTCCAATCAACTTAGACAACCCTTACTCAGTCGATCAAAATTTATGGGGCCGTGCCATTGAATGTGGTGTGCTCGAGGATCCGTGGGCAACCCCGCCAGCTGGTGCTTACGAGCTAACAGTTGCCAATTTAGAAGATGCACCTGAACAACCTGAACTGATTGAACTATCGTTTGAAGAAGGTGTGCCTACTAGCCTCAATGGTGTGCCTCTATCACCGGCGGCAATTGTAGCCGATTTGAATAAAATCGCTGGTAAACACGGCATTGGTCAAATCGATCATATCGAAAACCGTGTCGTTGGTATTAAGTCACGTGAAGTGTATGAAGCACCTGGCGCAATGACGTTAATTGCCGCTCATAAGGCGTTAGAATCAATTACACTGATTCAAGAAACTGCTCATTTCAAACCAACTGTTGAGTTGAAATTAACACAAATGATTTACGACGGACTTTGGTTTAACCCATTGACAAAAGCGTTGATTGCCTTCATTAAAGAAACTCAAACAAACGTTACTGGTACGGTGCGTCTCAAACTGTATAAAGGACAAGCAATTGTAGTAGGACGTAAATCACCGACTTCTCTCTATAACGAAAACCTCGCAACTTACACATCTGAAGACACGTTCGATCAAGAGGCAGCCGTTGGTTTCATTAAGCTGTGGGGACTTTCGACCAAAGTCAACGCCGAAGTACAATTACATGCTAAAGCAGGCGTGCATGAGTAGTAAATTATGGGGCGGTCGCTTTGCCGCGACGAATGAGGAATGGGTCGATTCCTTTGGTGCCTCAATCAGTTTTGATCAACAACTCGTAGCCGAAGATATTCAAGGCAGCCTCGCACACGTGAGCATGCTTGGTGCCACTGGTATCTTGCCGCCTGACGATGTTGCCTTAATTAAAAGTGGACTAACGACCTTAGCACAACGGGCACGGGCTGGCGAACTCACTTATCGCGAGGCGAATGAGGACATTCACCTCAACATCGAACAATTATTACATGATGAAATCGGCCCTGTTGCCGGGAAACTACACACCGGCCGTAGTCGAAACGATCAAGTTGCCACCGATTTGCACCTTTACTTAAAGAAAGAAGTCATTCATGCCACCGACTTACTCACTAAGTTGCAAGCAGTCATCGTTCAGTTGGCGACCGACCATGTCTACACCGTGATGCCTGGTTACACCCATTTACAGCGGGCACAACCGATTTCGTTTGCTCATCACCTCCTCGCTTACTTCTGGATGCTCGAACGTGATAAAGAACGTTTTCGTGACAGTCTCAAACGGGTCGATCTCTCACCTTTAGGTGCCAGTGCCTTAGCGGGCACAACCTTTCCGATTGATCGTCATTTGAGTGCGGACTTGCTCGGTTTTTCAAAGCCTTACGCTAACAGTTTAGACGCAGTCAGTGACCGTGATTTCGCAGTTGAATATTTAAGTAACGCTTCACTCGTGATGATGCATTTATCTCGCCTCTGTGAAGAACTTATTGTATGGAGTACTGATGAGTTTAACTTTATCGAGCTTTCTGATACATTCGCCACCGGATCAAGCATCATGCCGCAGAAGAAAAACCCTGATATGGCTGAACTCATTCGTGGTAAAACCGGCCGTGTGTATGGTGATTTAGTCGGATTACTGACTGTCTTAAAAGGAATTCCACTCGCCTATAATAAAGACATGCAAGAAGATAAGGAGGGCGTCTTTGATACCGCTCATACGTTAGCCGGCTCACTCACGATTATGGCAGGCATGCTCGAATCGATGACCGTTAACGTCGACCATCTGGCAGAAACAACTACGAAAGACTTCTCCAATGCGACCGAGTTAGCCGATTACCTCGCAGCTAAACAAGTGCCCTTTCGGCAAGCACATGAAATTGTCGGCAAACTCGTACTGCAATGTATTCAAGCGCAGCATTATTTAGCCGATTTAACGCTCGCACAATTACAGGCGGCACATCCACTGTTTGAGGCAGATATTTATACCGTGTTACAACCTCAAACAGCCGTTGCGCGTCGTAACAGTTTCGGTGGCACCGGTTTTGAACAAGTGCTGCAACAACTGGAACAAGCCAAAGATGCTTTATAGGATAAAACGGCCCCTCAATAATTTTCATTGAGAGGCTTGATTCTGAAGATAAACACCGTTCTAGGTCGTTATTCCCTCTAGTATTTAAAGCCTAAACTTGGGTGATTTCAAAAATAACGCAACGACGGAAAATAGTCCAAACGTTATTTTCTCCAATCACTGCAGTTTTTAACGGGCTTTAAAGTACTTTTATCTCTCTAGTATTTAAAGCCTAAACTTGGGTGATTTCAAAAATAACGCAACGACGGAAAATAGTCCAAACGTTATTTTCTCCAATCACTGCAGTTTTTAACGGGCTTTAAAGTACTTTTATCCCTCTAGTATTTAAAGCCTAAACTTGGGTGATTTCAAAAATAACGCAACGACGGAAAATAGTCCAAACGTTATTTTCTCCAATCACTGCAGTTTTTAACGGGCTTTAAAGTACTTTTATCTCTCTAGTATTTAAAGCCTAAACTTGGGTGATTTCAAAAATAACGCAACGACGGAAAATAGTCCAAACGTTATTTTCTCCAATCACTGCAGTTTTTAACGGGCTTTAAAGTACTTTTATCCCTCTAGTATTTAAAGCCTAAACTTGGGTGATTTCACTTGTATTTCTCCACCTTCTTTTTTACACAGTATTTTAAAAAACAAAGTCCTTTGCTGCGGACATCCTTTACGACTACATTACGCTCACTGGATGATAACCGCTAAAGAACCACACGCTTTTCACGCCAAACTAACGATTAGTTCCTATAAAAAAACGGTTCTATAATTTATGGTGTTGGTGAATTTTCACTGATGCCTATTTTTTCGCAAAAAAATAGCAACATTTTCAAAATCCCTATAATATTAAGTCACCACAACAAATTTATAAGGGGGATTCGACAATGTCAGCTATCACTTTTAATAATATCGCGAATTCCTCTGGAATTACAGATGAAACTATTTCTTTTCCAAAAACATGGTGTTTAACTCAGTTAATTAAAGGTGTTTTAAGCACTTGTTATTTGGGTACACGCTCTTACACACCCTCACGGTGTGCGAATTGCGGCTTTAATAATAAAACAGTTAAACTCATTAAACACGGAACTAAACTATCACGTATCACACTCCCTAAAACAAATAACCTTCCAACCTATCTCTTTTTAAAGAAGCAACGCTTCTTATGTAAAGGATGTAAAACAACCTTTATCGCTTCAACTTCGATGGTAAAACGAAATTGTTTTATCACCAAATGCATCATTCAAACACTAGCTGCCGAAGGGCAGTTTATTACTTCTGAAAAAGATATCGCTTTTAGACAGAGTGTTTCAACAACTACTGTTAATCGTGCTTTACACCAATGGTCTCCTCAATTCAAACCGAACTATCAAAGGCTTCCTCTACATCTTTCAATGGATGAATTCAAATCGGTAAAGAGTGCTGATAGTCAGATGCGTTTTATTTTCACTGATGCGAAAAAATATGAAATCATTGATATCCTCCCATCTAGAAGATTGCATTATCGATCGTTTTCATTTGTCCCAATTAGTAACACGTTCCCTTAATCAAACACGCATTAAACTCATGAACCGTTATGATATTTCAAACTCAGAAGATAAAAAGATTTATCGTAAACTCAAAGCGTATTGGAAATTACTTCTCAAAAACAAAACAGACTTAAGCGATTTTGATTATCGCTATCATCGTTTATTTAACGGACAAAAAAGTTCGAGAGGAATCATCGATTACTTTATGACACTGGATGTTGAATTCAAAGAAACGTACGAACTAGCACAGCAATTACTGATTGCGCTACAACACAAAAATCCCCCTGCTTACCAATCACTGATTCAGACTAAAAAACCTTTCGTTTCTTCACAACTGAAACGCAGTTTAAAAACATTAAACAAGCATTTACTTGCAATCGAAAATAGCTTTAAATACAAGGATTCCAACGGGCATTTAGGAGGGATCAATAACAAAATAAAAGTGATTAAACGGATTTCGTTTGGTTACCGTAACTTTTCAAATTTCAGAAACAGGATTCTACTCGGATTCAATCATAAACGCATCGCTCCCAACTCGTAATTAATTGACTCTTTTACTGTCTTTTAATACGCGAGAGCCTCAATAATAAACGTGCAGTGTCATGACGTTTGTGAAGGCGACTCTAGCGGGAAAAGTGGCAGCTGAATACCCCACAGCGGAGCGCGGAGGATGAAGCGTCACCCGCAGAAAGCGTCCTTCACATTAGGAATGACTACAAAAAAAGCAGCTACCAAAAAAGGTAGCTGCAAAAATGACTTGTTTTACTAACTTTTGAATAACAACACTATTTGACATAGAGCCAAAAAAACCTGAGTCTCTCATGTTTGAGAGACTCAGGTTCAGATTATAGACAAAGTCTAAACAGACTTCATTTTCTTTGTAATGCTATTACAGTGACTTTGGCTACAAAATGACTTGACTGAAAAGAAACGGTGTTATATCCTCTCGTTCTAGTAGGCACGACGAGCGAGTGACGGTGCGCGTACCGATAGTACGTAATCCCGAGCGAGCAAGTCGTAACGACCTAGTACAGCGTTTATCTTCAGTCTCAACCTGAGTCTCTCATGTTTAAGAGACTCAGACTGTCAGGCTATCTTATGAGGCGCTAACTGTCGCTGTTGGTTTATCTGCAGCTTCTTTATCAAAGCTACCATCAACCTTACTTGTGACAACACCAGCCACCATTGAATCGCTGACGTTTAAGGCAGTACGTCCCATGTCGATTAATGGTTCGACTGAGATTAACACACCGGCAAGACCAACAGGTAAGTTTAACGCAGATAAGACGATGATTGCCGCAAATGTTGCACCACCACCAACACCTGCCACACCAAATGAACTAATTGCCACAACGGCAATTACCGTTGCGATGAAGCTAAATGAAGTGACATCTGTTCCAGTTGAGACCGCAATCATAATCGCTAACATCGCTGGATAAATACCAGCACAACCGTTTTGCCCAATCGATAGACCGAACGACGCGGCGAAGTTCGCAATCCCACTCGGAACACCCATCCGTTCTTGAGCTTGAATGTTCAACGGTAAGGCACCCGCACTCGTACGTGAGGTAAAGGCAAACGTTAACACTGGCATCGCTTGTTTAAGGTAGGCTTTAGGACTCATACCCGCAAAGGCTAAAATGACCAAGTGGATGATGAACATCACAATAATCGCTGCATACGAAGCAATAACGAACGTCCCCAGTTTTCCAATCGCTGCTAAATCACTTGTTGCTGTTGTATTAGCAATAATGGCAAACACCCCATAAGGCGTTAATTGAATAATCATTCGAACGATGCGGACGATGATGGCATAAAAGGCATCAATTAAGTTCGCAAAAAAAGCAGCTTCTTTCACCTGTTTGTTTTTGACGCTTGTGTAAGCAATCCCTACAAACAAAGCAAAAACAACAACCCCTAGTGTCGACGTGGCACGAGCACCAGTAAAGTCTAAGAACACATTACTTGGAATAAACTCAACAATTTTTTGTGGTAATGTCAAATCAATTGTGGCTGCCTTGTCTTGAATTTCTTGCGCACGGGCAATCTCTGATGCCCCTTGGGTAATGCTGTTAGCATCGAGATTGAACAGTAAAGCAGCGCCAATCCCAACTGCCGCGGCAATCGCTGCTGAAACGACAAGCACCACAATGATGGTTGAGCCGATTTTAGCAACATTCGCTTTCAATTGTAAACGCGTGAACGCTGCTACAATCGATACAAAAATAAGAGGTATTGCTACCATTTGTAAAAATTTAATGTAACTGTTCCCGATAAGACCTAACCAGTCGGTTGTCATCGTTGTAATTTCGTCGGCCGATCCATAAATAAATTGCATTGCTAAACCGGCAACGACCCCAACTGCTAAGGCTGTTAAGACACGCTTAGAAAAAGACACTTTACGTTTTTGCATCACGATAAACAGACTAATAATAATGGCTGCAATAACTAAGTTAATAATGGTTAATGTAATAGTCATGATTCACACTCCTTGTTTTTATCCCGAGTAAATTGATGAGGATTCGAAATTCATCTTACCGTTTTATGCTATCCTTGTCAACAGGAAAAATCAAAAAAACTCACTTTCAACAATCAAAAGTGAGTTTTAGTAAGGGTGTAGCCTTTCTTATTTTTTAGAAGTAACTAACTTCAAATCAACTGAAATTGTTTTTGCTAATGTTTTACCGTCCGCGATTGCTGTGACAGCTTCCACTGCTTTTTGCCCAATCAATTCTGGTTGTTGAGCAATCGTCGCGGCCATTTTACCTTCTTTAACCGCCTTGAGTCCATCGTCATTGCCATCAAAACCGACGATTAAAATATCTTTGCCGGC
Source organism: Brochothrix campestris (assembly GCF_046058945.1). Classification (NCBI taxonomy): domain Bacteria; kingdom Bacillati; phylum Bacillota; class Bacilli; order Caryophanales; family Listeriaceae; genus Brochothrix; species Brochothrix campestris. Next base: position 831,176 of record NZ_CP175511.1, on the reverse strand, counting down.
TGCTTTCGCTGCTTCAACAGCACCAAGCGCCATTTCATCATTTTGGGCAAAGATGGCAGTAATGCTTGCATTCGCTTGCAACACATTTTCGGCGACATTTAAGCCCTTTGTGCGATCAAAATCGGCTGATTGTTTTTCGACTACGGCCAGCTTCGTGTCGGCAACACTATGAAAGCCTTCGCCTCGTTCGCGGGTTGCAGAAGCACCTGGTGTGCCTTCAAGTTCTGCCACCTTGGCTTGTTGGCCGAGTTGGGCAATGATAAAGTCTGCCGCCATTTTACCACCTTCGCGGTTATCTGAAGCGACGAGTGTTTCAACCTTACCTTTATCAGCTGAACGGTCAATCGCTATCACAGGGATATCAGCATCATTGGCCGTTTTAACAGCGGCTGATATTGCGGCTGAGTCAACTGGATTAACTAAGAGCATATCGACATCTTGTTGAATTAAATCATCGACGTCATTGCTTTGTTTCGACGAATCATTTTGCGCATCTGCAATCTTAACAGTGATTCCAGCCGCTTTTGCTGCTGTTTCGATGCCCTCTTTAACGGAAACAAAGAATGGATTATTTAAGGTTGAAATCGAGACCCCGATGGTAATGTTTTTGGCATCCATCTGCCGTTCTTTTTTAGCCCAACCAGGTGCTTCTAAGGAACAGCCGCTGAGAATGACTAACGTTGCAATGAGCAAGATACTGATTTTTTTCATTACTATTCACCCCTATGCTTTACTTTTTTTTCGATCAATTAAGACGGCAATTACGATAACGACACCTTTAACGACCATCTGATAAAAACTAGACACGCCGAGTAGATTAAGCCCGTTATTTAATGTCCCAATTATAAGCACACCGATTAAGGTGCCGATAATCCGACCTTTACCACCGGCTAAGCTCGTACCTCCTAACACAACAGCTGCAATCGCATCAAGTTCATACGATTGTCCCGCTGTTGGTTGTGCTGAATCAAGGCGTGATGCTAAAATCGCCCCCGCCAATGCGGCTAACAAACCTGTTAACGCATAAATCATAATTTTCACTTTGCTCGTGTTAATGCCAGAAATAATTGCCGCTTTTTCATTGCCACCTAAGGCATACGTTTGGCGGCCGAACGCGGTTTTATTCAAAATAAACCAAAGGATAATGAAGGTAACAATCATCGTAATGGCAGGTACGGGGATACCGAATAAGTAGCCACGACCAAACGCTTGAAAGAGGAAGTTGTCACTTAGACCAGTAATCGGATTTCCATCTGTGTAGACGAGGGTCAACCCCCTAAAAATAGTCATCGTTGCTAAGGTTGCAATAAACGGTGCCATTTTCCCAACTGTAATCAATAAGCCGTTAACAGCACCGAGTACAGCACCGATAACACAGGCTAACACAATCGCGATAATTGGATCGACACCACTCACAATAATACCAGCCATAAAGGCGCTAGAAAGTGCCAAAATCGAACCGACCGATAGATCAATACCACCGGTTAAAATAACAAAGGTCATCCCGAAGGCAATCAATGCATTAATCGACACTTGACGTAATAAGTTCAGTAAGTTCAATGGTTCTAAGAAGGCTGGATTCATAATGGCAACAATCGCCACGAGTAAAATCAAGCCGATAAATGGTACTAGTTTTTCTCCAAAACGTTTGATGCTCATCTTTAGTTCCCCCCTGTTGCTAATGTCATTATTTTTTCTTGCGTTGCTTCTGCTCGACTGAGCTCACCCGTAAGCCTGCCCTCGTGAATAACGACAATACGGTCGCTCATACCTAACACCTCAGGAAGCTCTGATGACACCATGATAATGCCGACACCTCGATCCGTCAGCTCGTTCATCAACTGATAAATTTCACGTTTGGCGCCAATATCGACACCACGGGTCGGTTCATCCATAATTAAAAGTTGCGGTCCAATCCCTATCCATTTGGCAATAACAACCTTTTGTTGATTCCCACCAGAAAGTGATCCTACCGCTAAATCAAGCGAGGCCATTTTGATAGCAAGTCGCTTCGCCAACATCCCGGTAAAGGTGCGCTCGTCTTTTTCGAGCATCACACCATGTGGCGAAAAATCCGCAATACTGGCAAGGGCAATGTTATCATTAATCGAAAAATCAAGAATCAACCCTTCATCCTTACGATTTTCGGTAATAAAACCCATTCCCGCTTTTATCGCTTCTTTTGGCCCTCGTAATTTTTTACGTTCGCCCTTAATGATGACCTCACCGCTATCGTAACGATCCATTGCGAACAAGGCACGCATAATTTCGGTGCGACCCGCTCCCATTAAACCAGCCACACCGACAATTTCACCACTGTCGACCGTCAGTGAGATGTTGTTGAATACACCTTTTTTCGTGAGGTTTTTCACTTCGAGAATGCGCTCACCTCGATGCAGTGTTCGTTGCGGAAAACGTTCGGTCAATTCACGACCGACCATTTGCTTGACCACCGTATCAAATGACGTCGCAGCAATCGCCTCCGTGCTAACAGAAATACCGTCTCGCATAATTGTAATCCGATCACACAGTTGAAAGATTTCTTCCATTCGATGGGAAATGTAGACGATTGATACGCCACGTGCCCGCAGTTGCTGCATCACGCGGAATAAATGTTCGGTCTCTGCTTCTGTCAAAGCAGCCGTTGGTTCATCCATAATGATGACCTTTGCCTCAGTCATTAAACTTTTCATGATTTCTGCCATCTGTTGTTGCCCTACAGAGCAGTCGCCAGCTTCTTTATAGAGCGGCAATTTAATCCCGATTTCAGCACATTTCGCCTCTGCCAACTGTTGCATTTTCTTCGTTTGCAACACGCCAAACTTACTCAGCTGTTTGCCAATAAACAGGTTCTCTAACAAGGTTAAGTTAGGGAAGATATTTAACTCTTGATGAATAAAGGCGATGCCGTCAGTTTCGGCTTCTTGCGGATTTTTATAGTTTTTTGGTTTGCCGTCAACCTTAATGTCTCCTTGATCAAGTTGATGTAAGCCGGTTAAAATATTCATCAACGTCGATTTACCTGCGCCATTCTCACCCATGAGCGCATGTATTTCTCCATCTAACAGCTCGAAATCAACACCTTTTAGCACCTCGTTTTTGCCGAATGCTTTATGAATATTTGTCATTGTAATCTTCATTCTTCGAACCTCCTCTACGAGTAGACATTAAAAGTTAACGCCTGCATGTAAGATGATATTCGCATACGGGGTTGCTTCACCGGTGCGAATGACTGCCTTTGTTTCAGGGAGTGCGGCCTTTAATTGTTCATGACTAACAGTGACAATCGGTATCGCTTCACCAAATAATGCCTGAATCGCTGCATAAACGTCAGGATTTTGCGTGATTATTTCGGTCGCAATCGTCACTTTCTCGATGACGAGATGCTCAGCGACATTTTTCAAAACCGTCATAAAACGCGGAACTCCTTGTTCAATCGCCAAGTCGATTTTTTTGACTTCTGTGGGAATCGGTAAACCACAATCACCGATTGCGATGGTATCGGTATGTCCGATATCAGCCAGCGTTTTACTCATGTCACTATTTAACGGTCCGTATCGTTTCATTTTGCCAACAACTCCTCAACAGCAGCACGTGTTGGCATACCTGATTGTGCCCCTAATTTTTGGACTGAGAGTGCCGCTGCCGCATTGCCGAAACGAACAGCTTCAGCGAGCGATTGCCCTTCAGCGAGACCAACAGCAAAGGCGCCATTAAACGTGTCGCCTGCCCCTGTCGTATCTGTTACAGCCACTTTAAAAGCTGGAACGGTCGTTTCTTTGAAACACACACCGTCTGCACCTAACGTAATTAACAACTCACCTGGAAACGCCCCAAAGCTATCGGCCCGTGATTGTTGACCAAAAATAAGAGCTGCTTCCGATTCATTCGGTGTTAAGTAACTGAATTTCGCTAAGGTTTCAGGCGCGACCGTTGCCGCTGGTGCGGGATTCACGAGTAATGGTGTACCCTCGCTCTCACAGACATCTGCTAAATAGGCAATCATCGGTAACGGAATCTCATATTGTGTCAACACAATATCTGAGGCCGCTATCGTTGCTCGTGCTTCTTCAATTAAACTAGCAGAGACACAGTCATTAGCACCCTTAATGACGATAATACTGTTATCGCCTTCTGCAACGGTAATGTGTGCCGTCCCACTCGTCTGATTAGTAAAACGTTTTACTAATGACGTATCAACCTGTTGTGACGCTAAATTTGCCACAATCATTTCACCATAGGCATCGTCTCCAACACAGCCGACCATCGTTACATCCGCTCCTAGACGTGCGGCCGCCACAGCTTGATTAGCCCCTTTTCCGCCTGGAAACAAGGAAAGATTCGTTCCAATCACTGTTTCACCTGCTAGTGGGCGTTTAGACGCACTCACGACCAAATCCATCGATAAACTTCCAACTACTGTTATTTTTGTCATCTTCGTCCCTCCATCTTCAAGAAAGCGTTTTCATTTCTGCTCTAGTATATAGTAAAACGTTTTACGTTGTCAATCACAAATAAAAAATAAAGCGTTAACAGCCAACTCGAACACCAAATGACGAGTTGACGCTACCGTTTGTGCCCTTAATTACCTTTTTTCTTTCGTTTTTACGCTTTCACGTTCCTTTAACGAAATCGGTAAAATGGTGGTTGCAATTTCCACCGTTTCAGTTTCAATTAAGGCGAGCATGTGACGAGCGGCAATCGCTCCGATACGCTGGGTTGGCTGGGTAATTGTCGTTAACGGTGGCGACATGAAGTGTGCCAAATTAATGTCATCAAAACCGATGACTGAAAGATCAGCTGGCACGCTTAACCCCGCTTCTTCAGCCGCTTTATACACCCCAAACGCCATCAGGTCATTACAGGCAAAGATGGCGCTCACACCTTTGTTGATCAGCGCTTGTGCAGCCAAATAACCACTTTGTTCATTAACAAAACCGGCTTCTTCTAACAATGGGGCCTGTTTGATTGCTTTCATCGCAGCCAAATACCCCTGTGAGCGTTGGTAAATATTACTGAACTGCGGTTTCGTGGTAATACAACCAATGGCCGTATGCCCCTTTTGTAATAAGTGTTCAGTTGCTGTCATACCACCGGCAAAATCGTCAATAAAGACACCATTTGTATCGCTGTAGTCACTCGGACGATCCAACAATAAATAGGGCACACGACGACTCGCCAGTTTGCTAAGCAAATGTTTATTATCCGATACTGTTCCGGCTAAAAAAACGCCATCGACGAAGCGATATAACATTTCATCAACATAACGCTCTTCACGGGCCAGATCCGATGATGAGTTACAGAGCAGCACCAAATACCCTTGCTCCACCAAAATATCCTCTATCACCTTTGCTAATTCCGCAAAAAAAGGATTGGTAATTTCCGACACGATAAACCCAATCGTTTTACTCTTTGTTTTATTTAAATTTTTGGCGAAATAATGTGGTTGATAATTTAATTTTACAATGGCCTCATTCACCTTCGCATGTGTGTCTGTACTAAAACGCTGTCCTTTTTGATTGATGATTAAAGAAACCGTTGTAATCGAGACATCGGCTTCACGGGCAATGTCTTTAATGGTTACCTTCATAGTCTGATCACCTTCTTTTTTTGTTAGTTTCAGCTGTCGTATTACTCAGCAACAAGCACAGTTTGGACTGGCAGGTCATGTGCCTCAACAGGAAGTTCAGTCACAAGCTGTTCACTAAAGGCCAGTGAGATGGTCGTCCCTCGATAGATGCCCAACAAACGATCATAGTAACCACCTCCAAAACCAATGCGATAGCCTGCCGTATTAAACGCAACCCCAGGGACAATTAGTAAATCAATCGTTGCTGCGTCAATCACAGCCGCTGTCGGTAACGGCTCCTCAATGCCCCTTAGAGACTGTGTCGGTGTCGACTTGGTATAGTTACAAAATAAAAGCAAACGTTCGTTAGACTGTGTTCTAGGGATGACAACACGTTTTTGTTCTGCCCAGGCTTGTTCAATGATTGGCTGTGTCGCTATTTCAGGTGCTTTACTCATTGTGATGCCGATTGTTGTCGCCTTCTGCCAGTTGGGACTAGAAAACAATTGCTGATACAGTTGCTGCTCTTTTAATAAGCGTCTATTCGGTGCCATCGTTGCTAACTTAGACAAAATCCTTTGACGTAACCTTTGTTTCGTCATGCTGGGTAACCCCCTTTTTTAAAAAACAGTATAAAAAAAGACAAAATCAAATTGACTTTGTCCCAGGTGTTATTATTTTGTTTCACGGTGTACTGTTGAAGCTTTGTCACGTGGACAATATTTTTTTAATTCAACACGTTCCGGATTAGTACGTTTGTTTTTTGTAGAAATGTAGTTTTGTTCGCCACATTCAGTACATTTTAATGTAATATTTACGCGCATGATTTTCCCTCCCTATTGTCTGATTAATTCAGCACAAGAATGGTTTCATAATATCATTTATTTCACCCTATTGTCAAGTCGATAACGCACAGTTCCTCTTATTTTCAGTAAATCTTTAAAAAAAATGAATATATGACAGTATTACCGATATGCGATATAATTAAACTAGAATTAACAAAAAAACTAAAACATAGGTGAAAAGAGGTGTCATTCTACACATGAGTCTTATACTAATCATCATTTTACTCGTTCTCGCAATCGTATCACTCGTTCTTTCTTTTATGAAAAAAAGCGATACTGCTGCCTTAGAAAAAGAAGTTGACGAACGTTCTGTTCATCTTTTAAAAGAAAACAGTGCATTACGTGAACGTATTAATCGGATTGAAGATGTTTTACAGATTGATTCATCACAGTCGAACCATAACTTTGCTACCGAACAAATCAATCTTAACGAGTTATTAAAACAAGAAATCACAGTGCTATACACAACTGGCCTCACGCCAGAAAACATCGCCATCAAAACAGCTACACCGCTTGATAAAGTCGAAAAAATCATTCATGATTATGTTCAAAATGTATAACCAAGGAGGACAAATATGTCTAGAGAAGCCTATCGCTGGTTAGGAATCGGTTTTCTGATTGCAGCCATCCTTGTTCTATCGTTTAAGTTGTTTGGCACTGACTCAGAAGCAACCTCAAAAAAAGCAGTGAAGGTTGCTGAAACCACCACTTCAACTACCCCCTCAAACGAACAAGCTGACTGGAAAAAGAAATACGAGGATTTATTGGCTGAAACTGAAACAGCTAAATTAGCAAGTGAACAAGCAGCTGAAGAAAAGGCTGCCAAAAAGACCGAAACAGCTGCTAATGCTAAGAAAAAAAGTGATTCTAACAAAAACAAAGACAGTGTATCTATTTCAATCGGCGAAGGCGAACCTGCCTCCGACGTTGCTAAAAAGCTGGCTGAGTACGATATGATTAGCGATGCTGATTATTTCACTGAGTTTATGCGTAATAACGGTTATGAAAAATTCATCCGTAACGGCACTTACACGATCAAAAAAACAATGAACCTTGATGATATTGCTAAAACAATTACCGGTCAAAACTAAAAAAAGCACTGAGCCACACAACTTGTGTGGTTCAGTGCTTTTTCTAGTTGTCTTCTTTTGTTATTTTCAAGGCATTGTCAGTCCCATCAGCCTTTTTAGCCCGCTCTTTTTGCAGGTTAAAGTAGGCATCAAACACACCTTTAGCAATAATCATGTTTAAATGGTTCTCATTGTCGCCCGTGTATGCCCAAGGCACAGCTACTGATACAGCGATTTCTGGATCATCATATGGTGCATAACCAACAAAGGTTGTGTTCCAAACAGCCGGAGCTGCAATACCAGATGTGTAATCCCAGTCAGGTCCAGCATAAAATGATTCTGCTGTTCCTGTTTTACCAGCCACCTTGTAGTCCAAGCCGGCAAAGTAGGATGCACCTGTTCCGCCAGTTGTTCCACCAGCTGTGTTATTCATTACCTCGTAAAAACCTTTTTGCACTTGTTCGAAGTAGTTTTTTGGCAAGTCAATCTTATTTAAAATTCGTGCGTTTGCCTGCGTTTGTAACGCACCAACTTCATCATCTTCATTGGTAGCATCACGCACTTGCCCAAGAATATGTGGTGCAATTCGATACCCATTATTAGCAATCGTCGACACATATTGATTTAATTGTAACGGTGTATAACCATCATACTGGCCATACGATAAATCGAGGTATTTACCTGGTTCTGTCTCGGTTCCAATAATACCGGTTGCTTCACCTGGTAAATCAATCCCCGTTGTCGTACCTAATCCAAACTCCGCATAGACTTTGCGCAGTTTATCAAACGCTGTCGTTGGAATATCGAGCGATCCATCTTTGACATAGGTTGCGCCTGCAATATCGAGCGCTGTTTTCATCATATAAACGTTGGATGATTGACGCAAGGCTGAAATATCATTCATTGCGATTGACCCTGTCCGGTTAAACCATGAACTTTTTTTCTCAGTCCCTTTTAACTCAATCGGCTCATCGATTTCAGTATAGCCTGGTTCTTTACCATATGTGTAACCGGCCATCACTGTTGCACCTTTGATAGCCGAACCCATAACATAAGATGATGTAAAGGTTCCGAGTGAGTCATCTTCAAACTTGCCTTTTTTATATTGTTGACCGGCAAGTGTTAAAATTTCACCTGTTTTCGGATTGGTAATAACGACATAGGCCCGATCTAAAAAAACTGAACCAGCTGTTGTTTTCCCCATTCGAAGAGTATCTTTAATGATTTTATCTGTTTTTGCTTGCAAGTCAGCATCAATCGTTAAGACGACATCGCTCCCTTTTTTACCAGCATAATCTTCAATCGTTGAAATAACATTGCCAGACGAATCAGTCTCACTGCTATATTCTGCTTTGGCTCCTCTTAACAACGCTTCATATTGTTGTTCAACATAACTTTGACCCACTCGGTCATTACGAGCGTAACCAAGCGCCAAATAACTTTGTAGACTCTCATCAGGCAAACCTTGTTTCTCACTTGTAACCGACCCTAAAATCGAGCGTAAGGTTGTATCACTGCGGTATGACCGCACCCAATCTTTCGCGGTGTCTACTCCTGGTAGCTCACTTAAGTTTTCACTTACTTTAGCAATTTCAATATCGGTAACATCTTTACTTTTAACGTTGACTGGTGTCAAAGCATAGCCCGCATTAAATTGACGGTAAATAAAGGCGATATTTTTATCTTCGGTTGTCAATTCAGCCAACTGTGGTTTCGTAACACTCTCAACCTGTTTCGCATAATACTCTGCGTTTCCGATTTTTTCAGCTTCTTTATCAGTGATTTTCGTGTTTGCTTTCGCTTCTTTCGGATGTTTTATAATCCAGTAATCAATCAAATCACGTTCGGTAATATTATCGGTATCAACCGTAATCATCGTTGATAATTTTTTAGCAGTCGCAATCATTTCCGCCGTTTTGGTTGTTGATGAACGTGTATACGTAATGGTATTTTCAGGTTTATTGGCGACTAATTTCTTGAAATTACGATCGTATATTTCACCACGCGGGACATTTTTCGTTACGGTTGTGCTATTCGTTTGTTCCACTTCATTTTTATAATCTTCACCATAGACAATCTGTAAAAAACCTAACCGTAAGATTAGGATTGCAAACAAGGTGAACACAATAAAGAATAAAATATTTAATCGTATAGGAATATGCACCTTACGCTTACTCCGGCTTTTTTTACCATTCACATCAAACAATCCTTCCGTTAAAAAAGTACTTCCTTAATTTTAGTACAAATCCGATAATAATGCTAGACACAAGGGGTGTTTCTCACAATTATTCTTTTTAAACAGGAGTTTTTTGCAATTAGCGACTATCTTCGATATGATAAACAGTAAGTAGCGTACCTCAATGTGCGCAAATCATATATTTTAAGGATAGGTGGTCACAACACACATGAAACTGTTCACACGCTTTATTAAAAGTATTTACTCACCCGATGACATTGCCTCTTATCGCACCGTCAAAACCGGTGGCTTCATCGCACAAATCATTTTAATTGCCTGTCTCGCCTTTATTCCGACGGCGTACTTAGTAGCGACACAGTCCACTGCTCTCTTAGCTGATGTCACTGATGTCGTGAAAAATGATTTCCCCGATTTCACCATCAAAGATGGCACCTTACAGGCAACGAGTGACAAAACCATTATGAAATCGTTAAATCAAGGTGTTCTTGGCTTTGCCACTTCTGATGACAACGCTGAATCCAGTTTATCGCAACTTACTCCTGTCACACAAATTGGTGTTGGCTTTTTCAAAGAAGGACTTGTCGTTGAGTATTTTGGAACCTCTCAAACGATTCCCTATTCAATGATCAACTTGGAAAGCAAGGCTGACTTAGTTAAGATGCTCGACTCGACAAAAGAGTCTGCCACCTATGTTCTCACAATGATTTTCATCTTCATGTTCGTGTTATTACTCGTGATGACAACGATTAAAGTCTTCTTTTACGGCTTGTTTGCCTTCTTGCTTGGAAAATCTGGTCGTAAAAACATCACCTATTTGGCAGCTGTAAAAATTTCAGCTTTCAGTTGGAGCTTGATGACGGTTTTCACCTTCATTACTGATATAGCATCTATTTCAATCTCCTACTTATCGGAGTTCAACATCCTGATTACCATTGTGATTATGTTCCTTGCTGTAAAACGCATCCCAATGGAGAAATAAAAGCGATATCTGCTCGTTCAACAGCGTATAAATTGGAAAGATCGTGCTTGCGATTATTTACCATCGCAAGAAGCGAGCTTGAAATTTACTAGCTGTTAGCTGATTGAGCTAGACTAATAAAAGCGATATCTGCTCGTTCAACAGCGTATAAATTGGAAAGGTCGTGCTTGCGATTATTTACCATCGCAAGAAGCGAGCTTGAAATTTACTAGCTGTTAGCTGATTGAGCTAGACTAATAAAAGCGATAGCTAACCGGTAGAAGCAAACAGCTTGGAAGAAAAATGTGAGCGATTATTTACCGTCGCAATCATTTTTCTGAAAGATGAAAGCTTCTGGTTGATTGAGCTAGACTAATAAAAGCGATATCTGCTCGTTCAACTTCGAAGATATTGGAATGGAAAAGCGTAGCGACTATTTACCGTCGCTGCTTTTTTAATGAAATATCACAGAAGTTAGCTGATTGAGCTAGACTAATAAAAGCGATAGCTAACCGATAAAAACAAAAAGTCCGTTGTGCAAATCAAATGCACAGCGGACTTTTTATTATTCTGCTTTTTCTGTAATATCTAGCTGCAACTCAGCCAATTGTTTCGCACTTACAGCTGAAGGAGCCTGTGTCATCGGATCACTTGCACGACCTGTTTTCGGGAAGGCAATCGTATCACGAATGTTATCACGACCTGTCAATAACATCACCACGCGGTCAAGTCCTAAGGCAATCCCACCGTGAGGCGGTGTACCGTATTCAAAGGCATCCATCAAGAAACCAAATTGAGCACGGGCTTCTTCTTCAGTAAAACCAAGCGCTTTGAACATTTTTGCTTGGATGGCACTGTCATAAATACGCAACGATCCTCCACCAAGTTCATAACCATTTAAAACGACATCATAGGCTTGCGCATAAACAGCTTCTGGTTTTGTATCAAGCAATGCCACATCTTCTTCGTTTGGCATTGTAAACGGATGATGCGCTGCTACAAAACGGTTTTCTTCTTCATCGTATTCAAACAATGGCCAGTTCACAACCCAAAGGAAGGCTAACTCATCTTCGTTAATTAAGTTCATTTCTTTCGCGACTTTGCCACGTAATGCGCCTAATGATGCAGCTACAACACTTGCTTTATCAGCGACAAAGACAAACATATCACCTACATGACCGTCTAGTTTAGCAATTAACTCCGCTTGTTTCGTAGCATCGAAGAATTTAGCGATTGGTCCTTTTAATTCCCCTTCTTCTACTTTTACCCAAGCAAGACCTTTAGAGCCATAAATCTTCACAAATTCACCCATCGCATCGATTTGTTTACGTGAATATGCTGCGCCACCACCGACAATGTTAATCGCCTTAACTTGGCCGCCCATTTCAATCGCTTGTGTGAACACTTTAAAGTCACTCTCTGCCACAACATCAGCCACATCGACCAATTCTAACCCAAAACGAACATCTGGTTTGTCGCTGCCGTAACGCGCCATTGCTTCATCGTATTCCATGCGCGGAAACGGTGTCGGGATATCGATCCCTTTAGCTTCTTTAACGACTGCTTTTAACAACGATTCTGTCATTGTTTGAATTTCTTCAGCACTTTGGAAACTTGTCTCAATATCAATTTGAGTAAACTCAGGTTGACGATCACCACGTAAATCTTCGTCACGGAAACAACGGACAATTTGGTAATACTTATCGAAACCAGCAGCCATTAACAATTGTTTGTTCAATTGCGGTGACTGTGGCAACGCATAAAAATGACCAGGATGTACACGGCTTGGTACAAGATAATCACGTGCCCCTTCTGGTGTTGATTTATTCAACATCGGTGTTTCGATGTCTAAGAAGCCTAAATCATCTAACGTATTACGCACTGCGCGCTTAATATCATGACGTTTACGAATAATATTTGACATTTCCGGACGACGCAAGTCCAAGTAACGGTATTTTAAACGGAGGTCATCACTGACATCAACGCCATCTTCAATGTAAAAAGGTGGTGTTTTAGCTGCATTCAACACTTCGATTGATGAAGCCAACACTTCAACCGCACCGGTTTTAATCTTCGTATTCACTTGCGCTGCGGCGCGTTCAACGACCTTACCTTTGATGGTAATGACATATTCACCACGCACATTTTCAGCAATCGCTAACGCTTCTTTTGATTCGTCAGGATTAAAGACGATTTGAACAGCACCCTCACGGTCACGTAAATCGATAAAAATTAAGCCACCTAAATCACGACGTTTTTGTACCCAACCACTTAAAGTGACTTCTTGACCAACAAAGTCAGTTGTTACTAATCCGCAATACGTTGTACGTTTATCCATTAGTTTGTCTCTCCTTCAGCTTGTTTGCTTTGTAATGTTGCAATGAAATCAGTCATTGCCACTTTCTCTTGCGTCCCGGTAGTCATGTCTTTGATATTGATTAAGCCTTCTGCTAATTCCTCTTCACCAACAACGACAACAAAACGGGCATTTTCACGGTCAGCTGTTTTAAATTGACCTTTAACTTTTTTCGATAAGTAATCACGTTCCGCTGTAAAGCCGGCTTGACGTGCGGCCATCGTTAATTTCAGTGTCACCGGTGATACCGCTTCGCCAACACCTACAACGAAAACATCGAGTGTATTTTCAAAAGGCAAGACAATCTCTTCGGCTGCAAGTGCGGCCAGTAAACGTTCAATACTTAAGGCAAAGCCAACACCTGGTGAGGCTGGCCCACCTAGTTCTTCAACTAAACCATTATAACGCCCACCCCCACAAAGGGTTGTAATCGCGCCAAAACCTTTTGCCTCACTCATGATTTCAAAGGTTGAGTGGTTGTAGTAATCCAATCCTCGTACCATCGTTGGATCTTCGATATAGGCAATCTCCAACGCATCTAAATGACATTTAACCGCTGTGTAATAAGCCAATGATTCTTCATTTAAGAATGAAATAATCGATGGTGCAGATGCGATTAACGGATGTGCGTGATCGACTTTACAGTCTAAAATACGCAGTGGATTTTTTTCTAAACGTGTTTGACAATCCGAACAAAATTCATGAATCGTCGGTTTAAAGTGGGCAATCATCGCTTCACGGTGTGCGAGACGACTGTCTTTATCACCCAGTGAATTAATCACCAATTTCACTTCTTTCAAGCCTAATTCTTGATAGATGGATAAGGCAAGTGCCATGATTTCAGCATCGATGGCTGGATCCTGAACACCAATTGCCTCAGCACCTAATTGTACGAACTGACGTTGACGTCCTTTTTGCGGACGCTCATAGCGAAACATTGGCCCACAATAAAACAATTTTGCTGGTTGATTCACCTGTCCGAACAATTTATGTTCAACATAGGCACGCGCAACTGAGGCTGTTCCTTCAGGACGTAACGTCATTGAACGGTCTTTGCGGTCTTTAAAGGTATACATTTCCTTAGTGACGATATCGGTTGTATCACCGACTCCTTTTTGAAACAGCTCAGTGTGTTCAAAAATAGGTGTGCGGATTTCACTGTAACGCGCACGTTTAAAGAGTTGTTGTGCCACCTGTTCGATGTACTGCCATTTTTCACTTTCTCCTGGCATAATGTCAACTGTTCCACGTGGTATTTGAATTTTCATCGGTCAATGACCTCCTTTATAATTTTAAGTACAAAAAAAGAAAACAAACGTCACCCTGCTCTAACGAACAAGGGACGAGTGTTTTCTTATCACCCGTGGTACCACCCTAATTGAAAACACACTGTGTTTTCCACTCTCAGTTAACGCCTGATAACGTTTCACTCTACTGGCAAGCGTTCGAATGAAAACCTCCTAAGTGTCTTTCAAACAGGGTTTGGTGAAAAACCTTACAGCCACGGGTTTTTCTCTCTGAAACCAAACGATCTCTTTTACTTTTCTTAATCAACGGTATCTCTATGTTTAATATATTTATCCTATGATAAATTAAGAAATAAGTCAATAGAACGATTCCGTTTTTTGAGACTTTTTCAGTAAAAGACGCTTTTTATTAATTAATAGACGTTCGTCGTTAACGGATCAATTGTTTCGACGCTCGTTTTTATCTCCTGTAAAAAACGTCCCGCAACGAGGCCATCTAACACACGATGATCAATTGAGAGGCAGAGGTTCACCATGTCCCGAATCGCAATCATGCCATCTTTCACTACCGGCCGTTTAACGATTGACTCCACTTGTAAAATCGCGGCCTGTGGATGATTGATGATGCCCATCGACTGGACTGAACCGAATGATCCCGTCGAGTTAACCGTGAACGTCCCACCAGTCATTTCGTTAGCACTGAGCTTACCTGTCCGTACTTTTTGCGCCAACGTATTAATCTGTTTACCGATGCCTTTCACACTCAACTCATCTGCCTGTTGAATTACAGGTACGAACAAGGCGTCATCCGTTGCTACCGCAATCGATAAGTTAATCGCTTGGCGTTGGATAATCGCTTCATCAGTCCACGTACTGTTTAACTCAGGGTATTTTTTCAACGCCTGTGCCACCGCCTTCACAAAGAAAGCAAAATAACTAAGACTAAATCCTTCTTTGGCTTTGAACTCATCTTTGAGGCGATTACGTGCCACAACGAGCGCAGTAGCATCGACTTCGACCATCACCCACGCATGAGGAATTTGCTGGACGCTTTCAACCATGTGTTTAGCAATGGCCTTACGAACGGGTGTTAACGGCACTGTTTTATCGCCTGATAATATCGCTGCCGTATGAACTTGCGTCGGTGGTGGCGTCGGCGCAACACGTGGTGCAACGGTTGCTTCAGCTCCACTTGCTGGTGCCACTTCCTTCTGAGGTGGTGCTGTCAATACGTCCTTGCGGGTAATTCGGCCGCCCTTACCAGTACCGCTTAAGTGGCTTAAATCGAGACCACGTTCATGTGCGAGACGGCGTACAACTGGTGAATAACGGCCACGCTCTAACGGATTTATTTTAGCAACGTTCGGTTGTTTTTCTGCAACGTTCGGTTGTTTTTCTGCAACGTTCGGTTGTTTTTCTGCAACGTTCGGTTGTTTTTCCATCATTGCATTGTTGCTTGTTGGTGCGGTCTCAATCGTACAAATTACCTCGTTGATAGGCACTGCCACGTCGATAGCGGCCACTAAGTCTTTAATGACGCCTGTAAATGACGAGGGTATTTCGGCTGTCACTTTATCGGTAATCACTTCTGCAATCGGATCATACTCATTGACTTGGTCACCCGGTTGTACGAGCCAGGCCGTTAATGTACCTTCGGTAACACTCTCACCTAATTGAGGCATTGTGATGTTTTCAATTGCCATGTTTTCACTCCCCTATGTTTATCATTAAAAGGTTGCTAATTCGCGCATTGCTGCTTCGACTTGATCACCGTTCACTAAAAAGGCTTTCTCAATCGAAGACGAAAAGGGCATTGCCGGTGAATCAGGTCCTGCTAAGCGTGCAATCGGAGCATCGAGGTCAAACAGACAATGTTCCGCCACAATCGCAGCCACTTCACCAATAATACTGCCTTGCTTGTTGTCTTCGGTTATGAGTAGTACCTTGCCGGTTTTTTGTGCGGCAGCGATAATACTCGCTTCATCTAACGGATAAATCGTTCGCAAATCAAGCAGATGAACTGAGATACCGTCTTCGGCTAACGTTTTAGCTGCCTCATTGGCTAGCGACACACATAAGCCGTATGTGATAACGGTTAAATCGGTGCCCTCACGAACAACATTGGCTTGACCAATTGGCACCAAGTGTTCGCCTGCTGGCACTTCTTCTTTTAACAAACGATAGGCACGCTTATGCTCTAAAAACAAAACGGGATCATTAGCTCGAATCGCTGCCTTGAGTAGCCCTTTAGCATCGCTTGGTGAAGATGGCATCACAATTTTCAATCCTGGTTGCCCCATAAAGATTTTTTCAATTGACTGTGAATGATACAAACCGCCATGAACACCACCACCATAAGGCGCACGGATAACCATCGGAACAGTCCACTCATTATTCGAGCGGTAACGCATACGGGCCGCTTCTGAAATAATTTGATTGATGGCTGGCATAATAAAATCGGCAAACTGCATCTCGGCCACCGGTCGTTTGCCATAGAGCGCTGCGCCGATACCTACACCGGCAATGGCCGATTCTGCCAACGGCGTATCGATGACCCGTTCCGCCCCATAACGGGCATACAAACCTTCAGTTGCCTTAAACACACCGCCTTTTAGACCGACATCTTCACCAATAACAAACACATTCTCATCGCGTGCCATTTCTTCATCCATTGCTAGCGTAATCGCTTCGATATATGATAAAACCGCCATTTAATCGCCTCCCTGTGATTCATCGTAAACATGTAAACCAAGTGTTTCTATTTGTGGCGCAGCGGCTTCTTCGGCATACGTCGTTGCCGCTTGAATTTCCAAGCGCACACGCTCAGCAATGGCAGCTAAAGTATCCGCATCACTATGACCTTCATCGAGCAACTGTGCCTCAAAAAGGGCTAATGGATCATCGAGACGGGCAGCATCGACTTCTTCACGGCTCCGATACGAACGGTCATCATCATCCGATGAATGTGGGGTGAAGCGGTAGGTGACTGTTTCTATCAACGTAGGCCCCTCACCTGCTCGCGCCCGTGTCACTGCCCGTTGAAATGCTAAATAAACAGCAGCAAAATCATTGCCATCAACTGTTTCACCAGGAATACCATAACCAATCGCACGATCAGACAGTTGTGCGGCCTTATACTGTAATTCTTGTGGCACAGAAATCGCGTACTGATTGTTTTCAATCACAAATACCACCGGCAAGGCATGCACACTTGCAAAATTTATCCCCTCATGAAAATCACCCTGGTTTGAGGAGCCTTCGCCACACGAGGTGTAGGCCACAATCGGGTCATTTGACATTTTGGCAGCTAACGCAATTCCGGCTGCATGCGGAAATTGTGTTGTTACTGGTGAACTTTGCGAAACGATGCGGTGTGCCTTATGCCCATAATGTGCAGGCATTTGTCGCCCACCTGAGTTTGGATCTTCGGCTTTACCAAAGGCGGATAGTAACACCTCTTGCGCCGTCATACCAAAGGCGAGTACGACCGCTAAATCACGGTAATAGGGCAATGTATAATCAATCTGACGATCAAAGGCAAAGGCAGACGCAATTTGCGCCCCCTCTTGACCTTGACCCGAAATATTAAATGGTAATTTGCCGGAACGATTAAGCAACCAAATGCGCTCATCTAAGCGCCTTGCCATTAACATCAGTTCATACATTTCGTGAAGTGTGTCACGTGAGACCCCCATTTCACTTAATGCCGTCGTCTTGCGTGCAGTTTTTAACATCAGCTTCCTCCTTTAGGCATGGATGGCATTGCCATCGACAGCGAGCGCTGCTTCAGCCAATGCTTCAGATAAGGTTGGGTGTGGATGAATCGTCGTGCCAATTTCCCAGGCAGTTGCATCGAGCACCTGTGCTAAACCTGCTTCACTAATTAAATCGGTCGCATGTGGTCCTATCATCGCTACGCCCAACAAATCGTTTGTTGCTTGATCCGCGATGACTTTAACAAAACCGTCGGCCTCACCATAGACGAGCGCCTTACCGTTGCCCTTGAAGTCAAATTTACCGACCTTCACCTCATAGCCACGTACTTTTGCCTCAGCTTCGCTAATACCGACACTGGCAATCTCAGGAGCGGTATAAATACAACGTGGCACCTGTTCATAATTTATCGCAGTCGCTTGTCCATCAACAATATAATTCACCGCTTGTAAGCCTTCATGCATTGCCACATGGGCTAGCTGTAGCGTATTGATACAGTCACCAATTGCAAAAATATGCGGTTCTGCCGTTTGATAATGGTCATTTACGTCAATGTAATCGCGGGTCGTTTTAATTTTAGTGTTTTGCAACCCAATCGTTGTCGTATTCGGTTTTCGACCGACTGCAACCATCATCTTGGCCGCTGTGTAGGTCACGTCTTTGCCTTTAACCGTGGCTGTAATACTGACCCCGTCAGCGGTAGTCTCTAACGTTTCTGCCAGAACGGCCGCCTTGGTCACGCATTTGATGCCCCGTTTCTTGAAAGTTCGGGTTAAAGCTTTGGCAATATCAGCATCTTCAGTCGGAACTAGATGATCCGCGTATTCTAGCACTGTCACCTGTACTCCGAAATCGGCCAACATCGAGGCCCATTCAACCCCAATCACGCCACCACCAACAATCAAAATCGACTCGGGTAAGGACTCGAGTTGCAACATACCATCAGAACTGAGTACCTGTTGTTCGTCACAGGTTAAACCCGGCAATGATGCGGGTGATGAACCGGTTGCAATAATGAGTTGCTTCGGTACAATCATCTCTGGCTCCTTGTCTGAATCATAGACGACTGAAATTGTCCCAGCCGTCGGCGAAAAAATCGACGGCCCTAAAATCGCACCTGTGCCAGTAAAAAGATCAATCTTACCTTTTTTGATTAAATAGACAATCCCGGCCTCAAGTTGGTCAATCACCGCTTGCTTGCGTGTTTGCACTTGTTTAAAATCGATCGCTGCTGCTGCTAAACCAACAGCATTAACCCCAAACTGTGCGGCTTGTTGCACGGTTGCCAATACTTCTGCTGAGCGCAATAATGCCTTTGTTGGAATACAGCCGCGGTGCAAACACGTGCCACCGAGTTTAGCTTGCTCGACTAACGCAACAGTTTGTCCCTTTTTAGCCGCTTCAAGCGCTGCGACATAACCGCCTGTTCCACCACCTAACACAACCACATCATATTCATTCGCCATCTAACCTGCCTCCTTCGTATGTTTTAGCTTGCTCATCACCATTTAACACGCGCTGAGCTCCTTCATTCAATGCTTCGAGTTCATCCTCACCTGGTTCGATGTAAATCGGTGCTAGCCACTGGCATTTTTTAGAAATCATCGCCGTAAAGAGGGCACTGTTTGCTAATCCCCCCGTTAGGATCACACCATCGACCTCACCATCAAGTACAACCGCGCAGGCACCAATTTCTTTGCTTACTTGATAGGCCATTGCTTCAAAGACGACGTTAGCGGCCATTTCTCCGGCAATTACTCGTTGTTCAACGACCCGTAGATCATTCGTGCCTAAATACGACACCACACCGCCTTGACCGACCAGTTGACGGTAAAAGGCGGCAGACGACAGTTCATCCGCCAAGGCAACAGTTTGCATCATCGGTAAACCACCTGAACGTTCAGGACTGAAGGGCCCATCACCATCAAGGGCATTATTAACATCAATCACTCGGCCATTACGATGGGCACCGACTGAGATACCACCACCTAAGTGGGCAATCACCCAGTTTTTTTGTTCGTAAGCGACACCGATTCGTTTGGCAACTTTTCGTCCCGCTGCCTTATGGTTGAGCGCATGAAAAATACTCTTACGTTCGATGCGCGCATGACCTGATATTCGGGCAATTGGTTGCAGTTCATCGACGACGACCGGATCAACGATGAAAGCAGGAATACTATGCAATTCGCTAATACGGTGAGCCATTAACGCACCTAAGTTTGAGGCATGTTCACCGTATGTTGCGGTTCGTAAATCCGCGAGCATTTGCTCGTTAATCGTATACGTACCGCTCGCCATTGGAGCCAATAAGCCCCCACGACCGACGACAGCATCCAAATCTGACAGTACGAGGTTTTCTTCCGCTAATTTTGTTTTAATAAAGTTCGTACGGTAGTCGTACTGCGCAATAATTGACGGAAACGTTTTCAACTCAGTGGTCGGGTGACTGCCTGTATGTTGAAACAGACAGGTTACTCCACGATAGACCGCCATTTTAGTTGAGGTTGAACCCGGATTGATTGTTAGAATCACGTTACTCATCAGTCAATCCCTCCTTCATTTGCTTACAATTCAGCAATGCTAATTGCAACGAAGCTTCTTTGCTAGCCATTGAATCGCTCCGTGAGGTTAAAATAATTGGCACCTTTGCCCCCATAATCGCACCACTTATAACGGAAGGAATAAACCGCGTAATTGTTTTATACATTAAATTGCCACTCTCAATATTGGGCACAATTAACACGTCGGCATCGCCTTGAATCATCCCCGTGTATTTCTTTTGTGCTGCGGATGATGGATCAGTGGCAATATCCATCGACAACGGGCCTTCAACAATCGCTGCACAAGCACTCGCTTTAAAATAATCAGCGACAGCCTTTGCATCGACTGACGACTGCATCTTTGTACTCACTTCTTCGACGGCACTGAGTACGGCTACCCGCGGCTCCTTAATGCCAATAGTTTGAGCCACTGCAATCGCATTGGCCGTAATCGCAATCTTCGTCTTAACATCTGGCATAATATTTAAACCTGGATCGCTTAGCACCCACCGGTGGCTGCCATCCTTGAACGTTATCACGGACACCTGCGATAACACACCTTCAGTACGGAGCTGATTTTCTTTTTGTAAAACGGCCCGTAGCAACGTGCTTGTGTGTATGGCTCCTTTCATGATAATTTGCGCTTTTTGCGTCTGTACGGCGTTAATTGCACCTGTGACTGCTAACGCATCGGTGGCACACGCCACATAATCATATGCGGCAGAGGCTTCTAACTGTTGCTTCGTGCCAAATACGATAAACTGACACAGCCCTTTCGCTTGCATCGGTATCACAAATTCATCAATTAACCGTTGATCGCCACCAGCAATCGCTACTGTTATCGGCATTGTCATCATCCTTTATCTGTTTTGTTTGATCTAAGTTCACGCCCCTGTTACCTTTAATGATGACGTGCTTAAGACTTACGACTAATTGACGAGTGTTCCGTTTGCAAAAAGTTGCTCCGCATCGCCTTAACTTGTGCAATCCGTTGCTCTGCTAATTCATCCGCTGCTATCGCGGGTATAATGTTTTTTGTTTTGGCAATCTCAAACACTTTACCAATTTGATTGTAAATTTCTTTTACCTGCTTTATTGCACGTGCTTCATTATAGCCACTCAATTCATCCGCAACGTTAATCACACCACCTGAGTTAACAATGTAGTCAGGCGCATACAAAATACCACGTGCTTCCAACATTTGACCATGTTTTTCGAGATCCATCAACTGATTGTTAGCACTACCACAAATTGCTTTAACACGCAGGCGTTGAATCGTATCATCATTTAAAATCGCCCCAAGGGCACAGGGTGCAAAAATATCAGCATCCACGTCATAAATCTCATCGATGCCAACTGCTGTAGCATTTAAATTTGTGACAGCACGTGCAACAGCCACCTCATTAATATCAGTCACGATCAGTTTTGCTCCTTCGGCATGCAGTAATTCACATAAGGTATAAGACACATTACCGACACCTTGCACACTGACTTTTTTATCAGCCAACGAGTCGCTACCAAATACTTCTTTGGCGGTTCGTTTCATCGCATAGTATATTCCCAAAGCCGTTTTAGGACTCGGATTACCTGAGGATCCAGCCCCCGCGGTACTGCCTGTCACATAATTCGTTTCATTGTAGATGAAGTTCATGTCATCTTCCGTTGTGCCGACATCTTCAGCAATAATATAACGGCCATTGAGACTTTCAACATAGCGACCTAAGGCTCTGAACAGTGTTTCACTTTTATCGGTACGTGGATCACCGATAATGACGGTTTTTCCACCACCAATATTTAGACCGGCAGCAGCATTTTTATAGGTCATGCCGCGCGATAAACGCAAGACGTCATGCAACGCTTCTTCTTCAGTCGCATAGGGCCACATCCGACAGCCTCCTAACGCAGGTCCAAGTGTCGTATCATGAATCGCGATAATCGCTTTTAAACCTGACGCTTTATCGTGGCAAAACACCACTTGTTCATACCCATCTTGTACCATCGTCTCAAATAACATATTAATTCCTCCTCAAGGTTCATCGCTCCAGTGTCGTTTCATCTAAGGGAGAGTGGCCGGAACGTGATGTGCTGTCGACACTTTTTTGACATATTCGCTTCCCTCACCACTCATTATACAAACAATGTATGCGCTTTCATAGTGAAAGGCGTGCGTTTTGCTTTCGTTTTGAAATGTTCTAAAATTCACTCTTTTCTGACTATTCTGTCTCTCACGTTTTTTTCATATCTTTCCTATTATCTGTTTTTACGATTATCACTAAAAAAAATCATTAAAATCAAAGGACTATTACTATTGATAGACACTAAACTATGCTAAAATTAAAGCATTACTATGCAATTATTCTTTTTTTAAACAGTTTACATTAATCACAGAATGGAAGTGTCTCAATGACCGTAACTAAACGTCCGAGCAAAAAAAAATTAATGTTCATTTCACTCTTATCCATCCTATTAATAGCAAGTGCGATTGTTTCAACCTACGCTTTAACACAAGCGAATTCTGTCAAAGTAACGGCAGAAGTATTAAACGTCCGCAATGGTCCTGGACTTTCGTATGATATTATTTCACAATCACGTAAAAATGATCGCCTTAAGGTGATTGCAGAAGAAAATAAATGGTATAAAGTGACTTTGACGAGTGGCGAGATTGGGTGGGTGGCCAGTTGGCTCGTTGAAAATGTTGATGTATCGGCCGCAAGTAACTCCAACGGTAAAGTAGTCGCGACTTTAGCAAATGTCCGAGCAAATGCCGACATTAACGCGACTGTACTCGATACGGTCAACAAAAATAAAACAGTCACGGTTGTTAGCTCACAAAACGGCTGGACACAGGTGACCTACGATAAAATAACCGGTTGGATTAAATCAGATTTCATTAAGGTTGAAGGGGCTTCAACCGATGACACAACCGCCTTACAAAAACTAACCATCCGTGAAGCCAATACGAATATTCGCGATGAGGCCTCAATCAGTGGCAATTTACTCGAAACGGCGCAACCAGGGACAACTTATGACATCATCGATTCAAAAGACAGTTGGTATGAGGTCAAAACAACCGCTGGTACAACTGGCTATGTTGCTAACTGGGTCGTTACTGTCGGTGAAAACGAGCAGGCAGCTACACCAACTGTTACCTCATTATCTGAGGCAACAATTGTGTTAGACCCCGGACATGGTGGTAACGATACCGGTGCCATTGGCAATAATGGCACGTATGAAAAAACAATTGCTTTAAAAACAGCCGCTGCCATCAAGGCTCAAATCGAAACGACCGGTGCTAAAGTCATCATGACTCGAACCGACGATAGCTATATTGGATTGGCAACGCGAGCCAACAGCACAAACAAACATGGGGCTGATGCCTTTCTCAGCATCCACTTTGACTCAACTGAAGAACCAAACACTGCTTCTGGTACTTCAACTTACTATTACAACGATAACGATCAAGACTTTGCCACAACGCTGAATACGCAATTAGAAACGAGCATGCCATTAGAAAACCATGGTATTAAATATGGTGACTTTCAAGTACTGCGTGAAAATACCGCACCAGCGTTGCTGTTAGAACTTGGTTACATTAACAATGGCTACGATGAAACAACCATTGACACTGATGATTACCGTCAAAAAGTCGCACAGGCAGTTACAAATGGCTTAATTAATTATTACGCCAACTAAAAAAGCTAATTCTTATCGAGAATTCGATAAGAATTAGCTTTTTTTATGGTATCGTGTTAACGCATGCTACGTTTTTTTCTTGGAGTGACGGTAATACGTTTCAATCGCAAAATAGCACACGACTATCATGATAAACACCAACGTCGCTTTTTTCCCAGGATACAGCATCATGAGTGTGAGACCGAAAGCAGTAATTATGAGTTTATAGACAAGTAAAAAAAGGTTCATTTGCTTCTCCTCTCATCACGTACTATGGTTTTTTAGAATCAATCGTAATTGTCACAGGACCATCATTCGTCAATGACACTTGCATATCCGCTCCAAATTGACCAGTTGCTACCGTTATTCCGGCAGTTCGCAATGCGAGATTGAACGCTTCATATAAAGCGTTTGCCTTTTCAGGCGCTGCCGCAGCGGTAAAGCTCGGCCGTCGCCCCTTTTTCGTGTTTGCAAAGAGCGTGAATTGAGAGATGGATAATACTTGGCCACCCACATCTAACAGTGAGCGATTCATCTTCCCATCCTCGTCTTCAAAAATGCGTAGGTGAATCATTTTATTAATCGTGTAGGCAATGTCTGCCGTTGTGTCATCCTCACCAAATCCGACCAACACAACGAAGCCATAATCAATCGCACCCACTTCTGTGTTAGCAATCGTAACCGATGCCTGTAAGCTGCGTTGAATGATAATTTTCATTGCAATCTAACTCCTTATTTCGTGACACGTTTAACCGTGTACACATCGTAAATTTGTTTCAGTTTATCAATAATGCGTTGCATTTCATCCTTGTTACGAATCATGATATTCACAACAAGCGCTGCCATCTCTTTCTTGTCAAGCCGAGCATTAACGCCTTTAATCGTTGTTTGCATGCTGTTCAAGGTTTGAATGACATCGTTGAGTAGTCCATCACGATTAAAGGCATAAATCTCGATGGTGACCTCATATTTAGACTGAACCCGTGTTTCAGCCCCAATCCACGACACATCGATTAAGCGATCTTCTTCGCCCTCTAGTTGTGCCACATTCGGACAATCGGTACGATGGATTGAAATACCATGACCTTTTGTAATAAAGCCGACGATTTCATCACCTGGGACCGGATTACAACAGTGAGCTAAGCGTAATAGTAAGTTACCCATCCCACCTGCCACTTGAATACCGAGGTCATTTTTAGCATTGTTTTCGTGTGATTCAATCGGTGCTACTGCACCAGCTCTTGTTTTCCCTTCAACGATAAGGTTATCTGCCTGTTGCTTCAAGGCACGTTCGCGACGGACTTTTTCAGTCAAACGATTCATTACTTGCAATGCAGTGACGCTATTGTAGCCGATAGCAGCATAGAGATCATCATCGTCACGGAAATTAAAGCGATCGATGATGACTGCAAGTGCATCCGTTGTTAAAAACTCTTTCGGATCAAAATCATGCGCCAGTAATTCTTGTTCGAGGGCTACTCGCCCTTTATCAACCGTCTCTTCTTTAACAAGTCGTTTGAAATATTGACGTATTTTATTTTTAGCCTGTGATGATTTCACTAATTTAAGCCAGTCACGACTCGGTGCGGTCGCCGTTTTAGATGTTAAGATATCAACAATGTCACCCGTTTTCAATTTATAGTCTAACGTAACAATCTTACCGTTTATTTTAGCACCAACTGTGCGGTTACCGACCTCGGTATGTACACGATACGCAAAATCGAGTGGGACAGATCCTTTTGGTAATTCAATCACATCACCTTTTGGCGAGAACACATAGACCATGTCTGCGAACAAATCAGTTTTTAATGACGACATAAACTCTTGGGCATTGCTTTCTTCATCTTGAAATTCCATAATTTCACGGAACCATGACATTTTCCGGTCAAGACTGGTGCTAACATTAGCTGAATTGCCCTCTTTGTAGGCCCAGTGAGCAGCCACGCCAAATTCAGCAATTTGATGCATTTCTTCTGTTCGAATTTGAACTTCGAGTGGCTCGCCACCCGGTCCTATTACGGTCGTATGCAACGATTGATACATGTTTGCCTTTGGCATCGCAATGTAGTCCTTAAAACGACCTGGCATCGGTTTAAAGCGTGTATGAATAATACCGAGGACAGCATAACAGTCTTTAATGCTTTCGACGACAACACGAATCGCTAACAAGTCATAAATTTCATTGAACTGCTTATGTTGACTCGTCATTTTATGATAGATAGAAAAGATATGTTTCGGACGTCCTGAAATATCTGCTTTAATATTCAGTTCACCCAAGTTTTCTTGGATGTCTTCCACTAAATCTTCAAGGTAAGCTTCACGCTCACCACGTTTTTGCTTCATCAAATGCACTATGCGATAATATTGTTGCGGATTTATATATCTTAATGCTGTATCTTCTAACTCCCATTTAATCATCGAAATACCTAAACGATGCGCAAGTGGTGCAAAAATATCAAGTGTTTCTTGGGCAATTCGTTTTTGTTTTTCGGGTGGTAAATGTTTCAACGTCCGCATGTTATGCACGCGGTCGGCTAATTTGATTAAGATAACACGAATGTCTTGGGCCATTGCTAAAAACATTTTACGATGGTTTTCAGCCTGTTGTTCTTCATGTGATTTGAATTTTATTTTCCCTAATTTAGTGACTCCATCAACGAGCATCGCCACTTCGGGATTGAATTTATGAGCAATATCCGTTAAAGTGACGTCAGTATCTTCGACGACGTCATGCAAAAAGCCAGCAGCAATTGTATTAGGATCCATATCGAGATCAACTAAAATGCCTGCTACTTGAATAGGATGAATGATATAAGGTTCACCTGATTTACGAAATTGATGTGCGTGCGAATCGCGCGCGAATTCATACGCCTCTGTGATAAATTGAAGATGTTGCTCATTTAAATAGCGCGATGCTTTCGTGATGACCTCTTCAATCGATAAATTTTGCTCTTTTACCATAATGCCATCCCCTTTCAATGGATATGCATAAAGCTGCACCTAACAGCCACGATAATCGACCTTAGGTACAGCTTAATCTTATTACCAATTATAGCAGATTGATCGTACGATAAAAAGAAAATTATATTTTTGGAAGGTCGGTCTCTTTTTTTCGAAAAACCGACCATTTAAATGCCATCAATCGCCTCTGTGTAACTTCCTAAAAAAAACAGTTCGCAGCATCGATTGCTTGTCGAGTGCTCCGAACTGGTTGTTTCGTTTAGTATTCTAATAACACTTTCGTGTCGATGTCGCCTAATTTGGCACGGCCGTTCAACTCAACTAACTCAAGTAAGAAGGCTGCGCCCACTACTTCGCCACCGAGGGCATGCACAAGTTTGATGGTAGCTTCAATAGTTCCACCAGTTGCTAATAAGTCATCGACGATTAAAACACGTTGCCCTGGTTTAATGGCATCTTTATGAATTGTCAATGAATCTTGACCGTATTCAAGGTCGTAAGTCACTTCAATTACTTCACGTGGTAACTTACCGGGTTTACGCACTGGTGCAAAGCCAACACCCATGGCATACGCCATCGGACAGCCGATAATAAAACCACGCGCCTCTGGTCCAACAATGACATCAACTTGTTTATCTTTCGCATAATCAACTAACTGATCAGTTGCAAATTTGTACGCTTCACCGTTACCCATTAATGGTGTGATGTCCCGAAAAATGATACCTGGTTTTGGGTAGTTCTCAATCGATGCAATGTAATCTTTCAAATCTTCTGTTTTCATAATCATTATCCCCTTTAATTAACTTTCACTCCAAAACACATTGTAAAGAGCGGTGTAGTTTGAATAAATAAAACGTTGTTGTAGCGCTTCAATTGCTTCGCGTTTTTTGTATGACGCTGATTCTGCTAATTGATGTTTCGGTGCTTGTTCGTTTATCGTCAAACAATCCTTTTCTATTTTAACAAATTCCAGCTCAAAAAACACCGTTGTCATGAAAAAGAGCTTATTTTTCGAGATGTTTAATTTTTGACAAATCGCTTGATGTTGACGCTTCACATCAACCGGTTGGAATTGCGCAATAAATTTAAAAAAGTCACCGAATTCCTCACGACTTGGCAGTACCACCAACCCTTGTGGATTAGGGTTTTCAAGTCGGGCATAAATATTTTGTGGTTGTGTCACAGCCAGTAAGGCCTCGAGTTGTTCGGCATCGGTGGGTAGATCGACAATCACAAGACTGTTGATGCGCTCACTCGGTAATTCATCCACCGCTAAATTAAGCACGTTGACTTTATCAGCCCATTCGCTCACAAAGGCGGGATGATTAAAAACAACAAAGGCATCTGGTTGATTAAAAGGCGTAACGGTTTTACAAAATTTGCTCCACTCGGCCTCACCACGTAAATCAAACAATTGGTTATTGGTGACTGCAATATCTTTAATTTGCAGCTGCACCATTTGTTGATTACGCCATTCATTCAGTGACAGTTCGCCAACAACATCAATATCGTCACTCATGTTCAAAGTATTTTTGAGAGCACCAATATTAAAACCAATCGCTTCAATCGTCGCCTCATCATCTTTAAAAGTTGCCTTAAGATGGGCGTTATCAGCACCAATTTGACGAATGCTCGCAAGTCGAACGTTGGTAAATTTCACTAGCGGTTTTGGGTTATCGGTTCCGAATGGTTCTAAGCGCTTGACCTCGTCAAGTAGCGCAAGACTTGCCTCGGGTATCGTTAAGTTTAAATCAATCATGAGCGGCAGTTTGGTACTCGTTTCTGCTAATAGTGGTGCTGCATAAGTATTAACAGCTGTTCGCAAAGCAGCCACATTATCGATTGGCAATGTCAGACCGGCTGCACCAGCATGTCCGCCAAAGCGGGTTAATAGCGTCGTACTATCGTTTAAGGCATCATAAAGATTCAAACCAGGAATGCTACGACCTGAGCCTTTGGCCCACTGTTTTTCTTCATTCAATGACAAGACAATCACCGGACGTTGATAGGCTTCAACGAGACGAGAAGCCACAATTCCTAATACACCTTCATGCCAGTCTTTGCCAGCAACAATTAAGACTTTATCTGCTAAAAACGGTTGGACTTGTTCGTCTGCAGCCAACACCAGTTCATTTACAATTGCTTTTCGTTCATTGTTGATCGCAACGAGGTCGCTAGCCAATTGCTTCGCTTCATTCACATCGCGTGTAATTAATAACGCCAATGCTTTCTCAGCAGACCCAAGGCGACCGGCCGCATTTAAATGGGGGGCAATCTTAAACCCAACCATATCGGATGTAACCGTTGATGTATCTAAGTTTAGTTGCCGGTAAAGGGCCTGTAAACCCGGGCGTTCAGTTACTGCTAGTCGCTCTAGCCCTGCTTTAACAAGAAAACGGTTTTCATCGGTTAACGATACCATATCACCAATTGTTCCAAGCGCAAATAAATCGAGTAATTCAACTGGGATTTCACCAAGTAAGGCGTGTGCAACTTTAAAGGCAACACCAACACCAGCTAGCTCTTTGAATGGGTAATTAAAGGCTGGATGTTTCGGATGAACAATCGCATCAGCATCCGGTAATTGTGCTCCGACTTCATGGTGATCTGTACAAATAACTTGCAAACCAATTTCACGTGCATAAGCCATTTCTTCGATGCCAGCAATACCGTTATCAACCGTAATTAAAAGGTCATAGCCATCTTCTTTAATTTTTTTGAAAGCGGCTTTATTAGGACCATACCCTTCAACAAAGCGATTGGGAATAAAACAACTCGGTTCTGCCCCAATGATTTGCAATGCTTCATATAAGACCGCAGTACTTGTTACACCATCCGCATCATAGTCGCCATAAATCATAATTTTTTTATCTTCAGCTAAAGCTTCTTCGATGATTTCAAGCGTTTTCTCCATATCCGACAGTAAAAAAGGATCATGCACAACTGTTTCGGTCGGCTGTAAAAACTGTTCGATAGCTGCTTCTGAACGCAGATTCCGTTCCCATAACAGCGCTGTGATTGGCGTTGATAATTGTGTTGCCTTTGCCAATGCTAATACGTCGGCTTGATTGTTTGTTAGTTCTTGCCAGTCATAGTTAGATGCAAGCACGTCTCTCACTCCTTCTAAATAAAGTTCCACTTCATATCTTACCATAAATCGACCTTTTTAACTGGTGCCACTTGTTTTTTTGTATAAAAAAAACTGGCAGACACTCGTCTGCCAGTTCAACTTAACAAATATCACGGAGCGTCTCTACCACTACTTTTTATCCGCTTGTTTAAGCTTGTTTATTTCTGTACGTGTTGTTGCTTGTGCTAAGCGTTCTTTTTTTTCCGCTTTTTCTGCCTGTTTACGCGTGTTTTTTTCTTTGATTGCGCGCATAAACGAAACACAGATAACGAGGAGCGCACCGAGTAAGGCTGAGCCAATAATCACTAAAATCAATGGCCATTGCACCGTTGTAAAGATGAAGTTCACTTCGACTTTATCGACATTGATAATCGCTAAAATGGCAATTATCAAAACCAATAAAATACTAATAAGTGTTAACCATTGTGCTTTTTTCATTTATCCCCATCCCTTTCTCTCGTTAAACGACAAGTTTATCCTTCTTCGTTTTGTATTTTTTCTCTTTAACCGTTTTAATTTCGCCGTGTTTATTTAATTCGCGAACTTTAAAACTATACCACATTTGCATAACCATAAACATTGAGGTGAAAATGCTTGAAATCAACCCGATCATTAAGGCTAGTGAGAATTCCCAAATTGAGTGACTACCAAAGAGCATTAAGGCAATCACGGTAATTAAAACCGTTGATACGGTTGTAATTGAACGGGTCAATGTTTGGCGTAACCCTTGGTTAACAGCGATTGCCAAATCTTCTTTGTTTTTGTAAACCCGTAGTTTTTGACCGATTTCACGCACACGGTCAGCTGTTACAATTGTATCATTAATTGAATAACCAATAACCGTTAAGACCGCGGCAATGAAGGTTAAATCAACCTTAATTTTGAAGAGACTAAAGACGACGAAAATCACAAAGCCATCGAATAATAACGATACAACAGCTGAAACAGCCATCTTCAATTCAAAACGGAAACCAATGTAGACAATAATTAACAATGAGGCAATGATTAATGCGAAGAAACCATTTTTTGCAAGTTCTTGTCCCACCGTCGGTGTCACTGTATTAATACTTGCTTCATGGCCGTATTCAGCTTTGAAGTGATTGTTGAATTTTTTGATTTCAGCTTGACTAAAGGCACCTTTATAACTGACAACTGCGCTTTTTTGATCCTTACCGGTCAAAACAATATCGCTTGATGGCATCCCGATTGCATCGAGTTCTTTTGATACCTTAGCTGCTGTTAAAGTAGAATCAGCTGTCAATTCAGCACGTGTACCACTTGAAAAATCGATACCTAAGTTCATCTTCAATGTTGCCAAACAAATAATACCGAGAATTGTAATCGCAGCAAAGATTGATAAGAACACTTTGCGGTGTTTCAAGAAATCGATATGGTCAAAGTTAGTCGCAAGCTTAAATGATTCGAAGCCTTCTGATAACTGATGGATACTTTTACGTTTAACCCCAAACAAACCTGGACGTTGATCTAACGAACCACTGTTGACAAGTAAGCCCAGCATAATCCGTGAGCCATAAACAGCTGTCACGAAACTTACGAGAATACTGATGATTAAAATAAGCGCGAAACCACGAATTGAGCTCGTACCGAATACAAATAAGACGGCAGCAACAATAATCGTTGTTAAGTTTGCATCTAAAATTGTACGGAATGACTCTTTTGAACCTTCGATAAAGGCTTTTTTAATCGTGCGTCCGACACGAATTTCTTCTTTAATCCGCTCATACGTAATAATGTTGGCATCGACGGCCATACCAATACCGAGAATCAAACCGGCAATCCCTGGCAAAGTCATCGTTGCACCAACCAGACTAACAATTAATAATACAATGTATGTGTATACGGCTAGCGTTACTGAGGCAATCAGACCTGGTAAACGATAGAAAATCGCCATGAACACGAAGATAACGAGCAGGCCTATTAAGCCAGCAAACATTGTATCTTCGAGTGCTGATTGACCAAAGGCAGCCCCTACTGAGGTAGAATACACTTCAGTTAATTTCACTGGTAATGCCCCTGCATTAAGTAACTCAGCAAGGTTAGTTGCTTCTGCGACTGTGAAACTACCTGAAATTTCTACTTGATTCGTATTGAGTACTTGGCTGACATTTGGTGCTGATAAAAAGGCAGGATTTGCTTTAGCAGATTCATCTAAGAATTTTTGTTTATCCTTATGATCAAGCCAAATAACAAGTTGATTATTTGGTGCTTGGTCTAAAATGTTTTTTGTTACCTTAGCAAATTTAGCACTGTCTTTCAATTTCAAAGTAACGACTGGTTGATTTTGTTGATCGTATGATTGCTTCGCAGCACCTTGTACGAGATCGCTACCATCCATCATGAGCTTATCATTGGCGTCACGGAATGATAATTGCGCGGTTGTTGATAACATATCACGCGCTTCATCTTGGTTTTTAATACCCGCTAATTGGACACGGATACGGTTACCCGATTCGATTGTAATGCTTGGTTCTGCCACACCTAACGCGTTAATACGTTTATCTAAGGCGACAACAGTTGATTTTAATGTTTCAGTTGTAATTTTATCGGATTTTCCGTCTTGGGGTTTAACCTCATATAAGACTTCAAACCCACCTTGCAAATCGAGTCCTAAATTAATATTATTTAATACTGGTTTAATAGTGAACGAGATGACAGCAGCGAATACGGCTATCAAAATAAAAAAACTAACTAATTTACCCTTTTTCATTGTGTTAAACACGACCTTTCTTCTGCCATTTTGTTTGAAGTAATTATTATTAGCTTTTTGAGCTACAAAAATAATCCTCTAGACTGTGAAAATAGTTATCATACGAACATACTAGTTATATGTACTACGTCTGCAGCTTTGCGAATGTTGCGTCTTAAAGTTATTAAACCCTACTTTAACAGTCCTTTAAGGTCACATCATTCTGCGTCAACACATTTCGTTAGCACTTCACAATTCTAGATAATTATACCAGTTTTAGTACTTTTTTTCATTAAAATAAAAAAACCTTTTATGTCCGAAAACATAGCAGGTTTTGGTGTGTTTATTTAGTTGTTATCGTCTGATTCAAACGTTTCAACTGGTGCTTCAGCGACTTCAAGTACTGTACGCACAGCTTGACGGTCAAATGTTAACAATGAACCGTGACAGTCCAAAGTAATTTGTTTTTCGTCAATTGACTCAACAACGCCATGTAAGCCACCGATAGTTGCAATTGTGTCGCCTTTTTTAAGCGCACTTTGCATCGATTGAACTTTCTTTTGACGCTTTTGTTGCGGACGGATTAACATAAAATAGAAAAGCGCAATCATTACGACAATTAGTAACATAGAACTCATGTGTGATAAAACCCCTTTCGTTATTCAATACTTTAAGTATATCAGAAAAAACTGTTAATAGACTACTAATAACTTAAAAATTACGTGGATTTGGCTTATTATAGCCATATTGTTCAAAGAATTCTTCTCTAAATGCCAGTAAACGGTCTTCCATAATCGCTTCACGGACATTTTCCATTAATTTAATGAGGAAGTGAAGGTTATGATAACTTGTTAAACGAATGCCGAATGATTCCTTCGCTTTAACTAAGTGACGAATATAAGCACGCGAATAGTTTTTGCAGACGTGGCAATCACAGTTCGGATCAAGTGGACCAAAGTCTTTTTCATAGATTTTATTTTTAATCACGACTCGACCTTGGCTCGTCATCGTTGTACCGTTACGAGCAATCCGTGTTGGCAATACGCAGTCAAACATATCAATTCCACGGATAACGCCATCAATCAAGGCATCTGGTGAACCGACACCCATTAAATAGCGCGGTTTGTCGGCGGGTAAAAATGGTGTTGTTGCTTCAAGCGCTTCATTCATTAAGTGTTTTTCTTCGCCGACACTTAAGCCCCCAATTGAATAACCAGGAAAATCAAGTGATGCCAATTCCTTCGCATGTTGTTGGCGTAAATCAGCATAAACCCCACCTTGCACAATACCGAAGAGCGACTGTTTATCCATTGTTGTGTGTGCTTTTAAGCCACGCTCTGCCCAACGCGTCGTCCGTGCCATCGATTGAATCATGTATTCACGACTGGCAGGATACGGTGGACATTCGTCAAACGACATCATTATGTCTGATCCGAGTGCTTCTTGAATTTCAATCGCTTTTTCGGGCGATAAGAATAATTTCGACCCGTCTAAATGCGACCGAAAATGAACGCCTTCTTCTTTAATGTCACGAATTTTACTTAAACTGAACACTTGGAAACCACCTGAATCGGTAAGAATCGGTTGATCCCAGTTCATGAATTTATGGAGCCCACCCGCTTCACGGATTAACTCATGACCAGGACGTAACCAAAGGTGATATGTGTTGCTTAAGATGATACCGGCATTCATTTCTTTTAAATCTTCTGGTGCCATCGTTTTAACTGTTGCTAACGTTCCGACTGGCATAAACATCGGTGTCGGAAACGAACCGTGTGGTGTGTGAATAATACCGGCACGGGCACCGGTTGCCTTATCCGTTTTAATGAGTTCATAGGTTACTGCTGGTTTCATAATTTCCCTCTTTCATTTGTTATTATTTTTGTAAAAACATTGCATCACCAAAACTGAAGAAACGATACTTTTCTTCGACTGCATGGTTATAGGCATTAATAATATGTTCACGGCTTGAGAACGCAGACACAAGCATCACGAGCGTTGATTTAGGTAAATGGAAGTTGGTAATTAACGCATCACAGGCCTTAAATTCAAACCCTGGCGAGATGAAAATATCCGTCCAACCATCGTCTGCCTTAATCTCACCATCAAATTTTTGCGTAATCGATTCAAGTGTTCGCATACTTGTAGTACCGACAGCGATGATTTTTTTACCATTAGCTTTAACTTCGTTTAAGGTTGCAGCCACGTCTTCAGTCATACGATAAAATTCAGAATGCATCTTATGGTTGGTCGTATCCTCCACACTAATTGGACGGAAGGTACCGAGTCCAACATGCAAGGTAATAAAGACGACGTGTACCCCTTTAGCACGGATAGCATCCAATAATTCAGTTGTGAAATGAAGGCCTGCTGTTGGTGCTGCAGCAGAACCATTTTCTTCTGCGTAAACTGTTTGGTAGCGTTCTTGATCCGCTAACTGCTCTTTAATGTATGGTGGTAATGGCATTTCACCGAGGGCTTCTAGCACTTCATAAAAAATCCCCTCGTAGCTGAATTTCAGTTTACGGCCACCGTGTTCAAGTTCTTCAGTGCAGACCGCGGTTAGTTGGCCTTCACCAAATGACATTTTGGTACCGACGCGGACACGTTTGGCTGGCTTCACTAACGTTTCCCATTCATCGTCTAAGAGTTGTTTAAGGAGTAACACTTCAACATGACCACCTGATTCGGTTTTAATCCCATGTAAGCGTGCAGGTAGCACCCGCGTGTTATTTAATACGAGGGCATCCCCTGCTTCAAAGTAATCCAATACATCCGGAAAATGACCATCACGATAAGCACCGGTTGCCCGGTTCACCATTAATAAGCGACTTGCTGTCCGGTCAAGTAAGGGGGTTTGCGCAATTAGTTCTTCTGGTAATTCATAATTAAAATCTTCAACTTTCACGTTTTTCACTCTTTCTCTCTTTAATTGTGTGGTTCTTTGCCTAAATGTTGATAGGCTTTGGCTGTTGCAACACGACCTCGTGGCGTTCGTTGTAAAAAGCCATGTTGTAATAAATACGGTTCGTACATATCTTCAATCGTGAGTCGTTCTTCACCAATACTCGCTGCTAAGGTATCCAAGCCGACGGGGCCTCCATTGAACATATCGATAATGGCACAAAGAATCTTTTCATCAACCTGATCAAGCCCCTTATCATCCACAAGCAGTAACTCCAACGCATATTGCGCGATGGCCACACTGATAGTGCCATCACTGCGTACTTGGGCCACATCTCGCACACGTTTCACTAAGCGGTTGGCAATCCGTGGTGTGCCGCGCGAGCGACGTGCCATCTCATGGGCAGCGTTCCCCTGAATGGGGGTCTCTAAAATAATCGCTGTTCGCTCAACAATCGCTTCTAACTCGCTAATTGTATAATATTCCAAGTGGTTAATGACACCAAAACGATCGCGCAATGGTGCGGTCATGTGACCGGCACGGGTCGTTGCCCCAATCAAGGTAAACGGTGGCAGCTCCATCCGAATGGAGCGCGCTTCAGGACCTTGTCCAATCATAATATCTAAGACGAAATCTTCCATCGCTGGGTATAAGATTTCTTCGATGACACGGCTCAAGCGGTGGATTTCATCAATAAAGAGCACATCCCCAGGCTCTAGCGCTGTTAAAATCGCAGCTAAATCCCCTGGTTTTTCAATCGCAGGTCCACTTGTCGTATGCAATTTCGCGCCCATTTCGTTGGCAATGACAACCGCTAAGGTCGTTTTCCCAAGCCCAGGTGGTCCATATAGTAACACATGATCCAACGCTTCATTACGGAGTCGGGCCGCTTCAATGAAAATTTGTAAATTTTGTTTCACTTTTTCTTGGCCGATATACTGGGCTAAGCGCTGTGGTCGTAAGCTTAACTCAATTGAACCATCAGCGCTGTTTTCTTCTGATGACACAAGACGCTCATCCATTGGCGTCACCCCTTTCAAGTCAATCTCTGACACTCGTTAATTCGTTAATTCGTTAATTCGTTAATTCGTTAATTCGTTAATTCGTTAATAATTTTAAGCCCGCACGAATGTATTCATCCGTCGAACTTAAATCAACTTTTTCTAATTTAGTTTCGGCTTTTTTAATTTCACGTGCACTGTAACCTAGCGCTTCTAAGGCCAGCAAGGCTTCGGCTAAGGCACTGTGTGTTTCGACAACAATCGTTGTTTGTTGCATCGATGGCACTAAATCATTGATTTTCCCTTTTAAATCTAAAATAATTTGGCGAGCGGTTTTTTTGCCAATCCCCGGGAACTTCACTAAATAGCCCTCGTTTTCACCTTCAATTGCTGTAACAAGCAGATTCAAATCACCACGGGCAATGATCGCCATCGCGCCCTTTGGTCCAATCCCTGTAACACTGAGTAGTTTTTGAAATAGAAAGCGTTCTTCGCGACTCTCAAAACCAAACAAGGTAATAGCATCTTCGCGAACATGATGATGGATAAAGATTTTTTCCACCTGACCTTCGCGCGTTGTAAACGTAAAGGGATTCGGTACATGAACCAAATAGCCAATCCCTTGCACATCAACAGTAATGTATAACGGACATATATAGGTAATCTGTCCTTTTAAATATTCAAACACATGAGCCACTCCTTTAGTCGAGGTGAAGTTTGGACGTCAAACTGACGTTACTTCATTTCTTTTCATCTCTACTATAATAGCATATATACGGTCTTAAAATCATCTAAACGGTCAATGTCTCGCTGAATTGCACAGAAAAAAGCAACGGTTATGAAACCGTTGCTTCAGATTGTAGACAAAGTCGAATTAAACTGCTTTTTCTGTGAAAAGTGGTCAAGCGACTTTGTCTACAAGATGATCAGGCTGAATAGAAACGCTGTTATATCCTCTCGTTCTAGTAGGCACGACGAGCGAGTGACGGTGCGCGTATTGATGGTACGTAATCCCAAGCGAGCAAGTCGTAACGATTTAGAACAGCGTTTATCTTCAGTCTCAAGCAGCTAACGTGCTGTCTGCTCTGTTAGTTCGCCATCTTCCATATGGAACACGCGGTCACAATAAGCAAGCATTCGTTCATCATGAGTGACCATAATCGCGGCCTTTTGACGTTTTTTTGTTTCATTCACTAGTAGTTGCACCACTTCATGTGCTTTTTTCGTATCTAAGCTCGCCGTGGGCTCATCGGCTAATATAACGCTCGGATCATTCATTAAGGCACGGCCAATTGCAACCCGTTGTTTTTGTCCTCCTGATAAATCTGATGGGAAATTTTTCAGTTTATCCGCTAAACCAAGCTCGGTTAATAATTCCTGTGCTTGTTGCTTATCTGCCGCGGTGACCTTCCCTTGCAATTGCTTCACTAACAACAATTGTTCTAACACATTTAAGTATGGTACTAAGTTTGAAGATTGTAAGATAAAACCAATTTCTTGTAAGCGTAAGCGTGACAGTTCTTGTTCATTGAAGCGTGAAATGTCTGTTTCATTGATTTTAATTTGTCCCGTTGTTGGTTGTAATAACGCACCTGCAATCGACAAAAACGTACTTTTACCTGAGCCTGAAGGCCCGACGATAGCAATCAGCTCACCGCTATTAACAGTTAAAGAGACCTTGTTTAAGGCAATGATTTTTTCACCATTGTCATCAACAAATTCTTTTGTAATATTTTTTAAAAATAAGTTACTCATTATTCCACTCTCCCTAATGCAATTAATGGATCGATTTTTAAGATTTTGCGCACTGAGAAAACCGAACTTAAAACGCTGATAATAAATAGTAACACGGCATACAGCACGATCATTTTAATATCTAAGGCAAAGGGCATTCCAGCTGGAAATACGAGTGCCGTTAAATATGTTAAGGCAATACCTGCCACAATACTAATTAACGAAATAATGCTTACTTGTGAAATAATCATCCGGCTAATAAAACGGTTGTTGGCACCGATTGCTTTCATCACGCCAAATTGATTCACTTTTTGCATCGTAATGACAAAGAAAAACACACCAATAACGAAGGCCGATATGACAATCAAGAAGGCTAACATCATCAAAATGGTACCGTTTTCTTCGGCATAACCAGGCATCGCTTGTACTGCTTGAGCACGAGTCACAACTTCTGTGTCCTTAACCTTTTTTTCAACTGCTTCAGCTGAAAAAGCAGACGTCGTATCAACGACAATCGCATTGGCCGCTGCTTTCACTCCATCATCACTACCTGGTGTTGTAAAGCGATAGTCGCGCCATTCGGTAATATTATAAATTATCGTTGGCAAATGATTGAACGTTTCACCTTTGACAAAACCAACGATTTTGTAATCACGTTTAAAACCGCTCAATTGAATCGTATCACCGAGCTTGTATCCAGCTTCTTTAATCGAAGCGTCAACAATAATGTCCCTTTTATTTGCGGTTAAGGCTTTTCCTTCAACGACCTCAGGTTCGATGAACGATCCTGGGATAATTCCCATTAACGTAATATCGGTTTTTTTATCATCTTTTTGTGATTCATTAATGACTGAGGCAATTGACGTACCTAAGGGTGTCGCACGTTTAACACCTGGCTGTTTTTCAATTTCTGCCACTTTAGTCGCCGTTATTAATGATTTAGAAAATTTATGTTCCGCCTCTGCTTGATAAACGAGATGTGAAGCTGGTAAGTTTTTAATCGTGGCCGCGTTCAAGGTCGATAGGCCATTACCTAGGCCACTTAAGATAAATACCAACCACGTAATCAGTAAGATGATTAGACCAATCATGACAAACCGCATCTTATTTCTGCTTATTTCTTTCCATGCTAACTTCATTTTTTTCCTCCTAAATAAATAAGTTACGATAAAGTTACTATACCGTAACTTTATCGTAACCTATTTTTAGAAAGATGTCACGTTCTTTTACTCGTACCATATAAAACAAGTTGGGTGAGCATCGTGAGCCACTCTTCTTTTGAAGCGCTTTTCAAATCGACCGTTTCGATAATGCCCATTATAAATTGCGTAATCAGCTCCGTACTCAAGCCAGTATCAAATACCCCTATGTGCTTGCCCTTCGTAATAATGGCATCGACGGTCGCTGAAAAACGCCGGTGTTGTTGTTTTAGCTGATCGAGATTGTCACCGATAGAAGTTGCTTGCTCGTATTCAATGCGATATAACGATGACATCATTCGATGTAGTTCACTAAAAGAAATTAATACCGTTAAGAGGTTTTCAAACAGTCGCTCGAACGAAGCGCTCATGTCAGTCGGTAACTGCTCGCTTATTTGAAGCATTTCACTCACCATCAACGCAGTAATCATCTCATCTTTATTGGTGAAGTGTTTATAAAGGGCAGGTCGTGTGACACCTAATCGTTTGCCTAGTTCGGCAAAGGTTAAACCATCGTAGCCACTTTCTAACAACACCATTTTGCTCTCACGGTAGATATCAGCTGTCGTTATTTTCATCAAACCCCCCCTTTTTTCATTCTTATTTATTTTACCATAGGCGGTTGCGAGAATGTAGTGCCATAGCCGTTAACAGTATCTTGCTGTTTGCCGGTCTTTATTGCTTTCCTCCGAAAGCTCTTTACGTTAAACTATGGGTAACTCCTCGGTGGCTGGCGATACCCTACATATAGTTTAACAGCCACTATATGTAATTTAATTGAGGAGTGATGCAATGAACGCGATTACAATCATGATTGGTTCAATTTGTCTTTTAGCTTTAGCTTACCGCTTTTATAGTTTATTTTTTGCCAAGAAGGTGCTTCGTTTACGAAACGATACGCCAACACCAGCTGAACAACTCGATGATGGACAAGATTATGTGCCCACCAATAAGTGGGTTACCTTCGGTCATCACTTTGCCGCTATTGCTGCCGCCGGCCCATTGGTTGGCCCCGTCTTGGCCGCACAGTTTGGCTATTTACCCGGCTTAATCTGGCTCTTGATTGGGGCCGTCTTAGGCGGCGCCGTCCACGATGCCGTCGTGCTGTATGCCTCAATGCGTCATCAAGGGCAGTCACTGAGCGAGGTCGCTAAAAAAGAAATGGGTCCGATTGCTGGCTTTTGTGCTGGGTTAGCGATGCTCTTTATTATTACGATTACGATGGCTGGTCTTTCGATGGTCGTACTTAATGCGTTAACACATAATCCGTGGGGAACATTTACGATTGCGATGACGATTCCGATTGCAATGGCCGTCGGGCTCTACTACCGCTTCACCGGACAATTAAAACTGGCAAGCACTGTCGGTTTCAGTTGTATCTTAGTAGCAGTCGGCCTAGGCCCTTGGATTGAAACGACCGTCTTAGGCACATGGCTCAGTTTAGATTATCAAACGCTCGCCCTCATCTTACCTGTGTATGCTTTTTTTGCAGCGGCGCT
Source organism: Brochothrix campestris (assembly GCF_046058945.1). Taxonomy (NCBI): domain Bacteria; kingdom Bacillati; phylum Bacillota; class Bacilli; order Caryophanales; family Listeriaceae; genus Brochothrix; species Brochothrix campestris. The sequence goes on along the minus strand of NZ_CP175511.1, from coordinate 789,872 downwards.
CCCCGTTTGGCTCTTGCTGACACCGCGTGACTATTTAAGTAGTTTTATGAAAATCGGCGTTTTTTTGGCCTTGATCATCGGTGTCTTTGTCATTAATCCCGCCATCCGCATGCCCGCTTTAACCGAATTCACAAGCGGAGGTGGACCGGTAATTGCTGGACCGGTTTGGCCTTTTATTAGTATTACAATCGCCTGTGGTGCGATTTCTGGCTTCCATGCCTTTGTCGGCTCGGGCACAACACCGAAAATGATTAACAAGTGGCGGGATATTCGCATGGTCGCCAGTGGTGCGATGCTTGTCGAATGTTTAGTCGCAATCATGGCCTTGCTTGCTGCCACTGCGCTTCATCCAGCTGATTATTTCGCCATCAATGCTACGCCTGAAGTCTTTCGTACGTTAGGGATGTCGGTCGTTGACTTACCACATCTCAGCCAAGAAATCGGGATGGATTTAGAAGGACGAACCGGTGGTGCGGTGACACTCGCAGTTGGGATGACCTCTATTTTCACTCGTTTGTCCTTCTTTGACACGATGGCTCCTTATTTTTATCAATTCGTCATCTTATTTGAAGCCGTCTTTATTTTAACCGCAATCGATGCAGGAACACGTGTTGCCCGTTACCTCATCCAAGATTTCTTTGGTGAGCTTTACAAACCGCTTAAACAGGTCAATTGGCTTCCCGGTACTATCTTCGCCAGTGTTCTTGCCTGTTTTGCTTGGGGCTATCTGCTCTATTCGGGCGATATTAGCTCGATTTGGGTCTTGTTTGGGGTCTCGAATCAGTTAATGGCCGTTATCGGCCTCATTATCGGTGCAACGGTCATTTTAAAAATGGCGAGCAACAAACATTATTGGCTCACCTGTTTGATACCGTTAGCCTATTTATATGTGACGGTCAACACCGCCAGTTTTTGGATGATGAAACAGGTTTACTTCAATCCCGCTAATGCCGGTTTTAGTATCGTCAATGGGATACTTTCGCTGATCATGCTCGTACTAGCCGTTATTATTTTAGTGACTGCCATTAGACAATGGCGTCACTTGTGGCAGCAACGACGGACACCGCTAGGCATAGAAGGAGAAGCGTTGGCAACCGCTAAAAACACCCTCCTCTAGACAGCTAAAAAAGACGCTAAAGTCGTGTAAACACATCACTTTAGCGTCTTTTTCGGTCTTTTATGCAATCAAAGGAATAACCACACTGGCAACAATTGCGGTTCCTGCCATTGTAATCAAGGCAATTGCACCTTCTTCTTTATTGAGTAACATTGAACGTGAAGCCCCCATAATATGAGCAACAGCAGCCATCGCTACCCCACGAGCGATGCGATGATGAATGCCCATCGCGTTCAGGATGCGGTCGCCAAACGCGGCCCCTAAGCAACCAGATAAGACGACCCCAATTGCTACGAGCGATGGCGATGCTGCAATATCATCGGCTATTATTAAGGCCACGGGTAAGGTGACATTTTTGCTCCAAAGTGCGGTTACAACCGTTGCTGATAAGGGCAATACGTGTGAAAACAGCAGTGTCATTCCTAACGACACCGTTACGCCGATAATAATACCGAGAATGACAAACGGCAGATAACGATAAATAATACTGCGAACAGCGTACATTGGCACAGCAAAGGCCACGATTGCTGGCCCCATCATAAAACTAAAAAAGGCGCGCGCCCCTGCATAGGCATCATAGCTCAAATCAAGACTGACTAAAAAAACAATCATCAGTGCTGAAGCTGTAAATATCGGCAATGTGAAGAACGAGGGAAAACGCCGATTAATGACATAGCCAATGCAAAAAAAGACAATTGTCATCACAACGAGTCCGAGATTTAAAATCATTTTCCCACCTCATTTCGCGACCGTTTTTGCCATAAAACGATGAGGTGTTGAATTGCCCAACCAGTCACAAAGAAAATCACAAAGGCTGAGATGACAATGTCGAGCACAATAAATACCCCTGCATGTAGAAAGAGTGAGCCGTATGCCATGACTCCTGTCATCGATGGAATGAAAAAGAGTGGCATAATCAACAATAAGAAGCTGGCACCGAGATTAACCCAACTGACTGGAATGATTTTCAAACTTAAGCACGTAAATAATAGCACAAGCCCAATCAGACTGCCAGGAACGATGAGGTGGAACAATTGTTGCAGTTGTACTCCCACTAAATAAAAACTAATCAAAAAGCAGATTTGAACGATGACTGTAGCAAGCCAACGTGCAAACTGCTTTATTTTTAACAGACGCATTTTTCTCACGATCCTTATCCTTTAATACCACTTATTGTACCTCTTTTAGCTCTCTTTGTATAGGATGGTTAGACGAGTAAATTGTAGAGCATCGCATTATCGTTGACCGACATATACTGCGGATCGAACACTTGTAGACGCTCAATCATCGCTGCGTAATCGTTCGTTTGACCGAGTAATACGCCAATAATAACAGGACCTTGCCCGCGATTGACTTTCTTCGTGTATTCAAATTTCGTAATGTCATCATTCGGACCCAACACTTGACTGACGAACTCTTTTAGCGCTCCTGGTCGTTGGGGAAAATTAACGATGAAATAATGTTGTAAGCCTTCAAACATGAGTGAGCGTTCTTCCATCTCTTTCATCCGATTGATATCGTTATTGCCACCACTGACGACGCACACTACTGTTTTCCCTTTAATTTCAGCACGCATCTGCTCCAATCCCGCAACGCTCATCGCACCGGCTGGTTCAGCGACAATCGCCAGTTTTGTGTACATTTCGATCAAGGTTGTACACACCTGACCTTCATGCACGGTGAGGACGTCATCGACTACGGTTTGACAGTAGTCAAAGGTGATTTTGCCCACCTCGGCGACAGCAGCCCCGTCTACAAACTTATCAATCTTCGGTAGTTTGACAACTTGACCAGCAGCGCGGGCACTTTTCATCGAGGCTGCCCCAAGCGGTTCAACTCCAATCACCTTTGTTTGAGGACTCTTTGCCTTAAAATAACTGCCTAACCCTGCAATGAGACCACCACCACCAATCGTCGCAATAACATAATCAATCGGATCTGGCGCATCACCTAAAATTTCAACGGCGACTGTCCCTTGACCAGCGATAATATTTTCGGAATCAAATGGTGGCACAAAGGTCATACCCTCTTGAGCAGTATACGCTTGGGCCGCCTCAGAACACGCATCAAACGTATCGCCAACGAGTTTAATTTCAATGTCAGAACCACCAAAAAATTTCACCTGTGCAACCTTTTGATTGGGTGTTGTCACTGGCATAAAAATAACTGCCTTCATTTTTAAACGATCACACGTATAGGCGACACCTTGCGCGTGATTGCCCGCACTGGCACAGGTGACACCTTGCGCCCGTTGTTGATCGCTTAATTGACTGATAGCATAATAAGCGCCCCGCAGTTTAAAGGAGCGCACAATTTGTAAATCTTCACGTTTTAAATACACACGACAATCGTATTTTTGTGATAAGTATGGATCATATTCGAGCGGTGTATGTCGTACGACTCCAGCTAATTGTTCAGCTGCTTCTTCAATGTTAGTTGCGTGCATAACTGTCGTCATTTGTTGTCCCCCGTTCATCAACCCGTTGTTCATACGCGCGAATGACATCTTCGTGCGTCAATGTTAGGGTGATATCATCTAAGCCCTCAACTAGTTTTTCCTTCACTTTTTGATTAATCTCAAACGGGTAGACATCCCCGTCAGCTTCAATCACTTGATTAACCAAGTTAATCGTCACCACTACATCACCCGCTAAGGCTGCCAACTGTTGGCGCTGTTCGAGTGGTAAAACAATCGGTAACAGGCGGTTTTTAGTACAATTGCTAAAGAAAATGTCGGCAAAACTACCGGCGATAATACAGTCGAAGCCATAATCAGTTAAAGCCCATGGTGCATGCTCACGACTTGAGCCACAACCAAAGTTATCCCCACTAATTAAAATTGAAGCACCTTGACGATCTTTGGCATTCAAAGGGAAGGCCGGATTCGGTTGATGACCGGGTAAATAGCGCCATTCATCGAATAAAAACCGTCCAAAGCCGGTTCGTTCAATCCGTTTTAAAAATTGTTTTGGAATAATTTGATCCGTATCAATATTATCATTCATCAAGGCGACGACTGTCCCGCGATGTTGTTTAAACGGTCTCATGTGCAATCCCCTCCTCCAAACGGACATCCACAAAATGTCCATGTATTGCTGCTACTGCCGCCATCGCTGGTGACACAAGATGTGTGCGTGCACCTTGACCTTGACGTCCTTCGAAATTACGATTGGAGGTTGAGGCACAATGTACACCATCCGGTACTTGATCGGGATTCATTCCGAGACACATCGAACAGCCGGGTTCGCGCCATTCAAAACCTGCCTCTTTAAAAACCTTATCGAGACCGACCGCTTCGGCCGCCTTGCGTACACCACGCGAGCCCGGTACGACCATCGCTCGAATGTGTTTCTGCACTTTGCGGCCACGTATCATTCGCGCAGCTTCGATTAAATCCGACAGCCGAGCATTCGTACACGAACCGATAAAGACGTAGCCAAGTTCGATTTCAGCAGCTGTTTGACCGGGTTGTAAATCCATGTAATGGTATGCTCGTTCATGATTAACGTTTTCAATCGGCGGAAAAGATGCTGTAACAGGTACGCCCATTTCAGGGTTGGTCCCCCAGGTTACGTATGGCACGAGACTAGCCGCATCGAGTTCGATTATTTTATCAAACACTGCATCAGCATCTGTGTACAGGGTCTCCCAGTCTGCGATTTTTTCAGCCATGTCAGTCGGAGCATAGTCGCGTCCGTTCACATAGGCATAAGTTGTTGCATCCGGTGCCATCATCCCCATCTTCGCACCGCCCTCAATTGCCATGTTACAGATTGTCATCCGTTCATCCATCGTCATTCGTTCGACTGTATCGCCATAAAATTCAACCGCATGTCCATTACCAAATGACACACCATTTTGAGCGATAAGCGCAAGGATGATGTCTTTAGCGTATACGCCTGGTTGCAGCTCACCTGTTATATGAACCCCCATCCGTTTCGGCTTCGTTTGCCATAAAGACTGCGTCGCAAACACATGCTCAACCTCACTGCTGCCGATTCCGAACGCTAGGGCACCAAACGCACCGTGTGTCGCCGTATGACTATCGCCACAAACAATTGTTTTACCAGGTTGTGTCAAACCGGTTTCTGGTCCAACCATGTGTACAATTCCTTGGCGGTCATTGCCCATTTCGGCTAATTCAATCCCAAACTCGGCACAGTTTTTGCTGAGGGCATCAATTTGTTTTTTTGCTACCAAATCTTGAATGTTAAAAATGTCGGAGGTCGGCACATTATGGTCCATCGTGGCAAACGTTCGATCAGGTCGTCTTACGGTCCGTTGCGTCATGCGTAGCCCTTCAAATGCTTGTGGCGATGTCACCTCATGAATGAGGTGCAAATCGATGTATAATAACTGCGGTTCACCTTCTTTTCCATACAATACGTGACGTTCCCAAAGTTTATCAAACAATGTTTGTTGTGACATTCGCCCCACTCCTTTCAATCAGTTCACTTATTTTTGCACCAAATGCGCGCGTACTCGTTTGTCCCCCTAAATCCTTTGTTAAAAAGCCTGCTGCCAATGCGGTTTCGACGGCTGTCTCAATTTGAGTCGCCTCCGCTTCGAGTTGAAATGACTGCCGTAACATCATAGCCGCTGACAGTAACATCCCGATTGGGTTAGCACAATCTTGACCTGCAATATCCGGTGCTGAACCATGAATCGGTTCGTATAGCGCCGCCCGACCAGCTTGCGCATGCGAGCTTGATGGTAATAAGCCCAGCGAACCGCCAAGCACACTCGCCTCGTCACTTAAAATATCACCAAACATGTTCTCAGTCACAATCACATCAAATTGCGCTGGCCGTTGAATCAAATGCATCGCGGCCGCATCGACATATAAGTGAGTGACGCGTACCTCTCGATAAAGCGGTGCAATCTCTTCAACAGTTTGACGCCATAATTTACTCGATGCCAACACATTTGCCTTATCGATACTCGTTAATTCACCTTTACGTGTGGCTGCGAGTTTAAAGGCGTAATGCACAATCCGTTCGATGCTCGCCTTGTCATAACGTAAGGTATCGACGCCTTCTTTTTCGTTGAAGTACTTCGGTTCACCGAAATATAAGCCGCCTAGTAATTCACGCACAACGACGAAATCGACAGCCTCTAAACGTTCTTCACGTAAAGGAGATAAATGTTTTACCGCCGAAAAAATTTTAACGGGACGAACATTGGCAAATACACCCATTTGTTTACGTAAGGCGAGTAAGCCTTGTTCTGGTCGTTCAGTGGCTTCATCCCATTTCGGGCCACCGACCGAACCAAGCAGAACTGCATCAGCCGTTGCTACGGCCGCCTGTGTCGCTGGCGGAAACGGCGAACCTGTCACATCAATCGCCGCGCCACCAAACAACTGCGCGTTAAATTGAATCTGCTGCTCTGATTGTGCGAGTACTTGTGTTAAAACGGTTTGCGTGACGGCCATGATTTCTGGTCCAATGCCATCACCTGCTAAGACGGTTACGTTATATCCCATTACACCTCAACCTCACTTGTGTTTAATGTCGCATGACGCTGTTTTGAAAAAGCTTGTATATAAGCTCGAGCAGAGGCGTTCAATACATCATGATCGATGCCAACACCATGATAAATGCTACCGTCCGCCGTTGCAATCACTGTATGTACTTCAGCCTGTGCATCCATTCCTGGTGAGATTGACTGAATACGATAATCTTTTAAGGTCACCGATTCGCCCATTAACTTATCAATCACATTGTAAACCGCTTCGATACTACCAGCACCTGTGGCTGAACCACTGAGACGCTCACCCTCGGCTGTTCTAATTGTAATATCGGCTAATTGTTGCGCAGCAGAATTATAATGCACATCCAACGACTCTAAGTGACAAAAACTCTCGTCACTGTATAGATGGCCTGACATCATTGCTCGGAGATCGTCATCGCTGACTTCTTTTTTAACATCAGCTAATTGTTTAAAACGTTCAAACAGTGGTTGTTGCTCCTCTTTTTCAATTGAAAAACCAATATCCGCGAGTCGTGTAAAGAGCGCATGACGTCCAGAGAGTTTTCCGAGTACAAGGGTTGATTGTGAAACACCAACAAGCTCAGGTGTAATAATTTCGTAAGTGCTTGGATTTTTCAAGAAACCATCCTGGTGAATGCCCGATTGGTGTGCAAACGCGTTGCCGCCAATCACTGCCTTATTTCGTGGTACCGCCATGCCCGATAAATGACTGACGAGATCACTGCTGCGTTTCAGTTGATTGAGCACAATGTTTGTTTCTGCTTGATAATGGTCTTTACGAATATGAAGAGCCATCGCGACTTCTTCCATTGCAGTATTGCCCGCACGCTCGCCAATCCCATTAATCGTACATTCAATCCGTGATGCCCCGTTTTCAATTGCAGCTAAGGCATTAGCGACCGACATCCCTAAGTCATCGTGACAATGTGATGAGAAAATCACCTCATCAAACCCACGAATCTCTTGGCGTAAATAGCGGAATAACGCACCGAACTCGGTTGGATTCGTATAGCCGACTGTATCGGGTACATTAATTACTTTGGCGCCGGCATCAATGGCTGTTTGGATTGCCTTAACTAAAAAGTCTGGTTCAGTTCGGGTTGCATCTTCAGGTGAAAATTGCACCATATTGACAAATTGCTTCGCATAGCGCACATGATGATCAATCGAGGCGAGTACTTCGGCTTGCGTCATTTTGAGTTTGAATTCACGATGAATCGGGCTTGTCGCTAAAAAGGTATGGATTTGGGGTGCAACCCCACCTTTAACCGCTTCATAAGCCCGACTAATGTCCGCTTCGACGCAGCGGGCGAGACCCGTAACCGCACTTTCTTTTACAATCTCAGCAATGGTTTTGACACAGTTAAAATCACCCGGGGAAGCGATTGGAAAACCAGCTTCAATGACATCGACACCAAGGGTTTCAAGCTGCTGTGCCATTTGAATTTTTTCTTGTAAGTTAAAGCTCACCCCCGCTGTTTGTTCGCCATCTCGTAATGTTGTATCAAATATTTGGATTTTTCTCATGCCTGACACCCCTCTCATTATTTTATTAGTAACGCAATTATGTTCAAATTTAAAGTGAGGCACACCTCAAATTGAGATGTGCTCACTGGTCATTCTTTTAGTTAATAGCTGCTAACACAATGTTAGTCTTTTATAACAGTAAGTTTTATCGCTTGTCACTTTATTGTATCGCTACTTTTTTCATCGAAGTGCTTGCTACTTAACGTTTACCCTTTTAGTTGCCTTTTGCCTTTTGCAAGTTGTATTCACTTTCTATTCTCCAGTTACTCCAACTAAAGGCTGTCTAAATTTCGCTGTTTCGTTCCGACAAAAAGCGTCGAACCCTCAACACCTCCAATTTAGTTGCCTTTTGCAAGTTGTATTCACTTTCTATTCTCCAGTTACTCCAACTAAAGGCTGTCTAAATTTCGCTGTTTCGTTCCGACAAAAAGCGTCGAACCCTCAACACCTCCAATTTAGTTGCCTTTTGCAAGTTGTATTCACTTTCTTTATTTGTTTTGATCAATAAACGGCATCATATCACGGAGTTTATTACCGACTTCGGTAATTTGATGACCTTTTTGCTCTGCACGCATACGATGGAATTCTTTAAAGCCATTGTTGTTATCATCAATGAAGCCTTTAGCAAAGTTACCGTTTTGAATATCAGTTAACACGTCTTTCATATGCGCTTTAACATCACTTGTTACGACGCGTGGGCCTGATACGTAATCGCCATATTCGGCTGTGTTCGAAATCGAGTTACGCATTTTTTCCATGCCACCTTCGTACATAAGATCAACAATTAATTTCAATTCATGTAACACTTCAAAGTAGGCCAGTTCTGGTTGATAACCCGCTTCAACTAATGTTTCAAAACCAGCTTGTACTAAATGCGTCGTGCCCCCACAAAGTACCGCTTGCTCTCCAAATAAATCAGTTTCTGTTTCTTCTTTAAAGGTTGTTTCAATTACACCTGCACGGGTACCACCCACACCTTTAGCATAAGACAGCGCGTTTTGAGTCGCCTCTCCAGTTGCGTCTTGATAAACCGCGAATAAACAAGGTACCGCACTACCTTCAACAAAGGTACGACGAACAAGATGACCTGGACCTTTTGGTGCCACTAAGAACACATCAACGTCTGCTGCCGGCTTAATGACATCGTAATGAATGTTAAAACCATGGGCAAAAACAAGTGAATTGCCGGCCTCTAAGTTATCCTTAATTTCAGCTTCATAAATCGTCCCTTGGTTTTCATCTGGTAAAAGTACCATGACAACATCTGCTTGTTTACTTGCTTCTGCTACCGAGAATACATCAAATTGATCTGCTTTGGCGTTATCAGCTGATTTACCTGCACGAATACCGATAATCACATCGTGACCATTGTCGCGTAAGTTTTGCGCATGAGCATGGCCTTGTGAACCATAGCCAATCACCGCGATTTTTTTGCCTTTAAGTGTATCCTCTTTTACCGAATCATCATAATATACTTTTACCATTTTCATTACCCCCTGTTTTATGTGTGTTATTTATAGATAAGCCTTGCGGCGAAATCATCAGTTATGCTGTTTTGACAAAACCGGCAATGCCGGTTCGTGTTAATTGTGTGATGTTGTATGGTTTTAACAGTTCAATAAAATCATCAATTTGATGATGCGATCCGGTTGCTTGAATGACTGTGTGATCGGCTGCCTCGGTTAAAATCGCGACTTGGAAAGAAACCAACAGGTCAGCTACCGCCGAATAATCAACTGCCACATCGACAATTGCCAATTCACGTGTTACCACATTTTCATCGGTAATGTCACGTGCTTCCATCACATCGACCTGCTTATTCAGCAGTTTGACCAAGTGTTCACAAGAGCTAATGTCGTCAACATGCACGACTAAGGTGAGCTGTGACTGATTGACTTCGGCCGTTTGACCGACCGCGATACTTTCAATATTAATAAAACGTTTTGAAATAGCATTGATGGCCCGGTTCAAAACACCGGGTGAATCGGATAAACGAGCAATTAAGATACGTTTCATTGACCAACAACCCCCTCCATTTGATGAATGCCTTTCCCCGGTGGTACCATCGGTGTAACGGTCTCCATCTGAGCAATATGAACATCGACGACAACTGGACCTTCGATCGCAAACACCGCTGCCAGTTGCTCAGCAAGTTGCTCGCTTTGTGTAATCCGCTCGCCCTGAATACCGTACGCTTCGGCGAGTTTCACAAAATCAGGTTGGCCGTCAAACACGGACTCGCTGTATCGCTCATCATAAAACTGTGTCTGCCATTGTTTCACCATTCCGAGTGAGGCATTATTGAGAATAATCACTTTTATATCTAACTTAAATTCTGTTAATAACGCTAATTCTTGCAACGTCATTTGAAAGCCACCGTCACCAACAATCGCAACCACCTGACGATTAGGTTGGGCAAACTTCCCACCAATTGCAGCCGGTAAGCCGAATCCCATCGTGCCCAAACCACCACTTGAGATGAGCGCATGTTCTTCTTTAAACTGATAATATTGAGCCGTCCACATTTGATGTTGCCCGACATCGGTGGCTACAATCGCTCGGCCCTCCGTTAAGCTACTAATCATTTCAATCACCTGTTGTGGTTTTATCGCGACGCTATCATTGGTCGTATAGCCATGTGGATGCTGTTGGGCATACGCTTGTAAACGACTGACCCACGCTGTATAATCAGCGGGTTGCTCAACTGCAGCCAACAAGGCTTGTAGGCTTACCTTGGCATCAGCGACAATCCCGATGTCAGCTGTAAACACTTTGTTGATTTCTGACGGATCAATATCAATATGGACAATATTAGCATCCTTCGCGAAATGCGCTTGTGCCCCGACTAAGCGGTCATCAAAACGAGCACCGATGGCGATTAGGAGGTCGCATTCATATATCGCACGATTGGCCGCATAGCCCCCATGCATTCCCGCCATGCCAAACGCTAACGGCTCAGATGGGCTAATGTTCCCTAAGCCTAACAGTGTGTTCACGACCGGAATGTTCATTTTGTTAGAAAATTCGGTCAATTCAGATTTGGCAGAGGCAAAATTAATGCCTGCACCCGCTAAGATTACCGGTTGTTTGCTCGTTGCTAACAGTTGTGCCACTGCTGCGATTGCTTCCACAGGTGGTGTTGTTGCCACCTCATAGGTCGCTAACGCTTGCACCTGTTTAATCTGTGAGACGACTGCGGTCATCATATCTTTTGGAAAATCAATTACGACTGGCCCTTTCCGTCCGGTTTCAGCAATCGTAAACGCCTGTGCCACAATTGTTGGAATATCGGCAGCGTCACGGATTTGAAAACTATGTTTCGTAATCGGTGAGGTCATATTCACAACATCGGCTTCTTGAAAAGCATCAGTGCCAATGACTGAGGTTGCCACCTGACCAGTAATAACGACGAGTGGTAAGGAATCAGCTAAGGCATCCGCTAAGCCGGTGACGACGTTAGTTGCCCCTGGTCCACTTGTGACGACGACAACACCGGCCTTGCCCGTAATACGAGCATAACCTTCAGCGGCGTGGATTGCACCTTGCTCATGTCGGGCTAAAATGTGTTTCACACCACTATCATAGAGGGCATCATACAAGGGTAAGACTGCACCTCCCGGATAGCCATAGATGATGTCAACCTCTGCTTGTTTAAGACTCTCGATGAGCCATTGCGCTCCATTTTTCAGCTTTACTGCTTGCTCAGCCATTTATTTCACCCTCTCTTAAAGTAGTTCATCCGGAATCTTCATGATGCCTCCGGTACTGGCACTCGTTGTTAGTACTGAGTAACGTGCTAACCAACCGGTTTTCACCTTTGATTTAAATGGTTTTAGCTGTGTGCGACGTGCCGCTAACTCATCTTCTGAAACGAGTAGTTCCATCGTCCGTTCCGGTAAATCAATCACAATCGTATCGCCATCTTTAATGAGGGCAATCGGGCCACCTGCTGCCGCTTCAGGCGATACATGACCAATCGCAATACCACGTGTTGCACCAGAGAAGCGACCATCCGTAATGAGGGCGACATCTTTGCCTAAGCCTCGTCCAACAATTGACGATGTCGGTGCTAACATTTCTGGCATTCCAGGCCCACCCTTCGGTCCTTCGTAGCGAATAACAACAACGTGCCCTTCACCGACACGGTGATCATCAATCGCCGCCACTGCTTCATCATGTGAGTCAAAACAAATGGCCTCGCCGACAAACTTAGTGACACTCGGATCAACACCGCCGACCTTAATCACAGAACCATCTGGCGCAATATTACCGTAAAGAATTGATAATCCACCCGTTTTACTATACGGATTCTCTTTAGAATGGATCACGTTTTCGTTTAAAATTTTCGCATCCGCCACATTCTCTCGTAATGTTTTACCCGTTACAGTAATGCGGTCGGGATGAATCGCATCGCCTTTATCAACCAACTCTTTAATGATTGCTGAAATGCCACCGGCTTCATGCACATCATGCATCGAGTATGCTGAACTTGGAGCGATTTTTGATAAATACGGAATGCGTTCGGCAATCTCATTGACCGATTTCAAATCGTAATCAATGCCTGCTTCATTCGCGATTGCTAATGTATGTAGTACTGTATTAGTTGAGCCACCCATTGCCATATCGAGGGCAAACGCGTCATCGATGGCTTCTTTGGTAACGATATCCTTTGGCTTAATGTCTTTTTTTACTAAGTCCATTAAGTGAAAGGCTGATTTTCGAATTAATTCGCGTCGTTCTTCTGAGACAGCTAGTGTAGTGCCGTTTCCTGGTAGGGCCAGTCCGAGCACTTCCATCAAACAGTTCATTGAGTTGGCCGTGAACATCCCTGCACAAGAGCCACAGGTTGGACATGCCTCTGCTTCAAGTTCTAAAAATTCTTCTTTACTCATTTTCCCTGATTTAAAGGCACCAACCCCCTCAAACACTGACGATAAGGTGAGCGCTTTACCAGTTGAAGATAGGCCTGCTTTCATCGGACCACCTGAGCAAAAGATGCCCGGTACGTTCGTCCGCATGGCCGCCAATAACATTCCTGGTGTGATTTTATCACAGTTTGGAATATAGAAAACACCATCAAACCAATGAGCGTTAATAACGGTTTCAGCCGCATCAGCGATAATCTCACGACTCGGTAATGAATAGCGCATGCCGATGTGTCCCATCGCAATCCCATCATCAACACCAATCGTATTGAACTCAAATGGAATACCGCCAGCCTCTCGAATCGCTTCTTTGGCAACATCGGCTAGTTCACGCAAGTGTACATGTCCTGGCACAATATCAATATATGAATTACAAATTGCAATAAAAGGCTTACGCATGTCATTATCGCTTCTTACTTGTCCAGTTGCTCTAAGGAGGCTACGTGCCGGGGCACGATCGTCACCTTTTTTGATTTCATCACTTCTCATCATTAACACTCCTTAGCTCTTCTGTAATTTTCCAATTAAAAACCCCATTCAAGGAATGGGGTTTGAAGCCCCAGTCAAACGCAATCGGGACTCAAGTAACAATCGCACAAGACGATGTTCCGAGTCCTAGCTAAGTAATAAAATGACTAAGCGTGATTGGTTTGACTGGCTACGTTTCATAATGAAAAACTCCTTTTGTTTTTTATTAATAAGATAATTTATATATTATAGGACATTTATCGATTAGTCAATTGAATATTCAGAAAATTCTAATTATGATATTGTTTCGTTTGTTTTTTTATTAAATCTATCTCATATCGATATAAAAAAAACGAAACCGGTTAATGGTTTCGTTTCAGCTTGTGAATCATCTTCAATTCTGTCTCATTCTATTACAGTAACCTCACTATTCGTTTAATTCAGGAAATAGTTTCATGAGCAACAACTGGGCTAATGGTCGGCCTGTCCCTTGATAAGGAAACATGTGCATGTGAATGGCTGGGTTATAATTAGCCTCAATAATCCCGTAGTTAGTAGCTGCTTTCGTCGACGGCACCCTGTTATCAGTGATCATCAAATCGATACCTGACACAAACGCACCCAGTGCGGCAACAGCTTCAACTGCAATTTGTTTATAACTTTCATCCATTTCATCAGTCATATCAATCGAATCACCACCAGTACTAACATTCGAGTTTTCCCGTAAATAAATACGTTGCTCCTTGGCAGGAATATCATCTTCGCTGTAACCTTGTGTTTTCAATAACAACCGTTCAATTGATCCAATTACTATACGTTGTAACGGTTTGCGGTAATGTGTCCCCCGTAACGGATCTTCGTTTTTGAATGCCACTAACTCCGCAATCGTATGAATGCCATCGCCAATAATGTTTGCGGGCACGCGTAAAATAATGCCTTCAACCTTGCCATCAAGGACATAAAAACGATACTCAGTACCCGCGATAAATTCTTCAATGAGCACATGAGAATCCTGCTTAAAGGCAATTTCAACCGCTTCTTGAAAATGAGTCCGTGAGACACCTTCTTGAAAAATCGAAATTCCCAGACCAAAATTAGTCGACTTCGGTTTAACAACAAAACCACTTTCGCTAAAATAGTCATACATTTGCATCGCTTCGTCCACAGTGGCAAATTCTTCGCCGCTAGGCACACGAAAACCGGCCTGTTTTAAAATTTTCTTTGTTACCGTTTTATTTTCCATAATGAGCGGTGCAATATAGGTATCAAGACTTGTCATATTCGTATTTTTTATATATTCAGTATGATTGCCGACGGTCAGTTTCAAAAACTGTTCCGCTTCATCTAGCACCTCGAAGGCAATACCGAGTTCAATTGCATGCACTATCACTAGCTGTGTCGATAGCTCCATCTTATCGAAGCCAGCTAAGGCAAAGGTGTTTTCCCAGGCTTGTTGTTGAAACAGCTGTCCTTGTTGGCAATTGTAGGTTGCTGCTGTTACTGTATCACTATCTTGCCTAAATGCGGATGAACTTACTTCGCGCCAACAGTGGGTAATGATGTCTCGATCGCTCTTACTTAAGTGTAAGTCATTCGCCATCGCAGTTAACGCTTCAAATAATTGATCGACTGTTTCAATATTAGTCGCTGTATAAGCTGACAGTAGCGTTAGCAGTGTATAAAAACGTAGTGTTTCGCTTGTTATTCCAAAACGTGCAGTCGCATCTAAGGGCACACCAACTAACGTAAGCTCCGCTTGCGTAGCTGAATTCGTTTCACTAGAAACGAAGGCAAAGCGAGACTGCAACTGTGAAGCAAGCATGACTTTGTATCCTGCTAGGTTCAGCCTCATTTGGTGAGACAATCCGGTCCGCGTTTCTGCAACTGTCTGCTTCATTGCTTGCGCTAAGTCATACACAAATGTTTCTGAGAAGATGTAATGCAGTGTAATCGCACCATTAAACGTTTCATCAGGCAGTGTTGAACTTGGCCAGAGCATTTCTGTTGACGGATGTGTACGCATCGCAACCTCTTGAATGGCACCAAAATACTTTAATGCCTCTTTTTCGGATGAGACAAACGGTGTTTTCATCACCAGGCTGTTATGATTTGTATACTTAAGCATCGGATGCTCTGCTCCTAATGCCAATCGATTGACTGGGCATTCAATCCCAGCTGTTGTTGTAAAATGACTTTCTCGTTCTATCGAAAGGAGCATTTCTTGCAACCGCTGTTTTAATCCCGGATTATGTTTTAAGTGTTCTGTGACATTCATCTATTTTCCGTCTCTCTATTATCAACGAACAGCTTGGCTGTCGTCAATCTATTTTTAAGTACGATTCATTTTAAAGTCCCACGTCTATTTTGTCAAACAGGTTGATTCTTGCGACAGCAAGGCAGTCTCGTCTTTTTACAAAAAAACAAGTGACGACAGCTGTCAGTCACTTGTTTTGGATTAAAGTTTCGTTACATTTTCAGCTTGCAATCCACGTTGTCCTTCAACGATTTCGAATTCAACGTCTTGCCCCTCGTCTAATGTTTTAAAACCTTCACCTTGGATAGCACTAAAATGTACAAAGACATCACTGCCACCTTCAACCTCAATAAAACCAAAACCTTTTTCTGAGTTGAACCATTTCACCTTACCTGTTTGCATAGTATGAACCCTCCAAATGATTTCTATAATATGGGTTTCCATATCGTTGATACAGATGACATCACATATTATAAATGAAGTTCGTTTACTTTTACAAAACAAAATCCATTTATAACATGCGAAATACCTTTTTATATTTTTTATTATAAGGGCTCTTCCTCACCTTTGCAAGCCCTTACATTTATCTTTTTTGGAACAGTTTACCCACATATATCTATTGATTATAGAAAACAAAGGAAGGCTATTAACTATCTGCCATTATGTCTAATCCTACATATGATGTGTTTTCTAAAAAAAGGAATAATCCCCCTCAATTGTTTTGTAAATAATTACAGCAGAGCCTCTATGAGATTGTTCACTGTTTTTTTCATAAGCGCCCCTAATAGAACAAAAAGCGCTCATTTTAATTGAGCGCTTGAGACTGAAGATAAACGCTCGTATCTTCAAAATTTTTGCTGGCGATGGTCAATAATCGCTTTTTTGTTCTATATTTAACTTCGCTAGTAATTCGTCTCAGCAAGCGTCTAACGGTGTAAAACGCACGGTACGCTCGTTTATTTAAGTCGCTTTATTCCATTGTATCAGGCGGCGTATAGGCGTAGTCTTTACTGAAAACAAACCGATCGTTTAAGCCCTTTTCAATAAATAACTTTTGAATACGCGGACCGAATTGTCTGAATAGCGTCGTACTTACAATCATATAAGTACTGGCCAATAAAAAACCACCGATAATATCACTTGGATAATGAACACCTAAATAAATGCGCGTATAGCCAATAAAACTGATGAGACAGGCTGTGATAATCAAATATGTTTTTCGATGATAACGCTGATTGACTGTTAGCATAAAAACAATACTTAACGTAAACGTTGTAATCGCCATTGTATGCCCACTCGGAAAACTAAAGCCACCTTGTTCAATTAACATATTCACCGGACGCTCCCGTTGAAAGAGCGATTTAAACACCCAGTTAATCCCACTAGCACCGACAAGCATATTAACGCCAAGCCAACATGCCCATAAAAACTGGCGGTAACAGGCCATAATAATAACGATTATCGCTGTAATGACAATCATGCCTTTAACCCCTGCAAAGTCAGTCGCTAGCGTGATGACTTTGGTTAGTCCAACCGGTTGAACAGCTTGACACATTGTTCGTATTGTCGAATCAAATTGTTTTACCCACAGTGCATTGGCCGAAACAGCTGCAGCCACAAACAGAAAGAGGATAAAAATAATAGCTACGACACTATAGCGCAAAATCGTTTGCTTTTTCGTTAACATTTCGTCACCTCTTCATTAGATTACATTACACTACATTTTAGCACATCATTAAGTTTACAACATCTAATTACCTAAAGGCTCCGTCTTTAGTCTGAATTGATCCTTAAAAAAAACGTTATTTCACTGGTGCTGAAATAACGTTTTTATCTTAAATACTTGATTGAGCCTCTACAAATTGAGCCGCTTGTTGCGCCATCCGTTCATAGGCTATTTGTTCAGCTGTCGTCGTTTGTGACATCACTGTCACGGCCTTGGCATCGGCGGAAATCACTAACTCAGCCTCAAATACAAAAGTGGCATTCCCAATTAAATCAATCCGATAGGTATCCGCTTCACGATAAACCTGACATTGCACACGACCCCCAGGATTATACACATCGATTTTACGCTCAAAATCACCACCATGAATGAGACGCGCCATTAAACTGCTGGCTGACATCGCAGTACCACAAGCGTTCGTAAACCCTACACCACGCTCATATGTTTTTACAAAGATGGCATCTTCGCTAAAACGGCGGACGTAACTAACGTTAACACCGTCTGTAAAATAGGGATTATCACTGTTCAGCCAGCGCGCTAATTTTTCTTGGTCTGCAAAATCAGCTCCTTCAACAAAGCTAATTAAGTGAGGATTTGGTACGGCTACTGCCGAATAATGTAACTGCTCTGAAAAAGCTGGCACGCGCTCATCGTATAGCTGTTCACCATCAATCACTAACGGCAAAGTCTCTTTAGCAAAGGTGACCGGTGAAATTTCAACGCGATAGGTTGGAATCCCTTCGGCTAGCGGTTCATCCTCAGATACTTTTAAAATCGCCTTCATTGTTTCGACGGTGAAATCAGTTAGCTGATGTTTTTCTGCCAAATAACGAGCAACTGTGCGAAGTCCGTTACCACACATCGAAGCCTCAGAACCATCTGAATTAATAACACGCATACGTGCTAACGCTGTTTTACTCGGAGAGACATATAAAACCCCATCTGCACCGCCCAAGGACTGCTGACGATCACACAAGGTCAATGCTAATTGTCGACGCTTTTCTTCTGGCAGTGCTTCACTTAACAACATTTCATCGATAATATAAAAATCGTTCCCGGAACCATGCACTTTTTTGACCGTTACTTTCATTCTGCCATAACCTCTTTCTGTTGATTAACGTTTATTTTTATTGTAGCACATTTTATTTTGAAACCGATGATTGGCTTCTTAGACAGAAAAAAACCGGTATCGACGTTACACGTCAATACCGGTTCAAATTGTAGACAAAGTCTAAAGAGACTTCATTTTTCTTCTAAACAGTTGCTTTCACTTTTAAGCTTCTAAGTCAATGTCGCCATAATGTTCAGTCACAATGTCAGCACAGTGAGCACATAAGGTTGGATGAGCAGCGTTTGAGCCAACGTCTGTTTTCACGACACGGCAACGTTCACATGTGTCACCGTCGGCAGCAGTGACAGCAACAGCAACTGTTTCTGTTGCAATCGCATCAGCTGGCGCGTTATCTTTACCCACAATTAACTCAAAGTCACTAACGATTAACAATTGTTTCACATCGTTGTTAATTGACTTGATTAAGTCAACCGTTGCTTGATCAGCATAGATTGAAACTTTCGCCATCAATGATTTCCCGATTAATTTCGCATTACGCGCTTCTTCTAATGCTTTTTGAACAGCGTCACGGATAGTCATGAACTGTGTCCATTTTTCAAGTAAGGCTGTTTGTTCTGCTGTCTCAGTCGCAAATTCAAAATCAGTTAAGTGAACACTCTTAGCTGTTTCAAACTCAAGATAAGACCAAATTTCATCAGCCGTATGTGGTAATAACGGTGCTAATAATTGTGTTAAACCTTTCGCAATCGTGTAGAATACTGTTTGCATACTACGACGAGCCTCACTCGCTGCCGCTTCAATGTAAACAACATCTTTGGCGAAGTCGAGGTAGAAGTTACTTAAGTCAGTCGTTACAAAGTTGTTAACCGCACGATAAACAGTTGAAAACTCATATTTATTGTACGCTTCATCAATTTGATGTGCTAGGCGGTTATATGTTGTTAACATGTATTGATCAGCTTCTGACAATTTGTCATACGCCACCATATCTGTTGTTGGATTAAAGTCTGATACATTTCCTAATAAGAAACGGAAAGTATTACGGATTTTACGGTAGACATCTGAAACTTGTTTTAAAATATCATCTGAAATACGCACATCCGCTTGGTAATCTGATGAGGATACCCATAAACGTAAAATATCGGCACCCATTTGGTTCATGATTTTTTGAGGATCAACTGTATTACCAATTGATTTACTCATTTTACGCCCTTTACCATCTAAGACCATCCCGTGGCTTAAGACACCTTTATAAGGTGATTTCCCTGTGATGGCAACACTCGTTGTAATTGACGAGTTGAACCAGCCACGGTATTGATCTGATCCTTCGAAATACAAGTCAGCTGGACGGCTCAAGTAATCACGTTCTTCAAGCACACCTTGGTGAGATGAACCTGAATCGAACCAAACGTCCATAATATCAGTCTCTTTTGTAAACGTTCCGTTCGGGCTTGATGGATGTGTAAAACCTGCTGGTAATAAATCTTTCGCTTCACGGGCAAACCAAACGTTTGAACCATGTTCACGCACTAATTCAACAAGATGAGCAATTGTTTCTTTCGTAATAATTGCATCGCCATTTTCACCATAAAAGATTGGTAACGGTACACCCCACGCACGTTGACGTGAAATAACCCAATCGCCACGGTCACGAACCATGTTGTGTAAACGTTGTTCTCCCCAAGCTGGTGTCCATTCAACCGTTGCAATCGCATCAAGAATATTCTCGCGGAACGCATCAATTGATGCAAACCATTGTGGTGTCGCACGGTAAATAACAGGTTTCTTCGTACGCCAGTCATGTGGGTAACTATGTGAAAAGAAGTCCAGTTTCAAGAGACGACCTTTTTCGGTTAATAAATCAGTAATCATTGGATTCGCTTTATCATAATAGATACCTTCAAATCCTGGTGCTTCATCAGTATAAATACCGCGACCATCCACTGGTGAAATAACTTCTAATTTATAAGCTAATGAGGCAAAGTAATCGTCTTCCCCGTGTCCTGGTGCTGTATGAACACAACCTGAACCAGCTTCTAGCGTTACATGGTCACCCAAAATAACAAGTGACTCGCGATCATAGAACGGATGACTTGCAGTAACGTACTCAAGCTCGCTCCCTTTGAACGTTTTGAGCACAGTCGGTGCTTCCCACTCTAGTTTTTCAGAAACGGCTTCTAATAAGCCTTCAGCCACGATAAACTTACGGTCAGCAACAGCGACTTCGATATAGTTATAGGTTGCATTAACAGCGATTGCTACGTTTGCTGGTAATGTCCATGGTGTCGTTGTCCAAATAACAAATTCTGCATCATTATCCACAATGCCTTTGCCGTCTTTTACGTTAAAAGCAATGTATAACGATGGACTTTTAACATCCGCGTACTCAATCTCGGCTTCGGCTAAGGCCGATTCACTTGATGGTGACCAGTAGACTGGTTTTTTACCACGGTAAATGTAGCCTTTTTCAGCCATCTCACCAAATACTTTAATTTCATTTGACTCAAAAATCGGATCCAATGTAATGTATGGGTTGTCCCATTCAGCCGAAACACCTAAGCGTTTAAAGCCTGTACGTTGAAGATCGATTTGTTCACGTGCATATTTTTCACACAGTTGACGGAATTCAACCGGTGACATCTCTTTGCGTTTAATGCCTTTTTTCGCTAATTGTTGTTCAATTGGTAAACCGTGTGTATCCCAGCCTGGAACATAAGGTGATGAAAAGCCACGCATTCCTTTGTAACGCACAATCATATCTTTGATGATTTTATTCATCGCATGTCCAACGTGAATCGCACCGTTTGCGTATGGCGGTCCATCATGTAAAATAAAAGTTGGTTTATCCGCATTTTTAGCTTGGATTTGCTCATATAAGTTCATTTCTTCCCAATCAGCTTGCATTTTTGGTTCTTTGTTTGGTAAGCCGCCACGCATCGGGAAGGCTGTTTTAGGCATAAGTAACGTTTTTTTGTATTCCATCTTTATTTCCTCCTTAGATTAGCGGTAAAACAAAAGAGTCCCATCCCCTTAAAAGGGACGAGACTCGCTCGCGATACCACCCTTATTAGTACGGCAAATTGCCTCACTAAAAAATGTACTCTCTCAACACTTTAACGCAGTGGCTACGGCTAAGCTTACTTGATTCAGCTTAACAGCTCATGGATGATTTTCAACCGTGACCCCTTTTTGACCTTTCACCATTCGTCAAATCGCTAGAAAAGGGCGGATACAGTTAACGTTCCATTCGTCGCTTATTATTTTGCTGGAATTTCTTTGTTCTCTTCAATCACTTCAATAGATTGAGTCGTTTCTGTTGGTGTTTCAACGCTTTGTTTCTCCGCAACATCTACAAATTTATCGGTGATGTTTTGTTCAACATCAATGTCATACTCGAGTGAATTTGACCAATCATCATGTTCAAGTAAGTCAAGTTGTGTCGTTACAAGTAAGCGTAAACGCTCACGGAACACTTTAGATTGACGTTTTAACTCTTCAATTTCGACCGAGAGACGATGCGCTTTGTTTAAGCCCTCTTTTACAAGCTCTGCTGCATCGGCTTTTGCTTCAACAACAATCAATTCGGCTTCTTTCTGTGCTTGTCTGCGTGTTTCATCAGCTGAATCTTGTGCAATCACAAGTGATTTATTCAATGTCGATTCAATTGTTTTAAAGTGGTCTAATTGCTCATTGCTTGTTTGCAAATCGCTTGTTAATTTTTTATTTTCTTTAAGGACTAATTCATAATCTTTAATGACTTGTTCTAAAAAATCGTTAACCTCATCTTCATCATAGCCACGTAATTTTTTACCGAATTCTTTATTGTGAATATCTAATGGTGATAACGGCATTTATTCCACCTCCAAGTATGTAAACAAATTAATGTTCTATACACCTTACTATATAGTAAAATGTACCGACTAATCAAGTATAAATCAACATCTTTTGGATAATTAACGTTTTTTCAGCCTTTTATCCGCACATTCAGTTTTAATTTATCCTTTTTACTCTTGCCGATTTGTTCTAACACTTGTATTCGACCATGTTTACGCACCGACAACATATCATTCTCAGTGCATTCAAAGTTGGCCTGTTTCACAACTTGCCAATTGACTTTGACGAGTCCTCCTTCAATCATTATTTTCACTTTTTGTCGGGAAATATTCAACACCGTTGCAACCACACTGTCAAGCCGCATTGAGCTGACCGTCACAAATTTATGCTCAAAATCATCTGGAATCGCTAGTGCACCTGTAAACGGTAGCCGTTCTAACTGAATATTAACCTTGCCTATTTTCGTAAGGTTAAGTTGAACATAATTGGCCACCTCTTCTTCGACGACAAATTGCCAGTCATTTCCGACATTTAAAATATCACCAAATACCTCTCGCTTCATACCGATGTTCATTAAGGCCCCTAGTATCTCTGGGTGACTCAAGTTTGAAAACTTCGATGGGTAACGGATGGAAAATAAACACATTTGATAGTCTGCTTCGTTCTCCTCAAAGTAATCCGGCTTAATTAAAAAACGTTGCCGTTCATGTGTCAACAGTGATACGAGCATGAATTCACTATTTTTGCTAATCAATGACTGTAAAATAAATGCTTGTCGCGGATCAATAAACGGGGTCAAATATGGGCTGTATTGATTTTCAGCCTGCACTATCCAACCCGATGCCGCATCGATAAAAGGCTGTTCTTCTGGTCTGAAATGTTGATATACACCGTCCATTACATTCGTCCTTTCTATAAAAAAAGAAGCAAACGCGATGTTTGCCTCCCTCTACTGTTATTACATTGTTACTAAAAATTGATAAATCGATTGCAAGCCACGAGGCAATAACTGATTTAACACAATTAAGGCCAAAATCGCAGATATATCTAGCACACCACCGATTGGAGGAATTATTTTTCTAAACGGTTCTAAAAACGGCTCACAGATGCGTCCTAACAGTTGGCCAAATTTACTGCCTTGCGCATTAGGTACCCAACTAAGCAAGATGTAAATTAAAATCGCCCATGAGTATACAGAGCAAAACGTTATTAAAACATTGAAAATAGTGTATAAAACCACTTAGTCACCTCTTTTTTATTTACGCATCATAGTTATTAATGTATTCCGAAATAGCACCATCGACGCTAATATTTTCCGGAGCGCATAAGAAAATATTATTTCCTAGACGTTTAATTTCACCATTGACTGCGTATATATTTCCACTTAAAAAATCAATCATTCGTAGCGATTGTTCTTTATCCATTCGTTGTAAGTTTACAACCACAACTTGACGGTTTAACAAGTCGTCTGCGATTGCTTGCACCTCACTATAAATGCGTGGTTCGTGTAATGTTACATTAGTCGTCTCTGTCTCGGAACCGATTCGAACGACATTATTTTTCTTAGTGACTGCTTTTTTCTCTTTAGGCACAGCTTGACGTTTAGCCTTTGGCTGCGTGTTGCGGTTACTTACCTGTTCTTTTGTTTCTGTTTGTTGTTTTGCTGATTGCGTCGATTGAAATTCTTCTTCCTCATCTAGGTAGAAAAAGTCTTTTACCTTTGACAACATTGACATTGCAATCCCTCCTTAATTGACAGTTACAAGTTCTGTTCCAACTCTTACAAACGTGGCCCCTTCTTGCAACGCAATCTGGTAATCATTCGACATTCCCATTGATGCTTCAAGGCAAGGTGCATGTTTTAATTGGAGTGCTTGAACGTCATTAGTTAGTTGCTTCAGTTGTGCAAACACTTCGTGAAGTTCCTGTTCGCTGGCCACAAACGGCGCCATCGTCATTAACCCCACGACTTTAATGTTTGGATAATGCGTAAGTTGCTCGATAAATGGAATGACATCGTCTGGCGCCATACCATGTTTATTTGCCTCACCGGCTACATTTACTTCCACAAAACAATTGCTTTCTTCGGTTGCACGTTTATTAATTTCTTTCGCAAGTGATAAACGATCGAGTGAATGAATATACGTTGTAGCTGGCAATACTTCTTTTACTTTACGGGTTTGTAAACTGCCGATAAAATGCCAGACAATATCTGGATATTTGTCACTGAGAGCTGCCTGTTTTGCTGTTAAGACATCGGCACGATTTTCACCGAAATGACGTTGTCCTAAGGCGTAGAGTTGCTCAATGACATCAATCCCCACTGTTTTTGTGACCGCCACTAGTTGCGCTGGTTGACCGGTTGCCAACATTTTATTCGTGACCTTCGTAAAGTTATCAGTCAGTCCCATCACTAGACCTCCTAGCGGTTGCGATTACGGTTACGTAAAAAGGCTGGAATATCTAAGTCATCTGAGGCTGCATCAACTTCACGACGTGGTGCCTCATTAACTGGTGAAGGTGCAACAGTTCCTTCTGCTTTATCTTCTGAGCGTGTTGGTGCCGCTTGACGTGTGAAAGCTGGTTTCACTTGACGGTTGCCCGCTTCAGAAAAACCAGTCGCGATAACTGTTACAACTAACTCATCATTTAGATCATCATTAATAACAGAACCAAAAATCATGTTAACTTCTGGATCAGACGCACTTGAAACGATTTCAGCAGCTTCTTGCACTTCGAATAAGCTCAAGTTTGATGCGCCTGTAATGTTCATTAAGACACCCTTCGCACCATCGATTGATGCTTCGAGCAATGGTGAAGAAATTGCTTTTTTAGCTGCATCAGCCGCACGGTTTTCACCACTAGCAGACCCAATACCCATTAAGGCCGAACCACGGTTAGACATGATTGTCTTAACATCGGCAAAATCCAAGTTGATTAAACCAGGAACCGCAATTAAATCAGAAATACCTTGCACACCTTGACGAAGAACATTATCAGCTTCTTTAAACGCTTCTAACATCGGTGTGTTTTTATCAACAATTTGCAATAAACGATCATTAGGGATGACAATCAGCGTGTCGACTGCCTCTTTTAAAGCTTCAATCCCGGCTACTGCATGTTTTGAGCGTTTTGGACCTTCAAATGTAAACGGACGAGTGACAACACCGACTGTTAAGGCACCAACTTCTTTGGCAATTTGTGCAATGACAGGAGCAGCACCAGTTCCTGTTCCCCCGCCCATACCAGCAGTTACGAATACCATATCAGCACCAGCTAATACTTCCTCGATTTGATCACGGCTTTCTTCGGCCGCTTTCTTACCAATTTCTGGTTGCGCACCTGCACCTAGTCCGCGTGTTAATTTACCACCAATTTGCATCCGTGTTTCTGCCTGTGATAAATTTAATGCTTGGGCATCCGTGTTAACGGTAATAAACTCAACACCTTGAACCCCATGTTCAATCATACGATTGACAGCATTGTTTCCGCCACCACCGACACCAATAACTTTAATTACAGCTAGTGAACTTCTCGTTTCATCAAAATCATACATATAATTTCCTCCTACATCGTCGCTAGTTTTGTGTTATTCGAATAATGAACCAAACATTTTTTTCATTTTATTTACAAGCTTATCTTCTTCAGCTTTAGGCTCTTTCATTCTTTCTTGTGGTGCATTGACGCTTTGATCTTCATACTCTTGAAGCTCATTAGGTTCACCATGCTCGATTTCATAGCTGATAAGTCCCACCGCGGTTGATAATGACGGATGTCTAACTCCAATGTAATCAGGATAAACAATCCGGACACGCGCTTGTAGCACCTGTTCAGCAATTTCCATCATGCCTGGAATAACGGTTGTTCCCCCAGTTAAAATATAACCGTTTGGCAACTTATTGAGCCCCGCTCGAACCAATTCATCATTAACCATCATTAAAATTTCTTCCAGTCTTGCTTCAATTATAACCGATAAATCCGTTTGATTGATGATAATTGGCTTAGAACCACCAATGACATCGATTTCAAATGTTTCTGCCGTGCTGGCATCGTTTGCATAAGCATAACCATGTTCCAGTTTGATTTGCTCGGCTTGACGCAATGAAATGTTTAAACCAATGGAAACATCCTTAGTGATTTGACTCCCGCCAACCGGGATGGCAAATGCATCAATCAATTGACCTTGATCAAAGACACCCACAGATGTAATGCCACCACCAATATCAATCAAAACCGTTCCGAAATCACGATCATCTTTTGTTAAACACGTTTCTGCAGCTGCAAGTGGTTGTAGTACCATCCCCGTTACTTCTAAGCCCGCGCGCTCGACACATCGTAAAATATTATGTACGATTGACTTCGAACCTGTAATCAGCGTTCCTTCAACTTCCAGTCTGACGCCAAACATCCCGGTTGGATCACTGATACCTTCTACGCCATCCACCTTATAGACACACGATTCAAAACTGATTGTTTCACGATCACTTGGTTTAGCAATTGCTTGTGCGGATTCAATCACATCTTGAATATCGTTTGCTGTTATTTCATTGTTTTCATTTTTAATGGCAATCATGCCATGACACCTTGCTAAATTTGTTTGAAAGTTTAACATGCTTACAACCACACGTTGAATCGTTACACCCACCATATCTTCAGCCTGACGAATCGCCGCTTTAATTGCCTCGACTGTTTTTTCGATATCAACTACCGTGCCACGACGAATGCCTTCTGAAGGGGCTCTTCCTACACCTATTACATTTAATTTTCCATCAGTGTGTTCGGCTATTATAACTTTTGTTGTCGATGTTCCAATGTCTAAACTTACATAAATTTCATTTTCACTCATACATCGGCACCTCCTTCGTCTCTTCATGTTTGTTTTTTTATATAAATATACCTATATTAAGTCTACACTAGTAAAAAGCGAAATAAAAGAAAAACTACACATTTTGAGGAAATTACTTCATATATGACCCTTTTCTCCCTCATTTCGCCTTATTTTTCCTACCTTGATTGTAATAGCTTTGATAAAATGCACCAACTTCTAAATCGATAATACCAGTTGATCCATCTGTAACTTGTCCCACAATCGAAGGGTAAGTCTTGATACTGGTTGAAAAATTAGCGAGACCGATGACCACTTGAAAACCGTCATTCATATTTATGTTCAAACGATTTTTATTTATTTTTGTCGGTTTATAAACAATTTCTGACATTGTGTTGCGCAGTTCAGCTGGTGTTTTCGTCAATTGTTTGGCCAATTCATTTAAGAGTTGTTTATTATTATCAAACCCGATGATTAACGGTTCGTTACCAATCGGATACTTCGAGACATTCTGTTCATCCAACAAACCCGAAGACAATAACGGGATATAACCATTAGTCTTTGGCATGTATGCTACTGGTTGCATTTCTTTAATCGTTAAACGATACGTATTAATCCCACGTCTTGTCAGCTCAGCTTTCTCAATCAAACGCGAGTCCGTAATTTTTTTTTCTATCGCACTACTGTGTATTCCAAAAATACTAACGTCTTTTTCCACCCCAGTTAAGGCCATCACCTGCGCTGTTGTCAGACGGCTATTATTGACGACTTCAATCGATTGCAGACGACTCAAAGGTGAAATTAAAAAGACAACGATTACGATTAGCAGACCAAACACACCTAAAAGGCCAAACAGTTTCCGACGTCGAACCTTGTCTTTGTATTCCTTTAAGCCCGGTATTTTTTCTTCGATTGAGACAACTTTCGTCTTAGCTGTCATACTTTCACCTCACCTTAACTGTTCGTTTTATTTCGCTAAATCTGTCACGAGATCACATAGGTCTTGGGCTGCCTGTGGTTTCCCTAAGGCTAGGGCTGCCGCTTTCATTTTTGCTTGATACGTTTCATCTAACAAACAATGATCCAATTGTTCGACCAGTTTCGCTGCGCTCAAGTCTGTTTGTTTAATCATTTCTGCTGCCCCCTTTTCAACTAAGGCCATCGCATTCTTTTCTTGATGATTATTGGTTACATACGGACTAGGAATTAGGATTGATGGCAAGCCTAACGCGGTAAACTCAGCTAAGCTGGTTGCACCTGCACGCGAGACAACAACATCACAATTACGTAATACGGCCGGCATATTGTAAATGAACGGCACGATTTTTACGTTACTGGCATTGATAGCCTTTGCAGCTGCCTCAATCTGAGCAAAATGAATATCACCCGTTGCACAAAGAACTTGATAATCTTTTTGTGCCAAAGTTGGTAAAGCTTCAATTATTGCCTCATTCAAAGCACGAGCACCGCGACTCCCACCAAAAATCAAGGCCGTTTTTTTAGTTAGGTCAAGACCGTATTCACTTAAGACTGCTGGATTATTTTCGGCTTGAACAACCTCTGTGGCACGTGGATTACCGATTAAGGTTACTTTTTCGGTAGGAAAATCTGCCATTACCGCTTCAAAGGCCACGGCAATTTTATCGACGTAACGGCTTAAAAATTTATTTGTTAAACCCGCCACACTGTTTTGCTCATGAATGACAGTCGGAATGTTCTTTTTAGCGGCGGCATACACAACCGGTGCACACACATACCCCCCCGTCCCAACTACAACATCGGGTTTAAATTCTTTGATTATTTGTTTCGCGCGTGAAACGCCCTTCATAAAGCGGGCAATCGTTTTTATATTTTCAAGTGATAATTTCCGTTTGAATCCGGTAATTTCCATCGTTTCAAAGGCAATGCCTGCTCGTGGTACGATATCGGCTTCTAAGCCTTTTGATGTCCCCACATAGAGCACTTCTCCATCAGGGTAATTTTCTTTAAACTGACGAACTAACGCTAACGCAGGATAAATGTGTCCCCCGGTTCCGCCACCACTAATTAATAATTTCATAATACACCTCTAAGTTTGATTAATATGTTCACTTGCTTATCAAAGAAAAATACTTTTTCCTTTGATAAACAGATGACCAAAGAGCCTTAAATAGGCTCTTGTTCGTCTGTTTATCACTTTACAATGCGTTGACTGCTTTGATAAATAAATCGCCACGGACTTCGAATGACGGCACTTGATCCCAGCTCGCACACGCTGGGCTAAGTAAAATGACATCACCTGGTTCACTGCACGTATACGCAACCGGAACGGCTTCTTCGACGTCGGTCACGATTTTAATGTGTTCAACACCCGCTTCAGTTGCAACGCGGGCAATCTTATGTTTTGTTTCTCCGAATAACACAACGGCGCGGACATTTTTAAAGAACGGCTTCAAGTCATCAAACTCATTACCGCGATCTAAACCGCCAGCTAATAACACAACGGGTTCTTTAAAGCCTTTTAGAGCACTCTCAGTTGAAATGATGTTGGTCGCTTTTGAATCATTATAAAAACGACGACCTGCTAACGTCTTAATAAATTGCGTCCGGTGTTCAACACCATTAAAGCTCGACAAGACTGCCATGATATTTTCGTTGCTCTCACCCTCAAGTTTAGCAACACAAATCGCTGCCAACACGTTTTCCAAGTTATGTTCACCTGGTAAAACAATATCTGCTTGACGGCCGATGATTTCCCCTTTAAACATCAGGTTCCCATCGAGCACATACGCACCTGCTTCGACAACTTCTTTCGTAGAAAAAGGCACAATCCGTGATTTAGCAGCTGTAACAAGCTCACGTAACTCTGGTTGATTCCAGTTAACGACTAAGAAGTCATCTGCTTGTTGGTTTTCAAAAATACGTAATTTCGCTGCCACATACCCTTGGCGTGATCCATGATAATCAAGATGCGCCTCATAAATATTAACGATGACCGCGATATGAGGACGGAATGTTTCAATCCCCATTAATTGGAAGGATGATAACTCCATCGTTATGATATCTTCTGCCTTGGCTTCCATTGCAACGCCTGACGCTGGAAAACCAATGTTTCCTGCTAACAAGGCTGTTTTTGAACGGTTTAACATCTCATTAATTAAGGTTGTCGTTGTGGTCTTACCATTCGTTCCAGTGACACCGACAATTTGTGCTTCGCTAATTAAGTATGCCAATTCAACCTCGGTAATAATCGGAATATTTAAAGTCAACGCTTTTTGAATCATTTGGTTTTCGTAAGGAATACCTGGGTTTTTAACGACCAATTCAAAACCTTCATCTAACATTTCGGTCGGATGTGAACCGGTAATAACCGTGATACCTTCTTCTAACAACCCTTGGGCTGCTGGGTTCTCATCAAATGACTTTTTATCGTTGACTGTCACAAAGGCACCGAGTTCATGTAATAACTCAGCCGCTTTAACACCGCTACGAGCAAGTCCTAAAACCAATACTTTTTTATGACGAAAAGAAGTAATCTTTTTCATTTTACAGCACCTCCATTAACACGGCAGCAACGGCACAAACTAAGCCTGCTGTCCAAAAAACAAAGACAACCTTCGTTTCTGACCAACCACCTAATTCAAAATGATGATGAATCGGTGTCATGCGGAAAATACGTTTTCCATGAGTCAGTTTGAAGTACGACACTTGCATCATGACTGAAACTG
The DNA here is from genome assembly GCF_046058945.1 of Brochothrix campestris. NCBI lineage: Bacteria > Bacillati > Bacillota > Bacilli > Caryophanales > Listeriaceae > Brochothrix > Brochothrix campestris. The sequence continues at coordinate 758,924 of NZ_CP175511.1, read as the reverse complement.
TTTCAATCACATAAACGAGTCCGATTAAGAGCATCAACCATTCAACCTTTAATAATATCGATACAGCCGCCATTGAACCACCAAGAGCAAGTGAACCGGTGTCGCCCATAAAGACTTTTGCTGGATTACGATTGAAGATTAAAAAGGCCAGTAAGCCACCAATAATCGCCATACAGAAGTACATCACAGCTAAGTTATGTTGGTGATAGGCGATAATCGCAAAGGCACCGAAAGAAAAGATGGCTAAGCCCGCCAATAAACCATCTAAACCATCTGTTAAGTTCGTCGCATTTGAAAAACCAACGAGCCAAAAAATAATGAAGAGTCCATACACATACGGTAATTCAACCATAATGTTTGTAAACGGAATGTTAAGGGCATCGGTGTAACCATTTAAATGGTAAACAACGTAAAAGAGAATACCAATCACTAATTGGCCAATCAATTTTTGTTTAGCCGTCAAGCCGAGGTTCCGTTTTTCACGGACTTTGACGAAGTCATCCCAAAAACCAATAAAAGCATAGCCTAGGAAGGTAATTAATAACAACCACATGCCCGAGACGCTCCCGCGTGAAATTCCAGTGCCAATCAAGGTTGCAATAAAGACAGCTGGGACAAATACAATCGCTCCCATCGTCGGAGTACCTGATTTAGCCTTATGACTTTGTGGCCCTTCTTCTCGTTGCTCTTGTCCCACCTTACGTTGACGCATTGCTGAAATGTAAATAGGTAACGCCATCAACGTTAAAATGAATGCGATGAACGCTGTACCAATAATGAATTTTGTAGACACTTTCGTTCTCCCCTAACTGTTTTTGCTTACTTTAGATTTTTTATTGCTTGTTCTGCTACTTCACGATCATCAAAATGGTGTGTGACTGAACCGATGATTTGGTATGTTTCATGTCCTTTACCCGCTATTAAAATAACATCATCATCCTTCGCTTCATTGACAGCTAACTGAATCGCTTTTTCACGATTAATTTCTTTAAGATAAACCGCCTCTGCCGATACGCCAGCTTCCATCTGATTTAAGATCGTCATGGGATCTTCTGACCGCGGATTATCTGATGTCAAAATCGCCACATCCGCTTTTTGCACAGCAATTTTCGCCATGATTGGACGCTTCGTACGATCGCGGTCACCACCACAACCAACCACACAAATAATTCGACCTTTGACAAAGTCACTGATTGTTTCTAACACATTTTCTAAACTATCAGGCGTGTGGGCATAGTCAACAATGACAGGGAAGGCTTGTCCTGCACTAACGAGTTCAAATCGTCCAGCCACACCTTTCAGTGATTCAATTGATTTAATCGCTGTTTCCAATGGTACACCTTGTACATAGGTTGTGGCAATAGCTGCCAATGCATTATACACATTGAAATTACCGACTAACTGCATCGCAATCGGGTATGTTTTTGCTTGAAAATGAAGATTGAAGGTTGTCCCTTTGCCACTGATTGCAATATCAGTCGCTTGGAAAGTCGCCGGCTTGCGAATGCCATACGTTACAACATGAGCCGCAGTCGCCGTTATCATCCGTTCGCTGGCGGCATCATCACTATTAATAACAGCAAATTTCGGACGATTCGAACGGTAATCATTACCTAATTGGGCAAACAACAAACTTTTAGCAACGGCATACTCATCCATTGTTTTATGAAAATCAAGATGGTCTTGGGTTAAGTTTGTAAAGACTGCTACATCATAGTCACAGCCATGTACACGGCCCAATACAAGTGCATGTGACGATACTTCCATTACGGCTGTATCGACATATTCTTCGCGCATGCTTGCAAATAAACGTTGTAATGTGAGACTGTCGGGTGTGGTGTTTTTAGTTGTTTGAATCGTATCACCAATTTTTTGATACATTGTACCCACCAATCCTGTTACTTGGTTGACACTGCGTAATACATGTTCGATTAAATGCGTCACGGTTGTTTTACCATTCGTTCCTGTTACAGCAATCATCTTCATTGCTTGTGTGGGATGATTGAAAAAAGCACCTGCTAAAATTGCCATTGCACGGTTAGTGTCTTCAACAATAATGACTGGCACACGTGTTTCAGCCAACGGTTTTTGAGCTAAGATTGCAACGGCACCTCGTTCAATTGCTTTATCGACATAATCATGACCATCAACAGTATAGCCATCAATACAAATGAAAAGTGTGCCGGGAGTGACTAGACGACTGTCTTGTTGCATGTCTGTTATGTCAACGTCCTGCCCCTCATAGTTCGTTAATGGTAGCTGTTTCATCAGTTCAATCAATTTCATTTTATCATCGTCCCTTTCTTAAATCCCTACATTAATTATTGTCCCACTATCGTTCCAACGGCTTCATTAACAGCGGTTCTTTCAGTGGCAGCTGTCGTTTCTTCATCAGCTGTCGTTGACGGTTTCACATTGTATTTTTCTAACGTTTCCGCCGCTTTCATCTCTAACGTAATCTTTGTGTTCGCGTTGACTTTCTCACCAGCTTTAACACTTTGTTTAGCGACATAACCTGAACCATTAAAGGTTAAAGGGACTCCGCTTATTTCAGAAAACTTCAAGGCATCATTTTTTGACCAATTTGCCATATCTGGTATCGTAATGTTACCGTTTGTTAATAAAAGCACCCGTTGTTTCTCGAGAATTCCTTCACCTTTTTGTGGCAGTTGTTGCACTATTTTAGTCCCGTCTCCCACTACTGTGACAGATGCCTTCGATTCTTTCAAGGCTTTTTGTGCTTGAGTGATGGTTTGGTCAGTCAATTCTGGCATAACGACTGACTTAGCATTAATTGTCTTTTCTGGTTTAATATTTAAATATTGTAAACTCGTCTGCATTACCGGATTAAAAATCGATTTTATCACATCGGTACTCGATTGACCTTCTTGGATAATTGGTTTTTTAACGGTCACATACATAACAAGTTGTGGATCATCTGTTGGGGCAATGCCCATAAATGAATAAATATAATCGTTGGGACCTGTCATATAGCCTGAGCCATCGGTATTTGCGATTTGGGCAGTCCCCGTCTTTCCGGCCAGTTTGTAACCATCTAATTTATACATTGAACCCGTACCATCTTCAGCTTCGATAACAGAACGCAATTGTTCAAGTGTTTCGTTCGCTGTTTCTTTAGAAACAGGTGTTCCGACCTGAGTCGGCTTAGTGGTCGTGACTTTACCCGTCACGCCATCTTTTACTTCTTTAATGTAATATGGTTTCATCATTTTACCATCGTTAGCAATGGCACTAACACCTTGCATCATTTGCATGGCTGTCACGGTTGTTCCTTGACCGAATGATGTTGTGACACGTTCAATCGGGTAACGGTATAATATATCGCCACTCGCCTCATTGGCTAATCCACTACCCGTTGATTTACCTAATCCAAATTTTTCAAGTGACGACTTAAAATTACTCGTCCCAATCTTATCAAGTAAGTTAGCAAAAGCAACGTTTGAGGAAATAGCAACCCCTTCATTAAAACTAATTGTGCCCCATCCTTCACCATTGTTCCAGTCGTTGATTTTAATATCATCGACACTGTACGAACCTGATTTATATAAGGCGTTCGGATTGTATACGCCTTTTTGAATAGCAGTTGCCAGCGTGAAAATTTTCATAACTGAACCTGGCTCAAACGGTTCCTCTGCTACAAGGTTACGCCAAGACTTATCCAATCCTTCTCGTGTTTGCGCATTAAAGGTCGGACGTTGGCTCATAGCAACGATTTCACCTGTTTTAGGATTCATCACAACTGCCATCATTTCTTCTGGTGTGTATTTAGCTTGGGCCGCACTCATCCGTTCTTCCAATAAAGTCTGGATGCGCTTATTCAACGTTAAGGTTAACGTGTTACCATTTTCAGCTTTTTTAAGCACCTTGTCAGCGTTCGGTAAAATCAACCCTAAATTATCCTGACTATAGTTGATTGAACCATCCTTACCACTCAATTCATTTTCTTCACTCGCTTCAATTCCCATTTGACCGGTTTGAATCGTCTTGTAGCTATCGTTAACTTTAACTTCCTCATTTTTCACAATTCCCACCAAATTTGAAGCAAAAACACCGTTAGGATAAATCCGCTTATTTGTTTTAGTGAAAATAATACCTGGTAGCTTTTCTTTTTCTAAGGCCATCTTTGTGGCTGAGCTAATATTTTTACCTGCCGTACCAAACTCAACCTGGTACAATCTAGGATTATCTTCAACTTTATTTAAGGTTTTCAAAATATCGGCTTCCTTCATATCGATATACTTACTCAATACTTTCGCCGTTTTCACACGATCAACCACATGTTGTGGGTTATCTTTATCGATTGTGACACCTGGTGTCACAACCGCAACCATTGAATAACTGACGACATTTTCAGCAATGACTTCACCATTCGTATCTAAAATATTACCTCTTTGTGAGAACAATGTCTCTTTTTGCAAGTACTGTTGTGCCGCTTGAGCCGCGAGTGGCTTACCGTTAGCAATTCCGATAATTTCTAAATATAAAAAGCGACCTATCAGTATAATAAAAAACAAACCGAAAAGCACGCGTAAAATCACGGCGCCTTTTTTTCGGTTTTTCGTTAGTTTTTTCATTTAATATCCACAGCCTTAACGTTTGTTTCACTCGATTTAAGACCGCTTTTATTCGCCTCTTGATAGACACGGTCGTAACGACTTAATTCATCAACATTCGCTTTCAAATCGGCATTTGTTTGTTTTTGTTGCGTAATTTTATTCTCCTGCGTTTGAATGTGACTACTCAGCGTATAATTGTCCGCTTGCAGCGATAACATCCAAATCGATAAGAGAGCAGAAACTGTAAGTGTGACGGACACAAAGACATTTCTTACTTTGCGAAAGACACGTTGTTCGTAATTATCTACTGCTGTCTTCGTTATTGTTTGTTTTACTTCACGTTGTGGTTGCCGTTCGATTTGTCGCGCTGCCATATTTGCCATCTCACTCAGCTCCATTCTCTTTAGGTTCGTTAGTCTTTAAGACATTCTGCCACACGTAGTTTTGCTGAACGTGCGCGGTTATTCTGTTCTAATTCTTCATCCGACGGTAAAATCGGCTTGCGCGCAATAATTTTAATTTTTGGTTGGTACTCGGTTGGAATCACAGGCATATTACGAGGTACATGAGGGCCTTTAGCATAATCTTTTAAAATCAGCTTCGTGATACGGTCCTCTAGCGAGTGAAAAGTGATGACTGACACGCGACCACCAATGTTTAGTAAGTTGACCGCTTGATCTAGCGATGCTTCGACCGCCCCTAATTCATCATTAACGGCGATTCGGATGGCTTGGAATACCCGTTTCGCTGGATGACCACCTTTACGTCTCGCTGGTGCTGGAATCGCATCTTTAATCAATTCGACTAATTCACCCGTTGTTTCAATTCGTTTTTCCACTCGACGTTTTTCAATTAAACGAGCGACTTGTTTTGAAAATTTTTCTTCGCCATATTGGAAGAAAATACGCACTAATTTTTCATAAGGCCATTCGTTGACAACCACTTCGGCTGACAATGCTTGTTGCCGATCCATTCGCATATCTAACTTAGCATCTTGATGGTAGCTAAAACCACGTTCTGCTTCATCCAACTGTGGCGACGAGACACCTAAGTCATATAAAATACCATCGACTTTTTCAATCCCACGTTGTTGTAATTCTGTTTTTAAATCACGAAAATTTGCTTTAATCAAGGTGACTTGACCATCGTACTGCGCAAGTTTCAGCTTTGCATTGTCAATCGCTGTTTGATCTTGGTCAAACGCATACAGATGCCCTTTGCTGCTTAACTGCGACAATAAGTAGGCGCTATGTCCTGCACCACCTAATGTGCAATCGACATAAACACCAGCCGGTTTAATCGCCAAAGCATCTACTGTTTCATGTAATAAAACCGTTTCATGTTGAAACATATCTCCACCATCTTCTCTATAAATTAAAATCTGTCATTTGTTCTGCAATCTCACTAAACGACTCTTCTGCCCCCGCAAAGAACGCTTCCCATTCGGACTTAGCCCAAATCTCAATGCGATTCGATACACCGACTACCGTCGTTTCTTTCTCTATCAATGAATACGTCAGTAAATTCTGAGGTAGGTTAATACGTCCTTGCTTATCTAATTCACATTCGAGCGCTCCTGATAAGAAAAAGCGCGAAAAAGCACGTGCGTCTTTTTTAGTCATTGGTAATGCCTGTAGTTTCATCGTTACTTTTTCCCACTCGTGCATCGGATAAACAAAGAGACATTTATCCAAACCACGAGTGACAACGAAGTGATCACCTAATTGTTCACGAAACTTAGCCGGCATAATTAGTCGACCTTTTACATCGATATTATGAGCATATTCTCCCATAAACATAAGCGCACCTCATTTCTGCTTTAATTTTACCACATCCCCCCACTTTCCACCACTTAGAACCTAAAAAAAAATAGCTTTTCACCTATTCAAAACCAGCTGTTCGTTTAACTAGTTTTTTTGAATCTTTTATCCTATAAAACAGCTTTTTAAAAATAGTTATTCTTAACGCACGTCTTTTCTATCAAAAAAAAGAAAGCACGTTTACACGTACTTTCTGCCAACCTCATTTCCGAAGTCAATAACTTCAGACAAATCCACAAAAAAAGCATCACTCACCTTTTTTAACTAAAAAACATTAGTACGATAGCAGACGAATAGGTCAAAGGTAATAGTATGAGTAGGATTTTAACATACCCTTTCAACACTTTTTTTACATACAATTCTTTTTTTACAGCATTGAATACTAAAATATACACGACACCAACTACCAGATAAAACAGTAGACAATAAAGAAATAGTTGTTCGTTATCTTTCGCGTCGAACAAACAGAAACACGCAACAAGCAAACTGACAATCAACACATAGGATAAGAACGCTTTAACCCGTGCGCTTTTGATGAATATTTTCAGTACTACAAACAATATAATAGGCAACACAATTAAACCCACTGTCATTAAAGTCATTACCGACACCTCACTTATGCACATTGATCATCCGCTGATGACCTTTTAAATAAGTATACGACATATCATTTTGTTTTGCGAGAACGAAAAAAACCTCCCCAAGAGCCATGGTCTCTCGGAAAGGTTAATTAGCAAAAGTGGACGTTTCACCTTTGCGGTGTGTTGTATTATGCTTTCGCTTCTACAACTGTCACACCTTTATATTGTCCACATTCAGGACATACGCGGTGAGATAATTTTGATGCGCCACAGTTAGGGCATGCAGTCATACCTGGTACTTCTAACTTGAAGTGAGTACGACGCTTGTTTTTCTTAGCTTTTGAAGTTCTACGTGCTGGTACTGCCATTTTCAAACACCTCCTTAAATAAAAATTAAAGATTATTCATCTTTTTTAAAATAATCAGCTAAAGCTGCTAATCGAGGATCGCCCTTAGGCGCCTCAGCGTCTTCAGACTGTTGTTCCTGATTGTAATACTCTTCTTGTCCGATAACAACCCAACCCTTGCCCGCTTTTGATGCTTTTTTAGCATCCGTTGCGTACACTTGCATAGGAATATCAACGAGGACACATTCTTCTATAATCGGCATTAAATCTACCTGATTGTCAGTCATCTCATATACATCATCACTACCCGTAAACTCAGTTAAGTCTTTGACCATCATTTCGTTAAGTGTTAAGTCTAACGGATAAGGAACATCAACTAACGTACGCGCACACGGCAAAATAATTACCCCTGTAACTTTAAGAGAAATCATTACCTGCTCACGTTGAGCAACTAAGTGTCCTGACACATGGATTGAATTTGCCGAACGTACATCTTTATTTTTAGTATGCAAAATTGCAGTAAGATCTACCACTTCTTCAACGGGAAATCCAGCTCTGTTTTTTTGTATTTGTAAAAAAGACCATTTCAACATTTTTTATCACCTCTACATGGACAACAAGACCAATTATAGCGTTAAATCACATCATTTGTCAACCTTATTATCTTTAAAGACCGTTATTCATTGATTCATTTTTCTTTTAACACTTTTTTTTGTTATGATAATGATTATATAACAGAAATGTGCGAAAGGATTGATGTTATGAAAGCTGTTGGAATCATTGCCGAATTTAACCCATTCCACAATGGGCACCGTTTCATTTTAAACCATGCGAAGCATAAATCACAAGCAGAAGTTTTAATTGTTGTCATGAGTGGCAACTTTTTACAGCGGGGCGAACCCGCTCTCATTAATAAATGGCGCCGGACGCAAGCCGCCTTAGCTAACGGTGCTGATCTCGTGATTGAATTACCTTTCACTGCCGCAACTGAATCGGCCGAAAATTTCGCCCGTGGTGGCGTTCAACTATTACACGACCTTCATTGCGACACCCTTTGTTTTGGGACTGAAGACGGCGATTCTATACCATACGAAGCTTTAGCTGTCTTTTATCAACAGGAGACAGCCCGTTTTGACGATCTTATTCAAGAACGTCTAGCCGAACACTATACGTATCCAAACGCACTCACAGCCGCTTGGGAAGCCTTAACACACGACACCTGGCCTAATATCAATTTTCGCCAGCCGAATATCCTGCTCGGTTTACAATATGCCATTGCCAATCAACTTGGTAATCACCCCATGCAATTATTACCACTCAATCGCATTGGCGCCCAACACAGTGATGAGCATATCGCGCACGAGGCCTTTGCGAGTGGAACGGCGATTCGTTCGCGTGTGCTTGAAGGCCATGACATCACCGCCTTTATCCCGGAAAACACACAACAACTCGTTACAGAAGCAACCAAACATACTTGGGCGGACTACTGGCCCCTGCTCCACTACCAATTATTGTTACAATCACCCGCACAACTTAGTTTGTACCACGGGATTAGTGAAGGAATCGAATACCGCCTCATCAACGCAGCCAAAAAAGCGAATTCCTTTAGCGAATGGCTCTCTTTAGTCAAAACAAAACGCTATACTGTCAATCGCATTCAACGAATGGCACTCAACATCCTCATGCAACATACTGAAGCTGACTTTCAACTGCAACAACAAAAAACATACCATCATTTGCTCGGCATGAGCACAACTGGACAAGCTTACTTAAAACAATCTAAAAAAACACGTTCATTCCCTGTAGTAGCAACTTTTTCTAAAGCACCACCTGGATACACGTTTGTTGACGAAAAGGCAACAGCGCTCTATCAGCTGCCATTTAAGAAAGTCTCCGCCAACGACTATACTCATCCTCCGATAAGGATTGAGCTATAACACTTCATCCACACAGTCATTGTTAAAAATAATAAAACGAATGCGCTGTCGAAAGTGATCGAAAGCGCATTCGTTTTATTGAGGTTACTCTTTTTTTATTGGTAATTTTTGCAGTGTGACAATCGCATCATTAAGTGATTTAACTGGAATAATCGTCATCGACGTATCAATCGCCTTCGCAACTTTAAGTGCGTCGTCATAATTCGAGTGAACTGATGAATCGGCCTTCTTCATGTCAGCGGTAATTTCATCATCGGGCGCTAAGAAATAATCCTTGCCCGCTTTAGCAGCCGTCACAATCTTTTCCTCTATTCCTCCGATACGTCCAATTGTACCATCTGCTTCAATTGTACCAGTGCCGGCAATCTCATAGCCACGCGTTAAATCTTCCGCCGCAAGACTACTATAGATTTCGAGCGAAAACATAAACCCGGCCGATGGTCCACCGATTTTTTCAGTGTGAACCGTAACCTTCGGCGTTGTCTTAACTTCTTTATCATCAACTAAGGTAATACCAATTCCTACTTTGCCTTTTTTGTCGATGTCAATTAATTTCACCTGACCGCTACGTTGAGACATTTCGCCTGCTTTAGTATACGTCAAACTGACCGATGAACCTTTTTTGCGCGAGCCGACATATGCTATAAATTCATCCGATGATTTAAATTGCTTACCATCGATGGCATGAATCGTGTCACCAGCTGCCAACAGTTTTTTTGCATCACTCTGATCGACTAACGATAAGACAAACACACCGTTATATTTCGCCTCTGCTTTGAGTCCAGCCTGCTTAAAAGCCGCTTCGACTGCATTGTTTTTAGCACTATTCATGTAATACATTTGACGAACATTAAATTGGGCATCCGTTTCACCTTCGGCGCGCAATTCGCTCGCTTTGTCGATTTCTTGATATTTCATTAACGAGGCAATGAGCAACGTCACCGGAGTTGCATGCTGTAAACCAATCGTCGTCAAACTAAAACTCCCTGTTTTGTTAGCGTGTTTGCCGGCGACACTAATCAACGGTTCTAATTTTTCAGTCGTACCTGGCTTCGTAATATAATACGGCACTGGGATAAAAATTAACCCTAATAGCAGCAAGGTAATAATGACTGTAAGTAGTTTCTGCAATGTTTTATTCATGCGCTACCCCTGCCCGAACTTTTGTGCCACGTCAATCGCCACAAAGTCTGGCACAAACTGTTGCACCGAACGACCGTATCGCGCGATTTCTTTTACAATTGAAGAACTAATCACTTCATGTTGTGGGCGCGCCATCAAAAAGACAGTCTCGATTTCAGGTGCCAGTTCGGCATTCATAGTCGCAATCGGCCACTCATAATTGTAATCGGTTGTGTTACGAATCCCCCTAACAAAACTATCCGCTTTAACAGTCCGGGCAAAATCAACTGCTAATCCCTCAGAATGAGTAACAATCACAGAGGTATCATTAGCAAAGGCTTGTGTGAGATGGTTGAGACGCTCATCAAGACTAAAAAGAGTCTGCTTCGCCTGATTAACCATAATCACGACGTACACACAATCAAACAATCGACTTGCACGCTCGACAATTTCAAGATGACCATTTGTTAACGGATCAAACGATCCGGCATAAACAGCAGTTGACATCGTTCATCACTCTCCTACTTCATAAAAGCTCAAACTAGTAATACCATATAACGCTTGTTTAAAGCGACTAAAACCACCAATCACATCCGGGAGCTCATAAGTTTTTTCATGTTCTACCACAATGATTGACTGCTCAGACACTAATTTTAACGTTTCAATTTTATTCAATAACGCTTCCATTTGATGAAAACGATAAGGCGGATCCAAAAAGATTAACTTGAAGGTATCGCCCGATTGGGCCAATTGATCAATCGTTCGCAACGCCTCACCTTTCTTAATAACTGCTTGTTTTTCTAAATGACATTTTGCGACATTCTCGGTAATAATTTTAATCGCTGGCGCGGCTTGATCAACAAAGACTGTTTCATCAATCCCCCGACTCAGCGCCTCAATTCCAAGACCACCACTGCCCGCAAAGAGATCCAATGCTTTTCCGCCATCAAAATAAGGGCCAATGATATTGAACATTGACTCCTTAATTTTATCGGTTGTCGGGCGTGTTTTATCACCTGGTACGGCTTTCAATTGGTGGTTTCTAACTGTTCCTGCTACAACTCTCATCATTATGCTCCTTTATTGTTCACTTCGTTAGAGTGAGTGATACTCTAATTCGACATTTGGATTTTCAATCGTCGTATAGGTTGTCTTTATAAATGGACGTTGCGAAACTTCCACTTTTTTAACCCAATTCAACGTTTTTAATTTAGCAACGACACCCTCAACATCATCACAATTACAGTAAACAACACCGTACTTCATTCGACGTGATGTATATTGCAAGTGACCGTAACGACGTAATGTTTTTAACTGTTTAAAATGATGACCCCAAACAACAATCCCTTGTCGTTCAATTGGTGTAAATGTCATAAATTCCCTCCTCTTAACCTACTGAGCAACCACAGCCGCCTCCGGTACTACAGCCACCGCCATGACGACGTTTCCCTTCGAAAAACGGATTGCCCACAGGCACTTTTACTTGTTCTGATACACTTTCGCCGATGAGGATACCCACTTGGTCCAATAATGATTGTACGCCCATTTCGGCTTGACGAAAAGTCATGATGACTTCATCCATGTCTAACTCTCGCTTCAATCGACGTGTTTCCCGGTTAATCTCTTTGTACTCGGGATGATAACGTCCAAATCGTTGCACTTCATCGAATCGCTCTTTCATTGTTGCAAAAGCTTTTATTTTTTCTTGCGTTACTGGTGTCGTCATTAATTGTCTTTTGGCAGAATGGTATTCTGACATCGCTTCTGATTGATTGATCATCTCAGCAAGTTCGTCTGCTAAATCAAGCACTTCAATCGTTTGATAGGTTGCAAACATCTAACCACCCTTTCTTATAATACTCTCTTAATTATACTGCTTTATGAAGGGTCTGTCACTTCCGCTACATAGCCAATGATTTGCGTTGTATAAAACTGAAAGCTTCCGACCCCCATAACGTTCGCATTCTCTAGCTCCAACGTTTGACGATGACTAGCTGAACTTAACCACGCGGCAAAGGTCGCGGCACCATCGACGTAATTAGCCGCAATATTTTCTTCAACTTCCTCAAATACGAGTTCAGAGACGGTCATCCGTTTTGCTAAATCACCCTTTGTAGCAGAATCATGGCTAAAAAATTCATTCTCGTGCATGTCCTTACTATGAGCACTTGCCGCCTGCCCAATTTTTTTGTTTTCAACTAACGTACTCAAGCCCCGTTTCGTCCGATAAATATTAGTTAAATCAACAATATCGCTGTTCATCCCTGCATTAATTTGACGCCATTTTTCATCAGATAATTTAGGTACCTCATAAAGTTCCCCTTCATAAACTGATTCATAAGGATGCAGTTTCACTAACGTATCGCTATCCATAAATGAGACTGCGAATAACTCACGTGCGTTCGAATCAATCGTCAACTGGGCATAGCGATTGGGTGCAAGTTTAATTAAAGGGCGCGTATAAAGGTCGTCTTCCGATAAACTCAATTGATATTTCCCATAGCTTGAATTAACAATGATTTCAGATTCCATCGCATAGCGATTCATGATTGTCTCAACTGGCATCCCAATTTCAAAGGGATTAATTTCTAGCTTATTACCGACTACATTGATTCGAACAACACGATCTGCTAATACACCAACCGTCATGTAACCTTGCACACCTTTGGTAAATACGTATTCCTCATATTCGTAAGCCGTTTGTTCCACCCGATCTGCCTTACCATATTTTTTTTCAATCGTCGCGTAAGGCTTGCCAATATATTTTGCAATACTCTTATCTTCGTCGTATTTCAGTGCCGTTTCTTTCGAGGCTACTTTCATTTTCAAATCACCTTGTTTCGCATCATACGTTTGAAATAAGGCAGTACTTTTATCCTTTGTGTATAAAGGAGAAGTATAGGCAATTAACATAAAAAGCACGACTAACAATAACACTTTTAAAATACTTTTCATTTTTCCCCTCTCCATCAAAAAAAGATATTAACAGTAACAACGAAACGTTACTGTTAATATCTTGAGACTGAAGATAAACGCTGTACTAGGTCGTTACGACTTGCTCGCTCGGGATTACGTACCATCAATACGCGCACCGTCACTCGCTCGTCGTTCCTACTATAACACCGTTTCTTTTCAGTCAAGTCATTTTGTACACAAAGTCACTGTAATAGCATTACAAAGAAAATGAAGTCTGTTTAGACTTTGTCTACATTCTGAGATATTAACAGTAACAACGAAACGTTACTGTTAATATCTTATCGTCTTTCTTGAATTCATGCAATCATCAACTGTGCTTACACAAAAGGTGCTAACACCATCATCGCCACAAATAAAATCATTAGATAGCTTAATGAGAAGAAAAACATTGATTTTGCCCATTGATCTGGATCGGCGGTTTTATAGCCGCGTAACCCGAGCACAAGCCACGCAATATTCATAATTGTCGCTAACACAACATAGATTATACCGAAATCAAACATGAAGAATGGTAACACGGTTAAAAAGCCCACCCAGAGAAGGATGCTTTTACGCCCTCGTTCTACACCTTTAACAACTGGCAGCATCGGAATACCTGCAGCTGCATAATCAGCACGACGACGGATGGCAATTGCATAAAAATGCGGTGGTTGCCAACAAAACATGAATAAAAAGAGCATGATTGCTGGTAATTCTAACGTTGGCGCAATTGCAAACCAACCAATTAGCGGTGGTACTGCACCTGAAAACGAACCGATAATCGTATTTGAAACAAGGTTTCGTTTCGCCCACATCGTGTAGACAACGTTATATAAAAACACACCTGCTAAACCAGTAATACCGGTCATCGGATTAATCATGAACAGCAACACTTCACCGACAACGGTTAAAGCAATAAAGGCTACAAGTGTCATTTTCGGACTAATTCGCCCCGTAATTGTCGGCCGTGTTTTTGTTCGCTCCATTTTTTTATCGATGTCACGATCGTAGTAATTGTTCCAACAGCCTGCTCCCGCAATAATCGCCGCCGTACCGATTACAAGCATAATAACGGTCACTATGTTTTGTAAAAAGGGTGTGTTCGTATATTGGAAAGCAATCCACATCCCTGCAAAGGCAGCAATCGTATTCGAATCAACGATGCCCATTTTTACAAGCCCCGTCAAATCATTGATTGTAACGCGTGACGTTGCTTTGTTTGTTTCAAGACTTTTTTCTGTCATATTATAAACCCCTTACCTTCTTTTTTCCTAAAAAACTCTTATATCAATATACCATATTTCACATAATATACACCAACTAATTGTTTAGTCATATTTCAGACACATTTATTCAAATTGCCAAAATGACCTCTTGGGTGTTTAGCGATTATAAGGTAAAATTAGAAGTGATTGTATTAAAGAAAGTGGGGTTCTCTTACACATGACTAAGTTTTTAAAAATTCTCTCAATAGTAACAATCGTCTTAATGACTGTTGTGGTGTTCGGTGGTGCTCTCGTAACAAAAACAGGCTCCGCCGATGGCTGTGGCGCTACATGGCCCTTATGTAACGGACAACTCGTTAATTTAACCGATGTCACCATCGAAAAATTAATTGAAGTGTTCCACCGTCTTTCAACGGGACTAGCCTCTATTTTCGTGATTGCACTTGCCATTTTCTCATGGCGCTATATTAAAGGACGTGCCGAAACAAAGGTTATTGCCATTATTTCAGTTGTTTTTTTAGTTTTACAAGCAATCATGGGTGCGATGGCAGTCGTTTGGAGTCAAAATGCCGTTATTATGGCATTGCATTTCGGAATTTCAATCATCTCATACGCTTCCATCGTGATGCTTGCCTTGTTCATCTTTGAAATCGACCTTAAGTTCGATGCCAAGTCGGTTAAAATGACCAAGAAATTACGCTACAGTATTTATTACTTGTTGCTTTTTACGTACATCGCAATTTACACCGGCGCCTTAGTGCGGCACATGGATGCCAGCTTAGCGCTACCGTCCTTCATGTTTGAAGATGGTAAATTTGTCATGCCGACAACAACGCCACAATTCGTGCAGTTATTACATCGAGCAGCAGCCTTCGTCTTGGCGGTTTGGATTGCTTGGCTTGCTTGGTACACATCGAAGCACTACAGCCATTCCAAAGTATTACGTGGCTGTTCATCACTCCTTGTACTCCTCGTTGTAATTCAAATCATTTTAGGGATTGCTACTGTTGACTCAAACGTCAACCTCTACATTGCCTTAATGCATTCCTTAACCATCACGATTATCTTTGCCGTCTTGAGCTACTTAGCATTGATCGCATTCCGTAGTGGTCGACGTAGCAACAACAATTAATATGCCCTATCAAAAGAGCCTGTCCAACCGTTTGGTTGGACAGGCTCTTTTGACATTTCGGTTAATCTAATTCAATCAGCAAATCAGCGGTTTCAATTGCATCACCGACTCCGATGTACACTTGTTTAATCGTGCTATCGTATGGCGCTTGAATCGTTGTTTCCATCTTCATTGCTTCTGTCACTAAGATTGGTTGGCCTTTTTCGACCTTATCGCCTTTAGCGACTAATACTTGCAGAACGCTCCCTGGCATTGTCGCACCAACGTGACCACGAACAGATGGTTCGATTTTACGACGTGTCGCAATCGTACTCGTAACGTTATTATCTTTAATTGTTACCTCACGTGGTTGACCATTTAATTCAAAGTAGAAGACACGCGTACCATCTGGCATTGCTTGTGAAATCGAGTTCAATTTAATGTTCAACGATTTACCGCGTTGAATTTCAACTTCAATTTGTTCTCCTAAACGCATCCCTTTAAAGAAGGTTGGCGTATCTAGTTTTGTTAAATCACCAAATTGATCGACCATTTTTGTATACTCAACAAATACTTTTGGATACAGTACATACGAAATAATTTCTTGTTCAGACGGTTCATAACCAATTAAGGCTGCTAATTCAGCCTTCACATCGTCAAAGTTGATTGGATCAAGCAAGGTGCCTGGTCGTACTGTAATTGGTTCACGATCTTTTAAAATTACCAATTGTAGTTTTTCTGGGAACCCTTGGTAAGGTTGACCTAATTGTCCTTCGAAGAACGAAATAACTGACTCTGGGAAATCAAGTGTCAAACCTTTTTCGTAAATATTTTCTTCATCTAGTTCATTTTGCACCATGAACAATGCCATGTCGCCAACTACTTTAGAAGATGGTGTCACTTTAATAATATCGCCGAACAACACATTGACTTTCATGTACATCGTTTTAACTTCTTCCCAACGATCGCCTAAACCAACAGCGCGTGATTGTTGTTGTAAGTTAGAGTATTGTCCACCTGGCATTTCATGGTCGTAAACTTCTGTTTGCGGTGCGTTTAAGCCGTTTTCGAAATCAGTATAGTAACGACGGACATCTTCCCAATAACGGTTAATGGCTTGTGAATTTTCTGGATTTAAGTTTGGTGTCCGACTGCTATTTACCTGACCGTAGAACAATGTGGTCATGCTTGGTTGTGACGTAGAGCTTGACATTGCGCTCGTCGCAACATCAACAATATCAACGCCTGCACTGATGGCGGCAGCATATGTATAGTTCCCATTACCGCTCGAATCATGCGTATGCAAGTGAATTGGAACGTCAACTGTTTCCTTCAGTTCACTAATTAAGCGATAAGCTGCCTGTGGTTTCAAGATACCTGCCATGTCTTTAATCGCGATAATGTCTGTTCCGACTGACACAAGGTCCTTCGCTAAGTTTTTATAGTAATCAATGTTATATTTCGGACGGTTTTCATCTAAAATATCACCCGCATAACAAATCGTTGCTTCAACTAGTTTGTTAGCATCTTTGGTCGCTTCAATCGCTGTTTCCATATTGGGAATCCAGTTGAGACTATCGAAAATACGGAACACATCAATGCCGGCCTCAGCTGATTGTTTAACGAATTCGCGCACCACATTATCAGGGTAGTTTTTATAGCCCACTGCATTAGCGCCACGCAATAACATTTGGAACAATACGTTCGGTACTTGCTTACGCATTGTTTCCAATCGCTTCCAAGGGTTTTCATTTAAGAAACGGTAAGCGACATCAAACGTAGCCCCGCCCCACATTTCGTAAGAGAACATATTAGGTAATAAGCGTGCCATTGCCGGTGCAATCGCTGTAATGTCCTTAGAACGCACACGAGTCGCCAATAACGATTGATGTGCGTCACGCAACGTTGTATCTGTTAACAATACTTCTTCACGAGATTTAATCCAATCGACAACCGCTTGTGGTCCACCCTGTTCTAAAATTTGTTTTGTACCCGCTGGTGGCGGTGTCTGTAAATCAATTTTAGGATAGCGAACTGTATCAAATAATTCTTTTTCTTTATGATCAATCCCAGGGAAGCCGTTAACGGTTACGTTGCCAATGTAGCGTAATGTTTTGCTGCCACGGTCACGTAATTGTGGAAATTCAAACAGTTCTGGTGTCGTATCAATAAACGACGTATTGTAGTTCCCTGTAATAAAGTTTGGATGCTCAACAACATTTTTTAAGAAGAGGATATTCGTTTTAACACCACGGATACGGAACTCTCGTAAGTTACGTTCCATTTTACGAGCCGCTTGTTCTAACGTCATCCCCCATGTACACACTTTAACGACCAATGAATCGTAGTAAGGCGTGATTTTGGTTCCTTGGAAACCACTACCCGCATCTAAACGTACACCAAAACCACCCGGTGAACGGTACGTATTAATGACACCTGTGTCTGGCATAAAGTTGTTTAACGGATCTTCAGTCGTCACACGACATTGAATCGCTGAACCATTAATGCGAATGTTTGCTTGTGTCGGTACGCCAACTTCAGAATCAAAAATATTATAGCCATCTGCCACATATAATTGCGTTTGAACAATATCAATCCCTGTGATTAATTCCGTAATTGTATGCTCAACCTGCACGCGCGGGTTAACTTCGATAAAGTAAAACCCTTCATCTGAAACTAAGAATTCAACTGTACCAGCATTGACGTAATCAACATTCTTCATTAATTTAACTGCTGCATCACAAATTTCAGCACGACGTTCATCGCTTAATGTCGCACATGGCGCAACTTCAACTACTTTTTGATGACGACGTTGTACGGAACAGTCACGTTCGAATAAATGCACAATGTTGCCATGATCATCACCAAAGATTTGCACTTCGATATGTTTTGGATTCAGGATACATTTTTCAACGTATAACTCATCGCTACCAAAAGCTGCCTTTGCCTCTGAAGCCGCCCGTTCATAGCCGTCCTTCACTTCTTTTTCATTATTAACGATACGCATTCCACGACCACCACCGCCAAGAGCGGCTTTAACCATAATCGGATAACCGACTTTTTCAGCAAATGCTTTTACTTCATCAAGTGATGAAACAGAACCATTCGTGCCTGGAATAACAGGAATACCTGCGAGTAACGCTTGTTCTTTCGCTTTAATTTTATCACCGAACATATTCAAATGTTTTGGCTGTGGTCCAACAAACTTAATACCTTCTTCTTCACAGCGTGTTACAAACTCTAGGTTTTCTGACAAAAAGCCGTAACCAGGGTGGATTGCATCTGCACCCACTTCTTTGGCAATTCGTAAAATATCTTCAATATCTAAATAAGCATCGATTGGTTTTTTACCTTCACCTACTAAATAGGATTCGTCTGCTTTGAAACGATGGAGTGATGCTGCATCCTCTTTCGAATATACCGCAACGGTTTTTATATTTAATTCATTACAAGCACGTAATATACGGATAGCAATTTCCCCTCGGTTTGCTACGAGAACTTTGTGAATGTTTTTCATAATTACCCTCCTAGTATGTTTGAAACTTATCTTTATATTATAGTATTACTTTAATGTAATTGTAAAATATTTTTTCGCTATCAATGCTAATACTTTCGGTTTTTTTTACATTCCAACCGTTATTCACTACAAAAATACGTGTATTCGTTATTTTTAAGCAAAAAAAAACGAACATATTCTCGTATGAACAAGAATATATCCGTCAAAAGCAAGCGATGTTCTCATCGTTATAGCTCTAATCGTTTCCGTTTGTTTTTCATACTAATATTAGCGACAATCCCCAACGGAATTAAAATCGACAGCAGTGATGAACCCCCTGCACTAATAAACGGCAATGCGACCCCCGTTAACGGCATCAAACCTGTTGCACCACCGAGATTAACGGCTGACTGGATAAAAATCCAGCTCGCCATCCCATAGCAGATTAGGGTTGCAAAACCGTCTTCAGCTTCAGAACCAATCCGTAAACACCGAAAAATCAAATACCCCAGACCGAGAATAACGAAGGCGACCCCGATAAACCCTAATTCTTCGGCAATGACAGCAATAATAAAATCGGTGTGTGCCTCAGGTAAATAACCTAACTTTTGAACACTGTTGCCAAGCCCTTGTCCAAAAAAACCACCCGAACCAATCGCATAGTATGAGTTAATCACTTGATGCCCCGTCGTATCTGAATACTTAAACGGATCAGAAAAACTAATTAACCGGTTGGCTCGATTTTTCCCGAGGACACTAATGAAAATGTGTGGCACATAGATTACGAGTGTAAAAACAACAGCCACTAACCCTAACAAGACGCCATATATATTAACCAACCTTCTCATATCAATACCCGAACCCGCGATGGTGAATAAGATAATACCTAAGTATAAAATTGACATACCGACATCAGGCTCTGCCCCCACCAATATTAAAAAGCCACTAAAAATATATAACGGTTTAATCAACTCTTGATTCGTTAACGCATAATCCTCATTTTTAGTACTGTATATTCGCGCAACATATAATACGAGCGCAATTTTACAAAATTCAGCAGGCTGAATCCCAAATAACCAACTTTTAGACCCATTAATATCTTCGGCAAAAATCAATACCATCAATAGTGAAAGCAAGGCAATTCCGACCATCCACATTGATATTTTCGCTTGCTTGAAAAAGCGATAATTAAAAAAGGCAAAGAAGAAAAAGACGAAAAAACCTAAACAAGCAAATTTTATTTGCTTCGCAAAAAAATAATAGGGCGATACGTCTTTTTCAATTGAGATTGTCAAACTTGAGCTATAAACCATGATACAACCAAAGATAACCAGGGCTGTAATGGCGATTAATAGGCCGTAATCAAACGATTTCATATTTCTTAAGAGTCTTGTTTTGACAGTATTAGCCATGATGTTTCTTCCAATCTGGTGATATCACAAATAAAAATAGAGCGTAGTACACTCTATTTTATCGTTTTTTTATTCGTTCAGTGAAGGGTCACCTGTTATTTTTTCAACGTTACCGATTCATGTAAGTTGGCCAATTGACGTTCAAGTGTCATCATGATTTCACGACCAACACTAGCTTCAATCAAACCAAGTCTGACTGCAAAATTAATTTCACGCGAAAGACCGTACATCTGTGTATCAAGTACCTCTTCATAGGCTGGACATTGTGGTAATGTTAAATTATCCATCTGCACCTTAATCAATTTCCAAATCCGGTTTGCATCTGTTTTTAATGCTTCATATGCTGCATGTTTCATTTCTTTTCCATTCATCATTCGCCACGTCCTTCACTTTTACTAAAGTTCCCTACGATCCTGTTATTTTAGTATAGCATGTTAAAAATAGTGGCGCAATTACTATCCCACTTTCACTCCTTCACGAACATCATTTTTTGAATTTTTGTCGGTTTTTGTTATACTATAAGTTATACGAGGTGATTTTAATGAAAGTAAAATGTATTTTATGTGATGGCAAACAAGAAATTAATGACCAAAGCATCGAAGCTAAAAAAATTCGTAACCATCCACTGTATTTATATACTTGCCCCGCTTGCTCAAAACGTGTCACACAACAAACGTTAATTCGGATTAACTCAAAAAACTATGATCCGCATCGTCCTAAGAGCGAGTCGTTTTACCGTTTATAAAGCTGAACCACATCCATTTAAGGATGTGGTTTTTTGACACATAAAAACCCTTGAAGAATATTCTTCAAGGGTTTTTAAACGATTCGCTTATTTAGATTTTTTTTGTGCTTTTTCGCGTTCGTTTTTGTTTAAGATTTTTTTACGTAAACGGATTGATTCTGGAGTTACTTCACAGTACTCATCATCAGCTAAGAATTCTAATGATTCTTCAAGCGTTAATTTACGCGGTGTTTTGATAACGTTAGTTTGATCTTTGTTAGCAGAACGAACGTTAGTCATTTGTTTTTGGCGAACGATGTTAACAGTGATATCTCCGTCTCGAGCGTTTTGACCAACAACCATACCTTCATAAATTTCAGTACCTGGTTCTACGAAAATAGTCCCACGGTCTTCAACTTGCATGATACCGTAAGTCGTAGCTTTACCAGTTTCCATAGAAACAAGTGCACCAATACGACGTCCACCTACATAACCTTTTTGTACAGGTTGGTAGCTGTCATAAGTATGGTTGATGATACCATAACCACGAGTTAATGACATGAACTCAGTTGTGTAACCAATTAAACCTCGTGAAGGAACAAGGAATTGTAAACGAACTTGTCCGCTACCGTTGTTTTCCATGTTTTTCATTTCACCTTTACGAGAAGATAATGATTCAATTACGCCACCCATGTATTCTTCAGGAACGTCAACTTGAACATCTTCGTAAGGCTCACATTTTTTACCGTCGATTTCACGAACGATAACTTCTGCTTTAGAAACTTGTAATTCGAAACCTTCACGACGTAAGTTTTCGATAAGAATTGACAAGTGTAACTCTCCACGACCAGAAACGATCCATGCATCAGGTGTTTCAGTAGGTTCTACACGTAAAGAAACATCTGTTTGTAATTCAGATAATAAACGTTCTTCAATTTTACGTGAAGTAACGTATTTACCTTCACGACCAGCAAATGGTGAGTTGTTAGTAACAAACTTCATTTGAAGTGTTGGTTCATCAATACGAAGAACTGGTAAAGCATCTAATTGGTTTTGAGGAGTAACAGTTTCACCTACGAAAATGTCTTCCATACCAGAAACGGCAATTAAATCACCAGCTTTAGCTTCTTGAATTTCAACACGTTTAAGACCAAGGAAACCAAATAATTTAGTTACACGGAAGTTTTTAACTGTACCGTCTAATTTAATTAATGATACCGATTGTCCAACTGACATTGTTCCACGGAAAACACGTCCGATACCAATACGACCAACATAATCGTTGTAATCAAGTAAAGATACTTGGAATTGTAATGGTTCATCAGAGTTATCTTCAGGAGCAGGAATTGTATTAACGATTAAGTCAAATACAGGATCCATTGTTGATTCTTGATCAGCAGGATCAGAACTAATTGAGCTTGTTCCGTTAAGAGCTGATGTGTAAACAACTGGGAATTCTAATTGAGAATCATCTGCACCTAATTCGATGAATAATTCTAAAACTTCATCAACAACTTCTTCTGGACGTGCTGAAGGGCGGTCAATTTTGTTTACTACAACGATTGGTGTTAATTTTTGCTCAAGCGCTTTTTTCAATACGAAGCGCGTTTGTGGCATTGTTCCTTCGTAAGCATCAACGATTAAACAAACACCATCTACCATTTTCATGATACGTTCAACTTCACCACCGAAATCGGCATGTCCAGGTGTATCCATGATGTTGATATGAGTCCCTTTATAGTTGATTGCTGTGTTTTTAGCTAAGATTGTGATACCACGCTCTTTTTCGATAGCGTTGCTATCCATTGCGCGTTCTTCCACTTGTTCGTGGTCGTTATAAGTACCTGATTGTTTTAATAATTCATCGACGATAGTTGTTTTACCATGATCGACATGGGCGATAATTGCAACGTTTCTTAAATCTGTACGTTTTGTCATTTTTTTCCGTTCACTCCTACTTCTATTCGATTCTATACTCTTGCCAAAAGTGGCATTTTATAGTCTTTATATAGCACTTTAAAAAAATCTTTTTACACAATTAAAAATTATAGCACAAGTTAAGTCATTTGACTAATATGTTTTTTTAATTTTTCATAATAAAATCATGTAAAAGTGTCTCATGCACTTGTTCAGAGGCAATCAACAGTGAACCTGACTTTAACACATTTATTTCAGTGCCGTCAATCCGACTGATTTTCAAGCCCAGTTCATTGGCCATGATAAACCCGGCAGCAATATCCCAAGGCATCAAGTGTCGTGATAGATAGGCATCCGCTCGGCCCGTAATAACTGCGGCCATTTCGAGTGATGCCACACCGTAGAGACGAACACTTCGTGCTTGAGCCCCTGCTGTGGCCAAACCAAGATAGTTAGCAGCAATAATACCAAAATTCATAATTAAGGTGCTCTCTGCTAACGAAGGATTGGGTCGTCGTCGTTCGACCTGAACACCATCAACAAATACACCTTCACCAACCTTACAACTATACAACGTTCGACGCTCAACATCAAATATATACGCCAGTTGGCCGACACCATCCTCAAAAATAGCCAGTGAAATGGCATAATCAGCCTGTTGTTGGATAAAATTTAATGTCCCATCAATGGGATCAAGAATCCAAGTCACACCGCTAAATGTTTGGTGCTTATGGGTTGGGTCTTCTTCTGCCACCAACTGATGGGTCGGATAAAATGTCGCTAGCTTGTCCGCAAAAAAAACTTCAATTTGTTGATCAACAGTCGTTACCAAGTCAGTCGGACCGGTTTTTTGTGACACCTGATAACGTGCCATTTTAAGTTCTGTTTGAATTAAATCGGCGGCTTCATTAAGCCATTGGCGCACGGAACGATCGATTTCAAGTTGTTCAATCATCGTGTCACCTCCTCCTTTTTATTTTACCATAAACGCGATTTGCGAAACATATCACATTGTGATTAAACTAAAACACTTGCGATAACACTTTTAGGACGGACCGTGCTATCATTTTTTGCCAAATCAGCTATAATAGAAAGGACAGAAAGCTTTATATAAGGAGGAACAACAATGACATTTAACGGCTTTTTAAGCGATGATTTTACACAGATGACTTCACCCACGCTCGAAGGACGGATGCATTTTTTACGTGAAACCATCCAACCCAAATTTTATGAACTCGGTGGCTCTTTAACCGACTTTTTAAGTGTCTCGCTCGGAAATGAAATGTACCTCCATGTCGCTAAACACTTACGCCGTTCAGTTAACCCACCAGATAGTACTTGGTTAGGGATTTGTCACAGTAAGCGCGGCTATAAAAAACACCCGCATTTTCAAGTCGGCATTTGGAAGGATTATATTTTCCTCTACCTTTCATATATTTATGAAACAGAAAACCGCACCGCTATTTCTGATGCCTTTTTAGAAAATAATGAGCTCTTCGCTGCTTTACCTGCTGACTTTGTTATTTCACCAGACCATACTGAGAATCGTTATTTACCACTAACAGAGGCTAATTTGGCTGCCACTTTGACGCGTTTTAAAACCGTTAAAAAGGGTGAATTTTTAGTCGGAAAAGTACTTTTAAAAGACAACCCACTCCTCGCTGACCCTGTGGCGCTTGAAAAAGAAATCGAAGCAACCTTTACAGCCATGCTCCCGCTTTATAAATTATCGATGTCTATCTAAGCGCTTTCAATGATTGCACGTTGATATATCTTGATTTGTTAGCTATACTTATAAGGTTGAATCTCTTTTGAAAGGAGCCTGTCACTATGAAAAATGCAAGCACGCCGAAAGAACCAGATCCCCTGTCTGAGCAGCAGGATTGGAATAGGAATTGTCCAACTAGCTTTAGCAGGCTCTTGAACTAAGTCGTTTCTGGTTCTGCCTTCCCAATAATAGTACGTAAAAATGAGGAGGTTATTAACATGCTACAAATCTTCAAAACCGATATGAATACCGGCAAATTAATTGAACTCGATGAGATTGAAAATCACTGTTGGGTCAATTTGATTAATCCAACGACGGAAGAAATCAACCACATTGTTGAACACACGAACGTGCCGGTTGAATTTATCCGCGATCCCCTCGATAACGATGAAAGTTCACGGATTGAACGTGAGGATGATAACGTCCTTATCATTGCCGATTTCCCGATTGAAAATACGGATGATGATGTCAGTTCAATTTCGTTTGAAACAATGCCCTTGGGGATTATTATTACGAATAAAGTTTTCATCACTGTTTGTTCAGAAAATTCACCGATTTTACAATCGTTCATCCACCAAAAGGTACGTAATTTTTATACTAATATGAAAACACGGTTTGCCTTGCAAATCTTATATTTAATCTCAACCAGTTATCTGCGTTTGTTAAAACGACTTAATCGTCATTCTGATCGGATTGAAAAAGAATTACACCGGTCAATGAAAAACAAACAGCTGTATGACTTGATGGGTATCGAAAAAAGTTTGGTTTACTTTGTAACCTCACTTAAAACAAACAAGGTTGTCTTAGATAAAATGTTCCGTCAAAATATGATTCGAATGTACGAAGAAGACCAAGACTTGCTTGAAGATGTTATTATTGAAAACCGCCAAGGTCTTGAAATGGCAGAAATACATAGTAATATTTTAAGTGGGATGATGGATGCCTATGCCTCTATCATTGGGAATAACATGAACATCGTGATGAAATTTTTGACGACGGTCACAATCATTCTTTCCTTTCCAACAATGGTCTTTAGTTTTTATGGCATGAATGTCAAACTCCCATTCATGGATAATGAATACGGTTGGATTATCGCCATCGGCTTCGCTGTTTTGATTGCAATTGTCACAGCCATCTTTTTTTCACGAAAAAAATTCTTTTAACTAGACAAGCCCCAACTGAGATACTCAGTTGGGGCTTCAGATTGTAGACAAAGTCTAAAGAGACTTCATTTTCTTTCGAATGCTATTACAGTGACTTTGTTTATAAGATGATAAGACTGAATAGAAAGGCTGTTCTATCCTCTCGTTTAATCAGCTAACTTCTATGATATTTCATGGAAAAGTAGCGACGGTAAATAGTCGCTATTCTTTTCCATTCCAATATCTTCAAAGTTGAACGAGCTGATTTCACTTTCGTTCTAGTAGGCACGACGAGCGAGTGACGGTGCGCGTACTGATGGTACGTAATCCCGAGCGAGCAAGTCGTAACGACCTAGAACAGCCTTTCTATTCAGTCTCAAGCCCCAACTGAGATACTCAGTTGGGGCTTTTTTATCGAAGGTAAGGTAGCAAGTTGGGATACAAACGGTCGGTATGCTCGATATAACTACTATGCGTTTCACCAGGTAAGACGAGTAACTGCGCGTTAGGCAAGACGGCCGTGACTTGCTCAAAAAATACGGGTTCACAAACATCATTTTCACCGGCAACAATTAAAGTCGGAATTGTCATTGTCGTCAGTTGCTCCAACTCAATCTGCGGTTCTTCTAACATTAATTGAATTAATGGGTCGTTGGTCTGGCGATACTCGAGTTGCAGCAGCGCCCGTACTGCCGGTTTAAAATCCGCCGGCGTTAAATTAAGACCGAGTAACAGTAATTGTTTCAGTTGAGGCTGTTGCGCTAATCCGAGCAACAAACCAATGATCGCCCCATCACTAAACCCAAGAATGGTTACGTCTTCTAACTGTAATACTGCAATAAAGGCGGCGACGTCATCACACATTGCTTGATAGCTTGTTGCTACATTTTTGGTGCTTTGACCATGGTTACGACTATCAATCGCGTAGACAGTCCGATGACGGCTTAGTTTAGTAGTGATTTCAGCGAATAGTTCGTGTGTTTCACCATTGCCGTGTAGTAATAGTAGTGGCGGACCACTACCACTTTTTTTGTAATATAAACTAACACCGTTGCATTTCAATTGCATGCCTTCACCTCTTTTAAGATTACATTTTAACGATTGAACGGGGTGTTTCTTTCATTTCTTTAATCGTTTTATAGATTGAGTAGCCACTTTCTTTTTCGAACTCAGCGCCAATTTTTTTCTCTTCACCAATACTTTTTATGACCATCTTAAACGCTTTATACGCCAGTTCAAGCTCTGTTACAGGCAACCCTTTTTCATAGGCCAATTCAATTTTTTGCAAGAACTCAATCACTGCAATTGTTTCTGCTGTTGACCAAGCCACATCGATCGGATAACTATAAGTATTCATTGTATCGCTCCCTTTGATTAAACGTCGTGCGTCTGCACACACTTATCTCTTTTATATTATAAGCTATTTTTAAGATAAAAAAAGGGGTACACTATAATAGTGCTCTCATTTTAGTTTCTCAATAGATCTGGCACCACCTACTTAGGAGGACTTCATGAAAAAAATACTGTTATATTTGTTCATCTCACTAAATTTAAATGCCTTTGGTAATGCCCTCACGATTAAAATTAACTTAGGGAGTGCACCATGGACTGGTTTATCTACGAATGCTGCTTTTTTCTTCGACGTTCCCATTAGCGTAACGTTGACGATAGTTGGTGTCACTGCACTTATCATTAACTATTTCGCCTACAAACAGGCTTCACTTAAGCGCTCATTTTTCAACCTGCTCTTTTTATTATCGTTTAGTTATCTAGTCGATTTTTGGTATTACCTCATTCCGGATATAACAATTGACGCCTACCTAATCCGCTTACTACTGAATGTGTTTGGCATTGTTTTTATTGCCGCTGGTGTTTCAATATACTTACGCCTCAATGTCGTGCTTCATCCTGTCGATGAGCTCTTACAAGTCTTTCGTTTACAAGTCTTCCGCGGTAATGTCGTTAAAGCTCAGGTTACAAGTTTATCGATTCCATTAATCGGCTCGCTTATTTTTTGGTGGCTGAGTGGCAATCTGTATGCGGTAAATGTTGCAACGCTCGTGTCGTTTTTCTTTATGGGTTGGTTCATCGTCTTCTTTGATAAATACTTATTCCCAAGCATCAAATTGAACGCGAAAATCACCACTACTCCAAATTAATGTTTTAACTTTTATTTTTCGGGGTAATAGTTAATAGATACAAAACAGAATGGGGATGTGTGAATGGCAAAAGAGGATTTGTTTGCAAAAATTAAGACGTTAGTGCAAGAGGGCAAGTTAGATCATGCCAAGGGTTTTTATGCCGAGCATAAAGATAGCTTAGGTGATTATGCTGCCAAAGCAAAAACCTTAATTCACAGTTCTAAAGATGAAAATTTGGTGGATAAGGTGAAACACTTATTTGATCAAAAATAACTAAAAAAACCGTACTGCGCTTGTCGCAGTACGGTTTTTTTATTATAACTTGTTCTTGGTATTTGACACATTATGATAAACTAATAACAGCTAAAAACAGAATATATCCTTCCGCTAAAATAAGGATGAAGTTTTTATACTATACAACATTTGTCGCTCGGTTCAGCATATAATTGTTCTTAGATGGAGGTTTTTTTGTTGGCTAAAGTAAAAGCAATTCTATTTGTTTTTTTTATGGCATTTTTTTTAACGGCTTGTACACAAGTCAAACTAAGTAACTATGACAGCACTAATCCGCTAATCATTTCACACAGAGGCAGTCCACTTACATTTCCAGAACATAGTTTCGCTGGGTATGATGACGCTATTGTCAAGGGCACTTACTTTATCGAACAAGATTTGATTTTAAGCAAAGATAATAAGCTTGTTGTTTCACATGATGATAACCTAATGAGAATTTTAGGCGTCAATCGTAATATCAGCGATTCAAACTACCTTCAACTATCAAACTACCGTTTTACAAATGGTGAACAACTACATCTTTTAAATGACGTTTTCGAAAGATACTCCAACGCTATCAACTATGTAATTGAAACAAAGTTCAATCAAACAAACTCTTTTCATACAATGGAACGTGAGTTAATTGCGCTGATAGAAAAACATCGTTTAGAAAAGAATGTTATTTTACAATCCTATTCAATCGACAGTCTCAATTTCATGTACGAAAAATCAAAAAAGATTCCGCAGATGCTTATCTTAGATGAAGCTAAAAGTAACAAACTGCAAGAAGCTCTAGTTAATGTACCTGAACATATTCAAATCATTACCATAAGCAGCAACTATTTGACTCCCACAGCTGTTAAACTAATTCACGATACAGGTAGATTAGCGATGACTTATAATTTGGATTCCTATGACCAATTAAATTATGGAACGCAAGTGAAAATAGATGGTTTCTTTACAAATGATACAAAAAAAGCCTATGATAAAAAAAATTAACCGCTCTATTTTCAAGGAATGGAGCTGTCATCCAAAAACGATGAACAATCAACATACGATAGCTCATCACCCTTTGCTATTGATAACCACTCTGCCAAGTTAGTTGCTATCCTTCAATTATCTGAAAAATAGAAAAAGAAACCGATTGTCATATCGGTTTCTTTTTCTATTTGCAAACACTATCCACCTACACAGACCATTGTCTTATGTAAATCAAAAAAACAGTTGGCCACATTGAGTGTGACCAACTGCTCGTACTAACTTACATGTGAATCGGCATACCGAGCGCTAACTCAGCAGCTTCCATCACTGTTTCACTTAATGACGGATGCGCGTGAATTGTTAAAGCGATATCTTCAGCATTCATTCCTGCTTCGATTGCTAAACCAATCTCAGATACAACATCACTTGCGTTTACACCAACAACTTGACCACCAATGACCAAGTTGTCAGATTTACGTGTAACAAGTCTGACAAAGCCTTCAGGTGCGTTTAATGATAAGGCACGACCGTTACCACCAAGTGGGAACTTAGATGCTTTTACGTCATAACCAGCGTCTTTTGCTTCTTTTTCAGATAAACCAACTTGCGCGATCTCTGGATCAGAGAAGACGATAGCAGGCATTACGATGTAGTCAACTTCTGAAGACTCACCAGCAATTGCTTCTGCAGCTACCTTACCTTCGTAAGATGCTTTGTGAGCAAGTGGTGCACCGGCAACAATATCACCGATTGCGTAAATGTTAGGAACGCTTGTACGTCCTTGTTTATCAACTTCAATTAAACCGCGCTCTGTTAATTTAACACCCGCTTGTTCTAAACCGATTTCAGCAGTGTTTGGTGAACGACCAACCGTTACCATGACGTAATCTGCTTCCACAGTTTCCTCTTTATCGTTCGCTTTATATGAGACAACAACGCCTGTATCTGACTCTTCAACACCTTGTGCTAAAGCGTTAGTAATAATTGTTGCGCCCTTGTCTTTCATTTTACGCTTAACCGGTTGAACCATATCTTTCGGGTATTGCGGTAAAATTTCAGCGCCACCTTCTAAGATAACAATTTCAGTTCCTAAGTTCGCAAAGGCACTACCTAACTCAGTTCCGATATAGCCACCACCAATGATGACTAATTTTTTCGGTACTTCAGGTAACGCTAACGCTGACGTAGAGTTAAGTACACGTTTAGAGTATTTAAAGCCTTTAATTTCAATTGGCGTTGATCCTGTTGCGATGATCAGATTTTTGTATGTGTATGTTTCAGCACCGTTTTCGTGCATGACACGAATCGTGCTTTCTTCACCAACATAAGCTTCACCGGCAACAACAGTTACTTTATTTTTTTTGAGAAGACCAGCAACACCTGCTGTTAATTTATTAACAACGCCGCCCTTCCATTCTTGTGCTTTAGTGAAGTCTAATTTTACATCTTCAGCTAATACACCCATCACATCTGAGTGTTGCGCTTCTTGGTAGCGGTGACCGATTGTGATCAATGCTTTTGAAGGGATACAGCCAACGTTTAAGCATGTCCCACCAAGGTTTTCTTTTTCAATCAATGTTACTTTTTGACCAAGTTGTGCGGCACGGATTGCTGCTACATATCCCCCAGGTCCACCACCGATAACGATTGTTTCTGCATCAATTGGAAAATCGCCTACTACCATTGTCTATCCCTCCATTAATAACAATTCTGGATCAGCCAGTAATCGTTTAATATGATTCATTGCATTTTGAGCTGTTGCCCCATCAATAATACGGTGATCAAAGCTTAATGATAACGCGATAACCGGTGCAACAACAACTTCGCCATTAACAACGATTGCTTTGTCAGCAATACGACCAATTCCTAAAATCGCAACTTCAGGATGGTTAATAACAGGTGTGAACCATTGTCCACCAGCAGAACCGATGTTTGAAATAGTAATTGAACCGCCACTCATTTCAGTTGCCGCTAATTTACCGTCGCGTGCTTTAACAGCCAATTCATTAATTTCAGCAGAGATTGCAAAAACAGATTTAGTGTCAGCATCTTTGACAACCGGTACTAATAAACCACGGTCTGTATCAGCCGCAATACCGATGTTCGCATAGTGTTTGTAAACAATTTCGTCTGTTGCATCATCAATTGACGCATTCAACACTGGGAATTTTTTAATCGCACTTGTTAACGCCTTAACCACATATGGTAAGTAAGTTAATTTAATGTTTTGTTCAGCCGCAACTTCTTTGAAACGTTTACGGTGTGTTACTAATTTAGCAACATCAATTTCGTCCATTAACGTTACGTGAGGTGCTGTATGTTTCGAGTTAACCATTGCTTTAGCAATTGCTTTACGAATACCAGACATTTTTTCACGTGTTTCACGTTCACCGACTGCAAGTGGTACTGGCGCTTCTTTTGGTGTTGCTGCCGTTGTTGACTCTGCCACTGGAGCTGTTTCAGCTACTGCAGACGCGTCTCCATTTAAGAATGCCTCAACGTTTTCTTTTAAAACACGGCCAGCTTTGCCTGTGCCTGCAACGCTTGAAATCGCAACGTTGTTATCACGAGCAAATTTACGAACAGATGGCATTGCAATAACACGATCGTTTTCGCGTGCCACTTCTGCAGTTGCAACAGCTGGTGCCGCTGCTACAGGTGCTGCTGCAGCTTTAACTGGTGCTGCAGGAGTTACTGGCGCTTCTACTGGCGCTGATGCCTCTTCTTCTTGGTCATTATCATGACCTGGTGCATCGATGGTAATTAATAAATCACCAACGATTGAAACTGTTCCTTCAGTTACGTGAACTTCTAAAACCGTTCCTGTAACAGGACTTGGAATTTCTTCGACACTTTTATCGTTTTGGATTTCTAATAATGGTGCATCCTCTTCAATTGTATCGCCTGCTTTTACAAACCATTTTACGATTTCGCCTTCGTGAATACCTTCACCAATATCTGGCATTTTAAATTTAAATGACACGTTTATTCATCCCCTTACATCATAGTAGTAAGTAGCTTCACAGATGCGAAGCTACTCGAGACTGACACAACTTATCGTTCAGCCTAATATATTTGTTAATACAGCTTTAATTTAGAAAGAAAGAATTTCTTTTGCTTTGTTGTAAATATCTGTTTTGTTTGGTAACCAAGCTGTTTCTGCTTGTGCAAATGGGAATACTGAATCCGCTGCTGTTACACGACCAACAGGTGCATCTAAGCTAAGGATGGCACGGTCATTGATTTCAGCAATAACGTGAGCTGCCACACCCGCTTGTTTTTGCGCTTCTTGAATAACAACCACGTGGTTCGTTTTTTCAATAGAAGCAACAAGGGTATCTGTATCGATTGGGCTAACTGTACGTAAATCGATTACCTCAGCTGAAATGCCCTCTTTTTCAAGTTCATCTGCCGCTTTAAGTGATTCTTGTACCATCGCACCGTATGCGATTAACGTAATGTCAGTTCCTTCGCGACGAATGTTTGCTTTACCTAATGGAATTGTGTATTCGCCTTCAGGTACATCTTCACGGAATGAACGGTATAATTTCATGTGCTCTAAGAAAACAACCGGATCGTTGTCACGAATTGCTGAAATTAACAAGCCTTTTGCATCGTAAGGCGTTGATGGAATAACAACCTTAAGACCTGGCGTTTGTGCCATTAAACCTTCTAATGAATCAGCGTGCATTTCTGGTGTATGTACACCACCACCAAATGGTGCACGGAATACAACTGGCATGTTACGTGTATTACCTGAACGGTAACGTGTACGCGCCACTTGACCCGCTACTTGGTCAAATACTTCGAAGACAAATCCGAAGAATTGGATTTCGGCAACTGGACGGAAACCTTTATAAGATAAACCGTTTGCTAAACCACCAATAGCTGATTCTGCAAGTGGTGTATCGAAGACACGGTCAACACCAAATTCTTTTTGTAAGTTTTCAGTTGCGCGGAATACACCACCGTTGTTACCAACATCTTCACCAAAAACGAGGACATTTTCATCGTTACGTAATTCTGTTGCAAGCGCATCTGTGATGGCTTGGATCATTGTCATTTGTGCCATGTTATTTCGACTCCTTTTCAGTGTAGTATGCAATTTGTTCGGCTACATTTTGAGTAGGCGTTTCAAACATGTTGTTAAGTAAGTCTGTTACTTTTTGTTTTGGAATCGCATCTGCTTCTTTAAGGGCAGCTTTGATTTCTTCTTTAGCGCGTTCAATGACAGCTTCTTCTTGCTCTGCTGACCAAAGGTTTTTTGATTCTAAGAAAAGACGGTAGCGCACGAGTGGATCTTTAAGTGCCCATGCTTCATCCATTTCTTTTGTACGGTAACGCGTCGGATCATCACCAGCTAAAGTATGTGGTCCGAAACGGTAAGTTAATGTTTCAATGACAGTTGGGCCTTCACCATTAACAGCGCGATCACGTGCTTCGCGAGTAACTGCATAGACTGCTAATGGATCCATTCCATCAACAACTACCCCAGGTACGCCGGCTGCAACTGCTTTTTGAGCAAGTGTCGGTGCCGCTGTTTGCAATTCACGTGGAACTGAGATAGCGAAACCGTTGTTTTGGATAACAAAAATTGCAGGTGATTTAAACGCACTTGCAAAGTTGATACCTTCATAGAAGTCACCTTGTGATGAACCACCATCACCTGTGTATGTGATTGCAACACTTTTTTCGCCACGTTTTTGAATACCAAGCGCCACACCAGCTGTTTGAACATACTGTGCTCCGATGATAATTTGTGGTGAGATAATGTTTAAATCTTTTGGATATTGATTTCCTGCAAAATGTCCACGTGAGAATAAGAAAGCTTTCGCAAGTGGTAAACCGTGCATGATGATTTGCGGAATATCACGGTAGCCCGGTAAGATGAAATCTTCTTGTTCTAACGCAAATTGTGTACCTAATTGAGAAGCTTCTTGACCAGCAGTTGGCGCATAGAAACCAAGACGACCTTGTTTGTTTAAGGCAGTTGAACGTTGATCTAACACACGCGTCCAAACCATGCGTTCCATCAATTCCACCATTTTTTCATCTGATAAATCAGGCATGTATTGAGGATTTACGACTTCCCCTTTTTCATTCAAGACTTGAATTGGTTCAAATTGTTTAGCGATTGCTGCAAATTGTTTTTTCACATCAACGATAAGTTGTTTTTGCTTAGTTGCCATTTCATAACACTCCTTTTTAGGTATTTCCTACCAAATAAGTTGATACTGCATAAAATACATCAATTATTCTATTTACCTATACGGCAACATTTAAATAATTTCAATGTGCTATTATACAGCTCCCATGACTAATATAACAAAGACCGTTAAATTGGTCAAATATTCAGGTGGTTAAAAAGAGATAAATTCTTATGACCGGCTTGCGATAAAGCGTTTTCAACACAAAACCTCTTGTAACCAGATAAAGTCTCTCTGTTATATAATAATAACCAGCTATTATAGTACAGTATGCCTTTATCTTTTTAATGATATATCATTAGAGGTATGTGGTTAGTTTGCACATTTTATGCACACACTAAAGTGTTACGCCTATCAACCGTGTGCTATCAAAAGAATCCTCCCAAACAATATCTTGTTCTTTTCGTTCTTTTTCTGCTAATATGTTAATGATATGATTCTTATTTTTAGAATTACATAATCCTCTGCTATTAGTTAACTATTCGGCAAGAAAATGTGTCTAAAATAAGAACAAAATTTAATTAAGAGGTGTAACTATTATGATTACAATGAAAGATATTGTTCGCGAAGGTCATCCCGCTTTACGCGTAAAAGCCGCTGAAGTTACTTTACCACTATCAAAAGAAGATATTGCAATTGGTAACGACATGCTAACATTCTTAAAAAATAGTCAAGACGAAGAAATCGCTGAAAAATACGAATTGCGTGCTGGTATCGGTATCGCTGCCCCACAATTAGCGATTGAAAAACGTATTATTGCAATGTATCTCTTAGATGACCGCGAACGTTTGATTAGTCATGTGCTTTACAACCCAAAAATAGTCAGTCATTCTGTTGAAGATGCTTGCCTTGCTGGTGGCGAAGGCTGTTTATCGGTTGACCGTGACGTTGAAGGCTATGTCGTACGTCACATGCGTGTGACTGTGCAAGCCTTTGATATCAACTCAAAACCGATTAAATTGCGTTTCAAAGGTTACCCTGCTATGTGTGTCCAACATGAAATCGATCATATTAACGGCGTCATGTTTTATGATCATATCAATGAAAAAGAACCGTTTAAATTAAACGGCGAAGTGACAATTATTGATTAATTCACTGAGCCAGGAATGAGGGCCCCTTGCCAAAACGATTGGATGGTTTCACCTTAAAGATGATTGCACTCCTATCGATGACCTGCGATCACCTCGGCGTCTTTTTCTTTTTAGGACCTGAATGGCGCATCATTGGTCGACTCGCTTTTCCGTTATTCGCCTTTCTCTTGGTCGAAGGCTTTTATCATACGCGTAACCGTCAAAAATACTTTCTTACAATTGCTGGGGCTGGCCTCTTAATGCAACTGCCTCTCTATTTAATGGGAGAACACACTTTTAATATTTTTCTAACGTTAGCATTAGGACTAATCGCCTTACAGTTGCTATCCTATCGAAATCATTTAAGTGTCGCTTTGTTGCTATTCGTCGCTTGGTTTTTACCCTTTGATTACGGCATGTATGGCCTACTACTCATCCTTGGTTTTTATCTCTTTAAAGTGAAACCTTCGCTGCTAATTGGTTATACCATCATCGTCACAGGCCTCAGCTTAACGATTGACCATCTGAGTGTATTACAACTGTATTCCTTATTTGCCCTGCCGTTACTCTTAATGTATAACGGACAACGAGGTAAAAATTGGAAGTGGTTTTTTTACCTCTATTATCCCTTACACATCATTGTTATTAACGCACTTGCGCTAATACTTTTTTCAAACCAATAGAAATGAGAGGTTCACTATGATGTTTCAACCTTCAGAACTTGAACAGATCAAACAAATTATGACTGGGAAATTTGGCATTGAACGTGAAAATTTACGCGTCACACCAAACGGTGAGCTCGCCTTAACACCTCATCCAAATGCATTGGGTGATAAACGTACCAATCCTGAGGTCACCACTGATTTTTCAGAAAGCCAACTTGAAATCATTTCACCTGTTGTTGATTCCATCGAACAACTTTTACCTGAATTGGCCCGTATTTCAACCACTGTCAAACAGGCATTATCGCAGGAATTTTTATGGATGCAAAGCGTGCCTCCAACCGCATTGCCAGCTGAAGAGACGATTCCGCTTGCACAATTCGGTACACGTGCTGATGCCGCTTATGAAAAAACACTCTATCGTGAGTATCTTTCGACCAAATACGGACGATACAAACAACTCTATTCGGGGATTCATTTTAACTTTTCATACGACGACAGCCAGTTGCGTTCATTGTTTCCACAAACAACAATCAATGATTTTTACATCCGACTGATGGCACAAACTTTAAAATACCGCTTCTTTCTTAACTTTGTTGTGGCAGCAAGTCCTGCAACTATTAATAAGGTGACCTATCGATCAGCTCGCCTCGGTGAAGAAGGCTATCATAATTTGACAATGATTCCGTTGGATTACACATCCACCGCCAATTATCTCGCTTCTTTGAAAGCCGTGATTGCTAGCGGAATCATCGAAGGCTCACGTGAGCTTTATGAATTGGTGCGGGCTAAGGGGACGTCAATGGATTCATTCAAGGCTGAGTATGCTGTGATTAATCGCATTGAACTGCGCATGCCTGATTTAAACCCGCTCTATCCAGAAGGAATCAATCCGAGCGACCTCTATGTCATGCACCTTTACATTAGGTGGTGTAGTTCACTCGTCGATCAAAGTTACGACGTTGCTGAACAACGCACAGCAGCAGAACTTGCCAATTCCGCTGCTTTATTCGAACTAAGTCAACCGCTTGAACATAAAATCAAGTCGATTTTCGATGCCTTGTTTGTTTACTTAGAATGGGCCAATCTACCCGCCGTTTATCACGCTAGTTTACTCGAGGCCTACCAACGTTTCTTATATCCAAACAAACGCTATGCCGAACAGTTAGTAGCCGCTTATGCCAAAAGCTCATTTGATGAAGTTAATTTAAATATCGCCAAACAACAGGCATAAAAAAGAAGCATAGGCCCTTAATCAGCCTGTGCTTCTTTATTTTCATGGAGACGATCTTCAAACGCAAATAACGTCTGTAACTCTGAGACGACATCGAATGATCTCATAACAATCGATGAAGGAATCTGTGGTGTCATCACGCTGAGATTTAAAATTGTCGTCACGGCTGTCGTACCTACCTGCTTTTCAATCGTATGCCATTCTTGTTCGCTACAATCTAAGACGAGTGTGCTAATGTTTTTTTCCAACATCACTTCCGTAAAATCCGTGATTGAGTATATCGGTACACCTTCATGAATTGTACCAACTGCGTGCTCTGTCTCAGTAAAAGCGCAACTAATTGTCATGTTTTTCTCGGTCAAACTGCGGTGATTAAAAAAACGACGACCACGTTGACTGACACCAATTACTGCGATTAAATGACTCCGATTTGTCATAAACAAATTATTTAGCACAATCACTAATGACTGTACGTGATAACCATATCCTTGCTTTCCGAGAGAGCCGATATGAGATAAATCTCTTCTTAATGTCGCAGCCTCAATTTTTAAATCGTGACTCATTTCAGTTGACGATATACGTTCTACCTCATTATCAGCCAACATTTTAACGTACTGATGATAGATCGACAAGCGCTTAGCTGTTGCTTTTGGCATGTTTGGATATTTATGAAACACGTCATCACTTCCTTTTCTTACCATTCACTACATCTATTGTAGCTTTTTTAATCAAATATAGCTAGTTACGGATAATTTCAATCATTCCTTCTCGATACATTCCTTTTTGGTCGGATATCGGTTAAAATTAAGAGGTGAAGGATGTGACGACAGATGATTTTACTCCAAGTAAATCAATTAACGAAACGATTTGGCGCCGAAGCCATACTCGAAAATATTCAATTAGAAATCAAAACCAATGACCGAATTGCTCTCGTCGGTAAAAACGGGGCTGGTAAATCAACTTTATTAAAAATAATTGCTAATCAGCTCTCTTATGATGAGGGACAAATAAGCAAACCAAAAGACGTAACGATTGGCTATCTCGCTCAAAATACTGGCCTCGAATCGACTCGTACGATTTGGGATGAGATGCTCAGTGTCTTTGAACCGTTAAAAGTAATGGAACAACGCATTCGTACCTTAGAAGAACAACTCGCTCAACCCAATGTTTATGAAAATGAGGAACGCTATCAACAAGTATCTGCCCAATATGATCATCTCCAACATGAGTTCAAAGAAAAAGGCGGCTATCAATACGAATCGGATATCCGTTCGATTCTACACGGTTTCCGTTTTTATGAAGAACGCTACCAACAAGTCATTACAAGTTTATCGGGTGGCCAAAAAACACGGTTAGCCCTTGCTAAATTACTATTATCCAACAATGATATTTTAATTTTAGATGAACCTACTAACCATCTCGATATTGAAACATTAACTTGGTTAGAAAACTATTTGGCGAACTACCGAGGCGCGCTCTTAATTGTTTCTCATGACCGCTATTTTCTCGACCGCGTTGTCAATCAAGTGTATAGCATTAGCCGTACCCATTCGAAACACTATGTTGGTAACTATTCACATTATTTGACCCAATATGCCGCTGATCTCGAAAAAGAATGGAAACAATTTGATAAACAACAGGGGCAAATTGCCAAACTGGAAGATTTCGTGCAACGTAATATTGTACGTGCCTCAACGACAAAACGCGCCCAAGCACGACGAAAACAACTTGAAAAAATTGACCGCATCGATAAACCACTTGGCGATGAAAAGGCCGCTCATTTTAGTTTTAAGATCAATAAACCGAGTGGTAAAGATGCCCTTTTAACAACCGATTTAGGCATTGGCTACGATGCTCCGTTAGCTCAGCATTTAAACATCGATATTAAGCGAACGGACGCGATTGCCCTCGTTGGACCAAATGGTGTTGGTAAATCAACCTTGCTCAAAACGTTAATCAAACAACTGCCCGCCTTGAGTGGTACTTTTACTTTCGGTGCAAACACTGAAATCGGCTATTATGATCAGGAGTTATCCAACTTAAATAGTCGCCAAACGGTCTTAGAAGAACTTTGGTCTGCCTATCCTAGTCTCGATGAAAAAATCATCCGAACGTTATTAGGTTCATTCTTGTTTACAGGCGATGACGTAAAAAAAGCAGTCAACATGTTAAGCGGCGGTGAAAAAGCCCGCCTCGCCCTCTCTAAGCTCACGTTACAACAGGCCAACTTTTTAATCTTAGATGAACCGACCAACCATCTTGATATTGATAGTAAAGAAGTGTTAGAAAATGCCCTAATTGATTACGAAGGTACACTCTTATTCGTTTCCCATGACCGCTATTTTATCAACCGGATTGCGAATAAAGTGATTGAACTATCAGCCGATGGTGCGGTGACGTATTTAGGAGACTACGATTATTACGTCGAAAAACTAGCAATCCAAACAGAGCGGGCCGCTTTATTAGCTGCTGAAAAAACACCAGAAACACTCAGCACTGTTGTCAATGACCGTAAATTAAGCTATGCCGAAGAAAAAGCTGCTGTACAACAAGCACGTAAACAACAGCGGGCCGTTGAAGCTGTTGAACGTGAAATTTCCGAAACAGAAACCTTAATTGACACATTGGAACACCGCTTAGCTGATCCAGCCATCTTTGGTGATGTTACACAAACCCAAAAATACCATCAACAATTACTCGATGCCCAAGCAGCACTCGAACAACTGATGATTGACTGGGAACATTTATCCTCTTAACTTAACGTCAAAAAGTAGCAACCCATTAAAGGTTGCTACTTTTTGATTGTGTATCGATCAGACTAGTAATAATAATTAAGACGACACCAATGATGAAACACCAACGCGCTTTAGTTTGTGTCAACTTTTACATCTCCTGACTTATTTTCAATGGTTAATTGATTATTCTTTGTTGTCGTTTTTTGATAGGAACCATTGTAATTTTTACCGTTGACTTTTACATCACCATAAGCCGTATCAATCGTTAAACCAACTGCATTTTTCGTGCTAATTTTAATGTCGCCGTACTGATTCGAAATGTGACTTACACCTGCTAGAACACTGTTTAACACCTTAATATCGCCACTACTGGCTTCGAGTGTTAATGCCGTTAAGTCACTTTCTTTAAAGGTGACATCACCATAGCGGCTCGAAATTTGCGCCTCGTTAAATGCATTCTTTGTGCTATCAATATCACCGGATTCACTCGTAATACGCAGTTGTTTGGCCGAGCTATTATCGATTTGAATATCGCCATACGTTTGTGTGATTGTTAAGTCATCCGTTAGTTTAACTGCTGCTATGTCGAGGTCGCCACTTTTCACCTGAATAACACTTACTTTTGCTTTAATGTCTGTCACACTCACATCGCCATATGTATTCATAATATTGACGGTTTCAAGCTTTTCTTTCGGTAATGTAATCTTTATGGTCGGTGTTGTCTCGATGATACCAAATATCATGGCATCTCCTTTTTCAGCTGTCACATTTAGTGTCCCATTGCTCACATCGACCTTTATCGGATGATTTTTATCAGCGGTCCATTCCGCCTTAGCTTCCACACCTGTCTCTAGTACGACATCCGCCGATTTCACAGCAATGTTCACATTATGAATACCTGTTACTTTTTTCGTTTCTTTCACATAATCAACCGTTTCGAAGCGATGGTTATGCCATGCAATGGCACTGATTGTACCACTTGAAAAACTGATGCCTGCTATAATAAGACCGACTACTACCAACGCACTATAAATCATTGTTCTTTTCTTCATTGGTTACTCCCTCGTTTGCGATTGAATTTTAAATAGGTTGCTTGAATCATATTAGCAATTAGTTTGAAACACACGATCCATAATTTTTTAAACGGCTGTGCCAATAAACAACCACCACCGATTAAGGACAGACCACATCCGATTAAGAAGGCTGCAGTCACTCCATCTTGAGCAATCACTAAACCCCCTAACAAAAGTGAACCGATGCC
Organism: Brochothrix campestris; assembly: GCF_046058945.1. Classification (NCBI taxonomy): domain Bacteria; kingdom Bacillati; phylum Bacillota; class Bacilli; order Caryophanales; family Listeriaceae; genus Brochothrix; species Brochothrix campestris. Next base: position 717,225 of record NZ_CP175511.1, on the reverse strand, counting down.
ACTAATAATAAAACTAACGAAGACACTTACATAACTGATGAGGACTGCGAACACAACTGCTACTATGGCAATAAATACAGCGATCACAGATACTGCTAATGGTAAAATAATCGGACTAGAGGCGATACCCATCAGCACCCACCATAATTTTCGAGGTCGATCTTTAACCGTTCCCTCTGACGCACTCAATTCTTTCATTGCAAAGGTAGCCGTCACTTCGCGCGCGACTTTCTTCGGATGACCCAATCGTGCAATGACGGTTACCTCATCGTCTTCCAATAAGCCATCAGCAATTATTTCTTGGTAATAAGCCATAATATCGGCTTGCTCGTCCATCGGTAACTTTTTAATTTGTTTTTGTAATACTTGTAGAAAGGTTGCTTTATTCATTTTTTTTCTCTCCTTCGACGACCATCTCAATTTTCTTAATAAACTCGGTCCATTCTGCTGCCAACTCTGTTTTTCGCTGTAGGCCTGTCGCTGTAATTTGGTAGTAGCGTCGGTTACGCCCTTGAAAAGCTTCATCATAGGTTGTAACAAACGCTTCTTTTTTCAAGCGACGCAACACTGGATACAAGGTCGATTCGCTGATTGTCATCACCTTTTTCACTTCGACGGTTAAGGCATAACCATAGGCATCTTCACGCGCCAATACACCGAGCACACAATAATCGAGCAAGGCTGCTCCCATTTGAAAATTCATTTTGTTCTCTCCTCCGATACTATACATCGTATAACATACACATACTATACATCGTATAATATCATTTTGTCAATACCAATAGTTATTTTTTAGTGTTTTAAGCTTCCCTAAACAACATAACAGTATCAGAGATGGGCATTGAAGGGACGCTTTTTTTATATTAGTAATTTAATTCAATCAAAACGGTGCCAACATAATTGTCGACACCGCTTTGATTCACTTAGTTAGGCTGATCCAGTTACTGACGGTTTGTACGATAGTTCCGCTTTTTGCGAAGTTGAATGAGCTGCTTTCACTTTTATTTCACTAAACACAATTTTTCCTGACGATGAAAGCAGTAGCCAATCAAACCACAAATTAGACCCGCACCACTTAAGATGACCGCGGCAAACACGGTGTTGACCTCGGAGGCATGAAGATAATTTGCCAAAGTGCCATCAACTGTGCCCACAACATTCGCATACACAAACGGATTATACACTACCCACCATGCATCGATTGTATCTAATCGTTCAACCATCTGTTGTGTAGCTATCAGGCATACAATCAACACACTCAAGGTCAATACGCTATTTTTCAAGAGCAACACGCACAGGCTTGCAAGGTTGACTAAAAAATAAAGTACCGTTAGACTCAACACGGTTGTTTGCAACAACAGAACACCGATAGAACTCAAATGATAACTGCCCACCGTTTGAATAATGACCGGATAAGAAAAGATGCTCCATCCACCACTGCAACCGGCTAAACTATACGGAAACAAATACGAGAGGCTTGCCTCCGCAAAATCAGGTGCCCAAATGAAAAATCCTGTGTCATTGACTGGATAATGCTCAGCTGCCAACTTACGTTTGAGAGCAAGGCCCGCTTCAATCGCACGCGTCTCTTCTCCATCTGCTAATGTCCCGGCTGCAATCTGGTCTAATCGATAAACTAAGCTTTCTATCTCTAATTGCAAGGCGGTTAAGCGGTCTTTTCCCAATTGAAGCTCATGCTCATTACTGGCAATCATTTGGTTTATTCCTTCATCCGCTTCTTGCAACTGTAATTGATGCAAGGTCAGTTCAATCGAGGTGTTATTTACTTGTTGATCAGAGATGGCCGTTTGGGTTAGGATCTTTACTTGATTATGATGTAAACCATAGACTCCCACAACGGCGATGAGCAAGAGAATGAGTGTAACATAGCCCGCTTTTTGCTTCCCCACTTTTTTCAATTCAAAGGCTAACAGCTGCAACATCACGCTTCCCCTCCTCACCATAGAGTGCTTCATATGCTCGTCTCGTTTCATCCAGCCTACTAGTCACGGTCTTAACTGTTAACTGACATGCTTCACAGCTCTTAATGAAGGCATGTATTGTTTCAGGTGTGATCGTAACAGTAAGGTTCTCATCGTTCATTACCAGTTGCTGAACGTTTGCTTCCGCTGTTAAATATGCGATTTCGGTTGCGAGGGGTACACGATTGAGCCTGAGTAAATAACGCTCAGTCGTTGGTTGAATCGTCGTCTGTTCAAGCAATTTCCCAGCCTTCATAAAATAACAGTCATCCGCTAATTGGTCACTATCAGAGTGCTGATGCGATGAAAAAACAATCGTTGCCCCCTGTTTTTTCAAGCTCATCACCTGTTGCTTCAATCGTTGCGCCACAATTACATCGAGTCCATTAAAGGGCTCATCCAATAAATAGAAGGAGGTCTCAGACAATAGTGCCATCGCAAACAAGAGCTGCTGTTTCATCCCCAATGAATAATGTTTCACTTTGCGATGGATCCAAGCAGTGAGCTGTAATTTTTTCACCAACGCTCCAAGCGATTGGGACGACTGATACATGGCTGCTACGAACTGTAAATGATCATACAGCATCTCATGACCTTGTAAGAAGAAACAGTGTTTCAATCGTTCTGACCGTGAGACAGTCCCCGTTGTTGGTGCAATAATACCCGCTAACAAGCGAAACAAGGTCGTTTTTCCACAGCCATTCGGCCCAATAATGGCGGTGATTGTTCCTGGCGCTAAGCTCACCGACAGGTCATCCAACACCTTCGTCTGTCCCCACTTTTTCGTAATGTTTTGAGCGTGTAACATGATAACCTCCACCCATCTTTTACACTTTCTCCGTGTATTAGCGTTAGACTATCCTTCTCAAGCAGCGCTGTCAATCAACCAGTCGTTACCTTTCTGAGATTATATATCGCTAGACTATTATTTATATCGAACATCATTTTTAACATTTATAGATTATCACCTATGTTATCGTTAGCTTAGCTATCACTTAAAAATAACTGTGTATTGCTTAAAATTAATTAGGACAAAAAAAAAGATAGCTCATGCTATCTTTTTTCAGACTGAAGATATCTGCTGTTCCTAAGTGAGTATTAATGTTTTTCAAACATAAAACCCGGGCGGGCATTCAAACTCATGTCACTAAAGACACCTTGTTGCAACAACATATCGCCTGCTGCACCAATCATTGCGGCATTATCGCCACAGAGACTTAACGGCGGAATCACCAATTCAACCTCAGGGAACTGTGCTGTTAAAGCAGCTGCTAAGCCTTGACGTAACCCTTGGTTCGCGGCCACACCACCAGCCATAACAAGCATACCGACCGAATAGTGTTCCAACGCACGCATCGTTTTGGTCACGAGCACTTCCACTACAGCCGCCTGGAAACTCGCCGCAAAATTGGCTTTATCGATTGGTTCATTGCGTTGTTCTTTATTATGAATCGTATTGATAAATGACGATTTTAAACCTGAAAAACTAAAATCCAAGTTATCTTCATGGAGCATTGCCCGTGGAAAATGATAGGTATCTTCGCCTTCAAGCGCCAATTTATCAATCTTGGCTCCTCCAGGATACGTCAGTCCCATTGTCCGTCCAACTTTATCATACGCTTCACCAGCGGCATCATCACGTGTTTCACCGATGATTTCAAAACTATGATCGTTGGCCATGTAGACTAACTCGGTATGCCCACCACTAACGACTAGTGCAATCAGTGGATACGTTAAGGGTTGGACTAATCGATTCGCTAAAATATGACCTTCAATATGATGGACACCAATCAATGGTTTTTGATGGACAAACGCCAATGATTTAGCGGCACTAACACCGATTAACAAGGCACCGACCAAACCAGGTCCTTGTGTCACAGCGATGGCGTCCATTTCATCTATCGTTTTGCCAGCTTCTGTCAAAGCTGCTTCAATCACATACGTAATTTGTTCAACGTGATGACGTGATGCGATTTCAGGCACTACGCCACCAAATCGTTGATGACTTTTAATTTGCGAAGACACCACATTCGATAAGATTTCTGAGCCGTTTTGTACAACTGCGACACTCGTTTCATCACAGCTTGATTCAAATGCTAAAATTAAGCGCTTAGTTTCCATTAGTTTCTTCACCTTCAGTTGTTGACGTTTGTAAATTCACCATTTTTAGTGGATCAATCCATTGTTCGTATTGCGCTGGAGTGACGTCACCTGAAGCAATGGCCGCTTCTTTGAGTGAGCAATTATTAACAAAGGCAGCCTTGGCAATTTTCGCTGCTTTTTCATAGCCAATCTGCGGATTTAAAGCCGTAACGAGCATGAGTGATTGCTGTACTAATTCGTCCATCCGACTCGGGATTGCTTCCATTCCTACCAAGCAATTAACATTAAATGAGCGCAGTGCATCGGTTAATAAGCCGACCGACTGTAAAAAATTATAAATAATAACAGGCTTATAGACATTCAGCTCAAAGTTACCTTGACTAGCTGCAAAGCCGATTGCCGCATCGTTTCCCATCACTTGTACACTTACCATCGTTAAGGCTTCCGCCTGCGTCGGATTCACCTTACCTGGCATAATTGAACTACCAGGTTCATTTGCGGGTAACTGTAACTCACCGATGCCACTGCGTGGGCCACTTGCTAACAAGCGAATGTCGTTAGCAATTTTCAGCGCATTGGCAGCGAGGCCTTTAATTGCACCATGCGCATAAACTAAGCCATCATGACTAGTCAGCGCATGGAATTTATTGTCAGCACTCACAAACGGGTAACCGGTTTGTACGCTTAACTGTTGGGCCACCTTCGCACCGAACAGCGGATGCGCATTTAAGCCGGTACCGACTGCTGTACCGCCAATCGCTAACGCTAATAAGTGTTGCGCACTTTCGTTAATCTGGTGCATCGACATGCTAAGCATCGCTTCCCAACCAGAAATTTCTTGCCCAAAAGTTAAAGGAGTCGCATCTTGTAAATGCGTCCGACCAATCTTAACAAGCTGTTGGTATTGTGCTTGTTTTTGCAACATGACAGCCTGCATCTGTGCCACAACTGGCAGCAAGCTAGACTGTATTTCAGCATAAGCAGCAATATGCATCGCTGTCGGAAACGTATCATTTGAACTCTGAGACATGTTAACATCGTCATTCGGATGAATTGTTTCTGACGTTAACTGATTCGCACGATAGGCAATGACCTCATTCATATTCATGTTCGTCTGCGTGCCACTACCAGTTTGCCAGAGCGATAACGGAAATTCATCGGCCCATTGACCGGCAATAATTTCATCACAGGCTTGTGCAATGGCTGCTTGCTTAGCAGCTGACAATTTATTCAAGTTATGATTCGCAACACTTGCTGCTTTTTTCAACTGAGCAAATGCTAAAATAAGTGCATCTGGCATTTTTTCAGTACCAATTTTAAAATGCTCGAGGCTCCGTTGTGTTTGTGCACCCCATAAATGGTCGGCGGGCACTGCAATTTCACCCATCGTATCATGTTCTATTCGCACGTTCATTTGACATCCTCACTCTCTTTGTTAAAATCAACCCGCATAATAAGCGCATCTTCTTGATTATCACTGTAATATTTTTTGCGAAGAGCGACTGGACGAAAAGCCAATTTCTGATATAAGCGCTGGGCAATCACATTGCTTTCGCGTACTTCTAACGTTAAGTAACTGACCTGTTGTTTTTGTGCCTGTGCGATGAGTTGTTGCATGAGTCGCAACCCTAATCCTTGACCACGGTAAGCCGGTAATATCCCCACATTAGTTATATGACCTTCATCAAAAATAAAGCCGGCCCCTGCATAACCAATAATCGTCTGCTCACTTTCAATCACAACGTAATAGGCATACTGATTGATGGTTAATTCATATGCAAACGCGGCTCGATCCCAAGGTGTTGCAAAACAGGCCTGTTCAATCGCAACAAGCTGATCAATATCACGCGCCACTGCTGGACGAAAGGTTAATGAACTAGCCATTAATCTAATCCTTGGGCTTTACGCCAATTGGTTTCCGCTTCTGTCATGCGAATATAGGTTGGCACAAATGTATGGACATCCTGTGGTTTTTCATATTGAGCAAGTAACGCCAAGCGTGCCCCTGACGGCATCCCAGCGGCCGTATCTGCAAAAACAGTTTGTGCCAAATGTTCTTCAATTTGTGCTTGATAGAGACTAATATCAGCTGCTGAGGCAACGATCATCACCGCTTCTTGACGCTCTGCGAGTTGCTCGAGCAAGTCGGGCATCGTGACGTATTGATCAGTCACAACCGTTTCAATCGTATCGCCTATTGCTGCGCGACGATAAATACCCGCGAAAACAGCATTGCGTCGGGCATCGACTAACGAAACGATTAAACCATCGAACACCGTAATATTATCAGCCAACGTTCGTAAGGTCGACACACCATATAACGGCAGTTTTAAATCCCAGGCAAGTGTTTTCGCAATTGTTACCCCAATGCGCAAACCTGTGTAAGAACCTGGTCCTTGGGCGACGGCAATCGCGCTAAGTTGTTGCGGTGTAACCTGACTCGCTGCCATCAAATACTCGATAGCTGGCATCAATTGTACACTGTGATTTTGTTGGACGTTCAAGGTGATTTCACCTAAGACGGTTTCGTCGTTAACTAGACCGACAGTCATTGCTTTTGCTGATGAATCAATTGCGAGTGTTACCATTGTGCCAAGACCTCCTCAACGAGCATTTGATAATGCTCGCCTTCTGCTTCGATTGTTAGTTCACGTGAAAATTCATCAATATGTTTGAGTGACAGACGTAAAAACTGCGACGGTAAAAAAGTAGCAATATAATGCGCCCACTCAACGACTACTACACCGTTATTGGTAAAGTATTCTTCAAATCCTAAATCATCGTCTGCATCTTCAAGACGGTAGGCATCCATATGATATAACGGTAACCGTCCTTCATACTCGCGAATGATAGTAAAGGTCGGGCTTTTAACCATTGCTTCAACACCTAAACCACGGGCAATCGCCTTTGTTAAAGTTGTTTTGCCCGCACCTAAATCACCCTCGAGTAAAATGCAATCGTTGGCTTCTAACAGACGACCGATGCTCAGACCGAGACGTTCTGTATCTTCTAAATTTGCTATTGTTAATGTGGTCATTAAACATCACCTTCACTTCGATTCAATGCCTTTATTTTAGCATAAAATTGCAGTAAAGGCATTAGCCTACTCCTCAAAATTAGTCGCCATTTCTTCGTACTGCCGTTTTTTACCGAAGACTGATTCATAATGATTTTTTTGAATCGCTAGAACGATGCCTAAACTGAGCATATTTGCTAAAATTGAGGATCCGCCATAACTTATAAAGGGCAGTGGAATCCCCGTAACCGGCATTAGGCCGATGTTCATCGCAATGTTTTGAAACATATGAAAACTCATCAAAATCAAAATACCTGAAATCACATAGGTGTGATACAGTGTTTTCGTCATAAAACACGTCCGAATTAAATAATACATCAGAAAAAAGTAAACAATAATCAAAATGGCACAGCCAATCATACCAGTGGTTTCACCAATCATACTGAAAATAAAATCCGTATGGCGTTCCGGCACATAGACCTGCGATTCAAAGCCATTGCCAAAATAGCCACCTGATCCAATCGCCTTAACGGCTTGTTCAACATTAAAGGCCGAATCGGCATCTACTGCAGAACCATCGAACCATGTATCAATCCGTTTAAACTGGTAATTTTCAAACCCTATTTTTAATAACAGCCCACGGTTAAAAATAACTAAATAAGCAAATAAACCTAAGATGGTACCGCCTATCAAAATGGCTAAGGCAATAATTTTCTTCGAGATGCCCCCAATAAACAACATGCCACACGTAATAATGATAAAAACGATAGCAGTCCCTAAGTCAGGTTGTTTTAAAATGAAAATTAGTGGGATAATTAAAACCCCTAGTACTTTACCAATCAACAGAATATCACTGGCACGTTGTTTTGTCTGACGATGCTTTGCGATGACATGTGCCAAAAACAACACATAAAAAATTTTCATAAACTCAGACGTTTGCAAGCTAACTGGACCAAACTTTAGCCACCGTTGCGCACCATTAATATTGCTACCAAACAATAAAACTGCTACCAACGATAGGATACCTCCAAAGTATAACCAGATGGCGTATTTCTCAATCAATTTTGTATCAAATAATCGGATGATTGCTATTCCCACTGAGCCCACGATGTACCATAAGGTTTGCATAATCACTAAATTAAAACTCTTGGTTACTAAATAAATCATCGTGACACTGACTAAATATAAAACCACAATACTAATAATGATATTCGCACTTAAAAATCCTGCCTCGCTTTTAACCGCCTCATTTTTCACGTTTACCACTCCCCAAATTCTGTTGTTCAACCAATGAGACCTTACGAATTCAACAATTCAATTGACTGTTAGCAGGGTATCTCACACATTACGTTCTTTTGAAACAATCATTTATAACTAGTCACAAAACATTGTTGTTTCATTGTACAAATAAAAGCAAGGCATGAGCAAATGATATGAGGCTTGTTCGTTCTTTTTCTCCACAAAAAAAGCCACTTAAAAAGTAGCTCAGATTGTAGACAAAGTTGAATCAAACTGCTTTTTCTGTGAAAAGTGATGCAGCGACTTTGTTTACGAGGTGATTAGATTGAATAGGTAGACTACGATTTAAAGCTCAAAAGCAGTATGGCATACGTTTGCTGCTACGAGCATTTTAGCCTGCGGTACCACAACGGATACCTTGATTTCAGAAGTACTAATCATCCGAATGTCCACATCGGCTTGACGCAATTCCGTAAACATTTGCGCCGCTACCCCTGGATTGGAAACCATCCCCGAACCAACAATTGATACCTTCGCCAAACCAGCCTCAGTCACTAAGCTATCATAGCCAATCACGTCTTTATAGGCTGCTAAAATCGCCACTGCTTCATCGAGTGCAGCTTCTTTTAATGAGAATGACACCGCTGATGGTCCATCGTCTTCTCCGATACTTTGGACAATAATATCAACGTCAATATGTGCCTCTGCTAACTTCGTAAAAATACAGGCGATATTCATCGCTGTAATCGATGTGAAACTCACACGAATACGCGCAATTTCATCATCAAAGGCCACGCCTCGCACAACTTGTTTTGTTTCCAATAATGTTCCCTCCTTAATAATTGTTCCCGTTTCTGTCACATGTGCTCCACGTACTTCTAATGGGATTTGGTGATTTTTTGCATATTCGACTGCCCGCGGATGCAACACACCCGCACCGAGATTGGCAAGTTCTAACATTTCATCGTAATCAATCTCTCTTAACTTTTGTGCACCTGTAATATAACGGGGATCACTTGTGAACACACCAACGACATCGGTACAAATACTACATTTAGCAGCACCTAAGGCCGCTGCTAAAGCAACTGCCGTTGTATCTGAACCACCGCGACCTAAGGTCGTAATTTCACCGTTTTCACTCATTCCCTGAAAACCAGCAACAATGACAATCTGATTGTCAGCTAACGCCGTTGCAATTTTTGTTGTTTCGATTGTTTGAATCCGAGCATTACTATGTACCGCTTCAGTAATAATACCAGCCTGCCAACCTGTATAGGAGACCGCCTTTTGACCAGCAGCCTGTAGCGCCATCGTTAATAGTGAAATGGTGACCTGTTCGCCCGTTGTGAGCAACATGTCCATTTCGCGTGTACTTGCCTGTGGGTTAATTACTGTTGCTAACGCGACTAAGTCATCGGTTGATTTCCCCATCGCTGAGACAACTACAACCACCTGATTTCCTTGTGCTTTTTCACGAATCGCTTGCTCAGCCGTAGCCTTAATCTTAGCTACATCACCTACTGATGTGCCTCCAAATTTCAAAACAACAATGCCCATGCGTAACACTCTCCTATGACTTAATTTAGCTAAATGAATAGTCGTCCGGTGTCCTCTTTTAAAAAAAACGTCACCACTTTAAGCATAAGCCTCTGCTTATCTTCTCAAAGTGACAACGTTCCAAACGAATGGTTTGTATGTTTCCAATGAGAATAGCCCTCCAAGACTCCTTGACAATGTGTTATATCTTTTACAACACACCAGCAGGTTCGCTACGACACAGCCCCCACTTCGGCGATCACCCCTTTCAAACGTGTTCAACTGTGTTCGTAACACATCCCACATTTTACTCTTAGCTCTCGCGCCTCTATTCACATTCTATTTAACTATTGTACTTATTGTAGCTTATCTTGAACTACACCGCAACCTCTTCTGATTAATTATTCTGAAAATTCTTCATTTTATTTAATAAGCGGTGGCGACTGCTCAAATACCACGGTTAAAAGTGCAAGTGCCTCATTGAGTTCACGGTAGCTCGCGGTGATTGGTGGCAACAGACGAATCACTGTTGCTCCCGCACTCAATAGGAGTAACCCCGCTGCACGACACGCTTCTATGAGTGGTGCCACGACTTGGTTACATTCAAGTCCGATTAAAAAACCTCGACCACGAACAGCGGTAATGAGCGGGCTAGCATTTGCGATTTCTCTTAATTGTGCCATAAAATAAGCACTTTTTTGTCGCACTTCTGCCATAAAACCAGTGGTCGTTAACGTTGTTAGCACTGCCTCTGCTGCGGCCATTGCCAAATAATTCCCCCCAAAAGTTGACCCGTGCGTGCCCGGTGTAAAGGCGGATGCGACTGCTGGTTTAGCAAATACTGCCCCTGCAGGGATTCCGTTTGCCAATCCCTTCGCTAAGGTCATAATATCAGGCACAAACTGATACTGCTGTGTAGCAAAGAGCTCGCCCGTACGACCAAAACCGGTTTGAACTTCATCGACGATAATTAAAATCTTTTTGGCAGTGCAAAGCTGTACGAGTGTATCAATAAAGGTACTATCAGCTGGATAAACACCACCTTCCCCTTGAACGAGTTCGAGCATTACAGCGGCGATTGCATCATCGGTTGTTAATTTTTCAATGAGAGCAGCACTGTCGTTAAACGGTAAATAATCAAACCCTGCTAACAAGCGACCAAAACCGTTATGGATTTTAGCTTGTCCTGTGGCTGCCATTGCCCCGTATGTTCGTCCGTGAAACGATTGTTCAAAACTGACAATGGTCTCTTTTCCGGTATATTTACGCGCAAGCTTAATCGCTGCTTCATTCGCCTCTGTCCCTGAATTACAAAAAAAGACCTTTCCTGGTGCACCGATGCCCACGACAAGTGAAGCTGCCACCTTTTCTTGCAAACGGTTTTCAAACAGGTTAGATGTGTGCCATACTTGTTGTAATTGAGCTTGAACGGCCTCCTCGACCGCTGCCGGCCGATGACCTAAATTACAGACGGCAATTCCAGAAGTAAAGTCCAAATAACGCCGTGCTTGCTCATCTGTAACATACGATCCAGCAGCAGTTGTAATCACCAATGGGAGACGCCCATAATTATTCATCAAGCGTGTCATTGCAGCACCGCCTCCTTCGTAATTGCAGTACCGCTCACCTGAATCCTATCGGTAATGTGGACCCGTTTAACGCCGCGATTAACTGCGGCAATTGCGCCTTTCACCTTCGGAATCATTCCCCCGATAATGACACCACGATCAATGTAATCAAGCATTAACTGTGGCAACGATTCTTTAATAATCCGCTGATTAGCAAACACACCTGGTACGTCGGTCAATAAGATGAGCTGTTCGGCTTGAAGAGCACCCGCAATATGACAGGCGGCAATATCGGCGTTCACATTATACAGTTGGAAGTTTGCATCCACGCCTAGCGGAGCAATAACTGGTGTTAAGTGATGATCGAGTAACATCTTCAAAAAGGCAACATTAACATGTTCCACTGTACCAACATAGCCTAACATCTGATCATGAATCGGCCTTACTTTCAACAGTAAATTATCACTGCCATTGAGGCCGATGGACTGAAAGCCTTTAGCAGCAAACTGCAGCACCATTTCCGTATTGATTTTCCCCGCTAAAACCATCGTGGCGACATCGAGTACTTCACGACTGGTTACGCGTAATCCCTGTTTCTTTTCAATCCCAATGTGTAGTTTCTCAAGTAAGGTGTCAATTTGTGGCCCACCACCATGTACAAAGACTAGACGCTTCCCTGCTGTTTGCCAGTCTTTAATCTGTTTAAAAAAAGCCGGTTCGATGGTACTTAAGGCATTGCCTCCTAGTTTAATAACGATTGTTTCACTCATCTTATCCCCCCTATGTGCGGTAGGCCGCATTAATTTTGACGTACTCGTAACTTAAATCGCAGCCCCAGGCAGTCCCTGCTTCATTGCCCAAATGGAGCTCAACCGCAATCGTAATATCATGCGCTTTTAACACGGGTGTTAAGTCACGAGCCTCATCAATTATTACTGGTTCGCTGTTCTTTAGTACCGTTACACCCGAGATGGCAATATCGACTGTGTCAGGATTAATCGGTACTCCGGCGTATCCGATTGCATCAATAATCCGTCCCCAGTTGCCATCTTCACCAAAGAAGGCAGCCTTCACTAAGTTAGAACCAACGACTTTTTTGGCAATTAAACGCGCATCAGTTTGTTGAAGAGCTCCCGTCACATTCACTTCAATCAGTTTAGTCGCCCCTTCGCCATCAGCTGCTACCTTTTTTGATAACTGTTCGCACACATACATTAAAGCGGCTTTAAATTGCAGTATTTGAGGATGGTTCGCACAAAGTATATCATTGCCAGCCCGACCATTTGCCATCACCAATACCATATCATTTGTTGAGGTATCGCCATCAATCGTAATTTGATTAAATGACCGCTCAATTGTCTGGCGTAATAATTTATCTAAATAGACACCTTCAATGGCAGCATCTGTTGTAATAAATCCGAGCAAGGTTGCCATATTAGGATTAATCATGCCACTGCCCTTGGCTACACCTGCGACTGTCACTGTTTGACCATCGAGTTCAATCGTGACACAAACTGACTTAACCGCCTTATCAGTCGTCAAGATGGCTTCTTGAAAGCCATGACCATTACTCTGTGTTTCATCCAACTGTGCAATCCCATCGAGTACGCGTGGTAAATTGAGTGGCACACCAATGACACCTGTTGAAGCCACCGTCACATAATCAACAGGCAGCTGTAATTTTGCCGCCGTTGCCGCACGCATCGCATAAGCGTCAGCGATGCCTTTTTTCCCTGTACAAGTATTGGCATTGCCACTGTTTACAATCAAGGCTTGTGTCAAGGAGGAGGTTGCCAAACTCGCTTGTGTCACGGTAATTGGAGCTCCCTTAAAATAATTTTGCGTATACACCGCAGCTGTTTGCGCCGGTACATCCGAATAGATGAGTCCAATATCTTTTTTAAAGCGTTTTAACCCTGCATGTAACCCATCTGTATAAAAACCAAGCGGTGTGGCTATGTGTCCCTCATGTCGTATTTGCATTATTTTAACTCCCTCTAAATTAAGATTGGCAAGAGTGGTAACCCTAAGGTTTGCTCCCAACCTTGACTGATGTTAACGTTTTGAATCGCCTGTCCGGCCGCCCCTTTCACTAAATTATCAATGACTGATATGAGTGTCACACGACCTGTTCGCTCATCTTTATGCCAGCCAATATCGCAATAATTACTGCCAATGACTTGTTGTATCGTCGGCAGCTGTTCAGCAAATATGCGTACAAAGGGTGCTTGCTGATAAGCCGTTGCGAAAATGGCGGACAGTTGCTGATTGGTGGCGGACGTTTCAAAATAAATGGTTGCCATCAAACCTCGGGCAATTGGTAGCAACTGCGTTGTGAGTGTAATCGGTGCGACACTCTCAGTCACTTTGCTAAGCTGTTGCTCGATTTCAGGAATGTGTTGATGACGATTGATTTTGTAGGCTTGTAAATTATCATGGGTTTGCATAAAATGGGTTGCTGGCGATAAGCCCTTCCCCGCACCTGAAACACCCGATTTTGCATCGATAATGACGTCTCCCATCGCTAACTTCTCAAATAAGGGCATTAGAGCTAATAGAATCGCGGTGGCATAACAGCCTGGATTAGCAATTAAGCGTGCCCCCATCAAAGCGGTCTGCTCCCACTCACTGAGGCCGTAAATGGCCTCATCACGTAGAGCTTGCGCCGCCGCTGACTGCCCATACCAATTGTCATAATTTTCACTCTTTTCTAACCGAAAGTCGCCTGATAAATCAATAATTTGTAGCGATGAGCTCAATAATGGAATTAAGTCTTTTGCAATCCCTGCCGGTGTCGCTAAAAAGACGATTTCAGCAATTGCTGAAATACGTACAGCATCAACTGGTTCTACGATTAAATCATAACCCGTCTCTTTAACTAACGGAAACGTCTCCGATAACAACTCACCTTTCCCTGTTAAACTATGCAATGAAATCAGTTCTAAGTTGGGGTGTTGACTGACGAGACGAAGTAATTCTAAACCGCTATAACCCGTTGCTCCAACGATAGAAACTTTCATAAAAGGCCCCCTTTATTATTATAAGCTTATTATAAACATGTATAAATATAAAGTCAATACGTATATTTATACATTTGTTGTAAAAAAACGACGGGATACCGTCGTTTCAGGTTGTAGACAAAGTCGAATTAAAGGTTCTATAATTTATGGTGTTGGTGAATTTTCACTGATGCCTATTTTTTCGCAAAAAAATAGCAACATTTTCAAAATCCCTATAATATTAAGTCACCACAAAAAATTTATAAGGGGGATTCGACAATATCAGCTATCACTTTTAATAATATCGCGAATTCCTCTGGAATTACAGATGAAACTATTTCTTTTCCAAAAACATGGTGTTTAACTCAGTTAATTAAAGGTGTTTTAAGCACTTGTTATTTTGGCACACTCTCTTACACACCCTCACGGTGTGCGAATTGCGGCTTCAATAATAAAACAGTTAAACTCATTAAACACGGAACTAAACTATCACGTATCACACTCCTTAAAACCAATAACCTTCCAACCTATCTCTTTTTAAAGAAGCAACGCTTCTTATGTAAAGGATGTAAAACAACCTTTATCGCTTCAACTTCGATGGTAAAACGAAATTGTTTTATCTCCAAACGTGTCATCCAAACACTAGCTGCCGAAGGACAGTTTATTACTTCTGAAAAAGATATCGCTTTTAGACAGAGTGTTTCAACAACTACTGTTAATCGTGCTTTACACCAATGGTCTCCTCAATTCAAACCGAACTATCAAAGGCTTCCACTACATCTTTCAATGGATGAATTCAAATCGGTAAAGAGTGCTGATAGTCAGATGCGTTTTATTTGCACTGATGCGAAAAAATATGAAATCATTGATATCCTCCCATCTAGAAGATTGCATCATCGATCGTTTTCATTTGTCCCAATTAGTAACACGCTCCCTTAATCAAACACGTATTAAACTCATGAACCGTTATGATACTTCAAACTCAGAAGATAAAAAGATTTATCGTAAACTCAAAGCGTATTGGAAATTACTTCTCAAAAACAAAACAGACTTAAGCGATTTTGATTATCGCTATCATCGTTTATTTAACGGACAAAAAAGTTCGAGAGGAATCATCGATTACTTTATGACACTGGATGTTGAATTCAAAGAAACGTACGAACTAGCACAGCAATTACTGATTGCGCTACAACACAAAAATTTCCCTGCTTACCAATCACTGATTCAGACTAAAAAACCTTTCGTTTCTTCACAACTGAAACGCAGTTTAAAAATATTAAACAAGCATTTACTTGCAATCGAAAATAGCTTTAAATACAAGGATTCCAACGGGCATTTAGGAGGGATCAATAACAAAATAAAAGTGATTAAACGGATTTCGTTTGGTTACCGTAACTTTTCAAATTTCAGAAACAGGATTCTACTCGGATTCAATCATAAACGCATCGCTCCCAACTCGTAATTAATTGACTCTTTTACTGTCTTTTAATACGCGAAAACCTCAATAATAAACGTGCAGCGTCATGACGTTTGTGAAGGCGACTCTAGCGGGAAAAGTGGCAGCTGAATACCCCACAGCGGAGCGCGGAGGATGAAGCGTCACCCGCAGAAAGCGTCCTTCACATTAGGAATGACTACAAAAAAAGCAGCTACCAAAAAAGGTAGCTGCAAAAATGACTTATTTTACTAAATTTTGAATAACAACACTATTTGACATAGAGCCGAATTAAACCGGTTTTACTTTGAACGTTCGTTCAAGTGACTTTGTCTACGAGATGATAAGACTGAATAGAAACGTTGTTATATCCTCTAGTATTTAAATCCTAAACTTGGGTGATTTCACTTTAATTTTTCTAGTATGCGTTCAGCAATCACCTGCGGAATACCAATTTTAGTATACTCAGATAGCGGTGCCTCACTCATTTTTTTAATGGAACCGAAGTGTTTTAACAGCTTTTGTTTACGTTTCGGTCCAACACCTTCAATCCCATCCAATTTCGAACTAAAACTCGTTTTGCTATGCACTTGACGATGAAAGGTAATCGCAAAACGATGCACCTCATCCTGAATACGTTGCAGTAGATAGAAGGCTTCTGATCGTGGATCTAAGTACAAGGCGTCTAGCGGATCACCAAATACGAGGTAGCTCGTGTTATGTTTCGCATCTTTCGCCATACCAGCCACTGGTACATCAATGCCTAATTCATTGCTTAAAACATCTTTTGCGATATCAACCTGGCCTTTCCCACCATCGATTAAGATGAGATCTGGCATTGGAAGTTGCTCTTTTAACACGCGCCAATAACGGCGACGAATCACTTCTTGCATCGTTGCATAATCATCAGGACCTGTCACCGTTTTAATTTTATATTTACGGTATTTAGAACGCGAAGGTTTTCCATCTTCAAAACACACCATCGCTGAAACCGCATCGACACCTTGAATGTTTGAATTATCGAAGGCTTCAATCAGACGTGGCACTGGAATTGCTAGCGCTTCGCCAAGTTGCTCCGCCGCACCGATTGTGCGCTCATCATTGCGGGCAATCAGTGAGAATTTCTGTTGTAAGGCTATGCTTGCATTTTTATGAGCTAAAATCGTCAAATCTTTTTTGCTCCCTCGTTGAGGTACTAAACAAGGCACTTCTAATAATTCCTCAATTAAGTGATTATCAACTGAGTCCGGCAAAAAAATTTCTTGTGGCACTAAATGATTCATCCGTTTATAAAATTGCGCAATATAGGAAGTAAATTCATCAGCCGCTTCATCATGAATCGGGAACAACGATACGTCACGTTCGATTAACTTGCCTTGTCGCACAAAAAACACTTGCACACACATCCACCCTTTATCAACCGCATAACCAAATACATCCCGGTCTGTGAAATCATTGCTCGTCATCGTTTGTTTTTGAATCGTCAATTCGATACTTTCAATCTGGTCACGGTACTCGGCAGCCTTTTCAAACTCCAATCTTTCAGCAGCTGCCTGCATTTTCAATTGTAATTGTTTGACCACCTTTTGGTGACCTCCGTTTAAAAATTGGGCAATCTTAACAATCATATCATTGTAGGTCGCTTCCGATACGCTATTCACACAGGGGCCTAAGCATTGTCCTAAATGATAATACAAACAGGGACGCCCCGGAATCGCTTTACATTTACGGAGTGGATATAGTTTATCCAAGATTTTTTTCGTTTCGTTAGCGGCACTCACATTTGGATAAGGACCAAAATATTTCCCCTTATCATTTAACAATTTACGGGTAATGATTAAACGTGGATGACGTTCATTTGTAATTTTAAGATACGGATAGGTCTTATCATCTTTTAACATAATATTATATTTCGGGTCATGTTTTTTTATCAGATTAATTTCAAGTAACAGCGCTTCAACATCAGATCGTGTTACGATGTATTCAAAATCAACAATATCCGCTACCAATCGTTGTGTTTTACCATTGTGTGAACCGGTAAAGTAAGAACGCACACGATTTTTGAGAATTTTAGCTTTCCCGACATAAATAATCGTGCCATTACTATCTTTCATTAAATAGCAACCAGGGAAGTCAGGTAATATTTCGAGTTTATGTTTAATTAAATCATTCATTCGCTACACTCCTTATACATCTTCAGTATAACTGAGTTGGTCAGCTACTCGCAACTTTGCGAAATGCAGCAACCTTTGTTCGAAGATAATGAGATAAACTTGCAACTAACCTCAGACTGTTAGATAATATAGACAAATATAGAAATAGAAAAGAGGATTTACTTATGAGAGACAAGCTCTCATTTAAAACATCTGCCCCGATTGATCGCCAAACTGTCTGGCGCACGATTTGTGAAACGTATATTAAGCATTACATTGAACAAGATGATGATTTTCTCACGTATACCGATTTTTTAGAACCGTTTTCGGACGAAACTTTAAATCCTTTACTGCCCTCACTACTTGCAAGTTATTTTAGTGAACATCACATGGGACAAACAATTTATGAACAAATCGTTAGTGGCTTATCGATTCCTGATTATCAAATCAACCGTGTCGTTCATTGGTTTGATGATAGTGTAGTCAGCTTATTTGATGTCCTTGAACGGACACCGCAAAATAATTGGCTCTTACACAACCATCTGAATGCGCAAGAGTACTTCGTTAACCATCGCACACTCAAAGGATTAGATACGTATAGTAGTGAGCAACTTGACCAACTCTTTTATGTGACGCTTGTGCGTGAAAATACACATTATTATGCCTTAGAAAATACCATCACTCTCGGAGAAAAAGAAGAACGACTTATTTTTTCCCTCCTCAATCATAAAGAAACAAATTGGCAGCAAGATTTCACTAAACAGCAACAGTTATTTTTCAACATTGCCTTTACACATGACTTTTACTTAGAAAATAAACAATTGGATATGGGCACCTTTCTTGATACTGCCATGCATAAACAAGAAATTATGCTTGTTCTCGAAAATGAATTTGTACGGTACAAGTCACCTGAGCAACAACATGTTGCCCGGCATTTACTTGGTGAGGTTTTCTTGCAAATGACCACAGCACCAGAGTTGCAAAATGCTCAAATTAATTCAGTTGCTGCTGCTTTGACATACTTGTTGCAGCAACCACCCTTTAATTTTGGTACATCAGAAACGCAAAACACGATTGCGCAACGGTATAACATTTCTATTTCAACGATGCGAAAATGGTACCGTTACTTAAAAAATGAACTTACACCGTTTATTGATTCTTATCACTAAGAAAAATAGTAACTTTAAATTGATTGTACACAAGCTCATATAAGCCCTCTAAATTAGACAGATAACCTGTGGCAGCTACTTACTAGTACCAACTCTCAAAAACTTCAACGTTTTTTGACTAAAAAAGCCAGCGACGTCTTACAGTCGCTGGCTTTAAATTGTAAACAAAGTCTAAATAAACTTCATTTTCTTTGACATGCTATTACAGTGACTTTGTTGACGAGATGATAAGGCGGAATAGAAATGCTGTTATATTCTCTAGTTACATCACCTAGAAGCTGTTACCTTTCAGATAAATGGCAGCGACGGTAAACAGTCGCTATTCTTTTCCATTCCAATATCTTTAAAGTTGAACGAGCTGATTTCACTTTTGTTGTAGGAAAAACGAGCCTTCGAGATGCGTGAACAAGTGGTACCCGACTCCGAGAAGCAAGACATTGACAAGCTAGAAGAGCGTTTATCTTCAGTGGCTGGCTTTTTTTATTATTTTACTATCTTTTAATTCGTTTCTAAATAGACAACCTGTGTTTGCAAATATTCTTCTAGGCCATGTTTACCATCGGCACCACCGATACCTGATTTACGAAAGCCCGCATGAAAGCCTTGCATTGCTTCAAAATTTTCACGATTAATATATGTTTCGCCAAATTTAAGGCCTCGAACAACCTTAAAAGCCGTATTCAAGTTTGACGTATAAACAGATGACGTTAGACCAAACTCACTGTCATTCGCTAAGCCAATCACTTCTTCTAAAGATGTGAACACTACAATTGGTAAAACTGGACCAAAAACCTCTTCTTGGATGATTGCCATTTCATTTGTTACATCGACAATAACCGTCGGTTCAAAGAAATTCCCTTCACCGGCTACACGTTTACCACCAAGAACAACACGTCCACCTTGTTCTTGCGCTTTTTTCACCTTCGCTTCAACACTATCAACAGACTTCGCATCAATTAATGGGCCCATATGCAAATCACTAATTTCACTTGTGTTGCCATATTTAACAGCACTCATCAGATTGACTAATTTTTGTATAAATACTTCTTGGATATCGGCATGTACATACACACGTTCTGCACAGTTACACACTTGTCCCGTATTAATAACACGGGAATCAACAATTGCTTTTGCTGCCAAGTCTAAATCGGCATCAGGCATCACAATGGCGGGCGCCTTGCCACCTAGTTCAAGCGATACTTTCGTAATGTTTTCAGCTGCAGCTTCCATCACTTTTTGCCCCGCAGACACACTACCGGTAATGCTAACCATGCCAACATCGGGATGACTGGCTAAACGATTACCGACGGTTGCACCTCCACCTGTTACTAAATTGAAGACACCTTTAGGCAAGCCGACTTCATCAACAAGTTTAGCGAATTCGTACGCATTTTCTGGTGTGAGTGTTGAAGGTTTTACAACGATTGTGTTCCCTGTTACAAGTGCAGGTGCCATTTTTCGGGCAATTAAAAAGAACGGAAAGTTCCAAGGTAAAATACCAGTCGTGACACCAATCGCACGCTTGAATAAAAAGATATTTTCATTTGGACGATCACTTTGGATAATTTCACCCTCATATCGTCGTGCCCATTCTGCCATATAATCAAGGTAATCAGCTGTGAAATACACTTCGGTCTCAGCTAACCCCTGTACTTTTCCACCTTCAGTTTTAATCAATTCAATGAATACGTGTGCTTTTTCACGGATTTTATTAGCGATTTTCTTCAAATAACCGGCACGTTCAATTGCAGGTAATGCTTCCCACTCATCTTGTGCCGCTTTAGCTGCTGCAATCGCACGATCGACCTGTGCTTGTGTTGCACGTGGTACCAATGATAACACCTTATTGGTTGATGGATCTAACACCTCATCAAAGTCTGTTCCGTCTTCAAACGCCCCATTGATATAAAACTGTAGTTTTTTATCTGACATTTTGCCACCCCTTTTAGTTTGATGTAACAACACCTTGTAAGCGCTATCACACATTAAATTATATCGCTTTTAAATATATATCGCCACTTTTTGAATTCGTTTCATATAAAAAAACCGAAACGGAAATATCCGTTTCGGTTTGAGACTTCTTAGCATTTGATTCCAGTTTAATTCCTATAAATATTTGGCAATTGCTTCGTCTAACTCTTCTTTTGGACGGTAGCCAATAATTGTTTCTTTCACTTCGTTATCTTTTTTAATGATTAATGTTGGGATACTCATAACACCAAATTCTTTTGATGTTGCTTGATTATCATCGACATTTACTTTGACGATTTTAACTTTTTCTCCGAGTTCTTCGCTGATTTCATCTAGTACAGGCGCAACCATACGACACGGTCCACACCAAGGTGCCCAAAAATCCACTAATACTAAACCGTCTTTTGTTTCTGTTGCAAATGTTGCATCTGTTACTTCTTGTACATTACTCATTGTTATTTCCTCCCTTTATTTAACGCTTGTTCAACACAAGCTCATTGTTATGTGAATAGATCCTTTATTCATTGCATTAGTATAGCACCGAAACTGACGCATCGTCTATTTTTCTGCTTACTTAAGTTCGACAACCGTCATACCATTACCACCTTCAGCTGCTGCACCATGATGATAGCCTTTAACGAGACGATGTTGCTTCAAATAGTCTTGTACACCCTGTCTAAGCGCCCCTGTTCCTTTTCCGTGAATGATTGATACTTGGGCATAGCCCGCTAGTAATGCTTCGTCTAAGTACTTGTCCAAGCGATGAACCGCATCTTCATAGCGTGCACCTCGTAAATCCAACTCTGTTTTCACATGACTCTCACGCTTAATTGTCGTTAAAAAGCGCTGTTCTTGCGGTTTTTCAGTTGTGACATAGGTCATATTCGTTTCTTTAATGGTTGTCTTCATATGGCCCATTTGCACCTGCCAACTTTTCTTATCCACTCGTTTGATTAACTCACCTTTTTGCCCGAGTGATTCAACACGAACCGTATCACCGACAGCTAACACATGATTGGTAACTTTCGGTTTCACAATCGGCCCTTTTTTGAGTGTTTTTGGTCGTGCTTCTGACAGTTGATGGCGCCGTTCAATCAGTTCATGTTCTTTAAACTGACTGCGTTGCATACTCTGCATTTCGCGTAATTCTTTAATGATTTTATCCGCTGTTTCTTCCGCATTCATAATTACCGCATTGGCCTTCGAATTGGCATGATCCAACAGACGATTTTTATTCGTCTCATAAGAAACAAGCGCTTCTTCCAATTGTTTATGAAGCGCGCTTGCTTCATGCACGGTCTCCACCGCTTCTTCAAACCGTACTTCGGCTTGTTGGCGCATGTCTTCTAATTCTGAAATCATATTGTTTAAGTCGGTACTTTCTTCATCAACAAGACCGCGGGCACTATCAATCACATCGGCTGGTAAGCCTAATCGTTGCGAAATATCAAACGCGTTCGAGCGACCAGGGATACCGATTTGCAAACGATAGGTTGGTTTTAACGTTTCTACATCAAATTCAACCGATGCATTCATTGTATAGCTACGGTTATAGGCAAACGCTTTTAGTTCGGGATAATGCGTCGTTGCCATAATTTGTGCCCCCGTTTGGTGCATCGCATCGAGAATAGCAATCGCTAAGGCCGCTCCTTCTTGTGGATCTGTTCCCGCACCTAATTCATCGAATAACACGAGACTATTTTCATCAACTTCTTTAAAAATATGCACGATGTTCGTCATATGAGAAGAAAAGGTTGAGAGTGATTGTTCGATTGACTGTTCATCACCAATATCGGCGAAAATTTGACTGTATATTGGTAACTCTGACCCTACTTCAGCGGGGATTTGCAACCCAGACTGTGCCATCATCGCTAATAAACCAAGTGTTTTGAGCGTGATTGTTTTACCACCGGTATTCGGTCCGGTAATGATTAATGCCTCAAAATCGCCTCCGACATAAATATCATTCGGGACAATATCGGCCGGATTAATTAGCGGGTGACGGGCATCAATTAAGTTAACACGACGTTGATCATTCATTAACGGTGTCACTGCGTTCATTTGTTTCCCTAAACGAGCCTTTGCAAAGGTAAAGTCAAACACACCTAATTGATGTGTATTATGGCTAATTTCATTCGTAAACGGTTCAATTGCCACCGATAATTCTTTTAGGATACGAGCCACTTCATGTCGTTCTTTCACCTGAAGTTCACGTCGCTCATTATTTAAATCAACCACGGCCTGCGGTTCAATAAAGAGTGTTTGCCCCGAAGCAGATTGATCGTGTACAATCCCACCAAACTGACCTTTGTATTCGATTTTGACTGGAATAACATAGCGGTCGTTACGTATTGTTATGATGGCATCAGATAACATTTTACTCGCTGAACGTGAGCGGATGATACCTTCCAATTTTTCGCGTACATACCCTTCTGAGCGAACCAAGGCTGAACGAATCGCCCGCAACTCTGTACTCGCTGCATCCATCACATATCCCGTTTCATCAATTGATTCTAGCACTTCTTTTTCAATATCAAGCAAGGGGACAAGTGATTCTGCTAATTTCGTTAACGCAGGCATCTCAATCCCATTTGTTTCGAATTGCATGATAAACGCCTTAAAGAGACGAGCAACTTGTAAGTTGCGGGCAACCTGATACAGTTCTGTACCATTTAAGTCGGCACCGATTTCAAGTCTTTTCAGGGCAAAGGTGACGTCATGGATGCCCTGTAAAGGCGCTTCTCCACGTAAACGTAACACTTTGGCTGCCTCATCTGTTTGAGCTAACCGTTCTTGTACGGCGGTTAAGTCCGTTGCTGGCTTTAAGCCATGGATATGTTTTTCGCCTAAGCTTGATACAACTTGTTCAATTAGACGCTGTTTAATTTTTTCGAATTCGAGTACTGCTGCTACCTTTTTATTCATGTGCTCACCTTCCATAGTTCCATTTTAATTACTTATATTGTATCATCCAATGATAAAAATAATCGGATAATAAGGGGGTTTCTGTCACCATCCATTGCGCTAATTGTGACGATTGATAGGCTGTTTGAATCGTTTCGCTTGAAAAGAGCAATGAAAAATTCAGCACCATAAATATCACGGCATAAAAGATAACAAAGCCAAGTACACCACCGATAAGACCATTTAATTGTTTTAAGATGGGTAACTGTGTCACTGCGTTAATCAAAGTAATTATAATTTTAACGACAATCGAGCTGACGGTAAAAATAATCGCAAAGGCAATGACGTTATAAAATACAACCTCACTGTTTAAAAATGACAAGGCTGATTCGTTTGAGACATCAAAGGTAATAAACGTTAGATGTTGTGCTAATGGTTTATAGTACATATAGGCAATGAGCCACACGACAATTAAGCCGACAAACTTCAAGATATACTTCACTGCCCCTTGGCGCATCCCATTAAAGACACCGATTAACAGCAACAGGCTGATTCCGATTGTTACAATCATTACCTTCTTCCTTTCTGTGGAGCTGTTACTTTAATTCCTTTGTCTATTATAACAGTCTCTCTGCCTTTGTATTAACTTAAATGCCTTTTTACGACAGATTTATATCTTTTTCAAAAAAAGTTAACTTTTTCACTTTACATATCAAAAGATAGGAGCTATACTATTGTAAGTAGATAACGCTATCACATAAAAAAGGGGATTACTTAACATGTCTAACTTATTTTTAGAAGCATCTCAAAAACGTCGTTCAATCTATGCATTGGATACGAACACCAACTTATCAAACGCACAAATTACTGAAACAATTCAAGCTGCTATTGCTCACTCACCTTCTGCTTTCAACTCACAAACAACTAAAGCGGTTGTATTATATGGTGACGAAAGTGCTAAATTATGGGCAATCGTTTTAGAAGCGTTACGTAAAGTAACTCCTGCTGAAGCATTTGCTGCAACTGAAGGTAAAATTGCTTCCTTTAACGCTGGTGTTGGGACCGTTCTTTTCTTTGAAGACACTAGCATTGTCTCTGGCTTACAAGCTGGTTTTCCATTATACGCAGATAACTTCCCATTATGGTCAGAACAATCTGCTGGGATTGCTGCTTTTGCAGTTTGGACAGCTCTTGCTCAAGAAAACATCGGTGGTTCATTACAACATTATTCTAACCTAATTGAAGATGAAGTAAAAGCTGCTTGGGAACTTCCTGCTGAATGGCGCTTAACTGCTCAAATGCCAATCGGAAACATTGCAGCACCTGCTGGCGATAAAGAATTTGCACCAATTGCTGAACGAGTTCTTGTTTTTGGTGAATAAAGAACGAAAGTGACTGCAACCCGTTAGAAGTAAGCAACTTGGAAGGGAAATGTGAGCGATTATTCACCGTCGCAATCATTTTCCTGAAAGTTGAAAGTTTCTGGTTGATGGAACTGGAAGAACAAAAGTGACAGCAGCTCGTTCAACTTCGAAGATATTGGAAGGGAAAAGGTCTGCGACTATTTGCCGTCGCTGCCTTTTAGCTGAAATATCCCAGAAGTTAGCTGATGGAACTGGAGGAACGAAAGTGACACTAGCTCGTTCAACTTCGAAGATATTGGAAGGGAAAAGGTCTGCGACTATTTCCCGTCGCTGCCTTTTAGCTGAAATATCCCAGAAGTTAGCTGATGGAACTGGAAGAACAAAAGTGACAGCAGCTCGTTCAACTTCGAAGATATTGGAAGGGAAAAGGTCTGCGACTATTTGCCGTCGCTGCCTTTTAGCTGAAATATCACAGAAGTTAGCTGATGGAACTGGAGGAACGAAAGTGACTGCAACCCGTTAGAAGTATGCAACAATCATTTAGAACAGCGTATCGGCACTACTATCGAGACGCTGTTTTTGTTTTGCAACGAAAAAAAGCGTCCCTCAGATGGGACGCTTTTTTCACAAGGAAAACCTTATGCTCTTATCGAATTTCAGCACCAATTGCCACCAAGGCAGCCACAATCTTATCGTAAGATGCGCTAACTTCTTCATCTGTTAACGTGCGACTTGGATCAAAATAAGTTAAATTATAAGCCATCGATTTTTTATCAGCGCCCATTTTTTCATTGACGAAGACATCAAATAAGACGATGTGTTTCAACAAGCTGCCACCATTATCACGAATGATTGTTTCTAACGTCGCATTGCTGATTTCGCTATCGACTAACACCGCAATGTCACGGTGACTTTCAGGGAAACGTGGCATATCATAATACTGTTTTTCTACCGTATCAGCAGCTAATAACTGTTGAAGATTAAGCTCAAATACATACGTTTCTGGTAAATCTAGTCGTGTTGCTTCTGATGGGTGTAATTGACCCACAAAACCGATTTCATCCTCACCTAAGAAGATTGCTGCTGCGCGGCCTGGGTGTAGTTGTGGACGTTTTGTCGCTTCAAACCGTAAGGCTGTTGTTAAACCAAGTGAGGCAACAATCGCTTCAATTATCCCTTTCACATCAAAGAAATCAACGGGACGGGCAAGTTTTAACCATGGTGTTGATTCCGCTAGACCAGTCACCGCACCTGCTAAATGTTCTTCTTCGGTCGGACGGTCTGTATCATTACCATAAAAGACACGGGCAATTTCATAAAAGGCAACGTCTGATTGACGACGGGCAACATTATATGCGACAACATCAAGTAAACCAGCAATTAAACTCGTACGTAAATGCGATCGTTCTTCACTCATTGGCATGGCTAATTTGGTTAATGCTGTTTCTTTTAACGCTAAGTAACCCGCTTTCTCTGCTGTTTCTAACCCGTAAGTAATCGCTTGATAATAGCCATTACCTTCGAGTAAGTGACGCATTTCGCGTGTTTTTTGTTGGCTGTAACTTAATTTACCTGGTGTTGCTTCGCCTTTTGGCAACGTTGATGGTAATTTATCATAACCATAAATACGGCCAACTTCTTCAAGTAAATCCGCTTCAATTGAAATGTCCGGACGACGCGATGGCACTTTTACCATAAAGCGATCGCCTTCATTTGTTGTTTCAAATTGGAGGCGACTGAAACTTGTTGCTACATCAGCTGCGGTCATGTCTGTCCCTAACACATGGTTAACTCGTTTAACATCTAATGGCAAGGTTACATTAAAGGCTTCACGATAATCAAGTGTTAACGGTTCAGCTAAGATGGTCGCATCGGCTAACTCAACCAGTAAGGCAAGTGCATGCTGACGAGCTTGCTCTGCAATAAAATAATCCATTCCTTTTTCATACCGCATGCTAGCTTCGCTACGGATACCGACAGCCTTCGCAGACAAACGTGTAACTGTTGGTTGGAATAAAGCTGTTTCAAGCGCTACTCGTGTTGTTTTAGCAGTCACTTCACTGTCTAATCCCCCCATGATACCCGCAATCGCAATCGGTGTTTCATTGCTTGTAATCACTAGGTTTGTCGCTGTTAATTGACGTTCTGATCCATCTAAGGTTGTCAATTTTTCGGCGTCATGCGCTCGACGTACCGTAATATCATTGCCAGCTAACGTATCAAAATCAAAGGCATGTAACGGTTGACCGTATGTCAACAAAATATAGTTGGTAATATCGACAACATTGTTATGCGGACGAATGCCCGCTTTCATCAACTTCAGTTGTAACCAGAGTGGTGATTCTTTAATGACGACGTTTTCAGCGATTGCAATGCTGTAATATGGAACATCGGTTGTATCGGCAACTGCAATCGATAGTAATTCATCGGTTTTTTGATCAGCTACGGCAGTAATTTCAGGAATGTTAACAAGCGGTTTTTCGCCAATGATTGCGCCTACTTCATACGCAACTCCTCGCATACTCAAGGCATCTGAACGGTTTGGTGTAATCCCTAAATCTAAAATCGGATCATTTAAGGCAAGTAATTCTAAAACATCTGTTCCAGGAGCTGGCTTGTCAGCAAAGACATAAATCCCTTCAGCATATGCCTTTGGCACAACCTTACCGTCGAACCCTAGTTCTTGTAAGGCACAAATCATCCCATTTGAGACTTCACCACGTAATTTAGCTTTTTTAATTTTAATGCCGCCTGGTAAACGAGCACCCGGTAAGGCCACAATCACAGCTTGACCAACAGCCACGTTTGGCGCCCCGCAGACAATTTCAGCTAAGTCTGTTTCACCGACATCAATTGTTAATTTATGCAATTTTTCAGCATTAGGATGTTGCTCACAAGTGATAACATGACCAACAACGATTTTTTTTAAACCGTCAGCAAAACTAAACACATCTTCGACTTCAATACCAGTACGGGAAATGACTTCACCTAAGGCTTTCGCTTCTTGATTTAAGTTGGGTAAGTATTCTTTTAACCATTTATATGATACAAACATGTATGTTTCCTCCTTAGTCTTTCACTTTGAATTGTTGTAAAAAGCGGACATCATTCGTGTAGAAATGACGAATATCATCAACGCCATATTTCAACATTGCAATCCGGTCTGGTCCCATCCCAAAGGCAAAACCACCATAAATTGACGAATCAATTCCTGCCATTTCTAATACGTTCGGATGTACCATACCGGCACCTAATACTTCAATCCAACCGGTTCCTTTGCAGACGTTACAGCCAGCGCCACCACATTTGAAACATGAGATATCCATTTCAACTGATGGTTCTGTGAATGGGAAAAACGATGGGCGTAAACGGATTTCACGTTCTTCACCGAACATCTTTTTAGCAAAGGCTGTCAATGTACCTTTTAAATCAGCCATTGTGACATGTTTATCAATCACTAACCCTTCAATTTGTGTGAACTGATGTGAATGGGTCGCATCATCGCTGTCTCGGCGATACACTTTACCAGGACAAACAATTTTAATTGGTCCAGTGGAAAAATCATGTTTTTCCATGGTACGGGCTTGGACTGGTGATGTATGTGTACGCAAAAGAACTTCATCAGTAATATAGAATGTATCTTGCATGTCGCGCGCTGGATGATCCTTTGGTAAGTTTAGCATTTCAAAGTTATAGTGATCTTGTTCAACTTCTGGGCCTTCTACAACACTGTAGCCCATCCCAATAAAGAGGTCTTCGAGTTGCTCAACGACCTGTGTTAAAAGATGCGTTGTGCCTGTTTGAACGGCACGACTTGGCAAAGTGACATCAATGCTTTCATGTGCCAATTGTGCTTCGATTTTAGCGGACTCGAGTGCTTGATGTTTTTCTTCCATTGCCGCATTAATCGCTTCGCGTACTTCATTAGCAACTTTTCCCATCAACGGACGTTCTTCGTTTGAGAGCTTACCCATCCCTTTCATAATTTCAGTCATCGGTCCTTTTTTACCTAAAAATTTTACGCGGACATCGTTTAACTGACCTAAATCAACAACGTTTGTAATCGCAACAATGACTTCTTCTTTTAAACTTCTTAATTTATCAATACTCATCGTAATCCTCCTTTAATTGTTTGAACCTGTGGACAAAATAAAAAACCCCGTCTCCAAAAAGGGACGAGGTTCAGCGCGGTACCACCCTAATAAAAGAGCAGAAGGCCCTTTCACTTCATTAAGATAACGGCTGTTGATAGACAACCGGCTAACTTTACACATGCTGTGGTCCCGTTAGCGACTCCAGAGTTGAACGGCTTGTGTGTTGCTGTATGAGAGTAGTCTCAGTCTTGCTACTCCTTCCTGTCATCTTTCACACACACCTTATGCTCTTTCATAGTCTGTTTATTTAACTGTGTCTTAATTATACGGTGTTTAACCGTTATTTTCAACTGTTGTCTGTGGAATTTCAATCCATTTTTCGGCCCATTCATGAATATCTTTGGTCGCTTTTTGTAAATCCTTACCTTTTTGCGTCAAAACATATTCAATCCGTACCGGTGTTTCTGGATAAACTTTACGTTCAACTATTCCTTTTGCTTCAAGTTCTTTTAACCGTTCAGCTAGAACACGATCACTCATGTTCGGAATGAGTTCTGAAATTTCTTTAAAACGACGGCAGTCTGCGTTAAGTAACACTTCAATGATGAGTCCGGTCCAACGTTTACCAATTAATTGATAAGCTTCTTCAAACCTTGGGCATAATTTTTCTGAAGTAATCATCGTTACATTCACCTCGTCTCTCTATTTTACTATATTATAGCACCCAGTCGTAATGTTAGCCACTATCTAAATCTACATCACTTGTTTTTTGTAAGTAGTGTAAAACTTATAGACCTGAACTACCGATGCCACCATTACGTTGCTCGTTTAAGGTCAGATCGTTATCGGCAACAAAGTATTTTTTAAAAATACCTTGGGCAATTCGTTCACCCGCTTCAATCGTTACCGCTTCAGCGGAATGATTCACGAGACAAATACCAATGTTGCCATAATTACCAGCATTGGCATAGTATGAAGCATCAATAATCCCAACCGTATTTGCGAGCGTAAGATGACGTTTAATACCAATCGACGATCGCACATACATTTCAAGTACTTCGTCATCGAGCATGTAGGCACAGACGTCTGTCCAAAAAAGATGTTGTGCTCCGGGTGCGATAACAGCTGTTTCATTTGCACTAAAATCATAACCAGCTGAACGGGCATCTGCACGAACGGGCAGTGTAATTTGTGCTGCTTTAAATTTACGATGTTCCGTTGGAATGATTTCAAATCCTCTTGTTTTCATAGTTATCCCTGCTCTCTATCGTTATGGTCTGCTAAGTGATACGCTAAAATACCCGTCGCAACACCGACATTTAATGATTCTGATTTCCCATAAATGGGAATATAGATTTTTTCATCGAGTAACGCCATCACTTCTGGATTAATACCTTGGGCTTCATTTCCGACAACAAGTGCAACACGTTCAAGTGGTTCGATTTGATAATGACGTTTTGCTTTGGCATCAAGTAAGGCACCAAAAACAGGGATTTCAGCTGCTTGGATTGCTGGGATGAAAGTCGTTAAGTCAACCCCTGCCAAAACATTAATATGATAAAGACTGCCCTGCGTTGCACGGACGACTTTTGGGTTGTACATATCGCCACTACCCTTACCAAGGACGACCGTATCATAACCGGCCGCATCCGCTGTGCGAATAATCGTACCGATGTTCCCTGGATCTTGTACCTCGTCCATAATTAGTACAAAGTTCATATCATCGATGTTAGAGTGACTTTCAATCATCTCAATTTCAGCAAAAATCCCCTGCGTTGAATTCGTTTCTGCAAGCGCATCGGCTACCTGAGGTGTAACACTGAATTTAGCTAACATATCGACGTTCCAGTTTGTTGGGATTTTTGTGTCTTCTCGGACGATTAATGCTTTAATTGTTTGTTTAGCGAAAATGGCTTCTTCTATCAAATGAATACCTTCGACCAAGTAACTCCCACTGGCTTCGCGACCTTTTTTTGTTGCCAGTTTACGCCATTTTTTAATGCGGTCATTTTTAATTGATGTTATTTTTTCCATTGATTACACGTCCTTTTAGTTGAATACAATGCTTTAATTATAGCACATCTTATTATTTTTAATTAGTGTTATTATCAGTTACAATGAAGGTGATTAAGTCGCTGACTAACTCTAGAAACAGCTGACTTACGAAGAGAGGTGAAGTGATGAACGGCTTACTCCTGCTCACAACGGTTTTACTATTGTTTTTTTGCAGTTGGCTGCTCATAAAATATCTCAAAAGTGACAGTCGCCAACTCTTTATTGCGTCGCAAAAGCGCGAGTGGTACAGTTATCAAACAGTTGACAATGAGATTGTTTTTACTTGGCAAGGACGATTTTTCACCGCGCGTCCACAGCCGTTACAAGTGCACGATGACCACTTAGTGACGACTTATTTTATTACACCGTTTGACTACGAAAAACTAACTGGCTTAGATACCGCCGATGTTCGAATCATGACCGATTTGTTGGAAGAAAGTTATCCTCATTGTCATTTTCGTTGGGCCGATCCGTTGGCTACCCTTTTGATAGCTTTTTAAAACGAACATTTGATTAAGACCACTGACTTAAAGCGGCCCACAAAACACAAACACCCATCAGCGTTACTGATGGGTGTTTCAGACTGAAGATAAACGCTGTTCCAGGTCGTCAATGCCTCGCCTTCTCGGAGTCGAGTACCATCTGTACACTCACCTCTAAGGCTCGTGTTTCCTAGAACAAAAGAATTTAAAGCCGTTCTAAACGGCAGTGATTGGAGAAAATAACGTCTCGACTATTTCCCGTCGATGCGTTATTTTTGAAATCAACCAAGTTTAGGATTTAAATACGAGAGGATATAACAACGTTTCTTTTCGTTCAAGTCAGCTTGTAATCAAAGTCGTATCAAACTTCCTTGTCTTCTCAGTTGTTTGCTTCTAACAGGTTGATTTCACTTTCGTTTCTCCAGTTACATCAACCAGAAGTTTTCAACTTTCAGAAAAATGATTGCGACGGGAAATAAAGGCTGTAAAGAAAGTTCCAAGCTGTGTCAGAATTAAACGGAGCCAAAAGAACTTTCCTTCCTCCAGTTACATTAAGCGTTGGGCCAGTTGTTCCATTTTAACCCCACGTAACTCGCCCCATTCTTTGAGGCGACCATATGCGACAATTGGTACTTTTCGTAACTTAGATAAATTACGGGCATTCACCATTACCGCAATCATTTTCATTTGTAGTTTCCATTCTTCAACCCACTCGATCGTCGCCTCCACATCATGTTCTTTTAGATAAGCTAAAATCACACCGGCAATCCCGACTGCTTCTGCCCCAAGTGCTAAACATTTAATCGCATCCAGCGGGTGACGTACGCCACCAGAGGCAAAGTACGGCATATTCACATAATTTGGCGACTGAATCGCAATCAAAGACTGTGCAGTTGTTTGACCCCAGTCGTTAAAATAATCCCATTTTCCATCACGTCGACGCGCATTTTCGATGCGGGCAAAGTCAGTCCCACCTTTACCTGCTAGGTCAATAATATCGACATTGATATCGCGTAAGCGCATGATTGTTTTTCGAGCTAAACCGAAGCCCACTTCTTTCACAATCACAGGAACATTAACATGCTCTTTAATCGCCGCAATGTTTTCTAACCAATGATCAAAGTCACGTGACCCTTCTTTCATCACGAGTTCTTGGGCAACATTCACGTGAATTTGTAAGGCATCGGCTGCTAAAATATCAATAGCCTGCTGTGCCTGTATCGGTGATAAATCCGCGCTAATATTAGCAAACAATACACCCTCTGGATGATTTTTACGGACAATGCTATAACTTGAAGCCAGTTTAGGGTCACGAATTGCTGAATGCATCGAACCAACTGCCATCATCAGTCCTGTCGCTGCCGCTACTTCAGCTAATTGTCCATTTAATTTCTCAGTATGAGGGCTTCCACCAGTCATTGCATTAATATAAAGAGGGGTTTCAAACGCTAACCCCGCCACTTCACCAGCTAAATCAACATCGGCTAAATTTACCATTGGAATCGCATCATTAATCAGTTCTAATTCATCGAACTGTGACTGTAATTTCGTATTATGTTGCGACACCGCAAAATAAATATGTTCATCTTTACGACGTTGGCGTTCAATATTGTCGTTCATTTTCTTCCTCCTAATCGTTTAACTTCAACTTAGCAAGTGCTTCTGCTAACGGGTTATTAAACGGTTCATCATCCTGCCGTTGTTTTTTCATGTATTTGGCGACATCGCCTTTCGATACACGACCTTTTTTGTGTTTCTCAAATCGTTTATCCATCGCTTCTTGACTTTCACGATGACCACAAACACAAGAGTAGACTGCAGTTGAACCTTTGCCTCGTAGTTGTAATTTCTTCTTACATTCAGGACATCGCGCATTGGTCGTCCGTACCACGTTTTTCTTTGTACCACATTGTGGATCTGAACAAACGAGCATCTTCCCTTGTTTCGTTTTCACATCGAGCATAAACTTATCACAGGTTGGACATTTCGTCGCCGTTAAATTATCATGTTTATATTTCTTTTCACTTTTCTTAATATCGCTAATCACTTGTTGTGTGTAATTTTTCATCTCGGTAATAAATTGCCCTTTTGAATACTTCCCTTTTTCAATCTGCGCTAACTTTGTTTCCCAATCAGCTGTTAAATCTGGTGTTTTTAATTTTTGAGGTGCGAGATCAAGTAATTGACGCCCCTTCATTGTGACACGCAAGCCACCATTAACTTGTTCAACAACGTTCATCGCATACAGTTTTTCAATAATATCAGCCCGCGTTGCGACAGTTCCAATCCCACCGGTTTCTTTCAACGTTTTCGCTTTCTGAGAATCTTCAATTTGGAAGATTGTCGTCGGGTTTTCCATCGCCTTCAATAAGGTACCTTCATTTAAATAGGCTGGCGCTGTTGTGTGTCCCTCAGAAAGCGACAGTTTAGCAGCCGAATAACGCTCACCTTGTTTAAACGGTAACGCTTTAGCGTTTCCTTTTGTTTCATACAAGGCCTTAAAACCTAGCTCTGTCACAATCTGCTGTTTCGCTTTGAAAACATTGCCGTCAATCTCAGCTTCAATTACCTGCTCTGTATAGACGTGAGCTGGTAATAGAACACTCACAAATTTTTCAACAACTAAATTATAGATGGCCAATTCACGTGAACCCATTTTCAAGTAATTAGGGGCTTCTTCGGTTGGAATAATGGCATGATGATCAGATACCTTCGCATCGTTCACAAAGCTTTGATTCACCTTAAGTGGTTCACGTAAGACGGCTTTGACCTGCTCGCCAAACTTCGATTTACGGGCAGCCGTTAACCGTTCTTTTAAGGTTGGTACCACATCTTTTGAAATAAAGCGTGAATCCGTTCGTGGATAGGTTAATACCTTATGCGTTTCATAGAGCGATTGCATGATTTTTAACGTTTCTTTCGCTGAATATTTAAAGCGCTTATATGCATCTTGTTGCAAGGTTGTTAAATCATATAAGGCACCCGCATATTGTTTCTTTTCGCTATTTTTAACAGCTGTTATTTTGACCGGTTTCCCTTTGAGTTGTTGTGCTAATTGCTTAACGGTCGCCTCATCTTTAACACTTGTTTGTTGACCGTTATACCACTTGAAATGAGTGCCTTCAACCGTTAAATCCAATCCATAAAAAGGTGTGGATTTAAAACGGTTAATTTGATCCTGACGATGCGCAATCATTGCCAATGTCGGTGTTTGCACGCGACCACATGACAGTTGCGCATCATACTTTTTAGTTAAGGCACGGGTTGCATTGATCCCAACTAACCAATCCGCTTCTGACCGTGCAAGTGCTGCTTGATACAATGGTTCAAAGGCCTTCGCGTCACGGAGGTTATTAAATCCTTGTTTAATTGCTTGATTGGTCACGGAAGAAATCCAGAGTCGTTTAATCGTTTTATTTTTCAATTTACATTTTTCTAAAATCAGACGTGCCACTAGTTCACCTTCACGCCCAGCATCGGTCGCAATAATAAC
Organism: Brochothrix campestris; assembly: GCF_046058945.1. Lineage (NCBI taxonomy): Bacteria > Bacillati > Bacillota > Bacilli > Caryophanales > Listeriaceae > Brochothrix > Brochothrix campestris. The sequence goes on along the minus strand of NZ_CP175511.1, from coordinate 681,662 downwards.
CTCATTCACATCATCGCGTTCGATTAGACGTTTAACCGCGTTGAATTGACTACTTGTTTGTTTAATGACAACTGTTTTCATTTGATTGGGAATAATTGGCAGTACCGCTAAATCCCATTCTTTATATTTATTATCGTATTGCTCTGGCTGTGCATTCGTTACCAAATGGCCTAACGCCCAAGTAACAATATATTTTGGTCCTTCAATTGATTGACGACTTGCGTTTGTCGCACCCATTACCCGTGCAATATCGCGGGCAACAGACGGTTTTTCTGCTAGAATAAGCGATTTCATTGTTTCCACCTACTTCGATTTTTTTTGGCTATTAATGGATGCCAAAGTCTCTCCCTATCTTATCATATTCACACGCGTTTCACACCACCACAAAAAAACACGTCGCGGCACTTATCGCTAATAAATGCGCCGACGTGCTATATCAGTTAAACGTAGCAGTTAGGCTTTCCATTTCGCCGTTAGTCTGCTTCGCCAGCTTTTTTTGCTATGCTCTCGCGTTGCTTTTGGTTCACCAATTGCATTCCACTTTGTAGCGGTGTTTTCTTTGAAGTTTAAAATGCGGTAATAACGTTGCATGTTTTCATCAATCTGTGTTTTTTTCGTCAACTCTTGCATACAACTATCACCCGTTCGTTTTGATACGGTTAAAAACCAGCCACTATTTTTTGTTGGATGATCTTCGATTGTCCGAGTTACCTTATCACTCATATAATACTCGCCAGTTGTATTAATCGCTTTCAAATCAATGGTGCCATCCAAATAAATTACTTCATCACCCAAGTCAGTTTTATTCCAATTGCTCTGGCCAAAACGAGTCACAATACGACGATACGATTCAATGTTCGTTTTCAACGATGCCCTTGTCAGTTCTTGAATAAAGTAACCACTTGCGGATTGCGGATGATTTTTGAGGAAGTAACCCGCTGCATCTCTTGTCGGCTTATCGATCATCTGCTCATATTGATGCATTGGAATGTAGTAATCCCCCCATTCACGAACATCAGCAAATGACTGGACATCATCACCAACTTTTTTACAGATACCTCCTGGTAACACTTCTTCCAATTTGAAATAGCCTCGTTCTTCCATCACTAACTTAATTAATTGTTGTTGGGCATCATCATAAAATGCCTGATTAAAATGGAGGTAAAACGGTCCCCATTCATTTTCAGCACTACTGTAATAACGCTCTTCATCAAACCGTAACGCCTTCACTTCCGGATACCTCGTGAGGAGGTATGTATCCATCTCCGTCCAAATATCATTCATGCGTTCTATCGTTGCCGCTGTTCTTTTCTTATCTTTGATGACAACAGATAAGTCTTCAAAACTTTTTGTGTCTGAGTTGAAATAACGATTGGTGAATTTTTTAGTGTTTAAGATAATGGTTGTTTCTGGTGATTCTTGCTTAATATAAGCCATAAAGCGATCAATGCTATCTTTCCAAAGTACAAGATAGCCTGCTCTATCCGTTAATGGATTAATAGCCGCCTTGACCTCTTGTTTGACAACCTTATTATAAAAGTCGATTTTTTGATACTGCCATTGTTTCCCAGACACATAGCTGCCATCCTGCAGTTCAATCACACCATAATACGTATCCATATAAAAATCTAACAGTAAGTAATCCTGCTCATTCGTCGCGATTTTTCGCAAAAACACCTTGGTTAAATCCTCTTTAAAACACTTTTTCACAAAGGGATTAACCTTGCCTTCAAGCTCTGCTGGAATTTTCCCCAATAATTCCTCTGATAACGGTTGTGACATTAAAGACACGACAGACATATGATACTGATCATTTGAAAATGCAAAGAAATCTTTGTAATCCCTCACGATTGAACTCTTAAATAAATCTCGACTGACACAAGCACCAAAACTAGTCATTTTTGGTAACAAGAAAATCTCCCCTTCCATAGCTTATCCCTACGATGCTATGTTTCCCTTATTTTCGTATCTGCTGTTCAAACACCCCGCTCCAAAAGGGCGAGTCTTTTTCCAAGTTAATTACCTCATCAAACACAGTATCACCAAATAAGCGGCGCCATTCTCGTTGATAAGCTTTTTGATAATGTTTTTTTGATTGCTCGGTACTAAATTGTTGCGTCTTTTCGAACTCACGAATCGCCATTATTTCAGCTAAAGTTTTCGGCATCGTTGGTCCGTACGGTACGAAGTTAACGTCGTTGCCTAATGAAACAATACTCGCTTTTTTAGCGCTATCTTTTAAGACGCCACCTCTCATCATCGCAGTCACAAGATGGTTATTCGCTTGGCGTTCTTTCGTCCCCTTAACAAAACTCGGCAAGACCGTTGTATCGCTCAATAAACCACCTAAATATAAATCTTTTTGACGATATTCTTTGTTTGCAACAAGCTCAACTTCGCGACTATCATCTTTGAAAAACCAGAGGGCAACAGCTTCACCTGAACGGCCCTTATCAAGTGGACAAAAACGTGCTTTTGCTGCCAAATAACGCGGACTTGGGGTTTGATCAACAATCCCTCGTTCAACCGCTGCCACGAGCTCTTCAGTCGTTTTCGCAATAAAACCAGGTAATTCTTCCTCACTTAAATTTAAACCACGGGCGCTGCGATACTCGTCAACATCGTATAAATAATGCACGATTGGTTTTTCTGTCGGTATAAAATCAAAGAACACACTTGAATAATCTGAGATTAATACATCCATTGTACTCATCAGTAAATTCGTTGAAATATCACCTGGTGGCATAATAATATTGTCCGGCATTTTGACCATTTTTAAAACCGATCGTGTAATTGGATGCCCTCTAAATAAAATATTGGCATCAATTCGTGCTAGAGCCTCTAAGTCACTTACTAACTTATCGACATCAAAGTGATTGTCTTTAGACGTTCCACGCCAAGTCGGTGCATATAATACATTGGCTTTCCCATTATTGATTTTCAAACGTTCTAAAATAGCTCGTTTGACGGTATCATCCTGTTTCAGTGTAATATCAATCCGGGGATAGCCCGCAATTGCAACTTTTGCCGAACGAATGCCTTTAATTGAATAGGCATATTCCTGTTGTTCGACCATAAATTGATTTGGAACAATTAAGTGGGTCGCTTGTAAATAATTTCGTGTACTGATTGCAACACCGACTTCTTTGTTGGCACTTTGGCGTCCCACTGTTTTGTAAAAGATACCGTGCGTGGTGTGTAAGTACTTTTGACCAGGTTTACGTACAACATATTGTGCAAAGACCGAATCACAAATTAGGTATTTTGCGGTGGTAATGTATCGTAAATAAGCATCTGAATTACGCTTCACGAAAATAATATTCGCCTGCTTACGATAGTGTTGTGGGATGGCTTCAAAGTCATTAATAACCCATATGTGTATGTAGTCACTAAAGTCTTCATCTCTAAATGTATAATCAAAAACCCCACCTGGATTACCCATCATGCTCGACCCACTCATGCTCTCATAAAACACCATTTTATCGTTTAATTCTTCGTAAAACTCATAGCACATTGCATATTTAACAGATACATCAGCGATTGCTTTTTGGTAGGATTTCTCTGACATATTACTCGGAATACGGTATAAATCTGCCTCACGATATTTTGCTAAAGCCGCCTTTTCTGCTCCTGTTTGAGCTAGGCAAAAAGCCAATCGTCGGTATATTTCAGGACGATGTACTTGTTGTCGTGAAACAGTCTGTTGGTAATTAACCGCCGCTTGCTCATAATTAGCGATATCTTCAAAACAGCGCGCTAAATTATAATACCAACCCGAAAAGACCTTTTCTCCTTCGAGTGCGTGTTCAATATAAGGAATCGCCTCTGTTGGTCGATTCAATTTTTTTAGTAAAATACCTAACTGATAATATAAGTGCGAATCGTTGTGAGTCTCCGTTAATTTTTCTTTATAAGCGGCGATTGCTAATTCCCATTCACCCTGTTGCTCATGAAGGACCCCTATGCCAAAACGAGACACATTTTTCACATCGCTTAATCCGATGGCAGCAGTAAACGCTTCGTTTGCAGCTGTTTGTTGACCGTCAACTTGCAGTTGTAGTCCCTTTGCATATAATGCATCGGCCGTCGGTTGTACCTTTTGCTCGACTACGTCGTCTTTCAGTTGTTCTTGTTGTAGCGGTGATTCCTGTTTTTTAAACTGTTTCTTCCATCTGCCAAATAATCCCATATCCTACGCCCCCACATCTTTAGTCTGTCACTGATTCCCCTACGTCTTGTTCGTACATATTCTTCTGTTATATTTTAAAAAAACTATCATTATTTATTATAACTAAGTTAGAACAAGGCTGTCAAACACTGCTCAAACTCGAAACGTTTACACTCGTTCGTCGCATAAAAAAACTAAGCATTTAATAATGCTTAGTGCCCGACTGTAGACAAAGTCGAATGAAACTTCCTTTTCTGTGAAAATAAGTCAACGAACTCTGACTACTGATAATCAGACTGAATAGAAATACTGCTCTATCTTCTAGTTGCATCAGCTAACCGTCAGTTTTATTTTTTATTCGCTTAAAACGTTCGATTGCAGCCAATCGTGCAGTTTGGTGGTCAACGATTGGCGCAAGATAAGTAAGTCCATACTTCTGCGGTTCATGAATTTCTTTGGACTTTGCCAATACAAGTTCAGGTAACCAACGGCGAATGAACGCACCATCCGGATCAAATCGCTTGCTTTGGACCGTTGGATTAAACACACGGAAGTACGGCACAGCATCAACACCCGTTGAGGCAGCCCACTGCCAACCACCTGCATTTGAAGCACGATCATAATCAATTAGTTTCTCCGCAAAATAGCGCTCACCTTCGCGCCAATCAATCCCGAGATCTTTCACTAAGAACGAGGACACCACCATCCGCAGGCGATTGTGCATCCAGCCAGTGGCATTCAATTGTTTCATCGCCGCGTCAACTAATGGATAACCGGTTTCGCCCTTACACCAAGCATTAAATCCCGCTGGATTAACCTCCCATTCGAGCGCACGGTATTGAGGCGTTAATGCTTCCGTTTGTATCGTGGGATTTTCACACGCAATCATCTGATAAAAATCACGCCAAGCCAACTCTTTAATGTAAGTCGCCTGTCCTCGTTGCTCGCTTGTGACGACACGACGATACACTTCCACTATTGAGAGGACACCATACTTTAAATAAGGCGACATCCGACTCGTGCCTGCACGGGCAGGAAAATCACGGTCGTAGTCATACGTCGCTAACGGACCGGCAATAAATTGCTCTAACTGTTGACGTGCAGCTGTGACACCAATCGTTTCATCCCATTGCTGAGCCCTTAACTGTGTAAGCAAGCCTGCAAAAACGCGTCTGCCTTCATCGAAGCATGCCCCTTCATACTGAGGAGAACACGACTGCTCACAGCGAATACGATGCCAACTCGGCTTTTCTAATGCTAGCCATTGACGATAGTAAGGTGTAAATACTCGATAGGATGAGCCGTCTGCTTTTTTCACTTCCGCCACGCCATGTAAATGGCCGTCTAAAAACTGTTGGTAAGGGATCTGCTTGTCTTCCAACAACGCTATTAATTGCTGATCACGACGCAAACGCTCACCAGACAATTGCCTATTAAAGTAAAACGTCACATTAGTTCCAAGCGTCGCTAACAAAGACGTAAACGCAGCACTCAGTTCACCAGCAATAAAATGCAACGGTGCTATCTGCTGACATTCAGTCTGAAACCAGTTCAATGTTTTAAAGAAATAATCATGTCGTGCAGTTTTTGGAGCAAACTGCGAGGGATTCAAATGAAACAACAGCACTATTTGATCATGTGTTTCTCGAGCATCTAAGGCAGCTTGTAAGGCTGGTTGATGATCCAAGCGTAAATCATTCCGAAACAAGACAATATGTATCATTGGTTTAAGCAAGTAAATGCGCTTGAATAAATTGACCGACGCCACCTTCGTCACTATCAACCGTTGAAATATGTTTAGCAACCGCTTTAACAACTGGTTTTGCATTACACATTGCTAAGCTTTCAGGTGTTGCTTGTAACATTGACATGTCATTCTCATTATCCCCACACGTTAATGTCGTTTCGAGCTCTAAGTAGCCATGCTCTGCTAGCCATTGCACTGCAGCTCCCTTTGTACTGTTACCGACCATCACATCTAATAAGTTACTGCCCGAAATAACCGTTTCAACACCTAGTGCTAAGAATTCAGTTCGCACTGTTTCAAGCAACGCCTCATCTTCAATAATAACGAGCATTTTCAACATCGCCTCATCTTCATGTAAGGCACCTAAAATATCTGGTGTAATCGTATACGGTGTTTTTTCATCCTCTGTTTTAGCTTCCGCATTAATTTTGACATAACGTTCCATCGTGCCGTATAATGCCGGACTAAGTAAACGTTCTGTTGTATAAATGTGATAAGGAACCTGATGTTTTTGCGCAATCGCAACTGTTTTTTGCATCGTTTCAAGCGGTATTGCGTTTTTAAATAACACCTCGCCAGTTGTCCAGTCACGGATTAAAGCACCGTTACATGAAATAACGGGCAAGCTGATGTTCATTTGTGAGGCATAAATACGCGCACCTAAATCGAGTCGTCCCGTTGCCATAATCAACTGACCTCCTTGTGCCTGCCATTGTTTAAAGGCCGCTAAGGTAATTGGGTGCAATTCTTTTTTTGATGTTAAAGCTGTCCCATCCATATCGGTCACGATTGTTTTAATGTTTGCTAATGTCATTGTAATACCCCCTGATATGTTGCAGTCGCTAACGGACTGTTCTCTTTTATTTTAACATGAATCGCTCACTTTTGTTGACGTGCTTAAACACAAAAAAGCCTCTCACAAGGAGAGGCTTTAGCGCTATTATTTAGCTAATTCTGTTTTTGCTGCGTCACATAATTGTGTGAATGCTGCAAAATCATTAACTGCTAATTCAGCTAACATCTTACGGTTCATATCAATACCAGCTAATTTTAAGCCGTGGATTAATTTAGAGTAAGATAATTCGTTCATACGAGCTGCTGCGTTAATACGAGCAATCCATAATCTACGGAAGTTACGTTTTGTTTGGTGACGATCACGGTAAGCATACATGTTTGCTTTCATTACAGCTTGGTTAGCTACGCTGAAAATAATGTGTTTTGCTCCGTAATAACCTTTTGCTAATTTGATGACCTTTTTGCGACGTGCGCGTGTTACAGTACCGCCTTTAACTCGTGGCATAAGAATTCCCTCCTGATTTTAAAAACAATGATTTTTGGTCGTTTCTTGGACGACTTCGATTATTTGATGTTGTCTAATTGTTGACGGATACGTTTCATATCGCCAGCTGATACTAATGCAGATTTACGTAAATGACGTTTTGCTTTAGTAGATTTGTTTGCAAACAAGTGACTTGTTTTAGCACGGCCACGTTTCAATTTACCTGAAGCAGTTTTTTTGAAACGTTTAGCTGTACCTCTGTGTGTTTTCATTTTTGGCATGGTTTTTTCCTCCTTGTATTAACACAGCATTAAATGCTGTCCCCGATTAGCTTTCTTTCGGCGCTAAAACTAAGAACATACTACGTCCGTCCATTTTAGCTTTTGATTCGACTGTCGCAATTTCTGCACACTCGGATGCAAAACGGTTTAGAACTTCTAATCCAATTTCTTTATGTGTAATCGCACGTCCTTTGAAACGGATAGAAGCTTTCACTTTATCGCCTTTTTCTAAGAACTTAACTGCGTTACGCAATTTTGTATTGAAATCATGTTCATCAATTGTTGGACTTAGTCGTACTTCTTTTTGCGTAATTGTCTTTTGGTTTTTACGCGCTTCTTTGTCTTTCTTTTGTTGTTCGAATCGGAACTTACCGTAATCCATAATACGGGCTACTGGCGGTTTTGCGTTCGGAGCAACAAGAACAAGATCAAGATTTGCACGTTCTGCAAGTTCGAGTGCATCATGTTTAGATGTTACACCTAACTGCTCACCAGTTTGAGTAATTACACGAAGTTCACGAGCACGAATATTTTCATTGATCAAAGTGTTGTCTTTGCTAATGATAATCCACCTCCAAATTAAATTGAACCTAGCATGATGTTCAAAAACATGAAAAAAACGGGCATTTCATCTCAGAAATACCCGCAAACAGACTTAATTAAATAGTTTGTTAGCCTGAAAACAATGACGTCAACAAGGCGAGAAGCGGAAACTTCTTCTTTCATGTATTATTTAAACTCACAAGATTTATATTACCACGTCACTTTGTAACTGTCAATCCTTTTTACAAACCATTTTCAATTAAAGTGCGATAACCTTCGATACTTAAGCCCGGTGTAATCCGCACACGTTTCAATTGATAATACCCGTCAGCTTTAGACGCAAGCCCTGGCTCAGTCGTAACGGCTAGTTTGTAGCCGGCGGTGTTAGCGGCTGCCAACGTCTCGTCATTGTATCGACCGACAGGATAACTTAAGATGATGCTATCGTAGTCGAGCTCGTCTTTAATAAACCGCTTCGAATCAATCATTTCGGTTAACTGCGTCTCTTTGGCCAGCAGGTTCAGTTCTTGATGATTGACCGTATGACTTTCAATCGTCACCTGCTGCTGTTGCATTGCTTTCATTTGTTCGATTGTGAGATGATTCGGTTTTCCAGTAGTGCCTGTAATCATAAAAACAGTACTCGCAAGACCATAGCGTTCCAACACCGGTAAAGCTGCTGTGTAATTATCGGTATAGCCATCATCAAAAGTGATAAGGACTACCTTTTCGGCTGGAACCGTATTCGTTTCAAAGGCCTGATACAATTCAGCTGGGGTTAAGGTGTAATAGCCTGCTTCTTTAAGAAACTGCATCTGTTGCTCAAATTCTGTAGGTGGCACCCGTAACGAATTACCGCTCGAAATGCTATGATACATTAAAATCGGTATTTTAACCGGTGTTTCACGTGTTAACCATCTCTGTGTTTCTTCCGCTTTTCCAGGTGGGGGTACTGCCTTCTTCGGTGCTTTCTGTACCTGCTTCACTGGTTTTATTTCTGTTTTTTGGGAAAGGTACGCATCTGTCCCCATTGCGGCAACCACGCATAAACCAATGAGAAGCAACCACTTCGCTATCTTCGTCATCTGGACTCCTTTTGGCTATTGTCAGCTAGCCTGACACAACCTTTTCTTTCGGATATCTAAACCCATATTCATTATCTGTTTTCGCTGCTGTAAACAATAAAATATACATCATCGATACCCGTCCAACAAACATTAACATAATAATAACCAGTTTACCAACGATAGACAGTTGAGCCGTTGCACCGAGTGACAAGCCCGATGTCCCGAAGGCTGATGCCGTTTCAAACATTAATGACATCAGAGGAATATTGACCTCTGTTAGCGATAAAATTAAGACCGAAGTGAAACAAAGCAAGCCCGAAAACAAGGTGACCGATAAGGCTTTTCTTAAATCTTCTTCAATGAGCTCACGTCCAAATACATGCACATGTTTATGGCCACGTGCTGTTGCAAAAATAAACAACACCGTCATTGCAAAGGTTGTTGTCCGTATCCCACCACCCGTTGAACTGGGTGATGAACCGATGAACATAAATAAAATTAAAATCAATAAGGTCGTGGCCGAGTACTGATTTAAATCCAGCAAAGTAAAACCACCACTGCGGGCCGTCGCCGAGGTGAATAAGGAATAAAACAAGCCTTGATGCCAAGTCATCCCACTAAAGAATTTATTAAATTCTAGGAGAATGATTAACATCGCCCCTGCAAAGTAGAGACCAAAATAAGTAAAGGTTGTTAATTTCGTAAAGAGCGAAAAACGAAAGGGTCGCTTCGTTGATTTTCGTCCAATTAAAAAGCGCTTGACTTCTAACAGCACCGGAAAACCAATGCCCCCCATGATCATTAATAACATGACAACCGTTTGGATGAAATAATCACCCGCGAATGGTTCCATTGATAAGCCATCCATATCCATCCCTGCACTAGTGGCAGCTGCAACACTCAAGAAGAAACCATGGAAGAAAGCTGAACCCACATCTTTATAATGAGGAATCGTGTATAAACCAATCAAAATACCGCCGATTACCTCTGCCGTCGTAATAATAATAAACACGTCACGAATCAGATTAACCATGCCACTCATTGAGTAGGCATTTACATCCGTTTGAATGAGACGACGTTGTTTCAAACCAATTCGACGTCGCAACATCAAATAAAACAATGTACTCATCATCATAATACCGAGGCCTCCGACTTGGAAGAAAATCATCATACAGACAAGACCAAACGTACTGTAGGTACCTCCTGGGCTAACAGGCGATAGACCAGTGACACTGACTGAACTTGCCGCGACAAATAACGTATCAATGAACGACACTTCTTGCCCTGGCTTTTTTGCAATCGGCAATAACAAAACGAGTGTGGCAACTGTCATCGCGACAAAATAAAACGATACAATCGCTTGTACTGGCGTCAAATTACGCAATCGTAATCGCAAGTGATAGAACATGGTTAATTCACCCTTTCTGATGTGTCAACTTTATCTTAATTAATGCGCCGATAATAATGACTATCATAACACCCCAGAATGTAACTTGCCACCCGATACTTTCTGGGAACCCAAGCGCTAAAACACCGATATCTTTATGTGCCAAGGTTAAGACCGCTAATTTCACACCGACCCAACCGACAAGCAAGAAGGCCGCCTGTTCTAAAACAGGATAAAGTTCTAACCAACGGACAATTTTAGTGGCAGCGAAGCGAATACACAATAACCCGATAAAACCACCAATAAACATCACGATAAACTTCCAGCCATCCATACCACCAATTGAGAACGTATGTGTACTCGGTAAGGTAATCACTAAGGCCGCCGCAGCTAAAATCGAATCAATCGCAAAGGCGATGTCCGACAATTCAACCTTCAACACCGTCCCCCAAAATGATTGGGACTTTCTGTCGGTATCTATGGCAGTCATTGACGCTTCTTCCGTCATAAAATGTTTCACCGCTAAATAGAGCAAGTACAACGCACCAAGCGCTTGTATATACCACATATCAACCAAGAGCGATATGACAAACAGCGCTGTGAATCGTAAAACCATCGCACCCACTAAACCATAAAACAGTGCTTTTTTTTGCGCCTGTGGCTCTAATCCCTTAACCATTACCGCCATCACGACTGCATTATCGGCTGATAACACCACTTCTAAACCAACCAATACGATAAATACCCAACCGTATTGTAAAAAAAGACTTGCATCCATTTTGACACCTTCTTCATTAAATTTCTTCACATGTTTGTTTGCATAAAGAAAACTCAATCAAACACTTTGTAAAGTGTCTGATTGAGTCATTTTAAACTGTTGTTTCTTTTGCTTTACGCGATACAATCACACTGATTACAATAATCAATACCATCACGCCATAAAAAATACTTTGCCACACTGTCCCATGTGGGAAGTGTGCGTCTAACAGCGCTACTTTTTCATGCGCTAAGGTCATAACAACCAATTTGACACCGACCCAACCGACGAGGACAAATGCCCCAGTTTCGAGTGCGGGGTATTTTTTCAACAAGTTCACCACCGCTGTTGCAACAAAGCGAATGATGATTAAGCCAATCACGCCACCAAGGAACATAACGATAAACTGCGCTGTGTCAATCTCAGCAATATGGCCCCAACCTGATGGTGGCAACGTAATTGCTAATGCCACTGCTGCTAACATTGAATCAACTGCAAAGGCAATATCTGCCACTTCAACCTTAATGACCGTCGCCCAGAAACCACCTTGCTTACGTTTCTTAGTTTTATGTTCGCCTTCTTTATGGGCGAATTTCTTATAGAGATTAGAACCCGCTATGTAAAGTAAGTAAACTGCACCAAGCGCTTGCAACTGCCAATATTTAGCCAAGGTTGCGATTAAGAATAACGCGATAAAACGGAACACTAACGCTCCGACCAAACCATAAAACAACGCCTTTTTTTGTTGTTCTGGCTCTAAGTGTTTCACCATTACTGCCATCACGACCGCGTTATCAGCCGCTAAAATTCCTTCCAATCCAATTAATACGATTAAAACCCAACCATACTGTAATAACATTGCTGCATCCAAAAAATCGCCTCCTCTAAATTATCTGTGTTAAAGTCCCAGTGACGTTTAAGGTGTATGGCGGTTAGACCCCTTTTTTTAAACAAAAAAACAAGCCCTTTGCCCACCTTAAATAAGTGTGGACAAAGGTCTCGCTGACATGACACATGTTGATAAAACCGATGGAATTAATCCATGTATTGACGACTTTATCTTGCTTACTGTTATCAACAGTAAGCAACGCTACTCCCCTTTGACACAAAATGTCAAACTGATATTTAATTGAGTATATCGTAACATATGGCCAATTCATTCGTCAATTTTTTTTACGATTTTTTTGCAGCTGGCTTATTATGCTGATATAGTTGCAATGGAATTCTATTTAAGTGTAAAATGAAGTATAGTTTCACTAACGTTGTTTCTATCAATCTAAGAATAGAGGTATCTTTCAATGAGTTATTATTCAATTCCTATTGCCACAATTATTATTGGTTTTATTTTTTTACTTTGGACCTTTTTACTTGTTAAATCCTCAAAAAAACGCATCTCTAAACTCGGTTTTTTCAACCTACTGCTCATCGCAGTCATTTTAATTGTAGCCGGATTACTACTATTGCTCGTATTTACAGGCGATTTGGCCACTTTGTTGTAATAATAGCTAGAGAAATGAAAGTGAAATCAGCTCGTAAACAACGTCACTGTAATAGCATTCGAAAGAAAATGAAATCCGTTTAGACTTTATCTACAATCTGAAAGGAGGGGACCGAAACTAATCGGTCCCCTCCTTTTATCTTAGCTTAGATTAATTCAAACAGTTCAACATCCGGGTTCTTATCACTAAACCAGCGTAAGGCAAATTCATTTTCAAACAAGAAGACGGGTTGATCGTAACGGTCACGCACAAGCATATTACGAGTCGTTGCTAATTTTTCATCCGCATCTTCTGGTTTGATCCAACGCGCCATTTTCTTGCCCATTGGTTCCATGATGATTTCAGAATTGTACTCATTGTTCATCCGGTGTTCAAACACCTCGAACTGTAATTGACCAACAGCTCCAAGCATGTAGTCACCCGCATGCCATGTTTTGTACAACTGAATGGCACCCTCTTGTACTAATTGTTCGACACCTTTATGGAAATGTTTTTGTTTCATGACGTTTTTAGCTGACACACGCATAAACAATTCCGGTGTGAATTGTGGCATTTTTTCATAATGCAGGTTTTTAGCCCCCATCGTAATCGTGTCCCCAATTTGATAGTTACCTGTATCATATAAACCGATAATATCACCCGAAACGGCATGGCTCACAATTTCTTGAGAATCGGCCATAAATTGGGTTGAGTTATTCAGCTTAATCGTTTTACCTGTCCGTGCTAAATGAACGTTCATGCCTTTTTCAAACGCCCCCGAACAAATACGGACGAAGGCGATCCGATCGCGATGGGCTTTGTTCATATTGGCTTGGATTTTGAAAATAAAACCAGAGAACTTGCTGTCGGTTGGATCAACTAAGTCACCTTCTTCAGTTTGGCGCGGTTGCGGTGCTGGAGCAAAATCAACAAAAGTTGATAAGAAGTTTTCAACACCAAAGTTGGCTAAGGCACTACCAAAAAAGACAGGTGTTAATTCACCAGCTGAAATCGCCGCTTCATCAAATTCATTGCCTGCTTCATCTAATAAGTTGATTTCTTCCATTGCTTCATCAAAATAAGTTGATTCCTGCACAGCATGAGGTGCCAATAATTCATTTTTATCATTAAGAGGGATAAAGCGGTCCGCTTCGTCCTCATAACGATATTGCTCAATACGGTGATTATAGCGGTCAATGTTACCAATCAACTCTTTTCCCATCCCGATTGGCCAGTTCATTGGATAAGCACCAATGCCCAGCACTTCTTCTAATTCTGAAATCAAGTCCATTGGATCGCGACCCGGACGGTCTAATTTGTTAATAAAGGTAAAGATGGGAATACCGCGCATGCGACAAACTTTGAACAGTTTCATCGTTTGTGGTTCAATCCCTTTAGCCGAGTCAATTACCATCACTGCACTATCGACCGCCATCAATGTACGGTACGTATCCTCACTAAAATCCTGGTGACCAGGAGTATCAAGGATGTTGATGCGGTAATGATCGAAATCAAATTGCATCACTGAACTTGTTACCGAGATACCACGTTGTTTTTCAATATCCATCCAATCGGATGTGGCAAACTTACCTGACTTTTTACCTTTTACTGTTCCGGCTGAACGAATCGCACCACCAAACAGTAAGAGTTGTTCTGTAATCGTTGTTTTACCCGCATCGGGGTGAGAAATAATCGCAAACGTTTTACGCGATTCAATTTCTTTTTTAATTGCGTCTATCATGAATACCCTCCGTTTATCTAAATAGAATCTGATGTTTAACAAAATAAACTACATCGGACTTCCTCCGTAACTTAAAATTGACATAAAATTAGTATAGCATATTTCAGACGATAACTTTAGCGTTCGTGTGAAAAAACAGCTATTTGTTGTCGGCTAATGGTGAGAATATATAGGCCCATACGAGTTGCTCTGTCGCTGTAATCGCTTCTTTATGCGTCCGTTCGTAAGCATGAGAGGCTTCGATTCCCGCACCAATTAAGCCATGTTTCACATCAGCACCAGCCTTCATTGCTGCACTAGCATCGGAGCCATAAAACGGATAAATATCAACGCAGTAAGCCAGCTGTTGCGCCTGTGCCAATCCCACTAAATGTTGCCGTAGACCATAATGATAAGGACCACTGCTGTCCTTCGCACAAATTGACACATGGTACTCATCACTCGTTTGCCCATCACCGATTGCCCCCATATCAACAGCGATATACTCTACCACCTCTTCAGGGATGCTCGAATTACCACCATAGCCGATTTCTTCATTATTGGAAATTAAGAAATGAGTTGTGTAGGGTAAGGTCTGCTGTTCTGCTACGAGACGCCCAAGCGTTTCAATCAAAACAGCAACACTCACCTTATCGTCTAGATGACGTGACTTAATAAAATCACCACTACGTGTACTACGGGCATCAAAACTAATAAAATCACCGACTTCAATGCCCAATTCACGTGTTTGAGCAGCCGTTGCCACCTTTTCATCAATTCGAACTTCCATATTAGCTGCATTTCGCTCAGCCGAGCCCGCATCAGCATATACGTGCACCGTTGTTTGATGCATTAAAATCGTGCCAGTATACGTTTTGCCACTGGCGGTCGTGATTGTACAGTACTCTCCTTCAATCGCATTAAAACGAAACCCACCCACAAGCGATAAAGCTAGACGACCGTTGGACTTCACTTCTTTTACCATCGCACCTAATGTATCGACATGTGCCGTTAATAAGCGTTGCTCTGTGTTGTTTTTACCAGGAATAGTCACGATGCGATTGCCTTTATTAGTCGGCGCTACTGTTAATCCCATCGCTGTCAAGCGGTCGGTAATGTACGACATGATTGACTCCGTATAGCCGGTTGGACTTGCAATTTGTGTCAATTCGAATAAGGTTGCAATTGTTTTTTCAGTTGTTATTGTCATTTGTGTCAGCCTTCTTTCCTTCATTCAGTGAGTTATCTAGAACTCTAATTCACCTTAATTATACACAATTGGAGGCCTAACGAATACCGTCAGCTTTTGATGAGCGTTATTCGCCTATTACCGTTAAAAATGTTAAAATAATAGCAGCTCTTAAACAACACGTATCATTTCCATTTAGGCGCTAAATGGAAGCCTGACTTTGCTTGTTATGATTAGCAAATAACACATTAGGTTCGCCGCAAACGAGCTTAGTAAAGGAGAATGTTCTTTGAAAAAAACACATGTAAAATGGGTCACTGTCGCCATCTTTGTTTCAACCTTTATGACCGCGATTGAAGGCACCATTGTTTCTACAGCCGTGCCACGGATTGTTAGTGAACTCAACGGTATTTCAATTATGAACTGGGTCTTTTCAATCTACTTATTAACATCAGCTGTCTGTGTGCCGATTTTTGGTAAATTAGCTGATATTTATGGCCGAAAACCGATATTCATTATCGGAACGATTGTCTTCATGATTGGTTCGGCCCTTTGTGGCTTTGCGCAAGACATGACCCAACTAATTATTTATCGTGCCATCCAAGGGATTGGAGCTGGCTCGATTATGCCGTTAAGCTTTATTATTATCGCTGATATTTATTCAGTTGATAAGCGAGCAAAAATTATGGGCCTTAATGGAGCCGCCTGGGGTATCGCTGGTATCTTTGGTCCGCTCCTCGGCGGATTCATCGTCGATTACTTAACCTGGCACTGGATTTTCTTCATCAACGTGCCGATTGGGATTATCCTCATCATCTTAATGAAGATGTACTTCCATGAAGAAGTCAGCAAAACTGAGCAGACGATTGATTACATCGGCACCTTCCTCTTAACAATCGGCTTAGTCGCCTTGTTACTCGGATTTCAATTAGCTGGTGACACCTTAAGTTGGCTTGCACCGAGTGTACTAATTGCGTTTGCAATAGCGCTTGTTTTTCTTGGACTCTTCGTTTGGCAAGAAAATCGTACGAAATACCCCATCTTACCGTTACCGATGTTTAAAAACAGTTCGTTTACCTTCGCCAACTGTGTCGCTATTTTAGCAAGTGCCTTTTTAATTGGTGTTAACGTGTATATGCCGATGTGGGTACAAGGTATTCTCGGATTAAGCGCAACGATTGCCGGATTCACGCTCGCACCGATGTCAATCACGTGGATCCTCGGTTCATTTATCGGTGGTAAAATGATTGAAAACAGCACGATTCGTCGTGTCATTGGTTTAGGGACGTTTGTGATTGCCCTCGCCGGTCTTTGGCTGATGGTGTTGACACAGACCGCTTCGATTTGGCTGTTCCTCGGTGCTTCTGCGGTGATGGGACTCGGCTTCGGAATTACGATTACGATGACGACCATTACAGCACAAAATGTCGTCGCACCTACCGACATGGGATCAGCTACATCTGTTAACACCCTCTTCCGTACCCTCGGACAAGTGATGGGGATGGCTGTCTTTGGTACCATTTTCAACTCGGTGACAACACGTCATTTAGCTGATGCAACCACAGCCGGTGTAACACACGCTAATTTAACGCAATTGCTCAATCCCAATCATGCACCAATTGCCGCAGAAGCAGTTGCACAACTTAAACATATTTTATTCAGTGGCTTGCATACGGTCTTTATCGCGATGTTTATCATTACACTTATTACTTTTATTTTCCATCTACCAATTACAACCATGAAATTTAAAAAATAAGCACGGAGGTGAGCCCATGACGGCCCGTTTGGATGAACAGCACCAACTTTATAGTCAGTTTTTAAAGACCGACTTAACCTTTATCATTCACTACCCACCACATTACGATCCGACACATAAGTACCCGTACCTAATTGTGCAAGATGGGCAAGATTTCATCACATATGGCGACTTGTTTACTAAAAGTGATGCGGCGATGTTAGCTGGTACGCTTCATAGCTACATTACAATTGCAATTCCGTATGAGTCCGTCGCGCTACGAGCTGAACGTTGTCATCCTAATGGGGCATCATTCAGTAACTATCAACGCTGTATTGCCGAAGAATTAACACCTTATTTAGATGCGAAGCTGCCTTCACTGCAACTGGCACAGGGACGTTACCTCGCTGGGGTCTCACTCGGCGCCACATTTTCGTTAGCCCTTTGCTTGCGTTACCGCTTCACTTTTGGTAAAGTATGTTTATTCTCGCCTTTTTTAGATGAGACACTGCTCGAAAAATGTCGCACAACGACACCCGTTTCATTAGTCATCTCACACACTTACGGAACAGATGAGCAACACGTCGACACTACTTTTGGCGAGCCGGATTGTGATTTCACAACCCCGAATCAACAACTAGCAACCATTTGGTCCGAACAGACAGATTATACTGGTTGGACCTTTAACGGCGCCCATCTGTGGCGACATTGGTCTGATCAATTAGCGCAAAGCTTACAAGTTTTTAATGAAAAGGAGTTTTAAGAACCATGACTGTAGTTAAAATTAACCCTGAAAATACCGAGGAATTAGCAATTGTGAAAGCGATTCGTGAGAAGGTCTTTGTTGAAGAACAAAACTTTTCTCCCGATGAAGATAACGATGGTAAAGAATCTGAATGCGAACACTTCCTTGCCTACGATGATGAAACAGGTCATCCAGTCGCAACTGGTCGTTTATACATTCACGATAACCGCGGTAAATTACAACGTATTTGTGTTTTAAAAGAAGGACGTGGCAAAGGCTTTGGTCGCAAGATAATTTTAGCGATTGAACAGTCAGCCCGTGAAGAGCAGCTTGACTCTTTATACTTGTCTGCTCAAGAGCATGCTGTTCCTTTTTATGAAAAGCTTGGATTCGTTGCGACAACTGGTGAACGATACATCGATATGGGCGGTATTTGGCACATCGATATGGACTATAAAATCGCTGTACATGCCTAACAAAAAAGAGTACGACCCTCACTTCTTCCTTGAAGAAATGAGGGTCGTACTCTTTTTTTAGCTATTGACAAAGGTTACCGTTTTTTGCAAAGCAACCAATTCATCATCGAGGCAGCTGAGCGTTAGCACCTCGGCCTTGTGATAGTCAACAACCGCTCCTTTTTTGCCATAGACATCAATCTTTTGCAACTGTAATGTGGTTTTATCCTCGCCAATTAAATAGCCATTGTTCTGTTCAAAAATCGTCTGAATACGACAAAGAATAACTTTAGCCTGCAGCTGTTTACAGAGCGAATCAACAATGTTAAAGCTATTCAACTGCAATGGTAACAGCTGCGTCACTTGCTCCGAACGGCGATTTTCAATTTCAAGTAAATAAGGTTCTGCCACTTCAAGTTGTTTAATGGCTGCTGTTTCCATCACAATCAGCCCTTCTGTCCGTCCACTTGGTGCCACTAACTCGATCCCAATCCGCCGTGGATTAACCGCTACTACGACACCAATCATAAACGCGTCGTGATGATAGAGACCAATCACCCGTTGTTCATTGGCACAGGTACTCAGTTTTGCATACATGATTAGACCTTCTTTCTTTAAAAAGTTGCGACACTGACCGCCCCAGTAGCAGTTGCGATAATCGTTACTTCTGTCATTTGATTAAAGAGGCCGTGTTCAACCACACCAGTCATGTGCTTCAACTCAGTCGCTAAGGCGAGTGGCTCAGTAATCGGCTCGAACTGTAAATCAAGGATGTAATTGCCACTGTCAGTTAGGTAAGGTGTCTCGTCAGCAGAGCGACGCAACACTGGGTTATATCCTCGTTTTGCAAGCGCTCGTTCCAATTGTTGATAGCCAAACTGAACCACCTCAACCGGCAGACCGAAGGCACCTAACTGTGTGACCGTCTTTGATTCGTCGGCAATCCAAATACGTTGCTGTGCTGCTTCAGCCACAAGTTTTTCGAACAGCAGTGCACCACCGCCACCTTTAATCCCATAAACAGAGCCATCCGCCACAAAAATCTCATCAGCGCCATCAATACAAACATCAATCGTTGTTGCCTCATTAAGATCCATTAAAGGAATGTTCAGTTCTTTTGCTAAGGCTGCTGTTTGCATTGAGGTGACGACTCCAGTTACTTGTAATCCCTCTGCGACTTTCTTTGCCAAAGCCTGTAAAAAATAAAACACTGTTGACCCCGTACCTAAGCCAACTATCATGCCATCTTTAATATAGTCAACTGCCCGTTCTCCTGCTGCTTGTTTACCGTTCATTCAAAAGCCCCACCTTCAAGTTAGTTTGCTAATATTTGTTTGATAATCTCATTGACCGTTAAGTGATTGGTTACAATTGTTTCATTTGCTAAACGATAAATTTTATCGCGTTCAGTGAATAACTGTTGGATTTGAGCTGGTGTATTGGTCTTTAACAGCGGACGTGACCGTTTTAATTTGCGCGATCGTTTTTGCCACAGCTCCCAATCCATCTTCAAATAGACGGTCGTTGCTTCCTGTAAACAAGCCGTGCGAATGTTAGCATTCATAAATGCACCACCGCCAAGCGCTAAAATATGCGTCTTATTATCGCGTAATTGCGCGATAACGAGTTCTTCTTCTAACGCTCTAAAAGCCGCTTCACCTTTAGTTGCAAAAATGTCTTGCACTGACATCTTTGTCTGCTGTTCAATCAAATCATCACTATCGGCAAACGGAAGCAGCGTCCGTTTGCCTAATTCTCGACCAATGGTTGTTTTACCAACACCCATAAAACCAACTAACACGATTGTTTTTTGTTTGGTTTGCATTCGACTGCCTCCTCGTCTGTTCTTTTTGACGGTCATCCATAAAAAAAAGCAACATAAGAAGGCGCACCTCTTTATCTTGCTTGTTTCTGAAGAAGTGTGAACCGCTTAGTCATTCAGTTTAGTAACCAATGATGTGGTAACCACTATCAACATGAATGTTTTCACCTGTAATCCCACTTGCCATATCACTTAATAAGAATAATGCCGTTGTGCCGACTTCTTCTGAAGTCGTAACGCGACGCAATGGTGCGCGTTCTTCAACCATTTTTTGAGACTCACTAAAGTTCCCCACACCACGAGCAGACAACGTCCGGATTGGTCCGGCTGAAATCGCATTGACCCGAATGCCAGTTGGACCATACTCATTCGCTAAATAACGAACAGATGATTCTAAGGCCGCTTTCGCCACACCCATCAAGTTATAATTTTGAATAACGCGTTCGCCACCTAAGTACGTTAACGTAATCAGACTCGCATTATCAGCTAATAACTCCGCTTGGTGTGCTGCTCGAATAATAGCTGTAAACGAATAGGCACTAATATCAAGTGCTTGAGCAAAGCTAGCACGATCGACCGCTGAATACGCATCACCTAAAAAGTCTTTGTTAGCGAAGGCAACCGAATGTACAATCCCACTTAACTGA
Organism: Brochothrix campestris; assembly: GCF_046058945.1. NCBI lineage: Bacteria > Bacillati > Bacillota > Bacilli > Caryophanales > Listeriaceae > Brochothrix > Brochothrix campestris. Next base: position 660,642 of record NZ_CP175511.1, on the reverse strand, counting down.
CCCGCTTTGACTTTCAAATCAGCCACTGCTGTAGCGATATCCTCGTCACTTGTAACATCACATTTCACCATATCTGGTTCTTTATTCAAATCTGATAATTCAAGCGCTAACTTTAATAACCCTTTGGCTGAACGTTCTTTTGAGTATGAAAAAATCAATTTGGCGCCGGCTTTATCAAGTTCTTTAGCAATGCCCCAGCCAATACTGCGTTTATTTGCAACACCCATAATTAAAACGGTTTTATTTTCAAAGTTCAAATACATAATTGCCTCCTATATAACGATATTTTCCTTTTCTATTTTACATGACTTTACGATAAATAACTATCGAATTGATGTAATTAGCTCTGATTGTGCCAAGACGGCTGCCATGTCGGCAGGCAATTCACAAACAAAGCTCATTTCCTCACCGGTAAACGGGTGAATTAATCGTAGCTTTTCACTATGCAACGCCTGTCGTTTCAAACGTGTCACACTGCCCTTGTACATATCGTCACCCATTAAAGTATGACCCAAATGTTGAAAATGAACACGGATTTGATGCGTCCGTCCCGTCCGTAATTCGACGTTAACATCCGTCCAATCATGGTAATGGTTTCGCACCTGATAATGTGTTTCAGCATATTTACCATCCGCTCGCACTTCACGAATCATAATGCTACCATCTTTACGGCCGATTGGCGCAATGATTGCACCTGATTCAGCGATAGTCCCTTCGGCAAAGGCACGATAAGTCCGTTTGACGAGTCCTTGTTGGTGCAACTCACTTAAACGCGCATGCGCAAAGCGATTTTTAGCAATCAACATGATTCCCGATGTATCTTTATCAAGGCGTGAGACAATATGAATTGCTTGTTTCTCGCCGTTTTGATAGTAATGGCCCTTAATAAAATTCGCCATCGTTTGCGTTGGATGATACTGGGCCGTAATCGATGCTATTCCCGCTGGTTTATCCACGACTAAAATAAACTCATCTTCAAATAGTACTTTAAGCGGTCCAATTTCAGGGATGATCGAGTCATTTTCTTGTTCAATCGGTGTATCAACCGTAATCACATCACCAGTTGATACTTGATAGCGAACATTTTCAACCTTTTCGTTGACGCGTATTTGACCACCGCTAAATTTAATTGCCGATAACAAACGTTTAGAAATATGATGATGACTTAAAAAAGTCCGTAATAACAAGCCATTATCGGCAGGCGTAACTGTCCATGTAAGTTTCATTCAATCGTTCCTTCTCTTAGTTAATAAATGAATTATGCACACGATTCCAAAAAGTCGATGCTTTTAATCGGGCAAATTGCACTTTTTTCGCAGATAATTCATAATCCAAACGGGTAACATTTTCATGCAGTTCCGTTTGGTGGTCAATCGTTAAAATGCACTTCGTACCACCTGTCGGAATCAGTTTAATTTTTTGTTCCTTTGGTAAAATCAACGATGAACCAATGGTTCGAAACACACGATTGTTAATCGATGCCATCTCTGTCAATTGCATCACTTCAATGGTCGGATGAATAATCGCTCCACCAAGCGAACGGTTATACGCGGTTGATCCAGTCGGTGTCGAAACACAGAGACCATCGCCGCGAAAATACTCAAACAGTTCATTTTCTAAATAAACATCGACCGCTAAAGTCCCTGAAGCCATCCGAAAAGTTGATTCATTGAGCACTAAATACTTACTTGGCTCTGCATCTTCCTTACTGAGGCGCACCTCGATTAACGGATAACTTTCAATGCTGTATTTTCCGTGTGCAATCCCTTCTGCAAGGGAATTGACTTCGTGAGGCAACCAATCCGCATAGAAGCCCAAATGGCCTGTGTGGATACCGACAAAGGCAGTATTAGCCAGACGATTTTCATAGTGATGAAAGGCATCGAGTAACGTCCCGTCTCCACCAATTGTAACGACAATATCAGGTGCATTCTCATCCTCACTTAAACCTAAAGACGTAAACCGTTCAATTAGATGGACACGTATTTCTTGCGACATTAAATCATGCCTTGTTCGAATCGCGTATTTCACTCATTTCACCTCTTATTTACATGTTTTCGATCTTTAATATGTTGGCGCTGTTGTTTTTTAATGTACAGCTGTGCCTCATGAATTTCATCACGGATATGCGACATCTCCTCATCAAGCTGAAATGCAGCTTCTGAAGCGCGTTGCAATCGTTCTTTAATTTCAATCGGAAATTCATCGCTGTATTTATAACTCAACGAATGTTCGATTGTCGCCCAAAAATTCATCGCTAATGTTCTAATTTGGATTTCAGCGATGACTTTTTTTTCACCGTTGATTGTTTGCACGGGATACTCTAACACGACATGATACGAGCGATAGCCGCTTGGCTTTTTATTTGAAATGTAATCGCGTTCTTCAATAATTCGAAAATCATTGCGTTTCCGTAAATGATCGACAACTATGCCAATGTCCTCAACGAACTGACACATAACGCGACAGCCTGCAATATCGGTAACTTCTTCGGCAAAACGCGTATCTTCGATGTGTTTTTTTGAAGCTTTATCAATAATACTTTCAATTGGTTTTACACGTCCGGTAACAAATTCAATCGGAGAGTGTTTGCCCTCTAATTTATATTGTGTGCGAATACCTTTTAATTTCATTTTCAACTCAGCCACAGTCTGTTGATATGGCGCTAAAAATCCATCCCAATCTTCCATTGAATTCACCTCTGTTTAATGTTACGCTACTTTTACAGTTTACCATATTTCTTAGCTTTAGTACGCTTATTCCCTCAACTTGAAAGGTGGATTTTATCATGCAAGAACGCGAAATCGAATTCAAAAACCTACTGACAAAAACAGAATACACTGCCTTATTGGCTCATTTTAAAACAGCAGCGGCGACGACGATTACACAAACAAACAGTTATTTTGACACACCAGATTACCAACTAAAAGAGCAGCACTGCGGCTTGCGTATCCGAACCTTTGCAACGAAACAAAACGAACTGACCTTAAAATCACCCCTACCTGTTGGCTTGCTTGAAACAACCGCTTTCTTAAGTGATGAGCAAACGAACGACATCCTCGCCGGCAGCCCATTACCTCAAGGTGAAGTATATGATGCCCTCATCGCCCGTGGTATTGACCCTCAAGCGATTGTCTGTTTCGGCAGTTTAACGACCGAGCGGATTGAATGCAGCTATCAATCAGGATTACTCGTGTTAGATCACAGCCGCTATTTAGGCCAAGAAGATTATGAAATCGAATTCGAAGTACCGGATGAACAAATCGGGCAACTCGAATTCAATGCCTTATTAGAGGCCTTTTCAATTAAACAACAGCCAACTTCTAACAAAGTCGCTCGTTTTTATCAGGCGCTTAAAGAGGTGAATTAGCAACAAAGGTACCGCTTTCACTCACAGTCCATTCTCATTTGTTTTTAATTTCCAAAGCAAATTAATTGTCCAATTGTCATTTGATTGCTAAAATGAAGTTACATTAAATATTAGGACAAGGTGATTACACTATGTTGAACTCGTTGAATCAGCGCTCATTCCATCCACAGACACGAACTGAAAAACCATTAGAACTTTATCTCTTTTTCAATCCTTTAAATGAAAGTTCTTGGGAATTAGAACGCATTATTCGCAAAGTAAAAACTAAATACGCCCCTTATTTTAAACTAAGATACGTCCTTCATCTCGAAGCGTGTATCAGTTGTGACAAACAAGAAGGTTATCGAACAATTTTTTATGCGATTAAAGCAGCTGAGCTACAAGGTCATCGTCTTGGAACTGAATTTATCCAACGATTGTTCGACCATCTCTACCTTGCTAAAGAGACAATCACTAATCAGCAGACACTGCTTGAAATCGCTTCACAGTCGGGCTTGGATATGAATGAATTCCAACTTGATCTTGCTTCTACTATTACAGAAAAAGCCTATTTATGTGATCGTTCAATTGCAGCTGAAATGGATGTGACTCAATCTCCATCCTTAGTTTTCTTTAACCGATACCATGAAGAAGAAGGCCTTAAAATTGAAGGCTTACACTCGCTTGATATTTATCAACATATCTTCCGTGAATTACTACAGAACGAGCCCATTACAGACATCAATCTTTCAATTGAACAGTGCATCCGTTTACTTCGTTTTTCCAATTGTGACGAAATTGCTCGTCTGCTCAATATTTCTGAAAAGCAAGTTACGTGTGAACTTAAAAAACTCTGCCTTCAAAACAAAGTGAGAAAAACGATTACTCAACAAGGTATCCTCTGGAAAATCAACTAAACAAACGCCCTCACAGTAGCTTAGATACTTACTGCCGGGGCGTTTTTTATTCGTTTATTTGTCGACACATGCTTTCGAGTACGCCTTCTTTTAAACCACATTCACTAAACACTAGTTGTGGACTATCAATATATCTTAGCAATACTTTCAACGGCGCTAATCCCGCGACAATCGTCTCTGACCGTTTCTTCCCTAGTGCAGGGATTGCTTGTCGTTGTAAAAGCGTGCTTGACTGGATAGTTGCGATAATCGCTAACACTTCCGCCGTATCCATCACCTGAGCGTGGACAGTTTCTTCAGTACCATTTGCAACGCGAGCAACACTCCGATTCGACCCACCGACAGCAACACAAGGAACACCTTTGGCTTCCTGTAAAAAAATGAGCTGCTCAAACGCTGTTTCAAGCTGAGTTTCCATTTGAATGAGACGTTCACTTGACCATTCGTAGGTGGCTGTACCGAATCTATTTGTTAACGTAACTGCCCCCATCGGAAGGCTGACTAAGGCGCTTATTTCACCCCTCTTCATATAAATAAGCTCACAGCTACCGCCACCTGTATCAATAATCACGGCCTCTTGTAGATTAGGTAGGCCCTTCTTAACACCGAGAAAGTCATAGGTAGCTTCTTCTTCCCCCGTAATAAGAGCCATCTTAATCCCTGTCTCACTAGCTATTCGCTCAAATAAAACGGCACGATTGACGGCACGTCTCGCTGCTGCGGTTGCAATTGCCTGATATCGCTGAACACCTAAACGTTTCATAATCTTAGAAAATCCTGCCAGTACAACCACTGCCTCAGCTATTTTTTCGGTTGCAATCACACCACCAGAACTCATTCCCTCGCTTAACCGTGTGAATGCTGTATGTTTTGCAATGACCCTTGTCTCCTCGTTTGTAAGCGTTTCGTAAATTGTTAAGCGAATGGCATTTGATCCCATATCAATGATTGCAATTACTGTCATAACCAGTCTCCTTAGTCAGAAAATTTAAACAACTAATTCTAATATAGCAAAAAACAATCTTTTTCTCAAATGCGTGTGAATTCATCAATCCTACTATTTATTTTGACTAGTTATATATTGCTATCCGCGAACTTTTGTAATACAATTGTAATGTTAATGTAACCAAAAAGAAATAAAAACAGCTATTATACATCGAAAAGAGGACTCAAATGAATAATAAAAAAAACTTTTACTTGCCTGGACTCGACGGCTTACGCGCGGTAGCCATCCTCGTTGTTTTTGCTTATCATCTTCATGCCCCGTGGGCGCAAGGTGGTTTTATTGGCGTTGATATTTTCTTTATCTTATCGGGCTATTTAATTACCTCTGCGATTTTACGTGAATGGCAGCAAACACAATCGTTTGACTTTAAAAAATTTCTTTACCGCCGCTTCAAGCGCCTTATTCCAGCTGTTTATTTTCTAATTATCGTTGTTGTCGTCTATGTTTTACTGTTTAAACCTGTCATTTTGCATACCTTACGTGGCGATGCCCTTGCAAGCCTATTTTATTCAAGTAACTGGTGGTTTATTTTTCATGACGTTAGTTATTTTGATTCTTTCGGTGCGGGATCGCCCTTAAAAAACCTTTGGTCGCTCGCGATTGAGGAACAATTTTACTTTGTCTGGCCCATTATTTTACTCATATTACTCAAATATTGTCAAAACAAGAAACAATTGCTTGGGGTGGTCGTTGTAATGATTATCCTATCGATTAGTTTGATGGCTTGGCTCTTCGTTCCTGGCAGTGATCCCAGTAGGGTTTATTACGGTACAGACACCCGTTGTTTTGCACTTCTATTTGGTGCCCTTTTAGCGATTGCAATACCAACTAATCGGCTTTTAAAGCCATTACCTGCAACTGCTGTAAAAACGCTTAATTATATTGGCTTAGGCGCTTTCACCCTTTTATTAATAGGAGTACTAACCCTTTCTGAACTAAGTTCTTTTCTTTACTATGGTGGTTTTGTCCTCGTTGCATTTTTAGCAATGATTGCGGTTTTCGTCTCTGCGCACCCATTAACGATTTGGTCGAAAATATTGGCAACTCCTCCCTTACACTATTTTGGCACGCGTTCATATAGTCTTTATTTATGGCACTATCCCGTTATCATTTTAACGACACCTATTACTGCAGCTGGAGTCTTTTCTCCCACTCGATCACTGCTTCAATTCAGCATCACACTCGTGTTAGCAGAATTATCTTTTCGCTACGTTGAAGCACCCATTCGACAACATGGCTTTAAACATGTGTTTCGTCACTTTCTACCACAACAATTCAAACAAACACAGCCGCTTCTCAAAAGTTGTTTCATTGCACTGATTGTTCTTTTTGGTATCGCACTTGGAAATGTAATGACTATTTTTGAAGAACCCACTCCAAAACCAATAACAACAGTTAAAATTACACAGAAAGCTTCAAAAAAAACACCACCGACACAGACTAATAAGCGCTCTTATCAACAGTACTTATTTATTGGTGATTCTCTCGCCATCGATATTAGTGATAAACTATCTAAGACCTTAACACCGATTACAATTGATGGTGCAATCGGACGACAAATGGTAGAGGCAACGATAATTGCACAACATTATCGCAGCTTCGACACTAGTAAAACAGCTATTTTTTTAGCACTCGGTACAAATGGAACGTTCTCACAGAGCGCTTTGGATAACGTTATTAAACAGTTCGTTAACGCACATGTCTATTTGGTAAACACACGCGTGCCACGAAAATGGGAATCAGCTGTCAATCATTTATTAGCGAAAACAGCCTCTAAAAACAAACAAGTATCCTTAATCAATTGGTATGATACCGCTATTTCACATCCTGAATACTTCGCACCAGACGGTGTCCATTTAGAAAAAAGTGGCATCGAGGCCTATGTGAACTTAATAGAAGACAGCCTTTCTTCAACTTAAATCAGCAACACTTAGGTCGATGCTTCAGATTGTAGACACGATCGAATTAAACTGCTTTTTCTTTCAAATCTTAATACAGTGACTTTGCCTACGAAATGAACACTATCCTTTAGTTACATCAGCTAAGTGCTTTTTTCATTTTCGTTATAGGCACGATGAGCGAGTAACGGTGCATGTACTGATAGTATGTAATCGCGATTGAGCAAGTCGTAACGACCTAGAATAGCCTTTATTTTCAGTCACAAGCAGAAGACGACACCATAAACGGTGTCGTCTTCTGCTTGCTTATTTTTGATAATAGTTCTCTAAAATTGGTTTGGTTAGCTCTACTATTTTTTTGTTTTTAAGGTTTTTATTCGATTTTTCAACCATTGTGACTGAGACATAGGATGCCGTTGTTGTATCAAACGCGAGTACAAAACTATTTTCATCACCTTTTGTATCTTGCTTATCTTTGATTTCTGCGGTTCCTGTTTTAGCCGCAATTTCTTGTCCTGTTGTTTGAAGCCCGTGCGCGGTTCCAGCTGTGCGGTTGACTGTTTCATATAAGGCTTTTGTGACTGTATTAGCAGCAGATTTTGTAAACACCGCCTTATCCTTTCGCTTATCTTTCACTTCTAAATGAGGATAAACAATCGCACCATCATTGGCGAATGCCGAATACATTGTCACTTGATCGATTGGTGTCATTAAGAGCTCTCCTTGCCCGTATGCAGTATCCGCTAGTAAGATATCAGTATCGATACCTTTATTAGATAGTTGCGCCTTATCCATCTCTAGTGGCAATTTAAGCGACTCGTCAAACGGAAGTTTTTCTAAGCCTGCCTCAAATCGTTTTTGACCGATTGTCAGTGCTTCTTGAGCAAAGTAAATATTATCTGAATACACAAGTGCAGCGGTCATATTGACCTGCGGCACGTCTGAGACACGGGTGACAAAATAATCACCCCATGACTTATCTTGTTGCCATTTCAAGCCACTAATTGCTTGTGCTTGCGTTGGATCAATCACCTTCGCATCAAGCCCAATCGCAGCCGTAATTGTTTTAAAGGTTGATCCGGGGGCAAAACGAGCCGTATAGCGCGCTAAAAACGGAAGATTTTTGTTCGCCGCTAGTTTTTGATACGCCGCCGTACTGATACCAGCTGTCATTTCATTAGGGTCATACGACGGTGAACTGACTAGCGCCGTTAAACCACCCGTTTTAGGATCCAACGCCGTATAAGAGCCAACTGTCTCTTTTAATTGGGCATACGCTTGTTTTTGTAGCTCGCCATCAATCGTGAGTTGAATGTTTTCACCTGCAACAGCTTTTTGCGACTGTATTTCATCAGCTTTGCCTGTCACATCATTAGTGACTGTAATCGTCCCACCGTTTTTGCCTTTTAGACGTGTGTTGTAAGTTGCTTCTAACCCAGCCTTACCAATTAAGTCACCGGCTTTGTAGCTCGGTTCCTTATCGATATCTGCAGCTGAAACCTCACCAACATAACCAATCAAGTGGGCTGCAGCTGCTCCATACGGATAAAAGCGTGCTGTTACTTCATTCATAGTGACACCATTAATATCATCGGGTACTTTGAAACTGAGCGGCACAATTTTCAAAGGAATGAAGCTTTCATCGTTCACCCATTCTTGAGCTAATTCTTGCTCTAACGTTTTTTTCTCTAACTTAAATAAGGCCGCAATTGCGGTTAAATTTGCTTCTTTCCCCTTACCTTCAGTTAGTTGTTTCGGATAAAGGCCTGCTTGTTTTTGACGCTTATTATAGGCTAAGTTATTGCCTGCAACATCTGTGATTGCACCTCGTACAGCTTCATCTTCGCTAACCGCAATCTTATCACCTGGCGACATAAAGGGAATAATCAAACTTGGTTCCCAAACAACTTTTGCTTCACCGTCTGTCTTTACTACAGTCCCTTTATATTTCATCTTATTCGTCCAGCCTAAAAATGTTTTAAAACGAGCTGTATAACTAAATTCATACGTATCTGTCGCTTTATTTTGGATCATTTTAATAGCACTCACCTGTGTTTTCGTTGTTTCAATACTCGAAAACACATTTTTATAACGCGCGACAACCGCTTTGCTATTTTTTTCATCATTCGTTTTTTTGACGCTAATTAACGGTGCCAATTTATCGTAATCTTGACTTTCAATCGCTTCGATAAAGGCCGTCGCGACTTTTTCTTCCTTACTCGTACGATTGCTTAACATCACAACTAATACTACGATAGCCACCACAACGATGGCTCCTACTATGATTAGTTTTTTACTTTTCATGTCTTCACGTCCTCTCTCATCGGTATCATTATAACTTAAAGTAGACATATAAAAAAATAAAAAGAGACAGTTGATTAATATCAACTGTCTCTGTTTGTAGACAAAGTCTAAACAGACTTCCTTTTCTTTGTAATACTATTACAGTGACTTTGTTTACAAAATGACTTGACTGAAAAGAAACGGTGTTATATCCTCTCGTTCTAGTAGGCACGACGAGCGAGTGACTGTGCGCGTACTGATGGTACGTAATCCCGAGCGAGCAAGTCGTAACGACCTAGTACAGCGTTTATCTTCAGTCTCAGAGACAAAGTCCTTAGAATCCCTAATTAATTTATAACACTTTATTTAAAAAGTCGCTGGTCCGTGGATTTTGAGGTTTTGTAAAGACCTCATCCGGATGACCTTCTTCAACAATATAACCACCGTCCATGAAAATAACACGGTCGCCAACTTCTTTCGCAAAGCCCATCTCATGTGTGACAACGACCATTGTCATACCTTCTTTGGCTAAATCTTTCATCACTTGTAACACTTCACCAACCATCTCAGGGTCAAGCGCTGAGGTCGGTTCATCGAAAAGCATAATGTCAGGGTTCATTGCTAATGCACGAGCAATCGCGACACGTTGTTTCTGACCACCAGATAAGGTTTGAGGGTAAACATTCGCCTTATCCGCTAAACCAACCCGATCTAATAATTTCAAACCATTCGCTTTGGCTTCGGCTTTCGACATTTTTTTCAGCTCAGTTGGAGCTAACGTTATGTTTTCGAGCACTGATAAGTTAGGGAATAAATTAAAATGTTGGAATACCATACCGATATGTTCTCGCACCTTATTGAGGTTGATTTTTTTATCGGTTAAATCCTTGCCATCAACGATAACATTACCTGCTGTGATTTCTTCAAGTTTATTTAAGCAGCGTAAAAAGGTACTTTTCCCTGAACCAGAGGGCCCGATAACACAGACCACTTCGCCTTGTTCAATTGCAACGTCAATGCCTTTTAACACTTCAAGTTGACCGTATGATTTTTTTAATTGTTTAACGTTTAACTTTGCCATTTGCCATTCTCCTTTCGAGGAAATCAGATACTTTCGTTAAGCACATGATGACGATAAAGTACATAATCCCGACAATTAACCAGATTTTTAATGATTCTAAATCACGAGCGATAATGATTTTACCACTTTGAGTCAATTCATAAATACCGATAATTGAGAGTATTGATGTATCTTTTAAGGTCATAACAAACTGGTTCACGAACGATGGAATCATCACACGAATTGCTTGTGGGATGATGACACGGCGCATCGCTGTTTTATAAGGTAAACCTAAACTGCGGGCTGCTTCCATTTGACCACTATCAACTGATTGAATCCCTCCACGGACAATTTCAGCCATGTAAGCTCCAGCGTTAAGGCTTAAGGTAATAATACCTGCAGCGAAGGCTGAGAGACGGAAGTCAAAGGCAGTTGGTACACCAAAGTAAATAAAGAATGCTTGAACAATCAATGGTGTCCCACGGAAGATATCAATGTAAATAATACTAATCCAACGCACAAACGGATTGGCCGATACACGCATGAAACCAAAGAGAATACCGACGACTGAAGCAATCGCTAAAGAAATCGCTGTCAGTAAGATGGTCATCCCTAAACCTTTCATTAAATCCGGATAGTTCGCTTTAATCAGTCCAAAGAACGTCTTATCTTTAGCCACTGTTTCGGCTTTATCCGTTTTCAAGTAAGTGTCTTGTATTTTTTGATACTCGCCACTCGTTTTAATGTTCGCTAAGCCTGTATTAAAGGCAGTTAATAAATCAGCGTTTTTATTTTTACCGACTGCAAAGCCGTATGAATTACCTTTTTCTTTATCTGTCACTAATTTCAGACCGTTGCCGTTTTTAACACCGTAAGCAAGTACCGGATAATCATCGAACACGGCAACTGAGTTGCCGGTCTTCACATCATTGTACATGCTGTCTGAGTCATCAAAGGCAACCGGTGTGAAATCATATTTTTGCTTAATTGAGTTGGCGAAGGTTGCACCTTCTGTGCCGGTTTTAACCGCTACTCGTTTGCCTTTTAAGTCGTCATATGAAGTCACCTGATCATCATCTTCTGCTACCGCCATGACAACACCCGAATCAAAATACGGATCAGAGAAAGCAAATTTGGCTTTACGTTCTGGCGTAATGCTCATTCCTGCAATCACAGCATCCACTTGATTGGATTCTAATGCTTGTACAGCCGAATTAAAGCCGACTGATTTAATTTCGTACATAAAGTTTTGGTCTTTAGCAATTGCTTTAACAAGATCCATATCAATCCCAACGAATTCACCTTTTTTGTTGACAAATTCGAACGGTGCAAACGTCGTATCTGTTGCTATTGTATAAGTTTTATCACGATCAAGCGTCACTTGTTTCGATGCTGATGACTGTGTCTCACCTAAGTATGTACTAATAATCTCATCGTATTTACCCGACGCTTTTAAGTTAGCTAAGCCTTTGTTGAATTTTTTCAGCAATTCTTCGTTACCTGTTTGATTCAAGGCAAAACCGTATGAATTCCCCTTTTCTTTTGGAGTAACAATTTTCAAGCCATTGCCTTCGTTAACGCCGTATGCTAATACGGGATAATCGTCAAAGACTGCCACTGAATTACCGGCTTTAACATCATCATACATGTTAGCAGAGTCATCAAAGGTTACTGTTTTAAAACCGTATTTAGCTTTAATTGATTCAGCAAAAGTTGCCCCTTCTGTTCCGGTTTTAATGGCAACGCGTTTCCCTTTTAAATCTTGATAACTTTTGACTGTATTATCTTTATCGGCAACTGCCATAACAATTCCTGAGTCAAAGTAAGGATCAGAGAAACTGAATTTTGCTTGACGTTCAGGTGTGATACTCATACCTGCAATAACGCCATCCACTTGTTTTGATTCTAGCGCTTGCACAGCTGCATTAAATCCGAGTGGTTTTATTTCAACTTTGAAATCTTGGTCTTTTGCTATCGCCTGTAACAGGTCCATATCAATACCAACATATTCACCTTTATCCTTGTATTCGAACGGAGCAAATGTCACATCAGTTGCGATTGTGTATGTTTTTTGTGCTGAGTCTTTCTCATTTGAACAACCCATCGCAATTACTGTCACGATTAGTAGTAATAATGATAGCATTGTTAACTTTGTTAGTTTTTTCATCATATCCTCCCTTTCAAAAATAATAACCTATACTTGATAGTAACATAAGTTTAATTTATTGAAAACGAGTTATAATGCGTCACAAAAGGCCGTTTCTAATGAATAATCCAATCTATTATCGTTCTTTCCTTATATAACAAGCTTTTTAAAAAGTGATTATTCTGACATTTTTAAAAAAATGTTAGATAATCTCACAAGAAAAAAAGCATCCCTTAGAAAAAGGGATGCCACAGTATTTGTCAGTATTAGCCGCTTGGCTGTTGGCACTGATTTCACTTTTATTTCTTCGCCATAATTTCTTCAAACTCACTTAAGCGCGTCTCAAATACCTTTAAGGCATCTTCAATCGGTTTAGCTGTCGTCATATCAACACCAGCTGCTTTCAATACATCAATCGGATAATCAGAGTTACCTGCCTTTAAGAAAGTCAAATAGCGGGCCACGGCTGGTTCGCCTTCGGTTAAAATATGTTGCGCTAAGGCCGACGCTGCTGAAAAACCAGTGGCATATTGGTACACATAATAATTGTAATAGAAATGAGGAATTCGTGCCCACTCATAACCAATCTCTTCATCGTGTACCAGTGTATCACCGTAATACTTTTTATTAATACCATAGTATAATTCCGTTAAAAACTCAGCCGTTAACGCCTTGCCAGCTTGATCAGCAAGATGTATCTCATGCTCAAATTCAGCGAACTGCGTTTGACGGAAAACAGTCCCTTTAAAGCCATCTAAGAAATGATTAATGATATACGCTTGGATTTTTTCATCTTCATATGTTTTCAGTAAATAATCCGTCAATAAATTTTCATTAGTCGTTGATGCTATTTCTGCTAAGAAGATAGTATAGTCTCCGTAGACAGCTGGTTGATTGTTACGTGTTAAATAACTGTGGACACTGTGACCAAATTCATGCACTAGCGTATACAAATTATCTAACGTATCATGCCAGTTTAAGAGGATAAAAGGATTCGTTCCGTATGAGCCACCCGAGTAGGCACCACTGCGCTTGCCTTTGTTTTCAACGACGTCAACCCAGCGTTTATCAAAACCTTCTTTTAAAATACTGACATATTCTTCGCCGAGAGGTGCGAGCGCCGCAATTGTCACAGCTTTTGCTTCCTCATAAGTGAACGATAATTCGTCAACATCTGCAACTAACGGTGTATATAAATCATAAACATGGAGTTCATCCACAGCTAGCACCTGTTTGCGTAAACGTACATAACGGTGAAGTAAGTCAACGTTATTGCCTACAGTTTCCAACAATGTTTGATGAACCGTTTGCGGAATGTTATTACTAAACACCGCAGCTTCACGCGCGTCAGTAAATTGTTTAACTTCCGCACGGAAATTATCTTCTTTAATTTGCCCAGTTAATGTCGAGGCAAACGTATTTAACAATGCTTTATATGTTTGATAAACGTTTTGAAACGCGTCACGACGGACGCGACGGTCTTTACTTTCTAACAGTGGCCCATATAAGCCATGGGTGATTTCAACCGTTTCACCATTTTCATCTTCAATCGACGGAAAACGAAGGTCCGCGTTATTTAAAATACCGAATGTATTTTGTGAGGCATTTAAAACTTCACCCGCTTTTGCTAATAACGCTTCTTCTTTATCTGATAGCGTATGCGCACGCTTATTTGTGATTTTTTCTAATTCATGGGCATACACACGTAATTGCGCTGATTCGTATACGTAGGTAGCAATTGTTTCATCCGCAACCGCTAGTAGTTCGGGTTCCATAAATGATAAAGCTGCTGACGCTTTAGATGCCAATGATTCGGCCCGACTATTTAACGCCTGATAGACGGTGTTCCCGGTATCTTGATCATGCTTCATGCTCGCATAGACATAAACTTTTGATAGTCTAACGACTAGTTCATCACTAAACTGTAAGGCTGACAACAGTTGGTCTGCCGATTCAGCAAGGGTTCCTTTGAAACGCACTGCCTCGTCTGTCAATTGTTGTACGGCTTTAAATTCGCTTTCCCAGCTTTCATCTGATGTAAAAATTGTTGTTAAATCCCACGTGTCTTCAACCGGTACTTCTGTACGTAAAACCACTTTTGTTGCCATTTTTATCAGTCCTTTGTCTTAGTATGTGTCTATTATCCAACATCGCTGTCGTTTGTGCAACATTAAAACCTTTTATTAATAGATTATTCTGACTATCTTGTGCTTTCCTTCTGGACGACTCGTGTTAAAAGTGACCACTCTCTCGTCTGTTCGATGCGATTAAAACCAATGGGAGCGACGATTTGATACTGACCACTTTGATACGTTAGTTTGTTGAGTTGCCGCAATACGCGCAAATAAATTATTACTAATTGATAGCTATCGGGTGTCATCGTCACAAAGGATTTCGGTTTAATCACTTCATACCACCATCTGTGCAACTCACTTTCCGAGTAACTTTTCCGCTGATTAAAGCACTGGATTAAGTGATACTGCCAGACAAAGGCAGGTGTTTGAATGAACCACTGCTGTGGTAATTCGACCCCGACAAAATAAGGAAAATACTGCAGATGTTCTTTTCGATGATAGAGATATGAGCGAAACGAGCGATTACTTTTACTATTAAAACGATTGATTTGTATTTGACGCTTTAACTCACTGTATTGTCTCCGCGGATGATGCACTTGTTCTTTTGGTCGAAATAACCAGCGTGATAGTTGACGATAGGTTATCTCCGCCACCTTTACTCTCCGCTGTCTGGCATAAAAAAACTGACCGTGTTGCTGTTGTAAGCTATCGTAACTGATGAATTGCTGTGTCGTTGGTGAATAAGCAATGAGGTAAAACCCCAACTGCTGATGATACGAAATCAGCCCACCAATAAAGCGGCTGATTACAACCGTTTTATTGTTATCCTGTAGTTCTCCAATTAACCAAGTAACTCGTAATCCAATTGAATGGTATGCTAGGGTTCGTTTAATTAGTTCCTCATGGGTTGTATGCGACAATTGATATTCAAGCACATGGTTATTTCCTGGGACATAAAGATCTGCCCGCTTTTTTATCGCTTTAAAATAAAACTCACTGTGAACCTCATCTGTTTGAGAAATCCAAGCATGTAACGTTTTTTTCATCGTTAAATGGTGTTCACTTTCACCACTCTGACAAGACTGACCTTGTCGATGCGCAAAATGCGGCCGATTACTCATGCCACGTTTAATCACACAACGTGCGCCACAGCTCGGGCAATAATAAGTTTCCGACTCTTTTGCTTGATCGATTTGTATCAGTCGTGACGCTTGGTTATGAGCTAGTTGCATAATATCCCTCCAATCCTTATTCAACATAACTCCTCTTTCATCCTAAAAAAATAGCAGTCTTTCTTTGGCAAAGCCAAAGAAAGACTGCTATTTTTTTAGGATGATTATTTACTGAAATTCGCTTTTATTACTGAAAAAGCCTTTTCTGATGCAATTGTTTTACCATATTCTTTCATTACATAAGGTGAACGTTCTGACTCATCACCATACTCTAACAATAAGCTTAAAATATTATCAATTGTATCAATGTCATTTTTATTCGAATTGAATTCTACCTCAGCAAAGTAGCTTCCTTCAAAATAATACAAATTAGCTGTTAACTCCTCCACTTTTGGCTGATGTGCTAACGAAATTAAGTCTTCAAGTTCTTTAATTTTTAACACGAAATTCAAACTATCCAACTCTACTTTTTCATCATTATCATTGTCGGTCTGAGTATCTAAAATAGCTTCGATTTGTTTTTCAACATCGTCTAATGCCTTATCTTCTTCTTCTTTAGCGTTTTGGTTTAGAGGCAATTCAATATTAATGCCTTCTTTGGTTAAATTAGCCTTTGTCACTACAACCTCAAGTCCTTTTTTCAGCGCCTGTACTTGAATCCACAAGGGACCATCTGGATTGAATTGATCTTCATAATCTAATTCTTCCATCATATTCCAAAATAGTTCTTCACTCTTATCACGGTTATACCAAATATCTTCGTGATTAAAGCCGCGTTCTTCTAAATCACCATATGAAATATAAAATTTCACTGTGTTTTCATTAATGCGTTCAATTTCCATCGTTATACTCTCCCTTCTCAACCGAGAAGTATTCTTTACTCTCACTATCGCTTATTTTGATAGCCTCTATCTGTTTATATCTTTCATTTTAACCTATTCTAACATATAAAGAAAAGTATTTGTTTCATAACGTTTAAAAACACCGTGTGTGATTACTTTTCACTGTAATCATACACGGTGTCTGTTCATTCCTTTGTTTGCTTCAATCTTTGTTTCGTTACGCTTGTAATGCGTTTGCTAAACGTTGTGCCTCACGTAATTTAAACGTACGAACACCGCGCGGTAAAAAGCGACGAATCTCATCTTCATTGTATCCAACTTGGATACGTTTTTCGTCAATGATAATTGGACGACGTAACAAACCTGGATGGGCTTGAATTAATTCACATAACTCATGTAGTGATAAGCTTTCTAAATCTAAATTTAATTTATGGAAAGTTTTTGAGCGGGTCGAAATAATTTCATCGGTACCGTTCTCTGTTAGACTTAAGATTCGTTTTATTTCATCTAATGACATGTTCTCATTAAAGTAATTGCGTTCAGAATAAGCAATATGATGTTCTTCTAACCAATGTTTTGCTTTTCGGCATGATGTGCAGCTTGGGGATGTGTATAATGTAACCATTTTCCATCCACTCCTTTATTATCGATTTATTTCTCTATAGTTTTATTATAAAGACTTAAAAATATAAACAGATGAAAAAAACAGGCTCTTAACTAAGAATTTAATGAGAATTTATTGTTTTTTCAAAGGGAGTTAGTTGACAGAATGTTTTTGACGTTATATATTTAGAAAGAAATTAAATATTTTATGCGATGATAAAGAGGAGTAAACATAAACATTACTTTAAAGAGAGTCTGTGGCGCTGAAAACAGGCAAATCATTATGTTGAATGGACTTTTGAGCACCTTAGATGAAATTAGTAGTTTAAGGCGTCTAATCAGCGATATTTGATGCCTTCACTGGCACGAGTGGTTATCTTTTTGATGACACTTAGGGTGGTACCGCGGATACAACACATTTTCGTCCCTTTTATTTAATAGGAGATAGATGTGTTTTTTATTTTGTCTATTTCACTAAAATTCGGAGGTTATTCTTATGACAGTTATCTTTTCAGGAGTGCAACCAAGTGGTGACGCACCAACTTTAGGCAATTACTTAGGCGCTTTTAAACAATTTGCGGCCTTTCAAGCAGAAAACGACTGCATCTATTGTGTCGTTGATCAACATGCGATTACCGTTAAACAAGATCCAAAATTACTAAAGGAACGGGTTCGCCGGTTAGCGGCGATTTATTTGGCCGTCGGCATTGATCCAGATAAATCAATCCTATTCATCCAATCCGAGGTTCCAGCCCATGCACAAGCAGCATGGATGTTACAATGTATTGTTAGTGTCGGTGAGCTAGAACGAATGACACAGTATAAAGATAAATCAGATGGGAAAGCACGTGTCAATGCCGCCCTCTTAACTTATCCACCATTAATGGTTGCCGATATTTTACTCTATAACACAAACGTTGTACCTGTCGGTGATGATCAAAAACAACACATTGAATTAACACGTGATTTAGCTGAACGTTTTAATAAACAATATAAAAATGTCTTAACTGTACCAGAAATTTCAACGCCGAAACAGGGTGCACGCATCATGTCCTTACAAGAACCAACTCGTAAAATGAGTAAATCGGATGAAAATAAAAAAGCTACGATTTTCTTAACCGATACACCTGCCCAAATTACAAAAAAAATTAAGAGTGCGATGACAGACTCATCAGGTATCATCTCTTATGACAAAGAAAATAAACCTGGCGTCGCTAACCTCTTAACTATTTACGCTGCAATTACTGGCGAAAAAATCGCGGATATTGTCGCTAAATACGACGGCAAAGGCTACGGTGCTTTTAAAACCGATTTAGCTGAAATTGTTGTTAATGAACTTGCACCTGTTCAAGAACGCTATGAACAATTGCTTAATTCAAGCGAACTCGATGACATTTTAGATGCCGGTGCTGCCAAAGCAAATAAAATTGCGAGCAAAACCTTAGCTAAAATGGAAAAAGCAATGGGACTTGGTCGTCGCTAGGAAAAAGGCTGCTAAATCAAATGATTTAGCAGCCTCTTTTTGACTTTAACTGTTTAATTGTGCAATAATCTCATCTTCAAAGGTTTCTGGTTTAACCCTTCCATCGTAACGTTCAACGACATCGCCTTTGCGGTTAATTAGAAATTTAGTGAAATTCCACGGGATTTTTTTACCGCCTGTTTCTGCCACTAAATACTGATATAATGGATCAGCATCTTTACCATTAACTTTAATTTTTTGATGCATCGTAAACGTTACACCATAATTAAGCTGGCAAAAATCATTAATCGCCTCATTGTCTTTGAGCTCTTGTCCTAAAAATTGACCACAAGGAAAACCTAATACAACTAATCCTTCTTCTTTATATCTTTGTGATAACGATTCAAGCGTTGTGAGTTGATTAACTAAGCCACATTTACTCGCTGTATTAACAATCAAAACAACTTTGCCTTTATATGTTTCAAGCGAAACTTCCTCACCGTTCATCTGTGTTACCTGATAATCATAGATTGTCATTTGAATCCCTCGCTTTCTACTTGTAGCATAACTTATTCCCCTAAAAAAAGAGGATTTACTGATTATAAAACAAGAGCCCCACTCTCCCGCTAGAGTGAGGCTCTTACTAAATCATTTTTAACGATACTGATATTTTTTTAACTTGATAACATAATTACCAATTACAAAAATAACAGCTAATATAAAGAGACTCGTCACGACTATAAGTAAATTAAACGGTTGTGAGCGTACATAATACAGTAAAAGTCCTAAAACACACCCTGCACAACTACATAAAAGAATGGTAATGGCTTGTTTTGTTGTCTGCTCCATATCAATTCCTCCTTAAAGGTGATATAGAACAATACCCGTTTTTCGTAAAATTACATGTATTTTTTTATATTTTGGTTAACTTCTGTTCTCTTATCACTGATGATTTTCCCTGCCTCGATGCGTATAACACGCGTACAGCAAGAGGCAATAAAAGCCTCATCATGAGTGACGACAAAAACACATCTCTGCTTGAATAAATCTGACCGTAACTGTGTGGCAACTTTTGCCATGTGATAGCCGTCTAATCCACTTGTAGGCTCATCTAAAATAAGACAAGCTCGTTTACGTATCAGACCGATTGCCAATGCTAGCCGTTGTTTTTCTCCACCAGATAATGTCATTGGATGTCGTTCTTTTAAGTGCGCAAGTCCCATTTGTTCTAACAAGCATTCTGCCTCTTTCATGATTTGAGGTTGCTTTTCATTGCCCAGAAGCAATTCAGCCATGACTGTTTCGGCAAACAATTGATAATCCGTATCTTGCGCTACGAACCAACTATTAGCTAAGCGTTGGCGTGAGCTCATTTTTTTACCATTGATGACAATACTACCTTTTTGAGGTTTGATAAACCCTGCTAACGCACGGGCTAAGGTTGTTTTCCCCGCACCATTATTACCAACAATCGCAATTACTTCACCGGGATAAGCCACTAAGTCATTAACATTCAAGATGAATGCTGCTTTTTTTAGACGATAATTCACCTTGTTCACTGCCACAATCGGCGTTTCTTCGAGTCGTTCAGGAGCTGCTGCATTGACAACGAGTGGTGTAAACACACGTAATCCACGGGCTTCACCGGTTGTTTTCAAATACTCTTCAACCTCTGCCTGCAATATATCAGCGACAATTCCACCCGCTTCGAGCACTATCAGACGATCAATCACATCTAGCAAGTAATGTAGCCGATGCTCACTGACAATCACCGTCGCGCCTTGTTTTTTTAGTTTAGCAATAAAACGTTTTAAATACCCTGCCATTTCTTCATCTAAATTTGATGAGGGTTCATCGAATAAATAAACGTTAGGTGCCATCATTCTAACAGAGGCTAAGGCCACGCGTTGCTTTTCACCACTCGACAATTCATAGAGGCTCTTTGACAGCAAGTGTCTGATTTGAACTTCTTCACTGACTTTAATGAGACGTTCATTAATTTCTGTCGCAGGTAAGGCATGGTTCTCAGCGCCAAAGACAACCTCATCTTTGACATGAAGGCCAAAGAATTGACTGCGTGGATCTTGCAAAACAGAACCTACACTATGCGGTAGTTTCCATAATGGTTGTTCTTTTGTATTGTGCTGATCAATCAGTACATCACCTTGAAACTGCCCCTCATAATAATGAGGTATTAAACTATTCAGCAAGCGTGTGAAGGTTGTTTTCCCTGACCCACTTTTACCTGTTATAACAACAACTTGACCTGTTGGAATCATTAACGTCATGTTTTTTATGCTTGGAATCGTACTATCCTTATATGTATATGACACGTTTTTAAGTTCAATCATCTACAAACCTACTTCCAGTGAAACACCAATAATAACCGCTCCGATAGAAAACAGATAGTCATACCAACGGAAGGTTAACGCTGTAGCATTCGTTCGTTTATTTGTGAGTTCAATTCCTCTTAAGGTGGCTGATATCGCTAATTCCTCGCTGATTTTGATGCTTCGAAATAAAAACGGCACCATTAAATACTCCCATTTCGTCCAAAAAGGACGACCGACCAACCGTTGCTTAACATACTGACGAATCGTTGTAAATTCATTGAGCAACGTGGGCGTATAACGTAAGCAGACGACAACTGGCAAGCTGACGCGTCGTGAAAAACGGATGCGTTCAAATAATTGTAATAAATCGGCTGGAGACGTTTGTTTTAATAACGGTAATGCCGCCATGTAAATCGGCATCAACCGTAATGCAAAGTATGGAAAAATCAAAAAGACAGAGATACTCTCAGGCAGATCACTTTTTTCACCCCACGCATTAATACAATAGAGCAAGCCAAAAATAACAGCCAAATAAACAACGGTTTTGCCAAATCCTTGTATTAACAAATACAACAATAAAAACACGCTGAATATGATTATTGGTAAGAGCTCATTTGCAACAAATGACATAATAATTGCCATGGCTAACATGATGATACGAGTAAGTGGATGAATTTTAAGCAATGTTATCTCGCCCCTTAGTTTCGACTGACTGATTTGAAGTGTTTATTCACCATTTTAATACTAATAAAAGCGGCGATCAGTGTAAATGCTACTGTAATGGCTCCTACTAATAATTGACCGTTAAAACTGAGGTATAAATCAACCATTTCATTGGCATAGGGTTTAGTCGATCGGAGTTCAGACACATATTTCGCTCTAAAGAATGTAAAAGGAATCATCATCGAAATATTAACAGCCACATAATGCAAGGCTTGTGAGAATACGATGATTTTATTATTTGTATAGCCATTCGTTACTTTCATGATAACTTCACTTATCAAAGCTGAAACAATGATAAACGGCACCATATACCACATGCCCATAAAGATTAAAAAGACACTTAAGACAAGGTTAAACACGAGTACGACACCTGGTTTAGCGACACGTCGACATAACACTAAAAAGGGTAGCATCGTAAGCAGCGACATCGTTGCTGTTTCAACATACACACGAATTGGCGTTACGAGTGTTAAACCGAACCCGACAACCCCCATTAAAATATAGATAATACCTGTAAAAATTCCGATTGTGACAAGATCACGAATCGTTAACTTATTTGATTGTTCCATCGTTATCCTCTTTTCTATTTCGAGTTGATACATACTTATTTCATTTTAATTGATAATCATTATCAAAGTCAAATTAAATACTATACAAAAAGCATATTCATGATGAATATGCTTCAGGTTGTAGACAAAGTCCAAATAGACTTCATTTTATTTCGAATTCTATTACAGTGACTTTGTTTACGAGCTGATAAGATTAGCTAGACATGCTGTTCTATCTTCTAACAGGTTGATTTCACTTTTAATCCTCAAACTGTTTGAAGATTAGGCAGGCATTGTGTCCACCAAAACCGAATGAGTTTGATAAGACCGTCTTAACTTCCGCTTCACGTTTCACGTTCGGAACATAATCAAGATCACATTTTTCATCCACTTCTTCAAGATGGATAGTTGGTGCAATTTGATTATCACGGATAGTTTGAACAGCAAAGACTGCTTCAATCCCACCAGAGGCACCCAATGTATGGCCCGTCATCGATTTGGTCGATGAAATTGCTAATGATTTAGCAGCATCACCAAAGACTGATTTAATCGCCATTGTTTCATATTCATCGTTATACGGCGTACTTGTACCGTGAGCGTTAATATAATCAACCGCTTCTGGTTGCAAGTCAGCATCTACCAACGCTTTTTTCATTGCTCGCGCAGCGCCTTCGCCATCAGGTGCAGGTGCTGTCATGTGATAAGCATCACCAGTTGAACCATAGCCAACGATTTCAGCATAAATGTTAGCCCCACGCGCTTTCGCATGTTCTAACTCTTCGATGTATAAAATCCCCGCACCTTCACCAATAACAAAACCGTCACGGTTTTTATCAAACGGACGACAAGCCGAATCGATGTCAGGATTTAATGACAAAGCTTTATTCGATGTGAAACCAGCCATCGACATTTTAGTGATTGGCGCTTCTGCACCACCAGTAATCATTGCGACTGCATCACCACGTTGTACAACACGGAAGGCATCACCAATTGAATTGGTACCCGTTGCACATGCTGTAACAGTTGTTGAGTTAACACCTTTAGCACCTAATTGAATCGATACTTGACCAGTTGCCATATCAGGAATCATCATTGGTACGAAGAAAGGACTTACGCGACTCGGTCCACGTTTAATCAATTTTTCAAATTCTTTTTCGTATGTTTCCATACCACCAATCCCTGAACCAATCCAAACACCGATATCTTCAGCGTTTGTTTCATCGATTGTAACGTTTGCATCCGCAACCGCCATCTTAGCTGCTGCGACAGCAAACTGTGTGAAGCGATCCATGTGGCGTGCTGCTTTACGGTCGATAAATTCTGAGGCATCAAAGTCTTTCACTTCTGCGCCCAATTTAACCGCGTAGTCAGTTGTGTCCATTCGTGTTAAAAGAGCCACACCATTCTTACCTGCTAACGCGTTTTGCCATGATTCTTCGGCTGTATTTCCTAGCGGTGTAATCGAGCCTACACCAGTAATTACTACTCGTTTGGTCATCGTATCTTTCTCTCCTTTTAAAGTCATCTAACTGATAACCTTTTAAATAATAAATTAAATAAGTGCCTATATTAATTGTCTTGATACTATTATATCGTATTTTCTTCATTTGTGAATTTTTTTGCGGTGATTACACCTATTTCCCCCAACGAAGGAGAACAGCACCCCAAGTTAAACCACCACCAAAACCAACGAGGACAATGTTATCGCCATCATGAACGCGGCCTGCTTTCACTGCATCACATAAAGCGACTGGAATGGAGGCTGATGAGGTGTTACCGTATTTGTGAATTGTTTTCACCATTTTTTCGTCTGGCAAGTTTAGACGTTCTCGTGCAGCATTCATAATACGAATGTTTGCTTGATGTGGAATTAATAAATCCAGTTCTTCTTTAGCAATCCCTGCTTTTTCAAGGACGGCTTCAGCTGATTTTCCCATTTGGCGGACAGCAAATTTAAAAACTTCACTACCGTTCATACTAATGAAATGACGGTCATCTTCAAATAAGAAGCCCGCACCGGCACCATCAGAACCTAATTCAAAACTTAAAATACCTTTATCGTCGCTAACTGGACCAAGAACAGCTGCTCCAGCACCATCACCAAAAAGAACAGCAGTTGAACGATCTTCCCAGTTGGTTGCTTTTGATAATTTATCTGCACCAATCACAAGCACATTTTTATATGTCCCTGCTTCGATAAAATGTTTCGCTGTTACGACACCGAACATAAATCCTGAACAAGCCGCTTCTAAATCCATGCCGGGAATTTTTTTCTTACCAATGGCATGTTGCACATAGTTTGAAATTGACGGGTGGCGTTGTGTTTGCGTCACTGTCGCTGTAATAATAAAATCAATATCTTCCGGTTGTAAGCCTGAGTCAGCAATCGCTTCTTTAGCTGCTGCAATTGCCATATCAACTGTATCTATATCGTCAGGTGCGATGCATCGTGCTTCGATACCTGTCCGTGTGCGAATCCATTCATCATTGGTATCCATTACTTTTTCTAAATCAAAATTAGTGACACTATTATCGGGAATATAGCTCCCTACTCCTAGAATACCTGCGTTCATTATAAACACTCCTTCGTTTCTTCGTTATGACCTGGTACTAATTTTAAAACATTATTCCTTTTTTTGCAACCTTCGATGCTCATAACGTCATTAATAGACGTTATCACCTGTGTTATTTTGTCACAACTGTCATTATTTTATTGATTCATCTTTTATTATTGCTCATCTATGATAAACTAGAAGAAACACAAGAAATGAAAGTTGGAGGTGTCAGTATGCGTTATGTTGTATCAGCATTATGGATTTTCATCCTAAGTGCAATGACTAACTATGTTGTTAGTTCAATGGCAAGTGCTACCTTTAATATGGGAGCAACGCTCTTAATGGGAACAATTGTTACGTTAGCAGTTTGGTTCTTACCATTAATGTTAAAAAGCCACGAAGAATTATCTAACTAATAAACAAAAAGCGGAAATCGTAAAGACGATTTCCGCTTTTTTTATGTCAAATAATATTTATTTGTGACAGTCAAATCAGCTGCCAACTCATATACGAGTGGTGTTCCTGTCGGTAATTCAACTGCCATAATGTCATCATCCGAGATGTTTTCTAAGTATTTGATGAGCGCACGTAAACTATTGCCATGTGCTGCAACAATCACGTTTTCACCTTGTAATAAGGCGGGAGCAATCGCATCCGTCCAATATGGCAATACTCGTTCGAGTGTTACTTTTAAATTTTCACCACTTGGAAGCATCCGTTGGTCAATTGCTTGATAACGACGGTCTTGGCTTGGATGATTCGGATCTGTTTGCAGCATTAAAGGTGGTAATACATCGTAGCTTCGGCGCCATTGCAAGACTTTATCTGCACCGTATTTAACGGCCGTTTCTTCTTTATTAAGGCCTTGTAATGCACCGTAATGCCGTTCATTAAGACGCCAACTTTTAGTCACTGGCAACCAGTCTTGATTGCTTTCAGCGAGGACATCGTTTAACGTATGCACCGCTCTTTTTAAGACCGACGTAAACGCATGATCAAAGGTGATATTGGCCTCCTTAATTAAAGTACCTGCCTGCTTCGCCTCTGCTACCCCTTGCTCTGATAGCTCGACATCGTGCCAACCCGTAAACAGATTACGTTTATTCCACTCGCTTTGGCCATGACGGATTAATACTAGTTTCATACGCTCAGCTCCTCTTAGTCAATTGCTTTCGTGATGCTTAATTGCCCATCTTCTACTGTTACGATGGCAGTATCGCCTTCGCTAATGTCACCCGCGATAATTTTACGAGCCAACGGTGTTTCAATATGACGAATCATATATCTGTTTAGTGGTCTTGCACCATAGGCTGGATCATAAGCTTCTTCTCCGATTAAGCGGGCTGCTTCAGCTGTAATTTGCAATGTGATTTGTTGTTCTTGCAAACGGTGTTCGAGGTTCTGAGCTAATTTTAAGACAATCCCTGAAATATTATCAAGTGATAACGGTTTAAACAAGACAATATCATCCACGCGGTTTAAGAATTCTGGTTTAAAATGACCGCGTAAGGCATTCATCACGCTTGTTTCTGCTTCTGGTGTAATCGCTTGGTCTTTTGTACCTTCTAGTAAGTATTGTGAGCCAATATTTGAAGTCATAATAATGACGGTGTTTTTAAAATCAACCATCCGTCCTTGTGAATCCGTAATACGCCCATCATCCAACACTTGTAATAAGATATTGAATACATCGGGATGTGCTTTTTCAATTTCATCCAATAAAACAATCGTGTATGGGTTTCGGCGTACCGCTTCTGTTAATTGACCGCCTTCTTCGTAACCCACGTAACCTGGAGGCGCACCGACTAAACGTGACACTGAGTATTTTTCCATGTATTCGCTCATATCAATCCGAACCATGTGGTCTTCACTGTCAAACAACTGATCGGCTAACGCTTTCGCTAGTTCTGTTTTACCTACACCAGTTGGTCCTAAGAAAATGAATGACCCAATTGGTCGACGTGGATTTTTAATGCCTGCACGTGCCCGTAAAACGGCATCTGATACTAATTCAACTGCCTCATCTTGGCCAATCACTCGTTCATGAAGGGCGTCATCAAGATGGAGTAATTTAGTTCGTTCGCCTTCGACTAGCCGTGTCACTGGTACACCCGTCCAGCGTGAAACAACGTCCGCAATTTCTTCTTGCGTGACCGCTTCTTGTACAAGACGATCGTCACCCGTTTTGTTGCTCGCAGCTGTTTCAAGCTCTGCTAATTCGGCTTCTGCTGCTGGAATTTGCCCGTGACGTAATTCAGCTGCCTTACTCAAATCATAGTTTGTTTCAGCTTCTTCGAGTTGATGACGTAATTCATCAATATGGCTACGCATATCACGAACGGTCGCAATTTCATCTTTCTCTGCTTTCCATTTTGCTTCCATTTGTTGTTTGTTTTCTTTCAATTCACTTAATTCTTCACGTAAGGTGACAAGACGGGACGCACTGACCTCATCTTTTTCTTGTTCTAAGGCCGCTTCTTCGATTTCTAATTGCATCACACGACGGGTTATTTCGTCGAGTTCATTCGGCATTGAATCGATTTCAACACGAATCGTTGCACAGGCTTCATCGACTAAGTCGATGGCTTTATCTGGTAAAAAACGATCGGTGATGTAGCGGTCTGCTAAACTTGCTGCCGATACGAGGGCATTATCATGAATATTAACACCATGATGAATTTCAAACCGTTCTTTTAAACCTCGTAAAATCGAAATAGTATCTTCGACTGATGGTTCAGGCACTAATACTTTTTGGAAACGGCGTTCGAGTGCCGCGTCTTTTTCAATGTACTGGCGGTATTCGTCTAAGGTTGTTGCCCCGATACAGTGTAATTCACCACGAGCCAACATCGGTTTTAGCATGTTGCCTGCATCCATTGCGCCATCGGTTTTACCTGCTCCGACGATGGTATGGATTTCATCAATGAACAGTAAAATCTTCCCTTCACTTTTTTGGACCTCAGCTAAGACAGCTTTTAACCGTTCCTCAAATTCACCGCGGTATTTTGCTCCGGCAATTAAAGAGCCAATATCCAATGAAAAAATCGTTTTATCTTTTAGGTTTTCAGGAACATCTTTGCGGACGATTCTGGCAGCTAAGCCTTCAACGATTGCTGTTTTACCCACACCAGGTTCACCGATTAATACTGGGTTATTTTTTGTTTTTCGACTTAAAATGCGAATTACATTTCTTATTTCAGTATCACGGCCAATCACGGGTTCAATTTTCCCTTCGCGCACAGCTTCAACTAAATCAATCCCATATTTACTTACCGCTTCATAGGTTTGTTCTGCGTTTTGATCTGTCACGTGTTTTCCTCCTCTGACGGTTGCAATTACAGTTTCTAATTCAGCCGTATTTAATTGTAGGTATTGCGTAAGTGCATTCTTTTTTTGTGTTTGCAAGGCGAGTAAGAAATGCTCGGTTGCGATAAAGCTATCTTCCATTTTTAGTCGTTGTTGATCGGCATCAGCAATCAATTCATATAAATCACCAGCTAATTGCTGGCCATAGCTGACGCTACTACCTGTTACAACGGGTTGTTGGTCTAATTTCTCGTTTAAGTACTGCTCTAATTTGTTAAAATCGACGTTTAGCTCTGAGTAAATACGCTTCACAAGGTCATTTGATGTGATAAAGACCAGCCATAAATGCCAAATTGTAATCGTTTGATGCTTACGTGTGACTGCAATTTGCTGAGCTTCACCTATATCCATTTGAAGTTGATTTGTCATTTTATTCGGTTCCAACATCATCACCTCTTCCTTTGTATACACCCATTGTAGGTCAATAAAGGTCAAAAATCAATTAAAAACACTTGTCTTTTCACAACAAAAAAAGCCTATCAGAGAGGAAAACTCTGATAGGCTTCTAACAGGTTGATTTTACTTTTGTTCTTCCAGTTCCATCAACCAGAAGCTTTCAACTTTCAGAAAAATGATTGCGACGGTAAATAATCGCTCGCATTCTCCTTCCAAGTTGTTTGCTTCTAACAGGTTGATTTTACTTTTGTTCTTCGATGGCAGTGGTTAAATTAACACGCTTATTAAGAAGGTGGATAACTAACATCCCAATGGCCATAACTGCCATTTCTCCCAATGCCATGTAAAACCAAGCGAGTCCAAAGGCAAGGTTTGCACTACCAAGGACGCCAATTATTTTTAATTCGTAAGCAACAAAGCACATCGTCACCCCAAACACAGCGGTGTTGATTGCCATTAATAAAATTTTATTTTTAATGAATTTACCGATAAAAATAACAAGGGCTAATGAAACAACTGATTGCCCCACCCCAAAGACTAAATCAAGCACACCGTTAGCTGAAAATAAATTTGCAACGATTACCCCGATGATAATGGCAGGAAAATATTTTTTATTATAGACAACTAAATGATTCATCATTTCTGATAAACGAAACTGTGCCCACCCATAGGCAAATGGTCCACTTAACAATGTCAAGATGACATAGAGCGCCGCTAAGACACCACTCGTTGCCAACATTTTAACTTTCATTCTTATTCCTCCTAGTTTTTGTATCGCAGGATGGTATTAATAAACTGCGTGTAGCTTTGCTACAAGGCTAATGTTTTAGCCAAACTCTATTGTATATGTAAATCACCTTAAACTCAAGCATATAAAAAGCGAGTTCCTCTCTATTGAAGGAACTCGCTTAACTCATTGTCAACTCTGACTGTTCTCTCTAGGTTGAAGTAATCATGTTGTTTCAATTTGTTTATCATTGTTTAAGCAAATCTGCTTAGTTAGCGTATTTACTTTCAACTTGTGCTGCATAATCTTTTAATGATTGAACCTCATCTTGTGCTTTTTTTAATTTCAGTTTTGTATCATCATTTTCTGTTTGTGAAGCTGTTAATTGTGCTTGTAAGTTGATTTTATCTTGGTTTAATTGCGCAATTGTTTGATTTAAAGTGTTAATTTGTTCTTTAGCTGTGTCTAAAGCTGCTTTTGCGTTATCAATCTCTTTTTGTTTATTACCAATGATTACTTGCTTCGCATCAACTTCTGCTTGTTTTACAGCAACTTTAGCATTGCCTTCATCGATTTTTTGTTGAATTTCACTTTCTTTTTGTTTAATTGTAGCATCTTTTTGTGTTATTTCGACTTGTTTACTAGCAATGTCTGCTTTTAATTGTGAAATTTGATTGTTTAATTCGGTCACACTGTTTTGGACTTTGTTTAATTCGGCAGTCGCTTTATCAAGTTCTGCTTTAGACGTTGACGCTGCTGCTTTAAGTGTGTTAATTTCGGTTACTTTTGCACCTAGTTTTGAATCCAATGCTTCAATTGTCGAATGAATTGATGTTACTTCGCTTTCTTTCCCCCAACGAAGGACATTATCTGCATCACCGATTGCTGCTCCACCAAAAAGTAACCCTACGACTACGATTGCTCCTACAGCAATCTTCATAACTTTGTTCTTCATTTTTCTTTTCCCCTTTTCCCTAAAATCCATGATAAGTTTTACTTTATCTAAGATATCATTATTCTATAGAAAATAATACACTTTACATGTAAAATGAGTATTTATCCTTATACAAGTAGATAATCAATGACTTTTTCGAATGTTTTTAACCAGTTAGCATAAAAAAATAGTTATTAGACTATACATTTCACACTATAACGATAGATCATCAAGTTATAATTAAATCCTTACACATCAGTCGGTTTATTACTTTTTTCCTATTTTACCAAAAAAATCCCCCTTTTTCATAAAAAAAAGAGGGTTTTTATGTCATTTACGTGTCGTTTTTTTTCTAAATAAGCTAAATGAACTCATCATATGAGTATAACTGATTTTTTCATAAAAGAGCGGTGCATTTTTGCGTAATTTATTAATAAGCAAATGAACAACAAATACTAAAATAAAGAAGAAAACGATGTAGATTAAATAATTCAGCAAATTGAGGTTGTCTGAGGTACCCGTTAATTCTAACAAGTTAAACTCAACATTAATCAGTGTAAATACGACACCATACAACAAACCATAGCGGATGAAATACTGTGGCAACGATGGTGATTGATCCAGATCATCAACGATTTTCAAATGGACAATAAGTTTCCCTAATGTTCGCCCGTTAAAGATGTACGGAATCATTATGAAAAAGACCACGATTGTTAGTATGTAACTGGCGGTATTCAACCAACTGAACTGATAAAGAACCGTTCCACTAAATAGGGAATGGTTTTTAATCATCATAAACTCACCAATAATGCCTATCAAGAGCCAATCAATCAAAAAAGCCATCAACCGACGCAGATAACTGACTTGATGACTGCGTGAATAAGCGTTATTTCTCAGCGTTTCATCACTTGGAATAAAGAAGGTTAACAACGGTGCTAAGGCATACCCAATCCAACCTCCTACGGTATTTAACAGCAAATCATCAACATCGAATAAACGATAAGATCTATCATAATAACCGTAGAGACCTGACAATTGTGTTACTTCAAAAAAGAGCGACACACAAAAGGCTGTAATAATAATAAACAGCAGCGATCGTTTAAAATAAAAGCGTAAATAAACACCTAACGGCAATAACAACATTAAATTAAAGAGTGGCTGAATGAACACACCTTGTTTTAAGGCTGTAATATAAGTGTGTGGATTGGTCAATGAAAAAGCAGTATGCTGGACAAAATCAACTAAAAAACGGAGGGGCATCAATTGTGTCTTAGCTGTTGTCAGTTGACTAACATTCGCTTGTGATGGCAGTGGCAAAATCACTAATAAATAGCTGCATAACAAATAAAATATAAAGCTATAAATAATCAACGCCCGCCAAAATGAGAAACCACCGTATTTATAATATTGACGAATTAAAAATGGCAGTGAAATGACGAGCGCAATCAAAGGAAAAATCAACGCAGCCGTCTTTAAGGGATATAAATAAACGTCCATAAGTCACTCCTTTTGTTTTTAGTTATCATAACATGTTCAATTGCTAATAAAAAGTCGCTTCTCATATTTGAGGAGCGACTTTGCTATTTAAACAGTACTAACGAATCGCTATCACTTTTATCCTTTTCTTAATTGTGCCGCAATCGCACTTTCTAGTTGTTCTTGTGTCACTTGTGAATCAAAGACTTGATCTCCGATATATATCGTTGGAACAGATACTATATCATGGGCATTGGCTTCATCAATTACTACTTGTGCTGTTGCTTTGGCTTTGGCTAATTCATGTAGTTTAAAGTTGGTTTCTAAATAAGTTGTCAGTTCTACCGGTGTTAATTTCCCCCACTCAGCTTGCGAGCGAAAGAGACTATCGACGACTTTAATCGCCGCTTCATCCTCATTATCAATAAAGTGATGCGCATGATTACCAATTTCTAGGGATGGTTTCGGTTTGTCATAAAATTTGATAATGTGTTCGACATGTCCTGATACAACATGTTTTTCGAGTGAATTTTCGGCCTTCAAATGCCAGTTTGCACAAAAAGGACAACGTAGATTTACAAAACTGATGACTTTAACAGGCGCCTCTGCTTGACCGATGTGCAAACCCGTTTTTGAAAATTTTTCAACTGTCATTTTTATCAATCTCCCATCTCTGATTTAGATACTCTTAGTATAAGCAAAGATACCGTAACATTCTAATAAACTGCCTAACAAAAAGCCAACCCAAATAAAGGGTTGGCTCAGATTGTAGCCAAAGTCAAATTAAACTGATTTTACTTTGAAAGTTAGTTCAAGTGACTTTGGCTGCCAGATGACTTGACTGAAAAGAAACGTTGTTATATCCTCTCGTTCTAGTAGGCACAACGAGCGAGTGACGGTGCGAGTACTGATGGTACGTAATCCCGAGCGAGCAAGTCGTAACGACCTAGAACAACGTTTATCTTCATTCTGATTCAACCCAAATAAAGGGTTGGCTTATGTTAATGCTGAACGTTGTCCAATTGCTTAATCAGGCATTTTCTTTAATGCTTGCAATCGTTGTCGCATCGAGTTGTGGTAATAATTTCAAGAGCATTTCTTTTGCTGCCGCGTAATCATCCACATGTAAAATCGATTGACTCGTATGAATATAACGTGACGGTAAGCCGATGACAGCGCTTGGAATACCGCCTTCCATTTTATGAACAGTTCCAGCATCTGTTCCACCAGGTGACACAAAATATTGGTACGGAATGTGGTTGTCCTTCGCAGTTTCGAGCATGAAGTCACGTAAGCCACGGTGCGTAATCATCGTGCGGTCATAAATACGTAATAAGAAGCCTTGACCAAGTTGACCAAACTGCGTTTTATCACCTGTCGTATCGTTAGCAGGGGAGGCATCGAGCGCAATGAACATCTCTGGCTTAATCATGCTTGCAGACGCCTGTGCCCCTCGTAGGCCGACTTCTTCTTGGACAGTGGCACCGATAAATAGCTCATGTGGTAATTTTATCTTTTTCAGTTCGGCCGCTGCTTCGATTGCTAAACCAACTCCGTAGCGATTATCCCACGCTTTTGCCAAAATTTTCTTTGGGTTTGCCATTGGGGTAAATTCAGATACGGGTGCAATTGGATAACCCGGCAGAATACCGAATGAATGCATCACTTCATCGGCACTATCAGCGCCGATATCGATGAGTAAATTAGCCGCTTTGACAGGTGCATTACGTTCGGCCTCTGATAATAAATGTGGTGGTACCGATGCAATGACACCGATAACAGGACCATGATCAGAGATAATTTGAACACGCTGTGCCGATAACACATGCGGACTCCAGCCACCTAATGTATCGAATTTAATCATACCATTAGCTGTGATCTTAGTGACGATAAAACCAACTTCATCCATATGGCCCGCTACCATGATTCGCGGTGCACCGACATTTTCTTTCACACCAAACAAGCCCCCTAAACCATCTTGCTCAAAACGGTCGACGTTCGGTGCCAATTTTTCTTTCATAAACGCTCGGACTGGTCGTTCAAAGCCTGATGGACCTGCCATTTCGGTTAAAGTTTTAAACAATTGTTGTGTGTTGTTATTCATCCTATTTCCCCCTAAAAAAAACGCAATAAATGAGTATCATTTATTACGTCATTCGTTTATTTTGTTTTTGCTTCAAAAATAACTGTTTCACCTGCGGTTACATTACCAAGTTCTGACCATGTAAACGTATAGTCGCCTGTGCTACTGTTTGTGACAACAACAGGAATAACAGTTGAGGCTGCTTTTTCGGCAATTAAAGCGATATCTGCTTCAATAATCGGTTGACCCGCTTTTACTTTATCGCCTAATTTAACTAAAACTTTAAAACCTTCGCCTTTCATAGCAACTGTTTCCAAGCCAATATGTACTAAAATTTCTTGGCCTAATGCTGAACGGATACCAAATGCGTGTTTACTTTCATCAGCTATTTGAATGATTTCACCGTCAACTGGTGCAACAACAATACCGTTTGTTGGTTGAACAGCCACGCCTTCACCCATCATTTTTTGTGCGAATACCGGATCGGGAACATCGTCAATTTTAATTAACGTCCCAGTCACTGGTGAGACAATTTTTTCTTCTGTTACTTTTGCTTCTTTACCGAAAAGTTTTTTAAACATAATCCGTTCCTCCTAATAAAGTTCTATTTTCCTAACCATTATACCATGATTTAACAGGTGTTCACCTTATATAACACTAAATTCAGTGATTATGACGATTTTTTGTCACGACGACTAGCTGTTTAATCCCGACGATAGTATTAGACTATTCTTAAAAGAACGAGTAAAATAACTCGTATAGTCTATTAAAGGAAGTGATTTTTTGGATGAATACACATCAAATCAAGTAACCAATCAAATTACCCGTTTCAATACTTATTTTGATAGTATCGATTGGAGTCAAATTATTGATAACATCATCAGCGGAATTTTATCGCTTATTTTTACAGTCATACTCTATTATATAGTACGCAAAATCGGGCAAAAAATTATCCGTAAAATATTTATCAGCTATAGTAAACGCGAAAATGTGAGTGAAAACCGCTCGAAAACGTTGTTTAATTTAATCGATAACGCCTTTCGCTACATTTTAATCTTCATCTTGACTGTTAATATTTTAAGTACCTTTAACGTTGATGTCCGCGCGATTATTGCCAGTGCAGGAATTGTCGGTCTCGCTGTTGCATTTGGGGCTCAAGGACTCGTCAGTGATGTCGTCACCGGTTTTTTTATTCTGCTAGAACGACAGTTGGATGTTGGCGATAACATTACAATTGGTGCCGTTAAAGGTACAGTTGAGTTACTCGGTTTACGAACGACCCAAATAAGAGATTTGAATGGAACCCTCCATTTCATTCCCAATCGTGAAATTATTGTCGTCAGTAATCACTCGCGCGGGAACATGCTCGCCCTCGTTGAAATTCAGATTAATCCGAACGAAGATATCGACAAGGCGATTGCTTTGATTGAGGAAACAACACGTGCCTTCACTAGAGACAATCCGAACATCGTTGATACCCCGATTGTATCTGGGGTAACGGGTTATGCCAACGGTAATTTTGTCGTCACGATTTCAACGCATACGTTGAACGGAACACAGCTGTTAGTTAGTAATGAACTCTATCAAAAAATTTATTTAGCTTTTCAAGAAAATGAGCTGTTAATGCCCTTATCTTTAGCAGGATTAGCCTCAACACAACCTTAAAAAAAGCCATCACCCATTAGTTAAACACTAATAGGTGATGGCTTTTTTCAGACGTTTAAATAGTTTGTTAAGACGTCGACTGCAAACGCTAATGCGTCCTCATTAGGTGACATTCTGGCATGATGGAGGCCATCTGCTGAATCGACTCCTAACCAAAACATAAAGCCTGGAATTTTTTCAAGCATGTAACCAAAATCTTCCCCCGTCATCGCAGCCGGACAAGCAACATAACTTTCGGGATACTGTTCATTCAAATACGTAATAAATTGCGCCGTTTCGGTTTCATCATTAAACACCTGCATATAAGCTGGTCGTTCTGTTCGTGTAATTTCACAGTTGTAGGCGATTTGGAAACCATCAATCAATTGACGAATACGTTTATTGACAATCAGCATCGTTTCTTTCGATAAAGTTCGGATTGTGCCTTCAATTTCGGCCTTTTCAGCAATGACATTCATCGTATTCCCCGCTACAATCTTACCGACAGTAATCACGGCACTATCGAGTGGATCAATGTTACGGCTAATAATCAATTGCAATTGCGTCACAAATTGACAAGCGGCAACAACCATATCATTCGCTTGATGAGGATACGCCGCGTGACCACCCTTACCCTTGAATTCAACAAATAATTCACAGGTGTTCGCAAATAAAATCCCTGGTTTCACGGCAATCTTACCAACCGGATACTCCGGTGCCACATGCAATGCCATAATCTTATCCGGCCACCAGTTTTTCATTTCAGCTGATTGCATCATTGGCAAGGCACCACCAGGATTTTCTTCAGCCGGCTGAAAGTAAAACACAACTGTATCATCAATCCGGTCAGTCACAATATTGGTAAGAACACCTAACGCAATCGTCATGTGAAAATCATGACCACAAGCGTGCATTCGCCCCTCATGTTCCGAAGCAAAGGCCAAGCCTGTGTCTTCAACAATCGGCAAGCCATCAATATCCGCACGGTAGCCAACAACTTTCGTCGGTGCCTTCCCTTCAACTCGAACGAGTAAGCCGGTCCGCCATTCTTTCACTTGCATGAATGCTTGCGGTAACGTTGAAAGATAGTCCCGTAAATAGGCCTGTGTCTTAAATTCAGCATACCCGAGTTCAGGTATTTGATGTAACGCACGTCTAATCGTTTGTAAGTCCGCTAAGTTCATTGATGTCCCTTCTTTCTATTGCTTAAAGTTCACGTAACGCTGCCATAATTTCAGTTTTCGAACGGGTTTGGTCGTCAATTTTTTTAATTTCACGCGCAGGTACACCCGCAACAACTGTACCAGGAGCGACATCTTTAATGACAACCGCACCGGCAGCAACAACTGCGCCTTTACCAATGCGAACACCTTCTAAAACCGTACAGTTTGCCCCAATTAAGACATCATCTTCTACAATGACTGGTTGTGCTGATGGCGGTTCAACAACACCAGCTAACACTGTTCCAGCACCAATGTGACAGTTATCACCAACGGTCGCACGTCCACCAAGCGTTACATTCATGTCAATCATCGTATTTTTGCCGATGACTGCTCCAATGTTAATTAAAGCACCCATCATAATAACCGCATTATCACCAATTTCAACTTGGTCACGAATCATCACATCTGGTTCAATTCGGGCGTTGAATTTCTTCAAGTCGACTTCTGGAATCGCTGAATTACGACGGTCATTTTCTAAGACATAATCTTTAATGTAAGCTGTATTTTCTGCTAAAAAAGGTTCAACAACATCCCATTCACCAAAGATGACACCTGACGTTTCAGAAACAAAATCTTTAATTGTCTCCGGAAAGTTTATTTTTGCTAATTCACCCTTAAGGTATACTTTAACCGGTGTTGATTTTTTACTCTCTTGAATAAATTTAATAATCTCATGTGCATCCATTTGTTTCATCTGTCATTCTCCTTTTTAGTCAATTTATTATAGTGTGCCATATTTCAGAATATTTGCAATAGTCCTTTTTCTTTATCCAGTTCTTCGATCAACTGGACAAAGGCTTGTACTTGTGGCAATTGGAAACTTTTCTTATAACCGAGTAACCATGTATCGCGGTGCAGCTGTGTGCCATCTTCTTGAATTAACGGCATTAAATTCAAATCGGTATGCTTGTCGATTGTGAGCAGTGGTAAAATCGTATAGCCCATTCCACTCATCGCCATTTGCTTACACGTTTCAATTTGATCGACCACCAATGTTTTTTCAGGCAAACGATGAAAATATTGCTGCCAATAATCCATAATACTTTGGTCATAGTCTGAATCGGTTTTAAAGCGAATAAACGGGCGTTCTGACGCTAATATGTCTTCAATCGACGTATGATATTTATCGGCAAGCGACAAATTGTCGCCAAATAAATAACGTTTTTCACCTAGCCAATCCGTCTCACCACGGGTGATTGCTAAATGCACCTTGCCATCTGCAATCGCTTGTTGCGCTCGGCGGCTACCACCTGAATCCAATTCAATGTTAACGTGTGGGTAACGTTTCACAAACTCTTTAAAAACAAAAGGGAGCCAGCGTTGCGCTACAATCGTTCCCGAGTATATTTTTAAAGTACCCTGAACGACACCTTCCATTGCTAACAATTTATCAAACACATTTTCTTCACGATTAATAACCGAACGTGCAAATTCTACAATCAATTCACCTTGTGGCGTCAATAATAGGCCTTTACGTGTTCGAATAAACAACTGTTTGCCCCAACGTGCTTCAATCGACTGTAATCGTTGGGATAAGGCCGGCTGTGAAATATAAAGGCGCTCTGCCGTTTTTCGCATATTGAGCTCCTCTGCTAACATATCTAAAATGCGAAATTCAGTTATACTCATTTCTACCATCCTTTGTTTATCATTGGTTTTATTTACTGAGTAACAGGCTGATGAATAGCCTTCGC
Source organism: Brochothrix campestris (assembly GCF_046058945.1). Lineage (NCBI taxonomy): Bacteria > Bacillati > Bacillota > Bacilli > Caryophanales > Listeriaceae > Brochothrix > Brochothrix campestris. Next base: position 622,127 of record NZ_CP175511.1, on the reverse strand, counting down.
TAAGCGTTTGAGGGCAACACGACGTGTCACAATCCCCATAAATTCATTTTGATCGTTAACGACACATAAAAACGAATGGTCAATTAACTGTTTAAGTAAAACATCAAACGTAAACCCTTCACGTAAGACGGGATAGTCACGGATGACAACATCTGCTACTTTCACTTCGGGGAGTTGTTCGAATAAAATTCGTTCAATCCCCATGACATGATTAATGATACTCGCATTATTAATCATCCCGATATATTTATTATCGTAATCCAACACAGGTATGAGTGTGTAACCAGTTGTGGTCAATACGAGTAATGTATGTTCTAAACTATTTTCTTCGAAAACATGCGCGACTTTACTTGCCGGAATAAGATAGTCTGACATATTGACTTCAAATTCTTCTTTGAGTAAATGATTCATTCTTAACGCCACCTTTATGTTTACTTCGTCTATCTACTTCCATTTAACCACATTTCCGACAACTTCTAAAGTAAACACCTTAAAAAAACTGTATCCCTAATCGCAAAAAAACAAAGCAAACAGTTCGTTTACTTTGTTTCGCTGTAACTATTGCTTACTGAGCATCTTGTAATAATTCGAAGATATCAATAGCTGCTAAATCAATGTTATCAAATTGATATTTTTGATCATCTTCAAGAATCATAATTTCAAATGATTCAGTTGCTTGGAAATATTTAACTTCGCAAATTGCTTTGCCTTCTCTTTCGAAACGACGTTGTTGAACTTCAACAGACTCGTCTTCTTTCATTGCGTTTAAACGTTGAATAATACCTGCTAATTGAGACAAGTAAAAAACCCCTCTCTTCTCATTGGAAAATTTGCTTTAAAAATCATCGCATGTATTATCTTATCAGATATCACACATTTTTTCACTAATTATAGATGGTTTTTTTACGTTTATTTTTATATTTTATTATTGTTTGTCTTTTGCTGACTTTGCAAAAGCCTTGCTACTTCATACATAGCACAGGCTAAGACTTTATTGCGATGATAGCCAACAAAACGATAGGTTTCACCTGCAACGTTCACATAGACTTCACCCCATGATTTAAGCGGCGTAAACGATACAATTTGAAAAACTAATGCCTGACCGTTTACCTTCGTATAAACGCACTCCATTTTTTTCGTTGTGATCATCGTGCCACCTCTTTTTCAATTGATAATAATTATCATTATCAATTATCATACTAAATGTCAGCTATTTTTACAAGGTAATCCCACTTTTTTTCGTTAATCGCTCCTCCAATGTGCTAAAATAGCAACTAACACATAATCCATAGATGAGGAGTTGTACAACATGGTTCTTCCTTTAAACACGCGCGTATACGACATTCAAATTTCTGGCATTCGCCAATTCAGCGATCAAGTCGGGGTCATTCCTGGTATTATCCCACTGACTCTCGGTGCACCGAATTTTCCCACCCCTTTGCACATTAAAGAAGCAGCTAAACAAGCAATCGATAATAACATTACAAACTACACACCCAATGCAGGGTTTTTATCAACACGCGAAGCCGCAGCCCGTTATTTCGCTAAAAAATACGATTTAGTCTATGACCCTAAAACTGAGATTGTCATCACAGTCGGAGCGACGGAAGCAATTGACCTTGCTTTAAAAACAGTTTTAAACCCCGGTGACGACGTTTTAGTTCCTGACCCCTTGTATCCGGGTTATGAGGCGCCTATTCACCTTGCAGGGGCTAACATGGTCGTTATGGACACAACAACAACTGCCTTCAAAGTGACACCCGCCTTATTAGACGCCTATGTGACACCAACCACAAAGGCTTTGATTTTAGCCTATCCTTGTAACCCCACCGGTGTTACTTATACGAAAGAAGAAGCGATTATTTTAGCAGCTAAAATCAAAGAACTTGGCATCTATTTGATTGCTGATGAAATATACAGTGAGTTAACATACGGCGAGCCTCATTATTCACTCGCCAATGAGATTCGCGAGCAAACAATCGTCTTGAATGGTCTTTCAAAATCACATGCGATGACTGGTTGGCGCATTGGCGTGATTATGGCGAGCGCTCCGATTGTTGAACACGTCCTCAAAATCCACCAAGTAACTGCAACCTGTGCGACGAGTATTTCACAAATGGCCGCAGAGGAAGCCTTTAATAACGGCTTCAATGACTCTGTCGAAATGCGTGACGCCTACCGTGAACGTCGGGATTATCTACAACCATTGCTCGAGCAAATGGCATTCGATGTCATTGCACCAGACGGCGCCTTCTACTTCTTTGTGAAATTACCTGATTACGTGACTGAAAGCAGTTATCAATTCGCGTTAGATTTTGCGACAGAATACAAAATCGCCTTAATTCCTGGCGATTCGTTCTCACAAAAAGGCGACCGTTATTTACGGATTTCATATGCAGCGAGCATGGCTGACCTCATTGTTGCGATGGAACGATTGGCGAAAAAAATGAAAAGTTATAAGGAGCGAAAGTATTTTAAAGCCCGTTTTAAACTGCAGTGATTCGAAAAAAATAACGTCTCGACTATTTCCCGTCAGAGCAATCCGTTACGACACAAAAAGCGACTGCCCTTCCGATAAACATCGGTGAGACAGTCGCTTTTCGTTCATTATCCTTCACGTCGCACAATAAAGCGACGAATATTCGTATTAAAGACCTCTGATAACATTAGACCAATCGCAATTGCACCGGCTACCATCCCGACATGAACGGTATGACTAATCGCTGCAATATAGTCGCCGTTGACGTATTCACGCACGGCTGACATCGCGATAAACCCCGGCACAAGTGGTACGATACCAGGCATATTAAAAATAATCATCGGCATTTTCATCTTGCGTGCCATCCGATCGCTCGCAATCGCTACCGCAAAAGATGCAATTAAGGTGGCCATAATTTTTCCAATCCCCATAAATGTAAAAGCTTCAAAGACTGCCCAGCAGACAGCCCCAATCACACCACAGGCAATAAAGGCCCGTGCTGGCACATTGAGTAACACACCAAAGGTGGCCACTGACACGAAACAAATAGCAATATGTAACAAATAAGTTAACAAGACAATGACCTCCTTAGTTTAATAAAAAACGATACGTAATGGCGATACCAATCGCAATCGAAGCAGCTGATAAAATCGCTTCGACCCCACGACCCATACCCGATATGAGGTGACCTGCTAATAAATCACGCACGGCATTCGCAATTGGCACACCTGGAACAAGTGGCATAACCGCCCCAGTCACGACAATATTCAACATCGACACAAATGACAATCGCACCGCAAAGATACTTATAGCCGCAATTACAATCGAGGCAATAATTTCTGCTAAAAACTTAATTTTCAACAACTCGTCGCTGTAATAAAAAATGAGATAGCCGATGCCTCCAATGAGAGAAGTCACGATAAAGTCTGACCAAACACCACCAAATAGCATCATTAAGGCGCCACTGACAATACAGGCTGATAAGAATTGAATCCAGACAGGATACAGGTTGTTTTCTGTATCTAATCTCACCAAGCGCTTGTATGCTTCGTCCAATGAAATTTCCTTATTTACTAACTCACGTGAAATCTGATTCGCTTCGGTGACTTTTTTCAAATTCAACGTTCGTTTTGTCACTTCTTGTAATTTGATACCCTCATCTTCAATTGTCATAAAGATACCGGTTGGTGTCGCAAAACTATTACCAACTTCAGCCCCGTCATAACAGGCATTGGCAATTCGTTTCATCGTGTCCTCAACCCGGTAATTTTCAGCGCCATTTTCAAGCATGATTTTACCTGTTAGCACACAAATATCAATGACACGTCCTGCTTTAATGCTCAATCAAACTCCTCCTTTCCGACTCCCATCGAAAGACTATTGCCTTAATGATAACAGACAGTTTATTAAATAAACAACCTTAATTTGCAAAATAGTAGTGATAAAGTGCCTGTGTCCCTTTTTCGCTTAAACCGTTGATTGCTAACTGTTCATATAAACGTTCCGCCGTAGCTAATCCTGGTAATTCAAAGTGACATTTTTCTGCTTCATCGAGAGCGATTTTCATATCTTTGATGAAGTGTTTAATAAAGAAACCGGGTTCAAAATCACCTGCCACAATTCGCGGCGCTAAGTTAGACATTGTCCAACTACCAGCGGCACCACTCGCAACCGCTTTTAAGACGTTATTCACATCTAACTGCATTTTTTCAGCATAGACAATCGCTTCGACTACGCCAAGCATCGTACCAGCGACTGCAATTTGATTGACCATCTTCGTATGTTGTCCGTTACCAGCGCTTCCTTGATAAACAATTGTTGCGCCAATTTGTTCGAACAAAGGCTTGATCGCATTAAAAATCGCTTCATCGCCACCAACCATAATTGCTAACGTTCCGTTTTGAGCACCGACATCCCCACCAGAAACAGGCGCATCTAACACATGTTGACGTAAGGATAAGCCCTTCACATACAGTTCATGTGCAAGGGACGGTGATGAGGTCGTCATATCCACAAAAATCGTTCCTGTTTTTGCTGCTGTTAAAATACCTTCGCGTCCTAAGTAGAGTTGTTCGACATCTGTTGGATACCCCACCATCGTAAAAACAACATCTACTTGTTGCGCTAACTGTTGTGCTGTTTCAACATAAATAGCACCTGCCGCAATGACTGCGGCTGCACGACTCGGCGTACGTGTATAAACCTTAACGTTATTTCCCTTCGCGAGCAGTTGTTTAATCATGCCAGTGCCCATTACACCTGTACCAATAAACCCAATTGTTTTCATCATGACGCCTCCTAAGAACTTTTCTTCATTCTAACATAACTCAAAAAAACGACCTAGCATAACTGCTAGGTCGTTTGTATCTTACTTATTTAAGGTATTCATCCATTGTTGCAATAACATCTTCTTGTGTCGCACAGTTAATAGCTTTTTCAGCTAACTCTGCCATTTCAGTTGATGATAATTTAGCAATTAATGAACGTGTTTTCAAGACTGATGAGGCACTCATTGAGAACTCATCTAAGCCTAAACCTAACAACAATGGTACTGCTGTTTGATCACCGGCCATCTCGCCACACATACCTGCCCATTTACCTTCTTTGTGAGCTGCGTCAATGACGTTTTTCACAAGACGGAGGATAGCTGGGTTATATGGTTGGTAAAGGTATGAAATATCTTGGTTCATACGGTCAGCAGCCATTGAGTATTGAATCAAATCGTTTGTTCCGATACTCATGAAGTCTACTTCTTTAGCAAATTGATCAGCAATAATAGCAGCGGCCGGAATTTCAATCATAATACCAACTTCGATATGGTCAGAAACCTTGATTCCTTCTGCAACTAATTTCGCTCTTTCTTCTGCTAACATCCCTTTAGCTTTACGGAATTCGCCTAAAGTTGCAATCATTGGGAACATAATGTGTAAGTTACCATAAACACTTGCGCGCAATAACGCACGTAATTGTGTACGGAACATATCTTGTTCTTGGAAGCATAAACGAATCGCACGTACGCCTAAGAATGGGTTCATTTCTTCTGGTAGTTTAAGGTAAGAAAGGTTTTTGTCGCCACCGATGTCCAACGTACGAACAACAACAGGTCCACCCTCTTTTACGCCTTCAAGGACTGCTTTATACGCTTCGAATTGCTCATCTTCAGTCGGGAAGTTATCGCGACCCATAAATAAGAATTCAGTACGGTATAAACCAACACCTTCTGCGCCGTTAGAAGTAACACCTTCCATGTCGCCAGGAGAGCCGATGTTTGCAACTAAAAGAACTTCTTTTCCGTCTTTAGAGACAGATTTTTCGTTTTTCAGTTTTTCCCATTCAGCTTGTTGTGCTTCAAAAGCCGCTTGTTTTTCTTGATACTCAGCTAATTCTTCTGCCGTTGGATCAACAAGGACATGACCTTCTAAACCATCAACAATAATCATTGTGCCGTTAGAAACAGATTCAGTAATTGAACCACTACCTACAATCGCAGGAATTTCTAATGAACGCGCCATGATTGCTGAATGTGATGTACGGCCACCGATGTCTGTTACAAAACCTTGCACAAAGTTACGGTTTAATTGGGCTGTATCTGAAGGCGTTAAATCTTCAGCAACAACCACAACTTCAGTATCAATCAATGTTGGTGAAGGCAATTCAACGTTTAATAAATGTGCCATAATACGTTTACGAACGTCACGGATATCCGCTGCACGTTCGCGCATGTATTCGTTGTCCATTGATTCAAAAATCGTAATAAATGTATCCGTTGCTTCTTGCAAAGCAGCTTCTGCATTGACGTTGTTTTTAATTTGTTCTGCGATTTGACCAGTTACTTCTGGATCTTGAGCCACAAGTAAATGCGCATCAAAGATGGCAGCTTTGTCTTCGCCTAAATCTGTTTTAGCTTTATCACGAATTGCTTCCAATTCTGAGATTGATACAGCTACAGCTGCTTCAAAGCGTTTAATTTCGCCTTCAACATCTGTAATTGTTTTTTTCTCAAATGATAAATCAGGTTCTACTAACAGATAAGCTGGACCAACAGCAATACCGTCTGATGCTGCAATACCGGTAAGTGTTAGTTTAGCCATTATTCTGCCAATCCTTCTTTCTTAAGTGTTTCAGTTAATCCTGCGATTGCTTCTTTTTCGTCAGCACCTTCAGCAGAGATAGTAATTTCAGCACCTTTACCAATACCTAAAGACATTACGCCCATGATTGATTTTAAGTTAACATCTTTGCCGTTATAACCTAATTGAACATCTGAAGCAAATTTGCTTGCTGATTGTACCAATAAAGTTGCAGGGCGTGCGTGAATACCTGTTTCGTCGATAACAGTGAAAGTTTGTTTTTCCATAATTAAAAATCTCCTTTATATATACAGTTGTGACGATTTCATTTTCAATAATAACGGTTTCATAAGCGCTTACATGAATTTCGTTAAACTATAGAAAAATAAAATCTATCCACTACAAAGATTACCATTATTACCTAAATTTCTCAACTATTTTTAGTTCTTTCTTTCTTTTTTTATGCTTATTTCAGACATATTTATGTTGACAGCGTTTACAATGTAAATGCGATTGCCCTTACTATCACATGACTTCTATAAAAAACGGAAACGAACCCTCGCGTGATGCCAAGTTTCGTTTCCGTATAGGCTAACATAGCTTCTCACTATGACCGCTTCACTTCATGTAAGCTACCATTCTCAATCCGAACGATGCGATCGACAAGCGGTAGCACCCGCTCGTCATGTGTCACCATGATTGCAGCTTTTTGATGGCGATGTACTTCTTCGGCAAGCACTTGCACGACTTGATAACCGCGGGTCGCATCGAGACTAGCTGTTGGTTCATCTGCTAAAATCACGTCCGGATTATTCATCAACGCACGACCGATTGACACCCGTTGTTTTTCGCCGCCAGACAAGCTCGCCGGATATTGATGGTGATCCGTCAGTCCTAAGGCGGTCAATAAATGACGCGCTTTGGCCGTCTGTGCTTTTTTATCCTTGCCTTTTCCTATTTCTGTGATGACTTGTAACTGCTCTAACACTGTTAAATATGGCAATAATTGAGCCGATTGAAAGACGAAGCCAATTTTGCGCATACGTAAATCCGTCCGTTGAGCTTGCGAGTATGCATCAATCCGTTCAACGCCAATCGCCACCGAACCACTAGTCGCTGATAAAAGAGCACCAGCAATCGCTAAAAAGGTGCTTTTACCAGAGCCGGATGGCCCGACAATGGCAACAAATTCACCTGCCCTCACTTCTAAGTTGGCATTTTTCAGCACCACTTTTGTTTCTTTACCATCCTTATATGATTTAGTCACATCTGTCATTTTAAATTTCACACTCATTCACCTGCACCTCCGATTGCTTCAATTGGGTCCACCTTAAAAACACGATACAACGATAAAAGTGAACCGAGTAAGGCCACGACTACAAAAATTGCAATGATACCGCTGACCAATGGCAACGAAAGTTCAAAAGGCATCGTTGCTGGTAGTAGTTGCGCCACACCGAGTGTTAGCAACACACTGATGATGATACTAATGAGCGCTAAAAAAATAATTTGCAGCAATAAACTCTTCGCTAAATAACGATTAGTGGCACCCAACGCTTTTAACACACCGTACTGTGACATTTTTTGAATCGTAATAACATAAAAGAATGCCGCTAACACGAAAGTGGCAATCCCAATTAAGAACGCAATCATCATCGTTAATGAGCCTTGTTCTTCTTTATAGCCTGGTATTTGTTTCACAACGGCTGCTTTCGTAACAACCGTCAAGCCTTTGATCGCTAATTGCTGCGCCTCATCATCAGTGATACGCAAGGCAACTACATTAACACCTGCTTTTTTAGTGGCTGACGGTGTTGCGATTTGCTTGAAAGCGGAGGTGCTTAAATAAATGACTGGCGTATGACTATACGCTTTACCAGCCGTAAAACCTTTAATTGTAAAGACCGTTCCCGTCCGCTCATCTTTAAATGCGTCTCCGATAGTATAACCGGCTGCTTTAAAGGAATCGTCTATCACAACCGACTTATCATCAACTGCAGCCAACGTCGGTTGTGGCGCTAATTCCGTTGTGAAATCAATCCCGAAATAAGTTACATCTGTTTTGTTCGTATCCGATGGTGATGTAATCGTTGCCTGTTGCAGTTGCAATGGCATGACTGCCGAGCCGTACTGTTGTTTTATTTGTTGGAGTTGACTGTCACTCACTGTTGAGCGAGCAATCCGTTCCCCAGCATCCTCTTGGATGATAAAATGTGAGACCGGCATCGCCTTGATGGCAGAGGCATTTTCATTGCCTAAACCGGCCGCCAAGCCAGCAACAAATAACACGAGCCAAATAATTAAGGTCATAATGACAACGACCATACTTGAACGTAAGCGTGACTGTTTAATTTCTTTCAGTGCTAAAAACATTTTCTCACTCCCTATCTATGATACCCATAGTATAGAAGTCTTATATGAACTGATGATGAACTTTTGCCAATTATGAGCGTGGCAGTTTCACAGTAAAGGTCGTTTGCGTCTTTGTCGAACGCACCTTAATTTCACCTTGATGACGCTCCACAATTTCAGCTGCAATCGCTAACCCTAGACCACTGCTTTGATGCTGCCGTTCACGTTGTTTATCCGCGATATAAAAGCGGTCAAACAGCTGTTTTAAATCAGTTGCTGGAATAGCCGGTCCTGTGTTCGTTACTGCAAGGATGACGTCGGTTGCTGACATGGACATCCGAATGTCGATACGTCCATCCTGAGGGGTGTAGTTCAAGGCATTACCAATTAAGTTCTGCCAAACTTGATAGAGCAAAGCCTCATGACCCCGAATTAGACTATCGGTTGTTTCAAGCGTGACGGTAATATTCGCCAGCTGCCAACGCCATTGTGTCGCCTTGATAAATTGACGGATTTGCCGTGCAATGCTGACCTCAGCTGTCATTGGTAAGGCCGTTGTTTGATCTAAGTAGGATAACGTCAACAATTCATTTGTTAACTGAGATAGTCGTTTTGTTTCTGCTGAAATAATGGTTAAATAACGGGCTTTCTCAGCCTCACTGACTGTACCTTGTTGTAAAATAGCGGTAAAGCCTTGCATCGTTGTGAGCGGTGTTTGCAGTTCATGTGAGACATTTGCGACAAATTTTTGGCGTTTTTGCTCTGCTTCCGCCAGTTCAGTCGTCATCATCTCGAAGGAACGGGCAAGTTGTCCCAGTTCATCTTGACGTTTTAATGGTAGATTCTCCACCGGTTTACCTGCCGAAAATGCTTCAGTTGCCCTGGTGAGTGCGCGTACCGGTTTAACGAGATAACGCGTCATAATAAAGACGGCCACAATACTAAGCAAGGCACTAAACAAGCCAATGAGGGCAATGAAAATACGCAACTCCCCAAATTGAGCGGCTTGACTCGGGCGAATGAACATCGCCGTATCCCCTACTTTAACGCCTACAGTATTGCGCACATCGTTGTCAAAAAAACCGGTAATAAATAAACCTGTTTTAAACGCTAAAATACCATGATACGTTTCGCCTGCTAGCACCGAGCTAATAACGTCAGCTGATAAGGCGGTTTTGCGAAAGTCATCACCATAAAAGTGTTCGTTGCCATTGGCATCACTTGTGTACACCTCATACCCAAGCTTACCGACCTGTGTTAAGTAACGCGGTAATGACTCCGTTTTATCCCGCTCATAATCCGTTGCAATCGATTGAGCAATCTTCATTATTTTTTGATCATTCACCGGTTTTAGTTGCAGCTGATAATAGAGATTGGCACCAAAAAAGCCGAGTAAACAACTCACCGTCATCACCACTAAAAAAATCGTTACAATGCGGATATATAATGTTTTCATACGATGACCTCTAGCTTATAGCCTAAACCCCGCATCGTTACAATTGCAACGGCTGTATTTTCACCTAAATGTTCGCGCAGCCGTTTAATGTGAACATCCACGGTTCGATCATTGCCTTCGTAAGCAGCACCCCAAATACGTGAAATCAAGTCCTCACGTGTATAGACCCACCCCGGATGACTTGCTAATTCATAGAGCAGTTCAAACTCTTTTAATGGCAGAAAAATATCCGTTTGCTGATGTGTGACCGCATAGGTGCGTCGATCAATCACAAGGTTTCCGACTTCAACTGTTGTTTCGTGGGACAAATCATAACGTCGAAAGAGAGCCTTGATCCGAAATAATAATTCTGCGGTGGCAAAAGGCTTCGTCATGTAATCATCGATTCCTGCTAAAAATCCCTCTGCCTTATTTGCCAACTCACCTTTTGCAGTGAGCATTATGAGCGGAATATCCCGTTCAGCTCGAATTGTACGAGCAACTTCGTAGCCATCTTTTAACGGCATCATAATATCGATTACGACTAAGTCAGGTAGCTGTTGCTCGGCCAAGGCTAACGCTTGCTCGCCGTTGACCGCCTCGATAACATCGTAACCCGTTTCAATTAAAGGATACTTAATTAATTCACGAATGTTTTTATCATCATCGGCAATTAAAATTGTTTTCATTTTAGCCACTCCTTTTTTTGCTCTCGCTGTAATACTACCATAAAGCGACGAAAAAACCCGTTCACAATGTGAACGGGTCCAGACTGAAGATAAACACTGCTCGAGGAACGAAAGTGAAATCAACCGCTTAGAAGCAAATAGCTTGCAAGATAAATGAAGGCGACTATCTACCGTCGCTGCCATTTATCTGAAAGTTGACAGCTTCTGGTTGATGTAACTAGAGGAATGAAAGTGAAATCAGCTCGTAGACAAAGTCGCATTAAACTGCTTTTTCTTTCGAATTCTATGACCGTGACTCTGCCAGTTTAGTTCCAACTGTTAACCCTTTAGCCCTAATCGTCTGCGCTTCTTGTGGTTGTGCATGATGCCCTTCGATAATAACTTCACCGCTACTGTCCATCCCAAAGCGGCCGTTAAAGACTTTGCAGCGCTAAGAGCAACTGAGTCGATACCACCACGTGCGTTGAGAAACACTACTTTTTTATCGCTCATCAGCTGAATCATTTCACCTTTTTTATTATATCTAAACGTAAAACCAGCAATAAAAAAAATGCTGCCGCATACGTTTATCAGCTTGACCAAAATCAAGTCGAATACGAGATACGAACAACATTTTCAACACTTGTATAGCTACTTAAAGATTGAAATAGCTATTTGTTAGTTGCTTTTTTTAGTTTTGATAAACAACGAGCCGACAAAGCCAATCACTGCCAACACCGCTAACCATGTGAACGCATGTTGAACACCAGCTGACATCATTTGTGGTACCGTCGCTGACGCATTTGCAGCAGCAAATGTTTTTTGACCACTTGTCATTAATAAAATACCGAAGGTTGTTCCGACAGCTCCGGCCACTTGTTGCAACGTACTCATAACGGCTGAACCATCAGGGTATAATTGTGGCGGCAATTGATTTAAACCATATGTTTGACCCGGCATAATAATCAACGTAATACCAATAAAGACCATTGAATGGAATAAAATAACCATCCAAAATGCTGTACTTGTTGTTAAGTTTGATAATAAAAACAACCCGATAGCCGCCAGTAAGAAACCAGTTGGGATAAACGGTTTTGGACCAATTTTATCGAATGAACGACCAACAACAGGTGAAAGTACGGCGTTTAAAAAGCCACCAGGGAGCAAGATAAGACCTGCCATAGCTGAGGATACGAGTAAGCTCCCTTTTAAGTACATTGGTAATAAAATCGCTGATGATAAAATCAACATCATTACGATAATGATAAACAGTAAGCTCAAATTAAACATTGGGTACTTGAAGACTGTCATTTTTAACATCGGATGTTCAATCTTATTTTGACGGATGACAAAAATCACAAGTGCTACGACACCAATTGCCAATGAAAGTAAGACCATTGGGTCACTCATCGAGGAGTCACCCGCAATACTAAAGCCATAGACAATCGCACCGAAGCCAATTGTTGAAAGAATAATTGAGAGCACATCAATTTTTGGTTTGGTAATCGTAGACACATCTTTAATCACTTTAACGCCGAAAATAAAGTTAACGACTAATAAAACCGCACTAATATAAAAAATAAAGTTCCAACCGAGGCCATCGACAATCAGACCTGAAATCGTTGGTGCAATCGCAGGAGCTGCGACGATGACTAAGCCCATTACACCCATTACTGCACCACGTTTATGGATTGGATAAATAACGAGTAAGACATTAATTAATAACGGTAAAACTAGCCCTGTTCCTAACGCTTGAATAATTCGTCCAACTAATAACATTTCAAAATTGACAGCTAACGCTGCTACGAGCGTACCGACAATTGAAAAAATCATTGAGATAATGAATAATTTACGGGTTGAAAACCACTGAATCAGCAAAGCTGAAACGGGCACCAAAATACCTAACACGAGTAAATAGCCTGTTGCTAACCATTGAACGGTTGCTGCTGAAATTGAAAATTCCACCATTAGATTTGTAAAAGCCATATTTAAAGCTGTTTCACTAAATAATCCGACAAACGCTGCGAGCATCAAGGCAAATGCCATCACATTAGGATTAAAAGCTTGTTTTTCGGTTGATTGCATGTATAAGCTCCTCTTTCCATTCTTGAATTAGACCGATTGGTCTAACGACTAGTATATTAGCTTTTTTACTAAATGTCAAACGTTGCTTTTTAGAGATATTTTCCTATTTGACAATTCAGTGACGCTTCTCTATTCTTACTAAAGAAGCATTATTTCATGAATTGAGGTGAACCGTCTATGAAATCTGATCAAGGACAAGCCAAAGAGCGTATTCTCGCAGCCGCCATGCGGTTGTTCCATTTTAGAGGCTATCATGCCACTGGCCTATCACAAATTTTAGCCGAAAGTAAGGCGCCTAAAGGATCGCTCTACTACCATTTTCCTGGTGGAAAAGAACAGCTCGCGATTGAGGCCATTCAACAATCAACGAGTATTATTACCGCGGCAATGATTGCTGATTTAGCCAAATTTGATGACATCATCGAATCGTTTAATTTTCATATAATGAGCATCGCGACGAAGTTCACTGACTTCGATTCCAATACAGATTTTTCAACCATTCCCTTCGGTCTCATTGCAAGCGAAACTGCCCTTGTCAATGAAAACATTCGAAAAACATGCGAGGTCACCTATCAAATTATTGAGGACGTCTATATTCACCGTTTTTTGCAAGCTGGCTACTCACAAGCCGAAGCCGAAATGTTAAGTGCCACTTTTAACGCGCTCGTCGAAGGAGCCGTCACCTTAAGTGTCACCCTTAAATCAAATGCACCACTCCTTAATATTAAAAATGTCGTGCCCTTATTACTGCATAAAAAAGAGAAATGAGCTAAGGAACTGCCACTATAATTAGATACAACTAAAAAAGAGCACCTCAAATTTGGTAAAATAAATTCGGAGGTGTTTTCTGATGTCAAAACATAATTTTTATCCTGTTGAATTAAAGATTCAAATTATTAAACGGTTTCTGAATGGTGAAAGCGCAGCTTCACTTCGTGAAGAATTTAAAATCCCTAGTAGTGGAACTCTTTACAGATGGAAAGATTGGTACCTAAATGGTGAAATAAGAAGTCTAGAAAGTTCTTCTGGACGACGATTAGAAAAGGATATTTCTATATCTGAACAATTGGATAAAGTAACGAAAGAGCTAAACTTATTAAAAAAATATTTTTCTCAAGAAAGATGGTGATAGCTGAAAATATAGTGCAGTTTATTAAACAAAATACAGATACCTTTTCCATTACTAAATTAACGGAATTATTTGGAATATCTAGAAGTTTTTATTATCGTCACCAAAATAAAGAGACATTTAAATTTTCCTATCTAGAGCAAAGGATTCAAAAACTAACGAAAGAAAATCACTTTCTCTATGGCTATCGGAAAATTCATGCACTTATCAGTAACGCGTTTTCTGTAGGTATTAATAAAGGAGCTAGGATTATGCGTAAATATGGATGGAATTGTATTGCTAAGAAGAAAAAATTTAAGAAGCCTGGTAATCCATATGAATTTTTTTGAAAATATCCTTAATAAAGATTGGGCAATAACTAGACCTCTTTGTAAATTGACAACGGATATTACTTAGCTACCTTTGGGTAAATCTATGCTCTATTTATCAACTATCATGGATACCTTTAATAGTGAGATTGTAGCCTATAAAATTACAAATCATCCAGATACTAAATTAGCCGTAGCTACCTTAAAGCAGATTGGTAAATTTCCCAAAGGAGGCATTTTGCATAGTGAGCAAGGTTCAACCTACACTTCAAAATATTTTTTTGAAGTAGGCCGAAAAAAACGTTATCCGAAGTATGTCCCGTAAGGGGACGCCTTCAGATAACGCACCAATAGAATTGTTTCATTCCTCGTTAAAGTCTGAAACATTCTATATTAACAAAGAACCGATTGGTTCTAATAACATTGTAATCGATAGTGTTGAAAACTACATTACATTTTGGAATAACAAATGCGTCTTAACGAAATTAGGTCATCTTTCACCAGTAGATTACCGGAAAAAGATGACCTAATGAGATGCTCTTTTTAAATTGTGTCAAAAAGTAGTTGCATTCCCCTAACTCATTTCTCTTTTTTTGATATTATGATCACTGTTAAAGGTTCAGTGCGTGCCCTTCTTCCATTTCAGGATATAGTTCTTCAAAGGCAACTAACGCTTTTTCAAACAGGTCCATTGCCTCATGAATTTCAGCTGTCGTAATCGTTAACGGTGGCGTAATTAACACATTTGATTCATGGTTAAATGTCGAAAAACCTTCTTCACTCAACAGTTTTGTAAAGGCGCCCATGTAACCTTGGGTATCTTTGCCATAGTCACTGCCGTAATCAATAATCGGTTCTTTTGTCACTTTATTTTTCACTAATTCAACAGCCGCAAACAAACCTTTAATCCGAACATCACCGACATATTTATAGGCAAGTAAACGCTGCAACCGTTCTCCCAACACCTTTTCCATCCGTTTAACATGATTAATCGTGTCCAATTCTTCATAAGCGGCAATCGCTGCATTTCCGATTTCACAAACAAGCGGGTGCCCACTATAGGTTGCGCCAGATGAAAAATGATTCGTATCAAAATGCTTGGCGACCTGTTCACTTAAAATAACCCCTCCCAATGGTAAATAGCCACCGGTGACACCTTTCGCAAAGGTGATTAAATCAGGTTCGACATCATAGTGGTTACAAGCAAACCACTCACCACTACGCCCGAACCCAGACATCACCTCATCACAAATCATCATGATGTGATAACGACGACATAATGTTTCTATTCCTTTAATGTAGCCATCTGGCGGCAGCAACACCCCATTACTGCCTGGAATTGTTTCAATTACTAAGGCAGCAATTGTTTCCGGTCCTTCACAATTAATTTGACGCTCTAACCGCGTTAAATACTGTGCACTTAATTCTTGTTCGCTCGTATACTGTTGGTATTCACGATAAACGTAAGGCATATCAAATTTCACAAATCCTGGCGGACTTGGTTCTGACCCTAGACGTCTCGACTCACCCGTTAAATTACCCGCGCCAAAAGTGCTGCCATGGTAAGAACGGTAACGTGAAAATATTTTATAGCCACCGGTAACTGCTTTCGCCATTTTCATTGCCTGCTCATTTGATTCTGCTCCTGCAGTTGTAAAATAAACTTTTGCCATATTAGCCGGCGCTAACTCGACAATTTTCTTGGCCAATTTTGATTTTGAAGCTGAGGCAAAACCAGGTGCTGAAATTTCCAACTGATTAATTTTGGCCAATGCATTCATTATTCGTGGGTGTTTATGACCGAGATTCGCATAGATTAATTGGGCATTCATATCAAAATATTTTTTATTATTTTGATCCCAAAAATAAATCCCATCTGAGTGCGTCACGACCTTAGCATCTCGATTCGCCTGCTTTGACCATGATTGAATAACAAATTGTTGATCTAATTGTTTGATTGTTGTACTATCCATCTCACTTGCCCCCTTCACTTTGATACCTTAAGCATACTGAAACAACAAGCACTTGAACATTGGTTATTTAACCGAATCTTTTTAGTCATCTGCACGATTACTACTTGAAATATCAGCGATTAGTAAGGCTAATGATAAACTGGTCTTATCCAAATTATTTACTAGGCTTCGATCCAAAATTTTTTCAATCCGTTGCACCCGATAATTAACCGTATTGCGATGAATATACAAGCGATTTGCAATTGCATTCGTATGACCATCTTCTTCTAAATAAACCCGTAAAAATTCATAGTATTTTTTATTGTTGCAACGATCATACTCCCACAGGGTACGGAGCGTTTCCTGACAAAATGTCTTTAATAATGGTGAGCCGCGATGGGCGAATAAAAACTGATAAACCCCTAAATCCTTATATTTGTAAAGCCACACCTTCTTTTGATGTTGGACAATCGCAATGACTTGCAACGCTTCGTGATAACTTTTGACTAACTGACTGATTTTATCATAGCCACAACCGATTCCTATTGCGATTGTGACCTTTTTTTTAGCAAAGACTTGATAAAGTTCTTTCGCAAAATCAGCAAAAGCCACGGCAGTCGGTTGCGCGACGCGGTTGACAATGAAAACAACCATTTTACCGATGACACACGAGACATACGTATCGTATTTATGCGAAAATAACGTCCGTACTAAGTCATGAAAAAGCGACATTTCTTGTTTCACCGCACCTGTTTGTTTTACGATAAGGACTGTGCCATCGAACAGTGCATTCGCCCCTAACATTGTAATAATTTCCAACGGCACGTCCGAGTCATACAACCGTTGCGCTAACAAATCATCGATGAATTGTTCAATGGTAGTCGTGGTGCCCGTTTGTTGTAGCACCTGCTCGAAAATCGCCTTTGTCATGTCGGCAATCCGAATACGCCAAGGCATACTCAGTAAGATGATGCCCTGTTGTTCGGCGTACTGCTCTAATGCTGATGGTATCATCGACAAATAGGGTCCACAATTAATAACTAACGCTGCGGCCCCTTGTTGTTTGATTTCATCGATTAATTCACAACAGTCTTTAACATCGTCGGTCATACCAACACCAGTTGTTATAATCAACTCATTTTTATGAATCAATTTTTTAAAATTAACATTATCAATGCGATTCACACTCGTAATCGCAGCATTTAATCCGACCTTTTTTGTGTGACACTCTAAAAATTTAAATCGTTCGTTTGCTAATAACTCGGCTACTGTAATCATAGTTAACCTCCCAAAAGGATTCCTCTCTTACAGTAAACCACATTACGATGGACAACAGCAATGAAAAGCCCTAGCGATTACTGTTATTGACAATGATCAGGACGTTTCTCACTTAGCAATCCCTTTAGCTGTTCCTGTGGCAAGGCATAAAATTGATTCGCTGATTGTCCTATCATATCCTCAGCCGCAAACATCGCATTTAAAATGGCTTCTTCGACTGCTTCTGCCGTTGCCTTATAAATTGGATCGAGTCGGTCATCACTGAGTAAGCAGGCTGCTTCCTTTTCATAAGCCTCTTCATTCACTGTTGAAAAAGCTAAGAAAATATCACCTGAATCATTTTCATAACCTGCACCCAGTCGCCCAATGCCAATCGGTATCCGTTTGCAAATTTTTTGCAGTTGAATCGGCATCACCGGGGCATCTGTCGCAACAATCGCAATAATCGAACCCGTCCCCGGTTTCGGTGCAAAACTGTTGAGCACTGCTTCATTCCCTGTTAACAATTTCCCTACTGGCAAACCAAATATTTCAAAATGCTCACGTGTGCCGTGATTTGCTTGGACGAATACCCCAACTGTAAAACCACCGTCAGCTTCTGCTAACACACGTGAAGCTGTTCCCGAGCCACCCTTAAACTCGTGACACTGCATTCCATTACCGCCACCGACGTTTCCTTCAGCGATGGGCCCTGATCGTGCGTCATCAATCGCATCATAAACATCGTCAGCCGTCACATGAAAGCCGTTTGTATCATTCATTAAGCCATCCCATGTTTCACCGACAACAGGATAGAAATAACCAATCCCTTTTAAAGGTTGCCCGTTTAAGACATACGGATAGTAATAGTCATTATCAATCATCCATTTTGCTAACGTATCACGGACAATCCCCACACTATTCGTATTTGTAATTGCAATCGGCCCGTGCAAAAAACCAGAATCATCCATCCAATGTGTGCCTGTTAATTCGCCATTGCCATTTAAATTATGCCGACCGACGTATAAGGCACTTTTCGCCCGTCCCTTTGGTAAAATGACGGTGACACCTGTGCGAGCAAATGCTGATCCGGGCCCAGTATAATCTGTAGGTTTACCGATATTAATCGTTTTATAACCTACTTCGATGCCCGCAACGTCGGTGATTGCATTATTAATCCCTGTTTTCCCGGGAAATAGATAGCCTGCTTCACGAAAACGGTGTTTGTTCATCTCTTCTTCCTCCTCTACAATAGTTTCTTGAACGCATCATGCGTATGCTGTTGCTGTTTTTTTCTTGCGTTAAGCGCTACTATTAAAGCATCAAACCGTTTTTTTGTAATCGGATAAAACAAAATCACTAACACTGCAAAGATACCAAAGAGTCCTGGGAATAAGGTGTTTAAATATAAAATCATTTTATTAGCCGCTGCCGTTTGCACGTCTAAAGCACCGTTATAGCCAGAAACAGACAACATAAAGCCAATCATCCACGTGGCGATTGCCGCTCCTAATTTTTGTGAAAAGGACATTAAAGCTGTAATCGCACCTTCACGACGGCGCTGATTCACGTAATCATCTACCTCACAAACGTCATACATCATTGAATAATAGATGGTCCAATACGTACTGTTTCCTAAGCAAAAGACGATACAAAAAAGAATAAGGAAAGCGAAACTTGGAAACCCGATAAAGGCAAAGGCCAATAAGCCAAGTGTTCCAATGGCCAAGGCGACTGCATAAATATTCTTTTTATCGACATACTTCGAAACCCAAATAATAAGCGGTAACCATAAAATACAGACCACACTATTAATGATGAAAAAGAGCGACTGGCGATCGGCACTATAGCCTAGCGTATAACTCATTAAATAAATGAGTGAACCGGTTCCCATCGTCGATACTATCGCCCATAAAAAGACCGATCCAGCCAAAAACTTCGTTGGTTTTAGTTTGAAAATTTCAACGAATGATTTAAGCAGTGACTGTTGCGGTTGCGCCTGAGCCTCATTTTGACTAAACTTCTCCTTACCGCGGGTGAAATGCCAACAAATAAAGGCACATAGCAACAGCATCAAACTAAAGAGTGTTGCAATCAAACGCCAACCATTAGCACCGCTAATCCCTTGCTGCTGAAAGACAGCTAATAAATAAGGTGGCAAGGCCGAAGTAAGCAATACTGAAATATAAATGCCGACACTTGCCCAAGCACGCAAGGTTGTCCGTTCATTAAAGTCATCCGTTAACTCGACGCCCAAAGCAAAATACGGAATGACATAAAATTTATAGCAGCTCCAAAAAACAATCGCCATCGCCAAATAGTAAATAAACGCACCTTGACTGCTAAATGAGACGTTATTAAAAATTAAAAATAAGGCAATTGAATAAGGAATGACCGCCGCAATCATCAACGGCCGACGTCGCCCATACTGCGATTTGAGATTGTCGGATAAATATCCGGCGACGGGATCAAATATCGCATCCCATAAGATGGCAATTAATGAGACGGTGCCAGCAATCGCTGGTGGAATCCCCACAAAATCGGTTAGGAAAAAAAGGAAGAAAAAGTAGTATATATTAAAACCGATTGAGTCAACAAACTGACCAATTGCATAGCCCGTCTTCACTTTAACGGTTAATCGTGCTGTGTTTCCCTCACTTTCCATTATTGTCCTCTCCTTCGCTTAGCCGCTGTTATAGCATCTCTTTAAAGTCGGTGTCATCATAGGCCTTATTTTCACGCTTCGCATTTAAGGCAACCATCATGCTATCAAAGCGTTTTTTAGTCACTGGATAAAAGAGTACAGCTAATACTGCTAATGCCCCAAAAACACCGGGAACAAGCGTGTTAACGTATAAAATCATCTGATGCGCACTGTCTGTCTGTGTCTCAACTGTTCCTTCGTAGCCACCAAAGGCTAGTAACAAACCGGTAAACCACGTCGCACAAGCAGCCCCAATTTTTTGAGAGAATGACATAACGGCAGTCACCACCCCTTCACGACGGCGATTATTAACGTACTCATCGACTTCACAAATGTCGTACATCATCGAATAGTACAAGGTCCAATACGTACTATCGCCTAAGCAGAAGATGACACAAAAAATGAGTAAAATGGCAAAGAGTGGGAATCCGGTTAGGCTAAAAAAGAGCAATCCTAAGGAGCCGATCCCTAAGAAACAAGCATAAACCATTTTTTTATCGTAACGACGAGCCGCCATATTAATAAATGGCAACCACGCAATACAGACTAAACTATTAATAATAAAATAAAGCGATTGCCGGTCTGCCCCATAGCCGAGGTTATATTTCATCAAGTAAATAAGTCCCCCCATCGCCATGGTTGAGGCAATTGCCCAAAAGAAGACCGAGCCTGCTAAATACTTTGTGGGTTTTAATTTGATAATTTGACCAATCGCCTTAAACAGTGACGAGCGCGCCATCTTTTGTTTGGCTTGTTGATCGTGTTGATAAATTTCTTTGCCACGGGTGAAATTCCAACAAATAACAGCGCTTAATAAAATACCGCTAGCAAATATCGCCCCGATAATACGCCAGCTATTTTGACCAGACATACCGCTGTTTTCGAAATATTCTAACAAATATGGTGGCAAAGCCGAGGCTAACATGACCGCAATATACAAACCAACGCTTGACCACGCACGTAAGGTTGTACGTTCATTAAAGTCATCGGTGAGTTCGGCACCAAGGGCAAAATACGGAATAACAAAAAATTTATAGCTACTCCAAAATAAGATGGTCATCACTAAGAAATAAATAAAGGTTGCCTGTGTGCCTAATGCGATACTGTTGAAAATTAAGAAGGCAAAGATTGAATACGGGAGTGCCGCCATAATCATTAAGGGACGGCGACGGCCATACGGCGAACGCATATTATCAGAAATATGACCCGCTACTGGATCAAAAATCGCATCCCATATAATCGCAATCAGTGAGATTGTTCCTGCTAAAGCCGGGGGAACACCGACATAATCCGTCAAGAAGAAGAGGAAAAAGAAGAAATAAATATTATAGCCTAACGCATCCCCAATTTGACCCATTGAATATGAAAATTTGATTTTGAAAGGTAAACTTACCGTCTTTTGTTCGACAGACATGTGTTCATCATCCTTTCTTTCATGATATTTTCAGTTCAATAACACCTTATGTTTTAACCATACTCCTTTCAACTGAAATAGACATTGTCATTTTCAACAGATTTTTTTAGTGAATTGCACTTTGGTCATTTGAACCAAGCCGCCCGACACGTCGTTGCATAAAAAAAAACCACCTAGCGCTTGACCTCTGCTAGGTGGTTTTTGAAACTGAAGATAAATAGTGTTCTAACTTCGCCGTTTATTTTTTCTCACGCACTACTGTTGCTAATTGTTCGATAAATGTTTCACGTGAGACAGTGTTTGATTCTTTTTTACTGTATTGGCGTACGTTAACGGCATTGTTTGCCACTTCTTCATCGCCAACAACGAGTTGGAACGGAATTTTTTGCATTTGAGCTTCACGGATTTTATAGCCTAATTTTTCATTTTTCATGTCGACTTCAACACGGTAACCAGCCTGTTTCAATTCTTCTTTTACGGCAAAAGCATAATCAGCATGTGCGTCTAAGTTAACCGGAATAATTTGAACTTGAACTGGAGCTAACCAAGTTGGGAAGGCACCTTTGTATTCTTCGATTAAGTATGCAACAAAACGTTCCATTGTCGATACAATCCCACGGTGAATAACGACTGGACGATGTTTCTCACCATCTTCACCAATGTAGTTTAAGTCAAAGCGTTCTGGCAATAAGAAATCCAATTGGATTGTTGATAATGTTTCTTCTTTCCCAATCGCTGTTTTAACCATCACATCAAGTTTTGGACCGTAGAAGGCAGCTTCGCCTTCAGCTTCAAAATAATCTAAACCGAGATCATCCATTGCTGATTTAAGCATCGCTTGCGCTTTGTTCCACATGTCGTCATCATCATAATATTTTTCGGTGTTTTCGGGATCACGATAACTTAAGCGGAACGAGTAATCTGTAATGTTAAAGTCTTGATATACTTTATGCAATAATTCAACGGTACGTTTAAACTCGTCTGCAATTTGATCAGGACGAACAAATACATGCGCGTCATTAAGCGTCATCGCACGTACACGTTGCAAGCCTGATAAGGCCCCACTCATTTCATAACGGTGCATTAAGCCTAATTCAGCTATACGAATTGGTAATTCACGGTATGAATGAATATCATTTTTGTAAATCATCATGTGATGTGGACAGTTCATTGGACGTAAAACGAGCGATTCATTTTCGTCCATTTTCATCGGTGGAAACATGTCATCTTGATAATGTTCCCAGTGACCACTTGTTTTATATAAATCAACGTTAGCTAAGGCTGGTGTGTAAACATGATCATAACCTTTAGACACTTCTAGGTCAACGATGTATCGTTCGATTTGACGACGAACAGTTGCGCCTTTTGGCAACCACATTGGTAAGCCTTGACCAATTAAGTTGCTGATCATAAAGAGATTTAATTCTTTACCAATTTTACGATGATCGCGTTCTTTCGCTTCTTGAAGTAACGCTAAATGCGTATCTAAGTCTGTTTGTGAGAAGAAAGCTGTTCCGTAAATACGGTGTAACATTTTATTTTTGCTATCGCCACGCCAGTACGCACCCGCAAGGCTTAATAATTTAAACGCTTTGATTTTTCCAGTTGATGGTAAATGACCCCCACGGCAAAGATCCGCATATTCGCCTTGGGCATATAAAGTAACCTGTTGATCTGCTGGAATGGCATCGATTAATTCTAATTTGTATTTATCATCTGCAAAACGAGCTTTGGCTTCGTCACGTGATACTTCTTGACGTTCAATTTTAATATTTTGTTTGATGATTTTTTTCATTTCTTTTTCAATCGCTTTAAATGACTCATCCGATACCTCTTCTGCTGTATCAAAATCGTAGTAGAAACCGCCATCAATCGCTGGTCCAACACCAAATTGCGCATCGGGATACAAACGACGAATCGCCTGCGCCATTGTATGTGCAGTCGAGTGATTAATAACAGTTAAGGCATCTTCGTGGTCAGGTGTAATGATTTCAAATGCTGCATCCTCGTTAATTGGTGTTGTCAATTCAACGATTTGACCGTTCACCTTCCCAGCGATTGCTTTTTTCTTTAAGCTTGAACTAATTGAGCCTGCAATTTCAGCCGTGGTTAAACCCTTTTCAAATTCTTTGATTGCGCCATCAGGAAATGTAATGTTCATAAGTCAGTTCTCCTTTATTTCTTAGTTTTGTAATACAAAAAACGTCCCTTTGTACACTGGTTTAGTAGTATACAAAGGGACGTTTGAATTAACAGACGTGGTTCCACCCTCATTTTATAGCAAATAGCTATTCTCATGGGCCTTGGTAACGGATAAGGTTCCGTCGTCTCTTACTTAATTCAGAGACGCAGTTCAAAGGTGGTAGGTAACAAGTGTGGGGTTAATAGGCTCTCAGCTTTGCCCATCTCTCTGGAAACGACTGCTTGTTAGCGTTGTCCTTCTCAATACTTTTTGTATATGACTATATTATAGCTTTTTTTGATAAAAATGCAACTTTATTGGCGGTAATTTTTACCGGACAGTTCAATCGGTTGTGCTAAAAAACGAATTCGCTCCATAATTCGGGTCGCCTTCATCGTTTCTTCATCGCCACGATTGTTGACCATCAAATATTTTTGGAGTTGTTTGAAATCCATGTTCGAAGAGAAAAAGGTCGGCAACTCTTCTTGCATCCGATATTGTAAAATTGCACCGAGCACCTCGTCACGGGTCCAACTCGTTAACGACTCAGCCCCAATATCATCCAACATGAGCACGGGTGTTTCTTTCGCAATCTGGACTTTTTCTCCCACGGAGTTATCGTTAATCGCTTGTTTGATTTCACGCATAAACTCAGGCACATAAATCATCGTTGTTTCAACGTCATTATCGGCTAACATGTTCGCAATCGTCCCTAAAATGTATGATTTACCAGTGCCGTATGAGCCGTGGATGTACCAACCCTGTACCATTGTATCACCGGCTTGTTTAATCGATTTTACTAATGGGAACATGGCATTAACGAGTTCCATTCGCTGTGGTGTATTCATATCGAGATTTTCCATGCTCGCATTCAGAATTTGTTTTGGCATGTGCAACGAGTGAATCCGTTTGCGGCGTTCGCGTTCACGATCGGCACGAATTTTTTCAGGCGTCGCAGCATAACGAACTTCAATGATATCCTTTGTTAAAGACAGTTCCGGGCGATAGCCAGGCAACAACCCTTTTTCTTTTTTCTCATATTTTTGATGTTCTGTCACAAATTCATACAGTTTCGTAATATTTTGCTTAATGACTTCGGGCGTTAACGATGGATTTTCTTGTTGAAAGACCTTAATCGCTTCGTAATTCATGACGGTCATTAATGTTTCTTCATAGAGTGCTGTTAAACGACTGTTTTTGGCTGCTAAGCCTTTTAAAGACTGCTGTATGGGGTCCATGCTATCACCTACCTTCCTTTAAATCTTTACGGAACTGGGCAATTTTTTCGAGCATTGCCGGATCTGTTGTGATTTCGGGTTTTTTCTTAATAATTTCAGGGACGATGACTTTGTCGGCCACGCCCTCAGGTTCTGCAACTGTTTTACCATCTTCAACTGCCAATTGTTTTTGGAGCCAGTCAGGAATAATATCGTTGGCTTTGCCATCAACTTTGCGATACGATTTGTTTTGTCGTTGTTGCCATTTTTCATAATCTTCTTGTTTTTTATCAACGAAGGCTTTGGTTGACTGCAACACATCGGCGACTGTAACAACACCTTTCATATCCCAATCACGGGCAATTTTCTCCATGTATTCGGGGCTATCAATGCTATTGCCTTGTAGACGTGTGTAATAGATTAATGCGTTCATGACGGGTAATGGCATTTTTCGTTTCGCCATCACCGTTTCAACTGCGGCTAATTCTTTAGCCGTTGGGTCAGCACCATAGGTTGATAATTCTTTAATGAGATTGAAGGTATCAATCTGTGTTAAAAAGGCGATTAACTGTTCTTCACTTTGAATATCACCAATTGATTGCACCACATTAACCTGCGTAGTTGGCGCTGCTTTTAATTTGAGGGTTGGATAGGCGCCTTCGCCCATATTCAATTGATAAAAGTCGCGGGCTACTTTCCGTAATTGTGCTTGGTTAATATTACCATCTGACTGCACCGAACGATAAACAAGGCTCACCATGTCGTCTTCATTAATATGATAGACGGCATACAGTTTACGAATCGTTTCTTTCACCTCGTCAGTAATCGCAGTTAACGTTACGAATGTCGGTGATAACTCATTATAAAAGCGTTCAAAATCGAAGTATGAATCAGGAATTTCAAACTGCAATGGTTGCACGCGTGTAACGATCTTATCGGTATCTGCTTTCGCGCGATCACTCACCTTTGTTTTCGGAAATTGGAACACTTCAGTAAACGAGGTTGTAATTTCAGTCATTGCTGTTTTATCTGTCACCTCACGGAACCAGCCTTTTTTTAACTCGTTATAACGGCGTTCGCCAATCGCGCTGTATAAGAACAAGTTAAGCACACCGTCCGTGAAAAAGGCCTGCGGGTTCATCGGTGCCGCCAGTTCATAGACGTAATGACGCGACTCCCCTTTATCAACCACATAACTTTTCAGCAACCGCACACCTTCTAAAATCAGACGTGCTTGCACTAGCCGTTGCTGGCTCATGTCCCCAAGTAAGGTTTGGAGTTGGTAATGGGTGTGTTGCTCTGATTGCGTTCCCATGATTGGCAGATGGTCGAATAGTGTTTGGTAGAGCGTATAAGCATCAACATTAATCAAGGGCAGATACAGTTGGGTTAACACACGACGATCGACCGCTGTTAACAATCCCGTTGTTTCTACCACATAGCTATCGCCTGGATCGGGCTGATGGCTTCCTTCTAATTGCTGTTGTCTCATAATCGCACCTTCTTTATACACATCATTTATTTTTGTTTCTCCATAATTTCTTTTAATTCGTCAATGAACACACTGAGGTCTTTGAATTGACGGTAAACTGAGGCGAAACGCACGTATGATACTTCATCAATATCAGCCAGTTTATTCATCACAAATTCACCAATAATGGTCGACTCAATCTCACTCGTACCTTGTGCTCTAATGTCATGTTCGACTTCGTTCACGACTGTCTCTAATTTTTCTAATGAAACAGGACGTTTTTCACATGCGCGCACCAAGCCACGCAATACTTTATCACGTGAAAACTCTTCACGGACACCGTCTTTTTTGACGATAATTAGCGGACTTTCTTCGACTTTTTCAAATGTTGTGAACCGAAATGAACAGTCTTCACATTCCCGACGACGTCTAATTGAACGGTTTTCGTCTGTTGGTCGTGAGTCAATAACTTTTGTATCATTTGATTGACAAGATGGACAACGCATTGACTTACCTCCTTTAAATATTCGAATGTTTTTATATCGTCATTATATCATAGATAACGAGCCAACCTATACGGTAATTCTTACGGACAGACACGATTACACCACTTTTTTAGAGTTGTTGTAAGTGATGGTCAATTTGGGCAAAGGTTTGTTGCTTCGTGCCACTGTTGTCGATGATGACGTCAGCCTGTTCCTGTTTTTGCGCAAGTGATAGTTGCGCTTGTATTCGTTGGAGTGCTGCTCGTTTGGTCAACTGGTTTCGTGCCATTAAGCGCTCCAGTTGGAGCGCTTCACTGACACTGACGACCCAAATCGCATCGTAGCGATCGAGTTGATTGTTTTCAAATAACAGAGGTACATCAAGAAAAACAACCGCTTCGTTTTGTTGACGGTATGTTGTTAATTGGGCATTCATCCGTTCAAAAATAGCCGGATGCATCAGGTTATTAAGTGTCTGACGTTGGTGTGCATCGTTGAAAATCACGGCTGCTAATGCGGCACGATTCAACCCGGCAGTCGTTGCAATTGCAGTGCCAAATTGAGCCTGTAAGTGTAATAAGAGCGGTTCACCGGGAGCAACTATTTCGCGGGCCACTTGGTCGGCATCGATGACTGGGATGCCTTTTGCCGCGATATAAGTGCTTACCAAACTTTTGCCGCTAGCGATGCCTCCTGTTAAGCCAATTATGACGGTCATACGCTCACATCCCTATTTCGGTTGACACGACGGGCAATAATGCGTGCCACGACCATGGTATTGGATTTTTTCAATCAAGCTCCCACAATGCGGGCACGGCTCACCCTTATGACCATAAACAAGCAGTTTATCTTGGTAGTTGCCGATTTTCCCTTGTGAGTTAACGTACGTCCGGATTGTGGAACCGCCGAGTCGTACCGCCTCAGTTAAGATGGACCGGGTCACATCATAAAGACGGGTTACCTCTGCTGCTGTTAGGCTGTTGCTCGCTTTTGTTGGATGCACCTGCGCTTGAAAACACACTTCATCGACGTAAATATTCCCTAAGCCGACGACTGCTTTTTGATCAAGTAAGACATTTTTAATACCGCGAGTCGAACGTGCTAATGCCGCCTTAAATGCTGCTAATTGAAAGTCATCACCGAACGGTTCTGGCCCCAGTTTTTGAATCGCACGCGTACTGCCTTCATCACCGCGGGCAACCAGTTCCATTGTTCCAAATTTACGCACATCCAAATAACGCAGTTCGTCCTCATCTGTTAATTGAAAAACGATGTGTGTGTGTTTCGTCCGCGCTTCTGTTTGAGGCGCTAAACGATACTTGCCTTCCATCCGTAAATGCGACAAAATCGTATAATTCGTCGTATCTAGCAATAAAAATTTGCCACGACGGCGAATCGCCACAAAGGTTTCATTCGTTAAATCAGTCGCAAACTGATCGGCTTCGATGCCACGAATCATTTTTGGTACACCGATGTCGACGGCTTTAATCGTACGTCCGACCACCAATTCGGCAAGTGTTGCTCGGACATTTTCTACTTCTGGTAATTCTGGCACTGTGTTTCCCCCTCTATCTTCAGTTCGTTCAATTTGGTTATTTTGCGTCGTACCACGACTCACCAAAGGCACTGTCAGCTTTTAGCGGTACATCGAGTTCAACCGCATTTGCCATCACTGTTTTAACGAGTGTATCAAGTTGGGCAAGATCGCCTTCGGCCACTTCAAAGATAAGCTCATCGTGTACTTGTAACAATAAGTTAGCGGCAAGGTTTGAGACAGCTAATTCAGCGGCGAGTAAGACCATTGCTTCTTTGATAATATCAGCGGCACTCCCTTGAATCGGTGTGTTCATCGCTGTGCGCTCAGCAAAACCACGTATATTGAAGTTTTTGCTTGTAATTTCAGGAATATAGCGGCGGCGATGGAGAATCGTTTCAACATAACCACGTTGACGCGTTTCAATGACAACATCTTCCATGAAGCTTTTAACCTTTGGATAGCTTTCAAAGTAGCGGTCGATAAAGGTTTGAGCCTCAGCGCGAGTAATGCCTAAGTTTTGTGACAATCCATAATCACTAATACCATACACAATTCCAAAGTTAACGGCTTTCGCTTGGCGACGCATGTTGCTTGTCACATCCGCCGCTGCCACATGAAAAACATCCATCGCTGTTTTCGTATGAATGTCCATGTCTGCCTTAAAGGCTGCAATCAAGTTCTCGTCTTGGGCAATATGTGCCAAAACACGTAATTCAATTTGCGAGTAATCGGCCGCATAAATTTTCCATCCCGGTTGCGAGGCTTTAAAGACAGAACGAATGCGACGCCCCTCTTCCAGACGCACGGGAATATTTTGCAAGTTTGGATCGACTGAACTGAGTCGGCCGGTTTGCGTTAATGTTTGGTTAAAGCGGGTGTGCACTTTTTGCGTCTGTTGGTCAGTCACCTTCAACAAGCCTTCAATATAGGTTGATTGTAGCTTCACTAGCGTTCGATACGTCATGACTAACTCAATGATTGGGTGTTGGTCTTTCAATTGCTCTAACACGTCAACAGAGGTCGAATACCCTGTCTTTGTTTTCTTGATGACGGGTAGTTGGAGCGTTTCAAACAAGACCACTCCGAGTTGTTTCGGTGAATTGACGTTAAAAGGCTCACCCGCTGCGGCATGAATATCCGCCACTAACGTATCTAAGCGACCTTGCAAATCGGTTTTCATCTTTTCTAATGCCTGTGTATCAACGACCACTCCTTGCACTTCCATCTGTGCGAGTACGAGTGATAAGGGCAGCTCCAATTCTGTTAGGAGGTCCAGTTGTTCATTATTGGTTAAGGCAATCCGCACTGCTTCTTCGAGCGCTGCAATTGCGTAGGCTTTCCGTCCTAAATGTTGCGCCACAATCGCTGTTTCTGGCAGCGCCCATTTCGCGCCCTTACCATAAATCGCCTCGTCACTTTCAATCGCTTCGTAACTATGTAAACGGGCGACACTCGCAAAATCAGTAATTGCAAACGAAGGATCTAACAAATAAGAACCAAGCATTAAGTCGAAGGTAATCCCCTTTACGGCAACACCATCACGACTTAACAGTGCCACCACTCGTTTGGCATCATATACTTTTTTTGAAAGCGACGCATCCGTCAGAAACTGCGTCACTGCTATGGAAGCAAGTACAGCCTCATGACTCATATAGTAGACAGTCTCTCCGTTATAAAAGCTCCACCCTAAGCAAGCTGAGGCTAAATAGTTGTCGGTTTTTGTTTCGGCATACACAGCCATGCCTGTCGTCAATTGTTCCACAGGAATATCACTAACCGTTTCAACGACTAGCGTTGCCAATGGTTCTTTTTTGGCCTCTGGTTGGTCACCGAGTTCTTTTTCGAGCAAGGCCTTAAAACCTAATTCGCGTAAGGTTGGGATGACATCATTCGGTTCATAACCGCTGTATGCAATTTCATCGAGTGTGATTTCAATCGGTGTGTCGACCTTAATCGTCACTAATGCCTTACTCATTATGGCATCTTCGCGATAGGTGGTTAAGTTTTCTTTTAACTTTTTACCTGATACGTCATCGATGTGCGCCAAGACGTTTTCAACGGTGTCGTATTGGTGTAATAATTTAAGGGCTGTTTTCTCTCCAACGCCTTTAACACCTGGAATATTATCAGAGCTATCGCCCATCAGGCCTTTTAAGTCAATGATTTGCTGCGGTGTGAGGTCATATTTTTCACGCAATGAAGCTGGCGTATTCGCCTCCACTTCTGTGATGCCCTTTTTCGTAATATTGACAGTAATTTTATCACTAGCAAGTTGAGTTAAATCGCGGTCTCCAGTAATAATGAGCACTTCATCAAAGCCATCGCGTTCAGCCTGTTGTGCCAATGTACCGATAATATCATCGGCTTCATAGTTTGGCAGTTGGTAGTGTTTCACTTGATACGCCTCTAACAATTCTTTAATAAAGGGAAATTGCTCACCTAACTCGCTCGGTGTTTTTGAACGTCCACCTTTGTAGTCTTGATACTGGGCATGTCTAAACGTCGTTTTTCCTGCATCAAACGCCACCATCACATGGGTCGGTTGTTCTTTTTTCATTACGTTCGTCAACATCATCGCAAAGCCATACACAGCGTTTGTATAAACACCTTTATCATTATTTAAAAGTGGCAGTGCAAAGAAGGCACGATAGGCCAAACTGTTGCCATCAAACAATACTAATTTTTTCAATTCAATCGCTCCTCGTTTATATGGATATCTAGTATCATTTTAGCATTTATTAGCCCTAAACACACTTTAATTACAACGACAAAAAAGCAATCACACGTTTCATTCGTGTGATTGCTCCAGCTTGTAGACAAAGTCAGAAAGACTTCATTTTATTGCAGCGACGTTATCTAATTGTTTTTGTTTGTGAGATAACTGACTAACTCGTCTGCAAATTCACTTGTAGACACAGGATTCACGTTGATAAGTTCAGCTAAATCTTCAGTAACAACCTTACGAGAAATCGTCTGTTGTAGCGCTAACAAAATCAGTTCTGCTGCTTCATGCCAGTTCAAATGTTGCAACAGCATCACAGCGGATAGGAGCATTGCACTTGGATTAGCACGGTCTTGATCAGCAAAGGTGGGTGCTGTGCCATGTGTTGCTTCAAAGAGCGCATGGCCTGTTTGATAATTGATATTCGCGCCTGGTGATAGACCAATTCCTCCAACTTGTGCCGCCAAAGCATCTGAAGCATAGTCGCCATTTAAGTTCATCGTTGCCACGACGTCAAATTGTTCGGGTTTCAAAACAATTTGTTGGAGAAAATTATCGGTAATAATATCGTTGATAATTAATTTATCGGCCAAAACCGCCGCCGTTAAAGCGGCTTCTGCCGCTGCCTGATTGGTGTCAGCTTTAATTGTTTCATACTGGTGCCACGTAAAGACCTGTTCGCCATACTCGCGTTCAGCCAATTGATAACCCCATTGTTTAAAAGCGCCCTCTGTATACTTCATAATATTACCTTTATGGATGAGGGTAACACTTTTACGATTGTGCGCTAACGCATACTCAATCGCCGCCTTAACCAAACGTTCAGAGCCTTCACGTGAAATTGGTTTAATCGCGAACGAAGATGTCTCAGGAAAACGAATCGATTTCACGTCTAACTCATCGATTAAAAAACGTTTCAACTTGTCATTTTCAGCGGTGCCGACATTAAATTCAATGCCCGCATAAATATCTTCTGTGTTTTCACGAAAGACAACGATGTCTGTTTTCTCAGGTTCTTTTAATGGCGACGGTACCCCTTTCAGATAAGTGACCGGTCGTAAACAAACGTATAGATCCAACTGCTGGCGTAAGGCCACATTTAACGAACGAATCCCACCACCAATCGGTGTGGTCAATGGTCCTTTTAAGGCAACTAACTTTTCGTTAATCGTCGCAACTGTCGCAGCCGGCAACCATTCACCTGTTGCCTTAAACGCTTTCTCCCCTGCTAGTATTTCTTCCCATTCAATCCGTCGCTGCCCATTGTAGGCAATCTTTACCGCTGTTTCAATTACACGTCGACTCGCACGCCAAATATCAGGGCCAATACCGTCTCCCTCAATATAGGGCACGATTACCTCATCTGGTACGTGTAAACCTGTTGCTGTCATTTTCACTGTTGTTGCTCCCATGATACTCCCCCTTATTAACGTTCTTCAACTGGTATGTATGTATTATTCGTTTCACCAACATATTCTGCCCGTGGGCGAATTAAGCGGTTATCTTCGTACTGTTCTAAAATATGAGCCGACCAACCGGCAATACGACTAACAGTAAAAATCGGGGTAAACAAGTCTTGATCGATACCAAGACAATGATAAACGGTCGCTGAATAAAAATCGACGTTCGGTTTCAATTGCTTTTTATCCCAGACATATTGTTCAACCGCGCGACTAATGTCATACCATTTCGTATCACCGGTTACCGTCGTCAATTCTTCACACATATCACGTAAATATTGCGCTCGTGGGTCACCATTTTCATAGACACGGTGCCCAAACCCCATAATTTTCTCTTTCTTAGCAAGCTTCGCATCAAGATACGCCACCACATTACTCTCATCGCCAATTTCAGCTAACATCACCATGACTTGTTCATTTGCGCCACCATGCAAAGCCCCTTTTAACGAACCGATTGCGGCGGTCACACCCGAATAAATATCTGATAATGTCGCGACACATACCCGCGCCGAAAACGTCGAGGCATTCATCTCATGTTCGGCATGTAGCACTAACGCACGGTTCATTGCCTTCACATGTAAAGGCGTTGGTTCTGTACCTGTGAGCATGTATAA
The DNA here is from genome assembly GCF_046058945.1 of Brochothrix campestris. Taxonomy (NCBI): domain Bacteria; kingdom Bacillati; phylum Bacillota; class Bacilli; order Caryophanales; family Listeriaceae; genus Brochothrix; species Brochothrix campestris. The sequence goes on along the minus strand of NZ_CP175511.1, from coordinate 588,586 downwards.
AAAATTACCCGCGAGTGATAAGTCCCCACGAGGTTGCAGTGGAACTTCATCCTTACGCATGCGCGCATAGGCTGCCACTAACGTCGGCATTTTGGCAACAAGTTTCATCGCCTTTGAATAGTTCGATAAATTCGAATCACCCTCTGAATCCTTATCGTACACACCAAGCATCGAGACCATCGTGCGCATCACACTCATTGGATGAACCTTTTCATGTGCAATCACTGCCAAACTAGCAATAATTTTATGTCCCAATTTCATTTCTTTTGTTAGTTGTTCTTGAAAAATCGCCAATTCCCGTTTGTTAGGTAAACGGTAATACCACAATAAATAAATCACTTCTTCAAATGATGCATGTTCTGCTAAATCACCGATATCATAACCGACATACGTGAGACGGTCATCAATAATTGAACTTATTTTTGTTTGACTGGCAATAACGCCTTCTAAGCCTTTATTCATTTCAGTCATGGGGTAATACCTCCTCTATGTCTCTCCCTTTGCTAATAAGCAATGGTTCGAATATTCTAAATATTATAATTATAATAGTACAGTAATTAACGGTACTTTACAATAACTTAGGTTAATTCCATTGTAACATAAGTTATACTTATCTAATTCTGCATTATTTTAAAGTTTTTATGATTATACGAAAAAACACGATTCCTTTAGGAATCGTGTTAGCTTGTAGGCAAAGTCGCATTAAACTCCTTTGTCTACAAGATGATAAGGCTTAATAGTTGCATAGAACTGTTACTTTATAAAATAAGAAAGCCCCTGCATAATAACATATGTAATCCCACTAGCAATTACAGGCCCTGCGGCTACACCTTTTAAGAAAACAACGCCTAAAATCGTTCCCATCACGAGCGCGACCGTCACCTGCGGATCTGTTCCCATCAATTTAATGCCTCGAGCACTTAAAATCGCAACTGCAATACCGGAGGCAAGCGCAACCCACCCAACTGGTGTTTTAAACGCTTCGTATAGGTCTTTGAAGCCTATTTGACCCGTTGCAATCGGAATCAAAATCGCAATTGTAATGATGGTGACACCCCAATGAATCCCTTTCGTTTGAATGAGCGCCATCAGCTTTGTACCGTCAAAAAATAATTTCAATATCATTACTGCTGCCACTGCAATTAATAAGGATTGATTTTTGGCAACGAGTGCAATCACCAATATACAACTTAAAAATAAAAAAGCTTGAGTAAACATTTACACTCTCCTTATTCTTTGTAATCAAACGTCTCTTTTTTCACTGTGTTTTGTCGCTGCGTTGTAGCTGTATGCATCGTGAATTTTTGCGTCAGAACTTGAGTTCCTCTGGCAACAATGACGGGTGCGATTAGCGAACGAACGAATGGCATTAAAAGTAGCACACCAATAACCGAAGTCACTAAGCCTGGAATAATTAAGAGGAGACCTGCGATAAAAACACCTAATTGTTGTGCCAATCCACTCGTTACTGATGTCGTCTTTTTAATATCCTTTACAAAAAATTGCAACGAACGCCATTGTCGGACGATAATGACAATCCCAATCACAGTTGAGATAAACTCGATTAAAAAGATTTTGCTAAATGGCAAATACTGTCCTGCGATGACATAACCAATTGTTTCAATCACACAGTATCCCAACCAATATTTCAATAATTTTTTCATTTTCTCACCTCTGTTTAATGGTGTCATTATATCATATTCGCATCTTATTTCAGCTTAATAACCATTGAAAAAAGCACTTACCCAAGGGTAAGTGCTCACAAACTGACGATATCTTAGATTTTTGAGATTTTAAGTAAGTTAGTTGTTCCAGCTTCACCGTTTGAACCAACGATACCAGCAGTTACAATTACTAAGTCGTCTTTTTCAACAAGACCACTTGCTACTGCTTCTTTATCTGCAAGTTCGAATAATTCATCTGTGTTAGATGGCGCTTCAACTAATTTAGGATAAACACCCCAAGAAATTGCTAAGTTGTTATATGTTTTTGGATCAAATGTTAATGCTAAGATTGGTGCTTTAGGACGGAATTTAGAAATCATACGTGCAGTATGTCCACCACGAGTAGCAGCAACGATTGCTTTAACGCCTAAGTTACGGGCAGTGTGTGCAACTGAGTTACCGATTGCTTCTGTAGTTGAAGATTGAACGTTGATTTTCAAGAACGCTTTATCTTGATCTTCTAATGCATGTTCAGAACGTTCAGCGATACGAGCCATTGTTGCAACAGCTTCTGCAGGATAAGCTCCAGCAGCAGTTTCGCCTGAAAGCATGATTGCGTCAGTACCATCAAAGATAGCGTTGGCAACATCACTTGCTTCCGCACGTGTTGGACGTGGGTTATGTTGCATTGAATCTAACATTTGAGTTGCAGTAATAACAGGTTTACCTAAAAGGTTACATTTTTTGATTAACGCTTTTTGGATAACTGGAACTTCTTCTGCAGGTACTTCAACACCAAGGTCACCACGAGCAACCATCAAGCCTTGAGATACAGCTAAGATTTCGTCGATGTTATCAACGCCTTCTTGGTTTTCGATTTTAGGAATGATTGCAACGTGATCTGCTTTTTCTTCATCAAGAATTTTGCGGATTTCTAAAACGTCGCTGGCAGTACGTACGAATGAAGCAGCGATGAATGTTGCACCATTGCGAACACCAAAACGGATATCTTCAGCATCTTTTTCAGTGATACCAGGTAATTTAATGCTAGCGTTTGGTACGTTAACACCTTTTTTACTTTTAAGGATACCAGGATTTAATACTTTAGTTACGATATCGCCATTAGCGTGATCTAATTCAGTTACTTCTAAAGCAACTAAACCATCATCTAATAAGATAAGGCCACCAATTTCAACGTCGTTGATTAAACCATCGTATGAAACTGAGAATTTTTCACGTGTTCCGCTTACTTCTGTCATTGAGACACGAACAACGTCACCTGTTTCAAATTCAACAATCCCAGTTCCACCCATGTTATGTGTGCGGATTTCAGGACCTTTTGTATCTAAAAGAATCGGAACTGATTTACCAGAGATTTTTTCTGCTGCATGAATGCTTTCGATACGAGCACCGTGTTCTGCATAGTCACCGTGTGAGAAGTTAAGACGAGCAACGTTCATACCGTTGTTCATTAACTCTACTAATTTTTCGACTGATTCACTTGCAGGTCCAATTGTACAAACAATTTTCGTTTTTTTCATAAATAAAATCCTCCTAAAATATATTATGTAACCTTAAATTAATAATTACGCCTCTACCATTATAACCTACTTCGGGATTTTTTTCATCTTTTTTCAAAAGTTATCTTTTCACTTTCATTAATTTTCATAAAGACGACAAAAAACCCGAAGTACTTAAACTTCGAGTTTTGAGACTAGATTGAAAGTTCTTTTGAAAGTTCAAAGAGACGGTGGTCCATTTCACTTTTGTTTTGAAGAACTGCTGTAATATCATTTTCAACAATTTGGTTTGCTACAATACCGACAGCTAAACCACCTTTACCTTCAAGTAATAATTCAACTGCACGAGCACCTAAACGACTTGCTAACACACGGTCAGCTGTTGTAGGGTTACCACCACGTTGAATGTGTCCTAAGACAGACGCACGACTATCAAAATCACCATATTTATCGAGTTCAGCTGCAAATTCTGGACCAGACATAACGCCCTCAGCTAAAACGATAATACTATGCGCTTTACCACGTGCACGACGAACGTTTAATTGTTCAACGATTTTGTGAATATCAAATTTTTCTTCAGGAACGATAATTGCATCAGCACCACCAGCAATACCCGCATAAAGTGCGATATCGCCACAGTTACGACCCATCACTTCAATAATGAATGTACGGTCATGCGAAGAAGCTGTGTCACGAATACGGTCAATTGCATCTAAAGCCGTATTACATGCCGTATCAAAACCGATTGTGAAGTCAGTCCCTGAAATATCGTTATCAATTGTTCCTGGTAAACCAATCGCATTAAAACCACGTTTAGTTAAGGCTTCAGCACCATGATAAGAACCGTCGCCACCAATAACAACTAAGGCATCAATCCCAAATTTTTTGAGTTGTTCAATCCCTTTAAGTTGGCCTTCTTCAGACGCAAATTCAGGGTATCGGGCAGAATGTAAAAAAGTTCCCCCACGTTGAATGTAGTCACCTACATCGCCTAATTCCATTTTTTTAAGATCGCCGTTAACTAAACCACGGAAACCATATTTAACACCATAAACTTCTAGACCTTCATAGATTCCTTTACGTACAACGGCGCGGACTGCGGCGTTCATCCCCGGAGCATCTCCACCACTTGTTAATACTGCAATGCGTTTCATTTTTTTCATCGTCCTCTCTTATGTGCTACTTGGATAACAATTCTATGTAAACGACCTGCTATCTTTCACAACTATTATAGTATAATTAACAACTTTGAGCAATCTATCGCCCAGATAAAAAATGCAATAAGAGTTGCTACGTCACGAATTCGACGATTATCTCACTTACTTCTTCAGTAGCATTTCAAAAACCACCTTGCCCCATTTTATCGAGACAAGGTGGTTTGCTTAATTTTCAGTATACTGCCCAATTTTGCGTAGTTGTTCATAACGCTGTTCACGTAATGTTACACCGTCTAAAGCCAGCAATTCGGCTAAGTTTGCTGCAATCGCAGCATCAATCAATTGTGCTTGTTGCACTTGATCATGATGCGCACCACCCTTAACTTCAGGAATAACACCGTTAATCACACCGAGTTCCAATAAGTCAGGTGATGTAATGTGTAAATGTTCCGCCGCCTTCTTCGCTAAGGAAGCATCCTTCCACAAAATAACCGCACCACTTTCAGGTGAAATAACAGAATAAGTGCTGTTTTCGAGCATTAAGACACGGTTACCAACACCGATACCTAAGGCGCCACCACTACCACCTTCACCAATAACGATACAAATAATCGGCACTTCGTAACCAGCCATCTCAAATAAGTTACGAGCAATCGCTTCGCTTTGGCCACGTTCTTCGGCCGCCTTACCAGGATAAGCCCCTTTTGTATCAATAAACGTGATAATCGGACGCTTGAATTTATTTGCCTGTTCCATTAAACGCAAAGCCTTACGGTAACCTTCAGGATGTGGCATGCCAAAATTACGAGCAAGGTTTTCTTTTGTATCCTTCCCACGTTGATGACCAATGACTGTGACAGGCATACCTTTATAACGGGCAATTCCCCCGACAATCGCTGCATCGTCACCAAAACGACGATCGCCATGCAACTCCATAAAATCGGTAAATAATAACGGAATATAATCCAATGTTGTTGGACGTTCTGGATGACGTGCAACTTGCACACGGTCCCATGAAGTCATATGGCTATAAACTTCTGTTTCGACCTTCGCTAGACGCGACTCTAATTTAACGATTTCTGCGGTTAAGTCCACATCATTATCTTTTGTATATTGTTTTAATTCACTTATTTTTTTACGAAGTTCTAAAATCGGCTTTTCGAACTGTAAATCTGCTCCCATTATTTATCACTCACTTTCTGATGGAATGACACAAGGAAACCTAGTTTCGAACGCATTTCAAGACGTGGCACCACTGCATCAAGCTGACCTGTTTTGAGTAAGAACTCAGCTGTTTGGAAATCTTTCGGCAGTTTTTCACGGACGGTTTGTTCAATCACACGACGACCTGCAAAGCCAATTAAGGCACCCGGTTCAGCCAAGTTGAAATCACCCAATGACGCAAAGCTGGCTGATACACCCCCAGTAGTCGGATAGGTCATCACGATAATTGACAGCCCTCCAGCTGCGCTTAAACGTTCTAAGGCGGCAGATGTTTTAGCCATTTGCATTAGCGAGAGCATGCCTTCTTGCATACGTGCCCCACCTGATGCTGTGAAAATAATGACCGGTACCATTCTTTTTTGCGCGTCTTCAATCGCACGTGTGATTTTTTCACCAACGACACTCCCCATACTCCCCATTCGGAAACTTGAATCCATCACAGCAAGCATACAGCCGTTGCCTTCAATTTCACCATAGCCTGTTACAACGGCTTCATCAAGACTTGACTTTGCTTTATCTGCTTGAATTTTATCCATATAACCAGGAAATTCAAGCGGATTTGTTGTTGTCATATGAGGATTCGTTTCTACGAATGTATCAGGATCCACTAAGGTTGTAATCCGTGCCCGTGCTTGTATTTTATGATGGTAGCCACAGTGTGGACAAACCATTTCGTTTTTTTCAAGCTCTTTTGCATACATAATTTTTTGACAGCCAAGACATTTTTTCATAATGCCTTCTGGGATGTCTTGTGCCGCAGCTTCGCTGTTCGACATCATATGTTTTTTCTTCTTAGGTTTCGAAAAAAGTTCTCCTAGCAAAATAAACTACCTCCTAGATACTTTAATTAAGCACCATTTTATCGCTCAATGTTAATTGTTCACTAAAAAACTATACCTTATTATAGTTAAATGAGCAAATATACTAAAAAAAAAAAGCTGTTGACGATTCATCTAATCATTAATTAAAGCAATCGTCAATTACTTCATCACCCAACCTGAAGGGGATAATAATGTATCTAACGCCTTCGCTAACGACTCTGTCATTACAATATTAAATGAATTATTCAAGGCAATACCACGGCGGGTTGCTTTATCCACAACAATCACTTCCACTGTTCCTGGCTCCGTTGCTAAAATTTCTTTTAGGGCAATAATTTGCGTTGACTCACAGTTAACATACAATCGTTGGGCTGGGGCAAACGGCGCATCATCTTCTTCTAACAACGTCATACTATTTACAACAAGCTGTTGCTTACCTTGACGTTCACTCATTTTTCCGTTTAAAATGACGGCTTTATTTTCGACAAGAACACCTTTCATTGCACGATACGCTTGCGGAAATACCACACCTGAACGTTCAGTGCTAGGGTCACTCACCGTAATAAAACACATCAACTCGCCTTTTTTAGTTCGAGTTTCTTTCAATTGGTGTACATACACCCCGAAATTGGCTGTTTGCTCTAATTTAACCGTTTGTAATTGTTGTACATGCGCACGTTTCAGTTGATGCGGGTAACTTGTTAGTGGGTGTTTCGATAAATACATCCCCAAATAGTCTTTTTCTTGAGTTAACCGATCGATGGCTGGCATTTCGGGCATTTCGGTATATTTCGGTTTGAGTGCTAAAGTCGAACCACCGATTTCATCAAATAGATCAACTGGTGAATCGCCCTTGCGACTGAGGTCGGCTAAATTCAACGCTGAATCAATCGTCGCCAATAAGGTCGAACGTGTCTTATCCCATTCGTCACAGGCTCCTGCTAAAATAAGCGCTTCTAAAATTGGTTGCGTTGCTATTTTAGCGGGTAAACGGCGGCATAGATCAAATAAATCTTTAAAGGCTCCCGCTCGTTTTCGTTCAGCCACAATCACCTTCACTGTTTGTGATCCGATTTTTTTAATACTGCTCAGACTGTAACGAATTGCACCGGCTTCATTGCAGAAAAAATGATAACTGTGATTGATCGATGGTGGTAAAATCGTCAAATCACGTTTACGTCCTTCCGCTATGTAAGTTGTCAACTTCGACTCATCACCCGTCACAGACGTCATTAAGGCAGCATAAAAAGCAGCTGGGTAATGGGTTTTCAAATAGGCCAATTGGAAGGCGATTTTGGCATAGGCGACTGAGTGTGAACGGTTAAAACCATAGTTGGCAAACCGAACAATCAGATCGTACACCTCCTCGGCAACCGCTTCACTTACCTGTTGTGCAATCGCACCGGCGACAAAGCGCTCACGTTGTTGTTGCAATACAGCTGCCTTCTTCTTACTGACTGCACGGCGGAGCATATCCGCTTCACCTAAGCTAAAACCAGCTAAGGCTGAAGCAATTTGCATGATTTGCTCTTGGTAGACGATAACACCATAAGTCGGTGCTAAAATATCCTCGAGGGCTGGATGTGCATAAGACACCTGTTCTTTGCCATGTTTACGTGCAATAAACGTGCTGATTTGTTCCATCGGACCGGGACGGTAAAGGGCATTCACAGCGACGACATCTTCAAATGAGGTCGGGATTAGGCGTCGCAACACTTGGCGAATACCAGGCGATTCAAATTGAAAAACACCGTTTGTATCACCCGCTTGAAACACCCTTAACGTCTCCGTATCATTGAGTGAGATTTTTTCAATATCAAACTGAGGCTGTTCGTAACGGACCGCTTTAATAATCGTTGCCAACATCGTCAAGTTGCGTAAACCTAAATAATCCATTTTCAGCAGACCTATTTCTTCTAGATCACCCATTGGATATTGTGTCAGTAACGCATCGGCACTCCCTTTTTGCAACGGAACATAATCAATTAATGGGGCATCACTAATAATAACACCGGCGGCATGAGTCGACATGTGACGAGGCAACCCTTCAATCGTTTGTGCAATCCGCCAAATTTCTTCATTGCGCTTACTACTATTAATATGGCGACTCAGTGCTTTTGATTCTGTTTGCGCACCCGCTAAAGTGAGTCCGACTTGCTGAGGCAATAAATTCGACCATTCACTTAATTCAACCCGGTTCAAACCAAACACACGGGCGGTATCACGAATAGCAGCTTTGGCGGCTAACGTACCAAATGTTCCAATTTGAGCGACATGCTGTACGCCATATTTTTCAACTGTGTACGCAATCATCTCGTCACGACGGTTATCAGGAAAATCCAAATCGATATCGGGCATTGTCACCCGTTCGGGATTAAGAAAACGTTCAAACAGTAACTGATACGCAATCGGATCAACATCGGTAATCCGCAATACATAGGATACAAGTGAACCTGCTGCTGACCCTCGGCCTGGACCTGTTAAAATCCCATTTGTTTGTGCATGATGCATGAGGTCCCATACAATCAAGAAATAATCATTAAAGCCCATCTCATTAATAATACCGAGTTCATAGTGCAGTCGCTCAACATAACGTTGTGCGGGATTGCTAAAGCGTTGGCGTAAGCCTTCTTCGGCTAATTGTTGTAAATACACCTTTGCCTCAAGACCATCTGGCGTTTTGAACTTCGGTAACAACGTTTGATTGAGTTCAATCGTCACCTCACTTAGGTCTGCGATTGTGGCGGTTCGTTCAAGTGCTTCACGTTGTGCTGGTGTTTGCCATAACGCTTCTAATTCTGTTGGACTCGTAAAATAATGCGTTCCTGTAGGAGCCAGTGTTTCCCAATTTATAATCGTGTTGTCACGAATCGCTTCTAATACGGCTAAACTTTTAACGTCCTCCGGCTTTAAATAACGCACATCACTAACAACAACTGTATCGCTCTCCGCCGCAAACGCCCATTGCGTAACCTCAGCTTCCGGTTGAGAAACACCTAAGTAGGCTGTTGGAAATTGACTTAAGACTGCTAGTCGCTCTTCTTCGATGAGTTGTTCGAGCGCGGGTGATACGGGTAAAATAACACTCATATTCTCGGCATAAGCATCGAACCATTTTTTCGGTAAAAAAGCGCATTCTTCTGTTTGCAACGCACTTGTCATTTTCATTAAGTCGTGATAACCTGCCGTATTTTGAGCGATAACAAGCATCGGTAGTGACGCCACTTCACCGATTGGTTGTTCAACCTCAATCTGCATGCCATATAACGGTTTGATCCCGTAAGCTTCACATGCCTTCTTAAAACTTAAGGCACCATATAAGTGATTTTGATTGGTCATTGCGAGCGATTGATAGCCTAACTGAGCTGCTGTTTTTACAAGTTCTTCTATTTTTAATGTGCTCGATAGCAAATCGAAGGCAGTTGCCACCTGCAAATGAGTATAATTGGTCATGTTAAAAGCCTCCTAATCGTTCTGATCTTCTGAGCGATGTTTCCATCCGCCTTTTCATCTTCATTATACGCAATATTTTCACAAAAGGGAAAGGACGTTCAAATGATATTTTGATTATTGTAATTTTCAAGTTTAAAATGCTATATTAAGAGCAACACATGCAGTCTTGCATTAACAATTAACCGAGGTGATAAAATGAAGTTTATTTCATGGAACGTCAACGGCTTACGAGCGGTTGTCAAAAAAAATTTCGAAGCGTATTTCATCAACAGTGAGGCCGATTTTTTCTGTCTACAAGAAACAAAACTGCAAGAAGGTCAAATCGACCTTTCTTTTCCAAGCTACCACAGCTATTGGAACTACGCTGATCGTAAAGGCTATTCGGGAACAGCCATCTTTACGAAGCATGAGCCTCTTTCTGTTCGTTACGGTATTGAGCAAGATGAACATAACCATGAAGGACGTGTCATTACGCTTGAGTATGCTAATTTCTATCTCGTCACGGTATACACACCTAACTCCAAACAAGCGTTGGCACGTTTAGAATACCGCATTAAATGGGAACATGACCTAACCGACTATTTAGTCGCTCTTAAAGAACAAAAGCCAGTTATCCTTTGTGGCGATTTAAACGTTGCTCATAAGGAAATCGACTTAAAAAATCCGAAAAACAACCGTCATAATCCCGGCTTTTCTGATGATGAACGTCATTGTTTTAGCTATTTACTTGCGCAAGGTTTTACCGACAGTTTCCGTCATTTCTACCCCGATTTAACCGGTGCCTACTCTTGGTGGTCATACCGCTTCAATGCCCGGGCAAACAATGCTGGTTGGCGCATTGATTACTTTTTAGTAAGCGATGCACTTAAATCACAGATGACATCCGCTACCATTCACGCCGATGTTCTTGGCTCTGATCATTGCCCGGTTGAATTAGATATCGACGTGACAGCAAACAGATAGAACTGGAGAAACGAAAGTGATAGCAGCTCGTTTAACCGCGTATAAATTAGAACTACCGCATTTTCCGATTATTTACTATCGGCAAGTAAGGGAGTGAAACTTACTAGCTGTTGGCTGATTAAGCTAGAGGATATAACAGTATCTCTATTCAATCTCATCATCTGATACACAAAATTACTGTAATCGCATTCGAAAGAAAATGAAGTCTGTTTGGACTTTGTCTACAATCCAAAAGGCCTCGACGTTAATTCGTCGAGGCCTTTTTTTAAATTATTCTATAAACTTAAGCGGATAAACAGACAGTTATTGACACACCGCTTCTAAATCAGCAATTAAGCAATCGGCTTCTGCCCATGAATAGACTGTTGCACCCGAAGCTAAATTATGTCCTCCACCGTTGTATTTTGCAGCAATCTCATTAATGGTAATCGCTTTAGAGCGAATACGCACACGAATACGTTCTGGTTCTTCGACGAAAAAGGCCCAAACTTTCACGCCTTCAACTTGTGCCACTGAATTAACGAGCATCGCGGCTTCATCCGAACTAATCGCGAATTGCTCTAGCAGGTCAGGCGTAATTTTCAAATAGATAACTCCTGCTTCAGACAGCTTAAAATGTTGCAAGACATAGCCACTGAAACGTAAGACACGAATGTCTTTTTTATACATTGTATTAAAGATAGCCGAGCGATCAAAATCATAAGACGCCAAAGTTGAGACATAACTAAACGTACGCGATGTTGTGTTTGGGAACATAAAACGTCCTGTGTCGCCGACAATTCCTGTAAATAATAACCGCGCTGCTGTCGCTGTCATTTGTAATTCGTCCGCAAACTCTGCCTGGAATTCACAAATCATTTCGCTCGTCGACGAAGCGTTTGTGTCGACCCAAACGATATCACCGTAGACATCATTATTTGGGTGATGGTCAATCTTAATCAACTCTTTACCCAAGTTAAAACGGTCATCATCTATCCGAGGTGCGTTCGCTGTATCTAGTACAATGACAAGTGCCTCTTGATATATGCTATCATCAATTTCATCAAGATCACTTAAAAAGGCTAATGATTCTTCAGGCTGTCCGACACGATAAACTTTTTTCGAGGGAAAACTTGCCATAATAATTTCAGCTAAGCCACATTGTGAACCGTAGGCATCAGGATCTGGTCTCCCATGTCGATGTAAAATAATAGTATCATACGCTTTGATTTTATTTAAAATCTGTTGTTTCATCAGCTTCACTTACCTTTCAATAATTTGAACAGACACTAATGCCTTGCTCATAATTTGATTATCAACTTTAACAGTAATATCTATTTTTGCCGTTTTACGACTTTGCTCAAGTAACAAGGGTTCGAATTCTAATAAACTATCCATTTGAATCGGTTTCAAAAAGTAAATTGTCATTGATTCAATCATCATATTTTGATGTTTCGCACTTGTCATCATTTGTTGTACTACTTCACATAACGTTTGCGATAATACACCATACGACAAAGTTCCGATATGATTTGTCATTTGGGGTGTTACTTTAAATTTAAAGGTTTCATCTTTGCTGTAACTACTTTCGGGAAAAATAAATTGATTCACAATCGTATCGTCTAGCGTTTCGCCGATTTGTGGTTGACGTTGCATTAATTGCATTGCTTTTAAGACATCTTCACGACTAACAATCCCTACTAACGTTTGATTTTCTTTCACGACGGGAATTAGTTCAATCCCTTCCCAAATCATCATATGCGCAACTGAAGGCACCGTCATTTGTTCACCAACGACAATGGGGTGACGTGTCATTAAATTATCAATCGCTGTTGTACTTGGGTGATCACTAATATCCTTTGGTGATACGACACCAACCAAACGACCATTTTTATTAATAACAGGGTAACGATTGTGTCCCGTTGATTCCTGTAATTGATAATAGGTCGCCACCGTGTTTGTACTTTGAAGCGCGGTCACCTCTGTGATCGGCTTTAATATATCAGACACAAACAAAATTTCTTTTTTAATGAGACGATCATAAATCGCACGGTTGATTAACGTCGCTACCGTAAAAGTATCGTACGAGGTGGATATAATTGGCAATTCGAGTTCATTCGCTAATTTTATGACCTCATCATTCGTGCCAAATCCGCCCGTAATTAAAACTGCTGCGCCTTTTTCGAGTGCCAATTTTTGAGCATTGACACGGTTTCCGACGATTATCAAATGTTTCGCTTCAACGTAACGTTCCATTGCTTCAATCGTCATCGCGCCAATCACAAAACGATTCAACGTTTTGTGGAGTCCTGTCCGCCCACCTAACACTTGGCCGTCAGTCATGTTCAGAATTTCAGCATAGGTTAATTTTTCGATATTTTCTTTGATTTTTCGTTCAATTCGAATCGTTCCAACACGCTTTATCGTACTGACGTAACCTGCATTTTCAGCTTCCTTAATCGCTCGATAAGCAGTCCCCTCACTGACGCGCATGTTTTGCGCAACTTTCCTTACAGAAATCTTGTCTCCTACTGGCAGTTTTTCTATATACGACATAATCAATTCGTGTTTCGTAGTCACCAACTAACAACCCCTCTCGTCACACTCGTTTTCATTTGTTTTTGCCGCGTTTCTGTTATAGTTTGATTTATTTAAAATTATAACACAGAACAGCAGTCCGACGCATGCTCATAACATAATGCATTACATTCTATTTTATGGTACACTGAAACGGTAATTTATCAGATTATAGGTAACAAGAAAGGACTTACTATGCTAAACAAACTTGACACAATCCAACAACACTTAAGAGATAACAACTTAGATTTTGCTTATATTTCTAATCCGCATAACATTGGTTACATTACAGGTTTCCATAGCGATCCACACGAACGCGTATTGGCGCTTTTTATTTTCGCAAATACGATTCCGTTACTATTTGCACCAGCACTTGATGTTAGTGATGCAAAAGCATCCGGTTGGGAATTTGACATTAATGGTTACACTGATAGCCAAGAACCATTTGACTTAATTACTGACCTTATTAAATCTCGTACGACCGATGTTAACGCCATCATGATTGAAAAAGATCATCTGATTGTTGAACGCTACTTGAAATTACAAGCCGCTTTTCCAAATGCTACATTTAGTAATGGTAATGACTTGATTAATGGCATGCGTGTCATTAAGTCTCCTGATGAATTAGCAATCATGAAAGAAGCCGCAGCGCTCGCTGATTATGCCGTTGAAGTTGGTGTCGCTGCCTTAGCTGAAGGTAAAACTGAGCTTGATATTATTGCTGAAATCGAATATGAATTGAAGAAAAAAGGCGTCACTGAAATGTCATTCGCAACGATGGTCTTAACAGGTGTTAACGCCGCTTCGCCTCATGGTAATCCCGGCTTAACACAAATTCAAAATGGTGATTTGGTCTTATTCGACCTTGGTGTGATGCACAAAGGTTATGCGTCCGACATTTCTCGGACTGTAGCCTTTGGGTCGATTACACAAGAACAAGAAGAAATATACAATACTGTTTTAAAAGCGCAATTAACTGCAATGAATACCGTTAAAGCTGGCGTTTCCGCGAAAACAATCGACATGGCTGCTCGTCAAACGATTACCGATGCCGGCTACGGTGATTACTTCACGCATCGACTTGGGCATGGTTTAGGTATTACCTGCCATGAATTCCCGTCAATTACTGATACCAACGAAATGATTCTTGAAGAAAACATGGTCTTTACGATTGAACCTGGTATTTATTTACCTAACGTTGCCGGTGTTCGAATTGAAGATGATGTTGTTGTCACTAAAGACGGCGTTATTTCATTAACAACCTATCCAAAAGAATTACAAATCATTTCACAATAACAGCACGCTTAAGTTGCTTCTCGCTCATTTCCATAAACAACAGTCCCCTGTCATGAAATTGCAATGACTGGGGATTGTTGTTTATGGTTCTTCTTTTAAACGTTTCATCAAACGATAGTAACCGCGGACCGATGTGTGTACTTTTTTATTTTGCGGAAAATAAATTTGTTGTTCTTGCCGATTAACCGACATTATTTGTTTTAAGTTCACAATCACACCATGATGACATCTAAAAAATGAGGAGGGTAATTTATCAGATACCGCTGCTAAACTCGTACGATATAAGTAATTCCGTTGACGACACACAACCTTTATTTTTCGTAAATGCATGACATGCTCAAAATAAAAAATATCATTGAAGTCGACCAAATACACATGATTAGCTTGTTTAATCGCTAATTTCCGTCGATTGAAGTCACCTACTAAAACATATTGACACAATAACTTCTCAACGACTAAAGCAACAGTTGACTTTATAACCTGTTCGTTTTCTTTTTCATCAATGATTGTATATATTTCATGGCTGTTCTGTAATAACGCTAAAATCTCACGTTCCTTTTCATAGACATAAACCGTATAACACCTTGCCAAACTTATAGCTAGTTGCTCACTATGATGTTCATCGATAAATTGAATAACCGTATCGCCATAACAGAATGCATTGGGAAACTTGCTAATTTTAACCTCTTGATGATCAATTGAATAAAACCATTGGATGATTTGGCGATTGATTATTTTATTCAGGCGTTCATTTTCAAGTTGACAATACACATAAAACATCATTGGCCTCCTTTATATCACCTACCGTTTCCTAAAATTATATACGATGGTCAATAGAATTAAAAGTTTTAAAGGCATAAAAAAACTGTCCTAATCATGTGTAGGACAGCTTTTCGTTATAACTGCTTATCGTAACAATAAAATTCAAACGGTAATTCTGGACGTTTCATGATGCCTTTGAAATCGTAATCCTTCTTGGCAAAAAATGCACGCATTTTCTCATTTGTCACATACGTATCGCTTTTCAAATACCCTTGACTAGTTGTCACCGCTTTTTGTTCAGCAAAGGCAAATAACTGTGAGGCAATTCCTTGGCTACGACTTTTAGTCGAAACCGCGCAACGATGAATGACCGTTGCGCGCTGTTTACTCGCCCATTCAATCGTTGCATATTCATCATCTGTCTCTGGACTAATACAAATAAATCCAAGCACTTCCATATCCGCTTCAAACACATATAATTCATTTCGTCTAATATCATTTTCGAATACCTCATAGCTTGGATATGTCTCATCCCATTGTAAATTGTTTTCAGCTTGCATCATTGCAATTGTCTTTTTCACTATCATCATAATTGGTTTAATATCTGCTTCAGTTGCTAACCTAATCATCTAACCGCTCCTTGCACCTTATTAATAAACATTTATCTACTATAACAAAAAAACACTATAACATATAGCTCAAAAAAAGCGAACTAAACGGTCTTTTTTGACAGCTCAACACATTCAAAAAAACACATCGAAAACAAGTTTCGATGTGTTGCTGCTTTATTTCAATTCGAGTAATGTCACCGACTCCACATGTGCTGTTTGCGGGAACATGTCGTACGGTGTCACTTCTTTAATCGTATAATGATGTGTTAATTGTTGCACGTCTCGCGCTAAGGTTGACGGATTACATGAAACGTAAACAATTTTTTGCGGACGTACTTGCTTGAGTGTGTCTAATAAGGCATCATCACAGCCTGAACGCGGCGGATCGACAATTACGACATCCGGTTTAAAACCTTCTTTAACCCAGCGTGGCATAATCTCTTCAGCCTTACCAGCCTCATACTGAACATTCGTGATGTTGGCACGAGCGGCATTGCGTTGCGCATCTTCAATCGCGTCAACAACAATATCCATTCCTCGTACTTCTTTAACTGCGTGCGCTAATGAAAGACCGATTGTTCCGACACCACAATACGCATCCACGACTGTTTCCGTTCCTTTTAGTTCGAGGACATTTGCCACTTTACGATATAACTTTTCAGTTTGTTCAGGATTCAATTGGAAGAAAGCACGCGCTGATAAATCGTAACTAATGCCTGTCATCGTTTCAGAAATCGTTTCTTTACCCGCTAAAACAAACGTTTCTTCCCCAAATACAAGCGACGTCTTTTCTTGATTAACATTTTGCATCACCGATACAATTTGCGGAAAAGCTGTGCGTAAGTTTTCAATTAACTCACGTTTACGCGGTAGTTTTTTACTGTTTGTAATAAAGACGACTTGAATTTCATCCGTATTTTTCGCCTCGCGTACAACAATCGTCCGAACAATGCCGCTGTTTTTTTCTTCATCGTAAATAGGCACATTTAATTGTTGCAACTGTTGTTTAATAAAGGCTGTGATTTGTGTTGTATGTGGTTGCTGAACAACACATTCTTCGATATCAATTAAATGATGCGATTCTTGTTGATAAAGTCCCGCTTTAATAACACCATCAACTTCACGCACTTGGAACTGACTCTTATTGCGATAAGCCCAAGGGTTTTTCATCCCGACCGTATGTTTAACTTTTAACTTATCCATTGGAATTTTCGTATGCTTTTGAAACGCTTGACGTATCATGTCACGTTTCATTACAAGCTGTTTATCATAAATTAAATGTTGCAACTGACAACCACCACATTCTTCATAAATGGGACAAAGTGGTTGAATCCGATCGGGTGACTCCCGTTCGATAGTTGTCATTTCAGCTTCTAAATACTTTGGAAACACCTTACTAATTTGAGCAACGACACGTTCGCCTGGTAAAGCTCCTTTTATAAACACAATCGTGTTATCAAAGTAGCCAATCCCTTCGCCATTAATACCAATTCGTTTAATAATAACTGTCATTTTTTGGCCGACACTAAATTGTTGCGTTTTTACTTCTTTCATTTTCATTTCCTCCTAAAACCATAACTAACAAGTGACTTATATCTCATTAAATTTACGCTTTATTCATGCGTTTTAACATCAAATAATTGTTTTTTAGATAATAACGTTTTGCGATACGTTGCATAGGCTGCATTGATCATCCCTCCGATTAACACAATAATGCCTGATAAATAAAACCATAACATTAAAATGATGACCGCTCCAATACTACCATAAATTGCTGAGTAATTGCTGAAATTATCGATAAAAATTGAGAATAAATACGAGAACACTAACCAACCAATCGATGTAAAGGCTGAACCGATTAGTGTTTCTCTAAATTTAATTTTATGATGTGGCAAAAAGCGATACAATAAAACTAAGGCTACAAAAATACCGAGCACAACGATGCCCCAACGCATAATATCATAGCGTTCAAAAATATTAACATCAAATTGCAAACGTTTCGAGATGAACACACCAATTTGTCGACCGAATACACCGACAATCGCAACGATACCGACTAAGAAAAAAAGAAAAACCATAAAAACCATCGACATGATGCGCTGCATAATAAAATGACGCGGTTCAGTCGTGTTATAAATATGATCCAACGCTTTTCCGATTGCATTTACACCATTAGAAGCTGACCAAATCGTCCCTAAAATCCCGAGTGATAATAAACTCGCATTTTGATGATTTAACAAACTTTCAACCAAGCCATGAATTAAATCATACATTTCATGGGGAACGAGCTCCGCCATCATTTTATAAACACTTTCTTCATTGATATGTAAGTATGAAATTGAAGCTGAGAAAAATAATAAGAGCGGAAATAATGAGAGAAAAAAGAAATAGGCTAATTGCCCACCGACGGCCGTAATATCGACCTTTGTTAGATTTTTAAAAAAATAACTAAAAAACAGTTTTACCTTTGTCATTTGCACACCTTCTTTCTGTTATAATTCCCAACACATTACACAGCAAAACATTTTTATGCTACAATTTATCCCATACTAATTAAGAAGGGGAGTTATGTCGATGAACGAAGCTACACCAGAAAACGTCACGGTGATGTTACAAACGATTACAACCAAACTGCAAATGATCAATGCAGAAGTCATGGCGCACCGGACAATTGATTTGAACGATTATGAAGAACTCCACGATATTTATACATTTGTAATGAAACGAACAACCTTCAGTACCAATGAATTAAATATGATTGCTGAAGAACTTGGTCAGCTAACTATTAGCCGCTCGTAAGTAATAAAGGAGTCCTCTGTTAGACGGAGGACTCCTTTATTTAAACTAAGTTCTATAAGATGAACTCATTTAATGGTACTTGGGTGGTTTCTAAACGGTTTCATTCACTTTAATTTTTTCCAGTTACTTCAACCAGAAGCTCTCAACTTTCAGTTAAATGCTTGCGACGGAAAATAGTCGCTCTCATTTCACTTCCAAGTTATTCCCTTCTAAACGGTTTCATTCACTTTAATTTTTTCCAGTTACTTCAACCAGAAGCTCTCAACTTTCAGTTAAATGCTTGCGACGGAAAATAGTCGCTCTCATTTCACTTCCAAGTTATTCCCTTCTAAACGGTTTCATTCACTTTAACGTTTTTCACCTTGGTCTGTTAAAATAACAGGCCCATCTTTCGTAATCGCTAATGTATGTTCGAATTGACAGCTTAATCCACCATCGATTGTGCGTGCTGTCCAACCATTTTTATCCATTTTAGCACGCCATGCACCTGTATTTACCATCGGCTCAATTGTAATAACCATACCTTCTTTAAGACGTAAGCCTTTGCCAGGTAAGCCATAATGCGGTACTTCTGGCGCTTCATGCATTGTTGGTCCAATACCGTGACCAATAAATTCACGAACAACACTAAAACCTTCGGGTTCAACATACGATTGAATCGCATGACCAATATCGCCAATCCGGTTGCCGACAACAGCTTGTTTAATCCCTTTATAAAGCGCTGTATGTGTCACATCGTACAGACGTTGTACTTCGTCTGAGACATCTCCTACTAAATAACTCCAAGCTGAATCGCTCATCGCGCCATCAAGATTTACGACTGTATCAACCGTAATTAAATCGCCATTTTTCAATGGTTTTTTCGTTGGAAAGCCATGACAAATTTCGTCATTCAAACTTTGGCACGTCGCATACTCATAACCTTCAAAACCGATTTGCTCTGGAATCCCTCCACCGGCAATAATTTCTTTTTCAACAAACTTATCCAATTCCCAAGTTGTAATACCTGGTTTAATCATCTCTTTTAATTTGATGTGAATACTTGCTAACAACTCGCCTGAGCGACGCATTGCTTCGATTTCACGCGGTGACTTAATTGTAATCATTCTATTCATCCTTTCAATTGCTTTTCTACTATATTATAAACATAAATATTACTTTTTAAAAGGCTATTGCAAAAACTCTAATGATTTCGTTATCTTTTAACATCTCATAGTCATTTTTTTAACTTTTTCACTATCTTTTTGATAATAAACTGACAATTTGTAACATTAACATGTCAAATTACAGCTCTAGTATGTTAGAATAACATCAGATTACTATATAGAAATAAGAAAGAGTGATATTCGATGACTACTGCTAAAATTGTTTATGCCAGTATGACTGGTAATACGGAAGAAATCGCCGATATTTTCGGTGAAACATTAGAAAAACATGGAATCGAAGTCGATATCGAGGAATGCGTCACTGTCTCTCCCGAAGATTTACTCGATTATGATATTTGTCTCGTGGGAGCTTACACGTATGATTTTGGCGAGATTCCCGATGAATTTGTTGATTTTTATGAAGAAATGGCAGAAGTCGATTTCAGCGGTAAAGTATGTGCTTCATTTGGTTCAGGTGATACATTCTACGATGACTATTGCTTACTCGTCGACTTCATTCAAACCCGCTTTAAAGAGCAAGGGGGGACGATTGCAGGCGAAGGCATTAAGGTTGATTTGGATCCCGACACAGATGATATCGCCGCCATCGAAACATTATGCGAAGCCATTGTCGCCCAAGTGAATGCCTAAATAAAAGAGTAAGTGAGGTGATTGGATGAGTTCAATAGCAATGTTGATTGTCAATCCATCGTCAGGAAAAGAAAAAGGAAAAAAATATTTAAAATTTGCCGAAGAAACCTTATTAAAACGCTTTGACCGGGTCGATGTCCGTTTAACCGAAAAAGGTGGCGACGCGACGATTTTTGCCCGTGAATCGGCAAAAAAACATTACGATGCCTGTATCGCAATGGGTGGTGACGGGACGCTTAATGAAACCATTAACGGCTTAGCCAATCAAGCACACCGTCCGACCTTCGGCTTAATTCCACTCGGAACAGTCAACGATTTGGCGCGCGCGCTCAAAATACCAAAGCAACCGAAGCAAGCAATTAAAATGCTCGCTCATGCTGACGAATCTGATTTAGACATTGGTAAAATTAATGGGCATTATTTTATGAACGTGGTCGCAATCGGGAGTATTCCTGAAGCTGTTGACCGCGTCAGTGTCAAACAAAAAACACAACTAGGTGCAATGGCTTACTTCATCGAAGCTGCAAAAGCCTATGCCCGTAAAGAAAAATACCATTTTCATATCGAATCAGCTGAACAATCCTACGCGGTTGAATCAGAGTTAATTATCGTTTCATTGACGAACTCTGTCGGTGGTTTCGAAAAGCTAGCACCTGAAGCAGAAGTCAATGATGGGTTATTCCATGTGTTTGTCGTATCTGATAGTACCTTAATTGAACGGACGAAACTTTTACCACAATTATTTAGTGGACAAGTTAGTCAAAATGAAGGCTTACTCGCGTTTCAAACGAATAAAGTAGCCATCGCTTCTGATGATGCGATTTTAAAATCTAACGTCGACGGCGATCCTGATGATCACTTGCCGCTCCACTTAGAAGTACTACCCTCTCATTTAAAAGTCTTTGTGCCTGAAAAAACAAGTAACAAATAATTTACTAAAAGGGGAAATGACCGATGAAAAACTTTAAAGAACGTTTACAAAAATATGCCGAACTTGCTGTTAAAGTTGGTGTCAATGTCCAACCCAACCAAAAAGTATACTTAACGTGTACAATCGAAAATACCGAAGTTGCGCATGCAATTGCTGCAGAAGCATATAAAGCAGGTGCGAGTAACGTCATTGTTAAATATGTCGATTCAACCTTAGCTCGTTTGAAATATGAACATGCACCGTTGGCGATTTTCGAAGAAGAACCCACGCATTTTGCAAACGAACGAATTGAACTCGCGAACGAAAATGCCTGTTTCATTTCGATTACTGGTCAAGACCCTGATTTATTAAATGGTATCGATGCGGCTAAAATTGCGGCTAACAACAAGGCCTCTGGCAAGGTGATGCGCCCATTCTTACAATTGGCACAAGCTGACAAAATCAGCTGGACCGTCTTAGGTGCACCAACAGCTGGTTGGGCTGCAAAAGTCTTTCCTAACTTACCGACTGAAGAACAGATTCCGGCGCTTTGGGAAGCGATTTTCAAAACAATGCGAATCGATAATGAGAATCATATTGAAGCGTGGTACGCGCATGAAAAAACATTGACCGACAAGGCCGCTGTTTTAAATGACTTGCACTTAAAAACACTCCACTACACTGCACCAGGGACAGATTTAACGATTGGCTTACCTGCGAAACACCTCTGGGTGGCAGCTGGAAGTGTCAATGCCAAAGGCACGCGTTTCACTGCCAACATCCCAACTGAAGAAGTCTTCTCGGCCGCTGAAAAAACAGCCGTTAATGGCTTTGTTAGCAGTACGAAACCACTTAGTTATGGTGGAACAGTCATTGACGACTTTAAATTGACCTTTGAAAATGGCCGTATTATCGATGTTGTTGCGAAACAAGGCGAAGAAGTGTTACGCCATCTCATCGATTCTGATGAAGCCGCCAAATACATTGGTGAAGTGGCCCTCGTACCACATCCATCACCCATTTCACAATCAGGGATTTTATATTACACGACCCTGTTTGATGAAAATGCTGCGAACCACTTAGCCATTGGGAGCGCCTATGCGTTTAACATCGACGGTGGTAAAGAGATGACACCTGAACAACTTGAGGCTGAAGGCATCAATCAAGGGCCTGTTCACGTTGATTTCATGATTGGATCGGGTGAAATGGACATCGACGGCATTAAAGCCGATGGTACTGTTGTTCCTGTTTTCCGCAAGGGTGACTGGGCGTTTTAAACGCAGTGCTCTCGTAAGGAAGTCCCTTTTTGAGTCCGACGAATTCGTCGGACTCATACTTTATGCTTAACTATAATACATTCGTGATTGGAGGTTTTTGATGCGCTTTTCAACTTGGGATATTAACCTCAAAGTACGCTTGTACGGCGAAGCATTTGTCGACGTCTCTTTTTGGATGATTTTCCCCTTTTTAACATTATATTTTTCTGAAACATTAGGCCGAGCGACTGCTGGTCTCTTACTGATTATTTCGCAAATCATTACAGCTTTTACTGGTTTACTCGGTGGTTTCTTAGCTGATAAATACGGTCGCAAGCGTATGTTACTCGTGGCGATTAGTGGCGAAATCGCGTCATTTATTTTATTCGCCTTTGCCCGGAGCTCCTTGATTGACTCACCGATTCTTGTATTGGTCGCTTTTACTGGTGTGAGTATCTCTGGTTCATTATACCAACCAGCCGCTCAAGCAATGATTGCTGATGTGGTTCCCGAAAAAGATCGCGCTTATATCTTCTCGATTTTTTTCACGATGTTAAATATTGCGGTCGTCGTCGGACCACTGCTTGGCGCTGTCTTTTTCATTACTTATCCGGTGCAAACAATTTGTGCGATTATTTTCTTCGAAACAATTTTACTCATTGCACTCGCGAAGTTGACTCACGAAACCTTACCGCACACAGCAACAAAACAACCAGCTGGTAAACAAACAATTGCTACTGTCTTAAAAGAACAATTCAGTAGTTACAAGGTTGTTTTACGCGACAAATTATTTCTTTGGTTTATCGTTGCTGGAATTTTAACGACCCAAACAATCATGCAAATCGACATGTTGTTCCCGATTTACATTAAGGAAGTTATTCCAACAACCGTCAACCTCTTACGTTTAACCTTAAATGGTGAGCAAGTTTTCGCCATTTCGTTAGCGATTAATGGCTTCATTGTTGCCTTAACCGCCATTGTGATGACCAAATGGCTGGCACGTTATAAAGAAGGGCTGATTTTCGTGTTGTCCTGTACCTTTTATGCTGTCGGACTTCTGCTTTTTGGCAGTTCCATCTCTGTCTGGCAATTTTTCATCGCGATGGTTATCTTTAGTTTCGCTGAAGTTATGGTCGTAGGTTTCCAACAAAGTTTTGTCGCACGGATTGCCCCGGTCGAAAATCGAGCAATCTACTTTAGTGCCTCAGGCTTACGTAATACCATCGGACGGGTTGTGGCACCGTTAATGGTGACCTTATCGGTCGGCATTGGTTACTTCCCGACGTTTATTGTGATGGCTTTATTAACACTGATTGCCGCTGTTATTTATTACCTCGTCTTTAAACGTGAAGAACAGCAGCAACGCTAAAAAAAAGACTTCGTTATCGATTGATTAAGCTCGATAACGAAGTTTTTTTTTAGTTGATGAGCATCACACTCGTGCTTGCACCAATGCGATTCGCACCCGCTACAATCATCTGTTGTAAATCTTCTTTTGTTCGAATACCACCAGCGGCTTTAACACCAACTTTTTCACCGACTGTTTGACGCATTAACTTGACTGCTTCAACCGTCGCACCACTCGTTGAAAAACCAGTTGATGTTTTAACAAAGTCTGCTCCCGCGCTGACTGCCAACTGGCAGGCACGAACAATTTCAGCCTCATCAAGCAGGCTTATTTCAATGATTACCTTTAGCACAGCTTGCTCTTCGTGTACTAAGCTAGCAATCGCAGCAATTTCCGCTTTAACGGCCTCATCCTGTTGTGCCTTTAGCGCACCAACATTAATAACCATATCGATTTCATCTGCCCCATTAGCTAAGGCCTCTGCTGTTTCGAATTTTTTTACGGCTGTTGTGGTGGCACCTAATGGAAAACCAACGACTGTACAAACAGCGACTTCCGACTCTTGCAAGGCTGCCGCAGCTAGTTTTACCCACGCTCCATTCACACACACCGCTGCAAAATCATGTTGCTTGGCTTCTGTTATTAATTGTTCGATTTCTGTTTGTGTTGCCTCTGGTTTTAATAAGGTATGGTCAATCATTTTGGCTACTGACATGTTTAAATCCTCCTCGTATACAAATCCCACTATTAGCATAACACTCGTGTCATCTTCGCTCAAGCAATATTTAACACTAGCTCACGTTAGCCTCTTGTAAAAGATAGTCTTTTTTTGGTATACTAATTGCATTAGTCCCGATAGCTCAGTCGGATAGAGCATTCGTTTCCTAAACGATGTGTCGTGGGTTCGAATCCCATTCGGGGCCTTACTTAATAGTGGGAGGTGCTAAGATGACGTTAATGCAAAGCTTACAAATGGAAGCTGTCAGCGTGACGAAAGAAGCTGTCATATATAAGATGCCGGTCAATGAGGCAACAACACAACCATTTGGCTTTTTACACGGCGGTGCAACAGCTGCCTTAGCAGAAACAGTGGCGAGCGTTGGTGCAATGTGTCATCTCGCATCCACACAGATTGCCTTTGGGCTCGAAATCAACATCAATCACCTGCGATCCGTCAGAACAGGCGCTGTGATCGCCACCGCCACTCCCATTCATATCGGCCGTAGCAGCCACGTATGGGACGTTCGTGTAGTGGATGAAGAAGAACACCTCATCGCTATTAGTCGCTGTACGCTTGCAATTAGGACAAAATCAGCTTAAACGTCTGCTAAAATAGTTGACGTGATTTTTTTAGCTGTATAAGCCTTTAAAAAGACCACCGCTGGGTACGGATAACGTTCGACCTGCACAGCTTCTAACGACACTGGTACAACCAGTGTCGTTTTATTTTGTTCAATGATATAATCACCATCAATTGTCATTGCAATGAGGAGATCTTCACCGGTATCGGTATTGGGATTATACAAATCGAGTACGATTGTGTCACTGGCCTGTAACGCGTGATAAATGGAGACAAGTTTTGCTTGAAAATGATAGGCATTAAATAAGAGGTAACCTTTAAAATCCTTAATGTTTGCTTGATTTAATTGTTCAAGTAGCTCATCTGCACTCAGCGTATCCGGGTAGTCCATCCAGTCCATTAGCTCCACCTACTTTTCATTTTTTATTGTAACGTTAAATAAGATATCACCAGCTTCAGTTAAACTTTGCCCTTCCATTTTCACAAAGGCTGGCATCAAGTCATCGCCTTCAAAAACAGGTGTCACACGGTAACGTACTTTATCACCCGCTAATAACGAACGACGAATCGCATTCTCATAATTTGTCATATCTGGCGAATTAACCGGATATTGATAAATCGTCATTAAATTACGGCGATCAGTGCCACTCCCACCCAGTTGTTTACCAATCAAATGCCCACGTGAGTGATTATAGGGAGCATTCCCTGAAATAAACCCTGTTGGTTTAATGTTATATTCCGCCTTCGTACCTGTATCATACATCTCTTTTGTTAAGACTGCATTAGCTGTCGTCACACGACCTAAACGATCCAGTTCACCATATTTGATGTAGCTTGCTTGATTGGTGTTTAAATCTGCCGCTGTAAACGTTGTTTTTTCTTCTTCAACGAGATGATTGGCTGTTGTTGCTTTATCGTATTTGGCCGCTCGACTCGAAGAACTCGTCGTTGTCTTAGTCTCCGTTTCTGAATGCACAGTGGATTCACTTATAGTACGCTCTGTAACGATTGAAGTATCATCCGTTTTTTCATTTTTTTCAAAAAAATAGTTGTATCCTTGAAAGATTGCAACGAGTATAATAATAATAAGTAATGTCGAACGTTTCATCTTCGATAGCTTCTTCAACTCTTTTTTCGTTAATCTTTGTGTCCGTTTTTTGTTTGCCATAGTAATTTTATCGCTCCTTTTTGATTTATTTCAGTATAACCTATAAATAACGTTCACAAAATACTTTTTCTCATACTATTTTACGTAAAAATGAAAGCGTTTTTATGAAAACTGTCACAAATTTTCCTTTTTCTTTTGTCCATTTTTAGACAAACGGCTTTATAGATGCTTGTTGTTGCTCTAATTGTGTAAGATGAACTTATCGATTTAGCTTATTTTTTTAATTAGCATTTGTCAGATAACTATAACTTTGGAGGTTTCATTATGCCCTATGACTTAACAACCCGACTCATCTCAGAACTAATTGGTACAGCACTCTTAATTATTATTGGTAACGGGGCCGTTGCCAATGTTGAACTCAAAGGTACTAAAGGCAATAATGCCGGCTGGATTATTATCGCTTTAGGCTATGGTTTTGCCGTAATGATGCCCGCCCTCATCTTTGGTGGTATTAGTGGCAATCACATTAACCCAGCTTTCACTATTGGGTTGGCGATGAACGATTTGTTTCCTTGGTCTGAAGTATTGCCGTATATTTGTGCTCAACTTGCCGGCGCCTTCATCGGACAACTTTTAGTCGTCGCTGCTTTCAAACCCTATTATGATCAAACAAAAGAATCCGAAAAAATCTTTGCCACCTTTGCAACGAATAATAATGCAAACAGCAACGTAAATGGATTTATCAATGAATTTATTGGAAGTTTCATTCTGTTCTTTGGTGCCATCGGTATTACCAGAGCACCCTTTTTCGCTGACAATGCGGGAACAGCTCACCTAGCACTAGGTTTTCTCGTCTGTGCGCTTGTATTATGTGTCGGAGGATCAACCGGTCCCGCATTGAACCCGGCTCGTGATTTAATGCCACGTATTTTGCATAGTTTATTACGTTTGAAAAATAAAGGCAGTTCTCAATGGGGATATTCTTGGGTACCCGTCGCAGCCCCAATATTGGCTAGTATCGCTGCTATTACCCTTTATTCATACCTTTATTTGTGACAGCTAAACAATCATTTTAAAATTTTTATTGTATAATTTTAAAAATGTATTATGAATTCAAGCGAAAGTGTGTTATTCTAGGTATATAGTATTTTTGTAGGAGTAATATGTAAGTGTTTCACTTCCATAATTTATGTCCAACAGGAATCAATACACGCCTATAGGCATAAGGAGGTTTGTTATAACATGGCAAACGGTAAAGTAAAATGGTTTAACGCAGAAAAAGGTTTCGGTTTTATCGAACGCGAAGATGGCGATGATGTATTCGTACATTTCTCAGCTATCCAATCTGAAGGTTTCAAATCTTTAGACGAAGGACAAGCAGTTTCTTTCGACGTTGAAGATGGTCAACGCGGTCCTCAAGCAGCTAACGTTGTTAAAGACTAATTGTTGATTGGAACGTATTTCTTCGGAAATACGTTCTTTTTTTGTTTTAATAACTAAAACCCCTAAGCCATCGGCTTAGGGGTTTTAGTTATTCGCTTTTATTTTGCAATTGTGCTGTTTGCGCAAACCGTGCTTGCGCCAACTCAATCATCCGATTAAGCAACTGATCATAAGGTAAGCCTGATTCAGCCCAAAGCAATGGGAACATACTCACTGGTGTAAAACCGGGCATTGTATTTAACTCATTAAGGTAAATACTGTTATCTGCTGTTACAAAGAAATCCGCTCGCGATACTCCCGTACCATCTAAGGCAATGTAGGCTTTTTTTGCATAGGCTACAATTTGCTCATAAACGCCTTCATCTAATGGCGCTGGTATGACTAACTGAGTTGATGAATCAGCATACTTCGCTTTATACGTATAGAAGGAGTGACTCTCTCCTTCTGGGGTTATTTCACCCGCTACAGACACTTCAGGTCGTTCATTACCTAAGACGGCTACTTCGACCTCTCGTGCGGTTACGCCCTGTTCTACGACGATACGACGGTCATATAAAAATGCTTCTGCCATTGCCGCTTCTAATTCAGCCTCTGCGGTCACTTTTGAAATACCGACGCTTGATCCCATATTAGCCGGTTTCACAAAAACAGGATACGTCAATGCCGCGATAGCTGCTACCATATCCGCACGACGATCTTCCCAATCAACATTACGGACCGCAACATACGGAACTTGTGGAATCTTCACAGCTGTGAAGATTTCTTTCGAGATGATTTTATCCATTCCTGCTGCTGATGCAATGACATTAGCCCCAACATAGGGGATGTTTAGCGTTTCAAACAACCCTTGAATCGTTCCATCTTCACCGTTCGGTCCATGTAAAACTGGAAAAGCAATCACGTTAGCAATTTTCGTTAACTCACCAATCGTTGTTTTAACGCCCACTGAGGCTGTTTTAACACCATCGCCTAATAACATTTCATCGGTATCACTAATCGTAAATTTCAATTGTTCAGCGTTAGCGACTGGCTCAAGTAATAACGGCCCTTTTATCCATACGCCTTCATAACTAATATACATCGGTTGAATATGATACTGATTATAATCTAATGCTTTAATTACTGAAAAAGCAGACACAACCGACACTTCATGTTCAGCAGATTTCCCACCATAAAAAACCACGACTGTTTGTTTCATTCTGATTCCTCCTAGAAGCTGACTTCGAGCCAACATACGTTTATTATTTTACCATGTTTCACCCTGAATTTCTAAAAAATATGTAAGAAAATCATCACTTTAACTAATAATTCTGGTACTATCATAAACTGGTACCGCGTCGTTTATAGCTAAAAAAAAACAGCCGTAGCAAAAACCACCACAACTGTTTTACTTATGTCTCACTTCAATGACCATTCATCATTTTTCAATGAGTAAGTAAGCCATTTTTCAATGTTTACCTCTGTCATCTCTTCGTCAAAAATACTAGCGCTATCATCATCGCTATTTTTAATAATAATGGGTATCCGTACTTCTGTTTTAGTACGTTCACTTAAACCAAAGTCAAAAACACAGCCCTCTTTTAGTAACGGACGTAATGTCCGAATCAAACCAACAGGTAGTTTGTTTGCTCTTGTCGGACGAATCTTCCCGAACAAACTTTTCTTATGTTGGACTGCGTTCACCCGCATCGTAATGACCGCTGCTAGCATTTCATAAAAACGTGTAATATCACGGTAGTAGACCTTATTACGTTCACCCTCATCTAAGGTCAAGTATACATATTCATTTTGTAGCTTATAGTAAAAAGGCGAACGTAAATGTGTTCCGCGGTGACCTAAATATAAAATTTCAGCAATTTCTTGCCCGGTCAATTGATTAAGCATCTCTTCTTCTTCGAAATCAAGCCACGAAAAAGCGGTTGTCTGTTTTTCTAACGCTATTGCCAACGCTTTCGTCTTTTCACCCTCATCAATAAAACTGAATTTTGTATGCGGATTTAAATTCGCGACATCAAATTTACTATTTAATAATAATAGTGCACTCGGCAACCGTTTATTACCAATTCCATGCATAAAGTCAGTCAATGAGATTCCTTTAGAAATAACACTGTTTGTTACCGTATCTAAATAGATAACTATTTTTCCTTCGCTACTACGCTCTCTTTTTGCCACCCACGCTCACCTGACCCAACATGAATTATTTATCGATCTGCTTATTTTGTTCGAGCTGGCACAATCGCTAAAGCTGTTCCTCTTTGAACGATGCTTTGCCAAACATCATGACGAGATTTAGTTTTCGCAACAGAAATCCCCTGTTGTTTCAGTTTTTGAATAACACTGTTTAGATTAGCTTCGACTATCTGGCTATTTTTACTCATCATGCTGTCCTCCTCGCTTAATTTAGACTAGATACTATAGGATTATTTTACCACATTTCCGACTCTTTAAGCAGACTTCTTGATTCTTTTTTTTAATAGCCTCATTAATTTTTAAACGAGTGGATTGGCGCTGGAATACGACCGCCCCGTTGGATGAAGTCAGTTGAAGCAAATTGGTTGACCGGCATTACCGGACAGTAGCCTAACAGACCACCAAATTCCACCGTATCCCCCACGTCTGTTCCTGGTGCCGGAATTAAACGGACTGCTGTTGTCTTATGGTTAATAACACCAATCGCCGCCTCATCAGCAATCATCGCCGCGATGGTTGCTGATGGTGTATTACCTGGAATTGCAATCATGTCTAGACCCACTGAACAAATTGCTGTCATCGCTTCTAACTTCGCTAAACTCAGCGACCCATTAATGACTGCATCAATCATTCCCGCATCTTCAGATACTGGAATAAAGGCCCCACTCAAACCACCAACATGACCACAAGCCATGACGCCACCTTTTTTAACTGCGTCGTTTAAAAGCGCTAAGGCTGCTGTTGTTCCATGCGTTCCGACCACTTCAAGTCCCATTTCTTCAAGAACATGTGCGACTGAATCTCCAATCGCAGGTGTTGGCGCCAACGACAAATCGACAATCCCAAACGGTACACCGAGTCGTTTAGAGGCTTCAACGCCTACCAGCTGCCCCATACGGGTAATTTTGAAGGCCGTTTGCTTCACTGTTTCAGCCACGACATCAAATGATTCCCCTCTCACTTTTTCAAGGGCGCGTTTGACCACACCAGGTCCACTCACACCAACATGAATGACACAATCCGCTTCACCAACACCGTGAAAAGCACCTGCCATAAACGGGTTATCTTCGACAGCATTCGCAAAAACAACGAGTTTTGCACAACCGAGTCCTTGATTATCCTTCGTTAACTCCGCCGTTTCTTTAATAATTTCACCCATTTGTTTCACAGCATCCATGTTAATCCCCGCTCGCGTTGTGCCGACATTGACCGAAGAACATACGCGTTCGGTTTGGGCTAATGCTGCAGGAATTGAAGCAATCAACTTGCGATCGCCCGTACTGTAACCTTTTTCAACGAGGGCTGAGAAGCCACCGATAAAGTTAACACCCACTGCCTTAGCAGCTTCGTCTAATGTTTTAGCATAGGCGACATAGTCACTATCATCTGAAGCGCCTGCTACAAGTGCAATCGGGGTAACTGAAATACGCTTATTAATAATTGGAATCCCAAACTCAGCACTAATTTGTTCGCCAACTGCGACCAGATTGGCTGCCTTCGTCACAATTTTATCGTATATTTTTTGACGGGCTTTCTCACCATCGCTATCAATACAATCAAGCAAAGAAATCCCCATCGTAATTGTTCGAATATCGAGGTTTTCTTCTTCAATCATGCGGATTGTTTCTAATACTTGTGCTGTTTCCATTGCGTTAGCCCCCTTATATTTGATGCATCCGATCAAAAATCGCTTGATTTTGAATCACAATGTGAACCTTTAAGGTTTCGGCTAAAACGGAGGCTTTCGCCTTCACTGTTTCAAGCGTATTGTCCGCTTCTACCAAATCAACAGTCATCATCATCGTAAAATTCCCATCCAAAATTGTTTGAGACACATTTAAAATATTGATTTTTTCAGCTGCAAGCAACGCACTCACTCCTGCAATAATCCCTGTACCATCGCGTCCTATTACTGTTACGATTGCTTTCATGTCCATCGTCTCCTCTATTTAAATTAATTGGCATGTATGCGCGTTGAAAATTTAAAGCGGTTACCGACATATTGCGAATCGACATATTCAAATAATGTTCCATCACTAAGCGCTGTTGTTTGACGCAAACGCATCACCGGTGTGCCGAGTGGCACTTCAAGATACGGCGCAATTTTTTCAGAAACAGCGACCGCTTCCATCGTCTGCTGTGCATCACCGATTGTTAGGTGGAATTTATCACTAACAGTTTGAAATAACGAATTGGTCAATTCATCCCGTGTCAATTTACTGGCGATGTTCATCGGAATCGCAGCCACTTCGAATAATATCGGTGTGCTATCGCCATAACGGATTCGCTCAATTCGAAGCACTTCAGCATCTTCGGCTAGTTTGAGTGCCTTCGCTTCACTTCGCGTAACTGGCTTCATTGCAAATGAAACAATATGCGATGTCGGCTGTTTGCCTTGTTTCAACATTAAATTTGTAAAACTCGTCACGGCATCCATATTTTCAATCACTTTTTCTTCAGACACATATGTACCTGAACCAATTCGTCGATAGAGAATCCCTTCATCAACAAGTGCTTGAATCGCTTGTCGAACTGTCATCCGCGAGACATTAAACAGGAGCGCAAGTTGTCGTTCGGCTGGTATTGCTTCATGTACCATCCATTTTTTATTTTCAATATCTTTTTTTATTTCATTTTGAATCTGCTGATAAATCGGCAGTTTTGACATCTTATTAATCATTCCTGCACTCCTTTTCCGAAAAAAAAATCGACTTATTTAAGCTATACCAATAGTGTACCATATCAAATTTAACGTGTATGCTAAAACAATGAAATTGCTTACATTTTTAACTATTTTGTAACATTTACTGCTTTTTTGGCTAACAGATAGACAAAAAAAACTAATGGCGAATTGTATAATCAAGTTAGCCACCTGAATTTATAAAAAAAGTGCCTTAGCGAAAAATCATGTATTATTGAGGTTACGACACCAAACAATAAAGGATGATTTTGCTATGACACTCATAAAGAATAACACATTTAAAACAAAACATACACACCTTTCTGTTGCCGAACGTAGGATGATACAAATGTTACTCCGCAAGAAAGAATCACATCGGTCAATTGCTTATTTACTCAATCGGTCACCTCAAACAATTAACAACGAAGTTAAAAGGGGAATGATCACGAAAAGATTTCGATTGAAAGTAAACAAAAAACAAAGCACCGTCTTTCTTGTTCGTTCTTACTCGCATAAAAAGGGACAAGCTTGTTATGAACTCAAGCGCAAAAATTGTGGCCGTAAATACAAATGGATTTCCTGCGTTGCCTTCATTGAATATGTCACTCGAAAAATAGCAATTGATAAATGGTCACCTGATGCAATCGTTGGCTATGCCAAACGCCATCAGCTTTTTTCAGACGATGAAATGCTTTCAGTAAAAACACTTTATCATCTGATTGATGCTGGTTTCTTAGGCGTCAAAAACATTGACTTGAATAAAAAGGTATCACGACAAATTAAGAAACAAAAAAGTCGTAAGAACAAGCGTATATTAGGACAATCAATTGAAAAACGTCCAGACATCATTGATGTCCGAGAAGAATTAGGGCATTGGGAAATTGATACTGTTGTTGGTCTAAAAAATAAAACAGACGCTGTTTTATTAACAGTGACTGAGCGTAAAACAAGATTTGAATTCATACTCAAAGTCGAAGGAAAACAAGCATCTTTTGTGAATAAAGCGCTCTTACAACTAAGGAAACAGTTTGGATCATATTTTGGAGCCCTCTTTAAAACCATTACTGCGGATAATGGCAAAGACTTTTCAGGCATCAATGAGTTGCTCAAAGATACACTGGCTATTTATTTCACACATCCTTATTCCTCTTGGGAACGTGGCACCAATGAAAATCATAATGGAATCATTCGAAGATTCATTCAAAAAGGACGTTCTGTCAGTGATGTAAGTGATCAACTTGTCCAACGGATTCAAACATGGATGAATAATTTGCCACGTCGGATTTTAGGATTTCAAACACCAAAAGAGCTATTTTTAGAAGAAATTACAAAACTTCAACTGTTCACAAATGAAAAAGTAAACTTACTATCATGATTCGGCACGTGGTGGCTAACTTATTCTTGCAATTCATGAAAAAAAACTAATAATTTAGCGGATACGAGACCGATAAACAATTAGTTTTAACATCTATGTCCTTTTTAATGCAGCGACATTATCACCTTATATGTAGCACTCTCTGCAACAAACGCATTAAAGAGTCCTTGCATCTGCTGATTTTTTTGCGCCATTTGCTCAGGATGCCATTGTACACCCATAATAAAATGGTCGCGTGCTTGTGACTCAATCACTTCAACCACACCATCTGACGTGACACCAGTCGCTACAAATTGTGGTGCAACCGTTTTAATCAACTGATGATGGAATGAATTAACACCAATTGTTTCCGTCTCAAAAATTGTAGCAATGCGTGATGCTGGTGTTAAGGTAACCTTATGGACAGGCTCTTCTCCGGCAGTGGCCTGTAGATGTTGTAGCTGCACATGCTCAGCATAGGAAACATCTTGGTATAGCGAACCACCATGGACAACGTTGAGCAGCTGTGCACCCCGACAAATACCCAACACCGGTTTATTATGTTTTAAGGTTTCTAAGAGCAGGGCATGTTCAAACGTATCACGGGCAGGATAAGATTCGCCTGCTCGACTTAAGGTTTCTTCGCCATACAATTGCGGCGAAACATCATGACCTCCTGAGAGAACAAGTCCATCGATTAGTGACACATAGGCTGTAACAGCTGCAACATCTGTCACAGGGATGATGAGCGGAATTCCTCCAGCTGCTGTGATTGCATCGATGTACTGTTCATTAACATAAGAACGTTTAATAATTACGGGTGAAAAAAGCGGATCCAATAAAACACTGCCAGAAATACCAATTACGGGTGCCATACAAACTCTCCTTTAAAATTTCTTTTCTCTAGTTTAACCGAAAACCATTCCATATCCAAGTGAAATACCCCGAAAAGAAAAATCCCTTATCCGAATAAGGATAAGGGATTGAACTTTCAGACACATTTCGGCTTGTTTGACAACGTGCTGCGAAATGCTGTTATTTATCTTCCTTTGGATACTTTTCTTCCAATTGATCCATTAACTCATCCAACGATGTGCCCGCTTTTTTTTCAACCGCTTCGACTTCATCAGCAAAACGCTCTTGTTCAACTTGTTGAACTGCTTCTTCGACTGTGCCCCACGATAAGTTGTGTAACACTTCGTCCATTTTAGCTTCGGCACGTTCTTGGGTTGTATCGCTAACAAAGCTCAAACGATCAACTTCAATCGACTTCCATTTCGTTTGGATTTCATAATAGCGTTGCTCAAGCACATCAATGTCCGCTGCCATTTTTTGTTGTAATGCTGTTAATTTCTGAACCTGTGTTTTATAAAACGAAACTTCCTTTGTCGCTAAATCAGCCAACTTCACTTCGTTATCAGCTGTCGCCTGATCGGCTTGGTCTGTTCTTTTTTGCAATTGTGCTGTCGCATTTGCTAATAAGTCATCCACCTCCGAAGCTAGTTCACGTTTCTTTGCCATAATATTATCGATATCATTTAAGTCACGTTTCACTTTACGAATGTAGCGATCGTAAGACTCTAACTGCGGCATTTCATCATACTGCCATTTACGCCACGTTTCTTTCCCTTGACGGACGACATCTGACACACTTGTTTCCACTTGTTTTTTCAAATCACGCGCTTTATCTTCAACTGATTTACGAACATCCTTCATCATTCATTCCTCCTAAGATTTGTATTCAAATATATTTGGACGTGTGACTTTATTCGCACGACGCTGTTTACGCCAGTAATATAAACCGACAGCAATTAGCATCACAAAGAGTGCGAACTTCCACTGACTGATTATAAAGCTGGTGCCAAGCACAATTACAAGTAGCTGTATCCATTTTACCCAGCCCTGTGCTCGTGTAAAATACGTCACGCCGGAAACGATCATCGTTAAGCCAATTCCAATAATGAGTACTGACCAAAAAGACATCAACAATAAAAGTCCTAACGCAAGCATTAATCCAATGACTAATAGTGGCATTTTTATAACCGCCTTCTTTCTGTGTATCTATAGTATAACAACTCCTCAACCGTCACTATAGATGCTAGAGCATGATATTCCCCTACAACTTAAGTCTGATTTAATGGCGAATTTGTCCGTCACCGCTAACAACGTATTTAACCGACGTTAGTTGTGTCAATCCCATCGGTCCACGCGCGTGTAGTTTTTGTGTACTAATACCGATTTCTGCTCCGAAACCAAATTCAAAGCCATCGGTAAAACGGGTTGAGGCGTTAACATATACGACAGCCGCATCGACTCCCTTTTTAAATAATTGGGCATCCGCGTATGAATTGGTTAAAATTGCTTCCGAGTGTTTTGTGCTATAACGTTCGATATGATTCATCGCTGTCGCAGTCGAATCGACCACTTTAATGGCAATGATTAAATCTAAAAATTCAGTCTCATAATCGTGAATAGTTGCTGGCACGATTGACTCGTTAAGGGATTGAACTGTTTCGTCACCGCGTATTTCAATCCCTTTTTGTTGTAGTTTCGTTAAGAGTCCTGGTAAAAAGGTCGCTGCTATCGCTTCATGAACTAAAACTGTTTCAACCGCATTACAGGCAGACGGACGTTGGACCTTCGCATTGATAATAATCGCTTCAGCCTGTGCTTGATCAGCTGATGCGTCAACATATATATGACAATTGCCTGTGCCTGTTTCAATCACTGGTATAGTTGCTTCTTGCACAACCGTTTGAATCAGCCCTGCACTCCCACGAGGAATTAACACATCAACGTAGCCGTTCAATTGCATTAATTGTTTGGCAGATGCGCGTTCTGTACTTTGCACCAGCTGCACGGCCTCTTCTAAACCAAAGGCACGCAAGGCGGCTTGAATTACTTTAACAAGGGCACGATTTGAATGAATTGCTTCCTTACCACCTCGTAAAATCGTCGCATTCCCCGCCTTTAAACATAAGACAGCTGCATCAACGGTCACATTCGGACGTGATTCATAAATAATCGCTACGACACCAAAAGGGACACGTTCTTCTGCAATTTTCAGTCCCGCTTCATTTGTCCAAGCATTGACTCCTTCACCGACAGGATCCGCTAGTTTCATCACCTGTTCAACACCTTGAGATATGATCTCAATCGCATTTTCATCAAGACGCAAGCGCGCCATCATTGGTTCAGTCACGCCGTTTTCCGCTGCAACTGCTAAATCCTTTGCATTCTCAGTCATAATTGCCGTACTATTTGCTCGTAAAGCCGCTGCAATGGTGGCTAACAAGTCGTTTTTTTGGGAGGTTTCGAGCAGCGCAAGTTTACGTGCTGACTGCCGGGCCCGTTGCCCTTGTTCGATTATTTCGGTCATTATTTCTCCTCCAAACTAAATAAAGTACCAATCTGCTTGCCTGCTAAGATCGCATGAATAATGTAGGGATCCGCACCATTTGTAATGACCATTTTCGACTTATTATGTAACACGCGTTGAGCCGCCTCGATTTTAGTCACCATTCCACCAGTCCCAAAGCGACTGCCTTCACCACCTGCTAACTTTTCAATCGCGGGTGTAATCGCCTGAACTTCTGCGATTAGTTTTGCCGCTTTATTTTTATGTGGATCGCTATCATATAGACCATCAATATCCGATAAAATAATCAGTAAATCAGCTTCGATAATTTCACTGACAATCGCTGATAACTGATCATTATCCCCAAAGCGGGTAACGTGTTCGATTTCATTAACACTGACTGTATCGTTTTCATTAACAATTGGAATGATATGATGTTCGAGCATTTTCGCAAACGTATTCGTCACATTCTTCCGACTGTCAGGAAAGTCAATCACATCGCGGGTTAATAATACTTGTCCAACAACATGACCGTATTCACCAAATAGTTTACTGTAAATATGCATGAGCTCTGACTGTCCTACAGCTGCTACCGCTTGTTTACCAGCCATCTCAATCGGTGCCTCATCGAGTTGCAGTTTATGAATCCCAACGCCGATTGCTCCTGATGAAACAAGAACAACTTCACGACCTTGATTTGATAAATCAGCAATTACGCGGACTAATCGTTCAATCGTCCGTAAATTTATTTTGCCATTGGCATACATTAATGATGATGTACCCACCTTGATAACCACACGCTTACTTGTCGCAATAGTTGTTCTCACACTGCCACTCCTTTTATGTATCCAGTAATAAGTTCTTACCGTTTATGATGTTATTCCCTTTATTTTACACGATTTTTTACAAAAGGGCAGTATTATGATTTCTTTTAGTCCGAATTTTCTGAAACTAGCGGTGTACACAAACAGAGTAACATACGCTATAATAAAGGGTATTACACAATTAATTGAGGTGAACTATGAAAAAACATACTGGACTGTTCGTCATCCTATCTGCCTGTTTAGCTGTCGGCCTTGTCATTACGCTACTTTCACTCATGCAGCCCAAATATCCTAAAGCACAATCTACTCATATTCCAACGGTCTTTATTCATGGGTATAATGGTAATGAGCGAACCTTTGGTGGTATGATCAATCGCTTTCAGTCACAATTTGATTGGGCG
The DNA here is from genome assembly GCF_046058945.1 of Brochothrix campestris. Lineage (NCBI taxonomy): Bacteria > Bacillati > Bacillota > Bacilli > Caryophanales > Listeriaceae > Brochothrix > Brochothrix campestris. Next base: position 549,792 of record NZ_CP175511.1, on the reverse strand, counting down.
TCAAACACGCAAACATTACGTGTTGATACGGATGGTACCGTTAATGCTGTCGGAACCTTTGACAAAGACAGTCTAAATCCACTCATTAATGTGACCTTTGCTTCAAATAAGGAAAACTTAAAAACACAAGCAGGTTACATTAAAAATATCATGACCTACCTCGCGGAAGAAAATCACATAAAAAAAGTCAACTTCGTGACACATTCAATGGGCGGAAGCGCTCTAACTGTTTTTATTGCCCTCAACCACCAAAATGCCGAACTACCCCAACTAAACAAATTAGTTTACCTCGGTGTGCCTTTAGCGGCAAATGATTACACGAATAAAGTAAAAAGCCAGGAAAAAGCCACTGCCAAAATGTCACAGTTGATGGCGGAAAATCTACCTAAAAGTACCGCTTTACTTATTGTGGCGGGTTATACAAGCCAAGCTGTTGGTGGCGATGGCTCAGTCTCCCTTGAAAGCGCCCTACTCGCTGAAGAAATTTTCAAAAAAAGCCCGATTCAAACACAAATCATTAAAGGCGAGGCCGGCCTTCATTCCTTGCTACACGAAAACAGTACGGTTGATTGTCGTATCGGTCAATTTTTATGGTCAGTTCCTCAAACAAAATTAAAAAACTGATTGCCCTTAAATAGCGGCAATCAGTTTTTTAATGCACTTTTTTCTTTCTTACTTTTTTGAGTAATGATGCCTTTTCAAGATGTTCTGGTTTCGCTCCAACAACGTCTACTAAGAACATAAACACAGGAATTCCGACAATTAAACCCCAAACCCCAAAGAAGTGTTCGCTAAAAATCAAGACGAGAAACGTATAAAAAATGGGTAAATCAGTTTTCGATGACATGATTTTAGGGTTTAAAATATAGGCCTCAATACCATGAATAACAAGAATCGTTATCACCATATAAATAACATCTTTAAAGCCACCAATCGTATAACCGATAATACATAGCGGTATCAGAGAGATAACAACACCGGCAACTGGGATAAGACTCAACACAAAAATCATCAGTGCTAAACTAATCAGTTGTGGGAAATTAAGCAACCATAAAACTAAGGTTGTCGCTAATGTATTGAACAACGCGATGATAAATTGTGCTTCTAATACCTTACCAAAGGTACCGATAAAACGCGATCCAAAGTAGGCCATTTCATCATAAATAAAACCAATTGCACTGTGTTTAAAGCCTTTTGTAAAAACAAGTAAATGTTCTTTGCTGAGGGAAAAGAAAAAACTTAATAATAAAGCAATTAATAAATTCATCGTTAAGCTACTTGCACTTGTTAATGAAGAAACAAGTAAATTAACACCTGTATTCATGTACTGTTTAACGTTGTATTTTTCCATGAAATCCATCGTAATTGTAAAGGCTGCATTGCTCTTACCTTGACTAAAAAAGTCCACCGTTGAATTGAATAATTGAGTCACCTGAGTGACAATCGTTGGTAAATAATGGGTTATCATTGTATATATAAAGATAACAAAGGTTGCATAAATAATGACAACAATTAGTTTTCGCGGTAGTTTGATATATTTTAAAACAAGTGTTTCTAAGCGGTCCACTAAAAAAGCAAAGATGAACGTTAGGAGTAGCACACTTATCATACTACGCAACACATAAAGGATACCAATCAGTAATACAAAAATCAAAAAGCGACGGACTGCTTTTTTCTGGAACAATTCTAACAATTCTTTCATAGTTCTCTCCTATCTATCTGTAGATGTAACTGGTCCAAAATCAAGCGAGTCTGTTTGGTGATCATAATCAATATGCCAATCGTGTCCTTCAAAATACCAAAAGTCAGTTTCTTCAATAAAAAAAACCATTTGGTCCACGGGAACCTCAACTACAGGATCGACCATCTCTTCTGCCATAATTCCTACTGAAAAACCTTGATGGATATTACTGTTACCACCATACTTCGCAAATAGACGAATGCTAGGCGTTTTCGCTATATCAAACTCATCTTTAAAAAAAGCCAACGCTGGGCTACTAATTTCAATTTTCAAACTGATGCACTCCCCTCAAATTCTACTATTAACTTCTATTACTGTAACATATTTAAGCTGAAAACTCTCCCGAGAGCAATGACAACATTATGAACAAAAAAAGACCTTGATGCTTTCTCAAGGTCTCAGATTGTCGAAAAAGTAAAAACAAACTTCTTTTTCTTTCGAAATAACGCAAGCAGCATTGCCTACGAGTTGATAAGGCTGAACAAGGTGATTTCACCTGTCGTTTAATCTTTAGCAGGCACTGGTTGCTCACCTAAGAAAGCCGTGTAGAACCAAATGTGCGTATCAATTGAGGCTTTTTTCGAAATAAGCAAGTCATTTGTTACTGAATCGTTTTCTTCATCGCTGATTGCAATGCCTTCAACTAATTCATCACGTAAAGTTGTTAAATCAGCAATGACAATTTTCACCATCTCATCTTGATTAAGCGGTGTTTTATAAGGTTGTTCTTCGATACTTGAATGAGCGATAAACTCAGCCAATGTCGAATAAGGTGCTCCACCGATTGCAATTAAACGCTCGGCAATTTCATCTAAAATGGCCGTTGTCTCATTATATAACTCTTCAAATTTTTCATGTAAGGTAAAGAAATGAGAGCCTTTGACATACCAGTGAAGTTGATGTAATTTTATATACACGACGCCGTAATTGGCCACTTGGTGATTTAAAAATTGTTTTGTATCAACTGCTTTGATTGTTTTCATAATTCATACCTCCAGTTTTTTTACGATCTTTATACCTTGTATTATAACCTTTTTTTTACTACATCTTTACTGATACGACTTAAGTGAGAACATTATCATTGACAGTGACGACATCAAGTTTCTATAATTGAGTGAAGGAGGCTGACTAAATGAAGATTAGTAGTCGTTTTACCGTGGCTGTGCACGTGCTTAGTTTATTAGCGCTCGACCAAAATGAAGGCATGAGTTCCGAGTTGTTGGCAAGTAGTGTCAATACGAATCCCGTTGTGATTCGTCGTATTATTGGTCAATTAAAAGAGGCGAAACTCGTGACTAATCATCGCGGTTCCAAAGGGGCTACTCTACTACACCCCTTTGAGTCAATCAGCTTACTCGATGTCTACCACGCTGTTGACAGTGTTCCCAATACACTCTTCCAAATACATGAAAATTCTAATCCTGATTGTATCGTAGGTTCTGAAATCGAAAAGGTTTTAGCGGATGTCTTATTTAAAGCCCAACAAAAAATGGAAGCTTACCTTGCTACACAGACAATTGATTCGATAGTAAAACAAATTATTACATTAAATGAAGCGAAAGAGTGATTCGATGACCTTATACTGGCAAACACCAGAACATCCTCATAGTAGTTTTCAACCACCACAAAACTATGACCGTTTTTATCACGAAACCATTGACGGATTACTGGCTAAAAACACCCTAGCGACGATTGAACCAACCTCGTATGGTTTTGACTTTTTAGAAGTGTATCGTGTGCTACCGATTGAAGCCGTTACAACCGTTACAGGCTTTGAGCACGAACAAACGTTGGCAGGTACAACCTTTTATTTTGCTAAGGATGGACCACGCATGCTTGGGTTTCATTACCGTACCCACTCAATTGAACCGACTGTGATTTTTGCTGATTTCGAAACATTAAACAGCTTTCAAGTTGCAGCCTCTTTAACTGCCTTTAACGAGAAACTTCAACTGAAACTTTTCGAAGCCACTGATATTTTAACGTGGTCGGCTGATAAAATCGCATTTCATATATATCATTATGATACTACTGCGTTTATACATGCAATCCAAGCAATCGAAGATTACCCTGACAAAAACTTTTGGACAACCGTTTGCCAAAGACGTTTTAAACGTGGACAGCCGCTTGAACAACAAGCAATTGCTACTGCTGTTTTGGATCAGGTGCTTTACTTCCGTCGAAAGTTACCCGCTGACTGGCTCATCCCTTGGCAGCGCCTCCTTAATACAGCACCAACCGCCTCCACGTTAGCACTAATTGAAATGGAATGGTAAATAAAAGCGAAAGCCTGTCTCCTTGTTAAGAGTCGGCTTTCGCTTTATTTTTCTTAGCTAATTCAGCACTTAATTTCACTGCCTTATTAATTTGAACCTCAAACAAGACACGTTTCTTCTCATTTTTGATTGTTTTTATTTGTTCTTTCGCCTTTTTTATTTGTGCGTCGGTCACTTTAGGTGCTAGTTTAGCTTGCTCGCCATTTGTAAATAGCTGACCAATCGTCACTTCGAGCTCATCACTCGCTGCTAGCCAGTCAATTAATTCTGTTTGTTTGGCTAGGGCTTGCTCTTGTATTTTTGCATTGCTAATGTTTTCAACTGGCAACTCTCGCACTTTCACACTCGTTAAATCATCAATGAATTGATCGCCATCGTCCGTTGTAAAGGCATCTAGCTGCTCGATAAGATCATTTTGCTGCTCCAATAACAGAGTTGCTTGTTTAATTTGTTTCGCTAATTTATTTTTCTTTGTTTCATCCTCAATCTCTGCCGTTGCCGTCCGGGCATTATTTAACGTTATTTCAGTTACACCATCTGCCAGTCGCTCATCTTTATACAAACGATTAACAATTAAGGTAGCCTTTTGGACCTTCGCTTCTTCAATCGCTTTTACATTGTTAATATGTCGCACTGCAAAAATAACTGCAATAATAATAATCAGTACCGTTAAGACAAAAAAAAGCCCGAATAACTTGTTTTTTGAATTGCTCTTCTCGCTCATCGACTACAATCCTCTCAATAAATACTCTAATTTATTAATCACTTTATTGTATCACATCTCGTTTACAAATGGATAAACTTCTAGCCAGACTAAAAGCCAGTGTCGCAACACTGGCTCAGACTAAAACTATGTTCACCACTCTCGTTCTGCGGTTATTTATGTTTTGTTACCTTATCCAGCTGACCAATAACAACATAACGTTTCGTTGTTGCACTAGCTGTATCACACGTAAATAACGTGATTCGATCATCGTTTTTATCATCTAAAATATCAACCTGTGTCTCATCGACAATTTTTGTTTCAGTAACTCGATAGTGATAATCTTTTTTCTTATTCGTAATGATGATTTCAGCCTTTTCTTTAATGTTCATCAATGGTCCAAACAGTAATTTTTCATCACGCATGTGATGACCCGCTAATGAGTAATTTCCTTTACCCATCACTTGATTATCAAGCATTGTTGTTGCCCCACCGAGTAAATTCGCATCGTTTGTTCCTTTTAAAATCGGTAAATGCAGTTTAACACTTTTAATTTCAATTTCGCCGATGATGGCATTTTTATCGACATTCATACTGTTGTTAAACACAGTCGTCAACGACGGACGTTTAACTGCATCGTAATCATTCTTCGCTTTATTTTTATCATTATCACTCAATTGACTCGCAGTGATTGAACTATCGACTTGACTCATGTTGGCAATAATCATGTTTTTAATCCATGGTGATAAAATTAGTAAAAGACCGATTATTAAAATGATGATAGGTAAAAGCAACTTCTTTTTTTGCATTATTGGACATTCCCTTCTTAAATAGATTGCTCTAGTCTTTACATCTTACCCTATTTTTTTCTAAGATGCACTTTAAAACATAAAAAAAAAAAGGCGGAAGCTGACAGTTTTCTGCGAAAGAGACTATTTACTCATCGAGAGAACGCTATTGACTGCCCTCACTTATGACTGAAGCAATCAAACAGCTTACGATGTTTCGAGTTAATCAATAGAAACTTATCACTCGCTAGTAAAACGTTTCAAACTGAACGCGTGTCATTTCAAAAAAGTTTTTTTAAAAAAAAGGGACACCTGAGCAATCCAGTATTAAAATCGAATAAACAGGTCTTTCAAGGTTTTGAGAGACACGCGTTGGTTGCGTAATTGCGTTTCATAAACGGTCAGTTGGGACAAAAACATAAAGAACTTTTCGAAATCCAAAGAAAGATGCCAATGAAATTGGTGCCACGCCATCTTCGCTGTACTTTTTTCCTTTCTTTAGACTATTTGACCCTTTAATTGTCAAATAAAATGCAACATAATATTGCAAAAGACTTCATACCGTGTTTTACAGTTTAAACATTTTTGAGTCGATAATTACGTTTAGATGTAAAAATATCAATGTTCGCCTCTCTGTATGTTGTGATGTCTGTTTATTAGGCAAATATTCTCGCAATAGACTCTTTGTCTTTTCATTTGTCCCACACTTCCAAGATGAATTAGGATGCGCAAAATAGAATGTGGTGTTATCAAGGAAATCAGCAATTTTTCGAATCGAAAGATTTTGTTCAATCCATCCATGTAAGTCTTCACGTTCAAATAGGGTAAGATGTTGGTAGTGATTCATAACTATTAATCCTCTTCGAATAAGTTGTGTAGTAACTTCTATTCTACTGAATATTTATTTATGGGTCTTTTTTGTAGCGTTGCACTTCAATTGTAAATTCAAGCCATAAAAAAAAGTTAGTTTTTCAACTAACTTTTGGTGTTCGCTAATATGATGATGCTTATTTAATTTGATCTAACGATAAGCCTAGTGCTTTTGCAACACGTTCACCATAATCTTTATCGGCTTTATAGAAGTGTTGTGTTTGACGAATTTTAATTTCTTCTAATCGGACAGTGCTTAACCCACCGACGATATTATCAACTAAACGTTGTTTTTCTTCTTCGCTTAATAAACGGTATAAATCACCAGGTTGTGTATAGAAATCATCGTTAGCATGCGCATGGTTCGCAGCAATGCCTTCGAGTTTCAAGGTTGCATATTTATCAACAGGTGATTCTTTCGGTCCGCCAAAACTATTCGGTTCATAATAAACACTTGAACCGCCATTGCTATCGCTGCGCATTGCACCGTCGCGTTGGTAGTTGTTAATCGGATTTTTTGGTTGGTTAACTTTTAACAAGTTATAGTTTGGTCCGATGCGATGACGTTGCGTATCTGGATAAGAGAACACACGACCATGTAACATTTTATCTGGTGATAAATCAATGCCAGGTACGATGTTTGCTGGTGAAAAGGCCGCTTGTTCAATTGTTGCAAAATAGTTTTCCGGGTTACGGTTCAAGATCATTGTACCGACTTCGATTAACGGATAATCTTTTTGTGAGATTGTTTGCGTTACATCAAACGGATTAAAGCGATATTTCGCTGCATCTTCTAACGGCATGATTTGAACATGGAGAGTCCATGACGGAAAATCACCATCTTCAATCGCATAGAATAAATCTTGTGTATGGTAATCAGGATTTTGACCAGCTAAACGTTCAGCCGCTTCAACAGTTAAGTTTTTAACCCCTTGGTTTGTTTTGAAGTGATATTTCACCCAGAAGCTCTGGCCCTCAGCATTTGTCCAACGATATGTATGACTACCAAAACCATGCATATGTCTAAATGAGGCCGGAATCCCGCGGTCAGACATTAAGATTGTTACTTGATGTAATGATTCTGGTGATAACGACCAGAAATCCCAAGCAGCAGTGGCGCTTTTTAGATGGGTTTGCGGATCGCGTTTTTGCGTGTGAATAAAGTCAGGGAATTTAAGCGGGTCTTTAATGAAGAAAACCGGTGTATTATTACCAACGATATCATAGTTTCCTTCTTCGCTATAGAAACGGACAGAGAAGCCACGTGGGTCACGCACTGTATCGGCCGAACCAAGTTCACCTGCAACAGTCGAGAAACGCGTTAAAATTTCAGTTTCTTTACCAACTGCTGATAAGAAATCAGCACGTGTGTATTTTGTTAAATCATTTGTTACTTTAAAAACACCATGTGCACCTGCACCTTTGGCATGAACGACACGTTCTGGCACACGTTCACGGTCAAAATGAGCCATTTTCTCAATGAAATGTACGTCTTGTAATAAGACCGGACCATTAACACCTGCGGTCATCGTGTTTTGGTTATCGCCAACTGGCGCACCGGTATTCGTTGTTAACTTGTTGTTCGTCATATTGAGCACCTCTTTTCGTTTATAATAATTATTATTTAATAATCATTATTCCCCCTAATTTTAATCGGTTAATTTGATTTATGCAAGCATTAATCTTTAATTATCAGAAAATAATCAGACTGTCATTTTACCTCATCCTGTCATTGATATATTTCTTTACTTTGGCATTTACGACCAGTTTGTGGTATTATTGTTTCAGTCTAACAGGTAGCCTTTACGTCCGAGTAAAAGTAGTCACCTGTTTGTTTTTATTGACGTTAAAACCTGAAAAATAGGAGAGATTAAAACATGAGTCGTTTAAAAATCAAACAACCCTTCAGTAGTGCCTTATTGTTTTGCTTACTAGCGGTTATATTATTTTGGATTAAATCCTACATCACTTATAAATTCGCCTTCACCTTAGGCATTGAAAATGGAGCCCAATCCTTCTTACTATTGCTTAACCCTCTAAGTGCAACCTTGTTCTTCATTGGACTTGGCCTATTCGCGAAAGGGAGACGCGCCTTTATTTGGATGATACTCGCGGACTTCCTCTTGAGCTTATTGCTTTATTGCAATGTTGTCTATTACCGTGAATTTGCTGATTTCATCACCGTTCCAACGATGTTACAATCATCAAACTTAGGAGATATGGGTGGCAGCATTATGGCATTAATGCGCCCGGTCGATTTCCTTGTCTTTACCGATGTTGTGCTCTTAATTTTATTACTTGTTTTCAAAGTATTTGTTCCTAACAAAGCGGTGCGTGTTCGTCCCCGTAAAACCTTAGGAATTTTAACGTTAGCGGTTGCCTTATTTGCAGCCAACCTATCATTAGCTGAAATTGATCGTCCGCAATTACTTTCACGTGGGTTTGATAATAACTACGTCGTGAAATATCTCGGTATGACCAACTTCATGTTATTCGATACTTATCGTACTGCGAAATCAACAAAAGAAAAAGCGAGTGCGAGCGGTACCGATACGCAACAAGCGCTCGATTTCACTAAAAAGAACTATGCTGTGCCAAACGAAAAATACTTTGGTATCGCTAAAAACAAAAATGTTATATACATCCATTTAGAGTCTTTTCAACAATATTTAGTTAACTTTAAGCTAAATGGTGAAGAAGTGACACCAAATATTAATAAGTTCTTCAAAGATAAAGAAACCATCGCCTTTGATAATTACTTTCATCAAGTCGGTCAAGGTAAAACAAGTGATGCCGAAATGATGTTAGAAAACTCATTGTACGGTCTTGCTAGCGGATCGGCCTTTACGTCTAAAGGTGACAATGTCTATCAATCACAGCCTGCTATTCTCGGTCACCATGGCTACGATAGCGCGGTATTCCATGGTAACACACGGTCGTTTTGGAATCGTGATGCCGTATATAAAGAGTTCGGTATTAAGAACTTTTTCGACTCAAGCTACTATGACATGAACGAAAACGATACGCTTAATTACGGTCTGAAAGATAAACCCTTCTTTACAGAATCGATTCCAATGTTAGAAACATTGAAACAACCGTTTTATGCGAAGTTCATCACCTTATCCAATCACTTCCCTTACCCAATAAGTGCTGAAGACGCTACGATTGATGGGGCAAATTCAGGCGATTCAACAGTTGACGGTTCTTTTCAAACTGCCCGTTACCTCGATGAGGCACTTGGACAGTTTATGACCTATTTAAAGAAATCAGGTCTGTATGACAACTCTGTGATTGTTATGTACGGCGATCATTACGGCACGTCAGACAACCGCTCAGATGCACTTGGTAAAGTTTTAGGTGACGATGACGTTACTGATTTCGATGTTGCCCAACTACAGCGTGTGCCACTCATGATACACGTTCCTGGTGTCGATGGCTTTGTTGACCATTCCTATGGCGGCCAAGTTGATACGTTACCAACGGTCTTACACTTACTCGGTATCGATAGTAAAGACTACCTGCAATTTGGGACTGACTTATTATCAACCACTCATAACCAAACGATTCCATTTAGAAATGGTAACTTTGTAAGTAACACGGTTTCTTATATTGGTGGTAAGTATTACGACCAAAAAACCGGCACCGTCTTGACCGATGAGCAGGTAACAGATGAGATGAAAGAGCAACATAATTACGTCAATAATGTGCTCGGTTTCTCTGATAAAGTCCTCCAACAAGATTTACTCCGTTTCTATACACCTGAGGGTTTTACCCCTACTAAACGGTCAGACTATACGTACGGTAACAACTCAACAACTGCTAAGAAAACAGACACAAAAGATGAGAAGTAATTGCTAGATTGCACCTTTCATGCTAAACTAGCTATATATAATTTTATGGTGAGACAGTTTAGGCGTATGATGCCTAAATGCTTTTTTTAGAAAAGACTCCTGCTAGCTACTAGCGGAAGTCTTTTTTTCTGATTACTATTATTAACTAACTATTAAATGAGGTGGCTATCGTGAAAAAAGAAATAACATTTAACATCACAAAAATTATGATTGGTTCGTTTATTTTCGCCCTTTCAGTCAACATCTTTGCCCTTCCTAACAACCTTACTGAAGGTGGTGTCACCGGGACAACGATGATTCTCTTTTATTTATTTGGGATTGCACCGGCTCTCACCAACTTAATTTTTAACGGCGTGCTGATGTTTTTAGGCTATAAATACTTGGACAAATCAACCTTCTATTATACCATTGTTACCATTGCCTTCATGTCACTCTTCTTGAAGTTAACACATACGTGGGGCGCTGAATTTCACTCTCCACTTGTTGCAAGTGTTGCAGCTGGTATCTCAATGGGTGTCGGTATCGGTCTCATTATGAATAGTGGGAGTACCACGGCGGGATCAGCGATTCTAGCGAAGATGGCAAATAAATACCTTGGTTGGAACACGAGCTACGCCTTATTGTTTTTCGATCTCATCGTCGTTATCCCATCGGGCTTTGTCATTGGCTTTGAAAATATGATTTTCACTGTTATCTCGCTCTACATCTCGACAAAGGTACTCGATTTAATTTTAGAAGGTGCCAACGTCAAAAAATCAATCATCATTATTTCTGAAAAGCATGAATTGATTGCGAATACAATTGAGCAACAAATCGAACGTGGCATCACTGTTCTTCATGGTCACGGTCACTATACGAAACAAGCCAAACAAGTCCTCTATGTGGTTGTTAGTCGGCAACAGCTCCGCATAGCAACCCAATCCATCCGTGAAATTGATGAACATGCCTTTATTATTATTAATGATGTCAAACGCGTCGAAGGTGAAGGTTTTACTCATAAGATAACGAACATCACCAAAAAAGAGAACTAAAAAACGAATGCACGATCGAAAGATTGAAGCGACCCCCAAAAGTTAGACCAAAAATCTAACGTTTGGAGGTCGCTATTTTTATGGCAAAATATAATTTTGAATTTAAATTTAGAATCGTTCAAAAATACCTTGATGGAGAAGGCCTATTGTATCTAGCGAATAAATATGAATTGAAAGATAAGAAACAGATACTAAGGTGGGTTAATATTTATAAAGAATTTGGTGAAGAAGGTCTTTTTAGAAAGCGTCAAAATCAAAAATATTCTGTTCAATTCAAGTTAGATGCGATAGAGTTATATCAAACAAGTGAAATGTCCTATCGTGATGTGGCTAATGCCATAGGCATTAATAATCCACCTCTGATTGCATCATGGATGCGTAAGTTTAGAGAGGATGGAGTCGAAGGACTTTCAAAAACGAAAGGACGTCCTTCTAATATGTCTAAGAAAAAGAAAGCTGTAAAAAAAGTTGCAATATGTGAAATAGCTGGAGAACGCGACCGCATCAAAGATTTAGAGAAACAAGTGCGTTCGCTTCAAATTGAGAATGCCTTTTTAAAAGAATTGAGGAAGCTGCGAAAACTGGAAGCTCAACAAAGACAAAAGAATCAGTCGCACGAATCATCGACAGCCTCCGAGGATCATTCAAATTAGTTGAGCTTCTTGAAACATTAAAATTTCCTAAAGCAACCTATATGTATTGGAAGAAACGCTTTAATCGCTTAAATCCAGATCAAGATATCGAAAATAAAATGTTAGAAATTCGTCAAGAACATAAGGATTATGGTTGCCTTCGAATGAAAAAAGAATTGGAAAACTACGGATTATCTATCAATAAAAAGAAAGTTCAACGTTTGATAAAAAAATTAGGTATCGAGGTGAAATCCTATACTAGAAAGTCACGTCGATATAGTTCTTATCGTGGCAAGGTCGGTAGAATTGCTAAAAATCTTATTCATCGACGATTCTACACGAGTATTTGCCATCAAAAAATAACAACTGATACAACCGAGTTCAAATATTTTGAAGCAGACACCTCAGGTGTCATTCGTCAGAAAAAACTTTATTTAGATCCTTTTATGGACCTATACAATAGTGAAATTCTTTCTTATCGAGTATCAGAGAAGCCGAATGCAGCAGCTATTATAAACGGATTAGCAGATGCTATCAAGACAACAAATAATTGCCCTTTTCGTAGAATATTCCATTCAGACCAAGGATGGGCTTATCAAATGGCTGCATGCAGTGATAAACTCAAGGAACATAAAATCTTTCAAAGCATGTCCCGAAAAGGGAATTGTTTAGATAATTCTCCTATGGAAAACTTCTTTGGTCTTTTGAAACAAGAAATTTTCCATGGTGAAATCTATCATAGCTTCGAGGAACTCAAACGAGCGATTGATCGCTATATTCACTACTACAATAATAAACGTATGAAAAAGAAGCTAAACTGGCAAAGTCCCGTTCAATTTCGTAAAACAGCACGATTAGTTGCGTAGTCAGCCATTTTAAAACATGAAAAAAAGGAGTGGATTTCTCCACTCCCTAAAAGTCTAACTTTTGGGGGTCACTACAGATATCGATCGTGCATTCGTTTTTTTGTTACTTACTTTCTATCGCTTCATACTTAACGGGTGACTGTAGATCAACGTTATTGTCTGCTGCTACTTGAACCACAATTAAATATGAGCAATAGACCGTTAAAATTAGACCGGCAACTGTAAGCGCGACACGGAAAGATGTTCCCATGAGTTGTTTACCTCTCTTTTGAGTAGAATTGTCAGCAGAATTGCTCGGCAATCTGTCGGTCTGACATCCTTATTGTATGCTGTTTGATTCAAAATTGCAATCAAAGCTGTTACTTTCGTAATTTAATTTCGTCAATTTTATGATTTTCGCCCTTTTTCAGAATCAATTTTGCTCGATTACGAGTCGGCTCAATGTGTTTTTCTAAGTTAATTTCATTGATGCGATGCCAGACATCATCAGCAATCGCTAAAGCTTGTTCATCGGTTTTATCAACATACGTATGAAAATATGATTCTGGTTTTAAAAAGGCCGTTTCACGTAAAAGCATAAACCGTTCGACGTACCATTTTTGAATCAATCCCTTATCAGCATCCATATAAATTGAAAAATCGAAGAAGTCAGTGGTGAAAAACGGTTGTTTGAGATTGCCTTGCAATACATTAACCCCTTCAACAATCACGACATCGGGTTCAATTAAGGTTTGTTTTTCATCCGACAAGACATCATAGGTTAAATGCGAGTAGAGTGGTACTTGAATTTCTGTTTGACCACTTTTCAATTCACTCAAAAAACGAATGATGCGGCGGCCATCATAACTTTCAGGAAAGCCTTTACGATCCATCATATCAGCCTTTCGAAGCACTTTATTCGGGAATAAAAAACCATCAGTCGTCACTAACTCAACATTTAATGCTGGTAAAGCATAGCTTAACAAAACTTGCAGCAGTCGTGCAATCGTACTTTTCCCAACTGCGACACTGCCAGCAATCCCAATAATAAACGGGGCAGGCTTATCTGTTTTCTTCAGAAACTGATTTAATTCGGTGTTTTTCGTTTGAAACTCTTTAATATGAATGGCTAATAATTTAATTAATGGGAGGTAGACTTCTTCTACATCTGCTAATGATAATCGGTCATTTAAACTTTCAATCCGCGTTAACTCAGATAGGGATAAATCTGGTAGTGTGATTTTTTCTAACGTTTTCCATTCCGATCTTGTAAACGTACGATATAAGGCTTCTTTCATTTTAAGTATCCTTTCAACGCTATAAATTAAGCACTGGCTCCAACTTCTACATTATACTTGAATTCACGCTGATTGAACAATCACAACCCTCACCGCTGAGTCTTTAATTGCTTATTATTTCGGAAAATTGGTATAATGGTAAAGAAGTGAAATTAAAGGAGTGAACGAGATGAATAAATTTTTAAAATGGCTATTTGTAGGATTTGCGACACTTGTATTATTGCCCTTTACGGTGCTTTTTTTCATATTCCGTAAAGCTAAAGGCGTGCCCATCGCCCACCCTGAACAATTAGAAAACTTAAACGATGACGCTAAAGAATACGTTAAAACAAGCGGTAGTACGACTGATATTGGCAGCCGTTATAAATACATCCGTGTAACCGATAAATTAACACCTGTACGTCCCTCTGTTCACGTAGGACTGGTTGAAGATAAAAAAATCGCGGGACCAAAAGGCACTCAGTTGCCGATTAGAATTTATACACCGATTAAAGATGGCCCTTACAAAGTAATGCTTTACTTCCATGATGGTGGCTTCATTAACGGCAATCTCCAAACAACTGATGCGCTTGCACGTGACATCGTTGAAGAAACTGGTTTCAAAGTCATCACAGTCGAATACCGCTTAGCTCCCGATGCGCCGTTTCCTGCTGCTGTCGAAGATGCATTCGCAGCCTTAGAATGGGCACAGGCTCATCCTGCTAGCCTTGAATACGACGGTTCTGGTTTTATCGTTGCCGGTGAAGGTTCTGGTGCTAACCTCGCGGCTGTTATTAGTATTTTAGCCCGCGACAAACAATCTGAAGCGAAGATTAGTGAACAACTCTTATTTAGCCCGATCACTGATATTTTCTCGCGTGACGCCAGTGTCTTATACCCCTCATTTGATATTTTTGATGAAGGCTTTGTTCTTACCAAAGATGGCTTAGATAAGATGTTTAGCCTCTACATAGCTGATAATTATGAACTGAAATACAATCCTTTATTAGCACCTATTCGCACTAAGGACTTAACTAACTTACCGCCAGCACTTATTATTTCAGCACAATTTGATCCATTACGTGATCAAGCTCGCAAATATGCTGATGTCTTAGCCAAAGCTGGTGTAACAGTTGAACATCATGAAATCGAACGCGTAACGCACGGTTACATGGCGCATTTACCAAATGCTGCTGCTCATGTTTTACAACTCGTTAACAAATTCGTTAAATAAAACCAAAAGAAGGCCACACTTGCATCCTAGCAAGTGTGGCCTTCTTTTCATGATTAATATTTAGAAACAATGCGACCGTTTAAAGGCTGTACCGGACGATTAGAGCCATTTAACAAATTAACAAAGGCTGTATACTGTTCGTGGCTAATAATCATTGGACGCTTCCTCACCATCCATGTCACGCATTCTAGTGTCGGTGGTGTTGTTAACGAGCCATCATACACATAAATTGTTTCACGGCTGTCGGCAATTAAGGTTGCTGGGTTAAACTGCCAGCTGCCTTTTTTACCTTCGGACTGAGCCAGTTGCCATTGCTCAGCTAAACCAGCCAAGAGACGGTTATCGCGCTCGCCAATTTTCATGAAAAAGGCCCGTACAATCACACCGCCCTGCTCATTCGTATGGACAAGATGACCTTCAAGCGGATAATGAAATCCATCCATCTGATGTTCACTTGGCATGTGCATGTGCCAGTTTGTTAAATGGTATTTAACACCGCGGTATGTCAAATAATTGGTGTTTTCTTGTGGATAAGCATGAAAGACACGATCGCCCTTCATCTCACAATCAAAGGTTAAATTTGTGTAGTGATACGTTACTGGTAGTACAGATACAGCGGTAAGCGCATCTGCGCGTTCGATGTTAATCGGAGACTGTGCTAAGCCGGTTTTTGCGATGGCAAACGCCTCACATAAATCGCCCCAGTCTGTACTCCCAGTACCGTCTAGCTTATATGTCCATTGTTTTATTTGTTGAATCCCCATCGTCTTACCCCCTATAGCAAATCGGGCGATAGTTACTGAAACAGAACCGTCCCGTTGTCTTGCCTTAATTTAGTCTTATTATAAGCCTAATTTTACAATTTGTCACCGTTTAGCCATTTTTAATTGCAAATATAGTTCATTGTAGAGGGATAACTTTTCGGGACCTAAGTCAGCATAGACTTCGAGCCCTTTCACTTCAGAAAAATCAGGGTAAAAACGTTCATCATTGGCCACTTCCAGTGGTAAAAAGGCCTTAGCTTTCGTCACCGGTGTTGAGTAACCGACGTAGTCTGCATTAGCAGCGGCATGTTCTGGCTCCAACATGAAATTGATAAAGGCATAGGCAGCCTCCTTATTTTTGGCTTTTTTTGGAATTGCCATCGTATCAAACCAAAGGTTCGTTCCTTCTGAGGGGATGACGTAATCAAGTTCAGCATCTTCCTGCACAATGTTAGCTGCCTCGCCTGACCATACGACGCCGAGGGCTGACTCTTTATTTTGAATCATCAATTTGATCTCGTCCCCGACAATCGCTTTGACATTCGGCATCAATTGTTTCAGCTTTGTCTGTGCCTCGTCGAGATGGGTTGGGTTCACATCGTTCAACGAGTAACCTAACGTATTGAGCCCCATTCCCATCACTTCACGCGCCCCATCAACGAGCATGATTTCACCCTTTAATTCGGGACGATATAAATCTGACCAACTTGTAATCGTCAAACCATCGAGCATGCGACTGTTATATAAAATCCCGACTGTTCCCCAAAAATACGGAATTGAATAATTATTGCCGTCATCATAATTTAAGTGTCTAAAGTTCGCATCGATGTTATTAAACTGTGAGATCTTTGTTTTATCGAGTTTCTCAAGCAGGTTGGCTTTTTTCATTTTAGCAATTGTATAGTCAGACGGTACGATTAAATCGAAGTTGGTTCCGCCTTGCTCAATTTTGGTCATCATTGCCTCGTTGCTATCAAACGTTTGGTAACTGACATGTATGCCCGTTTCCTTCTCAAAGGTTGTAATTAACTCCGGGTCGATGTAATCGCCCCAATTGTAAATCGTTAAGGTATTTCCAGCAGTATTGCCGCTGGCCGCATTCATTTTAACGGCAATTAACAAAATGATTAAGGCGACGACGATAATGCCAGAAAAAAAATAAACTAATCGTTTCATTTACGTATCCCCTTTGCTCGTTTGTCTTTAATGCTTAAGAAGTAATAACCTAATACGAGTGCTAACGTAATCACAAACAGGATGGTTGAAATCGCATTGATTGAAAGTGATACACCCGTTCTTGCCCGTGAATAAATTTCAATACCTAAGGTTGAAAAACCGTTTCCGGTCACAAAGAAAGTAACAGCAAAGTCATCCAGTGAGTATGTTAACGCCATAAAGAACCCCGCAAAGATACTCGACGTCAGCGAAGGTAAAATCACCTTCGTGAGGACCTGCCACTGGTTAGCACCTAAATCTTGGGCGGCACGGACGAGTGATGGACTCATTTCATTTAATTTTGGCAATACCATTAGCACGACAATCGGTACGCTAAAGGCAATATGGGCAATTAAAACCGAGGCAAAACCGAGTTTCAAACCGACCATTGTAAAGAGGATTAAAAAGGAGGCCCCAATAATGACATCCGGTGAAACGATTAAAACGTTGTTTAACGTTAAGATACTGTTTTTATACTGACGTTTTGGTGCGTAACGAATGGCCAAAGCACCAAACACACCAATAATGACCGCGATGGTTGACGATAGTAGCGCAATCGCAAACGTATCGAGCACGATCATAATCAACCGTTTATCTTGAAACACTTCTTGATAATAGTCCAAGGTGAAACCCGAAAAATTAACCATTGTGCCTGCCTTATTAAACGAAAACAACGCCATGTATAGGATTGGCACATAGAGCACTGCAAAGACAGCGACTAAATAGACATTGCCCCATTTCATTTGTTTGTTCATTCGCCCGCTCCTTTCTTACCACTCATGGCAAACATAATAATTCCCATCGCCACAATGAGAACGACGGCAATAGTGGAACCCATTCCCCAGTCTTGGGTCACGAGAAAATGTTGTTCAATGGCTGTTCCGAGTGTCACAACGCGATTGCCCGAAATTAAACGGGTAATCATAAAGAGTGACAAGGCGGGAATAAAAACAGCCTGCGTGCCGGCTTTAATGCCATCGAGTGTTAATGGGAAAATCACGCGACGAAATGTCTGAGCGCTTGAGGCCCCTAAATCACGTGAAGCCCGAATGAGCGATGGATTTAAATCTTCTAACGCGTTGAAAATCGGCATGATCATAAACGGTATGAAGATGTAGGTCGTGACAAATACGTAGCTAAAATCGGTAAACAATAGCTGTTGGGCGGGTATCCCAAAGAAGCTAAACACCTCATTGACTGGGCCATAGGCGCCAAATAAACCGATGAAAGCATAGGTTTTCAACAATAAATTAATCCAGGTGGGTAAAATAATTAATAACAACCATAGTTGTTTATGCTTCGTATGTGTTAATAAATAAGCCGTTGGATACGCCACTGCCAAGCAGAAAAACGTCACTAAAAACGCATACCAAAACGAACTCAAGGTCATTTTTAAGTATACCGGTGTTGCAAAGCGGCGGTAGTTATCGAAGGTGAAGTGACCGCTAATATCAAACAATGAATAGTAGGCGACAAGCAAAACCGGCAATATCACAAATAAAATAATCCATAAGAAATAAGGAACTGAATACAGGCGTCGAAAAGTTTTACTCATTAGGACACCTCATACGCTTCAAGTCGTTTGTCGAACTCGGCCTCAGACTCATCCAAGCGCATGACATGGATGTCTTCGGCGTTAAACTCCAACCCGATTGTATCGCCAACACTTGCTTTCTTCGTCGAATGCACAAGCCAATCATTCCCCTCGCTATCGACTGCGAAAATTTCGTAATGGACACCGCGGAACAACTGTGATGTCACAGTGACTTGTAACTTGCCCTGGTGTTGCTCTGTTAAAACTAAGTCTTCGGGGCGGATTACAATTTCAATCGCTTCATTCGGACGTAAGCCTTGATCAACACAGTCAAACTGTTTGCCTGCAAAAACTACCTTAAAATCGGATAACATGTTGCCCGCGATAATATTTGATTCACCAATGAAATCAGCCACAAACCGGTTGATTGGTTCATCATAGATGTCAATTGGTGTGCCGCTTTGTTGAATCTCGCCCTCATTTAAGACAAAAATTTCATCTGACATCGCCAACGCTTCTTCTTGGTCATGGGTAACAAAAATAAAAGTAATCCCTAAGCGACGTTGTAACTGCCGCAATTCATTTTGCATCGCGACCCGCAATTTCAAATCCAATGCCGATAAGGGTTCATCGAGTAAGATGATGTCAGGCTCATTAACAATTGCCCGGGCAATTGCCACACGTTGACGTTGACCACCACTCATTGCTTGGATGTCACGGTTAATAAAACCTGATAAATTCATCATCGCTAACGCTTCTTCGACCTTTTTGACAATCACTTTTTCACTTACTTTTTTTAAACGGAGACCAAAGGCAACGTTTTCGAACACATTCAAATGAGGAAATAAGGCGTAATCTTGAAAAACCGTATTAATCGGTCGTTTATTCGGTGGTAAATGGTCGATTTTTTCACCATTTAATAAAATACGGCCACTGGTAATGTCTGTAAAACCAGCAATCAATTGTAAAATGGTTGTTTTGCCACAGCCTGATGGGCCAAGTAACGTGTAAAACTTCCCTTTTTCAATCGTAAAATTCATCTCGTTCAAGACGAGGGTGTCATCATATTTTTTTGTGACATTTTTAAATTCAATGATAGGTGTCGTCATGTCATTCTCCTTTATAGGTAAGAGTTCGTTGCTACAAGTACAATTACACTTTTAGTGTCACTGTCGCTATAAATCCGATGAGGCTGTGACGCTTGAAAATAGAGAGCTTCGCCCGCTTTTAGTCGATGGACTGTTTGTCCAAATTGAATCTTGATAACGCCGGCTAAACAATAGCCAAACGTTTCGGATAATGACGGTTCAAATTGTTTGAAACTGCCTTTTTGGGGGAAGGTTAAAATCACCGGTTCCATTTCTTTTTCATTTGATTCTGGTACGAGCCACTTAATTTGATAGCCTTTTTCAGTATCTTCGTAATACGTATGTTCTGCTTCATCGTAAATGATTTTTTGCTGTTGTGTTTTCTCATCAAAGAAACTTTTGGGGCTCACACCAAGCACTTCTAATATATCAAAAAAAGTTTCCATCGAAGGTGAACTGCTCTCATGTTCAATTTGCGAGATATACCCCTTGGATAAATCAGTCCGTTCTGCCAACTCTTCTTGTGTTAAGCCTTTTTTTAAGCGTAAATTTTTCAAACTTTGGCCGATATTCATTCGAAACCTCCTTGTTAGTCTTCTTTACAACGTTACGTTGTGTTAGTGCAACGGTACGTTGAATCGATACAACCTCAAGTTTAGTCTAAGTAAACTTATAGTTTACTAACAACGTAATTATACTCTATTATGCAAGAATTGCAATATCGAATAAGAGCTTTTTCTTGACCTTTTTATTTAATGTAACTACAATGGTTACATAAAGGGAAATATAAAACTGGAGGTAATAACAATGAAATTAGCAATTATTGGTGCAAGTGGTAAAGCAGGACAATTTATTTTACAAGAGGCGCTTGATCGCAAACTCGATGTGACTGCGATTGTGCGTAACAAGGCGAACATTTCACAACCGGTTAAGGTGATTGAAAAAGAGGTGTTTGATCTCGAAACAGCTGATATCAACGCTTTCGATGTCATTATCAATGCCTTTGGTGCTAAACCCGGCGACGAAGAATTACATGTTAAAGCTGGACGCCATTTAATCAAAATTTTCACAAATACAACCACCCGCTTATTAGTCGTTGGTGGTGCTGGTAGTTTGTATGTTGATCCCGAAAAAATCACCCGTGTGATGGATACCCCTGAATTCCCCGCAGCCTTTTTACCGACTGCTTCCAACCAAGGGCAAAACCTTACCGATCTACAAGTGTCACCCATTAACTGGACCTTCTTAAGTCCGTCAGCCTTTTTTAATCCTGACGGTATTCGGACGGGTCACTACGTTGCTGGTCGCGATCATTTACTGGCTAACAAAGCGAATGAAAGTTATATCAGCTATGCGGATTATGCCATCGCGATGATTGATGAGGCTGTTCATCCGAAGCATCAAAATGAACGTTTCACTGTTGTCGGTGAAAGCAAGTAAGTTAATAGCAACAAAAAAGCAATCGTGCTCAGGCGAACTTGGGGACTGAACCCACAACACTGGACAGTCACAAAAAAGTATTATCCAACCAGTTTCAATTGAATTCGAGAATCGTTATACTAGGCAATATAATCTCTGGCAGTACGTTCAACAATTACCGTTGTTGTTCGCGTTAATCCGTCGAGATAGAACGTTTCAGACTTTAGCGTGGAATGAAACGATTCGATTGGGGCATTATCAGCGGGCATTCCTTCACGGGACATGCTCCTGGTAATGCCTTTGCTTTTGACTGCTTCTTGATACGCTGCGGATGTATAGACAGAACCATGATCACTATGCCGCATTGTCCCTTCGGGCAAGCTCGTTAATTGATTCAACGTATCTAATACAAGTAAGGTATCTTGCGTTTCTCCAATCGTATAATACTGGAAAGATATAATACTTTTCCACCAAATGGCAAGGCGGTAATATCCGTTACTAATCTTTCGAGCGGCTTTGTCGTAAAGAATTCGCGCTTTAGATAGTTTTCTGCGACAATTGTCGATTGACCCTTTCTTTTTCGTTGGAATACCAGATAGTTTCAGCTCAACAGCCTTCATTTTAATTTCATATAGATAACTTACACGTGTGCCGATAAAAAAATACACCTCCAAAGAATAATAGGTATCTATACCCGAAAATTCTTTGAAGATGCTTTTTTGTTTTGTCTAACCCTAAGGGGTCAGTCCGCCTGAACGCGATTGTTTTTTTAATCTTCGGTGGATTGACTATCCAACAAATAAGTTTCCATGAAGTTAATGTTTTGGCGAATGTCGTGGGCCATTTCCCGTGAAATCCGTCCTTCTTCATAAAATTGTTGCAGCGAATCCCGCTCCGCTTGCAGTGCTCGAATACGAATATCATTTTTAATAATTTCAAAATCGGCACTGTGTTTTAATGCACCTGTTTGATTTTTCAAGCGGCTAATAATCATTGATTGTTCGCTAATAATTGAGCTCACTAAGCGTTTGTTTTCTGGTGTAACATGCTCATTCAAGTAGCTCATCGCAGCGCGACCACTCTCTGCACGCCAATCTTTAATCGCTTGCAAATCCTGAGGTGAATATTTTTTCTTCTCACCGCTTGCTCGTTTTTGACGTTTACTTCGCAGTTGCAATGCCACATGCATGATGCTTACAAAGTAATAATTGAGACGCGTGCGTATCCGTCGTTCAATGCGTGTTTTCGTCGCATGAATTGTTTCGGATAAGCGATACGCAATTAACTTATTAATTTTACCTTCTTCAACGTAACGGTGTAAGAGCTCCTCTTGGATGGTTAACACTTTAATCCGTAACGCTTTCTCATCTGCCGACATTTGAATGCCGTATTCGTTAACGATTTGACCGCGTTGCACCCGACGAATCGAAGTCCGGTATTCTTCAATAATAACTTGCACCGCCGCCTTTATTTCTGGCTCTGGCTCTGATTCTAACTCGCGAATCACATCGCGGAAAATTTCAATTTGAATTCGGGCTTCAGCTTCTTCAATCGATTCACCGACTTGTAATTCAGCTTCCTCTTTTAAAATAATCGGCAACAAAACGTTCGATACGATTAATGAAACGAGGATGACACCCGCGGCTAAGAAAATAATTAACGCGCGCTCGGGGAACATCGCCCCACTTGCGAGGACGAATGGAATCGACATCGACCCAGCTAAGGTAACTGCACCGCGAACACCGGCGATTGAGATAATCGCACTGGATTCGAGCTGTTCTTTAACGGTTGTGTCCGTATCGTCGCGCTTTTGTTTACTGAGCAAACGCGGCACTAGCCATGAACCAAACACCCATACAAAACGAAGCACAATTAAGATAACATATAAAATCAAAATATATACGATGACCCGTTGATTGGATATCGCTGAATCTTCCCAAATACTCCCTAAAATATCAGGAATTTGTGACCCTAAAATGACAAACACTAAGCCATTGAGAATAAACACTAAAATATCCCACGTACTGGTCGAAACTAAATTCAACTTAACGACTTGGGTCGTGACACTCTTTTTCTCCATCCCATGCACAACACCAGCCATAACAACAGCAAGAATGCCTGAGACACCAATTTCTTCAGCTAAGATGTAAATAATAAAAGGTGTCACAATTTGCATTAAGAGATGGATCGTCACATCTTCCATACCGAAACGTCGCAACCAATGACGGATGCGGAGAATAAACCAAGCGGCAATTGCTCCGACAATTAAACCACCGACGGCGACCACCACAAAATTACCAGCGGCATTCCATAATGAGAAGGTGCCGGTTACCATTGCTGCAATGGCCATTTTAAAGGCAACAAGGCCCGAAGCATCGTTCATTAAAGCCTCACCTTCAAGCAATTGCATGATGTTTTTTGGCAGTTTAATCCGATCAGATAATGAACCCACGGCAACAGCATCGGTCGGCGATAAAATCGCTGCCAAAGCAAAGGCTGCCGGATATGGAATTGTTGGAATCATCCAGTGGATAAAATAACCAACTAAAAAGGTCGTTACAAAAACAAGTCCGACTGCCAGTAACACAATCGGGATCCGTAAGTTCCAGAGGGCTTCACTGTTCACTCGTTTACCATCATTAAAAAGTAACGGGGCAATAAAAAGCACTAAAAATAATTCCGGATCCAATTGTAAATGCCACAATGAAGGGATAAACGACAGGGCTGCTCCTAAAGCGATTTGAATCAATGGTACTGATACAAACGGAATAAAACGATTAATAACGTGCGATAAACCGATAATAAGTAGCATTATTAAAATAAAATCAAATATTGCCACCAAACCAACTCCTACTATTTTTTTCTATTCTTATTATCTCATACTAATTAATAGTTCGTCTAATATTAAGACCAGATACTTAGTCCTATTTTTTGATAAAACATACGAGGACTGTCGCCCCTCCTAAAAAAAACGCCTCCACCGTGAAAGCGGTGGGAGGACGTCGGTAGTATTCAATCTTCAATCACAATATAGGTCACCTTTAACGGGCCATGTACCCCTACAACTAGGATTGATTCAATATCGGCCGAATTCGACGGGCCTGATATAACATTAATGGCTGATCCGACCCGTTCCCCCGCTTCAATCCGGCGATTATAAGCTTTAGCCGCCTGCGTAATGCGGGGAACAAGTTGACTTTTTGGCGTGATGGCAATGTAGTGTACCGGTAAAAAATGCAAGGCGCGTCCTTGACCCGGAGTTGTTTCGACCACCACTGAGCCTGATTCAGCCAATAAATAATCACCAAAGACAATACCAATGTTGGCATTTGAGGCGTTCGTAATATTTAATTCACGATTTTCGATCCCTGGCAACCAGTGCGTGACCGTCGACTCTGGCCACGTTCCGTTCGCCAAGTCACCTAACCCATACTGGTGAAAGCGTTCATCGGTGGAAGTCATCACCGTTTCACTGCCGTATTGACGGGTAATTGTCAGCAAAGTAGCGGCTAATGCTGACGCTTTAGTTAAAACGACATCCGCGAGTAACGTTTCGCATTTCGCCTGTAAAATCGCCAACAATTCATCTGGTGACTTATCCGCCAACTGCGTGTGTGATAAGTTATTTAACGGCTCAAAATGAGTGACATCGGCTGTTTCTCGCGGACGTCCCAGTTTTTGTGCCAAGCCATTTAAAAAGGCATCGCGATTATGAATCTGTGTCATGTTTGTCACCCCGTTGTTTTTCACGTTCTTTAAACCATGAACGGAAATTATCTTTTTCTTTTACTGGCCGTGGTAAATCACGTACGTCGGTCCAGCCTTTAATTAGACCAGGCCCCTTTTTGATCACGCCATTCGTTGAAAAATTAATCGCGGCGACCGGGTCTTTGCTTGCGAGCACACCTAAACCGGCATGCGCCACTTTCAAGGCTGATTTAAAGAGGAACGGTTTGGCCGTACCTAAGGCAATCGCACGCATCTGTACATCTTGGAAGCCGTGCATCATCTTCTTCTCATCAGTCATGACGCGACGATGCTCAATCAATAACTGATGCAGTGGAATTTTAACCGGACACGTATCCGTACACGCCCCACATAAACTTGAGGCAAACGGTAACTCTTTGAATTCGTCATAGCCACCAATAATCGGTGATAAAATCGCGCCGACTGGGCCTGGATAAATCGAACCGTAACCATGGCCGCCAATGTGACGGTAGACCGGACAAACATTTAAGCAGGCACCGCAACGAATACATTGTAAAATCGATTGAAATTCCGTTCCCAACACTTTTGAACGGCCATTATCAACGATGACGACATGAAAATCTTCTGGTCCATCACTCTCGTCAGGTAGTTTTGGTCCAGCAAAGGTAATGTAAGTCGTTAAATCTTGACCAACAGCACTGCGGGCTAACAAGTTATCCAATACTTCGGCATCTTCTATGTTAGGAACAATCCGTTCCATCCCCATCACGACGATTTGTGTTTTAGGAATACTCTCAACTAAATCGGCATTTCCTTCGTTCGTCACAAGATTAACCTGACCCGAATTGGCAATCGCAAAATTACAACCTGTAATGCCGATATCTGCTTCTAAAAAATGTTGACGCAAAATACCACGCACAAACCGGGCCATCCGTTGCGGATTATCATCACCTTCATAACCAAGTTTATCATGAAACACTTGGCGGATTTGTTGCCGGTTTTTATGAATATCAGGAAAAACGATATGTGATGGCGCATCCCAGTCATCTTCTTGTAAGATGAATTCTGCTAAATCGGATTCAAAAAACTCAATGTGAGACAGCTCGCGGATCATTTCATTCATCCCGATTTCTTCTGTTACCATTGATTTGGCCTTCACGATTTTTTGACTATTTTTCTGCTCAATTACTTGTTTAATGTAGTCACTGGCATCTTCAGCCGTTTCAGCAAAGAAGACATGCCCACCGCGCTTGGCGACATTGTCGCTAAACTGTTCCAAATAATAATCAAGATGGGTAATCGTATGTTGCCGAATTTGTTCGCCTAGTTCACGCCACTGCTCCCAATTACCGATGCGTTCGCGTGAGCCTTCACGTTTTTCCCATTGCACATCCTGTGATTTTTCGACCGCTTTTTGCATGAATTTATCTTCCTTCGATAAATCAATCCGCTCTTTAAATGGTTTATCACTTGTTGAAATTGGCATCTTTACAACTCCTCACTTAAACGTTGACTGTTACATTATGATTCAATACTTCGGCGATGTGCATAATACGAATGCGTTTACCGTCGCGGTTAAACTTGCCACCGATGTTCATCAGGCAGCCCATATCGGCACTGATTAAAATTTCGGCACCGGTATTAACGATGTCTTCAACTTTTTCAGTCACCATCTGCTCTGAAATGTCAGGCATTTTAACCGAGAAGGTACCACCGAATCCACAGCAGTTTTCGATATGTTCGAGTGGAATCATTTCGAGGTCTTTAACTTCTGCTAACAATTGATAAGGCGCCTTTTTTTCACCGAGCAATCGTGTCATATGGCACGAACGATGATAGGTTGCCTTACCGCTTAATTGCGCACCAACATCCGTTATCCCTAAGACATTCACAATAAACTGTGTAAATTCATAGGTTTTGTCATGGAGCTCGGCAGCAATGTCGCGGTACTCAGGGTCATCTTCGAAAATTTCTTTATATTCTTTTAGCATCGCCACACATGAACCCGATGGTCCGACGACATAGGTCGCGTTATTAAACGCTTTCATTTGATTGATCATTGAAGCGCGACTATCCTTATGATAGCCACTGTTGTACGTTGGTTGGCCGCAACAAATTTGCGAACCAGGTAGCTCTGTTTCACAGCCAAAGCGTTCTAACACTTCAACCATTGCCTTACCTACTTCGGGGAACATCATGTCTACTAAACATGTCGAAAAAATGGTCACTTTCACTAGCATAGCCTTCTTTCAGTTTATTATCACTATTTTGTAAGAACTACTCCTATAGTATAACTTTTATAAGTCATAATATCTATTATCAAAAGGCTAAACGGTTAGATAAAATAAAAAAACGCAGTCATTTGACTACGTTTCGCCTTATTTAACTATTTTTTTGTTATTAATGGGACTTTTTGAACTTCAACGAGCTGAATCGCATGATTTGATGTGCTAACCACCTTAAAGCGATACCCCGCTTCTTCAATAACAGTCCCTTCAATCGCAGCAAAATTAGTGTATAGCACCCATCCACCCATGGTATGGACAAAATGATTGGCCAAATTGGTGCCCAGACGCTCGTCAACGTCAATTAACAATTCGTCACCGGGAATCATATAATGATTGGGTGCAATTACCCGTACCTTGCCCGACTCATTGACCTCATCTAAATCACCAACAATCACTTCGAGGATGTCTTCAATCGTAATGATGCCACTCGTACCACCGTATTCATCGGTTACAACTGCAAAATTTTGGTGTCCTTGTCGCATTTGGTGCAACACTTCTTGCAAGTTATTGCCTTCAAATACTTTCATTTCGGGAATCATTAACGAATCGACGGTACGCTCAAAGATATTTTTGTCATTTGCCATTTGCGAGATGATAGTTTTTGCATGTAAAAGACCAACAACTTCATCTTTGTCGTTGTTTTCAACGACTAAATAATTATCAAACGGATGATCGGCAAACATTTCAATCAACTCATTGATGGTTTGATCGACGTTAATGGCCTGCACTTCAGTTCTTGGTACCATCACTTCTTGCACATGGATGTCATCCAGTTTAAAGATATTTTGCACATACTCATATTCCATTGGATTAACGATTCCTTGACGATAGCTGTCATTTAAAATGATTTTCAACTCTGTTGGTGTCACACCATTGTTGAGGGGGACGTCACGTTTGACACCAAATAAGCGTGTAATCAGATTAGCCGATTCATTGAGTAACCAGTTGAACGGATACATCGCATAGTACCAAGCAATAAGCGGTCGCGCAACAATTAATGCCACCTTATCGGCCGCTTGAATTGATAATGTTTTCGGTGCTAATTCTCCGACCACGACATTGATGTATGTAATCGCCAAAAAGGAAATTACGACAGCAACTGGTCCTTGTAAGGCTGGTGTTAACGGTAACACATTGAATAGCGGTTGCAACCAATGATGCATTGTTGCTTCACCAATCCACCCAAGGGCTAGGGCCGCGAGTGTGTTTCCGAGCTGACAGGCAGCTAAGTAATCATTCATTCGTGATGTAATCACACGCACGTATTTGGCCTTTTTATTGCCAGATTCTTCTAATTCTCTTACTTTTGTCGGTTTAAGCGCTACGATGGCAAACTCGGAGGCCACAAAAAAACCGGTGATGATGATTAATACAATAACTGCGAGCGAATTCACAACGTCCATCTTCTATCTCCTCTATGTTTACGACTGTTAGACATCTTAGTTAAACAGTTCGTGAAGGTAGCGGTAGACACCATCTTCTTCATTCGTATAAGGGTTGATAGCCGTTGCCAGTGCTTTGATTTCTGGCACCGCATTTTGCATCGCCACTGATTGACCAGCTAACTCGAACATCGGCACATCATTGTAACTGTCACCAAATACTAAAATGTTTTCTGGTTTTAGTTTAAAATGATTGAGCACGTATCGAATGCCTGATGCTTTCGAAATGTTTTCGACAATCAATTCGATGTTATTTGCCGATGATGAAAAATTAGCAAAGGGTTGTACTTTGGCCAGAGCACTTAAGTTCTTATTGAAGGCGATAATTTCAGCTGGATCACCATGATAAAAATAGATTTTAGCGATGTCTTCATGTGTACCGACTGGAATCCAATCGACGACGCCCGCTTCCATCGCGTTTTCGCGTGATAAAAATTCACCATCTTCTACGCTGGCAGGTTGTCCACCGGCAATATGTTGACGAATCCACTGTTCATCTGCTTGATAAATACGACGTTTGCCCGAAATCGGATTTAATTCGTAGTACATTTCAACTTCACGGGCACGTTCAACTAATTCTGTGACCAATTCTGCTGTTAAGGCATTTTTTTCAACGAGTTTACCTTCTAGGTAAACGGCCATTCCGTTTGTCGTTACCATTCCAGTGGGTTCAAACGGCACTGAAAAGGCACCTTTCATTTCTTCGATTGTACGTCCTGTACACACAAAAATGAGGTACCCCCGTGCTTTTAATTCCATTAAATAGTTTAATGAACGCTCGCTTGCTTTGTTTTCACTATTTAATAATGTCCCATCTAAATCGGTAAAAATAACCTTCACTTTTTCTATACTCATTACTAATCACCTTTCATCATTTAATTGCTATTACTATAGAATACCATAAATTTTTATTTATGCATGTTAAGAGTTTATTAATTGTTCACCTGCTCCTTTTTGAAAACAAAAAAAGAGTAGCGACAAAGATCGTCGCTACTGTGTGAGACTGAAGTTAAAAAGATATGTTTCTAACCGGTTGTTTTCACTTTCATTTCTCCAGTTCCATCAACCAGAACTTAGGAAATTTCACTCCCTCATCTGTCGACGGTAAATAATCGACACATTCGGTAGTTCCAATTTCTACAGTTCTAACCTGTTGTTTTCACTTTCATTTCACTTTAATGGTTTCTTCCATAGTCCCATAATGATAGCGGCAACGACTGAACCGATTGCCACTGCAAGAACGAATAACCACGGGTGATTAGCCAAGGCAGCTAAAATGAAACCACCGTGTGGTGCTGGGAAGTTAATCGCCCACAATTGTGTTAAACCACCTGCAATGGCAGCACCGATGACACTTGAGACGATGATACGAATTGGATCGGCTGCTGCAAAGGGAATCGCACCTTCGGTAATAAAGGTTGCCCCTAACACATAGTTCGAAATACCAGCATTGCGTTCTTCGGCTGTGAATTTATTTTTAAAGAAGGTCGATGCTAAGGCCGTTGCGAATGGTGGAACCATCCCACCAGCCATAACAGCTGCCATCATTAAACCATTTGTATTACCGCTCGTTGTAAAGACACCTATTGAAAAAGCATAGGCTACTTTATTAAAGGGCCCCCCCATATCAATCGCCATCATCCCACCAAGAACAACACCTAAAATAATCGCATTACCAGTTCCCATTGAGTTTAAGCCTGTTGTTAAAATATCATTTAACCAACCAAAGACAGGGTCAAACACATAAAACATCACAGCACCCGTTAATAACAGGCCAAAAATCGGATAAAGTAACATCGGTTTAATACCAGCTAAAATCTTAGGTAGCTGAGCAAATACTTTACGTAAGCCTAAAACGATGTAACCGGCTAGGAAACCGGCAGCTAATGCCCCTAAGAAACCAGCATTCGCGTGTACAGCCATCAAACCACCAACCATACCAGGCATTAACCCTGGTCTATCCGCAATACTCATGGCAATAAAGCCAGCTAAAATTGGCATTAAGAACAGAAAGGCACCTTTTTCTCCGCCTGAAATGGTTGACAGTAATTTGTAAATCGTATTGTCGGTACCAAAGTTATTTTCAAAGATGAATGAGAGTGCCAGTAAAATCCCACCACCAATGACAAATGGCAGCATGTGTGAAATCCCATTCATTAAGTCTTTATAAATACGACTCCCAATTGACTCGTCATTTTCTTTCGAGTTGTTCGACTCAGTTGAGCCGCTGCCATGAAAAATCGGGGCATCACCAACTGAAGCACGTGTTACGAGTTCTTCTGACTTACGAAAGCCATCGGTGACAGGTCGTTTCAAGAGTGGTTTCCCGTCAAAACGATCCATCTCTACTTTTTTATCGGCCGCAATAATGACACCATCGGCGCGAGCAATTTCCGCGGCAGTCAAAACATTTTTAGCCCCTTCAGACCCATTTGTTTCAACCCGAATTCCAATCCCGAGTTCAGCACCTTTTTTAAGCAAGGCATCTTCAGACATATATGTATGGGCAATCCCATTCGGGCAGGCTGTTACGGCCACAACAAACTTTGTTGACGACGTCGTTGGTACACCTTCATCTGTTGCAGCTGTTTCCGCTTGTTTGGCATCAAACAAAGCAATTACTTCTGCTGGTGTCGTTGTCGCTTTAAGTTGTGCCATGAAGTCAGCATCAATTAACAACCGCGATAAGGCAGCAATTGTTTGGAGATGGACATCCGCCCCATCAGCTGGTGCAGCAATCATAAAGAACAGCTCAGCTGGCGCACCATCTAACGACTCAAACTCAATGCCGCTTTCACTTTTACCAAACACAACGGTCGGTTGTGTCACCGCGCTCGTTTTTGCGTGTGGCATTGCTACCCCTTCACCAATCCCAGTACTTGATTGCGCTTCGCGTTCGAGCAGTTTC
Source organism: Brochothrix campestris (assembly GCF_046058945.1). Classification (NCBI taxonomy): domain Bacteria; kingdom Bacillati; phylum Bacillota; class Bacilli; order Caryophanales; family Listeriaceae; genus Brochothrix; species Brochothrix campestris. Next base: position 518,178 of record NZ_CP175511.1, on the reverse strand, counting down.
GCTTTAAACAACTCTAAATCAGCGAGACGACCCGCATCATTTAAACGACCCGCCAATTCATTAAGCGCTTCGATTTTTGTAGAGGCGGTCATGTTCATGACCATCACCTCTGGTAACAATAATTCAGAAATTTTCATTGTGTGCACCCCTTATTTTTTAGTTACATTTACGGTTGGTACTAAGTTAGCGATTTCAGCCGCTGTTGCAATATCATATGAAAAGGCAGTTGCGCTCCCTGTGGCAACACCTGTTTGAAACGCTGTTAATAAATCACCGGTTTGAACAAAAGCTCCGATAAAGCCCCCAATCATTGAATCACCCGCGCCGACTGAATTTTTAACCGTGCCTGTTGGTACGTTACTTTCGAACACACCTTCAGCCGTTATTAAAATCGCGCCGGCGCCAGCCATTGAAACCAACACATTTTGGGCGCCCAATCTCCGCAGTTTTTGTCCGTATGTAATAATGTCGTCCTTTGTCTCTAAACTCACGTGAAACAAATCAGCCAATTCATGATGATTAGGCTTCACTAATAAAGGCTTTTGAGCCAACGCCCGTTCCAATGGATCACCGGTTGTATCAATCACAAATTGGGCACCGGCCTGCTTCACTTTGGCGATGATTTTATCATAAAAATCACGTCCGAGTGCTGGCGGAATGCTGCCTGATAAAATGACGATGTCGGCTGCTTGCAATTCATCAAACTGTGCCAATAACTGCTTAGCTTCTGCGGGTGTAATAGCAGGGCCCTGTGCGTTGATTTCGGTCTCAGCAGTTGCCTTTAGCTTCACATTAATGCGGGTATCGGCTGCAATCTGAATGAAATTATTCGGAATCTTAAAGTCATTCAAACAGTTTTTAATGAATTCACCGGTAAAGCCTCCTAAAAAACCAAGTGCTTGGTTAGCGACGGTTAGTTCATTCAAAATGCGTGACACATTAATGCCTTTTCCACCTGGTAATTTCAAATCGTTATGCATGCGGTTTACTTCACCGACGGTTAAGTCGTTTACTTCGACAATGTAATCAATTGCCGGATTTAAAGTCACTGTATAAATCATCTTTATCCCTCGATTATCGTTGTTTTTTGCGAAATGCGTGTACGCTCGTCTGATTCGAGCTGATTAGTTATGAGTGTCGCATCACTCAGTTGACAAATTTTAGCAAAGTAACTGCGCCCGCTTTTACTACTATCGGCTAACACATAAGTAACATTGGCGAGTGTGCTGCTTAAGCGTTTAATCTGGGCCTCGTCGGGATCGGGTGTCGTATAGCCTTTTGCGCTATCAAACCCGTTGGCACCGATAAAAGCACGATCAAAATGATAGTTTTTGATTGTTTCTGATGCAATCGCTCCGACCGCCGCTAACGTGCTCAATTTCACCTTGCCACCAATCGTATAAGTGGTCAATTGTTGTTGTGCTAATGCGACTGAATGTGGCAAACCATTCGTGACAACGGTTACATTTGGTGCCGTAATAAACGGAATCATCGCTAAGGTGGTTGAGCCTGCATCGATGTAGATGCATTCGTCGGCTTGAATTAAGGCAGCCGCTGCTTTGGCAATTGCTTGTTTTTGTTGTACGTGTTGCGTTGTTTTTTCTGACATCGCCGGTTCTTTTTCAGCGACATAAAAACGGGTCGCGCCCCCATGAATACGTTTCAGTAATTGCTGTTCTTCGAGTTCGCTTAAATCGCGACGAATCGTTGACTCTGATGCCCCGATTAAGGTGACGAGTTGATTTAATTTAACAATACCTTGCTGTTCAATTAGAGTTGTTATGCGTTGGTGTCGTTCGGCAGTTAACATGTCATCCCTCCATTTGTTTTTATTATAGCATGCAAACGGTCAAAAGCAAGCGTTTTCTTTCAAAAACATTCAAATTCTGTCATTTTCGCGAAAACGGTTCCATCAGTGCTAGGACAACGACTTTTTCATTGCGTCGTGACACTTGACGTATTTATTTCTGTAACCCATATGAATAAAAGCCATCTATTAGAATTTTCTCTAATAGATGGCTTTTATTCAAAGTCTTTTTTCTCTACTTTATCTGAGTCTGCCAAAACAGATTCAGAATAAGCTTCTTGGTAAACTATCCATCCTTCTGAACTCATTTGTGACGATTCGTTAGCAATGAGTGCTTCAGCTAATTTACATTCAGAAATATTCATTCTTATCACCCTCCAAAATAAAGCTATTCACTTTTTTAAACACGTGATATAATTAATTATCTGATTAGTCAAATAATTAAAGTCGGAAAACACACTTTTTTTGGGAGGCTATTTACTGAATGATAAATATTATTAATATGCAATCGCCGATAGTAAAATTAAGCTAGACAAATAAAAAAGTCATTTGTGCGACACTCAAAATAGTTCCGACCAAAGAATTATTAGGAGTGTAGACAAATGACCTATAAACATCTCTACACCAAATGTACTTGTAATGATAGAAGCCTATTTCCAAACGAAACAATCTGTTTTAACCGGATTGAAGAGACTAGGATGTTCAAGACAAACGATTTATAATGTCTACAATTTTTTTAAGAAAGGTTCCTCAGCCAGTGATTATTATCAAAAATACAAAGAAAATAAAACATATTGTGGCAGACGACCTATCATTTTAAGTACGGATCAACAAACTTACATTCAGAAAATGACAGCTAAAGGCTGGACACCTGATGTGATTATTGGTCGTGCTGAGATACCTATCTCATGTTCTGTTAGAACGCTCTATCGCCTATTTAAAGCGAACGACTTCGATATCACAAAGCTACCAATGAAAGGTAAACGTAAGCCAAACGGACACAACGAACGTCGCGGTCTAAACGAAAATTCTAATGGCATTTTGCGTCGAAATGGCTTGCCAAAAAAGATGGACTTTAACCAAGTTGACCAAAACTTCATTTCAGCTGTTGCTTCAAAAAGAAATCACATCCCAAGAAAATCATTAAACTACCGGACACCATTGGAAGTGTTTTTGAGTTACGTAAATGAAGAACAATTGTCCAACTTAATTTGACAAATCATATGAATTTGATTTTATTTGGATTAGGTATTTCAATAATGATAATTTTTTCTTTTTTCAAAATCTGGAATATACCCTTCACAAATATCTTTTATATGAGTGGACTGAATTGTTTTATTCTATCTTAGAATTGTCTTCCCACAAATCACTCACCCCTGTTCGAAGGCAAATTTCAAAACCGTTACAACTTAAAGAAGCTAAAAAAAAGTGGGTTCTCAATACCACATACAATTATTACAAATTCAAAAAAAGATTTAGACCTCTTCTTTCGTGATTTCAAAACGAATTTTTTCGCAAAAGCACTAAAACATCATTCTATATATGGAAGCGATGGAGCATTATTGGATTTTTATGGTAGAACATTCAATACCTTAGATGACGTAAAACAAGAAAACATCAAAGCAGCTCCTGTTATCTATCAAGAGCTTCTCCCTAAAAATAAGAGTGTTGAATATCGTATAAATGTATTTGGTGATAAAATTTCTAGTCTCAAATATAGTAATGTACAGAGTGATGATTGGCACTTTGAAGATATTAGAGGTATTAAAATGCTCGAGTACAAATTACCAATAGACTTAAAGATTGGAACAGTCGACTTAATTTTTTATCAAAATACTTGGTATTTTTTAGAAATTAACTTAGCTGGAGACTGGCGGTGGCTTGAACATGCAGCAAGTACTGATTTTTCAAAAGATGTATTGTCTATATTAAATAACTAAAAAGAAAACAAACAGCTATTGTCAGTGAAAATAGCTGTTTGTTTTCTTTTTAGTTCGTATGTTCAAGCAACCACTGACTCACGAGTGTTTCAATCGCAGCAAATTGTTCAAAGAAACCATGGTCAGCCCCTTCAAACACCACCAATTTTGAACCCGACGGCAGTGTTAAACGTTCACTGTTTTGTTTAAGCACTGCTTCTTCTGCCTCAGTGCCATGAATAATCAAGACTGGGACGGTGACCGCCTGCCATAATTGTTGTTGGTCAACCGTTTCAAAATCATTAATCATCGCAGCACTGACGCACATTTGATCGCGCCAGTCATCATTTGCTAGGCGCTCATAATAATACCCTTTTTGAGCCAAGCATTCGGTTTGCTCAGGTTGTAATTGCGAGATGGCAGCAAATGGAACGGGACCTGTCACTGGCCCCGTTAAAATGACTGTTTCAACGTCCTCATCGAGGCAATGTAATGAGACAAGTCCACCTAAGCTATGAGCGTATAACACAAGTTTTTGATAGCCCTGGGACCGTAACACGGCTTTAGCTACTTCTAAATCGCTAATTAACGACTGCAATGAAATCGGCATATCGACTGATTCCCCACAGCCACCAAAATCAAAACTTAGTACCGGGTAACCAATGGTATTAAAACGCTGTGCAATTTTATCGAACCGACCACTTGAGCGTTTGTTTGATAAAAAACCATGAACGAGAATCACTGCCGTCTGACGCTGACCCGCATAGAAACAACCGATGAGTGGTTGCTTCTTCGCATTTTCAAAGGTGATTTTTTTCATCACTTACCTCCTTCTATTCGCATAAAAGCTCACTTTTTTATTTTGTGAGGCAAATAAACCAAAGGCGACAATCACAAAAATAGTCGCAATTAAGACGTAAACGGTCGTGAGCCATGAGCCTGTTACATCATGAAGCAGGCCAAAGAAGGTTGGACCCATCGCGGCGAATAAATAACCGACAGCCTGAGACATGCCTGATAGATCAGACGCTTCACGTACGGTCTCTGTTTTCAAGTTATAAAACATCATTGATAGGCCAAAGGTTAAACCACCAGCGATGCCAAGAGCGATGGCAGCGAGCCAAATAAAGCGGAAATCAGCCGTAGCTAACGTGTAAAGCAGCCCACCAAAACCGATGAAAAAGGTTGCCCCACCAACGAGCACGAGACTGCGTTGGTTTTTCAAACGATCCGATAACAGCGCCACACCAAACGAGGCTGGCAACTGCGCCATTTGGACGGTGAACAAGACCCATCCTGCTGTTGTTGGTGACATACCGGTATTGCTGAGCATCGTCGGTAACCAAGCCACCATACTATAAAACGACAACGATTGAATTCCAAAGAAAATCGTCACGGCCCAAGCAATCGGGTTGCACCACATGTTCACTTTGGTGACTGTCGGCTGTGTGTGTAAACTCGAAGCGACACTTTCTCGAGGTTGTTTGCGCAGTTGCGGCATCCAGAGAATGATGGCGACGAAGGCAATGACTGCCCAAATGCCAGTAGTCGCACGCCAACCAATGCCTAAACCACTTGATAGTGGGACACTTGTACCACTCGCTATCGCTGCCGTCATGTTCATAAACAGCGTATAAAGACCGGTCATATAACCGATGCGTAACGGAAAATCCATCTTAATTAACGCGGGTAGCAAGACGTTGGCAAACGCAATGGCCAACCCAACAAAAAAGGTCCCCACTAAAAAGAGCGTCGTTCCTCCAAGTAAGCGCGCCACGCTCGCTAAGAATAAAAAAAGCACGGCTGAAAATAGCACATTTTTCATCCCGAACCGGTTGCCAATTCGCGAAATAAATGGTGAAATAGCTGCGAAGGCTAATACGGGTAAGGTCGTAATTAAACCTGCTACCGTGGCAGACATGTTTAAATCAAGCTTAATTTCATTCGTTAATGGTCCTAATAAGGTAATCGGTGCCCGTAAATTCATCGCCAAAATAAATATGGCAAACAGCAATAAATACGACTTTGGTTGACGCTTAATTGACTGTCTCATCGACACCCGCCCAATCGGCTAGTGACTCCACAATATACGTTGGTTGCGCTGCTACCGCTGCTAAATCCTCACGTTGTGTATAACCTGTTAATGTTAAGAGCGTATCAATGCCATAATTAATACCGACCAAAATATCGGTTAAGTAATTATCACCGACCATTACAACCTCTTCTTTTGAGAGCTGTAAACGGTCTAATGCCAAGGCCATTAAGGTCGGATACGGTTTGCCGATAAAAATCGGTTCCTGCGCTGTTGCCGTTGCCACAAAGGCTGTTAATGCTCCATTTCCCGGCATTAAACCACCTTCGAGTGGTACTGCTTTATCGGGATTAGTCGAAATAAAGACGGCTCCTGCGGCAATCGCCTGCGTTGCATGCGCAAGTTCTTGATAAGTCACGGCCGGATCTAGTCCAATCACAACCGCATCAGGTTGTGCCAACGTTTGTTCATAGCCAGCGGCGGCGAGCTCATCGGTCAAGCCTGATTGCCCAATCGCATAGACTTGCTTGCCAATGTTGTGTGTTTGCAAGTAATGCACCGTTGCTTGTGATGATGTCACAATATCAGTTGCCAACGCGGGCACGTTCATCGCTTGTAAGCGTTGTGCGACCTGTTCTGGCGAACGGGTTGAATTGTTGGTAACAAAAAGATAAGGGATTTTCAAAGAAGCCAATCGTTGGATAAACGCAACCGCTGCTGGAATCGGTTGTTGTCCATGATAGATGGTACCATCTAAATCAAATAAGTAAGCTTTATATTGTTTCATTTGTTACCGCCTCGCCTTCTTGATTAACGCTTGACGTTGGTATTACTGTTTCTGTCACTGGTTCGGTTACTTCTGCTGGAATTGTTGGCTCTGCCGGTGCCATCGACATCGGTAATTTCTTCAACACAAAGTGAGCACAGCCAAAGTTACAATACTCATATAAGTAATCGTTCAATGTACTAATTCGGGCATCAAAGTTCGCCTTTTTATTGTTATCCTCAAAAAAACCTTTAAGACGTAGTTTTTCGTAACCCCAATCACCAACAATGTAATCATATTTTTTTAATACTTCACTGTATCGTTCTAAAAACATTTCTTCTTGAAAGCCTTCACGATAGTCGCGCACGACTTCGTAAGGTTGACCATTAATCATTAACATCGTAGTCCCTCGTTTCATTGGTTAATTTCTGTTCGACTAAATTACGAATAAACAAGTCACTTTCTAACGAAAACGACAGCTCTCTTATCACACGAAATAACGGTGAAAAAATGAAGGTATCCGTTGTGACTATCTTATATATTTTATCACGTTTGAGTGGTTTATTATCCCACAAAACGAAATCATTTGTGTCATAACTAATACGTGGCAACAACACTTGTCCAAATATTTGGCCACGAAAACCATATCCTTTCAGTGGATGATCACGTAAGTCGGTTGCTTTTTCACGAATTTGGCGGGCCAAGAACAGCAGTTGATTCCCTGTTAAATGTAACATAAACGGATTCAATGGATGTGGTAAACATTGGTGCATGTCAAAACGCGTTACACGTCCTTGTGGTAGTGCGGTTAAATAGATGCCCGCATTCACTAAGAAACTATCTGCACCAGTTGCCTCACAGACAATTTCATTCACATATTGCGAGAGTGGGCTCTCTTCATACCAGCTATATGACAATGGCGCATCTAAAATGGCGACCGTTTGATTGAGCAACTGTTTTCCTTCGTTGAAAAAAGCTTCCGTTTGCAAATGATCAGCTGGGCTTGCCGCTAACGTCGCGACTAGATGAACCTGCGCTTCTTTGTGAATAACCGTTCGGCCAACGATATTAAGCGTCACCTCGCCAATGTATTCACCGTAGCGACCACAGGCTCCCAACAATACTCCATTAATAAGCTTACCCGCTTGTAAGAGATGATGGGTGTGTGATCCTAAAATCACAGTCAGTTGCGGAAACTGTTCAGCCAGTTGTTCATCAACCGGCAAACCAAGATGCGACATGAGAACAATCGCACTCACATCCGACGGTAACTGTGGTAGAACAGCCTCTAATGCCACGAAGGGATCGGTTGTTTCCCACTGTAACAGCTCATAAAATTGGGCAAAAATAACCGTTAAGGCGATCACTGCAACTTTTTCAGTACCACGTTCATAAATAACAAATGGTTGAAAGGTTCCTAAGTCATCGGTCAGATTGGCGCAAATAACGTCGCCACTGAAAGTTGCATATAATTTTTGCAACGCTCCTTTCGTCAAGGTGGTGCCTTCATTATTGCCAATTGTGACGGCATCATACGGGATGGTATTAAGTAACCTCACGTTTGCCTGGCCTGCTGTCGCATCTGTTAGTGGGTGCACACGATCAATAAAATCACCAATATCAAAAAACAGCGCTGGGCTTGCTTCCTTTTTTTTAGCCGTTAGAAACCGATGGATTTTAGGCCAGTTTTCCAAATGACTATGAATGTCATTCGTATGATAGAGTTTCAATTCCATAACCGTCGCCTCTTCTCCGTTAAATTTCAATACTCTTACATTATAGCAAAAAAGTAGTCCGACACGAGGCAATCTGCTAGGCTTTTCGTTACAGTTGCTTTATTAAGATTAAAATGAGATGAGAAAGCTCTCATTGTTCTCAAAAAGAATATTGTTTTATTTTAATTTAAGCCTATAATTAGCAATGTTCCTAATCGCGGATTGATGCGTTGTTTTAATGACCATCGCTATCACGCATCGAACCAAACTAATACATTATCTAACTACAACGACTTAATGAATACATAGTCGCACCCTCTCCACCAACTAATCTCGTAAGGAGGCGCTTATTATGACGCCACAACATTCATCAATCTTTTTAAGATTCTTAATCCAATTAACTATTTTTATTTGCATTAGTGTCATCGGTTTTTATCTAAGTGATTGGCTCATTACAGCCCTCATTACTACTGCTCACTGGATAACATTGGCTCGCCTCATTGCTGGCTGCCTCATTTTCACCTTTGCGTTAGGCTTTAATCAGCGCTTATGCTATAGCACGCTTAAACGTCAACGCTCAAAAATAAAAGCGGAGTCAGCTCGTTAGAACTGTCGAAATTGGAACTACCGATTTGCCGATTATTTACCGTCGGCAAGTGAGGGAGTGAAATTTCCTCAGTTCTGGCTGAAACAGCTGGAAAAATAAAAGCGGAGAATATACCTTAAATAAAAAAACGCCCTTCGGCGTTTTTTTTATTTGAGGTATATTTGCTTAAAATCGTTAATGTCGTTCTCTGAGAAACCAATCACTTCATGTAAATAGTCTGTCGTTGAACCATAGTTATCATCAATTGTTTGGAGCGCATTTAAAATATAATGACCATTTACTTCTAGTCCTCGTTTAATCGCTTGATAAACTGCTGGTTCTAGTGGCATACTCGCGCTTATTTCAGCTAACTTCCGTTTGTTTTCTTCCGCACGACCAGGGTTACTCAATAAATAATCACGTAAAATCGTCTTGTTATCGACTGCCAACGTTTTTAAAATTAACGCTGCGCCAAACCCAGTCCGATCTTTACCTGCCGCACAATGCCAATAAGTCGCTGAATCAGGTGTTGCTAATAAGCCTTGCATAAATTGACGGTAACCCGCTTGTGCTGTTTCTTCTATCACTAAGCGACGGTTAATTTCCATCAAAAAGGCATTTGAAGTTGGTGCCTTCGAAACTTCAGCGATTATATCAGCAAGGCTCGCACCATGTCCTAAATCGGACATGACCGCGATGTTCGTATCCACTACGCCTTCAATTCGTTGATTGGGTAGTTCTGCAATTTCGGCTAATGTTCTAAAATCAATCACTTGACGAATATTTAATTCATCATATATTTTGGCTTTATCTGCCGCTGTAATATCGTTTAAGGCTGCTCCACGGATCAGGCGATTCGATTTCGTTACGCGATTTTCAGTGGTCACATAATTACCTAAATCCCTCACGTTAACCGCACCTTCAAGTTTAATAAACGGATTGTGCAAATTCATCTTCATCTTCATTTTGTCAGCTCTCCTCTAGTTCTAATGTATTCAATCAAATAGTCCTAACTGTCTCGTTTCTAACAGCTGTTCACTGCTTTTAAAACGGCTTTGTAACGCTATGCCATTCGCTGCAGCATCGCCACCAGCATTATTATTAAAGATGACATAGGTTGCTGCTGAAGGCGTTCCTAATTGGACGGCTAATTCCGCTAACTCAACTTCATTGTAACAATAAAGCGTACGGACATCACGCCAACCATCCCCATCCGTTTGCTTCGCCTGAATCCACCCCGCCTGATTACGACCGTGGAGGCGCATGAATTTTTTGGCTGCTGTCGTCTGCTTGACAAACGGCACTGTCCTTTCACCGACCTGTGGTTGGTCAACCATCGTATGAATATAGTTCTGCTCGGTTAAAAAATGCCATAAATCGGTTTGAAAACGTTCATCATACCAACTGCGATGTCTAAATTCGACGGCCGCATCAACGGGTAACCACGCTCGAATCTGTTTTAAATAGGCAATATTGGCCGGATTACAACTAAAATAAGGTGGAAACTGCAACAAAACAAACGCTAATTTACCTGCTTCAATTAATGGACTGAAGCTATCAATGAATTGAGCAAATAGCTGTTGTTGCTCTTTGTTATCAACCATTTCCACACCATTTACGCTATGTAGGGTCATCACTCGATTAGCTTTAACGATAAATTCAAACCCCGGCAACGTCCGCTTGACCCATTGTGCCACTGTCGTTTGACGGGGAATGGCATAAAATGAACTATCGAGTTCAACAACTGAAAAATAAGAAGCATAGTCTTCAAGTTGTTGTTTTTTAGTGCCTTGATACAACAGCGGATGGTCAGACCAACCACTTAAGCCAATTTTCACCATAATGTTGTCACTCCTACTTAAAAATGCCTTCACCTTATGATAGCGTGAGTTATTGTTAGTTGCAAAGAATTGCCTGTTTCTTTATTCGTTTGCCGCGTGGCATTTGAACAAAAAAAGACAAACGCAACGGCTACTGTCGCGTTTGTCTTCCAAGTTGCTTGTTTCTACAGTTCCAATTTCTACAGTTATAACGGGTTGCTTTCACTTTTAGTATTAAACGATTAAGTTCAGTGCTAACGCCCCGCCTAAACCGACAACTGCAATGACTGTTTCCAGTGCTGTCCATGTCGCGAATGTCTCTTTAATTGAGAGGTTGAAATATTCTTTAAACATCCAGAAACCAGCATCGTTAACGTGTGAAGCAATTAAGCTCCCCGCACCAGTTGCAATTACCATCAACGCTGGGTTTGTTCCTGTTGCTGCCATTAATGGCACCACTAAACCGGCTGCTGTTAAGGCTGCTACCGTTGCTGATCCTAAACAAATACGTAAGACCGCTGCAATCAACCACGCTAAAATAATCGGTGATAAACTTGAATCAGTAAACATTTTTGCAACGTAGTCGCCGACGCCACCATCAACAAGGACTTGTTTAAAGGCACCACCACCACCGATAATCAGTAACATCATCGCGATTTGTTGAATCGCTTTCGACATTGAGTTCATCAGTTCTTTCATTGGAATCTTACGCGCTATTCCCATGCTATATATCGCAAAGAGCAATGATAGTAACATCGCCATTCCGGGTGTTCCCACAAAGGCAATCGCTTCATCAACTTTTACATGGCTGCTAAAGTTGAGTGAGTCTTTTAGCAATTGGTAAACAGTCGCAATCGCCATTAAAATAACAGGGAATAACGCTGTTAATGTACTAATTCCAAAACCTGGTGTTTCGTCTAATTCAAATTTCTTTTGTTCACCTAAGGCCGTAATGTTACCTGTACGGGCAAAGGCATCTGGCACAATTTTTTTGGCGAATTTAGTATATAAAGGACCTGCGATTAAAGCCGTTGGAATTGCAATAATCATCCCGTATAGCAACACCATGCCGATGTTTGCTTTGTAAATTAAAGCAATCGCTGTTGGGGCTGGATGCGGTGGTAAGAAACCATGTGTCACCGATAAGGCCGCTGCCATTGGAATACCAAGGTATAAGATTGAAATACCTAATTCACTCGCAATTGTGAAGATAATTGGAATTAATAATACTAAACCAACTTCAAAGAAGAGTGCAATACCGATAATGAATGAAGCAATGAGTACTGCAATCTGGATTTTTTTACGTCCGAACTTATTAATTAATGTAACGGAGATGCGGTAAGCACCACCTGAATCAGCTACAAGTTTACCGAGCACTGCACCGAAACCAAACACGAGTGCTAAGTGACCCAATTGACTCCCAATCCCCGCTTCAACGACCCCGATAATTTCATTCATCGGAATACCTAAGGCAATCCCGACACCAATTGCAACAATGACTAACGAGACAAACGTGTTCAATTTAAATTGAATAATGAGTAATAGTAAAACAATAATCCCAATTCCGACAATGACTAATTCCATTTACTCCGCCCCCAAACTATAATGTGTGTGTCGTTGAAAATCAGCTAATGCTGCGAATTCTGTTTGTAATAAACGTGTCGTACGTACAAAGATTGGAAACAGTTCACGATAAGCCGCAAAATGAGCCTCGTTCGGAATATGAGCGTGTGTAACACCAACCATTGGTGCCACGGCTTCTAATGAAGCGACTAAACCTAATTCTTCCATCGCGAGTACGGCTGCTCCTAAACATGAGCTTTCAAAACTTTCAGGAATCACAACTTCTTGTTCAAAAATATCAGCGAGTAACTGGCGCCATAAACTCGAGCGAGCAAATCCACCCGTCGCATGAATCCGTTTTGGCAACGGTGCAATTTCTTCTAATACGAGCAAGACGCTGTATAAGTTGAAGACAATCCCCTCAAGTGCCGCTCGAATCATATGATCACGCGTATGCGCTTGTGTTAAGCCGATAAACGAGCCCTTCGCATTTGCATCCCATAACGGTGCACGTTCACCACCTAAGAAGGGATGGAAGATAAGGCCGTTTGACCCCGCCGCGATTTGACTCGCTTTTTCAGTTAACATATCATAGCGTTCGCCACCTGTTAACGTTTCTGACGGATAAAGTTGGTCGCGCACCCACCGGAAGACGATACCACCATTATTAACCGCACCACCGATAACCCAACGGTCTTTCGTAAGCGCATAACAGAACGTGCGTCCCTTTGGATCCACCCGTGGTTCGTTTACGACCATTCGGACAGCGCCACTTGTTCCAATTGTTAAGGCTAACGTTTCACCATCAATCGCGTTAACGCCTAAGTTTGATAAGACACCGTCGCTAGCACCGATAAAGAACGGGATATCTTCAGCTAAGCCCATTGCTGCAGCATAACGCGCATCCAAGCCACTAATCGCTGCATTCGTCTCAACCACTTCTGATAAATACGATGCATCAATTGCTAATAATGAGAGCACTTCTTCATCCCAGTCTAAGGTGTGGATATTGTATAGACCAGTTGCCGAAGCGATCGACATATCAACCACGCGACGGTTGAATAAACGTAAGAAAATGTATTCTTTAATACCGATAAAATAACGAGCTTGTTTGTAAACTGCTGGCTCATCATTTTTCAGCCATAACAATTTACTTAACGGTGACATCGGATGAATCGGTGTGCCAGTGCGTTTATATATTTCTAACCCATTGAGGTTGTCTTTTAAATGTTGCGCCCAACGATGCGAACGGTTATCTGCCCAGGTAATCGACTGTGTCACTAACTGCTCTGTTTCATCTAATACAATCAGGCTGTGCATTGCACTTGAGAATGATACACCTGCAATACGCGCTTTATGTGGACCAGCATCTTTAACGATGCGTGAGATAACGCTTACAACTGCTGCTAAAATTTCATCAGGATCTTGCTCTGCTTTATCTGGTTGATCTTGAATGAGTGGATATAATGTATCTGCTGTTGCTATTACTGTTCCGTCTGTATCGTATAAGACACCCTTTGTACTCGTTGTTCCAATGTCCATTCCGATAACTAAATCTAATGCTGTCATGTTAACACCCCTCTATTCAATCGTTCTACACCGTTCTAGTTGTAGGACGTCATACGTCTTTGTATATTTGAATGATAACGCTTACACATCTAGATGTCAATGCTTTTGCGATAAAAAGTTACGAATTCTGACACATTTTTCAGAATCTTCGCTTTTAAAGCGTAAATAGCCCTTAAAACCTTCCTTCTTATTGTTTCAATCTTGAACAATATCAAAAAAATGAGTTGCACTAATTAGTGCAACTCATTTTTTCAGATTGTAGACAACGTCTAAAAGCGCTTTATTATTCAATCTTCAGGGCGGTCTTATTATATTGTAAATGTAAGCTCATTTGTCGTTTCGCCTCGGCGCCATCGTGTGCCTTAATGGCTGCTACGATAGCCGCATGTGTTTTAATGGTTTCTTCCTTTAAATGCCGATCGGTCAAATCGATAAAAAGTGAAATTGCCGTTTGAATAATCGGAATCAGTGATGGGACAACTAAATTTTGACTGGCTCGTGCAATCGTTACATGCAGTTCAATGTCTTTTTCTTCATGATTTTCATCTTGATGAATTAAGACCGCAATTTCTTCACATAACCGTTCCATCTGTTCGACTTCTGCTGTTGTAGCATGTTCAGCCGCTAAGCGCACGATTTCAGGTTCAATAATACTACGCATCTGCATTAAATCGCGACTCAATTTCTGTTTATCGGCAATGAAACTTAAACCGAGCGGATCATCTGACAATCCCGGTGTTTCGGAGACAAACGTCCCTGTACCACGTCGGATTTCAACAATATTCCGCGCTGCTAATAATTTAATCGCTTCACGAATCGTGCCACGACCGACATTTAATTCGGCTGCCAATTCAAACTCATTCGGTAATTTATCACCTGAGATATATTGCTGTGCTTGGATTAAATTCGTCAAATTACTAGCGACGACTTGTGCCAGCGGTTGTCTTGTTATTTTTTTTGTTTCTGTCATTATTCAACCTACTTTCACTTTATTACATTAAGTATAGCAAAAATACGGTGTTGAACTCAAAAAAGCAAATTATTAAGGCTACTTCCATCGAGAGGTTTATCTTTAAACATTCTAACAAGTCCATGCAACACTTAATTTTCTTTATTTAGTTTCAAGGAAGGTAGCACCATCACCTTTTATCATAAATAAATCGGCAGCCTTGGCTGTTTATAAGGCTGCCGATTTTTTATTATGTCATACTCTCTCCTAATCGATACGTTAGATACTGAATATAACCCGATAAGTTATGTTCAACATCATCGATTCGTACCCGTAATGATTGGTGACGAATAAAGAAACCGTTCAAAACTAAAGCGGGTTGTTTAAAGTACATCGCTACTTCGGGATACATAAAGCCAACACGTTGAAATTCTGCCCGTTTATCAATTGTTTTGCGTAATAATTCTTCGTCAAAATCATTTAACAAGTACGCCTTATCTGCTTGTTTGATCTTATCAATCATTTTATAGGCTGCCATTGTTAACTCCAAGAAAGTTGCAAATGTCGTTTCACGGTGATAAATAAACGATAGCTTATCTGCACAGTTTTTCAGACCAAATTGATAATATTTATCTTCTGAAAGGTAGTCGGTTAACTCATTCACTGCATAGCTCAACCAGTGATCGTGTTCTTTCCAATACTCCTCGGCAATGAATATTTCAAAATATGATACAACCTCATCTAGCCATTTTTTATTACCATCTAGTTGATAGAGTCGTAATAGAGCGAAAACTGCCTCTCCTTCATAATAAATGATTCTGAATTTATCTTTGATTGTAAAGTCTGGGTAATGCAACACATGATTATAATGACCCGTTTCATCATTGCGCATCGCAATAATGCCATTTGCTAACTTTTCAGCGGTATCATTATAGCTTTTATCGCCTGAAACCTCAGCATATTTTGTCATCGCTAAAATTGCAGTTGCATTTGATCCTAATTTGATTTCATTATTATTTTCTTTATCAACTACATAAGCGGTGTTAACATCCTTAAACACAATTGCAGTCATAAGGTACGTTAAACTTTGCTGTGCTTTAATCAAGATGTCTTTCGTTTTCAAGACTTCGTAACCTTCTAACATGGCATAGACAGAACTAGCATGACGCAGAATATTATATGTACCAATTGGTTTCGCAAATGCTGAAAAATAACCGTAATTAAACTGTCCTGACGGTTGAATTTCCTTCGCTAAAAAATGCGTCGCTTTTTTTACAATTTGCTCAATTTCTTTTTTTAGATTAGAGGTTTGACGAACACCATTCGTCAATTCACCTTGTTGCAATGTTTTCCATTGACGTTGCTCCGTGAAATCAAAAAAATACCCAATTGTATCGAATAAATAGATTGACTTATTGTTGTAGGCACTTAAATTAAAATTAAAAATTTTATAGCGATTTGTCTTTAAATAATGACGAATATTCACTTCATCGATTCCGATAATACCGTTCGTTGCTTCTCGTACAAAGGCATTACCGACCACTTCTTGTTCTAAAAAAGACAGCGAAAAATCGGCATCAAATGAAAGGCCTCTACGAAAATAATTTTTTTTGAAGGCTTGAATATTTTTTTGCAAAGTAGGCACTGTTGTCTCTTCGATTTGATGCACCAAATCGACTTTTAGAAAGGCAAGGTTCGGTTGGTACTTGTTTATCCACTTTAGCGCTTTAGAACTCACTTTTTCTAAGGCATGCTCATATGATTTATCAGATATTTGATGAAACACTTTTGCACGTTGATTCAATTGACCGATTGAAAGATAGACAATTGCTTTTTGTTCTGTTTGCACCTGTGGCATTTCCATATCCCTGATAGAAGATAGCCGTGTTTTTGCTCGAAAACGATTCATTGCTGCGTTGAATTTTTGTAAGTTTGACATCGTTTGCATATCGAATCCCCCTGTTTTATACAATTTAAAAGAGCCTATATTGATTATATCAATATAGGCTCCAGATTGTAGACAAAGTCGAATTAAACTACTTTTACTTTAAACGTTAGTACAAGTGACTTTGGCTACAAGATGACTTGACTGAGTTGTCGGTAGAAAAACTTATTGTTTTTTACCTGATTTACGACGGTTGAACAATAATGCTGTAAAGCCTGCAAATAATGCCATCAAACCAGCAACTGGAGTAGTTGAAGTACCTTCACCTGTTGTTGGTAACACGTTAGTATTACTTGTGTTAGCACTTGTTGGTGTTGTAAACGTTGTACCAGTTTCCAAACCAGCATCGGTATTAAACTGACTTCCCTCTGTTGGCGTAGATGAAGCCTTTCCAAAATCATCTGTGAGGCCAAGTGAAGGTGTATTACTGTCAGCATCCGCATCGGCGTCAGCATCAGCATCAGCGTCAGCATCCGCATCGGCGTCAGCATCAGCATCAGCGTCAGCATCAGCGTCAGCGTCAGCGTCAGCATCAGCATCAGCGTCAGCATCTGCGTCAGCATCAGCATCGGCGTCAGCATCGGCGTCAGCATCAGCATCGGCGTCAGCATCAGCGTCAGCATCGGCATCGGCATCTGCATCCGCATCGGCGTCAGCATCCGCATCGGCATCCGCATCGGCGTCAGCATCTGCGTCAGCGTCAGCGTCAGCATCAGCGTCGGCATCGGCATCCGCATCGGCGTCAGCATCGGCGTCAGCATCCGCATCCGCATCAGCATCCGCGTCAGCATCGGCGTCAGCATCGGCATCGGCGTCAGCGTCGGCATCCGCATCCGCATCGGCGTCAGCATCGGCATCCGCGTCAGCATCGGCGTCAGCGTCAGCATCGGCGTCAGCATCGGCGTCCGATTCAACTGGATCTGTTGGATTATTAGGTACATCGTTTAATGGTAATACTTTTGTTGTTGTTGATGCACTTTTTTGTCCATCCTCATCAATTTGATAAAACTCAATAATTGTTCCTGCCGGTAATGTTTCAGTTAATTGGATCGTAAAGATACCATTGTTATCAACAATAATAGTCCGTAAGAAGCTATTACCTGTTACTTTGCTTGATCCAATTATTTGACCATTTACAAGAGCATATACAGTAGACCCAATTAAGCCTTTACCATGGAGAGTTAATTCATTTTCATAAATTGGTGATGATATTGGTGCATCTGGGAAAATTGCATCGCTGTCTCCATCGGCGTCGGCATCCGCATCGGCATCAGCATCTGCATCCGCATCAGCATCAGCGTCAGCATCGGCATCGGCGTCAGCATCGGCATCCGCATCCGCATCGGCGTCAGCATCAGCGTCAGCATCGGCATCAGCGTCAGCATCAGCGTCAGCATCGGCATCGGCGTCAGCATCGGCATCTGCATCCGCATCCGCATCGGCGTCAGCGTCAGCATCGGCATCTGCATCAGCGTCAGCATCGGCATCCGCGTCAGCATCGGCATCCGCATCAGCATCGGCATCAGCATCCGCATCAGCATCAGCATCCGCATCAGCATCAGCGTCAGCATCGGCATCCGCATCGGCATCCGCATCCGCATCCGCATCGGCATCCGCATCGGCGTCAGCATCGGCATCCGCATCGGCATCCGCATCCGCATCGGCATCGGCATCTGCGTCAGCATCTGCATCAGCATCAGCGTCGGCATCAGCATCAGCGTCAGCATCAGCATCCGCGTCGGCATCCGCGTCAGCATCGGCGTCAGCATCTGCATCAGCATCGGCATCAGCATCAGCATCAGCGTCAGCATCGGCATCCGCATCAGCATCAGCGTCAGCATCGGCATCCGCATCCGCATCGGCATCCGCGTCAGCATCAGCATCAGCGTCAGCATCGGCATCTGCATCCGCGTCAGCATCGGCATCCGCATCGGCATCCGCATCGGCATCCGCGTCAGCATCGGCGTCGGCATCCGCATCGGCGTCAGCGTCAGCATCGGCGTCCGCGTCAGCGTCCGCGTCGGCATCCGCATCGGCGTCAGCATCCGCATCGGCATCGGCGTCAGCATCGGCATCTGCATCCGCGTCAGCATCGGCGTCAGCATCGGCATCTGCATCGGCATCCGCATCGGCATCCGCGTCAGCATCCGCATCGGCGTCGGCATCAGCATCCGCATCGGCATCCGCGTCAGCATCTGCATCTGCATCGGCATCCGCGTCGGCGTCAGCATCGGCGTCAGCGTCCGCGTCGGCATCCGCATCGGCGTCAGCATCAGCATCGGCGTCAGCATCAGCATCAGCATCAGCATCGGCATCCGCGTCAGCATCGGCATCAGCATCCGCATCGGCATCCGCGTCGGCATCAGCATCTGCATCGGCATCCGCATCAGCATCGGCGTCGGCATCCGCATCAGCATCAGCATCGGCGTCAGCATCAGCGTCAGCATCAGCATCGGCGTCGGCATCCGCATCCGCGTCAGCATCGGCATCCGCGTCGGCATCCGCGTCAGCATCGGCGTCAGCATCGGCGTCAGCATCAGCATCGGCATCTGCGTCAGCATCTGCATCAGCATCAGCGTCAGCATCGGCGTCAGCATCGGCATCAGCATCGGCGTCAGCATCGGCGTCAGCGTCCGCGTCGGCATCTGCATCAGCATCGGCATCCGCATCAGCATCGGCATCGGCATCGGCATCAGCATCGGCGTCGGCATCAGCATCCGCATCCGCATCTGCATCGGCGTCAGCATCGGCGTCAGCATCAGCGTCGGCATCAGCATCAGCATCAGCGTCAGCATCAGCATCTGCATCCGCATCCGCATCTGCATCCGCATCCGCATCGGCATCCGCATCGGCATCAGCATCCGCGTCAGCATCGGCATCCGCGTCGGCATCAGCATCCGCATCTGCATCGGCGTCAGCATCGGCGTCAGCATCAGCGTCGGCATCAGCATCAGCGTCAGCATCAGCATCGGCATCCGCATCCGCGTCAGCATCAGCATCGGCGTCGGCATCCGCGTCAGCATCAGCATCAGCATCGGCATCGGCATCGGCATCCGCATCGGCATCCGCGTCAGCATCAGCATCGGCATCCGCATCGGCATCAGCATCCGCATCCGCGTCTGCATCGGCATCTGCATCGGCATCGGCGTCAGCATCAGCATCCGCGTCAGCATCAGCATCCGCATCAGCATCAGCGTCAGCATCGGCGTCAGCATCGGCATCCGCATCAGCATCGGCATCGGCATCCGCATCGGCGTCAGCATCGGCATCCGCATCGGCATCCGCATCCGCATCGGCATCCGCATCGGCGTCAGCATCTGCATCAGCATCGGCATCAGCATCAGCGTCAGCATCAGCATCCGCGTCGGCATCCGCGTCAGCATCGGCGTCAGCATCTGCATCAGCATCGGCATCAGCATCAGCATCAGCGTCAGCGTCAGCGTCAGCGTCAGCGTCAGCGTCAGCGTCAGCATCTGCATCGGCATCGGCATCAGCATCAGCGTCAGCATCGGCGTCAGCATCGGCATCCGCATCGGCATCGGCATCCGCATCCGCATCGGCGTCAGCGTCAGCATCGGCATCGGCGTCAGCATCGGCATCTGCATCGGCATCCGCATCGGCATCCGCGTCAGCATCGGCGTCGGCATCAGCATCCGCATCGGCATCCGCGTCAGCATCTGCATCTGCATCGGCATCCGCGTCGGCATCAGCATCCGCATCGGCATCCGCGTCAGCATCGGCATCAGCATCAGCATCCGCATCAGCATCAGCATCGGCGTCGGCATCCGCATCTGCATCGGCGTCAGCGTCAGCATCAGCATCTGCATCGGCGTCAGCATCGGCGTCGGCATCAGCATCCGCATCCGCATCCGCGTCAGCATCTGCATCTGCATCGGCATCCGCGTCGGCATCAGCATCGGCGTCAGCATCGGCGTCAGCGTCCGCGTCGGCATCCGCATCGGCGTCAGCATCAGCATCGGCGTCAGCATCAGCATCAGCATCGGCATCCGCGTCAGCATCGGCATCAGCATCAGCATCGGCATCGGCATCCGCGTCAGCATCGGCATCAGCATCAGCATCGGCATCCGCATCTGCATCGGCGTCAGCGTCAGCATCAGCATCTGCATCGGCGTCAGCATCGGCGTCAGCATCGGCGTCAGCATCGGCGTCAGCATCGGCATCTGCATCAGCATCCGCGTCAGCATCCGCATCGGCGTCGGCATCCGCATCGGCGTCGGCATCCGCATCGGCATCCGCGTCAGCATCCGCATCGGCGTCGGCATCCGCATCTGCATCGGCATCGGCGTCAGCATCGGCATCCGCATCGGCATCAGCATCAGCATCCGCGTCAGCATCGGCGTCGGCATCAGCATCGGCGTCAGCATCGGCGTCAGCATCGGCGTCAGCGTCAGCGTCGGCATCCGCATCGGCGTCAGCATCCGCATCCGCATCGGCATCGGCGTCAGCATCGGCATCTGCATCAGCGTCAGCATCGGCATCTGCATCCGCATCCGCATCGGCATCCGCGTCAGCATCTGCATCAGCATCAGCATCAGCGTCAGCATCCGCATCCGCATCCGCATCGGCGTCAGCATCAGCATCCGCATCGGCATCGGCATCGGCGTCAGCGTCAGCATCGGCATCAGCATCGGCGTCAGCATCAGCGTCGGCATCCGCATCAGCGTCAGCATCGGCGTCAGCATCGGCATCCGCATCAGCATCGGCATCCGCATCTGCGTCAGCATCTGCATCAGCATCAGCATCAGCATCGGCGTCAGCATCGGCATCTGCATCGGCATCGGCATCGGCATCGGCGTCAGCATCTGCATCCGCATCCGCATCGGCGTCAGCGTCAGCATCGGCATCGGCATCTGCATCCGCGTCAGCATCGGCGTCAGCATCGGCATCCGCATCAGCATCGGCATCCGCATCGGCATCGGCGTCAGCATCTGCATCCGCATCGGCGTCGGCATCCGCATCGGCGTCAGCATCGGCGTCAGCATCGGCGTCAGCATCGGCGTCAGCATCGGCGTCAGCATCAGCGTCGGCATCCGCATCGGCGTCAGCGTCAGCATCGGCATCAGCATCGGCGTCGGCATCAGCATCGGCGTCAGCATCGGCATCAGCATCGGCGTCGGCATCCGCGTCAGCATCGGCATCTGCATCTGCATCGGCGTCAGCATCAGCATCAGCGTCAGCATCCGCGTCAGCATCCGCATCGGCGTCAGCATCGGCATCAGCGTCTCCTTCTTCAGGAGGTGTTACAACAACCTTTGTACCATTAACAACTAAAGGAACTGACGTTGTATCTGATAATGCTGATAATAGCGAAATATCAATAACATTTGCACTCAAAATTCCAGCCTTAACTGCAATTGGATATGTGCCTGCTAAGTCAGCGTTAATTAATGACTCTTCTGGAATATTTAATTTAACATTTTTATAATTAACTGACATTTCTCCCAATACTTGTACTTGTAATAAATCATTAGCAATATCAATTGTACCATCTGATATTTTACCAATTGCATCTGTTAACAGTGACGTTGTTGAGGTTACTGTTTTGAAAACTGTTGCAATCAATGCATTTAACGTTTTTGGTACAAGTCCAATCAGTGGAATTTTTTCAGCTTCAGGTAAAATTTTTATTTCTAAAGCATTTAAAGCCGTTACAACATTTTGCAACGTTTGAACAACAACATCGTTCACAGCACTTTCGAGATGATTACCTAATCCAGCCGTAAAATCGGCAACTAGCTCACCATTCTCACCCACTGTGACAGACACATCTTCATCGTAAGCTAATAAATTAGCTAATGCCTTATCAATATTATTTAACGCATCAACTGCTGTTGACAGTTCTTCAATCCCTTTGATTGTAATTAATGAATTAGGAATAACTGATTTGTCTAATTGATTAACTAAATCCAAGACAGAGGCAACAGTCGTTCCAACAGTATTAGTTAGACCTCTCACTAAACTACCTAGGGCTGGTAAATCGGCCATTGTAATTGGTAATAATTCGACATGCACGTGAGCACCTTCAGATGTAATCGTCACCTGATCACGTAATTCTTCAGGTATACTGCTTAAATCAACCTGGGCAACACCTTTTCGATTTGTCCCTAACAATTCGAGATCAGCTAAGGCTGTTCCTGCAACCGTGATATCATAAGCATTTGTTCCAACTGCTGTTTGAGACACACTTGTATTGCCAAGTAAATTAACTTGTGCTAATGAAGCCGTGTCTGCCGAAACAGTATGATAATCAAATGATAAGTTTTTATTAAAATTGACTGACAGTGGCGAAGTTACGAGTCCAAAAGCGACAACCGCCGTTGCAATTTGTTGAATTCTTAGTTTGCGTTTATTCTCAATTCTTTTCTTGAAATCATAGTTCTTTGTTTTCTTCAAAAGAATTCCCCCATCCCATTTATGGTTGGCCATGTCAAGTGATATAGCCAGTATATAAATTATATCATAAAAAGAGAGACAATTCTGAAAATTAAATCATTTTATAATATAACAACAAAATAATAGCGATTTAGGACTGTTTTAATCAAAAAAATATTTTAACGATACTTATAACTAGCCAAAATAAAAATATGCAACTCGATTTTCACTTTTTGAACTAGCGCCACCTTGTTTGATTAGCTATTAAAAAAAACAGTCATTTCCTCGGTTATGTACAAAAAAAGCAATCGCTATTTGCGACTGCTTTTTGCTTTAATCAACACCTTATTGTTCATTTTTCTCATACAAGAAATGGTGCAATGGCACACAGATGATTAAAATAAAGCCTAAGATTAAATACAAGCCTTTATAACCTAAGGTTGGCACAACATAGCCTTGTACAAATGGCCCAATGCCTAAACCGATATCGGTTAAGATAAAGAAGGTTGCTGTTGCTAAGCCAATCCGGTGTGGCGGTGCCTGTTTAATCGCAACTGCTTGACAGCTCGATAAATACGTCCCGTAGCCTAAGCCAATAAAAGCACCTGCGATTAGCAAGACGGCACCAGTTGTTGTTTGGCTTAAAATAAACATCCCGATAATGAGGATGATTAACGCCGGGTACATAATAAAGTTGGGGTCCTTCGTATCAAATAAACGACCTGTGACCGAATCTGGCCGCTTGCTTTATCAACATGCCAAACAAATGATTAACCAACTGGATTATGTCAAAACCGAAATCGCCGCGCTTGAAGGTGGACTTATGGGCACACTGGCGATTGGTGTCGCCACCAGTTGTGCCAAATACTTACACGAGATGATCCACGCTTATCGCCAACATTATCCCGACGTTTTCATTAAAATGTATAAGGGCGATTCGGCCTATCTCGAACAGCTCTTATTAACTGAAGAAATCGAGCTCGCCTTTATGTTACAACCAGCCGACTTAACGAATTATGATGTCATTCGTTTGAAGCAGGAACCCTTTGTTGTTGTTATGCCGACGAGCTGGCATCAACAACTCGCAACACCAGCGATTTCGTTACAACAGGTTAATAAGTATCCGCTGTTGATGCTCGGTGCGATGGATGGCTTTTCGATCCACGAAAACATCCTCAATTTTTTTAGCCTCAAAAACTTAACGCCTAATATTGTGTTAGAATGCAAAGATATTTTCACCTTGCTCAACTTTGTCGTCGAAAAAATCGGGGTCGCGATTTTACCACAATCTGAAATTCACGACGTCTTTGCGAATCAGTTGCAAGCGGTTGCGATTAAAGACGTCACTTCCGTCACCAAACCGAGTATCATCACCTTAAAGTATGCGACGCCCTCACGTCGTGCCCGTTTCTTTATGGATGTTGTCGCTGCTATTTTGATGGAAAAATACCTTGAAGTAAACAATTAAGTCGTATCGATTGGCAGCTAGCAGACCATTGCTCAGCTGTTTTTTGTTAAGGCTAATCCTTTGTAACTATTCAAGCACTAGACTTGCAGTTATTTCAACATCGTTGTATACTTACTTTAAGTAAGAGGGTTACCTAAAATAAAAGGATGAAAGAAGGAGATTTTAATGATGGTTACAGCAAAAACAATTGGGTTTGATCGATTTGGTGACGTTGATGTGTTTGAAGAACGTACGGGTGAGATTGCCCTTAATTCGACGAATAATGTGCTGGTGAAAGTCAAAAAAGTTGGCATTAATCCTGTTGAAGCCTTCGTTCGCAGCGGTAAAATGAGTCGTAGTGCCGCACCAGCTCAGTTCCATGTGTTAGGTAATGAAGTCGTTGGTGAAGTCGTTAAATTATATGACAATGCAAGCAACCTCAGTATCGGCGATAATGTCATCGTCAAACCTGGCGCTGGCGGCTATGCTGATTATTTAACAACTAACGCGCGCAATGTCTTTAAAGTCCCTGCTGAGATGCCACTTGATTTCGCAGCCGGGTTTTCGGCGACTGCTTCAACCGCTTATTGGGCGCTCTATGGTGGTTTTTATGACCTCAAAAAAGGTGATACGCTCGCTGTTGTTGGTGCCTCAGGTAGTGTTGGTAACTTCGTCGTTCAACTGGCCAAAAGTTTTGATGTGACCATCATTGCCCTCGCAAGTGCACATAATGAAGCCTACCTCAAAGAATCGGGTGCCAATGTTTTTATTGACTATCGTGACAGTGATGCTGTAGCAGCTTATGCTAACAAAGCCGACTTCGTCGTTGATGCATCGCTCTTCAATAAGGGTGAAAAAGTTGCGTTACAACTTGTGAAAGAAGGCGGCACTTATTTAGGGATGACAACCTTACCACAGGATACCCTCGGTAAAAACGTCAAAGTCGTCTTCTTATCACGGACACCGGCAATGACGAATGCGGTTGTGATGCCATTCTTATTCAAATTTTACGAAGAACATGGTCTAACACTCAAAATTGCTGAAACATTACCGTTAACTGTCGCCGGTGTACAAGAAGCCCATCGCTTAATCGTCAGTGATCGCGCCGCTGGAAAAATCATTTTAACTACTGAGGATTAATAAAAACTAAAGGAGGAGATCGTATGTATAAAGATAAAATTGTTGTTGTCGCTGGTGGAACGGGGAGTGTTGGTGAAGGGATTGCCAAATGGTTTGTTTCTCAAGGAGCAACTGTCGTTATTCCGACGCGTAATATGACTAAAATTGCGAAGGTTCAAGCTTACATTGCACCGAATGGTAAAAACCTCCATTTTATTGAAGGAAATATTGCTGATGAAACAGATGCGATTCGTGTGAGAGATGAAATTATTGCGACATACGGTCAAATCGATGCAATGGTCTCTTCCTTATTTGGCTGGTGGTCTGGTGATAAATTAACCGACCTTTCATTAGAACGATGGAATTACATTATCAACAGTAGTTTAACCACACACTTTATCGTCGCGAAAACGTTTATTCCTTATATCGCACCACGCGGAAGCTATAGCTTTATCGTTGGTCTTTCATCGGTCAGACCCGTGCCTCATTCAGGACCAATTTCAGTAGCCAATGCCGCTGAGTTAATGTTACGTCGTGTCTTATCGGCTGAAAATGATCCGAACCAAATCCGCATTAACGATATTAACCTTGGCCCAATCAATACGCGTTCACGTGGTGCGATGTACTCTAGTCCTGATTATATCGACGCAGTCGAAGTGGGACGCATTGCTGGTATCATCGCCTTTGAAGAAGGACAAAATATTACTGATGCTTCCATTGCACTTCGCTTAAAAACAAATTATCACGAATGGTTAACTCAAATGGGTATTAACTAAGACCCATTCGTTAGGAGGAATGTTCTGATGATGAAAGGTAAAGCTTATCCGGTCGATTCAGCCCGAATCCCGGTGCAAAACCCCTTTATTTTAGTCGGTCATCACACGGATACTTATCCTAGTGGCGACGGTAACATGGCACCGAGTGAATACCCGACTGACTGGATTAAAGGCAATGATTTTAGTAAAACACGGGGCTGGAAAATGTATCATGGCCGCCATGTGCCGGGTTTTCCCGCACATCCACACCGTGGTTTTGAGACGATTACATACGCACGTAAGGGGGTAATCGACCACTTCGATTCATTTGGTAACAGTGGCCGCTATGCTGATGGCGATGTGCAATGGATGGTTGCAGGTAAGGGCATTCAGCACGCTGAAATGTTTCCTTTGATTGAAACCGAGCAGCCGAATCCGTTTGAAATCGTCCAAATTTGGCTCAACATGCCCAAACGTTTAAAAATGGGCGAGCCGGCCTACCAAATGCATTGGCGTGAAACGATTCCAGTCGTGCCATTGGCTGAAACAAACCCTGCTAAAAATTATTTAAAAGTGCTCGTTGGCCGTTACGATGATGCCGTCTCTGGCAGTGCCCCTGCCAGTTCTTATGGCTTTGAAGCCAACCATCACATCAATGTCTGGGATGGTCAAATCGAGGCTGGCAATCACTTTGTGATTCCGGCTTATCCAACTGATGTTAAGGTACAACTGTATGTTATGAGCGGTAGCCTCACTCATAAAGACTCCGTCATTCCAGCAAAAACATTACTCGTTTATACCGATGATGAGCCGACAACCTTTGAAGCCACAGCTGACACGACCTTTATGGTGTTTATCGGTCAGACGATTGATGAACCGGTCTTTGCTTATGGCCCATTTGTGATGACTACGCGTGCAGAAGTTGAACAAGCCTATGCCGATTTTGAAGTGACACAATTTGGTGGCTGGCCGTGGGATAGCCATGACCCTAAAATAGCGGCTGATCAACCACGCTTTTCGTCAGCGGATCAGTTGAAGTCCTAGCGTTAAATAAATCGGTTAGAAACAAATAACTTAGAAAATAAATGACATTGAATTAGACTTTGTCTACAAACAGAGAGCCTCCCCTGAATAATGTCGGGAGGCTCTCTGTTTGATAATTAAATTGTATAACTAGCAGGTAGTCCAGCAGTTGACTATAGGCAGCCACTGATCATTTCTCAACATGACCGCTTAATTCACTTACAAATTGCTGACGTTGTTTTGAATAGCGATGCACATACCACCCCCAATATTTTAGTGACACTGATTATGAGTGCAATTGTAGAGAAACTAAAGAGTACCAACCGACAACACAACCACACCATCTTTGTTAGCCGTCTTTGATGAAAAAAGAGCTATAAAAAAAAGCCAAAGCTGCCAATGTAACAGCAGCCCTAGCTTTGTTTTAATCTCTAACCAATTGATCCTTCCATCTCAAATTTAATGAGACGGTTCATTTCAACGGCATATTCCATCGGTAATTCTTTGGTAAAGGGTTCAATAAAGCCCATTACAATCATTTCAGTTGCTTCTACTTCAGTCAAGCCACGGCTCATGAGGTAAAATAACTGTTCTTCAGATACACGTGACACTTTAGCCTCATGTTCTAATGAAATTTGACTGTTTAAAATTTCGTTGTACGGAATCGTATCCGACGTTGATTCATGGTCCATAATGAGCGTATCACATTCGATATTCGAACGCGCATTTTTCGCTTTACGACCAAAGTGAACCATCCCACGATAAGTAACGTTACCACCTTGTTTAGCAATTGATTTCGAGACAATCGAAGAAGATGTGTTTGGCGCCAAGTGAATCATTTTTGTTCCGGTATCTTGACGTTGGCCACGGCCACCAATCGCAATTGTTAAGGTTGTGCCACGCGCGCCTTCGCCCCGAAGGTAAACCGATGGGTATTTCATTGTTAATTTTGAACCAATGTTCCCATCAATCCATTCCATTGTTGCATTTGCATCACAGAATGTACGTTTTGTCACTAAGTTATAAACGTTGTTCGCCCAGTTTTGAATCGTCGTATAACGGCAATAGCCGCCTTCTTTTACCATGATTTCAACGACAGCAGAGTGCAGTGAGTTCGTCGTATAAACAGGAGCAGTACAGCCTTCAACATAGTTGATTGAACCGCCTTCGTCAACGATAATCAACGTTCGTTCAAATTGGCCCATATTCGGTGAGTTAATACGGAAGTACGCTTGTAATGGCGTTTCTACCTTTACACCAGGTGGGCAGTAGATGAACGAGCCACCCGACCAAACGGCTGAGTTCAAGGCTGAAAACTTATTATCTTGCGGTGGGATAATTTTACCGAAGTACTCACGGAAAATAGCTTCATTTTCGCGTAAGGCTGAGTCGGTATCTTTAAAAATAACACCCTTGTCTTCAAGGTCTTTTTGAATGTTGTGATACACCACTTCTGATTCGTACTGTGCAGATGCACCGGCTAAATATTTTTGTTCAGCCTCTGGAATACCAAGTTTATCAAACGTTGCCTTGATTTCAGCTGGTACTTCATCCCAGTCACTTACTGTTCCTTCAGACGGTTTAACGTAATACGTAATGTCCTCAAATTTCAGTTCAGAGAGGTCACCACCCCAAATTGGCATTGGCATTTTATAAAATTGTTCTAGGGAACGTAAACGGAAGTCAAGCATCCATTGTGGTTCTTTTTTCATGTTGGAAATTTCAGTAACGATTTCAGCTGTTAAGCCACGTTCTGTTCTAAAAATAGAGACGTCCTTATCGTGGAAACCATATTCATAATCGCTTAATTCTGGCATATTGGGAGCCATTGTCATTCCTCCTCGTTAATTGTTCGTTTCTGTCGTTGCCAGTGCTTTTTCCATCGCCTTCCAAGCTAAGGTGGCACACTTGATGCGGGCTGGAAACTGGGCAACGCCTGCCAAGGCTTCTAATTCACCGTTTTCTTCATCGATGTGTGCATGTGGTTGCCCTTGCATCATCGCTGAAAAGTCGTCCGATATTAGGAGCGCCTGTTCAATCGTATGTCCTTTAATTGTTTCAGTCATCATTGAGGCTGACGCAATTGAAATCGAGCAACCTGAGCCAGTAAACTTCGCCTCTTCAATTAGGCTATCTACTACTTTCAGATGTAAAAAAATCTGATCGCCACAGGTTGGGTTATTCATTTCAATTTGATGCGTCTCATTCGTAAGCTCGCCACTGTTACGCGGTTTACGATAATGTTCAATAATTACTTGTCGGTATAATTGATCTAAATTACGCTTCACCATAGCCAAAATACTCCTTTGTCAGTTCGATTGCTGCCACGAGGGCATCGACTTCCGCTTTCGTATTGTACATATAAAAACTTGCACGGGCCGTTGATGAGGCCCCGAGCCATTTCATTAACGGTTGGGCGCAGTGATGACCGGCCCGAATCGCAATCCCTTGTTCATCTAGTACCGTCGATAAGTCATGCGGATGTATATCACCGACATTGAATGACACTAAGGCTGTTCGTTGTTGCGGATCAAGCGGACCGTGTATGTCAATGCCCTCAATTGTACGTAACCGTTCAAGCGCATAGGCCACCAGTTCTGTGCCATGGGCTGCTACGGTTGCCATCCCGATCGTATTCAAGTAGTCAATTGCCGCACCTAAGCCAATTGCCCCGGCAATAATCGGTGTACCTGCTTCGAATTTCCACGGCAACTCTTTCCAAGTTGCCCCTTCCAACGTTACAAAATCGATCATCTCGCCGCCATACTCAACTGGATCCATTGCTTCGAGCAAAGCCCGTTTGCCATATAAGACACCGATACCGGTTGGTCCCATCATCTTATGTCCCGAAAATGCCAAGAAATCAATGTCGAGTTCTTGGACATCAACTGGTAAATGTGGCACGGATTGTGCCCCATCAACCACGATGATGGCACCGTTGGCATGAGCGATGGCCGCAATCTCTTTAATTGGATTAATCGTCCCCAGCACATTTGAGGCCTGGGCTAAAGCCACGATTTTAGTTTGTTTATTAATCGCTGCAGCTGCTTTCTCAACTGTCAGACGACCGTCTACCTCCAACTCAAAGTAAGTTAAGGTTGCACCGGTTTGCTGAGCAACCTGCTGCCATGGAATCAAATTACTGTGATGTTCGGCTGGTGAAATGACGATTTCATCGCCTACCTGCAACTGTGCCATCGCGTAGCTTGAGGCCACGATATTGATAGAAGCTGTTGTGCCACGGGTAAAGATGATTTCAGCTGCATCGTTTGCCTTAATGAACGCCTGTACTTTCGCACGGGCACCCTCGTATAAATCTGTCGCTTGAGAACCGAGCGTATGTACACCACGGTGCACATTACTATTCGTTGTTTCATAATAATGCGACACTGCATCAATCACGCATTGGGGTTTTTGAGACGTCGCAGCGTTATCAAGATAAACAAGCGGACGTTCATTAACCACCTGCGTTAAAATCGGAAAATCAGCTTTGACAGATAAAGGGTTCATTAGCGTTTCACTTTCCTTTCAATCTCGTGTGAGAGTAATTCACTCACGCGTTTAATTGGTAATTGATCCACAACTGGATTCAAGAAACCGTGAATAACTAAACGTTCAGCTTCATGTAAGCTCAGACCACGACTTTGAAGATAGAATAACGCTTCTTCATCCACACGACCGACAGAGGCAGCGTGACCCGCTGTTACTTCGTCTTCATCAATTAATAAAATCGGGTTCGCATCGCCACGTGCGCTATCGCTTAACATGAGAACACGTGATTCTTGTTGTGCATCAGCACCTTTGGCATTGTGCATAATATGACCAATACCGTTGAAGATTGACGTCGCTGCGTCTAATACAACACCGTGTTTTAAAATCATGCCGTTAGAGGCTTTCCCAAATTGACGGATTTCGGTTGTGAAGTTTTGTGTTTGTTTACCTGTTCCAACCGTAACTGTTTTAACATCACTGTTTGAGTTATCACCCACAAGGTTTGTTAAATGGTTAATGACTGAGTTGCCATCATTCATCACACCGATTGCCCAGTTTAAAGTAGCATCGCGTAAGACGTGACCACGACGGTTAATGTATGACGTCACGCTTGCGTCTAGCGTATCGACTGCACCGTAAGTAACGATGGCGTTATCTTTAACGATAACTTCTGAAATAATGTTCGCAATCGCACGACGTTTCCCTGTTTGACCGACATAGTTTTCAACATAAGTTAATTTTGAACTTTCGTCAGCCACAATAATCGCATGGTTCATAAACGGTTTACGGTCATCATTTTGAATGAAAACAGCTTGAATTGGTGTTGACAATTCAACGTTTTTAGGCACATAAATAAACAGGCCACTATTAACAAGCGCTGTATGGAAGGCTGTTAAACGGTTTTCATCCATTTTGACAGCCGTTGTCATAAAGTATTGTTGCACTAACGCACTGTTTTCTTTAACAGCTGTTGCTAAGTCTTGCACAATAACGCCTTTATCAATCGCTTCTTGTGACAGGTGTAAGTGGACAGGTGTTTGATCTTCTTGAATGTAAAGCGACATCTCTTGATTGTCGACATCGGCAATTTCAGCCACGATTCCAGGTAATTTCTTCCCGAAGTTAGGTTGTGCCAAGCCAGCGTATTGGCTGAACTTTGTGAAATTCCATCGTTTAATCTTTGTTTTATCAACGTACGGTAACTCTAATTCTGCTGCTTTAGCCCATGCTTGTATACGTAAATCAGTTAACCATGACGGTTCTGCTGTTTTTTGCGCAAATGACGTAATAAATGCAGGGTTAATGGTTTCAATCGTTTGTAAGACCATCTGTATCTTCCTCCCTTTTTTAGTCGTTTGCTACTTCTTTCGCATCTACTTCAAGTCCTAATTCAGCACGAATGCCTTCATAACCTTCCGCTTCTAAGCGTTTAGCTAATTCTGGTCCACCTGATAAAGCAACTTTACCGTTCATCATCACATGAACGTGATCGGGTGTAATGTAGTTTAAGAGACGTTGGTAATGGGTAATAATCATGCAACCAAAGTCGTCGCCACGCATTTCATTGACACCTTTAGAAACGATTTTCAATGCATCGATATCTAAGCCTGAGTCAATCTCATCCAAAATTGCGAATTTAGGTTTGATCATCATCATTTGTAAAATTTCGTTACGTTTCTTTTCACCACCAGAAAAACCTTCGTTGACATAACGTTCTGCCATTTCTTCAGTCATTTCAAGGCCTTCCATTGTTTTATCTAATTGTTTCAAGTATTTCATAATTGGCATTTCGTCGCCTTCTTCACGACGAGCGTTGATTGCTGAACGAATAAATTCAGCGTTTGTAATCCCAGTGACTTCACTTGGGTATTGCATTGCTAAGAAAAGACCTGCGCGTGCGCGTTCATCAACTTCCATTTCTAAGACATCTTCGCCGTCTAATAAAATTTCACCAGACGTTACTTCGTATGAGGGATGCCCCATAATTGCTGATGATAAAGTTGATTTACCTGTTCCGTTTGGTCCCATAATGGCATGTACTTCACCGGAATTCATTGTTAGGTTAACACCTTTTAAAATTTCTTTTCCTTCAATTGACACATGTAAATCTTTCACTTGTAACGTGCTCATTAATATCCCTCCAACTTTTTCTAATAATTATTAGTTTAGTATGATTTTAATCTAAAAGCAATGCTGAAATCACATCAGTGTAAGGTTTCTTTTAGCGATTATCACTTAGATGATTCAAATTGATAATCAAATTCAGCATACTGTCATACCCTTATTGTAACAAATTACGAAAACATTGTATGCCTTTTAAATTGATAAATTCTTGATCCACATTAAAAAAGGAGAGACATGTAACGTCTCTCCTTTCATTACTGAAAAATCCTAGCTACACGAATCGTCAAGCTTTCAGGAAAATGCGTGTGCCAGTGCTATCTACTTCACTGGCACAACGGCACCTTCATATTTATCAGTAATAAAATCTTGGATTTCTTTTGATTGTAAAACTGCAACTAATTTTTTGATGGCTGCCTTGTTTTTATCCTTGGCATTAACCGCAATCACATTTGCATACGGTGAATCAGCATCCTCTAAAATTAAGGCATCTTCCGTTGGTTTCAAGCCCGCATCTAACGCATAGTTCGTATTGATGGCATAAAGATCAGCCTCGTCATTTTTATAGGCTTTTGCAAGTAAACCTGGATCGATTTGATTTAAGAATTTCAAGTGTTTCGTGTTTTCAATATCATCGAGGGTCGCATCGACTTTATTTTCAACTGAATCGTTAATCTTCACTAAGCCTTCTTTTTCTAATAACATTAAAATACGACCATGTTCAGCAACGTTATTACTAATTAAAATGGTTGCGCCGTCTTTGACATCAGCCACATCTTTGTATTTCGATGAGTAAATACCGAAGGGCTCAATATGAATTTTACCGGCATTGACTAAGTCTGTGTCGTTTTCTTTATTCGATAACTCCAAAAAGGGAATATGTTGGAAGTAGTTGGCGTCTAATTCACCATCTGCTAAGTTTTTATTCGGTAAGATGTAATCTTGGTATTTTTTAATATCTAAGATAATACCTTCTTTTTTCAAGATTGGTTTTGCCTCTTCTAAAATTTCGGCATGCGGTACGTTAGATGCCCCTATCACTAACGTCGTTGTTTTCTCTTTCTTCTCGGCTGTCGCATCGGCTGACCCACATGCTGCCAATACCACTAATAAAATGGCGCTAATAATTACTAAAATTGCTTTTTTCATATCCCATTCCTCCTAATTGATAAATATTGCGAATATTCACTCTTTTTGAACTATATATAAAATAGCGAAGGAGCGAACTCCCACACTATTGTTATATCGTTACTTGGTTGGTAAAACCGCACCCTCATATTTGTCAGTAATGAAGTCTTGAATTGCTTTCGAGTGCAATACTTTAATTAATTTTTTAATATTAGCATTGTCTTTATCTGCTTTGTTCACCGCTACAATGTTCGCGTATGGTGAGTCAGAATTTTCAAGAATCAACGCATCTTCTGTCGGTTGCAAGCCCGCATCAATCGCATAGTTAGTATTGATGGCATATAAATCAGCTTCCTCGTTTTTATACGCTTGTGCCAAGAGGCCAGGATCAACTTGATTTAAAAATTTCAAGTGTTTGATGTTGTCAATATCTTTAATTGTAGCTGTGACTTTATCTTTAATGCTGTCGTTAATTTTAACGAGCCCTTCTTGCTCAAGTAACATTAAAATCCGTCCTTGGTCAGCTGTGCTGTTACTAATTAAAATCGTCGCACCGTCTTTGATATCACTGACTTTTTTGAATTTAGCTGAATAAATACCGAACGGTTCAATATGAATTTTGCCGGCACTGACTAAATCGGTCTCGTTATCTTTGTTGTATTGTTCTAAGTAAGGAATATGTTGGAAATAGTTGGCATCTAAA
This sequence comes from Brochothrix campestris, assembly GCF_046058945.1. NCBI lineage: Bacteria > Bacillati > Bacillota > Bacilli > Caryophanales > Listeriaceae > Brochothrix > Brochothrix campestris. Next base: position 483,326 of record NZ_CP175511.1, on the reverse strand, counting down.
TCACCTGATGCCAATTGTTTATTTGGTAAAATGTAATCTTGGTACTTTTTGATTTCAAGTTCGACCCCTTCTTTTGCAAGGAGTGGTTTTGCTTTTTCTAAAATCTCAGCGTGCGGCACGTTTGAGGCACCGACCACCAGTTTAGCACTGTCTTTTTTGGCGTCATCATTGCCACCACAGGCAGCTAAGGTGACAAGTACTAATACAGTAACAAGACTTAAAATGATTTTTTTCATGTTTGTTCCCCCCATTTAATTAATTAACGTTTATCAAGTTTCGTTGTAATCTTATCGCCAATAAATTGGATAATAAAGACGAGGATTAAAATAATAACAGTTGTTACAAATGTCACATCATTTTGTGAGCGTTGGAAACCAGTGAAGTAAGCCATGTTTCCTAAACCACCAGCGCCGATAACCCCCGCCATTGCCGTGTAGCCAATCAATGAAATCGTCGTTACGGTTAAGCCAGAAATAATGGCCGGCATCGCTTCAGGCAATAATACTTTACGAATAATCGTCCATTGACTCGCACCCATTGCACGACTCGCTTCAATCACACCTTTATCAATTTCAACGAAGGCGATTTCAACGAGGCGGGCATAAAATGGTGCCGCTGAAATGATCAAGGCCGGGAATGCGCCCGCAGTACCAATGACTGTTCCCATGATGGTTTTCGTAAATGGCATCAGGAGGACGATTAAGATGATGAACGGAATCGAGCGGAAAATATTAACGAAGGCCACTGACACCCAATTGATTAGTTTAATGAAGATGTTGCTTTGATCGCGTGTTAAAAATAAGAGTAACGCGAGTAACAGGCCTAAAATAAAGACAAAGACGATTGAGATAACTGTCATAATTAACGTTTCTTGCGTCGCCGTCCATACTTCTGACCAGCTAATATTCGGTAACCATTTTTCCATTAATTCATTCATGCACGAATCACTTCCATTCTGACGTCAATCTCTGCTAGGTATGCTTTCGTTGCTGCAATGTTCGCTTCGGCCCCAACCAGTTGGATAAAGAGGAAACCATACGCACCGTTGCGTGTTTGTGTCATCGATCCATGTAAAATGCTAATATCGATGTCGAATTTTTTCGCCAAGTCGGTAATGACTGGCTGCGTCGTTTGTGAGGCTGTAAAGACTAAGCGCGCTAGTAAACCGGTCGGATACGTTTCAATCAACATTTGTTCAATCTCAGCTGTTTGGGTATCATCAGTGGCCTGCGAGACGAAACGACGGGTGATTTCTTGTTGTGGTGTTTGGAATACCGTCAAGACCTCGCCTAATTCGACGACTTTACCGCCTTCCATCACTGCGACACGGTTACAGATTTTACGGATAACGGGCATTTCATGCGTAATTAGGATAATTGTTAAGCCAAGACGTTTGTTAATATCGGTTAACAAGTTGAGTACCTCACTTGTTGTCTGTGGATCGAGCGCACTGGTCGCCTCATCACACAGCAACACGTCAGGATCATTGGCTAACGCTCGGGCAATGCCGACCCGTTGTTTTTGACCGCCACTGAGTTGTGCGGGATACGATTTGTCACGTCCGTCTAAGCCAACTAAGTGGATCAGTTCAGCTACACGACGCTCACGTTCTGCTTTTTTCACACCAGCAATTTCCAATGGAAACGCAATATTTTCGGCGACTGTGCGTGACCATAACAAGTTAAAGTGTTGAAAAATCATGCCGATTTTTTGGCGTGCCTTGCGAAGGTCTGCCCCTTGGATATTTGAAATGGCGATATCATTTAACTGAATATTACCGGCTGTTGGTGTTTCAAGGCCATTAAACATCCGGATAAGCGTACTTTTACCTGCTCCCGAATAGCCGATTATTCCGAAAATTTCGCCAGTTTCAATCTCAAAACTAACATTTTTAACAGCGTCTACTGCACCGTTGCGCGTTTGAAACGTCTTGCTGACATTTTCTAATTTAATCATCTGCTCCAACCTTTCTTATTAACCGCTTTTTAAGCATAAAAAAACATCTTTCTGAATTTCAGAAAGATGTGAAACGTCTATTATTAGAATAGCCCGCTTCTCATCTTTCTAAGTGATCACTCACTTAGCTTGATTTAGCACCGTCCATTCTCATGGGGTTGCTGGGTTTCATCGGGCAAGTCCCTCCACCACTCTTGATAAGAAATATCATATAAAGTTATACTTATTAACGTAATTATAAAGGCTTGCGCTACACAAGTCAATCACTGTTTCACTTTTTTTTTAGCACTATTAACTCACGATACAATTCGGTCACATTATCAATCACGGTGAGGCGCTTGACGACACCGTTCGTATCAAAGCGGTACACGCTTGGAACGCTTTGAATTTGATAAGTTTGCACGATTTTCGGTAAATAATTGAGATTCATTTTAACTAACGTCAGTTCTGGAACTGTCTCTGCAATAATATCGAGTTGTCGTTCCACGACGTGACAACTGCCACACATCGGTGTGTAAAACAAGACGGCAAAGGCGCGCTGCTGTTCCCTTGCTTCATGAAATGAGGGTTCGTACCACTCTTGCATGACATCCCTCCTTCTTAAAATAAAAATCATTCAAAGCGTCTGTCGCCTTGAATGATTTCAGATGATAGTCAAAGTGGAATTAAACTGCTTTGATTTGAGCGTTGAATAAGCTAACAGCTGGGATATTTGATGCGAAAGTCAGCGACTGTCATTAGTCGCGCTTCTTTCACATGTCAACATCTGCGAAGTTATGCCTGCTGCCTTCACTTTTATTGCTCTCTTTTATGCTTCTGCGATAAATGCTTCGTACTGTTCATATGTTAGTAGCTCATTATAAGCTGCCTCATCAACATCGGTTAATGCACAAATCCAACCTTTTTCATACGGATCTTGGTTTAACGTTTCAGGCTCATCTTCAAGTAGCTCATTGACTGAAACAACGGTACCACCAACTGGTGCATAAAGTTCTGAGACTGTTTTAACAGATTCAACACTTCCGAATGAATCGCCTTTTTCGATTGTATCATCGACTTCAGGAACTTCAACAAAAACGATATCGCCTAGTTCATCTTGTGCATGTAATGAAATACCGATGTAGTAATTATCGCCGTCTTTTTTTACCCATTCATGTTCCTCTGTGTATTTATAAGCTTTGTAATCAGTCATATTAAAAAACCCCTTTTCAGTTAGTTTAGTTTTATTTCCAAAAACGCGCGTAATCTTCTTCTTTAAAACCTAAGGTAACCATCTCATCACTGATTGCTAATGGACGTTTAATTAACATCCCATCAGTTGCAAGTAAGGCGAAAATTTCATCATTTGTCATGCGATCAATCTTATTTTTTAAGTTTGATTCGCGGTATTTTTGACCACTTGTGTTGAAAAAACGTTTGATTGGTAAGTTTGTTTTCTCAAAGGCTGCTTTTAATTGTGCGGCAGTCGGTGTTTCTTCTACGATATCAATTGCTTCAAAAGCGACATCGTTATCAGACAACCATTTTTTGGCTTTCTTACACGTCGTACACTTAGGGTATTCATAAAATTTAATCATTTATTATCCCTCACTCTTCTTTTTTCTGTTTCTATCCTTATCATAGTTGATTTTTAGTATTTGGACAACCTTTTAGCGGAAAGATTCTGAATAAAAAAAGCCAGCATCTTTCTGTAAGGAAGGTGCTGACGGCAGTTATTATTTTCGTTTCTTAACATCATATAAGGCAATATCAGTTTCTTTTTCTTCTTTCGAAAACATTGAATCAGGTGAGTTAAAACGCATCGACATTATGACACCTATCCCTAACAAGTTAACGACGAGCGAGGTCCCACCATAACTAATAAATGGCAATGGAATCCCTGTAATCGGTAGCAAGCCAATTGTCATCCCGGCATTTTCAAGCACATGGAACATAATTGTCATCACAACACCGGTACAAATAACCGCGTAAAACTCATCTTTTAAATCCAAGGCTGTTCCAATAATTTGGTAGACGAGAATAAAGAACAAGGCAATAACGATACTGCCGGCAATAAAGCCCCAGTGATGATTAATCATCGCAAAAATCATATCGGTATGACCTTCGGGAATTGATGCCATTCCATTCGTGCCTTCATAACCGGTAATTTCACCCGATCCGATGGCTTGCATTGCTAAAATTAATTGATAGCCATCTGAATCAGCAGATGAATAAGGATCCAACCACGAGGTGATTCGTCCAAATTGATACTGTTTGAAACCAATCAATGCGAGCCATTCTGGTTTAACCATTACAGTATAAATCATCGCTGCGCCTAATGAGAACACGCCTAAAATCAAGGGTAAGAGAATCCGCCACGTAATCCCTGAAATGATAAACATACCTAGCGTAATCGCCATTATAACTAAGCCGGTTCCTAAATCGTTCTCCAGTAAAATTAAGACAAATGGAATGAACGATGTTAGTGATATTTTAAACAATAACACCCAGTCGGTTCTGACTGTTCTAATTTTAGCCGCCTTATTATGTTCGATAATAACTTTACCTTGCATTAATACGAGGCAAATCTTCATTAATTCAGCTGGTTGAAACTGCCCAACAACTGGAAGTTTTATCCAACTACGTGCCCCATTGACTTCGACACCGATGCCAGGAATAAGGACGAGTAGTAAAATAAACAGCCCAAATACGTATAAATACGGGGTCAGTTTAATCATGAGTTCCCGATCAATCCGCATAATTACAGCAACTGCGACTGCTCCGATTATGTAAAATGCCCCTTGGCGAATAACCAATGAACGACCATAGGCTGGATCCGTATTTAAGGCGGTATAAATTGCGATTAAGCTAACGGCCGCAAACAATAACATCGTGACGATAATACCATAGTCAATCCGTTGGCCTTTATTTTTATTTTCCATATCATTCCCTCTTCCATCCAAACGTCTGCTACTGCACTTTCACAAAACGTATCAAATTGTTCACTTCATAATCTGCCTGGTAAATACTAGTTGGCTCCGCCTCAAACAGCGTTGCTAACAGCGGTTTAATATTGTTAACCACTCCTGTATTATCCGGTGACAGCACCCATTCAATTGTTTTAAAATCCAATAACCCTTCAATGCTCACCTGCGGACCAACAAATGGTTTTTTTGTTAATTCTGCGGTAAATAAATACATACCTCCATTAGCGGTGCCAAAATTAGTCCATCGCATCTCACCACGCGCGGTCACTTTGTCAAGACGTATCCCTGTTTCTTCATGTATTTCTCGAATGATACAGGCTTGCGGCGTTTCATTCGGTTCCAACTTGCCACCGACACCATTCCAACTGCCCATCCATGGCGCTTTTAAACGATTCAACAGTAAAAGTGAATCGTGATATTTAATAAAACAGATGGTATATTTTAACATCTTAGTCCTCTTTTCGTTCAAAAAATGGTCTTATTTAAGAGTACTCTTTTATTGCTGAAAAGGACAGTGATTTTCCTTCTCAAACAGTGATTTTTTATAAAAAAAGTTAGGTGTTTTGGTCGTATTCGCATAGGGCTGATGGAAAATATGTGTGCTTGCAGGCGACATCGGTGGTATCAACCACGCCCAGTTCCCTGTAACTTCACGGTGTGCTTCCACTTCATTCGACTCAAATTGGGCAAATTGTTTGGCTGCCGTATGATGATCGACCATTTGCACTTTTGCCCGCTTGTAGGAATCTAACACTGCGTAATTCAACTCGAGTAAGGCACGGTCCTGCCACAACTCACGATTTTTGCGCGTCTCAATTCCTAAGGCGGTCGCAATCGCGGGCAATTTATTATAACGGGCAGTATCGACGAGGTTACGTGAAGCAATCTCGGTTCCCATGTACCAGCCGTTAAACGGACAAGCTTCATAAGAAATACCACCGATGCTTAGACGCATATTGGCGATAATCGGCACTGCATACCATTTCAAGCTTAATTCTGCCAATTTTGGATAGTCTGGATGTGTGATCGTTACTTCTTTTACTAACGGTGACGGAATGTCCCGCATACACAAGGGCGAGTGTTCATCCACTTGAAACAATAATGGCAGGACATCAAAGTCAGTTTTATTCGATTGCCATCCTAATCGTTGACAAAGTTTCGTAATGTCATTTGATAAGGGATCACCGATTTGTTTGCCATCAACAATATAGCCAGCATAGCGAATCAATTGCTCATTCCAAATCCGCACCCTTCCTGGCTCAAAGACCGTAATTGTTGGTCTAATCGCTCCACCATTCGTACCCGCTTCAATATGATGCAACAACGCCGCTTCAACCTCAACAGCTGTCGTCGCCGATCTAGCATCAATCAATTGCAGTTGTTGCCAAAAGAGACGGCCGATGCAACGGTTGTTGTTGCGCCAAGCCATTTTCACGCCATGCGCGAGTTCCTCTTCGGTATGTTTATATGTATGAGTTGTTTTAATTTCACATTCAATTTGCTTAAGTCGTTGAGCTAACGCAGACGTCTTATTCAATTCTTTATAGCATTCCGCTATAAATACTCGTGCTTCTTCAACTAACGTCACTTTCATCATCACTCCCTAATTACAGTTTATTATACCAATAATTGCAATTAAATTCAGTTGGTTTGCTAAAAGGAGGACAAAAAAAGAAGCCAACAAAAAATGTTGGCTCCAGATTGTAGACAAAGTCGAATCAAACTGCTTTTTCTGTGAAAAGTGGTCAAGCGACTTTGCTATAAGCTACTTTCATTTTTAACCTCTAGTTCACTAATCTTTTTTCAGTTTTCCAAAAATAAGTGATGCGACAAATACTAAAATAACCGCACCGATAATCGATGGAAAAATCGCCATACCTGCGAGCGATGGGCCCCAGCTACCTAAAATCAATTCACCTAACCATGAACCAACAATACCGGCCACGATGTTGCCGACCCAGCCATAGGCTGTCTTAGTAATTGCTCCGGCGATTGCACCAATAATTGCACCAATAATTAATACCCAAATAAAATGTAACATGCTAACATCTCCTATCTTTCTCTCGTATTGTGTCAGTTATTTGTCTTTATCATTAAACGAGTCTTTCACCTTACCTGCAGCTTTTTTCACTTCACCTTTGACTTGATCGGCCTTGCCTTTATTTTTTAAAGAGTCATCGTTAAGTGCTTTACCTGCTGCTTCTTTTGCTTTCCCTTTAAGCTTGTCAAATGCTCCACTCATACCTATCCCTCTTCTCTTTGAATTTTTTGGCGTAACTTAAATTATCGTTACACTTTAAACTTTCCCTCCTATAAAAAAACCAAACATTTTTTATTAAAAAAGTTTGTTATTTTGTCACAACTATTCATTTTGATGCTTCATTTGACAATGCAAACGTTTGCATTTACACTTGTTTTAAGATGTAAACGTTTACTTTACGCGAAAGGAGACCGTTTATGACAACCTTATCTGATGTTGCCAAAATGGCACATGTCTCTAAAATGACTGTGTCGCGTGTCGTCAACCATCCTGAAAAAGTGGCACCTGACGTGCGTACGGCTGTTTTAAAAGTGATGGCAGAACTCAATTACACGCCCAACTATGCCGCCAAAGCACTTGTGACGAAACGCACGCAAATTATTAAGTTTCTCTTTTTAGAAGAGGTCGATACGACTGAGCCCTACTACATGTATTTATTGCTCGGCTTAAATAAGACACTCGCCAAACAGCGCTATTCGATTCAGCTTGTGCAACCTGAGTCCCTCGATATCGGAAATTGTGACGGCTTAATTGTCGCCGGATTCCGTGAACAATACCTTCCCCTAATACAAGCGCTAACAGAGCCTATCGTCTTTTTTGGTGAAAATAAACATGGCTTTGACTACGTCGATATTAATAATTACAAAGGGACAGCCTTAACGACCGAACAATTATTACAAGATGGCTACACGCGTATCTTTTTCTTCGGTACCAATATTAAGGAAGCCTTTGAATTATCACGTGAACAAGGCTACGTTGCGACGATGAGCGCCTGGAAACGAGACAGCGTCGTCTATAATATGCCCAATTCTTTCAATGACTCACAACGGTTCATGCGCCACTTTTTAACAAAGGCGATGCAGGCACCTACTCGCGAGCGGATTGGCATTGTCTGCGCCTCCGATAATATCGCGACAGGTGTGTTGCAAGCCGTTAAACAGTTCACCTCTTTAAAAATCGGTCAAGATATCGGTATCACTGGCTTCGATGGCATTTATCTCGACCGTGTTTCACAGCCTCATATTACAACCGTGCGTCAACCGATTATCGAAATGGGAGAAACCTGCGGTCAAATGATTTTAGATAAAATCAATCAAGAACCGACACCGTCGCGGTTTTTATTTGAACCAACATTACTGCTCACCCCTTCACGACAAGAAGGCGAGGCATAAAGGAGAGAGACATGACCGAACTTATTTATCACGTCTATTTAAAAAGTTTTCAAGACAGTAATAATGATGGGATTGGTGACTTAAACGGCTTATATGACCGACTCCCCCTCATCGCTGAACTGGGAATCACCGCTATCTGGCTCAGCCCTATCTTTCAATCGCCCGGCATTGATAACGGCTATGATGTCAGCGATTATTATACGATTGCACCTGAATATGGTACATTAGCGGACTTGAAACGTGTGATTACCCGCGCGAAACAATTTGATATTGCCATCTATTTAGATTTAGTCATCAATCATACCTCGAATCGGCATCCGTGGTTTGAGGCAGCGCTTGCCGATCAGCATTCCCAATACCGTGATTACTACATTTGGCAAGCAGCTACCCCAACGCAACCACCGACAAATTGGGCCTCGTTTTTCGGTGGCAGTACGTGGCAGTATGATGCCTCATCTCAGCAAGCCTATTTTCACTTGTTTGCTCCGGAAATGCCCGACTTGAACTGGGAAAATCCCGCAGTCATTAATGACTTAGCGGCGGTGGCAGCTTATTGGCTCAATCACGGAGTCGCCGGGTTTCGACTCGATGCCATCTCACATTTAGCAAAAGACCAACGTTTTTTGTCGGTACCGACAGCAAAGCAGACACCTGTGTTAGCTGAATGTTATTACGCTAATCTCCCTCGGAATTTCGAGCATTTAGCTGCCTTTAAGGCCGCGATTGCCGCGCGGACAAAGCAGCCGTTTGTCTTACTTGGTGAAGCCGCTTCTGCCCAGCCCGCAGATGTGCCGCGCTACTTTGAAACAATCGATTGTTTAATTACCTTCGGACATTTTCAAACAAAAACACGTGGAGACAGCGGTGTGGCACAGCAGTTACAACAGCTCGATTTACCCGCCTTCAAACGTCAATTGTTAGCCTATCAACAACAGGCCGACAGCGGACAAATGGCACTTTACTTAAGCAATCACGACCATCCGCGAGCCGTTTCACGATTTGGTGACGGCTCAACTGACGCAGCCATCGCCCTTTTATGCATGCAACTGTTTTTAAACGGCTGGCTACTGCTTTATCAAGGTGAAGAGCTGGCCTTAACAAATGCGATTCATCCGCAGTTAAAAGACTATGCAACTGATCCAAGCCTCCCTTCTTTTTTACAGGACACGGCAGAATTAAGCGTTGTTGAACAACTCTTCGTTGTTCAACAACGATCGAAAGATGCGGCCCGTGGTGCAATGAATTGGGATGAGCAGCCCTTTCAAGGCTTTTCAACCGTTGCCCCTTGGAACAATCTGTTGTCGCCTGGCACCCCTTATCTCGCGCAACGAGCTTCTACGACAAGCGCTTTAGCACACTATAAGCAGTTGCTGCAGTTACGCCAGCGATACAGCCAACAGTTGGCACAAGCAACGACACAATTTAATGCCATTGCTGATGAACAGCTTTTTGAACTGATACGTGAAACGACAGACGAACGTCTTATTATTCGTGTCAATCTATCGAATACACCACTCGTTGTGACACCTTCTGCTGACACAACGACATTATTTAACAACGGCTTTGACCCAAGCAACCAACAGTTGGCACCCTTTGGTGTCCTGATTTTAAAGGAGGAATTATAAATGGAACTTGCAGCAATTTATCACCGACCCGAAAGTGAAGATGCCTTTTTACACAGTGATGGACGCCTATACTTACGACTTCGCACAAAAAAAGCCGATGCTCAAAAGGTTTATTTAATCGGCGGTGATCCTTACTTATTTACGGTCGATAACTGGTGGCGCGAACAACGTCCGATGCAGAGAGTTGCGCAGACACTCACCCACGACTATTGGGAGATTACCGTTGAACCTCCGCATCACCGTTGGCAATACGGCTTCGTTCTTGAAAGCCAAACAGACACCCTCTTTTTTGGTGACCGTGGCGCGTTTCCCGTCAGTGAGCGTGTCTTAACGTATGCCAATTATTACTTCCGCCTGCCCTATTTGCACGCAATCGATGCCTATCGTGCGCCGACTTGGGCAAGCGATACACGCTGGTACCAAATTTTCCCCGAACGCTTCGCTAATGGTAATCCCAGCCTGTCACCGACAGATGTGCGTGACTGGAGTCAAGAATCGCCAACTACATCAGCCTTTTATGGCGGCGATTTACAAGGTATTATCGATCATCTCGACTATTTGGCCGAGCTTGGTATTAACGGGCTTTATCTCACGCCTGTTTTCAAAGCACCAAGCAACCATAAATACGATACCGAAGATTATTTCACGATTGACCCTCATTTTGGTGATGATGAGACCTTCCAACGTTTTGTTGATGAAGCCCACCACCGTGGCATGCGGATTATGCTTGATGCCGTCTTTAATCACATTGGTGATCGCTCACCCCAATGGCAGGATGTGCTCCAACACGAAGAAAAATCACGCTTTAAAGACTGGTTTCACATTGAGAGCTTTCCCGTTCAAACTGGCGTTAACGGCAATATCGAAAATGAACCGACCTTATCCTTCGACACCTTTGCCTTTACGACACATATGCCTAAACTAAATACCGCAAACCCCGAAGTGCAGGACTATTTAATCAGCATTGCTACGTACTGGATCGAAAAATTTGGGATTGATGCGTGGCGCCTCGATGTGGCCAATGAAGTCGATCATCATTTCTGGAAAAAAATGAAGACCGCTCTAACAGCGATTAAACCAGACATTTATATTCTCGGTGAAATATGGCACAGCGCCCAACGTTGGCTCGAAGGCGATGAGTTTCATGCGACAATGAACTACCCTTACATCGAGACGATCAATGATTATTTCATCGACAAATCAATCGATGAAGCGACTTTGATTTCCGGCTTAAATACCCAGCTAATGATGTACCGCAAAGACACTACGGCTGTGATGTTCAATATGCTCGATTCACATGACACAGCCCGCGTGCTCTCGCGGATGGCTAACGATAAACAACGTTTAAAGCAATTGCTCGCCTTTTTATTTTTACAAAAAGGAACACCGTGTCTCTATTATGGTACTGAAGTCGGCCTAGATGGTTTCAATGATCCTGACTGCCGTAAGTGTATGATTTGGGATGAACAAGCGCAAGACAAAGACCTACTCGCCTTCACTAAAAACATCCTGAGCTTCCGTAAACAATATAACCACCTCATTCAAACCGGTCACTTAACATGGTTAGACACGCCCAACGAACTCATTGGTTTCACTTTGAAGGATGAAGCCAACCAATTAACAGCCTTATTTAATCGTTCGCCTGAGACGCGACGCTACCAACAGACCGCTGCGCTCAAAGAAGCAAGACCAATTATTGGTCACTTTGAAACGACAACTTCCCATATACAACTACAAGCAAATGATTTCATCGTTTTAGAGCAGTCATTGTAACAATAGACCAATTATTATTTTCCAGCTGGAATGATGTTACCGGTAACATCATTCCAACCTATTGAAAGCGTTTGCATAGATGGTTATACTTAAATTAGTTAGTAAATAAACTTATTGGGGGCTAATAACATGAAGAAGAAATTGACGGTATTCGCATCACTCTTATTAATTTTCACCCTTGTACTCGCAGGTTGTTCAAGCAGTTCATCTAAGAAAGAAGAGAAAAAATCATCCGATAGCGATTCGAACACGTTAACTGTTTCAGTTGAAGAAACGTATAAACCATACGTCGAAAGTATTAAGGCTCAGTTCGAAAAAGACAACGATGCTAAAATCAAAATCGTGACAAAACCGATGTTTGATCAGCTCGAAGCTATTCCCTTAGATGGACCAGCTGGCAAAGCACCTGACGTTACGATGGCTGCTTATGACCGTGTCGGTGGTTTAGCACAACAAGGCCACTTAGCTGAAGTAACTGAATTGGCTGCTGCTGATTTTAGTGATAAAGAAAAAAATCTTGTCACATCAGAGAAAAAACAATTCGGCGTACCCTTTGTTATTGAAACACTCGTCATGTATTACAACAAAGATTTAATCGCTAAAGCACCAACAACCTTTACAGAATTAGAAAAATTAGCAACTGATACTAAATTTGACTTCGCTTCTGAAGACGGAAAAAACACCGCTTTCTTAGCAAAATGGACTGACTTTTACTATAGCTATGGTTTATTAGCTGGTAACGGTGGTTATGTTTTCGGTGAGGATGGCACAGATGTTAAAGACATCGGTCTTAACAATGATGGTGCCGTTGCAGGTGTTGAATATGCCAAAGAATGGTATAAAAAATGGCCTAAAGGCATGCTCGATAACAAAAGTGCCGGAGATTTCGTCACAAAAGAATTTACTGAAGGTAAAACAGCCGTGGTCATTGATGGCCCTTGGCAAGCAGCAACCTACAAAAAAGCAGACATCGACTATGGTGTAGCCGCAATTGCTAAATTACCTGGCGATAAAGCTTACAGTCCCTTTGCTGGTGGTAAAGCTTGGGTTGCAACTTCTTATGCTAAAAACGCTGACCTCGCACAAAAATGGTTAGCCTATGCCGGTAATGCTGATAATGCCTTTACCTTCTATGAAGATACGAACGAAATTCCTGCTAACGAAACAGCACGAGCTAAAGCTGCTGCAACAGATGACGCTTTAACTAATGCCGTGATTGATCAATTCAAATCAGCAACACCAACACCGACGATTCCTGAGATGAGTGAAGTTTGGACTGGTGTTGAAAACCTCATGTTTGATGCCGTATCAGACAAAAAAGAAGCACAAGCTTCTGCAGATGATGCCGTCAAAGTCATTGAGACAAATATTAGCGAAAAATACGATAGCAAATAAGGCTTAACGATTGAGACGCTCACTCTGTCACTCTTAATTGAGTCAGTCTGGGCGTCTTTTCAGCTTATTTTAAGACAGAATTGAGGAGATTAGCTATGAAAACAACACAGCAATCCGTAACCAAGGCAACCCTGTTATCACTTATCTCTGGATTAGGACAGTTCTACAACAAACAATATTTCAAAGGGAGCATCTTCTTAAGTGTGTTTCTTCTTTTTCTCTTTGAAATGTTCACCTTTGGTTTTACAGCCCTCGCTAATTTTATTAGCCTCGGCACAACCCCAGTTGTTGATAACTCCTTATTCATGATGATTAGAGGGACCTTACAAATTATCGTTACACTTATTTTCATCTTCTTTTACGTCCTCGTTATTAGTGACGCGCGTGCAATTGCCAGACGTCATCAGCAGGGCTTAAAAGTCAACACTGTCCCTAAAGACAACTTACGTTCATTATACGAAGAAGGTTTCCCGTATTTATTAACTTTGCCGGCTTACTTATTGATGATTTTCGTCATTTGTTTCCCCGTCATCGTGACCGTTTTTATCGCCTTTACAAACTATGATTTTCAACATATCACCCCCTTTCGCTTGCTTGATTGGGTCGGCTTTAAAAACTTCTTAAACTTATTCGTACTCGCTTCATACCGGGCAACCTTTGCCAGTGTCTTTTCTTGGACCGTTATTTGGACCTTATTAGCCACAACGCTCCAAATTGTATTAGGTATTATTACCGCCGTGGTCGTCAATCAAAAATTCGTGAAAGGCCAAGCCTTTTTCCGTATTTTATTTTTACTACCATGGGCTGTTCCTGCCTTCATTACGATTATGAGTTTTTCGAACATGTTCAATGACAGTATCGGCGCGATTAATGCCCAGGTTATTCCGTTCATCAATCATCTTCCATTCGTCAATATTGATGCCATCTCCTGGAAGACCGATCCTTTTTGGACAAAGACTGCCTTAATTATGATTCAAGGTTGGCTCGGTTTCCCATATATTTATGTAATGGTCACTGGTGTCTTACAATCGATTCCCGAAGAGATGTACGAGGCTGCTAAAATCGATGGTGCCTCGCCATTCCAACGTTTCTCGAAGATTACCTTACCAATGATTTTATTCGCAACCGCACCCGTCCTCATTACACAGTACACCTTTAACTTTAATAATTTCTCAATTATTTACCTTTTCAACGAAGGAGGCCCCGGCAGTGTGGGTTCTGGCGCCGGTTCAACCGACATTTTAATCTCATGGATCTACAAACTAACGACCGGTACAGCCCCACAATATTCAGTCGCTGCCGCCGTCACACTCTTAATTTCAATCATCGTCATCTCAGTCTCGTTGATTGCCTTTAAGAAAACCAATGCCTTTAATAATGAGGAGATGATGTAAGATGGCTCGGAAATTTGGTCAAAGTCAAAAGAAAGCACGCTTTTTCGCCCATTTATTCACCTATCTGTTCTTAATTGGGCTTGGTATCATCATTGTTTATCCGCTGTTAATCACCGCTTCCTCTGCTTTCAAAGACAGCAGTGTTGTCGCCTTCACCTTAGATTTGAGCGGACAATGGTCGCTTGATAGTTTCAGACGACTATTCAGCGAAACCAATTATCTCTTATGGTATAAAAACACAATCATTATCGCAATCGCCGTGATGGTTATCCAAGTGGCCGTTGTCACATTGGCAGGCTATACGTACAGCCGTTATCGTTTTAAAGGACGAAAAAACAGCCTCGTGTTCTTCCTTATTATCCAAATGGTACCAACAATGGCTGCCTTAACTGCCTTCTATGTTTTGGCGATGCTCTTAAATGGACTCGATACGTACTGGTTCTTAACCGTACTTTATATTGGTGGTGGGATTCCGATGAACACGTGGTTGATGAAAGGTTACTTTGATACCATTCCTCGTGACCTCGATGAATCCGCTCGTATTGACGGAGCCGGTCACTTCCGTATTTTTTGGCAGATTATTTTACCGTTAGCACGACCAATGATTGCCGTTCAAGCACTTTGGGCTTTTATGGCACCGTTTGGCGACTTTTTACTCGCGAAGTTCTTACTACGAACTGATGAACAATTGACCTTAGCAGTCGGTCTCCAAACACTTGTGTCTGATCCACAGCAACAAAAAGTGGCCTTATTTGCCGCCGGTGCCATCCTAACTGCGTTACCGATTGTTCTGTTGTTCTTCCTCTTACAAAAGAACTTCGTTTCAGGTTTAACGTCTGGTGGCACAAAAGGATAGACAGCATACACAGGCTTAGACTTACATCGCAAAATTGGAGGTTCAACAGATGAAACGCACACCCTTTATCATCAATTATTTCACACGTATCTTTTCACCACGACGCATGATGGCTGGTAAACAGCAATTTAAATGGTGGCAACTACTCGTCACACTCTTTTTTCTAGTTGCTTGTTTAATGGTTCCGCTTACGTTACAACTTACTAAAATGACAACCTTCAATCTGTCACTCATCATGCCTGAACCGTATGAACTGTCGCTAACAAACAGCTTACAGAGCGTAGCAAATGGTTCCTTTAGCCAACAGCAACTACAGGCTAAAACCATCACGTCTGAATCGAATAAAGGGATGAGTGCCGTAGCAACCGCACACCCTTTCGTACTCGCAGATAACGTTACAACCGCGGTCATTTTCGAACGTACCGCCGTCACTATTAAAAGCCCTGCCGGATTATCGTTCAGCCTACCTTACGATGACACAACCACAACCGCTGACTTTAAGTCCGAAGAGTCGTTTAAAACATGGGTGAATAAACATTGGTTTGAAGCCAATGCCGGACTGCTACTGCCGACCTTAATCCTCGTCGCTTTTTGCGCGTTACTACTAACACAGTTAGCTACATGGTTAGCCGTTGCTGTTTGTTTCGCATTAGTGAAACGTTCGCACGTCAGTGATATTACAACGGGCCGTGAAGTCATGACCCTCAGTACCTTAGTGATGGGTGCACCCGCCGTTGTTACAGCCATCATCAGCCTCTTTGTTTTTGATGTCATGCTGTTTATGTCATTGTTATCCATCGGCTTAATCGCGATGGTTCTCTTACTCTTTTACGTTACGCATTTCCGTCTTAAAAAAAACTAATACAAGGGGTCGATCATCATGGTTGCCATTTCACTTAAAAACATTTACAAAATTTACGATAAGAAAGTTACCGCTGTATCAGACTTCAATCTTGAGATTGAAGATAAAGAATTCATCGTTTTTGTCGGACCATCAGGCTGTGGTAAATCTACCACGTTACGGATGATTGCTGGGTTAGAGGATATTAGTAAAGGGTCCTTTACGATGGATGGTCATTTAATGAATGATGTTGCTCCCAAAAACCGTCACATTGCAATGGTGTTTCAAAACTATGCCCTCTATCCTCATTTAAGCGTGTACGATAACATGGCTTTTGGCTTAAAACTACGAAAAATGCCGAAAAAAGACATTAAAGTGCGTATCGATAAAGCCGCCAACATTTTAGGCTTAACTGAATACCTCGAGCGAAAACCACGGGAATTGTCTGGTGGTCAACGCCAACGGGTTGCGTTAGGTCGTGCAATTGTACGTGAGGCTAAACTCTTTTTAATGGATGAACCACTCTCTAACTTAGATGCGAAACTGCGCGTGCAAATGCGAGCTGAAATCAGTAAAATCCATCAAGAACTCAACACGACGATGATTTATGTGACCCATGATCAAACCGAAGCAATGACGATGGCGACACGTATCGTCATTATGAAAGACGGCATCATTCAACAAGTCGGCACACCCGAGCATGTTTATGAAAATCCAATTAACCTCTTTGTTGGTAGTTTTATCGGATCGCCTCCAATGAATTTTATTAAAGGTGAACTTCAAGGCAACCGCTTTATTACCGAGGGCGCGAGTTTAACAATCCCTGAAGGAAAACGCAAGCTGTTAAACGACCGTCCTGATGGCCCGATTATCTTAGGCATTCGACCGGAAGACCTTCACGATGAGCCGATTTTTTTAAATGCAGTGCCGCAAAATATTATTGACTGCACGATTAGCGTCGCTGAATTAACAGGAGCTGAATACATGCTCCACTCTGACCTTGGCGGTCAAAACTTCATTGCCCGCGTGAATGCCCGCTCAAAATACCCGGTCCATTCAACGATTCAATTAGGCTTAGATATGAGCAAAGCCCACCTGTTTGATCCTGAAACAGAATTGTCACTGACAAGTAAGGAATGAAAGCGAAATTAACCTGTTAGAACTGTAGAAATTGGAACTACCGAATTTGCCGATTATTTACCATCGGCAAGTAAGGGAGTGAAATTTCCTAAGTTCTGGTTGATTGAGCTGGAAGAATGAAAGCGAAATTAACCTGTAAGAACTGTAGAAATTGGAACTACCGAATTTGTCGATTATTTACCATCGGCAAGTAAGGGAGTGAAATTTCCTAAGTTCTGGTTGATTGAGCTGGAAGAATGAAAGCGAAATTAACCTGTTAGAACTGTAGAAATTGGAACTACCGAATTTGCCGATTATTTACCATCGGCAAGTAAGGGAGTGAAATTTCCTAAGTTCTGGTTGATTGAGCTGGAAGAATAAAAGCGAAATTAACCTGTTAGAAACGAGAAAATTGGAAGAAAAACGCAAGCGACTATTTTTGTCGCGTAGCTTTTTCTGAAATTGGCAAGTTTCTGGTTGATTGAGCTGGAAGTATGAAAGCGAAATTAACCTGTTAGAAACGAGAAAATCGAAAAAAAGAAGCCTGTCCAACATTTTTTGTTTGCGGGCTTCTTTTTTTGCTTTTATAGCCTCACATCGTAATACTATCCGCTCGTATGTTATAATAAAACCATACTATTCAACCGGAGGAAACACATGCTAAGTAAAAAAGAACACAGCATTGCTCGCTTAACACAACATGAGTCTATCCTAAATTGCCCGATTTGCCACACCTCTTTTACAATAACAGAACAGTTAACTTGTACCAATGGACATAATTTTGATTTTGCGAAACAAGGTTATCTTAACTTACTGAATCAACATAATGCCACACATTATGATAAAGCACTCTTTGAATCACGACGGGAGCTTATCACCGAAAGTGCTTTTTTTACACCATTGATTGAACGACTCACCGCCTTGATTACAGTACATACGACTGAGCCCGTCTGCATCGTTGACGGTGGCTGTGGCGAAGGTTCACATCTCGCTGCCATTGTAGCGGCTTTAAAAGAACAGGTAACGATTGCCTTCGGGACTGATATTGCCAAAGAAGGCATCTTATCTGCTGCTAAACATTACACAGACGTCGCTTGGATTGTAGCCGATCTTGCGAACATGCCCTTTGCGGATAACAGCGTCAACGTGCTTCTTAACATTCTTTCACCCGCCAATTATAAAGAATTCGAACGCATGTTAAGCCATAATGGCCTTGTCCTTAAAGTCGTACCGCAATCACGATACCTTCAAGAACTACGTCACCATTTTTACGCTGATTCGGTTAAAAAGACATATAAAAACGATGATACTGTTGCACTCTTTGCAGGTCAATTCCCACAGTTCAGACGCGAATCATTAACCTATAAAGTACAATTAAGTATCCAACAACTATCACAGCTTTTGCACATGACACCCTTAACATGGAATTTGGGAGAGGATGACATCCAAGCTTTCATCACCAAAAGTGATGGGTGTATCACAGCTGATTTTGACATCTTAATTGGTCATAAATAAAGGAGATTGTAATTATGCCCGTAGCCTTTCACATCAATGAAAATCATAAATGGCAAGACCTCGAAAATAATATCGCTCATTTATTAACGACCGGTTATACCGATAAAATTGTCGTCGTCGCAACCGATGAAGCAGTCACTCATTTTTACGACATTACACAATTATGGTATATCGAGCGCACCTCTGGTCACATTAAATGGATGGTTTGTAACGATACGCTCGAAGCCCAAGACCTTGATGCCAGTCAATTACCCCCATTTGTTGTTATCGTCCCCAATGGCATCAAAGAGTTACTCAATCGTCAAATCGTTGGTTATGGTTATATTAAAATTTAAAAAGCTACTTCTTAATTGATAAATTATCAATTAAGAAGTAGCTTTTTCAGACCCAAAATAAATGTTGCTCTGTTTCCAAAGTAAGTTCATACGCGGATTGGCCTAAGACTTCACCATCAATTTGTCCATCGACTTTTTCATCAATAATCAACTTCATATTAGATGACTGATAGTGATGAAATTCGACAGATTTCACGTGATGCCCACCCAGTAACATCCCACCGAATAATTGAACCAATTTAAGCAAGGACACTTTTCTAACAACAACCAAATCCATTTTCGCATCATTATTCTGTGCCATCGGTGCAATTGCTACACCGCCACCAAAATAGGGATGGATTGTTGTCGTCACTAAAAATGCCTGTGGAAACGCAATCGTTTGGCCATTCATTTCAATCTGTAAATCAAACGCTGCTTGTTTGAAATAACCTCTCAGCAAAGCAATCACATACGTAAATGTTCCTAAACCGAGCTTATTCAAGAATTTTTTCAAGCGTGATTGATTAGCGATTTTCACAATCAAAGCATCAAATCCTAAACCAAGATTGTTTACAAAGTAACCACGTTTCTCCTTTTCAACTGTATGATAATGTACGATATCAAACGCTTGTGGCTCTGTTAAACGTAAGATATGAGCTAATGCTTTTTTGGGAGAACGCGGTAAGCCACTGCCACGGGCAAAATCATTGCCCGATCCCGCTGCAATATAAGCAATTGGTATGTGACGATAGTCCTCTCCCATCGCTTGAATGGTTTCATTAACCGTACCATCGCCACCCACAATTAGTAACGTCGGTCGCTCTTCATCAGTTTGATACTGACGACAGTATTGCTTGACTAGCGCTAGTGTTTCACCCGCATACTGACTTGTGACTTGCTGGTAAGCAATTTTTTGTTTATTTAACATCCCACTCAACTGACGGCCGATAACAGCACCTCTACCACCGCCAGATGTTGGATTAATAATCATATAAATTTGTTTATGTCTCAACTGAATTATGCCCCTTTACTTAGACTTCTTTTAATTATAGCAAATGTACACTTTTAGCACATGCTTTTTTCCATCACGAAAACGCACTGTTACATGACTATTGAAGTAGTGAAACTCAGTCTCTAGTATGATGTTATTAACTCAGAATAGCACTATACTAAAGATATACTAATAAAGGGAGTGTTAATTATGAAATTATCTAAAATTATCACATTAACCGCTTTAGGATTTGGTTTAGCATCAGTTGGCGTCCTGGCTGGCTGTCAGGATGATAAAGCAACTTCAGCTACACCAACCGAAAAAACAGAAACTGCTAAAACGACTGAAAATAACAATGCGACGAATGATGCGACACAAAAACTCCCTAAAGTAACAGTAGCCGAAGCGATTGATACTTATCAAAAAGAATTTCCTAATAGCGATATTACAAGTATCGAATTAGATAGTTCATTTTCAAAATGGTACTACCAAGTTGAAGGCGTTGACGATAATAAAGAATACGAAGTGAAAATTGATGCCGAGAAAAACACCGTGAAAGACTCATCTGATAAAAAATTAGACAGAGATGATCAAAATGGTATTAAACGCGCTGAAGACAAACTTGATTTAAACAAGCTTGCATCACTTAAAGATGTAACTGATATTGCCCTCACAAAAGCTGAAGGAACTGCGACTGATTGGAGCCTAGACAAAGAGCTTAACGTGACTTACTGGAGTGTTACAATCGAAAATGGTAAGAATGAAACCGAGGTTAAAATCAACGCAAGTTCTAAAGAAGTGATTGAAATCGAGCAAGACAATTAAGTCATACGATAGATAAATAAAAATGTCCCTCGCAGATTGCGAGGGACATTTTTATTTCATAAGTTAAAACTTACGCTTTACCTTTAGAACCGAACCATTCAATACGTTGTTTAACTAACTCAGTTACTGCAGTAGTACCTGGAGCTAATAATTTACGAGGGTCAAAGCCTTTACCTTCTAAGTCTTTACCTTCTTCGATGTATTTACGTGTTGCTGCTGCAAATACTTCTTGGCATTCAGTGTTAACGTTGATTTTAGAAACACCTAATGAGATTGCTTTTTTAACTTGTTCAACTGGGATACCAGATCCACCGTGTAATACTAACGGAATACCATCAGTAATATCAGCGATAGCGCCTAAAGTATCAAAGCTTAAGCCAGTCCAGTTAGCAGGGTAAGAACCGTGAATGTTACCAATACCTGCTGCTAAGAAATCAATTCCTAAGTCAGCGATAACTTTACATTCTTCAGGAGAAGCTAATTCACCAGTACCAATAACGCCGTCTTCTTCGCCGCCGATGCTACCAACTTCACATTCAACAGAAACGCCTTTAGCGTGAGCTTTAGCAACAACTTCTTTAGCTTTTTCTAAGTTTTCTTCGAATGGTAAGTGAGAACCATCGAACATAACTGATGTGTAACCAACTTCGATACATTCTAATGCATCTGCATAGTCACCGTGATCTAAATGAAGTGCTACAGGAACTGTAATACCCATTGAATCGATTAAGTTTTTAACTAAATCAACACATACTTTGTATCCGCCCATGTATTTAGCTGCACCCATTGAAGTTTGGATCATAACTGGTGAGTTTGAAGCTTGTGCTCCTGCTAAGATTGCTTTTGTCCACTCAAGGTTGTTAGTGTTGAAAGCACCTACTGCGTATTGTGCTGCGCGTGCGTCTTTTAACATTTGTTCTGCTGATACTAATGCCATAATTGAATTCCTCCTAGTTTATCTACATTTCATACTCTTAAATATTACATCTTATTTGCATAAAATTCAATACCTAAAGAGTTTACTCCTACATTGTAACAATTTATCGCACGAATTCCCACAAAATGATATTAATTTTATGAAAATAACACGGAAATATGACATTACTTTCGAGTAAATGTCACATTTCGTTATCGCTTCATAATGTAAGCGGTTTTTCTTCTCAAAAAACAAACAATCGCCTTTAATAGAAGGCAATCCAGATTGTAGACAAAGTCGAATTAAACTGGTTTCACTTTGAACGTTAGTTCAAGTAACTTTGGCTACAAGATGACTTGACTGAAAAGAAACGTTGTTATAGTAGGAAACACGAGCCTTTGAGGTGAGTGTACAGATGGTACTCGACTCCGAGAAGGCGAGGCATTGACGACCTAGAACAGCGTTTATCTTCAGTCTGAATCGCCTTTAATAGAAGGCGATCATTTTAAATATTCTAATGACGCAAAGTGTCATGTCCGTTTATACGCTGTTGAACGAGCTGCTTTCGCTTTGATTACTCCAGTTCTATCAGCTAAAGGCTGTCTAAATTTCGCCTTTTCGTACCGGAAAAGATAGCCGGCCTCAAAGCCTCCAATTTAGTTGCCTTTGACGAGCTGCTTTCGCTTTGATTACTTTTTAAAACGCTGGTAACAACGTATCTGCGTGTTCTTTTTCTAAAAAGTCACGGACTTCTTTGCTTGTCATCGCTTTTTTCAATGCTTTGATTTTTGCTGAGTCTTTATTATCTTCACGAGCAACTAAACTAATGGCAAAGCGATCATCGACTGTTTTTTCTAACAAGACTGCATCTTTTGGTGTCAAATTCAACTTAGCAATGTAAGTCGGATAATTGTAAACAAGTGCCACATTATCTTCACCGTATGTTTCCGCTAAGTTAAGTAAATCAACCGATAGCCATTGTAATTTTTTAGGATTTTTAACGATGTCTTTAATTGTACCGTCGAAGCCGACACCCTCTTTAAGAGTAATCAGTCCAGCTTCATTTAAGATGGCTAAAGCTCGTCCTTCATTCGAAACGTCATTTGGCAAGGCCACTTTTGCGCCTTCAGGAATAGTTGTGATATCTTTGTATTTTTTTGAATAGAAGCCCACTTTAGCATTGTAAATTTTTTGAATTGCCACTAAGTTGGCATCCTTTTCTTCATTAAATTTCATCATAAACGGTTCATGCTGTGCAAAATTGGCATCTACTTCTTTATTTTTTAAAAGTTCATTATACTGGATGTTATCATTAACCTGTACTAATTCAATCGTGTAACCGTCGGCTTTAATTACCTCGCCTGCTTTTTCTACCACATCGGTCATTGGTGTCATGTGTGACGCCACTTTAATGACCTTATCTGCTGATTCATCCTTCGTAGCAGTCTTGCTGCCACATCCTGCCATCAACACCATTACTACCACTAATAAAAGGCCAATCCAACTTTTTCTCATCATCTTTGCTCCCCCTACTTTCGTTTATCTAATTTGGTTGCTACATACGAACCTACTACTTGAATCGCAATCACGCTCAGTATCATGATAACAATCGTCGTGTACATCACATCATATTCATAGCGTTGGTAACCGTAGCGAATTGCAAAATCGCCAATCCCACCACCACCGACCACGCCCATAATCGTTGAATATGACACCATACTAATAATAACGGACGTTAAGGTTAACACTAACCCGGATCGTGCTTCGACATACAAAAAATGGCGTAAAAACTGCCATTTGCTTGCGCCCATTGCACGGGCGAGTTCAACCACCTCCTCTGGAACGTCTAATAATACTTGTTCTACGAGGCGTGCATACAAGGCAACGGCTACAAACGCTAGCGGAAAACTGGCAGCATATGTACCAAAAGCCGAACCGATGACCCATCTTGTTACAGGAATAAGGGCGACAACGAACAATAAAAAGGGAAATGAACGAACAATGTTCACATAATTGTTCAATAATAATGAGACGCCCTTATGCTCCAACACACCATTTTTTCGTGATAAGTAGATGAATGTCCCCATTGGTAAACCAATTAAGATTGCGGCTGCAATCGCTATGAGTAACATTACAGCTGTTTCACTCAGCGCACGTAGCATTTCTGGTTGATAATAAAGGAGATGTGCTAAGTATGTTGTCATTGTTGAAGGATCTCCATCGCCCTTGCCTCATACGAGTCATATTGCTGAGCGTTTTCTGCTGATTTTACAGCTGTGATACCAACAAGTTCACCTCTATTAAAAATCGCCGCACGTTGACACATCCGTTTAATTACGGCCAATTCATGACTAACAATGACCATTGTGGTTTGAAACTGACTGTGTATTTTTTCTAATAGACTGAGCACCTCATCAACGTGTTGGGCATCAAGGGCTGAGGTGGGTTCGTCACAAAGAAGCAATTTGGGTTCAATGACTAAGGCGCGGGCAATCGCAACCCGCTGTTTTTCGCCGCCACTCAATTCGCGTGGGTAAGCGTCTGCCTTATGTGTCAGGTTAACAAAGGCTAACATGTCTAATACGCGCGCTGGCTCCATCTTGCCGCGAAGTTTTAATGGCAATGCCACATTTTGGGCCACCGTTTGATTATGTAATAAATTGAATTGCTGAAAAATCATGCCGATTTGTTGTTGGCGCTTTTTTATATCCCGCTCACTTAAAGTAGCTAACACTTGTTGTGCCACTGTAATCGTTCCGCTCGTTGGTCTTTCTAACTGATTAAGCAGTCGCAAAAAGGTTGACTTTCCCGAGCCGCTCTCACCAACAACACCAAAACATTCGCCTTGATTAATCGTCAACGTCACGTTATGAAGCGCTTTCAAATCAGAATCGTAGTTCTTGGTCACTTTATCAAATTGAATCACCCTCACGCGCCTCCTTAGTTCCTTTTAATTAGTTATTTATAACGTTCTTTTCATCTTACAATAACATAAGAACAAACAGATTAATCACAATTTTCGCATAAACTGCTATAGCACACCATTTTTTTGTGCTATAACACCCTTCACCAATAAAACTCGGGTTGGGCCTCACTAGCTGTTAAATAATGTTCATCGACTGGTGCTTGATTAGTAATCACCGCTGAAAAAGCCGTTAATTGGGCTAATTTATAAAAATAGCGGGTTGAAAATTTAGTCGCATCACAGAGTAAAATCGACTGTTGCGAAACGTCCATCACCTGTTGCTTAAAATGGGCGTGTTGATTATTCGCTTCATAAGCAAAGTTAGGATCAATGCCACGGCAGGAGAAAAAAGCAACATCAATCGTAAATGGGAGCAAAAAGGCCTCGGCTAAGCCGCCACTCGCCCCCCCCAATCCTGGCGTGAGCTCTCCTCCAACAAAAAACACGCGGTTATTTGTTTCCGTATTCAGTTGTGCTGCGGTCGCTAAGCCGTTTGTAATAATAACAATATCCTGCTTATCACGTAAAAAGGGCACCAACAGATGGACACTTGTACTGCTATCTAAGAACACTGTTTGCCCGTTACCAATAAAATCACTCGCTATTTCAGCCATCTGTTGTTTTGCTTGTCTATTTTGACGTTGTCGCTGTTGAAAAACCGGTTCAGTATGTGCTAATTGTTTCAGCGATATCTTACCATATGAGCGTTTAATCTGGCCGTCTTTTTCTAACTGTATCAAATCACGTCGCACAGTCGATAAACTGCTATGTAACATCAAACATAAGTCACACGGCTTCACTTCTTTTTTCAACCGTAATATTGCCATAATTTCTTGCTGACGCTCCTGATTACTCATCGATGATTCCTCCTTATGATTACAGTGAACATTCGTCAACTTGTTGAACATTGATATCCGAACCCCTTTTCGCTGTCTATAATGGAATTGAGAAACGCCTTGCTCATAACGTTAATTTTGATTAGAAGGAGTGGTCTTGTGCAAAATTACATTTATTTTTTTGACGAAGGTCGCAAAGAATTGAAGCATCTCTTAGGTGGCAAAGGTGCCAACTTGGCCGAGATGAAACGAATTGGTCTACCTGTACCCGCAGGCTTTACAGTGACGACTGCAGCCTGTCTTGCTTATTTTAACGCAAAACAAACGATGCCACCAACCTTAAAGGCTGCACTGCCACTCGCAATCGAGCGACTGGAACAAGAAACGGCAAAGCAACTCGTTGGTACCACACGTCCGTTGCTCTTATCCGTTCGGAGTGGTTCTGTTCATTCGATGCCAGGAATGATGGACACGATTTTAAATCTCGGTTTAACTGACCAATCGGTTCTCATACTTGCGAATGAAACCAACAACCCACGCTTCGCCTTTGATTGTTACCGTCGCCTCATTCAAATGTTTGGTAATGTTGTCATGGGCATTTCAAGTGCGCTCTTCGAGGAAGCACTGACGGCACTAAAAACAGAGCAGCAACGTGCGCGCGACACTGACTTAACTAGCGACGACCTCCAACAACTGATAACGACGTATAAAACAATTTACCGGACACAAACAGGCAAAGACTTCCCCCAAGACCCTTTGCAGCAGCTCATGTTAGCGATTGAGGCCGTCTTTGATTCTTGGTACAACCCACGGGCACTCACTTACCGTCAACTGCATCATCTAGCAGACGATTTAGGCACCGCCGTTACCATCCAAGAAATGGTCTTTGGCAATATGGGTGACACCAGTGCCACCGGTGTCTGTTTCACTCGCAATCCATCGACCGGTGCAAACGAAATCTTCGGCGAGTTTTTGCTCAATGCGCAAGGAGAAGATGTCGTTGCCGGTATTCGAACACCTTTACCGATGCAATCGCTGCAACACATTATGCCCTCCTTATACGCCACATTTAGCGAACGGATTCAGTTGCTTGAAACCCATTACAAAGACATGCAAGACGTTGAATTTACGATTGAAAAAGGGCAGCTCTACTTTCTGCAAACCCGTAACGGAAAACGAACGGCAGCCGCGCAAATTCATTTACTAATGACTTTTTTGGACGAGGGCCTTCTTACAGCCGCTGAGGTGATTGAACGTCTTTCTTACGATGACATAGAAGCCGCCTTGCATGATACGTTTAACACCGCTGCCATCGAAGCACTCACTCCGTTTGCGATTGGTTTACCCGCTAGTCCGGGAGCTGCCACAGGTCAACTTTATTTTTCAGCGACAGCTGCTCAAGCCGCTGCTGAGCATAACATTCCCGTTATTTTAGCTCGGCAAGAAACATCACCGGAAGATATCGCTGGGATGATTGCAAGCGAAGCGATTATTACAAGCCGAGGGGGCATGACGAGCCACGCCGCTGTCGTTGCTCGTGGTATGGGGACTGCGTGCGTCTGCGGCTGTCACACCTTGTTAATTGATGAGGTGGAAAAAACCTTACATTATGATAACGGTATTTTAACCGAGGGTGATTGGCTCTCTGTTGATGGCAGCACAGGGAAACTCTATCCGCAAAAAATCCCACTCTCACCAGCCGTAATCACACCGAGTTTCAAGCGGCTGATGCAAGTGCTATCAAAGCGCACGCATATATCCGTACGGGCCAATGCCGATACAGCAACTGACTTTGCCCAAGCCTTGCAATTCGAAGCAAGTGGCATTGGCTTAACACGCACAGAGCATATGTTTTTTAGTCCCGAGCGTTTGCTTGAGATGCGTCGCCTTATTTTAGCAACGACGGCGGCGGAACGACTTGTCGCCTTGAACGAGCTTGAACCTCATCAAACAGCTGATTTTAGCGCACTCTTTCGGACAGCCGGATCGCGCCCTGTCACCATTCGTTTGCTTGATCCACCGTTGCATGAATTTTTGCCGACGCAACTGAGTGAACAACAGCAGCTCGCAACCCAATTAAACATCTCGCCCCTCCTTTTAACAGAGCGTTTAGCAGCCTTAAAAGAAAGCAATCCGATGATGGGACACCGAGGTGTGCGGTTGGCAATTAGTTACCCTGCTATTTATAAGATGCAGGTGCAGGCGATTGTTAAAAGCGCCTTACAACTGCAAGCTGAAGGCATTACGGTCACACCAGAAATTATGATTCCACTGATTGGTAGTGAGGCTGAACTGAACTGGATGCGTCATTTTTTAGAACAGGCAATTGACGAAGTGTTAACGGACGCTAATAAACAGCTGACTTATACGATTGGCACAATGATTGAACTGCCTCGTGCCTGTTTAATCGCTGGGAAACTAGCAACTACCGCTGACTTTTTCAGCTTTGGTACGAATGACCTCACACAAATGGTCTATGGTTTTTCACGCGATGATAGTGCCGGTTTTTTGCCGGAATATATAGCCAAGCAATTATTGCCGGTTGATCCTTTCCAAACGATTGATAAGGATGGTGTCGGCCAACTAATGCAACAGGCAATTTTGGCGGCCAAAGCAACGAAGCCAGGTATTAAAATTGGTGTCTGTGGTGAACTGGGGGGCGAGCCTTTATCGGTTGCCTACTTTGAAAAAATTGGGGTTGATTACGTTTCTTGCTCACCCTACCGCGTACCGCTTGCGAAGCTCGCTTTAGCCAAGGCTGCCCTCTTAAATCGTACAGTTAATTAAAACGAGAAAAACCCCAAAGACCGTTAAGGTGTTGGGGTTTTTGCCTGCTATTCACTAACAATCCGGTCAACTTTCCATGTGCCATCTTCTTTTTTGAGCTTAACAGTTGTGCCACTGAAATTAGCTTCAGGCTCATAGTCCAACTGAAAAATAAGTGTCTGTTCTTCAAGATGACTATCAGTAAAGTTAGGTGTAGTCGCTAAAAATACCGCCTTATCTTCATCGGTTCGTGGTGCAATAAAAAACAAATCATTGGCATAATTTCCCGCCTGCCATTGTGGTATCTCACTCTTCATCTTGCGCAGTTCATCTTTGGTGACGAAGTCACTTAACTTGTCGGTTAAGGTTTGTTTGAGTTCATCCGTATTCAATCGACTAAAGGTTTCATTCGTACTAAACAACTTACCCATTGCCGTTAATTGTTTGCTCGCTGCTTGCTGTTCTTTTTTGACATCAAAACTAGCTGCCGAACTCGAACAGCCACTAAAGAAGATGGCGGCTAAGAGTATCATCATTACTGCGGTGATTTTTTTCATTGCGTTTGCCTCCTTTTATGCTACCCATATCATGCCTTGAAAAAAAGCGTCTTCGCTGAGATTGCTATTTACTGGTAATTTTGTCCCATTAGCCACTATGATAACAGTGTAATTAGCAACAGGACCACTTCCAGTATAATAACGCCCGCCTTTATTACTACCTTGAAATGGACTATATTGTCCTACCATCACCATTCCACATTTATACATCGGAAACAGTGGCCTTTCAATAGTACCGTCCCTCTTTTCTCACGTACGTCGCCTGATCCATTCCCTTTCATATTATGCTTACCACCTAATGGACAAGGAATATATTTCGGAGTTTTTTCTGACATATCAATAGTTACCTCAACATCATTTTGACACATAATTATCAGCTCCCTTTTTTATTTCTACTTACATTTTAAAACAGGTAGCTAACGAAAGTCAAAGGGAATGGTCTGAATATTCACTTTTTTAAAAGGAGTAAAAGGCCTGTTAACATACAGTTAACAGGCTCAGAGTGAAGATAAACGCTATTCTAGGTCGTCAATGCCTCGCCTTCTCGGAGTCGAGTACCATCTGTACACTCACCTCAAAGGCTCGTGTTGCCTAGAACAAAAGAATTTAAAACCGTTCTAAACTGCAGTGATTGGAGAAAAAGTCTAAACAGACTTCATTTTCTTTGAAATGCTATGATAGTGTCTTTGTTTACGAGATGATTTCGCTTTTATTTCTCCAGTAATTCTTCCATAACCGTCAGTACGCCTTCAGCATCATTTCGGGGGGCAATGTATTTAGCAGTCGCACGTACAATCGCACTCCCATTTTCCATCGCATAGCTCTGACCAACATGGCTGAGCATTTCGAGGTCATTGCCACCATCACCAAAGGCCGCAATATCCTCTGCACGAATCTGCCATTTTTCTTGTAATACGCGTAACCCATTCGCCTTATGTAAGCCAGGAATGATTAAGTCAATATCGCCATGACCACTGGTGACTGCTTTAATCCTACCACTAAAACGCTCGTTGATGGCAGCCATCCGTTGTTCCGTCTCTGCGATTGGTACATGTAAGGCAAACTTAAATAACACATCAGCCGGTAAGGTCTTAAAATCAGCAACGGTCGCCAAGCGATGATAATACTGACTCGCTTGTGTGATAAAGCTTGCGGGTTCACTCACACGTACGTATGCGCTATGACGTCCGCATAAGATAACACGCACCTCTTGCTGGCTATCTAAAAAGGCTAAAACCTCTGTAATCAGCGCTGGTTTCAACTTGCCACAGAGCAGTTCATCACCTTCACTAATAACTAATGCCCCATTCTCGGCAACAAACGAAATGTCAGCCGCAATGTCCGCAAAAAAAGAGGTCAATTGGTAGTACTGATTACCACTGGCAACAACAAATTTAACATCTTGCTCCTGCATTTTTTGATACAACCTCTGAAAACGTGCTCTATTATAGTCTTTCGCTGAACTTAAAAAAGTTCCATCCATATCTACTGCGATCATTTTCACCATCTAATTGCTCCTCTAGTCGTTTTCGTAGTCAGCCCAATAAGCTGCTTGTTTTTCTTCCCATAACTGCTTATCAGCAGTGGTTAGTTCGCGAATGACACGGCAAGGGTTACCTGCTGCAATAACATTTGCAGGCATTGTTTTCGTCACCACTGACCCCGAACCAATAATTGTATTGACACCAATTGTCACACCTGGATTAACCGTAACGCTACCGCCTAGCCACACATTGTCGCCAATCGTAATTGCTTCTCCATATTCTAAGCCGCTATTTCTAACCGTAGCATCCAATGGATGACTGGCTGTTAACAAGCTAACACGCGGGCCAAACATCACGTTATCACCGATTGTAATCGGCGCTACATCAAGTAGCACGCAGTCATAATTGGCATAAAAGGACTCTCCAACCGTAATATTCGTGCCGTAATCACAACGGAGGTTCGGCTCGATGTACAGCTGTTCACCTGTCTTTGCAAACAGCTGTTTCAGTAAGGTCGTACGATAATCAAGCTGTTCTTCTGTGCTTGTATTAAATAGACGTGTCAATTGTCGTCCCCGTTTCATCTCCGCCTTCAGTACGGCATCATTCGAACGATACAATTGTGCTGCTATCATCTTTTCTTTTTCGGTTGTCATCTTCTCACTCCATTCATCCTTGCTCTTAAATAAAGCGCTTACCTCTTAAGTATAGCGAGCAGACAAAGTTAATGCAAAAAATTACTTTTAGACCCTCTATCATCTACTTTCAAAAGATGCTTGCAAGAACTCATCCGCCAAAAATTATTTTTTCGAGAATTATCATATCGTTTCATCCCCTCACTCTCTTGGTCTCCGTTTAACTCTCCCTGATTTGGCTACAGTATTTATTGCATCTTATAAATACTAATGATTAGTTCCTCTCAAAAACAGTATTTGCAATCGTTTACATTTTGTTTTACGATGAACTTGAATCGATTCAAGTTTTACGATAAACTGATGAAAGAAGGAACATTTATGTCTTTTTCTGATAAGTTAAGCACGCGCTTAATGCCCTTGGCTGCTAAAATGGCTAATCAGCGTCATTTAGTAGCGATTCGTGATAGTTTTATTGATATTATGCCCATCATTATGGTCAACTCGCTCTTTATTTTATTAAACGCCCTCGTCTTTACCAACGTCAAAATCAATCAAAGTTGGCTCGATTTACGACCACTTTCGAATTTAGCGACGATGGTTAACAATGGTACGATGGGTTTCATGACAATTTATTTAACCTTTTTAATCGGCTATCGCCTTGCAACACATTATGTGAGCGTTTCGAAAATCGAAGCGAAGTATTTCAATCCGATACATGCTGGTATTTTAAGCCTTGCGCTTGCATTAATTATGTTTCCACTCATGAATGACGTAATACCACTTGGTGCCGAACAATCGGTTGAAATTGCAGGTGCCTACATGCAATCACTAACTTCTTCAGGAGGGATGTTTGTTGGTATTATTGCTGCACTGCTTGGCACCGAATTATTACTGCGTATTTCACAAAATAAAAAACTACGTATCAGTATGCCCGACGGGGTTCCACCGGCAGTTAGTGATTCCTTTAACTCGCTCATTCCCGAGGCCATCGTCATTATCATTTTTGCGGTTGGTACGTTTAGCTTCGTCTCATTAACAGGGATGACCATTCCTGATGTGGTAACGAAGGTTATTTCGAGCCCGCTTCAATTTGCAATGCAATCACCGATTGGCTTGTTCAGTGTTGAGTTGTTAACCCAAATTTTTTGGTTCTTTGGCCTGCATGGACAAAACATCGTCTCGTCGGTGACCTCACCGCCGATGTTAATTGCGATTCAACAAAACATGGATGCTTTTGCAGCTGGCTTACCGATTCCAAACATTGTCACGAATCCTTGGATTGGCATGTACACCCTCTTTGGTGGAACAGGTGCGATTTTGCCCTTCTTAATTGCCATCTTTATTGGTTCAAAACAAAAAAACTACCGTCAGGTCGGAAAAATTGGCCTACTACCGAGCTTATTCAACATCTCTGAACCAATTATGTTTAGTTTACCCGTTGTGATGAATCCGTTCTTTGTGATTCCTTTTATCTGCGTGCCACTCATCAACCTCGCGATTGCCTATCCGCTCACTGTGATGGGACTCGTTGCTAAAAGTGTCGTCATTCCACCATGGACACTTCCACCGATTATTACTGCTTGGGTAACAACAGCAGGTGACATTCCTGCTACCTTACTGGCGGCAGCGCTTTTCATCCTCGATATTTTCATCTATTTACCTTTTGTACTTGCAAGCAATCAATTAATAAAAAAACTTAATCAAACACAATAGAAAGGTGGAATCTCAATGGCAACGATTCAAGAAGTCGCCAAACAGGCCGGTGTTTCTGTCGGTAGTGTCTCTGGCTACTTAAACGGTCATAAACTGCGACCTCAAAACGCCAAAAAAATTGCTGCTGCGATTGAAGCCTTGGATTACAAAGAAAACTTTTTTGCCAAAGGATTAAAAAGTAGCGAAACGCACACAATTGGCTTATTAATGAATAACATGCAAAGTAATTTCAGTGCTGCTCTTGTCGCCAAAATTGATGATGTATTAGAACCACTCGGCTATTCACTGTTATTATCGAATTACCGTGATGATCCACAACTGATTCCCAAAAAGCTCAACTATTTTGCCTCTCGTGCAATCGATGGCTTAATTATTGTCGGTGCCGAGC
Source organism: Brochothrix campestris (assembly GCF_046058945.1). Lineage (NCBI taxonomy): Bacteria > Bacillati > Bacillota > Bacilli > Caryophanales > Listeriaceae > Brochothrix > Brochothrix campestris. Next base: position 450,064 of record NZ_CP175511.1, on the reverse strand, counting down.
AACAGTGGCCGCAGCTAGACATGTTGAAACACTTACCATTTCCCATCGTATCATTGATTACACCACTCGATAATTCCCAAATCGATTCGATTGTCGTCGATAATCGTGCCAGCACAACAAAGGTACTCGCCAAGATGCTTGAGCTCGGACACGAGCGGATTGGTGTAATTGTTGCACCACAAACCGACTATGTTGCACGTGAACGTTTTCTAGGCATTCTTGATGCGTTTGAAGCACAGCAACAGCTGTTAGCAGAAGAGCTGATTTATTACGGTGATTATTCTAAAGAAAGTGGTGCCCGTGGCATGGCCCATTTGCTCACACAAAAAGTCACTGCCGTGTTCGTCTGTAACTACAACATGTCACTGGGGGCGTTGCAGACAATTCATACACAACAAATCCACATTGGCAGTGCTCTTTCGTTTGCCAGTTACGATTATTTTGATGCCAGTGATATCTTTTATCCACAGCTTACGGTCATCAAACAACCGATTCCGCTAATTGGTCAATTAGCGGTCGAACGACTGCTTGAAAAGATTCGCAATCAAGACCACTTAAAAAGTGAAACCTTTACACTCACCAATACGATTTTATGGCGTGACTCCATTGTTAAAAATAACCTAAAAAGCGAGTGATTAGATGGCGATTAACCGTGCAGATATTGAATCAAATGATGATACAGCGCTAGAACGGTATCAAGCGCTCACACCTGGCTTAGCCAAAAAAATTGACTGGTTTAAAGATCAAAAAATCGGTGTCATTTTTCATTGGGGTCTCTATAGCGAAGCCGGCATTGTTGAATCATGGCAACTATCGGCTGAAGATGAGTGGGCCCGTAAAAAACCGTGGCGTGATGATTTAGACGTGTTGCGTCAAGATTATTGGCGACTCAATCAGCAGTTCAATCCCCTCCAATTTGATGCAACAGCTTGGGCACAGCAAATTAAGGCAGCTGGTTTTAACTATATGCTGTTTACGACGAAACATCACGATGGCTTTACAATGTACGATACACAGCAGACTGACTATAAAATGACGGCATCTGACTGTCCTTATGCTGTCCAACCAACAGCTGATGTTTTCAAAGCGCTTGCAACCGCCTTTAAAAAGGAACAGCTGGCCGTTGGTGCTTATTACTCTAAAGCCGATTGGCACCATCCTGCTTATTGGGTGCCCGGTTCTGAGCCACGTGGCCGTTATGCAAGCTATGACCCGCTCAAACAACCCGCACTCTGGCAAAAGTTTAACGACTTTGTTGCTGCGCAATTGACTGAACTGTGCCAAAACTACGGCGAATTAGACATTCTGTGGCTTGATGGTGGTTGGGTGAATCGTGCCAACAACGAACAGCTTGATATGACAACACTCGTGCCACAATTACGGCAATTGCAACCGAATCTGCTCGTTGTTGACCGTACGATTGGCGGTGCCTTTGAAAACTACGTTACGCCGGAACGTCAGATTCCGACTGAATTACCGCTTAAAGCTTGGGAAAGCAATATTCCCTTTGCCAAAAATTGGGGGTACGTGCCGAATGACACCTATAAATCCTTCGCTGAATTGCTGGAAACGCTCGTAAAAATCGTAGCACTGGGTGGCAATGTGATTTTTGGCATCGGTCCTAAACCAGATGGCTCTTTACCTTTGGAGGCGCAGCAGCTTCTGAGCGAATTTGGCGCGTGGCTCAAACGATTTGGTGACGGTATTTATGGCACCCGTCCCTTTAACATCAAGGCCCTTGACCCTTGGTATTTCACTCAAAAGGAGAACAAAGTGTTCGCCTTTTTATTACCACAGCCAACAGCTACTAGCTTGACATTAGCTGATTTGCAACTCAACAGTCCGCTAAGCCAATGTCTGGTAACTGATACAGGTGAAAGTCTCTGCATTATAAAAGGACAAGTTACTCTTCCAGCTGCCACATCAATTACTGCTTTAACACTACTATTAGAAAGTGAGGTCTCTTATGTACCAGTTTCCAACTAATTTTTTATGGGGCGCTGCCGCCTCTGCTCCCCAAACCGAAGGACATGCCCTCTTAAACGGAAAAAGCCCCTCAACTTGGGATAAATGGTATGAGCTTGCACCAGCTAACTTCCAACCGAATCAAGGCCCCGCTATCACCTCTAATGTCTATGAATGCTATGCTGATGATATTAAGCGGATGCAAGCAATTGGCCTGACTTCTTATCGCACATCCATCTCATGGACTCGCTTATTGCCTGACGGAAAAAACATCAATGAAGAAGCTGTTTCTTATTACCGCGACTATTTTAAAGCCCTTAATAAGGCTCACATCCACCCCATTATTAACCTCTTTCATTTCGATATGCCATGGTGGTTGATGGAAAAAGGTGGATGGGAAACTCGTGAATCGGTTAATGCCTTCGCCTTTTATGCACAGACTGCCTTTGACCTTTTTGGCGATCTCGTGCCACAATGGACGACTTTTAATGAACCGATTGTTCATGTTGAATGTGGCTACTTATTCGGTTATCATTATCCAGCAGTGGTCGATTTAAAAAAAGCTGTCCAAGTCGGCTACCATACGCTAATGGCCCATATTGCCGCTGTTGAAGCCTTTAAAACCGGTGGTTTCAAAGGCTCAATTGGAATAATTCTTAACATTTCACCAACCTATGCTCGCAGTGAATCAGCGGCCGATCAACGCGCAAAAGATGCGGCCGATCTCCTTAATAGCAAAAGTTTTCTCGACCCTTGTGTGCTTGGACACTTTCCGCCAGCCTTGATTGCCTTATTGAGCGAACATCAGCTCATGCCACTAACCGAAGATGGTGATGCAGCTCGCATCGCTGCTAATCCCGTTGATTTTCTCGGCCTTAACTATTACCAACCACGCCGGGTGCAAGCGCCGACACAGCCAAAATCCCCTGCGCAAATGCCGGCAGATTTTTACAGTCCTTATGATTGGCCTGCCAAAAAAATGAACCATTACCGTGGGTGGGAAATATACCCCGAAGCACTCTATGACATGGCTGTGATGATTAAAGATGAGTATCACAACATTCCGTGGTACGTGGCTGAAAATGGGATGGGCGTGGCCGATGAGGACCGCTTCATGAACGCTGCTGGCATGATTGAAGATGATTACCGCATTACTTTTATGCAGGATCATTTGCGACAATTACATCGTGGCATTGCTGCTGGCAGCAACTGTTTTGGCTATCATACGTGGACCTTTGTTGACTGTTGGTCATGGCTTAACGGCTATACTAATCGCTATGGTTTTTATCGGATGGCTTTAAACGCTCCGTATGAGCGTTCGCTCAAAAAAAGTGGTCTCTGGTTTAAAACAGTCAGTGAGAACAATGGTTTTTAAATAGCTTTTTAGACATAAAACGCCCCCGTAACCAAAACGTTACGGGGGCATTTTATTTAACGATTTTGTCGTTTAAATCCTGATAACACAAAGACGATTAAACCAACGATTCCAATGCCGGCAATCACATTAAATGAATGACCAGTATAGAAGCCGCTACCGAAGTAGAAAATATCACGTAAGCCTTCAGCAGCAAAGCGGATGGGAATCCATGGACGAACAAAGTTGACGAAGAAATCAGGAAGCATTTCAGGTGGCATCATAATGACACCCATGCCTAATAACATTACCACCATGAAAAGCGTAATGGCTGGTTTGCCGATCCACGCGGTTACCGCTGAAACGAGTAAGTAGAAACAGAAAGCAGCAAATGACACGAATAGCGCCACTAATAAATAGCTCGGCATCGCAATATCCGCAATTGTGCCGATGGTTGCGACTGTAAAGCCTGAGAATAAGGCGATGATAATCCCAAACAGCAGTTGATTGCTCATTAAGCGTAGCACTTGTGACCGGTTCAAGCGTTCTTTTTTTACAATGCTTGCGGTTGCTAAAAAGACGATGAAGCCACCGATTAAAGCACCGACCCAAGCTGGCATCGCCATTAATAACGGTGCACTCCCATTGGCTGTTTTTGCTGTCACAGCATTAAAGACTTTATCTTGTGCCACAATTGGATTCGCCAGCACGGTTGCATCAGCCGCATCAATTTGTTTATCCCCTAGTTGTTTAATAAAGGTTGTTGAATACTGTTGACTCATTTGATTAACGAGTGCTGTTAAGGCCGTTTTTGCCGCATTGGCCCCCGTCGCATTGTATCCTTGGTTCACATACACTTTTAAGGTTGCTGGTTGCTTATTTTTAACCGCATCTGTCAGTGCATCATGATAGCCTTTTGGAACAACTAAGGCCGCATAATAGGTTTTGTCATTAAAGAGCGTGTCAATATCAGCCTCTTTTTCAGTTGTAAAAGCAATCACTGGCTCTGCACCATCGACGCCTTGGCTCATGTTTTTCACGGCTGTTTTAACCGCATCGACGTTTTTACCTTCATCATTCACAATCAATGCAACCGGTAAATTTTTAATTTGTGGATCCCCTTGCACAAAGAGGTTGACCGAAAATAAAGCAATGATTAAAATAACCGCAATCGGTGCCGCCCAGGCTAATTTTTCTTTAAATAATCGCACGTTAACTATCCCCTTCCAAATTTGAACAACTTGTTTATTTTTATGTTATTATCATATAATGAGCAACAAACCAAAGCAATCAACAAAAGTGAACAACTTGTTCATTTTTGAGAAAGAGGTGTTTATGAGTCGTTATATCGAAAAAAATAAGCGCACGAAAGCACTTATTACCGAAGCATTTATTAACATTATGAGTAAGAAAACATTTGATACGATTACGATTGGTGACATTACCGCGGCAGCAAAGATTAACCGCGGCACGTTCTATTTACATTATCTGGATAAGTTCGACCTCCTCGATAAGGTCGAACAGCAACTGTTTACTGATATCGGCAATCATCTTGACGAGTTACAGGCGCGCTATGCCACTCCTGCTACCTTTGCCAAAGAGCAGGAACTGTTAGCGGCCAGTTTATTTCGATCTATCGCCACCCAATCACCCTTGCTGAAGATTTTTTTAAGTGACCATGGTCGGGCTGGTTTTCACCTTCGTTTTAAGGCAGCTTTTGCAGAAAAAGTGCAAATTAATCTCAGCAAAAACGACTATTACCAGCAAAACCTCAATGTACCACTTGATTATTTTATCGCCTTTATCACATCGGCCTTTTTAGGCTTGATTGAACAGTGGCTCCAAAATGACCTCGATCAAACACCGATGGAACTAACGACTCTCTACATTAATATCATCGCTTTTATTCAAAAAAAATAAGACCATCATGAGCGAAAGTCTGTGCAAGTTCCGCCGAAAAATGATACTATTTATGAGCATGTATAATTTAGAAGATAATGACTAAGGAGAAGATGAAATGACTAAGCAAGACAATTTTTGGCTTGATTTACCAAAGCCGTTTTTTATATTAGCACCAATGGAAGATGTGACCGATGTTGTCTTTCGACACGTCATTAGTGAAGCTGCCAAACCCGATGTCTTTTTTACCGAGTTCACTAATACGGAAAGTTACTGCCACCCTAAAGGCAAAGAAAGCGTGCGTGGTCGTTTAACCTTTACTGAGGATGAGCAGCCGTTAGTTGCACACATTTGGGGTAACAAACCCGAATTGTTTGCACAGATGAGTATAGGCATGAAAGAAATGGGCTTTAAAGGCGTTGACTTAAACATGGGCTGCCCCGTTCAAAACGTGGTTTCAAAAGGACGCGGCTCCGGCTTAATCAATTACCCTGAAAATGCGGCTGAAATTATTCAGGCTGCTAAAACAGGTGGGCTGCCTGTTAGTGTCAAAACACGTCTTGGCTTTACCCAAATCGATGAATGGCGTGACTGGCTAACTCATGTGTTAAAACAAGACATTGCTAACTTAACGATTCATTTGCGGACGCGTAAAGAAATGAGTAAGGTCGATGCGCATTACGAACTGATTCCAGCAATTAAGCAGCTGCGTGATGAAATTGCACCACAAACATTGCTAACGATTAATGGCGACATTGCGAATCGTGCCGATGGTTTAGCACTCGTCGAAAAATATGGTGTGGATGGTGTGATGATTGGCCGTGGTGTTTTCACAAACCCTTATGCTTTCGAGATCGAGCCACAAGCACATTCAGCTGCTGACTTTTTAAACTTATTGTTGTTGCAAGTTGACCTTTATGATCACTATGCAAAAATAACCGAACCTCGTCCCTTTACACATATGCACCGTTTCTTTAAAATTTATGTACGCGGCTTCAAAGGCGCAGCCGAACTACGCAATGCTTTGATGAACACCAAGTCAACTGATGCTGTTCGCGCCTTAGTGAATGAAGCACTGCAACAACCGATTGAAGAGATTGGTGAAGATAAATAAGCAAAAGACAGGCGAGTAGTTGAATGCAACTACTCGCCTGTCTTCTGTCTTACACGTATTACTTCTAACGTTTTATCGAACGTGCCATCATACTCACTGTATGGCGTAATCCTCGAATTGCAACAGATAGTGCAAAGATGTTTTGCGGTGGTGCCATTCCACCAACACCTGCATCACCAATATGTTGAATGTCGACTCCTGCCATTTTATTTTTCAATGCAATCTCTTCTATCACATGTTGCGACGATGATTCTTGACTCGTACCTATCGCCGACATCACTAAAGCTCCTGCTGCTCTAATTTTTTTAACAACCACATGAAATTCTTGTTCTGTCACACCTGCAACTGTACCTAAAGCTGGTACTAAAATAACATCCGCACCACTCGCAATAAAAGCATCAATTGTTTCATCATCTGGTAAAACCGATTCATTAACACCTGCACCATGCATCTTACCAGCAATGACTAAACCATCAAAATGTTCTTTTACAGTCTTAATCGCTCGTTTAATTTCTTTATTAGTTACACCCGTTCCTGGATTCCCTGTTAAGCAAATGAAATCAACACCTAATGCCTGTGCTTTCTGAATCGTTGCAACTGAGCATATCCGCCCTGATTCCAGCTCTGTTTTATATTCTAACAGTTCCGCTGTTTCATCTACAGGCTCTAAGTTAATTCCGATTGGACGTCCCGTTAAATCCTTTAATTGTTGCACTGGATTGGTAGTGTTTTCCCCTAGACCATTTACAATAGGATGAATACAATCAAATGCATTTAATAGAATCAAATCCGCTCCAAAACTTTTTGCAACTTCAGCATTTGTAATATTCGAATCATAAGGTTGACTCATAACCACATTTTCAGAACAGACTGTCCGACCTTCACTCGCTAAAATTGCTCGTTTCAAATCGGCTCCCTTCATCTTCTTAAAGTCACTTGCCTGACAATTCAATAGTCTTTTCATTTGTCCATTCCTTTCGAGAAACTCTCAATTTTCATTTTTTCATTATCTAACATCTTAAAGAACGGGAAGTAAATTAAGATATCAATTACAATTATGACTACTTGTAAAATCGATCCCGTTATATCTCCGCCTGTAGCAAGATAACCGCTGATTAATGGTGGTGTTGTCCATGGAATGGCTATCCCGACTGTTTTAGCAACCAGTCCAGAGGACATTGCGATATAGGCAATCACTGTATTCGCCATCGGTGCAAGCACAAAGGGTAAGAATAAAATTGGCTTCATAACAATTGGAATCCCAAACATTGCTGGTTCTCCAACATTGAAAATATCTGGGAAGAAACTCAATTTCCCCATCGTCTTACCTTCTTTACTTTTCGAGAAGAAAAAGAGCAAGAATACTAAAGCAAATATAGCCCCTCCCCCACCGATATAAACAAATGCATCCGTAAAGGTCGATGTGAAAATATGCGGCATTTCTTTGCCTGCTTGAAACGCTATTCTGTTATCATCAGTATTCATTAACCAAATAGGTCCCATGACCGAACCAACAATGTTTCCACCATGAAGGCCAATAAACCAAAAGATAGAATTTAAACTCACAGCAATCATCGTGCCAAATAACGTGCCACCCAAAAAGGTTAGCGGCTTATTAAAAATAATTAAAATTAAATCGTGAATATTTGTAATATCAAACATATTCAATGCTTGATAAATCAATGCAAAAAACAAAATAATCGCAAAACCAGGAATTAAGGCAGAGAACGATTGAGATACTGCCGGTGGTACAGAATCGGGCATTTTAATTCGGATGTTCTTTTTAACAAACCATCTAAATATTTCCGCTGATAATAGACCAATCAACATTGCGATAAACAATCCACGGCTTCCCAAAAACAGGAGCGGTACACCCGCGGCATCAGTGCTGTCTAGTATATTAGGTGTCACAATTAAAAATGAGGATAATGAAATAATCCCCGTTGAAATCCCATCAATTTTGTACTGATGCGCAAGACTATAGGCTATCGAAAAACTGGCGACTAGTCCCATCGCACCAAATGAGCCATCTACAATTTTATTAAACCATACCATCAAATCACTTGTATTGTTTAAAAACTCGCTGTATCCAGGAATCGGTAAATTGGAAATAATTAAGAACAGTGACCCAATCATTACTAACGGCATCGAATAGACAATCCCATCACGGATAGCAACTAAGTGTTTTTGTGTTCCTAGTTTTATACCTAAAGGTGCTAACTTACTTGCTAAAAAACCAACGTACTTATTCACTTTTTTCTCCTCCTACATCTAAAAATGTATTCGTTTACATTAATGCTATTAGCTAATAACTTAATTCTAATTTACCATAAACAAAGCTCACTAATAACACATCCTAGTCATAAAGACTCCCAAACGGTATACTCGGTACAATTATCTAACTAGATACACTGCGTATCAACGGGAGGCTGTTAAATGTTATTTTTAGAACACACCCCTACCTTGGGGGAAATTGATTACGAAATTTACCGCTTTATTTCTAACAATTTAGAGATAATGCCACATATTAATATTAGAGACTTAGCCAAAAAAAAACATACGAGTGTCGCAACTATACAACGCTTTTGTAAAAAGTTCCAATGTGATGGTTTTAATGAATTCAAAATCCGTATGAAAATCTACCTTGAAGAACAACAATCAAAAAAAAATACGTTGAATTTCGATTCCTACGTCTATAGTAATTTTTTGAATCGTAGCAATGAAAAAGAGTTTCAAGATCAAATAAAAGCGGCCGTTTCGTTGCTGAAAGACAGAGAGTTCGTTCTTTTTTTAGGTGTTGGAACATCTGATATTCTCGCTAACTATGGGGCTATTTATTTTTCGTCATTATCAAAAATGGCTTTACGCATTGAACAACCCATTACCAATCCACAAAACTTTGTCTCTAATCAAATTATGGAGCAGTCTTGCGTTATCGCGATTAGCGTTTCAGGGGAAACAACCGATATTGTTAATTATTTAAGTTCTCCACCATTTAGAAATGCCTCGATTATCTCAATTACAAACTCGCCATCGTCAACCGTGGCGATGTTATCCGATGCGAACATTTCTTATTTCATTCCCTCCGAAAGTTTTAACGGACAGGACGTCACCTCTAAATTACCGATTTTATTTATTTTAGAACATTTAGCAAAGGCCCTGCACGCTGAATACTAAGTGTAAATGGACATCACTTTCGATAATGTACACATTGATGCCTTGCTCTCCGTTTACCTTCAATCTGAGGAGCTGTTCTCTGAGGGATAGCTCCTTTGTGCTAATTCAAATAAAAGAAACTCCTTTAATTTGAATTTAAAATACTCACGCGTCACAAATAATTGCAGCAGTAGTGGCTTTTATCGGATAATCGGGGGGGAAGAGAAAAGCCTCAAAACGATAATTTTCGTTATTTTTATAACTTTGTCACAATTATTGTCGCTGATTGTTGCCGCTTTATATTCGATGCAACTAGTATCTCCCTTTAAAATGCGGCTCCTACATACCCCCTGTAGGTATGTTATACTACTCCTATAAGGAGCTGATTTTAATGACGACCCCCAACAAAACCACCCCAAACTGTCGCAAAAGCCACCATCCTGAGGCAGTCAAACAAAACTTAACGACGCGGTTGAACCGTATCGAAGGTCAAATCCGTGGTATCAAAACAATGATTGCGGATGATGTCTACTGCGATGACGTTATTACCCAACTGGCGGCCAGTCAAGCCGCTTTAAACAGCGTCGCCAAGCTGTTGCTCGAGGGCCATTTAAAAGGCTGTGTCGTAGATCGACTCGCGGCTGGCGATGACGACGTGCTTGATGAACTTGTTTTAACCATCCATAAACTCATGAAAAAATAACGACCGAAAGGAGTTGGTTACGATGACAACAACCGCTGTCTTAAAAAACACCCAGTTGCAAATCACTGGCATGTCGTGTGCCGTCTGTGCCACACGGATTGAAAAAGGACTCAAGCAATTAGACGGTGTGACACAGGCCTCAGTTAACTTCACTCGAGAACAAGCCGTTCTCACCTATGATGGCGCTCAACTTGACGAAGCTGCGATTGCCGCAACGATTAAAGAACTCGGATTCGATATCGTCACCGCAACAGCTGACTTCGCGCTTACTGGCATGTCGTGTGCGGTTTGTGCCGCGCGAATCGAACACGGCTTGCAACAATTAGATGGTGTGACACAGGCCACTGTCAACTTCACTCGGGAACAGGCGCACATTGGCTATCTTCCCCACACGATTGACGTTGCTCGCATGGTGTCAACGGTTGAAAAGCTCGGCTATCACGCCCATCATTTACAAGCTGAGGAACCCGCAGCTGATTACCGTGCGCGCGACTTACAAGCGCAAACACGCCAACTGCTCATTGCCGCAGTGTTAACCTTGCCCTTGCTTTGGAGCATGGTGGCGCATTTTTCATTCACGGCTTTTATCTATGTGCCCGCCCTTTTGATGAATCCTTGGTTTCAGCTGTTATTAGCCACTCCGGTGCAATTTTTAATTGGTGGTCGCTTTTATGTTGGCGCCTACAAAGCGCTCCGACATTGGAGTGCTAACATGGATGTACTCGTTGCGTTGGGCACTTCTGCGGCTTACGTATACAGTCTCTATCAAACCATTGCCACAAGCGGCAGCTCACAAGCGCCCCAACTCTACTTTGAAACAAGCGCACTCCTAATCACCTTAGTGTTATTAGGCAAGCTAATCGAAGCTAAGACCAAAGGTCGCTCGGCGGATGCCATCAAAAAATTAATTGAACTGCAACCAGCAACCGCTCTCGTCATTCGTGATGGTCACGAACGTGCAGTGCCACTTGCCGACGTTCAGCTCAATGATTTAATTGCGATTAAGCCTGGTGCCAAAATCCCGGTCGATGGTGAGGTCATTAACGGTTCATCCGTCGTCGATGAAGCGCTGTTAACCGGCGAAAGCATACCCATTTCTAAACAGAGTGGCGATAGCGTCTATGGGGCAACCCTTAATAAAACTGGTTTCATCACCATGAGGGCCACAAAAATCGGCAGCGATACGGCTTTAGGTCAAATTATTAAGATTGTCGAAGATGCCCAATCCTCAAAGGCACCGATTCAACGCTTAGCTGACACGATTGCCGGTGTTTTTGTGCCGATTGTTGTTGGCTTTGCTCTTATTAGTGGGCTCAGTTGGTTTTTCTTGTTTGCTCCAGGTGACTTTACGACTGCCTTTGAAGTCTTTATCGCCGTCCTTGTAATCGCTTGCCCCTGTGCGCTAGGCTTGGCAACCCCGACCTCGATTATGGCAGGATCCGGTCGTGCTGCTGAAATGGGTGTTTTGTTCAAAGGTGGCGAATACCTTGAACAAACTGGGCAGATTGACACCGTTGTTGTCGATAAGACCGGCACACTCACACATGGTCAACCGGTTTTAACTGACGTTATCCTCGCTCCTCAACAGACGAGAACGGCCTTTTTAGCAGTTGTGGCCGCTGCTGAAAAACAATCGGAACATCCACTCGCTCAAGCCATTGTTGATGCGGTGTCAGCCGAGTGGATTGCTATCGATAACGCCGAGGCGTTTGAGGCAGTGCCTGGTTACGGTGTAAATGCAACGGTTGCTAACGATACCATCGTGATTGGCACGCGTGCCTTGATGCACCAAAATGGCATCGCGACTGCGGCGCTTGAAGCAACGATGACCCGCCTCGAACACGAAGGAAAAACGACCATGATTGTAGGTATTAACGGCCGCTATGCCGGCTTAGTGGCTGTAGCGGATACGCTCAAACCGACGTCGGCAGCTGCTGTCGGCACCTTACAAAAAATGGGCATCGCCGTGATGATGATGACCGGCGACAATGCCCGAACAGCAGCAGCAATTGGTGCTAAAGTCGGCATTGATACCGTCATTGCTGAGGTGCTCCCTGTCGATAAAGCGCGGGCGATTGAGCAGTTACAACACGAAGGAAAAATCGTAGCAATGGTAGGCGATGGTATTAATGATGCCCCTGCCCTTGCGAGCGCTCAAATCGGGATGGCGATTGGCACCGGCACCGACGTGGCAATCGCTGCCGCTGATATTACCTTAATCGGTGGTGACCTTAACGCTATCGTTGATGCCATCATCATCAGTCGTAAAACGATGCGTAACATTAAACAAAACCTTTTTTGGGCGTTTGCTTACAACATCATCGGCATTACGATTGCTGCATCCGGCCTCCTCGCACCGTGGGTCGCAGGTGCCGCGATGGCCTTTAGCTCAGTGTCGGTTGTGCTTAATGCACTGCGACTACAACGGGTGAAATTAAATGAATAACTTGTTACCTACATTATTCCACAACGAACTAGTCGTATCTAAAAGAAAAGAGCTTACATCATGTCATCTTTTATCATCCAAATTGTACTTGGTCTCTTAATCGCCCTTGGCGGTGTCACCTACACAATGGTTGCAACTCAACCTAATTACCTCATCGTAACGTTTCTCTATGCCCTTGCTGTGATACTGATTGCCTTAGCAATCGCAAAAGTGTTTAAATCAAATGAAGAGGAATGAGCTTGATTATTTCACAAGCAGCCACTGAATATCAAGATTCTGACTCAGAAAAGCAACCTACCGAGCAGACCAACGAACAAGGTTATAGTATAGATGAAACGACATTAACAGGCTTTTTGAATAAATATGGAATGACCCCTGTTTCTTATAAAATACAGCAAGGTATGTCTGAAGATGAAGCATTTCGCTCTACACCTCGTGATATGAAAATGTCTGGCGAAATTCAGTATGAATATATGGAATACGGCCGATAATGACATAAAATAAAAAGAACAAACAGCCGATAAATCCATTCAATATGTCAGTTTTTAAACAAAGCGGAAGACATTACGGAAGAAGTGGACAAAAAAAGAGGACAATACTCACGAAACCCATTGGGGCAGTGAGTATTATCCTCTTTTAGCGTTCCAAATTAATGGAGACGGCGACCATTGTTTAATTATCTATAAACACTTGATATAATAATGATTACAAGATGTTTACCCATCAAATAATGTACCATTAGTGTACACTATCTTTGGAATCACAAATGGCTTTTCCAAAAATATCTGTTAATATATATAGTGACATTAAAATCCAAACAAGATAAATATACCTTTATTTAATTAGTCGAATTCAAAAAAACATACATTCTATAGTGGTAAATGAATTGGTATCTTTCTATTTTAAAAAAACTGTAATTACTAAGTACGCTTTTATTTTTTGTTTGTTTTTTCTCCAAATATACGCCATTTTTTATTTACTGACCAATTGAGACTTACAATCATTCCAATAATCAAAACTATTCCTATCATAACTAATCCATAATATAAGTACGTTTCTTTCACATATATGCATTCAAAAACAGTTTTTGGGATTATTTTAACTAACACACTAATAATGAAAATTGATGATAAAGCAATAAGATTAAGACTCATAACTGGATGTCGTTGAAAAACAGAATGATAACATTTCGTTTTATTGTCGCATCCACAACTCTTTAAAGTTGATTTAGATAGTATTTTAATGCCTTGCATTAAAGCAAATAATAATAAACTTAGTGATCCTAGTGTCAAAGAAATCGCTATCATTATATTAGGTAAATTAATAGATTTATTAAACGTAGCAGTTACTATGTCTCCTATAGCTGAAAACCCTCCAAACAAACCAAATATCAAAGCGGAAAATATCCCCATAATTGCAACAAAGTCTGTATATATTTTCCCTTTTATATCTTGTATGTCTTCTATAATTTTCTTCGCCTGTAAACTATTTTTATTTGCATCTACCATATTTTTATCTATATAACTTTTTTGAACACATGCAAGGTTATAATGTGTTTTTACTTTGCTTTTGAATTTTTCAGTCTCTGTATCAATTTCACCACAAACTGCCTCTACTATTCTATCGAAATTTGTGTCAAACACATCAATTTCAATACTTTTACTGCTAATAGAATAAACACTACTAGTTATAATAGGGTATGGAATGTTCTTTTTTGTAATATACTCTTGTAGATATATTGAGACAATTTTTATTTCATCAGATTCTAAAAAACGGTTACTAGAGAGGTTAATTATTTTTTCTATGACCGGATTTAAATTTACAATTTTACCTTCATCATTAGTTTCTACAATATCTAATATAGTCTGTACATCTTTACTAGGCACTATTCTTACCACCTCTTATTTAACAATACTATTTTTTTTAAAATATTTTTCGATTTCGTCATTTTTATATTGCAAATGTCTTACACCTGAAAGAATATCTTTTTCATCATTACTCCACATAGGGTGTGCGTGAGTTAATTCGACTAAATCGAAATCTCCATATTTAGACAATTCTTTAATAACCTTATCTATAAAATTTTTGACATCCTCTAATTTAGCAGAATCAAATGATTTCCATACCACATTTGACTTAGTAACATATAATTCTTTTTCTTCAGTTATAGGGTTACTACCAAATTGATTGTAATTATAATAAACACTTGGTGTTACAGGTCCTAGTCTCCATTTTTCAATAATATCATCAAATAAAGGCTTACCATATTCCGCAAGATACTCTCCTTGTAAAAAATACATAGTTTTTTGTAGTCTTAGATTACTAATTCCTCCTTCTGATTTACCTATTATATATTTTGCTATATCGAGTGCATCATATGTTTTTCCCATCATATTCCACAACCCCTTCTACATTATTATCTCATACCAGAAAAACAGCCCCTCTTAGTACACTTTAGACAAGCGGTGCGAGAGACTGTTCTATTAGTTAACCCTATCTTACCTGTTATTGAACATAACGTCAACGAAAAATATATATTACAACATTCATAAATGTTTAGTATTCAGAACATTTAAAACGAATATACTAATATTTTTCAGTGCGATATGAATTTAATTTCACTTTCATGTATATATACTCTATATAGCCCTATCTCAAATAAGAGGCGGAGCTTAGTTTTATTTCACTTGTAGTTTTTGATCAACGTAAATTTTATTCACGTCTGAAAGCTTGTTCAAGCTCTTGATTTTAGCGGTTGTTGTTGCGTGTTTTTTAGCAATGAACTCGACGTTGTCGCCTGATTTAACAGTGTAGTACTGCTTAGCAACTGTTGTGGTTGTTTGTTGAACGTATGTCTTGTTCGCAGTGAGTAAGTGACCTGATTGCGTTACTAATCGAGGTGTGCCACCACTTGATTTTTTAATGCCTGTGATGACAAATTCAGTGCCTTTTTTGAAACTTGCTACCTGGTTAGATTGCTTATCCCAGTCAGCTCCGTTTTGCGCGTTTTTCTTGCGAAGTGTAGATGCCTTCTTCAAGGTGACACGTTTCGGATTTGTGTTGTAATAGTTATCATTCGCAGCAGCTGTTACTTTCGCAACGTCCTGTGCCAACACCCATGAATTAATGCCGCTAAGTAATACAGCTTGTTTTGAGTGTGACTGCGCAATCACTTTTGTTTCTAATACTTTGTAGTTTTTGTTTTTAACTGATGCATCGATTTTTTGCCCGGTGTGGTAGTGAGTAGCTTTATTAAGCAACTTCACTGATTGCCCGACAGAGTAGCCACCCTCTGTGTAATCATTTGCTTGTTCGTTTGCCTCTGTTTTACCCACATAGTAAGATAACGGCTTAGCATCGTTTGTGAGCTTGTTTAAATCAACACCACCTGTGATACCTTTTACTTGTCCACCGTCCGTATATTGCCAAATATCATGCTTGTGGTCGGGTGCGGCTGTTCGGTAAGCTGGAATCCATACAAAGTCAAACTTAGAAGTATCTAAGTTGAACTGCGTGTACGTATGATTCCCTACATATAAACCGATTTTTTTATCAGTTAATGATCGCAACTCTTTAACGAATGCATTTGTTGCCTCACGCATTGTTCCTGATGTGACAGTAAATTCTTCCACATCTATAACGTAAAACTTAGCACTTTTACTTGTGCGATTGTATAATGCTCGTGCTTCTGTTTTTGCATCAGCAGCATTGATATAACGTGCGTATGCATAAGTCCCAAACGGCACATCATGCTTAATTGCTTCTGACTGATTACGGTCAAGATACTTATCTTTATAGTTTGTTCCGTACTGTGCACGAATAATTGCCATGTTTAAATCATCTTTTGCTAATGACCAATTGATGTTGCCTTGCCACTCTGAAACATCAGCAATCTTGGGATTTTTAATATCATTTGCTGATACTGTTAATGCACTACCTAAAAATAGCCCTGTTGCTAATACACCTGCTGTTAATAATTTAATTGTTTTATTCATTATTTATCTCCTTTTGGATTATCGTATTTTTGGGCTTGTGAGCTGTCTGTAGCACCTTCGGTCGTTGGGTCAATAACGACACCTAACAGAACTAAAACGCTGAATACCGCACCTACAATGTCTAATAACTGCGATTGTAGTTGCGTGAAGTTGAAGTCAATTCCCACAACAATTAATAATTTTGAGCATAAAAAAAGGATAGCCGGGATAATGGCCACCCAAAACATTTTTGATTTGATTCGAACTTGCCAGTTAATGCCTAAAAAATTCTTCATATTAATTCTCCTCTTTTCTTAAGTCTGTTATTCGTACGTCATGTTTCGCTAATAAAACCGTATGCTCTTGTAATTTTTTCTCTGCTGAATCTAATCGTTTGGTCGTTGCATCTAATGTTTGTGCTAAAATATCAATGCTTCGTTTGAACGTTTGCATATCAAAACTTAGTCTATCCATTACAAGCTTTTTAAGCATCCAAATAACAAAACTAAATGCTGATGTTAATAAACCGACAATTGCACCAATATCCGCAAATGAGTAATCACCAATTCCGTGCATGTTATACCTCCTCTAAGATGTAATCAAATCCAGTAATGTCTTTGTATTCTTTGGCAGTTAATCGGTTATTCAGCACAAGCTGTTTCATATCGTCTAATGTATATGTTCCGTTGCTATAAGACATTATTACTAGCTTCAAAGCGATAATGCTTGTCATGTCATTCTCCTCCATTCAGATTTGTGGCCAAATACATTTCAGCCACCATTTCAGTCAATTCAGCAAGAGTTAAAGCCTCATTATTTTGTTCTTCGATTGGTTCGATATAGTTTTGATTTAGAATGATGCGATCATCTATTAAAGAAAAATAAAGAGGCTTAAAATCAGCCTCAAAATTCGGTGGTAACCCATACAGATATTCATCATCTCGTCCATCGTCACTTCGGAGTCTGTCAAACTGCCGCGGCAACAGTAGTTCATAGGATACCGCGCCTTCAATTTCTCCGATTAATGCATAGGCTACAATTTCATTTGATTCATTTAAAACAAGCTGCATTAGTCTACCTCCTCTACTTTTCTTAGAGTAAATGTATTTTTATCAAGGGTTGTTTTACTTGTCGTCAAGTCATAGACCGCATCAAAAATAATTTGAAATCCTGTAAGCGTTGAAAAATCAACTTGTGCTTCATAAACACCACCACCACTTCCAGCATCAATTAAATTCAAGTCGTGAATAATAAACTTCTTAGTGTTTGTTAAATCAATGACAGCTACTTTTCCACTTGCACCGGGATAATCATAAGTAATCCGTATCTTACGAGCAAGATTAATCGCACGTGTCAGCTTATAAATGGTGTTTGCGACACCCTTTGCTGAACCAGACCATAAAACAACTGGTTTCAAAGTCGTAATGGACGATTGTAGTGTTGAAATATCAGTATTTGTTGCCAACTTAATCCAGCCAAGCCATGTACTTGTTCCTGCATTATAAGCATTTCGATAAATTTCATTTTTACCAAAGGCGGAAAAGTACACTTCCATGTACCCACCGTCACGTACGTTACGCTTGTAATATCCTGACGAATTAGTTGTATCAGGACCGTTTAAAGGGGTTGTTACATAAATATTTTTACTTTTTAGTTCTGTCACATTTAACATGTCGTAGTTGCTTTCTATTTTTATAGTTCCATCGTCTTTCCATATCTGATCTTTTTGAAAAGTACTAACATCTTCATCTGTCATATTTTGAAGCCAAGGCAACCAAGCGGTTGCTCCCTGTTTACGTTGGCGTGAATATACTTTATTGGTACTGTAGCTTCTAAAAATCTGTAGGTAGTATCCAGAATTGGTTGTAATGTCTATATTACCGGCAAGGACCGTTAAATAACCATTTCCTGTTGTAGGCCCATTTTTAGGACTTAGACAATAAAAATCACCTACGGTAAAAAACGTGTCAATATCTATATTGCTGATAGCCTTTTGTGTTCCATTTGCGTTCCATCTTTGGAATAACTCGCTTTTTTTCCAAAAGTCGCCGTCTTTAATTGCAGCTAACACTTCTTCACTTTTTTTATCAACAGCGTTCATTGCTGTAGTCGAAGTCGTTTCAATGTTTTTTTGACCGCTGGTAACCGCAGCGTTAATAGATATTACAGCTGTTGTTGCCGCAGCCGAAACATCTGCTTGAGCATCAGTTGCTGTATCCTTTAAATCTGACATAGATTGATTGACTATTTTTTCTATCTCGGACTTTCCAGATGCTAAAGTCGTATTCATCAAAGATACATAATCCTCTCCGTTTGCAAGAGCTTCTTCGATAAGCTGAACACGTTCAGTAATAACCGTTTCTAAGTCATGAAATGTTTTTATATATTCAAGTTTAGTTTGAGCACTGTAACTACTTGTAAGACTGTCTTTTAGCGTGAAACTAAACATACGAGTCACAAGAATATTGTCATTTTGATACACGTATATCTGACCAATAACAGGTCCAGTATGTTTTAAAAACCAAGTCGGAATTGTATAACTTATCTCTCCTTTTTCTTCATCAAATACAATAGGTAAATCGTATATTTTACTGCCATCTTGAGCAATCAAGACAATATTGCTTTTCGCTTTTTCTTTTGATAAATTGATTGGCTTTCCGCATCGTGTCAGTATAAAGTGCAAAACTGACGTGTTAATATCTTGATCGTAAAATTCAACATTCAAATCGGATAGCGGTTTAATGCTAGACCCTAGTTCCATGCGAGAGTGATTTACTTTTTTTATTTTCATCATCGAGACTCCTTTCTAATCAAAAGATAGGTATTGTTAGATACATATAAACAGATGTAATTGCCGGTTCATTAACTGCATCTAATCCATAAAAATTCATGCGGCCATCCGCATTAACGGTCACCTTCGTATAACCAGTTGTCCCTCCTAATGCGCATATTTGCTCCCAGTAAAAATTAGGACGATAGCCTTCAGGTAAGTTAGCAAAAATAGCACCGTCATTATCTTTGAAATTTATTTTTGTTTTCCCTCGAATGATTAAATAATTCCCTTGATTAGCCACACGAAGTTCTTCTACTTCACTAGCGATTGCAGGCACTAAAGGTATCTTTACATAATCTAATTGACCGGCTCGTGTAGCTATCCACGAACTTATGCCATTGTTCATCCGTTGGTGAATGTGTCCGCGCGTACTGCTGTTTTTTGTTAATCTTTGCAATGAATTTCCAGCGCTATCACCTGATAACACTTCAAAGAACCAGCCCGACTCGCCATCTTTTTCAGGATGGTCTTTAAATAGTTTTGCTTGAGGTGTTGTAATGTAATAGGTGTCTGGCAAAATAACATTAGATAACTGATAATCGTAATCTGCAGCTGCGATATATTCCTGTTGTGAACTTACTGACGAGCGAGTGGACCAAATGCCGGCGCTACCATCGTAGTCCAACATTCGTTCAACACTTAAATTTTTCCGACTATAAGAGGACCGTGTCACAATTTGTCGTAAATTATCATGTTGTTCACCAGGTTTATTTTCTACAAAGATTCCAGCATTTTTAAATTGTGGGGAAGGTAAATCAGTCAATAAAGCACCCATTTCAGCTGTTAAATAATAAACACCTGTTCGTCGTAAATCAGACAGTTTAGTAAGTCCAGTTGGAATGCCATGTGCGCGTCCATCACCTCTAAAATAGGCGTAATTTTGAGATTCTAACGCTCTGAGGCTGTCAAAATGTTCTTGTGCACCTCGTTGGTGGATAGCATAAATCATTTGATAACGTTTAATTGAGTCCCCACTCGTAATTCCCATCAATAATGACTCTTTACCTGTATAAGGGTTGATATAGTAAGCCAAACCTTCAGGCTCCCGATAATCATCAGTAAATCCATTACCTGTCTCATTTGGAAATTCAAACTCACGTGTGATCAGTAATTTTTTTGAGACCATATCATACTTAAAAACTTTCACTGCATTGGTTGACCAACCGGAGTACCAGTACAAAGTAGTGCCGTGTGAAACAGCGCCTTGCATTGGACGGTCGTCATTATTTTCAGTGATAGGCACCTGTACGCTATATAACACCTTATCTATGCCGTTCTTAATGTCATCTAAATGACGTAATTCACATAAACCATCACCACGGCGAATTAGCATGGTGTTATGAAGCATGTCAACGACTGGAGTGAAATAGATGTTTTTCAGACTTGCTGGTGTATAATCTTTCAAGTCCGTTGAATAGTCGAGTGTGCTGTTTTTTACATAAGGAACACGAATTAGACGTTGTTCATCCGCACAATTGTTAGTAATCGTCCAGATATAAATAGTGTCTTTTTCACGTTCCATGCCAAATGTCGTCCCATGTCCAGAATTTGGAAAGTTCATGGTAGATAATAACTTGCTGCCTGCAGGCGATATCTGAGAAATAACAAACCCTTCAGGCGTTTGACTATCTGATTGTGCTGCATAATACTGTGAAGTTTTAGTATCAATACAAAATGCCTGCAGCACAGCATTTCTTCGAGTGGCTAAATTAGAAACGAACATAGGCTCTAGCGTAGCTAAATCAAAGCTATTTTCTAACTCCTCTAACCTTTTAACTAAGGCATCAGTATAGTCCAAACGTTCTTTTAATGTACTGTGTTTCATATCAAACGGTGTTGAATGACGTGCATCGAGTAGTTCTTTTAAAATAACGCCACCAGGATCAATCGAGGCTAAAATATCTTTGACAGATTCAAACCAATCATCAAAATCACCCATCGCGTGTTCAATGTAGTCTTTCAGATTCTCTATCAAATCTGCAATCGTCCAAACATAGTCGCACCCATGATGTAACGGGTGGCTCAGTGCGGACCAAATAACGTTATAACTAAAGTCTTTTGTGCTAAATAGAACATCATCTTCATTTTTAAAGCTAAAGTAAGCTTTACAACGACCGACTGACTGCATCGCAGCTTTATTTAAATGGTATTCAACCAAACCATTTGGTCCATCTGTGATATAAGCTTCATCAACAATAACGTGGTCCTTTGCATCAACCATATTAAATTCCGCAAAAACACCGGTTAAATTTTTAGGTGAGCCGTTTTCATAGATTGTTACTTTGAAAATTTGCGATTCATCATCGTCTTGTCGTACACGAATAAGCCCGATAGAGTTGTTAGGCTCTGTCGTGCTTAAGTTGAATTGGTAGATTGTCATGTGTCACACTCCTTATAATTTACGGTCGTATTAGCCCAAGAAACGGAGCGGGGTCTTGATACGGTCCCCACAGTGCAGTCCCAACACTGAAATGTAGATGAACACCTGTTGAGTTCCCTGTCGTCCCCATGTTGCCTATTTGTGACCCTTTGCTGACTTTAGCGCCTGTAGATACTGAACGAGCATTCAGATGGCCGTATCCTGTAAAATTGCCGTCTGCGTGCTTAATAACGACGTACTCACCAAACCCGCCACTTTCAGCTGTTGGTAAGCTGGCAATAACTTCGCCATCTTCTACTGCAAAAATCGCTGTTCCTAATGAATCTGCAAAGTCCATCCCTTTATGCGTTTCTAAATTACCGGGATTCATTGGATCATCACGATCGCCGAACCACGACGTGATTTGATAACCGGCCGGTACAGGCATGCCATATTTTCCTGCGGCCACTAAGCCATGTAGTTTTTCATACCAAGCCTTCGCCATTGGAATACGCTCTGGATGAGTTACCGCAGGTCGTTCAAAGTTTCGTTCGAAGGCAACCGTTGCCGTCGTGATATCCGTTAATTTTTTAAATTGCGTGGGGCTATAAGGATAATCGGATGTTTGAATGTACTGTCCGTTTAACATATCCCATTCCAATAACTGGAGCTGCACGTTAATCGTGCGATAGTCGCCAGAAATACCAGCTTCTTTCAGCTTACGTTGCACGTATGCTCGACCGGTTTCGCCAGCGTTCGGAGACGTCCATTGCACTAATCCATAACCAGGGCCACCGCTACCTTCTTCAGTGTCGGGTATAATGTACGACTCTTGTTCCATGTTTCCCAATACGCCGGCCACTGCTTGTTCGGACCAATCTCTGTCTTTGAGATAAGACCAAATCGCCCAAGCGTTTTTTTCTTGTTCGGTTGTTAGGCTTGGTGGTGTACCACCGCCTCCACCACCGCCTGAGCCTCCGCCAGTGACTTCTTTTCCGTTAACGAACAGTTTATTAACGTTTAACGTTCCGTCAATTCCCATGTTTCCCATGTGTACCCAACCTGCAGGATTATCTGGATCAACCGCACTGTTAATTTGTCCACCTTTGTATATACCGATGCCATATCCTTTCCCATCATCAATTTGGAAAAGTTCAGCCGCGGTATCTAATGAAATAAAGGCTCCTTTGCCTGTCTTATCTTTTCCAAAATCAGCCGTTCCAGCAATGGCCACTTTCCCTGCTGTCCCAATTCGAGCGAGTTGGATGTCGTCGTTCCAAAATTCGAGACCTGTTTTTGTCAGTTCCATAATTTTATTTTTAGCATTGTAAATCACCAATGCATTATTCACGAGTTGCAATGTATCACCAATGCCATTAAAGCCAACGCGTAACATTTCAGCGTTAAATGTGCCGGCAGTAATTACATCTGCCACAATTTGTCCGTCTGCAGTCATGGCCGCATTAAAAGGGCCATCCACTCCATTTGATGAGTGGCCAAGACCGCCTAAGTTCCAGCGCCACACTTCTTTGGCCGTATTAACGTTGTCAGTGTCCATAATCAAAATTTCAGACGGTTTATTCTTCGGTCTGAAACGAACGTAACCACCAACTGTACCGGTAATTAGATTTGAGGCGCTTAGAATCTTCTCTGAGAGCACCTCACTTTGCAGTTTCAGCTCTTTTCGCACGCTATCTACCGTATTGTTGAAGGTATTTGAGTACATTTCTAAATCATTGCCCAAAACTAATGATTTATAGTTTCCCGTACGCGGTAACCAAGTGTATTCGATCAAACGTTCTTCGACTTCGATATCAATTTCCTGTAGCTGACAATGAACAGTATCGCCTAACTGTAATTCGACTAAACGAATAAATTCTTTGTACTCGTCAGTCCCAGCTAAATCAATAATTGAAAGTTCATGTGTGACTTTCGGTAAATGAATTTTATCTTTATCAAAAAGAGACTGTCCCCATTTTTTCAAATCTTCAATGGTTTTACAGTCTCCGTTTTCACGTTTTTTTATAATGCGAGTTTCGTCGGTCACGCCCTTAACTTCTAAATAACTGAAGGTTATAGGGTCCTGTTCAACATCATAATCGCCTTCAGGTGTTGCTCCGACTAGAAAAAGTGAGTTGGCCATTGTCGTGACATCGACAGTTTCGGTGATACTATCTAAGTTAATGCCAAAATCGACACGAAAGCCGCGGTCTTGTCCGAGCCGGTCTTTCAACGTAATCTTGAACTGGTCCATATCTAGCTCGCCACCTGTCACGCCAGTTAAGTTCTGACCACCATTGTTACTTCCAATCAGAATGTCTATCGGTGAACCTTGCTTCGCGGTGAACTGATGCGTACTTGTGACATTAGACGCGTATGAAAACCGTTGTTTAAAAGCCAACGACTGTTCCAGACCGGCCATGATTTTAGCACCACTTCCATTAGACTCAAAAAAATTAGAAATGAAGTTTCGATTCGCATCATAACAAATATGAAACCCAGAAAGTTCAATGGTATTCAAACTTTTTTCTTTGATTTGAATACGAAACAGCTGCCACGTTCGATCAGGACAAAGAACTTTTAAAATACAGTTTTCTTTCAGCTGTTCGGAATGTTGGCCATGCATCGCATACACACCAAAGAAACTAAACGCGCCATTTAAAACACGTTTAACCTCTGGTTCATCCTCAAAATCTTTCATTATTAAGCCATTGTGTGTAAAATCAACTTCATTTGCGTCGTATAAACTAATATCGTTAATACCAAACACTCCTTTTTTGCAGTGACACGCGCTTGAAAGCACCGTTCACCTCTATTTCGTTCAGACCTGGTTGCAGTTGTGGGTATTTCCCTTTAGATTTAACGATTGCACCATCAAATATAGCTTGTCCGAGCTCACTATCTAATGTAATGAAGCCCGCTTTTGTGTTCATTAATGAGAACGTGTCACCATTAATGACGAACACTAAGTCACCACCCAACGACTCAATATAAAAAACTGGTTTGGCACTTTCTGTGCCTGCATCGAATAGACGATTGACCCCTGTTTCTAAGTCAATCACAGGGTCCACAACCTTGTATCTAAAGGGCTGACATTCGAAGCTCACACTGAACGTATAGAAAACACCCCACTCGTTTTCGTACTGAAAAGGCGCGCCCATTAGTACACGAGCTTTTCGACACTTGTCTTTATCTGTATGCAAAATTAAATCACCAGAGCCCCTTAGCCAACCTCGAACATCGTCCAACCGGTCGCAGGGAATGGTTATATCTTTGATTTCATAGGTGAAAGAATCATAATCGCCATATGAACGATGTAAGGACCCGTTTCGTCCAGTTATTTTGATAACTTCAACACGTTCTTCGGCAGACACTTCATGAAGTTCATTTTCAATGATGCAGTCATAATCAATCAAACTGTGTTGATTGTTAAAAATAAAATAAGGAACACTCACGCATTCGTCCTCCCTACTCCGAAGTTATTTAAACGTGCCGCTTTTGCAATGCCACGATTCATACGATCAAGCTCATTCATGCTACCTGTATTAATACTGTTAATATGAACATGTTGTTCGACGGTTGTTCCTTTAAGGTTGCCACCAATCCCTTTGCTTTTTTCATCATTAGATAGAGGTGTAACGGTAGTTCTACCATTTGTACTCGAAACAAGTTCCGGTCCAGCTTCACCTACAATCGCTTGGCCATTTAAGAAATGACCACCTTTAGCAAGGTAAGGAATTGGAGAGATTGAGAAGCTATTCCCACCAAATTTAGGCACCCAGTCCGGTATCTTGATATGATTTAAACCACCAATAAACCCATTAATCATACCAATCACAGCATTGAGTGGCGCTTTGAATACCGCGCTTAAACCGTCCATGATGCCTCCGAAAATGTTAACGAGACCTTCCCAAGCGCGGGACCAGTCACCTGTAAAGACACCCGCAACAAAATCAATAATTCCATTAAAATAGCGTTTCATTGCAGAAAAAACATCACTGACAGTAGTTAATATTCCGCCAAAAGACGACTTGAAAAAGCCGGATATAAACTTGAGAATCGTGACAAATATATCTTTAACACCTTTCATGTACATATTGACGCCGTCCCGGAACCAGCCTATTTTTGTGTAACACAAAACAAACGCAGCAATTAATAACCCAATTCCTAAAACAACCGGGTTAAATGACATTAATGCTAAAGCGACCTGTAGCGATTTAACCACTCGAACAATCGCACTAACGCTAGTTACCAGTTGACCTAATATAATTAAGGTCGGCCCAATAGCAGCTACAATACCAACGAACGTCATAATCATTTGTTGCGTGTTTTTGTCAGCCTCACCAAACTTGGTAGCGATTGAAGAAATAACATTCAGTATCGGTGTTAATCCATCCAACATTCCCGCAACAGCATCCATAAAAGGTCCTCCGACAGTAATCATAATGTCAGAAAATTTATTTTTAACCATCTGAAGTTTCGACTCAAATGTAGCATAGCGTGTCTCGGCTTCTTTAGTGAGAGCTGTGTTTTCGCGCCAACCTTCAGCCGACGTATCTAATGCGCCACTTAGTACATCACCGGCACCAGCTAGACGTAGCATCGTATCAACTTCTTGTGTTGAACGGATACCCATGTCTTTTAAAATGCCAGATACATCCTCGCCTGATTTACCGGCCGAGTCCAGTCCTTCAACAAATGAAACAAGTGCACTCGATGCATCCTCTTTCCACGCTTTCTGAAAGTCAGAAGCACTCATGTTCGCAACACTTGCAAAGTTTTCGAGGTTTCCAGCACCACTCATCACGTCGCTATTGATTTTCTGCATGATGCGCGACATAGAACCACCACCGGCTTCAGCATTAATACCAACTGACGACATGGCCGCAGCCAATGCTAATATTTGGTCCTCGCTCATGCCTGCCTGTTTAGAACTACCAGCCAGTCGCAAAGACATTTCGACAATATCAGACTCTGTCGTTGCCATGTTGTTCCCTAAATTAACAATTGACGAGCCTAACTTATCAAAGTTCTCTTGTGGCATTTGCGTGATATTCGCTAATTTTGCTAATGCGGTGGCCGCATCCTCAGAACTCATGTTTGTCGCTTGCCCCATATCAATCATCGTCCGAGTGAACGAAAGAACGTTCTCCGTTTTAATACCTAATTGGCCAGCCGATTCAGCAACTGCATTTATTTCAGTCGTTGCTGCAGGTATTTCTAATGCCATTTTACGAATACCATCTTCAAGGTCTTTATAAGAAAGTGTTACTTTACCGTTCTTATCAACAACCTCATCCACCGTTTTCTTTACACCAGCGAACGAACTTTCGAAGTCAGAAGCTGCCTTAATTGATAGACCGACACCTGCAACGATTGGCGCAGTGACATACATCGACATCGTTTTCCCGACACTTTTCATTTTATTGCCAACTTCAGTCATTTTGTTTAATTTTTCTTTTAGTTCATCGCTGTAAATCGCTTGCTTCTTTAACTCTTGGTTTGTCTTTGCGAGCGAGTCTTTTAATACTTTTTCAGCGCTGTCAGACTTGGCTAACTGCCCATGTAATTTAAGTGATTTATCAGAGTAGGCGCCTGTTTCTTTAACTGATTTTTCGTATTCTTGGCGTAATTTTTCAGTTCGCTTGGTTCCTGCTTCGATTTGTCGTGTTAACTTTTCTTTCGTCGCTTTCAATCGATCGGTGGCGGTGGCATCAGTGCCCATCGCATTCGTTTGCATTCTGTATTTTTGCGCGGCTTCGTTCATGATTTTATTTAGTTGTTTCGCATTTTGTGCAAACTCTACTTGACCGGTCTGCTTGAAATTAAGTACGACGTTTTCTTCTTTTGTCCCCACTTTTTTCACCTCCTACCAAAACGAGCCTTTATCAATAGTGAGTACCTGTTCTTCTTCAAAAAGTTCACCATTTTGCATTTCCAAATATTTAATGTATGAAACAAGCCAAAAACGAGGAGATGCTTTAAGAAAAAAAGCGATATCCCAATGTAGGAGGGACACCGCAACATGCAAATAAACGTCCCAGGGGGTAACTAATTCCTCGGACGTTGCATCTGTTTTCTTCTGTTGTTCGTTCGTGACTTTCATTATTTTTTTAAGTCAGACTCCTGAAAATTCTGGCGCGTAAATACATCCAGACATGTTTCAAAAATAGCTGGTAGCGTATTAAATGGCATAGACGCATTTAATTCTTCCGGTGTACATTCTGTTCCACCGGAGCGCACCATTCCGTAAATCAATGCACGTATAATTTTCAATGTTGAACTTTTAAAAGTAATGGTTCCTTCTTTCAGAAATTCATTAATGTCCCGCTCAAACTGGGCATATTCACCGTATACATCACCGATATACTCCATTGACTCCATCCCAAATGAAATAGGAATTTCAGCCTTTTGAATGGTAACTACGTCACTGTTATGACTGACGTTAACTAAATCTGATAGTTTGGCCATTATTCATCACCTCCAGCAGGTGGTTCTGGAATATTTAATTGTTTTTCTTCGTAGATTGGTTCTTCAATAAACGTTGCGAGATCAATCATATCTGTATCCATGCGAGTGCTGTCATACGCTGAATTCAAGACATCATTAAATAATAAAGCGCCCGCAGTAAATGTCGCTTTAACATCTTTAATCTCGTCATCTTCTTCAGCAGTGACGTATTCAGACTCCGTCGCATTAACCATTTGAACTTTTGGATACCAAACAGCCATTCGCTCACCATCACTAATTCGGCCGATAAAACCGAAGGCAAAATAAGGTAACTCAGTGGCCATCGCACGTTTAAATACGACACCTTTATTTGAAATGACATTTTGTATCTTATCGAGCACTTCGATTGGAATACCGACATGCTCCAGTGATAATTCATGTTCGGTTTCGCGACTAACACGACGAAAAACCTTACTAGAGGCATACTTCACTTTAGTTGAACCGTTCCCTTTAACACCTAACTTAGTAGCAATCGGTAAACGATACAGTTGCTCGTCATAAACCGGTGGTGTTGCAATCGTATCTTCTTCTTTCATCATGACAATCATGATGTCATCAATGCCTTCAAAATACACTTTTTGATTAGCGGCCATAATTACTCATCTCCTTTAATAGTTGTTTACTCATTAAACTTTCAATTTTTGTTTTGTTTTGCGCATAGGTTCCTGAAGCGAAACTTTGTGCACGTTGATTGACCGTACCGTTTTCAACAAAACGCCAATAAAAAGCCGTATCTTCAAATACGACTCTAATTTGTTCATTTTCGATGATGACTTTCACGTGATCACGCATGTGTTTTTTTGTCTTAAGACTTTTTGGAATTCGTGGTATCATTTGTTCGACATAGTAGGTCGCGGCTTCTTCTAGCGATTTCAATGTAATGTCACTTTCGGCCACATCAG
Source organism: Brochothrix campestris (assembly GCF_046058945.1). Classification (NCBI taxonomy): domain Bacteria; kingdom Bacillati; phylum Bacillota; class Bacilli; order Caryophanales; family Listeriaceae; genus Brochothrix; species Brochothrix campestris. The sequence goes on along the minus strand of NZ_CP175511.1, from coordinate 420,849 downwards.
ATAACTTGCCTAAATAATCGGCCATTCCTGCAAAACCATTGCCATCAGACGACATCTTCAACACATCCAACCGTTATATAGAAATTAGTCACCGTCTCATCGTTTTCATCACCTTGAATACTATTCATCGGTGAAAAAAGGACCTTTCTTTCGTTCAGAGCATCTCTAATCGCTTTAAATTCATCTTCGACTCCAGTCGTAAACAATGACACTTGGTACTTAGGAAACACCCTGTATATTGACCCTGATGCGCGCTTGTAGTCTTGATTAATATACGTGTAAACGATATACGGATAAGCGGTGTTGCTGGGCGCTTTATCTCGAAACACTGGAAAAGGTGTCTTTTTTAGTAACATGACAAATTCTTTACTGCTAATCGACATAAGCCAAACTCAACTCCATTTCTCGCAATGTCCTGTTTGTAAAGATACGTGTAATGTTGTAATTGACATCATTGATACATACGGCTGACTTTTTTTCAGTGATCAAGGGGTCCCATCGTACTTTTATACGTAAAACAACATTTGTTTTAGCTTGTTGTGATAGATATTTTTCTTCTGCTAAAATACCAAGTTCTTCATACAACAAATCACGTTTCTTTCGATACGTCTGTGTTGGACGATCGTTGGCATCTTTATCAGCTATAATTTCCATCAACGCTGCACGCCACTTCAACCTATTTGTCAGACGTTTTGCCACCGGCTAACACCTCCAAAATTAATAATGGCTCGACTGCTTTTAGCGCTTTCTTTAAGCCATCTTCTGACACACGATATTCAAACATCAAAGCCGCAATCATCACAATTAAATAAGGCTCATCAGAACCTGTAGATTTATTCACATAGTTTGTAGCGGCCTCAACATAAAAAGGGAGCATGGATTCGTCCATGTCCCCTTCTAGTTGAATGTGGCCTTTCAGTTTTGCTATTAAATCATCAGACATTTTCAACGCCCACCTTCGATAACAACGTTGCTTTATTATCGCTTGGAACGTATTCAATCTCTCGCTCATCTAACCACGTTTTAATTTGTGCGACCGTCCAACTTTCGTTAGGGGTAATCACCTCTTTTTCAAGAGGGGGTGTTACTCCCCCGACGGCGGTGTTGGTTCTTCTACAGCTTTTAATGTAAGATGTGCGAAGGCTTTTTCTTGTGTTACTGACCAGTCAATAATGGTATGGCCTTGATACAAGGTCTCGCGTTTTTTAAGATGACGTTCTGTTTCGATTGAGAGTGGTTTATTGGTGTTGCAGATAATACCGTTAGCTGGGTTCCCTAGAACGATTTCATCTGTTGGAACGCCATCATCTTCAACAACTGGAACACCGAAGATTGTACCGACTCCGCCGGCAGATGGCACTGGAATGAAAATGGCACGTCCCGTTTGATCAACGACATTTGCTAATTGATTCCAAATCGTCTCTGATTTCGCATAATACTTTAATCCATCTGAAAAATCAGACGCAATTTTCGAACGCATGCTTGTTAAATCTGTATAACTAACTTTTCCACCTTCGCTTGTTTCCATCGTCTGAGAGGTGCCTGCGAGTTCTACTAATACACCTTTCGGTTGTTTAACTCCGGTCCCGGTGAAAATGCCTTTTCCTAAGGTATGGCCGATTCGTGTCGCAATTTCTCTTTGAATGTAAGCTGTAAATTCTTTGATGCTCATGGCTTCTAATTTAAATGAGATTGTTACATTTTTAACAACTTCAAATCCGCTCAAGACAATTTCTTCGAATTTGTTCTTTTCGTCATTTCCTTCTTCGCCTTCATCTACAAAAGCAGCATCACCTTCAGTAATTTCAGTATGTTTTTTTACTGAGATTTTACCAGGAATGTTCAATTTTTGAACTTCGCCAAAGAACGGATGACGCGCGCTAATCAAACCAATAATGTTACCTACAACTGTTTCTGGAACAAGAATTTCTTGGTCTTTTGCTTGATGTACGTATGTTGTATTGTTCATTCGCTCGTATTCTTCAATTTCTAAATTTGTTAAATCGCGACCCATCAAAACCTTTGCAAACACTTCTTCATAAGACGCATTACCTAAAGCTGGACCCACTGCGGTAGACAAATCTGCCTGACCGATTTGGCTCACGTTTTCTAGACCATTAATCGGATTATGACTTTGCACCTTGTTATCTAATGCCGCTAAGTTCGCTGCCATTTTTGCAGATTCTTCAAATTGAGCATCCAACACTTCAATTTCTTTCATTTTAAGATTAGCGTCTTCTGGATTAGATGCATCTAAAAGCCCTTGCGCTTCATTCACCATTGCAGTTCGTTTTGCTAAATATTCTTGTTTAGTCATAATTATTTCTCCTCTTTTCTAATTTTTAGTAGGTTCAATCGACTTTGTGCCACTAAAAAAGAAGCATCGCCGCCGTTGGCAATTGCTCCTTTTTCTTTATCCATTAAGGATTTTAATTCAGTTATTTTATCGGCAGAGAAAGGTAGATTGCCATAATTGGCAGTAAATGCATAATCTTGTTTTTCTTCAAACATAACCTGATCAACAAAGCCTTTTTCTTTTGCTTCATTCGCCGATAACCAAGTCGTTTTATTCATCATTTCATGGACCTCGACGTCTGATAAACCTGTTTTAATGATATACGCATTTTTTATAGCCGTGTCAGCGGACTTTAACTTTTGTAAGCCCGACTCTATATCGTTCTTGTCGCCTGATAGCGTACCAGAAGCGTTGTGACACATGAATTGTGCGGTAGGTGACATCTTAACAACGTCACCAGCCATTGCAATAACCGATGCGGCACTTGCGGCCAAGCCAACAATTGAAACGGTTACTGTTTTTTCATGTTGCTTCAGCATTGTGTAAATAGCTGACCCGCTCCAAACATCGCCACCCGGCGAGTTTATTTCAACGTCAACATCTTCATTCGCATTACTTTCAAGTGCTTCGGCCACTTTTCGTGGACTTGTTCCTTCAATTTCAAGCCAGTCATACAATTCTTGATAATCATTAGGGATAATTACACCTGAAATTTTAATCTTCGGCATCTTCTTCATCACCTCCTTTACCTTCTCTCAAAGTAGCTGTATCTAATCGAAGGACCATCACATCACCACCTTCAACAGGTGACAAGTTAAAGTAACTCCTCATTTCGTTACGCGTTAAAACACCGCGATCAACTAATGCTGCTAATCCGAGTTTTGTTTTCATGCTCGCGAATGTAAGTGCTGATGATTCAAAAATAATTGAATTGCCGTCAAAACGATCACGTCGACTAAATAGCTTCACTGAAAATTGTCCGGATAACTGCATCAAGACCGGTTCGATTTGGCTTTCATAGTAACTAATCCATTCGTTTTCTGTGTACTTAGATTGCACTATCTTTTCATTTGAATTAAACAATGAATAAATACGCTCTTTAGTCACAGCCATTTGACGTTCATTCGGCACATAATCTTTTGGCTCTATCTGAATAGCTTCTGCTTTTGTATCTACACCGGCAGCTCCTCCAGATTCAGCTTCTTCCGATAAAAAACTTTTTGTGAATGCCTTTGTATTTTCTTCAATATCTTCTGGACGAAGTACCTGGTTAAATTTCAATAGCCAACGAATGACATTAGAATTTTTGATGGCCTTAACAATTCCCTGGTCCGTCGTGCTAACGATTTCCATCAAAGGTGCCAATGCGGGTGCTAAACTATCGCCAAAGTAATCATTATCATTAAAATCTTTTCTTAAATGGATGATATCAGCGTATCTAAACGTGTATTGTTTGCCAGTTAGTAAAAAGCAGTTTAAGTATAAGGTCCCTTGTTCGCCTTGTAACAATCGGAACTGCGTACCTACTAGCGGATATAATCTAACCGGATAACCATTCTCATCTCTATCGATTAACGCAAAAGCATTCCCATTCAGTTCAAGTTGATTCGCTAATTTTTCAAGTAGCAGTTGCATGGTCATCATCTCATTCGGTTCTTCCAATAAAAAGCGCATATAAGGATCGTCGTTCACCATTAATTTACCATCAGCATCTTTTTTCATATGTTTAGCAACGGCTTTACCAATGGTCTGTGCTTTAGGCCGCATTGCTGACCGAACAATATCAGACTTGTAAATGTCACCGTTCCATGAATAATAACCAGTCCCGGTGTCACTCATCATTTGATATGAACTGACTTCTGTCGTTTTCTCTTTTGTTTTCTTCTTAAAATTAAACAAACCCAATTTCTCACCGCCCTTCACATCAAATGACAGACTCATATTCTTCCAGATAGCGTTCGTAAATAACATACGCGTCTAAAAGACTTGCTAATCCATCGATACGACGTTTCTTATTTTTACCTTTATCTGGTTGAATGTTTCCGTTCCTATCCACTTCAATCGTTGTATTCGACATACACCACTTCAGAACAGGGTTGTTGTTGTAATTAATTACTTTAGAGGCTAAATCTGCGCCTAAGTTGTGCATTGGACCTGAAAGCGTTCGTTTACCTTGCATAACTTGGTCCATCGAGTTTTTACCAAAATTGGACTCCATATCTTTAATAAAGTAAGTAGAGCTCCAATTGTCATAACCCGTTTTGAATAAATAGATGTCATACGTGTTTTGTATTTCTAAAAACCACTCCGTAATGTCGCGATAGTCAATTTTATTACCTTGACTCAACCTTAAGTGTCCGGCATCTTTCCACTTGTCGTAGGGTATTCTATCGTCTTGAATACGTTCTTGAAAAATATCTTCTGGGAGCCAATACATTTGTTTAACATAAATCGTTGGATCCCCCGCAACTCTAAAAATAACTGTGGCGCACGTTAAATCGGTCGTGCGAGATAAATCGACACCACCCACACCATAACGAGGCTTTAATTTAGCGAGGTCATACGTTGCTTCATTGTTCAACTCGTTAAAGGTTAGCCAACTTTCTGTGGCTGTTTCACGAATATTAAACTCTTTACACACTAAGTTTTTAACAAGCCGGAGGTTTTGTTTCGCTTTCCCTACTTTTTCACGTAAGGTTCGGAGGTTTTTAATTGTTCCCAGTCCAGGATTTGCCTTTTTCCAACAATCCTCGTCCTTCCATTCCTCTCGCTTATCCAATTCATACACAAAAAAAATAGACCTCTCATCGGAGTATCCATCGTCTAAGTCATATCCTGAAATGGTCATCTCGGCTTCATCATAAATCTCATCGTAAATATCTTCACGAATAACACCTGCAGTTGATGTCATAAAAATAAGTGGCTGCTCTCTGGCAGCTATACCATCAACAATAATGTCATAAAGAGGTCGGCCGTGTTTCCACTGGTGAAATTCATCCATCAATGCGCCATGAACATTTAAACCATCGAGCGTATCACTGTCACTGGCTAACGGCTTATAAACGCCATCATTAAATTCTTCACTCGATATTTCAGCGACTTTTGTTTTGATTCGCTTACGCAGTGCCGGCGATTTACGCACCATGCTGCGCGACTCATTCCAAATGATTTTTGCTTGGTCTTTTTTTGTGGCCACCGCATATATTTCGGCACCAGGTTCACCATCTGCAACTTGTAAATAAAGTGCAACTGCAGATGCGATTAACGATTTACCATTCTTTTTTCCAATAATCAAAATGGCTCTTTGGTATTTCCGATTGCCTTCGATATCTATAAAACCAAAGATAGAAGCCAACATCGCTTTTTCCCATAATTCCAAAACAATTGGTTTTCCACCCATTTTACCTTTGGAGTGTTTGCAATACTTTTCGATAAAGTCAATAACATGCTGCGCACGATCATGGCTATAATAATATTCACCTTCGACATCATGTAAATCTTTCACTAGTTTTCGGTACGTACGGTAAATCTTTTTACTCACAATTTCAGTGCCACCATTTTGCTTGAACGTTTTCCAATACAAGTAAATCGAACTTTCATCTAGCCGCAAAGAGTGATCTTGCTTACTCACCACGTTCACCTACAAAAGCATCGAACCCATCATCCGTTTCAATGGATGTCAGTTCGTTTTTAGGTAATAAGTCTAATACTTTCGAATACATCGCATTGTAGCGATTAATCATTGCGTTGTATGACTTCTGGGCTGGATTCTCAATGTTCATCACTTGTTTGCCGTTCTCCATTAAAATGATAGGGCCGTACTCATTAACTTCTTCTTCCAGTTTTTCTAATGTCACCTGCATGAATGCCAGTCGCTGCATAAGTGGTTTGGCCACTCTGACTTTTTCTTCTGGAATTTCATCGAATATTTTAACTAGATTATCATAGCGCCGCTTGATTTTCGTTTTATTTTTCATTCAGGACACCTCACTCGTTATTAATAAATTCACATTTTGAAAACACTCCTTTTTTAGCACTTTGCTGAATAGATAACATAATGCTTCCGTAATTTTTCTCTGATAAGTTACGAACAGGATCTTTGTTAATACGTTCGAAACATGTCGCTGCCGTTTCGTTCATATAATAGTATCTGACAGCTTCGCTTTTCAACTTCTCACAAAATGCTGCATCAGGAACACTGCGTATTAACCAAACCACGCGATCGCTTTTGTCTAATTTTGCAGTTGTAATAATACTATCTAATATGCCCAACACATATTCGTGAACTGATTCATACGAATGCCACCGTTCACCATTTGTTAAAGCCAACATGATTTCGTCGTAATCGAAAACGACATCCTCCTTCCCTTTATTCGCTTTTACGTACGTTGATTTTCCACTTGCGGGAAAACCAGACACCACTTTAAAAACAGCCATATATGCCCCCCTAATCAATTCTGTTTTTTCACGATTAATTACGCGTATTCCTTTTAAAAACCGCACACGAGCGTTGTCACTCGTCCTACACCCCCCCTCATGTAGAAAACGCCCTGCGCGTTACAAAAAAGTTTACCCTCCGGTGTTTATCCAAAAACTAAAAATCAATTTGAAGGGGGGCTTAGTTGAATAAGGTTGCCTTCTTTATCAAAGGTTAAGCCTTTATCAACCATTACATTCGCATGATGTTCTTGGTTATGACAGTCTTGACAAAGATATTCAAGATTACTCCAGTTCAACGTGATATATACATCATCTATGTTCTCCTCTGTGATGTATTTAATATGATGAACTATCTTTCCTGGTTTAAACTTCTTTCGTCTAAGACATCGTTCGCACAGTCCACCGACTGAATCGATGTAACCTCTGCGGCACTTCTTCCATGCCATTGATTGATAGAACGATTCTGCATACTCTTTGGACACTCTCTATCACACCCTTATAATCTTTCACTGTTTGCTATTGCATCTTCTGATTCAGCAATGACCTTATCTACTTGTTGCTTTGAATGCTCTGTCTCCATGTACTGAAGCGTTAAGAGTTGTTGAATGGATGTGACGGCTTCAACTGTCAGCGTATTCGTTTTGATTCCCAACGGATTAAGTATTGCCTTGCTACTTTCAAAGTTGAGATGAACGTACATGACTGATGTAAGAACTGCAGCGCGTTCCTTTACATCCAGCCCACTCGTCGACATCATCTTAACGATTTCTTTTTGAATATCATCTACTTCATTCACACGCTCACTCCTCAATATTTCAAATTGAATTTTTTATCACATTTGGGACAATGCTTTTAAATTGCCCTTACACTATATGGCGCATTCATATGACAAAAGTGCTCTGCGAATGTAACATATCTTATAAACTGTACACTTTCGCCAAATCATCAAACCCTTTCTGTCCCAATAGTTAGCGTCGTTTTTCTTTTTGAATGTAACGTTGTTCATTTGAGTGACTATTTGGTTTTAAGGATTAAAGTATCTGAGCATAAAAAAAACACCACATAGGTGCTTTTTTAATACCGTACTTCATCTCTACTTATGCTGAGTTTATCTATTTCATCCATTAATACTTGTTTTTTGTTTATATCATCAGAGAGAGCAACTTCTTCTGTTTTCACTCTTATTTCTTCGTTAGTTTTACCTTTCCTTTTTATATATGTATTATTATTATCCGTTGCTTTTCTCAATAATCTTTTGTACTTTAGCGCCTTAGGTTCAAAATAAAAACAATAAGTTGTTTTCCCTTTGAACCAAGCGAATTCATCATCCCCACCAATTTTTTCTATTATAAAATACACATTTGAATAACTTTTACCAAAAACTGATAACCTCGTATGTTTATATTTACCGCAATGATTAAACGGAATTTTCAATTCAATACTTGTTTCTTTGTTATTTACTAACAATTTACTTGTATGCACTTCGTTATCTTGCTGATATATAAATATTAGCATTTGAATTTTTTCTGGATTTTCCATTTCTATAGTCAAGTTAACCTCGGCATTATAGTTTATAGATAAATTACTATCCACAGCCTTTAAACACGAGCTCCAATTCAAACTCGGACTATTATTCACCTTGTAATTCATCAAATTAATAATTGTGGTAATAAGTCCTGTAACAAAGGCACATATCGATATTACAAATGCCGCTCTCTCCATCATTTAATCTCCTTTTAATAAACGTGCGTATACTTCCGATTCATTTTCAAGTAATGCTTTCTGCAAAATCCCATTCTTTTTTGAAAAATTTCTTGAATGTCTCAATAAGTGCTTCTAATTCGATTAATTGCATTTCACAATTATTCTCCGCTGAAATAAATACACAATGTTTTTCTAATTTTTTTAACACTACTATTTCTTCGTCTTTAATCAATTTTAGTGATAATTGGATTTTAATTCCTCTTAAATTTTTCAATAGTTCTTTAACTTCAGAATCGAATGTTTCTAAGCCCTTTTTTAAGATATTGAGTTCGTTGTGTTTAATATTATAATCATCACGATTCACGTTTATTACTTCCCCAGCTGTCACTTCAGGACTATAACCCAATGTTTCATCTCCATATTCATTAATATAATTTGATTCATATCCCTCATGAATAATTTCATCTTGTCTGTCTCTGTACTCGTATTCAAAAGAATTTATCTCTGTGATTATTTTATTTATTTGTATTATTTCATTATTGTTCTCCTGCATCGTTTCTTTTTTCTTTATTATTTCGTTTGAAGTTAAAACATATTGAGCAAAGTCGCTTTGTATATCTCCTATAATTTTCAATCTATTATTATATAGATAATTCCCCTTAATTGTTTTTCTATTTAATTCACGCGTTTTATAATTAGACCATAAACTAGCTACAAATGCGAAAAATGCTGAAATCGCAGTAATTCCTTGCCATTGAAATTCGTTTTCTTTATTGAAAAATATATCTTTGTGATTGTACAATTCTACTCCTAACACTCCCACGAGCATTAGAATACAAACAATTCGTATTATTTTTAACTTTAAATTTTTCAGTATAAACTCCCCCTTATACCAATTATACCCATATTCAAATATAAATTTATACTTATATTTATATTTATAAACCGAATCCTTCCATCATCGTATCTAATCCATCTTGTTCAATACCAATGTACCTTAGCGTTATTTTAGGGTCCGCATGATTAAAAATAATTTGCAAGGCAGCTACATCTTTATATTCCTTGTAGAAGTGGTAACCAAATGTTTTACGTAAACTATGTGTCCCGAGGTTTCCTAGTTTAAAGGTCTCTTGGATATCAACTAAAATACGATAAGCTGTAATTCTTGATATTGCAGCATAACCTTTTCTACTGGCAAATAACCAATCATCATCGCTTTTATTATAGATAAAGCGGCTGACAGCTTTTCTTGCTTCTTTATTTAATTTTATCTTCTTATGTTTTCCGGTCTTTTTTTCTCGAATATTAATATAATCGCCTCTAACATCCTTTACTTTTAAAAGTAAAAGATCACTAATACGTAATCCAACGTTAATGCCTAGTACAAATAACGTATAATTACGTCCACCGCTATCTTTAATTAATAAATATTTTTTGATTTCACGTATAACATTCTTATCTCGTATTGGTTCAACAAAATTCACACTTACCACTCCTTTAATTCAACAAATGGATTATTTTGTTTATTTTTTTCTATCTTCGCAGTCGCGCGAATGACAAATCTCTCAACAGCACCTACACTAATATTCAGCAAATCAGCTGTTGCGTTATATGAAAATAAACTTTGTTTAATTAATAGATAACATTCTTTTTCACGTGCGCTCAAATTTTTTAGTAAGTCGTTCAATAATGCTTCATCAAACGTATTGGCTTCCAATTCTTCCTCTATTGGAGCTTGTTGACTTTTTAATACCGATAGCAAATGTTCATCCGCAATTAATGTAATCCTTCTTTTAGGTGCACTCGCTTCGCTTTTATAATTCCACGGATCGATACCTGTCTCCATGTATTCCATCGCTTCGCCTAAATCACGAGCCATACTATTCAACAACGTTTTCTCGGTTGATTCCGTTCTTTTGTTTGCTTCTCTATTGACGTACCTTTTACAAACAGCATATTCAAAAAGCAAATCGCTAAATTGTTCTTTTCTACTCATAATTATTCCTCCTTTCATAAAATAAAAAAGGATATTAAAGGATAACCATAATGATTATCCTTTAATATCCTTCGAGTGTTTCGACCAGATATACGTATTTTTGTTATAATTCTATTAGAGGGTGGTGAAAAAATGAAACTTAATCATGAGTGTGTAAGAGATGTTTTAATGGCTATTGAAGAACAAGCCAACACTACTCTATCGTTGCAGAGTTTAAATTTCCCTACAGTTTATACTGAAAATGAAATTATATACACCTTAGAAAAATTAAAAGAAGCAAACTTCGTAAATGTCACGTTCAAATATGCGAGCAACAAACTATATTCATGCCGTATATCCTCGCTAACCTGGGATGGACATGCTTTTTTGGATACGATTAGAGATGATACTGTCTGGGCTAAAACAAAATCAGCAACTGAAAAATTAACTAGTGTATCGTTAAACATGCTTTCTTCTATCGGGAGTGAAATCGTTGTAAAACTACTTTCAGGAACTAACTAATTACACTTCAAATACATTTTTTTCTAATAATATATATAACTTTTTATACTTAGGTATTCCAGCTGTATGTCTTATTTCTTTAATTTCATTCTCATCCAATAGCATTTTTATGTCGTTAGATTCAACAATGCTTACTATTTTTTTTCTGAAAATATTGTTCACAAAGTAAACTGCTTGATAAGACATTTAACTTTCCCCTTTCTTTTATCTAATCACTCAAGTTAAAAGGATTCTTTGCTAGATCTTCTATTTTCTTCTCTAAGTCAGCAAATAAATCCCTATTTTCTATGCGCAACTCTTTATTTGCCTTAGTATCTTTCGCCAAAGTGCTAAGGTGCTTTTCTATGCTCTCTAAAGCTTCAACTATTCTTTTTTCGTTACTCACTTCCACTTCCATTGCTGTTTTCATTACATTTCAACTCCCTAACTTTATAAATTCCAACCATTTTCGTTGTTAACATTTCAGAACTAACCATAATATATTTCAATGGTTTAAATCCGAGATAAGTGTTTTTTGTTATACTAACTAGAGAAAGTGAGGTGATTAACATGGATGCAGTATTGAAAATTTGTATAAATGATGGTTCTGATATAATTATTGATGGATTCGATACTATTTCTTTTTCAAATGATGCAACAACTTTTGAAATAGATTCTTCTGCTTATAACATTCAAAAAGAGTACCCAAATGTGTTAAATAACTTAATTCATTTCAATTTCATTCGAATTACACGTTGTTATATGAGTGATCGATTGGAGTACAAGGACCATTCCTTTACATTTGAAAATACAATTACTTCGAAAAATACACCGTTTATTCTTCCTACTCAATCAATAACGACAATTATTGATATGATCAATTAACTTTTTTTGGCACATAGCCCTCAGATGCTGTGTGCCAACTTCTTTCTAGAAACAGAGCATTCGCTTTTTCCAATACTTCGATGGCTTCCTTAGCATTCATATTACTATTCACTAAAATACCGATTACCTGACTCACTACAGCATCTTTATTTTCCAAGTCTATTTCATCTCCTTAACTTTATAAGTTGTCGCCATTGTCATTGTTGTTGGTTCGTAATTAATCCATTTAATATCTGTTTGTCCAAAACCTGTGGAAGGCACTGGACACACCTTAGTTAACTCTCCATTCAACTTCACATAGACTCCGTCTGATTCAACTACTACTTTCTTTTTTTCATTTTTCATTAGTCACCATCCTTTTCAATATTATCCAATTACACTAAACATTTATAATTTCTCGGACTCTCATGTTCCACTTCATTTTTCATGTCTTATGAATCGGACATCGTTCCAGCTATTTTCGTTTTTCTTAAACGCTTGCCTTGCAAGGTATATACACCATTGACGGTTTCTATTAAATAGCGATCATATTCAGTATGATAGGCTCTAATCGTCAAATACGTTACTTTTTCACCTAGCAATGACTCCACACGATTCCTTACATTTTTGATTAAATCATTTCTCATGATATGTACACCCTTTCTATATCACAGTCGTTTGCTAGTTCACAAAAACCGCTCGTTCCATTGTTATAATTTTTAATTGCCTCTGTCTCCTCTGCAGCGGAATAACAAACGGTCTTAAAAGTTGCTACACCATCCACCAACCAATTAATGATTGAAAATGGTTCATTATCATAACCAATAAATTGAGGCTTTATCATTTCAAACCACCCTTTCTAATGCCTTTTTGGATAAACAACGGTTCGTCATTTTTTCTTTGAAAACTAATCTCTCTTTGCGTGTCTGAATGAATAAACTCTGTAATTAAATCAAACATCGCTGCTTTACTGATACAATTTGCTGTTACTTGATTATTAACAGTTACCGTTCCATATGATTTGTTCATTACCAATCAACCGCCTTTACTCGATAATCGAGTGTGTTTTTAAATGTTGTAATTTTGATGTTAGCCATCAACCGAGAAACCGTTCTAGCATCATACATATTCACCAGTTCATCCTTTGATAAATTAGTTGTGATAATCGATGGTTTTGTCTGTAGTTCTGACGTAATTTTATTTAAAACCGTTGTCGTAAAGTTCGATGCTGCGTTGTTAGAATTGACGGTACCTGTTTCAGCACCTAAATCGTCGAGTACGACAACATCAGCCTCTGTCACTAACTCAATAAAATACGATTGTGTTGTATTTGATTCTTTGTTATTGAACGAGTGATAGATTTTATCAAACATTTTTGGAACATTGAGGTACAAGCACTTTTTATTAGCCTTTGTATATTCATTAATCGTGTTGAGGATGCCCCAAGCAATGTGAGACTTACCAACACCAGCATTACCGATAAGCCAGTAACTGAAGGCTTCACCCTTAATCGCTCGTTTAATAACTTCTTTTGACGTTTCAATTGCCTGTTCTTGTTCATGTTGTTTTGTAACATAGCTTGAAATACTCGCTCTATACGTACTGACATCTCCTACAAGCGATTTTTTACGTAGCATGCTGTAGTTATGTTGTTTAGGCTCTAAACGTCCTCTACTGTTCACCAACAGCCTTTCCATAACTTCCATTTGCTGTTCCCTATTTCTCTTGTCGCGATCACAAATTGGGCAGTAAATAAATTTCGAGCCATCTTCGTTATCCAGCTCCCATTTGTGTACATGCGGATGTTCATCACAGTGTTCACCAATCGGGCGTGCCCGGTTGGAAATTGCTCTGCTTAGCTTGCTGAGGCTTGTTTCGTTGATTATTTGCATTGTATTGCCCTCCTGTTTGTCGTTTTGCGGTTAACATTTGAGTCATGAGTATGTCGAATTTATCTCGAAGTTTTTGTGTGCTTAAAATATTGACCTGCCAAAACTTATTAGTCTGTGCAAAAATAATAACTTTTCTAATATCCTCCAGATTACGTCCGTCTCGTTCAATCATCAGTCGTATGACATCAGCCCATTTTTGTAGGTCAGGTTTTTTATATTTCGGATTAATTTTTCGAATCATCGTCAGAAGTAATTCTGCTGATTGTAATTCGCTGGAGTCGTTAGTGAATTTATTCACTGACTTCTTTTTTCTCTTTTCTTTTTTATTACTGTTATTATTAATACTGTTACTATTAATACTGTTACTATTAGTTCCTCTGTTTTGACTGTGTTCAAAATGACCGGGGTCAGATTGACCACTATCAAATTGACCGTTATCAATATCGTTGCTATCAGTTTGATTTTGAGAATTATCTTCTTCCTTTTTTTCGACATCGGCTAAAAGAATATTACCTAGTACAATTTCATACATGTTTGATTTATTTCTGTTGTTATTAAAACGTTTACTCACTTTTAAATAACCGCAGGCCACAAGTTCTTTTCGATATTTATAAAATCTTTTTTCGCCTATTTTTAATTTCGCACAAATATATGACACACTTGGATAAGCCGTTGCTCCAGCGCCAGCATAAGAAGCGATAAAGCCATAGATAGCTTTGGCTTCTATACTCAATCGATCGTCTTTAAAGACCTGCTTAGGTGCAAAACCAAATCCTTCTGATAAAACTCCATTTAATTCTTTTTTTTCTGCCAAATTAGAAACCTCTTTTCGCCATTTGTGTTATACTAACTATAGTTATTTTGTTCAGCGCCGCTCTCGTAAAGCGGCGTTTTTTATTGTCTTTTTTTAAGATAAGTTCTTTCTAGTTCAATCTCTTGCATAATCCTCTCGAAACGTACTTTCGACCCTTTATTCTCAATCAAATCTTGAATAACTATGATATAAATCATACGAGCTACTATCATTGCTCCTAATGTGTATAATCCTGCATACCAAATAATAGGCATTGTCCTCACCTCCTTTTATTATCTGGAATAGATTTCCGAAAAATGCTGATCTAAAAAATCAGCCATCCCTTTTGCTTGAAACGACCATTTTTCACCTGTTCCAGGTGTCGGATAAAATACACACCCGCCATTTTCAACATCGAGATATTTTTTAAACAAAGGTTTTTCCAAAATGTTTTCTTTTATCCATTTGGATTGTCTTTGAACACGTTTTTCTAAATCTTTCATGGTCCAGGTTTTCCCTAACAAACTACTTTCTTCTAACTGATAAAGTTCAGCTTCAGCAACCAACACCATCCCATCTGGAATCTGAAACACAGATTTCACTTCTAAGCTTTTATATGTATCTATCAAACTAACTCCTCCTATTCCAACCCACTTTTGTAAACGATTCGCTTATCTTTGATCAAAAAAAATATTACTTTCAACTTCTAATATCTCAGCAAACTTTTGTATATCGTCCGCTTTAATATTTATTTCTCCGTTAGATATCTTTGAATACCATGGTGCTGTGAATCCAAATGCTTCTGCAATACTTTTTTTAGAAATTCTTTTTTCTATTCTAATCATTTCTATCTTTTCATAAATCTTCATTTTGGCCTCCTATTAATAAACAATTCGTTTACTTAATTACACTATAAAATAAACGATTCGTTTAGTCAAGGTTTTTTAGGGCAAAAGTAAACGATTCGTTAATAAAACTAAACATATTGTTTATATCATGTTACTATTTTAGTATCAAGTTAACGAGGTGCTTACAATGAGCGATTTAGGAAGAGAATTAAAAAAAGCTAGAGAACGTACAAATTTAACTCAAAAAGATGCTGCTGAAAAACTAGGCATTACTGCCGGTGCTTTGTCCGGATATGAACGTAACTATCGGAAACCTGATACAGATATGATTTCCGATATTGCAGTTCTCTATGACGTTTCAGTAGACCACCTTTTAGGTTTGAGTAATCTTTCTGTTCCTGACTGGGCTAATGAACAAGATAAATTAGATTTAAAAAAGTTTTTGGATAATCAGCAAGAAATGTACTATGGCGACATCAAACTTACTGAAGAAGAAAAGAAACAGTTAAACGACATTGTAATTGGCGTATTTTGGAAACGCATGAAAGAAGCTAAAGACAATCAAATCGAAAAGAAATGAGCGTGATCTATGGCTTGGGTAAATGAAAGAATATTAGACATCGTCTATGATATTGCTGATAATATCAGTACCGATCCATTCGATGTCTGTGATTTTTTAGGTGTGAAAGTTGAATATGTTCCATTACCTGGAACTATAAAAGGGATGCGACTGGCAATTGATAATAGTAACCTCACTGAAACAACTATTTTACTTGATGCCAATACCGATACCGATTCAT
This sequence comes from Brochothrix campestris, assembly GCF_046058945.1. Taxonomy (NCBI): domain Bacteria; kingdom Bacillati; phylum Bacillota; class Bacilli; order Caryophanales; family Listeriaceae; genus Brochothrix; species Brochothrix campestris. Next base: position 404,736 of record NZ_CP175511.1, on the reverse strand, counting down.
TGAAATTCATTTGCGCACATGAATTAGGGCATTGCTTATTGCACGAGGGAATAAGCCGAATGTTTATTGAAAAAGAAACGTTCAATGCTCCGGGTAAATTCGAATTGGAAGCTAATTTATTTGCCACTTATTTTTTGTTATACAAAAAAGATCTGAATTCCTATTCAGACCCTTACGAATTATTTTCAAGTTATGGTATACCCAATGAAATGATTGGGTATATTGAAAAAATATATAGTTAAAATTGGAGGCTATTAAATGAGTTTTTTTAGTGATATTAAAGATTATATGAACTTAAAGAAAACAATAACTCGTGATAAAGAATCTTTGGAATCTCTCAAACATGATATATCTAAAAAAAATGATTTATTGGGCATTGCTGAAAAAAAACTTAATAATAAAAACGATCTTATTCTAGAAATCAAAAATGAGATAGTTGCTGAAAATGAAATGATTCGAAAAAAGATAATAGAAGATGCTGAAAAAAAAGAGCAAGATTTAACCGCAATTGTCGACGAACTAAATGTAAAAAAAATTGAACTTCAAAAAGAAATTGTTTCCATTGGAGAACAAATCCAAGCTGAAAGTTTTGGTTTTTATACACCTCAATATAATTTAGCAAGTTCAATTTCCTATAAAAATCGCTTATTACAATTAAGAAACAAACAGAAATTAACAGTTAAAAATAATGAAGCTGTAGTTATTATCCATCAAATGTTATTGAATAATAGTCTTTCTAAGGGACAAGCAATGACAAAAAAACAAATTAAATTTTTAATAAGAGCCTTTAACAATGAATGCGAAGCAGCTATAAATAAAGTTAGGTATTCAAATTTCATACAAATAAAAAAAAGAATCATAAAATCATTTGAGCAATTAAATAAAATGAATAGTTATAATCAAATAGAACTTACTGAATACTATTTACATTTAAAAACTGAAGAACTTCAGTTAGCATACGAGTATGAACAAAAAAAGCAAGAGGAAAAAGAAGAGTTGCGAGCACAAAGAGAAGTTGAACGTGAGGAAAAAGCACTTCAAAAGGAGATAGCATCAAAAAGAAAAGTGTTAAATAAAGAAATATCACATTTTGAAAATATGATTAATGAGTTGAAAGAAAAAATCACAACTTCATCTACTGAGGAAGAACGTAATGCCTTAACAATTGAAATAGATATTTTACAAAAAAAGGTAGATAAATATCAAGAAGAAAAAGAAGATTTGGATTATAGAGAATCTAATGCTAGAGCTGGATACGTCTACATTATAAGTAATATTGGTTCCTTCGGAAATGATGTTGTAAAAATAGGTGTAACTCGACGACTCGAACCACTTGAGCGAATCAATGAATTGAGCAGTGCATCAGTTCCATTTAAATTTGATGTTCACGCACTAATATTTAGTTATGACGCCTATACATTAGAATCACAACTACATCAACATTTCTCAGCACATAGAATTAACAAGGTTAATAATAGAAAAGAATTCTTTAAAGTTTCTATTGAAGATATAGAAGAAGTTTTAGTTTCTCATAAAAATTTGACTATTGATTTTGAAAAGATGGCTGAAGCGCAAGAATATAGAGAAAGTTTAATAAAAGAATCCACTTTATAATTTACTTTTCACTTAACATTTAAATAGGAGGCTGAATATGGCTAGTTACAAAAAATTAAAATCCGGATGGCAATTCCGGATTTCTTTTTATATAGGAGGCGTTCGTAAAACAAAAAGTGTCAATGGGTTTAGAACAAAGTCAGAAGCACAAATCGCTGCCACTGAATTAGAACAACAATTAAGTCGAGGTAATTCTTTAACAGCTGGTGAAATTCCTTTCGTTCAATATTTCACTAATTGGTACACGCTTTTCCGTAAAGGAAAATTAAGTTGGAAGAATGATCGCGACATTGAAATTAGTATCAATACAGCGGAACGTTTTTTTAAGGCCACAAAGTTAAAAGATATCGATCGTCATCTCTATCAAGAATTTTTAAATGATTATGGAGCAACACATGCAACTGCTACTGTAAAAAAAATCCACACCTATACACGCGCCTGTTTACAGGATGCATTAAATGACGGTGTTATCTTTAAAGACCCTACCTATCGTGTTAAGGTTGTTGGCCAAGTTAAAAACAAAGACGAAAGTCTTAAATTTTTACACGAGAATGAACTCCTAAAATTATCTAACAATATGCAAGATAATCTTAATCCACGTTATCCTTCGCGGTATATGATTTTATTCGGTATCGCCACTGGTTGTCGTTTTTCAGAAGTGGTGGGTCTTACCTGGGATTGTGTTGACTTTAAACAACAAACGATTAAAATCAATAAAACCTTTGATTATCAACGAACGCTTGATTTTTTGCCAACAAAAAATGATGGTTCAATGAGAACTATTTCTGTAGATCCTTTCACTCTCTCTTTTTTAAAAGAGCTACTTGTTTACCAACAAACAAAACTAAAAAAGAAAAACAGCAAGAACCTGGTGTTTATAGATGCAAATGCAACCATAAATTCAAACACTGCTGTCAACAAAGTTCTAAGAGCAGCCTGCGCTGAACTAAAAATAAATTCGATTACTTTCCATGCATTACGTCACACTCACGCTTCCATTCTGTTGTATCGTGAAATAAACATCAAGTATGTTTCACGAAGATTAGGTCACACCGATATTGTTACTACATTACAAACTTATGGTCATATTCTTGATGAACTTGAGCAACGTGAATCATCTAAAGTTGACCAAGTCATGGATAATCTCTATCAACAAACACGCGAATTAGAGTGTACCGATAATGTACCAAAAATAATAAAACAATGATTTACAAGTTAATCTCTCAAGAACAAAAAAAGAACTTAAACGCTATTATATCAACGTTTAAGCTCTTTTTTTATTGTGCATTTCCATACAGGTTTAACACTGAAATGGAGACGGCGGGAGTCGAACCCGCGTCCAGACATATCGGCACTTGAATTTCTACACGCTTAGTCTACCTATTAGAATTTCGCCAAATAGGCAGCCGGTAAACAGGCTTTCTAAAGGCTAGTCTGATTAATCTCTTCTGTCATGCTCCAGACGGAAACAATCGAGCGTATCCCACTTAATTTGAGACCCTGATCTTACCACATGGGCGATGGAAGGAGGATCTTGCTAGTTAACTACTTACGCAGCTACTGCAAAGTTGTTGTTAGTTTTGCCAGTTATTATTGGCTGTGACGTTTTGACAGAGACGATCCCTCTGACATGCCATCCAAGCTCGAACTATGCCTGTCGAATCCGTAACGTCCCCTCTATAAAGAGGTTAGCTTCCGGGAATAAGCCGAAAAAGCTTAATTGTAGATATAAAAAGTGGGAGCAGTTACAATCCGGCAACATACTCCCTTGACGTTGTTTTTGCGTGCACGTCATCACAATTGGTTTGGCACCAATACGCTAATTATAACAAGTTACCCATCAAAAATCAACTAGTATTTTTGATTATCACGGAAAGCACGTTGAATATCGCGCTTCGCTTCTTTTTGTTTTAAGTCTTGGCGTTTATCATACTTCTTTTTACCGCGTGCTAAACCGATAACAACTTTTAAAAAGCCGTTTTTAAGATACATTTTCACAGGGATCAAAGAGTAACCTGATTCCTTCGTATCACCAATTAATTGGTCGATTTGCTTACGATGAAGTAATAATTTACGCACACGTAACGGTTCATGGTTGTAGCGGTTTCCTTGTTCATACGGACTAATATGCACGTTGTACAAGAAAATTTCACCCTTGCGAATTTGCGCATAGCCATCTTTTAAGTTAATGCGGCCATTACGAACCGATTTAATTTCAGTTCCTTGCAAAACAATGCCTGCTTCATACGTTTCTTCGATAAAATAATCGTGGTACGCTTTTTTATTGCCTGCAATTTGTTTACCTGCACCTTTTGGCATCTGTTGTCACCCTCTCACTCTGATGAATGTTTCTTTGTTTTCAACTAACAGCTGACTCTTTCACGCAATCACTTGTGACTCACGTCACGGCGTGCTCGCCTTCCAAGTGTTGCGCTGCTGACCAGTTGTCTTCGCTTTTATTTTTACTTCGAATATTTTTGGTAAAATGGTTTTTTCGCTTTTTTATGATTATTATTGTTGCTTTGGCCGCCACCTTTGCCTTTACCATACTGGGGTTTATCTTTATCCCCTTTAGAGCCTTTCGGTGCATAACCTTTCATATTAAGTGCTTTTGGCACTTTTTTGCCTTTGGTATATTCACGTCGTTCTGTTTTAGGCAGTTCTTCAAGGTCAACCACGACTGCTGGACCCGGTTGCGCTACTGAAAAGTCGATTTTACGTGCATCGACATCGACTTTTTCAACTTTAACCATAATTTCATCACCGATGCGGTATGTTTTACCTGTACGTTCACCGATTAATGAGAATTGTTGCGGATTAAAGTTATAGTAATCGCCTTTAAGGGCACTGATATGAACTAAGCCTTCAATTGTGTTTTCAAGTGAAACAAACAACCCAAAGTTAGTCGCTGAACTGATAACGCCTTTAAATGTTTCGCCCACTTTATCAAGCATAAACTCGGTTTTCTTCAATTCATCCGTTGCACGTTCTGCTTGAATCGCACGACGTTCACGTTTCGATGTATGATCCGCAATCTCAGGTAATTCAGTGTTCCAGTGCGTTAGCGCTGCCTCATCTGTTTTGTGATTGATTAAATACGAACGAATTAAACGATGCACAATTAAATCGGGGTAACGACGAATTGGCGAGGTGAAATGTGTGTAAAAGTCAGTCGATAAACCAAAGTGGCCGAGGCTATGTGTATCGTAACGTGCTTGTTGCATTGAACGTAACATCACAGTTGAAACAACCAATTCTTCTGGTTTCCCCTTCACTTTTGCAAGTATTTCTTGCAACATGCTCGGTTTCAAACCATCCTTCGTGCTTTTTACAGTCAAACCAAAGTTGGTAATAAATTCGAAGAATGTTTGTAAACGGTCTTCTTTCGGTTCCTCATGCACACGATAAATAAATGGCACGTGCATGTTATTGAAATGTTCCGCCACTGTTTCGTTGGCCGCCAACATAAATTCTTCAATCATTTTTTCACCAACACCACGTGTTCGTAGTACCACATCGGTTGGATGCCCCGCCTCATCAACCAAGACACCAGCTTCGCTAATATCAAAATCAACGGCACCACGCACATCACGACGGTGACGTAATAATTGCGCCACTTTTCCCATCATTTCAACCATTGGCACAACGGTCGCAAATTGTTCGCGCACAGCCACATCATGATCGGTTAAAATTTGGTTAACACCCGTGTAGGTCATTCGTTCGGTTGTATTAATCACACTTTCAAAAATATCATGGCTAACCACCGCACCATTGGCATCAAGCTCCATCGTACATGATAGCGTAAAGCGATCTTGACGCGGATTCAATGAACAAATACCATTTGATAAGCGGTGTGGAATCATTGGAATAACACGATCGACCAAGTAGACGCTTGTGCCTCGATCAGCGGCTTCGCGATCGAGCGCTGAACCTTCAGTCACATAATGACTAACATCGGCAATATGCACGCCTAACTCAAAGTTACCATTCGGTAATTGTTTCACGCTAACCGCATCATCTAAATCCTTCGCTGACTCGCCATCAATTGTAATTAACATTTCAGCACGCAAATCACGACGCGTACCAATTGTCGATTCTTCGATTTCATCAGGTACGTCGTTAGCTTCTGCCAACACATCCTCTGGGAATTCGATATCAATTTCTAAGCCATGCACGATTGATAAAATATCAACCCCCGGATCATTTTTATGACCGATTACGCTCGTTATGTAACCTTTGGCTGGTTGGTTCGCCTGTGGGTAGTCTTTAATCGTCACAACAACTTTATGGCCTTCCACTGCTTGTACACTGCCTTCAGTAATAATTTCCACTTGAAAGTTCAATTTTTTATCATCTGGTGTCACAAACGCATCACCATTCATTTTTTCACTGTACGTTCCGACCAACGTCGCCGTGCCACGTTCGATGATTTTAATAACCATACCTTCTTGACGTGAATCATTGCGTTTTGATTGAATGATTTCAGCCATAACGGTGTCACCATTCATCGCATTGTTTGTCATCCGCGGTGGAATAAAGACATCATCTAAACTTTTATCTTCAGGAATAACGAAACCAAAGCCTTTTTCATGCGCCTGGAAGCGACCTGTCATATGATTCATTTTTTCTGGTAAGCCGTAACGATTGCGTTTGTTACGAATAACCTTGCCTTTTTCTTCGAGTTGTACGAGTGCTTTAACAAGTACTTTAAACTCATCTGCCTCTGTTAATTGTAGCCCTTTTTCAATCTCTTCTAACGTCACTGTTGTTTCCTCTTGTTCTTGTAGAAAAGCGATTACCTCATCTTTGTATTGTGATTGTGATAACATGCACAACACCTCCTTATCATTGTTGTTAATTACTCCAGTCCAAACTTTCTATAAAAGTAAGAATGTCTTGATGTAATTGATTTCTTTCTTTATCCAGCGTCAAAATATGGCCCGACTGTGGGTACCATTTGAGTTCTTTTTGAACCGATTCAACGTGGTTATATATATACTTGGCATTTTCAGCTGCAACCATCTTATCTTGCTCCCCTTGTGTAACTAAGATGGGCGCATAAATCATGTCAATGTTTTGACGAATTGTTTGTATCTCAGCAGCTAACTTTGTAATTGTTTCAAATGACGCCGAGTCAAACCGTGCCATTTCGCGGGCAATTTGTGCCTCATCCTTGCCTTCATACTTTTTATAGTTAGCCGCAAAGCGACTAAAACCGGCAATAATTGGCGAATCACCATCAACTTTGGCTGGTGCAGCCATGGTCACTATCCCTTTAACAGGCTTGCTATAGCCTAGTTTCAACGAAAAAGCCCCACCGAGCGATAAGCCCATCACAACAATCTCGTCAAATCCTTCTTTTTTTAAAAAATCATAGCCATCGACGGCCGATTGCCACCAATCAGCGGGTGTTGTTTCAAGTAACATTTCCGGCTCCAGTCCATGACCTTTGTACAACGGGGCATAGCTCGTTATATTCTCATTTTCAAGAAAACGACCGAGCATCCGCACATCGGTTGTATTACCGGTAAAACCATGTAAAAGCAAACAGGCTTTCGGGCCTTTTTTAAAATAAAACGGTTCTGCTTGACGAAGTTTCATTTGGTGTTCACGTCCTTATCTGTGGTGAGTTTAAAAGTTGATAAACAAAAAGCATCTGCCTTATGCAGATGCTTAAGCGATTATCGCTTCGTTTCTGTTTCTAAACAGCCGCACTCGTACCGTTGGAATGATCTTTTTTTGCTAATTATCCAGATGATACATCCCGCTTGTTGTAAACAAGAAGTTGTCATACAGCCTTAATTTGTTACTTATTTCACAAAAAAACTTAGTAAAATAACTAATACAAAGAAAACGATAGAAAGGATTACTGTTGCACGATGTAACACAAGTTCAACACCACGCACTTTCTTTTTACCGAATAATTGCTCTGCGCCACCCGTAAGTGCACCTGATAAACCGGCATCTTTACTTGGTTGCAAAACAACAGCAGTAACTAATAATACACAGGTAATAATTAACAACACTATTAATAAAGTATGCATAATAATCCTCCAAAACAATATATGTGCCTTTAGTATAACATGAAATGACTACCTATGCTAGTTAATGACATGTGCTAAGCGTTTTCTTTTCACCTTGTTTCAACACGCTCACTCTGAATCACAAAAGACACATTACGTAACATCAATCATCAAAAAATCGTGTCCAATCAAAGCCTAAAATTGTAGCTACTTTTTTTGCGGTCTTGACAGTCGGGTTCCGCTGACCGTATTCATACATTGCATAGGCCGTCCTTGAAATCCCTGTTTCGCGAGCAACATTCTCTTGTGTCAATTTCTTTCCCTTACGAATAACGACTAACCATTTTCTCATGTCGCACCTCCAAAAAGTCACGTTACGTGTACTGAAACTATAGCCTTTTTTACACAGCTCTGTCAACTATAACGAAAATAACGATGATTATTTTACCAACTTATTATAAGACGTTATAATAAAGGAAGAACGACACATTTAGTGACGTCAATTGAAGGAGTGAAACATGGATACTTTGAAGAAATTACGTCATCAAAAAAACATCCGCCAAATCGATGTTGCGACTGCTCTTGGCATCGCACGAACAACTTATGCAATGTATGAATCAGGTCAAAGAACACCTGATAAGGAAATGCTCATTAAATTAGCGGACTTTTTTGCTGTTTCGGTCGATTATTTAATTGGTTATGTCAGTATTCCACCACAGATGAGTCAGCTAAATGAAATAGGTCTACTCGACTGGTATAAAAAACTGCCCGAAGCAGCACCAGAGGATTTGCAAAAATTAAAAGACATTTGGGAGATTATTAAAAAAGATGAAAATTCTTAAGTAATCTTCTCGTTATTTTCAGTTGTTTCACATCTTCCTTAACTATAATTACTTTATAGTTAACATAAAGGAAGTGCCTTATAATGCCACATAAACAAAAAATGACAACCGCGATGATCATTGAAGCGATTAACGCTTCAATCTCATACGATTGCCAACTCAATAGTCAATTATTAACCACACAACTGCAACACTCTAAACAGTCACAGTCATTTGAAGCTCGTGTATACCTCCAAAACAAACTGCTTTGTTTTCTAGATAACGTCATGATTATTCAGGCGATTCGTTCTTGGTTAATGGTCGAATACGACTTGAATCCCTACATTAAACTCGAACTATTTACTGATGAAGCGCATCATATTTCCGCTAGCTTTTAAAGGTGACCTCATGACCAATTGGCAAAACGCCTGCCTCATCGCCATGTCCGATTGCCGCCGTACGCACTAGTGGAATACCCGGTGGTAATACATCCGCTAGCAGTTGCTCGATTTGTTGACTCCCAGTCTTATCTAACTCACTAAAGGTACCTAATACCACACCGACACAGTTATTAAACACATTTAACTGGGCCAACTGAGCCACATAGGTCGCGTTGCGTTCATAATTACCCGATAACCCTTCTAACAATAACACCCCTTTGTTTACCTTTGGCCAATACGATGTCCCTGCTAATTTCAGCAAACACCGGATGTTGCCACCATAAACAATGCCCGAAAAAGTTTGTTCATTACGAACAAAATGATAGCTAGGCAACGATCCATTAGACATAAACTGTTTAATAAACTGCTGTTGTTGAGTGGCAGCGGACGAACCCGCTAAGGTCATCAATTGGAAATAGTAACCTGCCACAGCTGTTTTTTGCCAAATCGCATTTAACAAGGTCGTTAAATCACTCAATCCAACGAGTGGTTTTTTTGTTTGTTTTATAATGTCAAAATCAATAAAGGGCAGCACTTGATTCGCTAAATCGCCACCTGAGATATCAAAAATCAGTTTAATTTTGTCATCCTGATATAATTTAGCAAGTTCAACCGCACGTTGATGCGCTGTGCCGCTGGCCTGGCCTTCACAAGCGAAAAGTGTTGCCGCTCTAACTGTTTGAATACCCAAATCAGCCAGAAACTGCTCGATTTGCTTTAGCTTTATTTCAGATGCACGCGGACGACCATTTGAACAAGCAATTAGACCGATAGTATCACCGTTTTTCAACACCGCTTCACACCTCTTTTCTTTACTTTCATCATACACTATCCTTTACATATAGTTAATCCGAATTATTGTTTAGGTTTGGACGCTTCCTTCGTCTCGTTTTTGGTGGCCTCACTCGATGCTTTTTCTGCTGCTTGTTTGGCTGCCTCACTCGACGCTTTTTCTGCTGCTGCTTGTTTGGCTGCCTCACTCGACGCTTTTTCTGCTGCTGCTTGTTTGGCTGCCTCACTCGACGCTTTTTCTGCTGTTGCTTGTTTGGCTGCCTCACTCGACGCTTTTTCTGCTGCTGCTTGTTTGGCTGCCTCACTCGACGCTTTTTCTGCTGCTGCTTGTTTGGCTGCCTCACTCGATGCTTTTTCTGCTGCTGCTTGTTTGGCTGCCTCACTCGCAGCCTTGTCCATTGCTACCTGTCGAGCAGATTCTTCCGCTGCCAAACGTTCTTCCTCGGCAATTCTTAAACGTTCCTGTTCTTCATCCATCACTAGTCGTTTATTAAGTTTAACTAATTCTATATGATAGGTTTGGCGGATGGCTTTATTTTTGATTTGTTCTAACAAATTTAACGCCTCTTCATAGTTTTTTCGTCGCTCAGATAAACTTACTAACTCCGTTTCATTTTCAAGTGTTTCCTCTAGTTGTTCTGTTGCACGGGCTTGTTTCATTCCGACTCCGACAACCGTCATCATCTCTGTATGCCACTGTGTATTGGTAAAGTCAGCAAGTGTTTCATTCAATTTCACTAGTGTCTTCATTTTTGTAGATTGGGCAATAACGATTTCATCAGATGGAATCACTTCATCACCGCTTATAGCTGGATTCGTAAACTGAACATTCAGCTCGCTTTGTAGGGCGTACATTTTTGTTACGGCCGTTACAATTTCATTCAATTGCGTACGTAAATCTTTTTGGTGTACGCGTGCCACTTTTTTTTGAACACTTTTAATTTTTTCTAACGAAATATCTTCGTTTAAAAACGAACTATTTTCAGCAACATATAGTGATTTAACCGCCGTTTGGGCAATACGTGCACGACCTGTTGTGCTGTTTGCCTCAGCTAATTTAGCAGCCCGTTCTTCCTTTGCTGCCACCTGTGCTTGATACTGTAAACTACCAACATATATGCCCAGAGCTATTACAAATATCCCAATTGCAATCACACTTTTTTTAACCGTTCGCTTTTTTGCCTGCTGTTTCTTTTGTTCATGATAATCTGCACGTGTTGGCATCTCATCTCCCCCTTTTTTACCTGAAGTGCATAATGACAGTCTTTTGCTTCCTCTTATTGCATGTCTTTAGTCAATACCCTTTTCATTAATAAAAAATACTTATTTTTGTTTTTTATATAAAAAAACAGTCCTCTATTGAGGACTGCCTTTTTAATGTCAACTGTCGTTTTTAATCATCAACAATTACATTACGTTTTTTCTTCAATAATTTGGAAAGTAATTCATACATCAGAGGAACAATCACTAATGTTAAGGCAGTTGAACTAATCAATCCACCAATAACCGTAATCCCTAAGCCTTTCGAGATCAAGCCACTACCTTCAGCACCAATCGCTAACGGGATCAACGCACCAATGGTTGCAAGAGCTGTCATTAGGATTGGACGTAAACGTGTTGCCCCCGCTTCAATGATGGCTTCGCGCATCTCTAATCCTTCATGCTCTTTATGAATAATCCGGTCGACAAGTACAATTGCATTTGTTACAACGATTCCGATCAACATCAGTAAACCAATCATTGTTGAGACATCAATCGGCTCATTCGCAATCAATAAGGCAATAATCGAACCAATTACTGTCACTGGTAACGAGAATAAGATTGCAAGTGGCGCAAGTCCCTCACCGAAGGTAATAACAAGGATAAGATAGACTAACGCAATTGCCGCAACCATCGCTAAGCCCAGTTGACTAAAGGCACTATTCATATCCTCAGTCACACCACCAGTATCAATTGTAACTGATTTAGGTGTGTCAATTTTATCAACTTTTGCTTGTACTGCTGATGATGCTTTCGAAATATCTTTATCGGTCACTTTACCCGACACGGTTGCATACACCTTACCTTGACTACGGCTCACTGAGTTCGCTGTTGTGCCATTCTCGACTTTCACAAGTTTCGACAAAGCAATCGCTTCACCAGTCGGTGTCTTAATCGTTTGTTTCAAGACATCGTCAAACTCTTTTGGTGCTTTGACGCTGCTTTGAACCTCAACATCGATATCTTTATCGTCTTTTTTAATCGTTGTTAAGACGGTTGCTTTTTTATTCGGGTTGATGGCTTGGCTAATTTGAGCGGTTGATAAACCGGCTGCTGCCACTTTCTCGCCATCAATTTTCAACGTATGCTCTTCGTACGTTTCAGTTAAACTCGATGACACATTGTTCATATCATCACGTTTAGACATGATCGCTTCTATTTTTTTAACAGTTGCTTTCAAATCTTTTTCGCTGTTTCCATAAACAGAATAGCTTAATTCACTGTTCGACGTCATACTGAAATCTTGAGATTTCCATTCGCCAGCTTGTTTCAAGCCCATAATTTTGTTCATAACTTTTTCTTTCACTGCTTCAAAGTTTTTCGTGTCACTGTCAAAGGTGACATACATTAACGAACCGTTACCCGAACCACCCATCATCGGGTTAGCACCACCAGTTGATAATTGTGTCATCTTAACATCTTTCCGTTCCATAAATAACTGTTCAACTTTTTCAACATCTTTAGCGATGTCTTTTTCGGTTTGACCCGCTTTTGGAGTGTATGTCACATACATTAATTTTTGTTCATCGTCAGGCATGAAACTAAAACCAACGAGTGGTGTTAAACAGAGGCTACCAATTAAAACGATGAGCGTTGCCATCGATGTAATCCATTTATGATTAAGCACCCACTTTAAAATACGGGTATAACCGACTGCCATCTTACCATGCTCTTCAGTTTGTTTCTTAATAACCTTCGTCGGGTTATTAATTTGTTTTTTAAATAGTGAATGTGATAACACCGGTACAATTGTAACCGCAATAATTAACGAGCCAATTAACGCAAATGCCACCGTTAAAGCAAATGGCAGGAAGATTTCTCCGACCATGCCACCGACTAAACCAAGCGGTACAAAGACAGCTACGGTTACTAAGGTTGAAGACACAATTGGCCGGAACATCTCAAGTGTTGCTTCGCGAATGAGTGCCTTGCCTTTTAATTTCTCATCCGGTAAATGCATCCGACGATAGATGTTTTCGACCACGACAATCGAGTCATCAATTACGCGACCAATCGCAACGGTCATGGCACCTAAGGTCATCATGTTTAAGGTAATATCCATTTGTTTCAAGACAATAATACCCATTAATAACGACATCGGAATGGATACAATTGAAATAATCGTTGAACGGAAGTTACGTAAGAATAGTAAGATGATTAAGACGGCGAATAGTGCACCGAACAATGCTTTATCGAACATTGTTTTCACTGATGCTTCAATCGGTTGCCCTTGATCTAGGGTTGTATCGATTGTGACATCGTAACGGTCTTCGTATGTTTTTAACTTGTCTTTAACAGCGTTAACAACATCCACCGTATTGGCATCTTGGCCTTTAACAACTTGAATGGCTATCGCTTCTTTACCATTTGTGCGTGAGACAGATTCGACAACACCGACTTTTTCAATCGTTGCAACGTCTTTTAATTTAATGCTCGCTGGAACACCGGCCGCTGCAGCTGCTGCGGCTTGTGCTGGATCCGTAATCGTAAGTGGAATAAGCAGATTTTCTAGTTCCTTAACCGTTGTTGCTTTACCATCAACAGCGACTGATTCTTGTGACTTTTCAAAGTTGAACAGTCCAAGCGGCATTTTCAAATCGGTTGCTTGAATGATTTGGGCAATCGCCTCTTCCGTTAAACCATATGACTTCAGTTTTGCTTCATCATACGTAAGTTTCACCTTATCAATTTGTTGACCACTCGCTGCGGCTGAACCAACACCATCAATCCCTTGAATATCCGTCACGATGTTATTTTCGACTGTGTCGGTTAATTCTGCAATTGATTGTTTGTCGTTCGAGACACTTAAGGCAATTACCGGGAAAGCGTTGATTGAGACACGATCGATGATCGGCTTGTCGACCGTATCAGGGAAGGTGATTTTTTCAATCACTTCTTTGACGTTATCTTGCGCCACTTTCATATCGATGCCATACTTATACTCAATCTGTAATGATGACATGTTTTGATATGAAGTTGAAGTGACCGTTTTGACACTCTTGAGTGACTCCACCGCATTCTCAATCGGAATCGATACATCATTGGCCACCTGTTCTGGCGTTGCCCCTGGATACGTTGTCGCCACTGAAATAATTGGCACAGAAATATCAGGTAGTGTCTCCATTTTCATTTTAACGCCGGAATAAATTCCCGCACTCGCGATAATAATTGTCATTATCCAAATCGCTAGTTTGTTACGTAACACAAAGTTTACAATACTTTTCATGATTTTCTCCCTTTTATATGTATTCTTCCACGCGAAAAAACGTCGCTTCACCTTTAATATAGCATTCCAACTTGTCGATTGCACCTCATACGGAGCGAATCAGACGATGATGAACAAAATAACGTTTTCTGTTCAGTATATGGCTCAATTGAACGGCGAGACCGTCTCTGTTATTCTATAACTAACGAACTAACTAACAAACTACTAAAGGAGCATCTAAATGATAAACACCTTATCACTAACAAATCGCAAGGAGTTACGCACTTGGTTCGAATGTAATTATCAAACTGAGAGCGCTTGTTGGCTCACAATTACTATCAAACCTCAGCCTAATATTCTTTTTTACCTCGATGTTGTCGAAGAAGCCCTCTGTTTTGGGTGGATTGACGGCGTAAAAAAGAAAAACGCCGAAGGACAGCTTATGCAACGACTTTCACCACGTGCTAAACGCAGCAACTGGACCGAACTTAATAAAGCCCGTGTGCGTCGGCTTGAACGTGAAGGTTTAATGACTGATGCTGGACGCCGCGTTCTTCCTGCAATGAATGACTTTGTCATCCACCCTACTATTTCAGCTGCCCTACAAGCTGACCCACTCGTCTACGCTAACTTTTGTCAATTCCCCTCACTTTATCAATGTATTCGTGTCGATACCATACAAAGTTATCAACATGATCAAGCACTCTTTAGTAAGCGCTTGGATAAACTAATCGAGAATACCCGTTTAAATAAAATGTATGGCCAGTGGAATGATGATGGCCGGTTGAACTGAAAGTGACAGTAGCTCGTTCAACTTCGAAGATATTGGAAGATAAAAGGTCTGCGACTATTTCCCGTCGCTGCCTTTTAGCTGAAATATCCCAGAAGTTAGCTGATGGAACTGGAGAAACAAAAGTGACAGCAGCTCGTTCAACTTCGAAGATATTGGAAGATAAAAGGTCTGCGACTATTTCCCGTCGCTGCGTTTTAGCTGAAATATCCCAGAAGTTAGCTGATGGAACTGGAAGAACAAAAGTGACAGCAGCTCGTTCAACTTCGAAGATATTGGAAGATAAAAGGTCTGCGACTATTTCCCGTCGCTGCCTTTTAGCTGAAATATCCCAGAAGTTAGCTGATGGAACTGGAAGAACAAAAGTGACAGCAGCTCGTTCAACTTCGAAGATATTGGAAGATAAAAGGTCTGCGACTATTTCCCGTCGCTGCCTTTTAGCTGAAATATCCCAGAAGTTAGCTGATGGAACTGGAAGAACAAAAGTGACAGCAACCGTTAGAAGCAAACAGCTTCGAATCGCGAAAAAGGAAGTGAAAGTGACAGCCCTTATTCATCCCAATCACTCTTATTGTTCTTCATATTTAAAGCAAAAAAATAGCAACGGAGCGTTGTTTTTAGCAACGTACCGTTGATATTTTTTTGCTGCTTTATTCCAAATAAAAGACCGCTTCAAGGGCTGTTTCAACCGGGCTATTATCCGCATTCGTTTTCATTAAAGGCTTCATTGCGACCCACCATTCTTGACAAATAGCTGTTTCAGCAATTTTTTGGTAAGCCGCCTTATTATCAACTTCCAAATAAGCAAAGAGTTCATCCGTTGTTTCATCAAAGAAAATCGAATAGTTATGTGCTCCATGTGTCTTCAAGGCCGCCTTCATTTCCGGCCATAACTCATCATGCCGTTTTTTGTACTCGTCTTTTACATTTGGTAACAAATACATTTTACTCGCAATTCGTTCCATCGTTACACCCCTTTCAAATAGCCTGCCACTGGTGTGACTTTAAACGCATCTGCCAATGCTTGTAATTGTGCATCAGTAATCGTCTGTTTCACACCACCTTGTGCTTGTACATAGGTATATACTTGGGCAGCTTTTTCGGCTGTTTCAATTAAGCCAAATACTTCATCCATGTCTTTACCACAGCCATAGATGCCATGATGTGGCCACACAACGAGACGACTCTTTTGCATTTTAGCAGATGTTTGTTCACCAATAACAGTTGTTCCTGGAACAAGCCATTCAATCACACCGACACCGTCTGGGAACACAACAATACACTCCGTACACATTTGCCATAATGTTCGTGTTAGCGCACGTTCTGCCAAATCATGCGTATATGTCATTGCTAATAAATGTGTCGCATGGCAGTGCATCACAATCCGGTTGTTGGGATCGACTTCCAATCGTTTAATATGACTCATTAAATGTGAGGGCAACTCACTCGTTGGCACGCCTCCATCTACAAAGCCCCATAATACTTCAACAGCTGCGCCATCCGTTGCAATACGAATGACACCGAGACTCTTTTCTGGTTCGAATGCGACATTTTTGAAGTACTTACCTGAACCCGTCACAATAAAATAGCGTCCTGCTAAAGCCGTTGCATCAAATGCTAAGGGTAGCGTTCGTACGACTGTTGTTAACGTCAAATACTGTGCAACCTCGGCCTCCGTTAGCAAATAACTAATATTCCCGCCGTTGCGTTCATCCCAGCCTAAACGATACATATTGGCCGTTGTTGCCATCATCTCTTTTACAAAGTGAGCATTAATAATTGTCATCAGTGCGCCTCCTAGCGTTTTGCTAATACATTTTTTTCATATGCTTTTACTGCTGTCAACCAGTCAAGTCCAACTGGTACGCCTTGTTCTTGACAATAATAGTTCCACACACTACCGAATGGAAAATCTTTCAGTTCTTCAACCAATGCTAAGCGTTCTGTATAATTCCCCTCACGTTCAATTGTTTTTAAGTAGTCTGTTGGTTCTAACATCGCTTTTAGAACTGCTTTAATCGCGTTACGGGTTCCGATTACCCAAGCAGCCACACGGTTAATTGTCGCATCAAAAAAATCGAGGCCAATATATGTTTTTTGCAACAAATCATTACGAACAAGTTCACGTCCGATTGCTTGCAATTCATCATCCATGACAACGACATGGTCACTATCCCAACGAACAGGACGACTAACATGTAACAAAATTCCACTGCTATATAACGATAGAGCCGATAATTTATCAGAGATGACTTCCGTCGGATGGAAGTGTCCGGCATCCATACAAATTAATTTATCACGGGTTAAACCATAACCCATATAAAATTCATGAGAGCCAACCGTGTATGCTTCCGCACCAAGACCAAACACCTTACTTTCAACCGCATCTAATGTATGGGCTGTATCATAGCTCGTTTCAAAAATTTCATCGAGTGATTCCATTAGGCGTTGACGTGGACTAAGACGATCAATCGGTGTATCTTTGTATCCATCTGGCACCCAAAAATTATTCACACACACTTGACCGAGTTCCTCACCAAAATAGTTAGCGATTTTACGTGAGGCCTTTCCGTGTTCAATCCAAAATTGACGAATTGAATCATCTGGACTCGCTAATGTAAAACCATCTGCTGAATTAGCATGTGAGAAAAACGTTGGATTAAAGTCGAGTCCGATTCCCTGCGCTTTGGCCCAGTCAACCCATTTACTAAAATGACGCGGTTCTAATGTATTTAAATCGACTTGCTCCGTTGTATCTGCATACATTGCATGTAAGTTTAATTTATGTTTCCCAGGAATTAATGCATAGGCTTGCTCCAAGTCAGCCCGTAATTGATCCGGTGTATGTGCTGCCCCTAAATAGTTGCCGGATACAGCAATACCTCCGGTTAATTCACCGTCTGGATTTAAGAAGCCACGAACATCGTCGCCTTGCCAACAGTGCATTGAGATTTTCACCTGTGCAATTTTGCGTAAAACCTCATCTGTATCGATTCCAAGTGTGGCATATTGTGCTTTTGCTTCATTATATTGTGTAGTAATGTTTGTCATTTTAATGACCTCCTATTTTTGTTAGTAAGTGTTCAAATTCATTGTTTGCGTTATTAGATGGTTCATATGTTTCACCAGCAAATGATTGAGCGATCACCTGGCGTGCTTCTGCAAGATTGTCAATTTCTCCAGCAGTAATCATCTGCACCGCAAGATTACCAATTGCAGTCGCTTCAGCTGGTCCGGTTTTAATCGTAATGTTTGCTAAATCAGCGGTTAATTGGTTTAAGACTGCCACATTACTCCCACCACCGACAATGTAAAGCACCGCTGTTTTTTCACCAACAATCGCATCTAACGCCTTAATTTCTTTGGCATAACATAATGCTAAACTGCTATAAACACAATTGGTTAATTCACCGGTGGTTTGCGGAATCGGTTGGTTTGTTTCGCGACAATAATCTTGAATCGCAGCAATCATCTGTGGCGGATTGTTAAATCGCTCATCATTCACATCGATTACCGAGGTGAAGTAAGCGGTCTCATTTGCAAGTTCCGCCATTTCAGCATAACTGTGAAGATAGTCTTCATTACGGGCAATTTCTTGAACAATCCAAAGGCCCATAATGTTTTTTAAGAACCGGTAGGTACCATAAGCGCCCCATTCATTCGTATAGTTAGCCGCAAACGAGGCAGCGGTCACTTTGGGTGTTGCTAATTCTTTGCCTAATAACGACCAGGTTCCGCTACTAATATAAGACCAATTGGCGTGTGTTGCCGGTACACCAACAATTGCTGAGGCAGTATCGTGCGTCGCGACTGTAATTATTTCACAGGCAGGTAAGTCAAATGTTGGAAACTGCTCTCTTTGTAAGGGACCTAACACAGTGCCAGCTTCAACGAGTTCAGCAAACAACTCAGGTTTAACACCAATCTCACTTAAGAGATCGTCATCAAAGAGCTTATCTGAATAGTTTAATAACTGTGTCGTCGATGAATTGGTCACCTCTGAGACGGCTTTTCCGGTTAAACAATAGCCGATGTAATCAGGGATTAATAATAATGTATCCGCTTGTGCCAGAACGTCTTTATCTTCCACGTATAACTGATACAACGTATTTAATTCCAGAAATTGAATGCCCGTTTTTTGGTAAATATAATCTTTTGAACAATGCTCAGTCAGGTTTACAATTGCATTTTCTGTCCGTTTATCGCGATAACTAATCGGATCCGACAGTTTTTGGCCTTGTTGAAGCAGCACATAATCAACACCCCACGTGTCAATTCCGACCGAGCATGACTCAATCCCACGTGACTTTACGTGTGTTAAGCCAGTTAAAATTTGTGTCATCAACTCATCAATGTCCCAACGATCGTGTCCGTCTTTATGAGAAAAGCCATTTTTAAAGCGATGAATTTCTTCTAATGCAAGCTTGCCTGCTGTGATTGATCCTAGCAATACTCGACCACTTGAAGCACCGATATCAACTGCCACATAATGTTTCATCTAACGTCCCTCCTCTATTTCTCCGTTGAGCCGTAACGTTCTTTCGTAATCGCGGCTAACGATTTTCCTTGCGTGTTTGGCGTCCAAATCACACCGATAATGAGTGAAATGACGAGCATGATAATCATGAAGACACCGGCTGCTTTGAACCCTAGTGAGCTGAGCATTAGTGGGAATATCATTGACCAGATGCCGACACTTGAACGAACCACAAAATACATTAAGCCTTGTGCGGCCCCTCGATAGCGAGCTGGGAATAATTCTGAAGACCATAATGCGTAAAAGGCCTGTGCACCAATACCTGCTTGAAAGCCCCAAGCGATAACAAAAATCCATAAAGCCAACCACGTCATTCCTGCGAACGTTAAAACGATCCAAGCGATAACGCCAAGGGCTGCCCCAATCGTAAATAGTGTACGTTGACTAATTTTATCCGCATATTTAGAGAAAACAAAGTAGGTTGAAACAGCTGTTGTCGTCCAGAGAACCGTTTGTAACAAGTTCGCTTGCGTGTTTGTTAGCCCACCTACTGTTTCGTAGACGAATGGCATAAAGAAGCCCATTGCTCCAGCAACTAAGTTCCAGAACATGTACACTCCTACGAGGAATAATAACGATTTAATATTAATTTTATTCGTAAATAATTCTTTATAGGGATGTGCTTTTTTAGTGATTTTTTCTTCAGCCTGTGATGCTTGCCAAGCTTCCGATTCGTCGAGTTTCCGTTGCATTTGCCATGCAATAAAAGCAACAACAAACAATGTTCCGAAGATGATTCGATTACCCATTAATCCCAGTGGCGATAAAATAACACCGAGCAAGAAAATAATTGCAGGTCCAATCGACCAGGCAAATTGTGATATCCCAATATTACGGGCACGATTTCCTGCATCTGATGTTTCTGATATATACGTCCAGGCTGCTGGAACACCAATACCGACTGAAATACCAGTAACTAAGAAGCCGGCGAGCAACATCGTGAAATTCATCGAGAACATAATTAAGGCGACACCGAGCATGTAAATTAACATATTATACGTGTAAATAAATTTTCGGCCATATTTATCCGCTAAACGACCACCGAGTAATGCACCAATTGCTGCCCCAAACGCATTGGCACTTACCGCACCTAAGATACCGACAGCTAAACTTGATAAATTTAATTCTTCCGCCCAAAGTGTTAATCCTGAGGCCCCTGCAACTATCGCACCGGCATCCAAATAATTTGTTAATGAGACCGCAATAGTGCCTTTTTTATTTCCTGCTTTGTTCACAACTGCTTCCGACATTTCTTTTCCTCCTCTTTGTAAACGCTTTCTTAATTCTATTTAACCGCTTTTTGTATCCGCTTACAATGTCATTGTGTTAGAATGAAAGTATCAAATTCACAGAGGTGATAAAATGGATAGTAGTCTTTTAAATACGATTTCACAGTTATCTACGATTGAAAAAAGACAACAATCAGGTATGGCTTTTATTATGGATATTCCTCAATCTGGCATCCTCAGACTAAATAATGAAATTGAGTTGATTAATGACTATTTCTTCAAACACAAAGATATCTTCATTAATCGGCACAATCGTTTTGCTGACTACCCCGCTCATAAACATGAATTTGTTGAACTGAATTATATGCTCAAGGGTAGTTGTCAACAAGTTGTCGATGGTCATGAACTCACCTTACATGAAGGTGAATTATTATTATTAGACGTCGGCTGTACCCATTCTTTAAAAGCATGTGGCGAAAATGATTTATTAATGAATATTGTTTTCAAAAACCAAGCGATTAATATCGACTGGCTCACGACCATGCATAAACAAAATAGTCCCGCGTTCAAGTTTTTATTGAATGCTTCTGGTAAAACTAGCTGTAATCAAACAAAGTATCTTCATTTTGAAAGTAGTCATATCACACATATCCAATTTGTTTTATCACGGATTATTCATGAATATTATTTAGAGACAGATTACTCCACTCGCATAATACACATGTACTTGCCGATACTTTTCACTGAGCTTATTAGGAAATGTGATTCGATGCTTAGCCACTCATTAACGAAAGAATTGTCTGTCAATGATGAACTGATGCTTTCTATTTTAAAACTAATAGAAACTGACTATCAAACACTCACTTTAAAGCAACTTGCTTCAAAAATCGGCTACAATACAAACTACACTGGTAATCTCATCAAAAAAATTACAGGGCTGACCTTTACACAACTTTTGAATGAACGTCGGCTTATTGTTGCCCATCACCTCATAGCTACAACCGATTTACCGATTAATGCGATCATTGAGACGATTGGTTGTTCCAATAAAACTTATTTTTATAAAATATATAAAGAACACTTCCACCACTTCCCCTCTCACGCACGAAAAAAACAACAAGACACCTCCTATATTTAAGCTATCAATTGGAAACCGAACGAACTAATGCTATAGTACTACTTAAAGAGGGTATACCTAAAAAAAGATATAAATAAGGCGGTGTTCATATGGAGCGACAAACAGTGTTACAACTCGAACAAATCACTAAAAAAATCAAACGCAAGTCCATCGTAAGCGATATTACCTTTTCGCTTAAACAAGGCGAGATTTTAGGCTTATTAGGACCCAATGGTTCTGGTAAAACAACGATTATGCGACAAATAGTCGGTCTTACCTTTCCGACAAACGGTAAAATCGTTGTGATGAACGAGCAGGTCAGCCCAACTAATCGTAAATACTTAAAACATATTGGTGCCATTATCGAAAACCCCGAATTTTATAACTATATGACAGGCTACCAAAATTTAATGCAATTCATCCGCCTGTCCAATTATGAAATTACAACGACCGAACTCGATCAATTAATTGAACGCGTTCATTTAACCGACAGTATCCACAATAAGGTTAAGACTTATTCGCTCGGAATGAGGCAACGTCTTGGCGTCGCTCAAGCTATCTTACATAAACCAACCATTCTTATTTTAGACGAACCAACAAACGGACTAGACCCCCAAGGTGTGCGTGAATTCCGCGAGTTGTTAAAAGAACTCGCCTTTAAAGAGAACGTCGGTATTTTAATTTCGAGCCATCTGCTACATGAGATTGAACAAATGTGTACTCGCCTCCTCGTATTAGAAAAAGGCGTTATCATTAAGGATACATCTTTAGATAATATGCTTGTGCAAACAAATATCATTAAGTTAAAAACTTCCGATAACCACTCAGCCAAGCTGTCACTCGAGACCTTAGATTACGAGGCAAACTTAAGTGGGGAGCAACTTATCATCACGTTGAAAACAGCATCTTTGGCCGAGGTCATTCGTACACTCGTCCAAGATAACATTGATATTATCGCCATCGAGCAACCGCGTGAAACGCTCGAAGATAACTTCATCAAACTAACCAATCATTCACAAGGAGGCGATGTGCATGTTTAGTCTCATTCAAAATGAATTTTTCAAACTGTGGTTCCGTCGTTCAACTCTGGTTTTTGTACTGCTCACAGCTATTTTCGGTCTAGGGTTTGCTTATCTTTGCAGCTCACTCGAATTAGTATCTGATGGCGCCTACTATTTTTATAATTTAGGTGGCATTACGTCGTTAATTAATTTATTTATTGTCATCTTAGCCAGCACGATTGTTGCCAGTGAATTTAGCCAAGGCACCATTAAATTTTTATTGATTCGGCCATTTAGTCGCACACAAATATTGTTATCGAAAATCATCACGGCTTTTATCATGGCGATTTTATTAACACTTCTCCTATTTATGACGAGCTACCTCGGTACGTTACTGTTTTTTAAAGATGTTAATCTCACCGCCAATTTAACGAGTGTCGTTGACGTCTCTGCACTCAATTTAGCCTTTCGGACAGCAGGCGCAAATCTTTTACTCATGTTATTTTATATTATGATTTCTGTTTTCATCTCCGCTTCATTCAGATCGCAAGCATTGGCAGTTGGTTTTGGTACTGCCGTCTTATTTTCTTCGAGTATTTTAAATGGTATTTCGATGATGCTCATTCAAAAATACAGTTGGTTACGATGGAACCCGTTTAATACCTTAAATATTAAGGATAGTGTGATGCCTGCTAAATTAGCTGAATCAAACCTGTTTGACTTCCATCTTTCAGCTCCGCAGATGATGATTGCTTTGATGGTCTACATCATTATTTTTTATCTCTTGTCACAGGTTATTTTCAACCGTCGTGATGTATCACTTAGCTAAATCCACATACTATGATATACTATGATTAGAACTTATTTATATTGAAAAACAACTGGAGGAGCCTGTCATTGACGGGCTCTTTTTGTCTTGAGGAGGAAATTATGGAGTTATTATGGCAATTGGCACTTATTATCGTGGCAGCAAAAAGTGTGGGGTACTTATCACAACGACTCGGGCAACCGAGCGTCCTTGGTGAAATTATCGTTGGTATTTTAATCGGACCAGCCGTTTTCGGTTGGCTGACTTTCTCTCATTCACTCGAAACCTTTAGTGAACTGGGTGTGATTTTCTTAATGTTTTTTGCCGGTTTAGAAACAAACATGAAGGACTTGCGTGACAACCAAAAATCAGCCATCACCGTCGCCGTCTTAGGTGTGATTGCACCCTTTATTGGTGGTTACCTAGTCGGTTATTTGATGGGCTTATCACTGACACATTCTCTGTTCATCGGGATCGTTTTTTCGGCTACGTCAGTCAGCATTTCAGTTCAAACCTTCCGCGAGTTAAATGTTCTTAAAAGTCGTGAAAGCATTACCGTCCTTGGGGCGGCTGTCGTTGATGATGTGCTTGTGATTGTCGGTTTAGCGGTGATGTTAAGTTTAACCGTTGCCGATGATATGAGTTTATCGCTTGTTTTTATTAAACAGCTCGTTTTCTTCATTGTTATTATCCTGATCAGTTGGAAAATTGTGCCACTCATCGCTCGCTTATTCTCAAAATCGAACGATGCTTTTATAGTTTTTGCTGCCATTCTCTGCTTAAGCTTTTCATATTTCGCAGATGCAATGGGCTTAAGCAATATTATTGGTGCCTTCATTGCCGGCTTAGCCTTGTCGGGCATCAAACAAAAAGTGGTCGTTGAAGAGAAATTCGCGCCCGCCATTTTCACCTTATTCGTCCCGGTCTTTTTTGTCGGAATTGGATTATCAGTCGACTTCACCGGTATTGGCTCTCATCTGTTATTATTACTCTTACTAACAGTTGTCGCTATTATTACAAAACTAGTTGGGGCTGCAATTGGGGCACGAGTCACTGGCTTTGATACACGCGGATCGCTCATCATCGGGGCGGCCATGATTTCTCGAGGCGAAGTCGCTTTGATTACTGCCAGTCTCGGCTTGAGTGCGGGTCTCATCTCGCAAAGTTACTTCACACCGATTATAGTCGCGGTCATTATTACGACCTTAGTGACACCACCTTTACTTAAAGCCTTAATTAAACCCGCATAAGATGAACACGTTTTTTTAGTGAAAGTAACAAAACAGCTCCTACTCTATCGATTACTTTCGATAAAGCTGGGGCTGCTTTTTTGTATCTATTTGTCTCTTGCCTGATCGAATCTGTTTTTGGATTAATCCAAATAAAAAAGGATTAGCAAGCATCTATTCTGCCACTAATCCTTTTTTGGTTGCGCTAGATTCCTATGAATCGACTTTTTGTTTCTTTTTATCGTTCATTAAAGTGCAATTTTACCATCGCTATCTGCTGTTTTAAAGATGGCTAAAATGCCTTGGATAATACCAATCACACCTGGTATCCCTGTCCAACAAAAGATTAAGAACAAGATGCCGAGTCCATTTTTACCGGCATAAAATTGATGGAGACCAAAATGACCTAAAAACAAGGCTAGTACTATGTAAATAACTTTATTAACTTCCTTCATTTCCAATCACGCCCCTTTGTATCTTTAGAATATCATGGTTAGTATGTACCTTCAACTTTAACGGTCATGAGAATAGTTTTTCTGCCACTGTTTTATTGAGTGATTTAAACATCTCATTATGCGAAGAAACCATGCCGATTGCATCTGCTTTTGGTTCAACAAATTGTTTGCATTGGTTGATTGCATTAGCAGCATCTTGAAACGTACCGGCAATTAAATTGAGTTTGCCTTCATACGCAATAATGTCGCCTACGGCAAAGATACCGGGGACAGACGTTTCACAATAACCATTGCCTTCGATTAATTGATGTTCGTTCATCTTCACCTTTGCTTGCTCAATGAGGGCGTTATCAATCTCATAGCCGTGATTAACAATCACTTCATCAACATCAACGATTTGCTCCTCACCATCTCGTAACAGCGACACACCACAAATCCGACTGTTATGTTTATCTGAAATAAACGACCGTACAGTTGTATTATACCAACATTCCACCTTATTGTGAGCCAACTTAGCAATATCCGCTTCATGGGCCACTAATTCTGTTTTGCGACAAGCAATGTACACTTTTTTGGCATAGGGTTCAATTTCATTCGCCCAGTCGACGGCCGAATGGCCTCCGCCTGATACAAGCACTGTTTTGCCACGAAAACTTCCGAGCGATTTGACGGTGTAATTGAGGTTGGTCACTTCAAATCGTTCTGCGCCTGTAATCGCAATTTTTTGTGGTGTAATGATGCCACTCCCCACAGCGAATATAACCGTTTTAGAGTAGTGCGGCTGACCCGATGCTGTCATTAATTCGAAGTGATTGTCCTTCTTTGTCACCGAAACGACCTTTTCTTTGAGCACAACAGTTGGGTTAAAGGTATGGGCCTGCGTCACAATTTGGTCAATAAATTGTCCGGCTGGAATCGGTGGTTGTCCGCCAATATCCCAAACGATTTTTTCAGGATAAATTTGTAGTTTTCCACCGAGAGATGCTTGAAAATCAATGACTTTCGTCTTCATTTGACGCAGTCCTGCATAGAAGGTTGAGTAGCACCCTGATGGGCCACCCCCGATAATCGTCACATCATAGAGTTCTTTTTCATCCATTAGACCTAACTCCTTTAGGCGGTTAACCGCGATTGTTATTGACAAGGCTAGTAATTTAAGTTTATTATACACTTAATTGATAACGATTATCAATCTATTATTACTAGATGGGAGTGCGCTGACATGACGCGTTTACATATTTCAAAACTTGACGTCTTTTATGGCTCTAAAAAAACAGTCGAGTCAGTTACCTTAGAACTACCCGATCAAAAAATAACCGCGATTATCGGACCCAACGGTTGCGGTAAATCAACCTTATTAAAAGCCGTTGCACGCATTCTACCTTACGAAAATGGTAGTATCGTCCTCGATGGTGCCGAAATTAAGCAACTGCCCTCATTGGCAATTGCTAAAAAGCTCGCCATTCTACCACAGTCACCTGAAACACCAATCGGTTTAAGTGTTTATGACCTCGTTTCTTACGGGCGTTATCCGCATCAACGTCGCTCTAATAAAGCAGCCGATAAAAAAGTGATTGAGTGGGCCTTAGCAGTCACACAGATTACGTCTTTAAAAGATGCCCTCATTGATGAATTATCGGGCGGTCAACGCCAACGTGTTTGGATCGCGATGGCTTTAGCTCAAGATACTGACTTTATTATTTTAGATGAACCGACAACTTATTTAGACATCGCTCATCAACTCGAGGTATTGGAGTTATTACAGCAGCTAAACATTCAACAACATCGTACAATCGTGATGGTGTTGCACGATTTAAACCAAGCCGCACGCTATGCCGACCATATTGTCGCAATGAAAGAAGGCAAGGTGCTTTATGCCGGCACACCGCAAGAAGTTATGACCAGTCCTAATCTCGCTGCCATTTTCAACATTGAAACAGAAATTGACTGGGATGAACGTTACCATTGTCCACGCTGTATTTCATATAACTTATTGCCAAAAAAAGGAGATTCTCATGAAAACTAAACTTATGCTTGTCTGTATCGCTGCACTCGTCCTTATCTTAACAGGCTGTGGCACTGACGCAGCTAAACACACAACTGCGAAAGCAGAGCCTAAAACATTCACCTATCAATCTGAAGATGGTCCGATTGAACTACCAGCGAAGCCACAGCGTATCGTCGTTTTATCTGGTTTTGCAGGGAACGTTCTTAAATTCAGTGACAAGGTTGTTGGTGTTGATAGCTGGTCAAAAATGAATCCGAACTTCGATAAACAACTTAAAAATGTCACCGAAGTGTCTGAAGACGACCTCGAAAGCATCATTGCCGTTAAACCTGATTTAATCATCGCCCTTCAAACCGTTAAAGGTAAAGAAAAGCTTAAAAAAATCGCCCCCACTGTCCTCTATACGTATGGTAAACTTCCCTACTTAGAACAGGCACTTGAAATTGGTAAGGCGATTAATCAAGAAAAAGCAGCTGCTGCTTGGATTAAAGATTACCAAGCCCGTACCAAAGTAGCGGGTAAAGAAGTGAAGGCGCACATCGGTGAAGATGCGACGATTTCAATCTTAGAAAAATTCAATAAACAAGTGACTGTGTTCGGTGATAACTGGGGCCGCGGTTCTGAAGTTGTCTATCAAGAAATGGGTCTGAAAATGCCTGATATCGTGAAAGAAAAAGCCTTAAAAGCTGGCTACTACACGTTATCTAACGAAGAATTAGGCAACTATATGGGCGACTATGTCATCTTAAGTTCTGCCAGTGATGCCGATAGTTCTTTCCAAAAAACAGCTTCATTTAATGCGATTCCAGCCGTGAAAAACAACCGTGTCATCAATGTGGAATCAGCAACCTTTTATTTCAATGATCCCTTGACGCTTGATTTCCAATTAAAAACAATCAAAGACGCGTTACTAAAAATGAATTAATCACCTTCGGAGGTACTATTTGTGACATCACACCTTAATCGACCACTACGTTTCGTTATTATTAGTGTGATACTCTTACTCTTGCTTGTGTGTGCATTCGCCTTAGGGGCAACAAATTATTCGTTGCCTTACCTTTGGCAGAGCCTGTTTGACGGGGCGCATGCACAAACATTCACAACCCTCCTCGAACTCAGGCTGCCACGTAATGTTGCAGCCTTACTCGTTGGTGCGGCATTAGGAGTATCAGGCTGTATTATGCAAGCAATCACCCGTAATCCTTTAGCTGATCCTGGCTTGCTTGGTTTAAGTGCCGGGGCAAACCTCGGCATTTCACTTGTGATGGCGCTCATCCCAACTTTATCATTTTACGGCATCATGGGGGCCTCTTTTCTCGGAGCCACATTGGGGGCTCTCCTTGTGTTAGGCATGAGCCAATCGCATAGTATTTTCAAAGTTATTCTGGCCGGGGCCGCTATTTCAGCTTTGCTCACCGCCATCGCAGAGGGCATTATGCTGTTAACAAAGTCCTCACAAAGCGTCACAATGTGGACGTCAGGTGGGCTAATTGGGGTGACGTGGGCGGAGGTCAAACTGGTTTTCCCGGTTATTGCCATTGCCTTACTCTGTGCTTTGTTGCTCGCAAAAAAAGTTGGCTTGCTGAGTATGAGCGACGAGGTTGGCATCGGGCTAGGACTTAATATTAAACAAACAAAATTACTGTTATTTTTATTAACAACATTGTTAACCGGGGCTGCCGTTGCCTTAATCGGGAACATGGCCTTTGTCGGTCTCATCGTGCCGCATATTGCCCGCTATGTTATCGGCACAAACTACCGCTATCAATTGCCGATGGCGGCCTTAACTGGGGCCGGCTTACTCTTACTAGCAGATACGTTAAGCCGTGCGCTCAATCCGCCGTTCGAAATTCCGATTGTGGCGATTTTATCGATTGCCGGTTTGCCGTTCTTTTTATTCATCGTTCAACGCGGAGGTGTGACTCATGACTAAACAACAACGACGTCTGCGTTTTAGTGTAATTGCCCTTCTGTTACTTGTCTGTTTTTTTAGCTCGTTGATGGCTGCAAGTCATGCGGTTAGTTTCAACCGCATTTTAGCGACTTTAGTCGGTGATGGTACTATGATGGAAAATTTCATCGTTTGGGAAATCCGCTTACCACGTTTATTTATCGTCTTGTTTGCTGGTATGGCACTTGCCTTATCCGGTGCCCTGCTGCAAACGGTCATTAAAAATGACTTAGCTGATCCGGGTATCATCGGTATTAATGCCGGTGCAGGCGCTGGTATTGCCGTATTCTTCTTATTCGCACCGCTTTCCTTAGCGAATCAATCGTATTTATTGCCCGTGGCCGGCTGTGTTGGCGCAGGCTTAACCGCTACTTTAATCCTCGTCTTATCAAATAACAAAACGAGTGCGATGATTTTAAACGGCATCGGTTTTTCGTTTGCGATGTCTGGCATCATGGTTGTGTTAATGTCACCGACGCGGCAAGAAAAGGTGGATTTTTTGGCGAGTTGGCTCGCCGGTTCCATCTGGGGTACAAGTTGGTTTTATGCCGCGATTTTAGCGGGACTTTGCCTCGTTGTTATCCCGACTATTTTAAGCCAAGTACGACAACTCGATTATTTACAACTGAGCCGTGAATCAATCATTGGACTTGGTATCCCCTTAAAACGGTGGCGCATCGGTTATATTAGCTCCGCTGTTGTGCTAGCTGGTGTCGCTGTATCAATTACAGGTGGTATTTCGTTCATCGGCTTACTTGGCCCGCACATCGCCAAAAATTTAGTCGGCACTAAACACCGGCATTTTTTACCAATGAGCTTGCTAATTGGTGCGATTTTGCTTGTCGCTGCTGACGGCATTGCCCAACGATTGAACATCCCCGCTGGCATTATCGTGGCAATTATTGGCGCACCATATTTCATTTATTTATTGAGGAAAAAGTAAAAGTACGTTAAAGCTGTTTTAACCTGCAGTGATTGGAAAGTTCGAGCTTGCGATTATTTTCTATCGCAAGCAGCGAAGTTGAAATTTACGTGCTGTTAGCTGATGTAACTGGAGAGGTAACAGCGAAATCAAACTGTTAGAACTGTCGAAATTGGAACTACCGAATCGGCCGATTATTTACCGTCGGCAAGTGAGGAGTGAAATTTCCTAAGTGCTGGTTGATTGAGCTGGATAAATAAAAGCGAAATCAAACCGTTAGAAACGAGAATATAAAAAAAAGAAGCTGTTATCACAGCTTCTTTTTTTGACACTCTAACTTTAGTATTCAATTAAACAATTTCCAATAGCGCTGTTAACGACGTCACAGTATAAGTGGGGGTTATGCCTTCAATCAATGGTTTAGCCTCACGATTTAGCCAAATCGATCGCATCCCACTACGATTAGCACCTAATATATCAGTCATCAAATTATCACCAATCATTATTGTTTCTGTGGCTTCAATCGCTAATGTCGCTAAGAGATGTTCAAATAAACGCACATCCGGCTTACCATAGCCGATATCGCCTGAAATGATGATGCTCTCAAAGAAAGGGACTAGCTCAGGAGTTAAACGTAATTTTTCATTTTGTAAACTCGGGGCACCATTCGTTAACAATACCAATTGGTATCTCGCCTGCAGTTCTGCTAAAACAGATAGGCTATCCTCATATAAAAAGGGACTTTGACGGCGCATTGTGATGAAATAAGCGGCACAAGCTTCCGCTAGCTGCCAGTTTTCAATGCCACAAGCTTGTAAGCCTTGATGCCATGCATCATTACGGTAACGAGGAGCCAATCTTTGCAACGCTGAAAAAACAGGTAACGACTCATCAAACTGAGCCCACAAACCTTCAAATGGATTGATTCCAATTTGTTGAGTGAGCGAATAAGTTGGATAACTGGCATAAAGCTTAGTGGCTACCTCTCTCACGGCTTTTTCTAGCAATTCCGCATCAACACCTGTTTGTGCCTTGGCATGCTCACAGGTTAATCTAAAGGCCTCTGAGATACTTTTCTTATCCCATAATAAAGTATCATCTAAATCGAATACTAGCGTTTTGATTGTCATTGACTTCGCTCCCCTACGTTCGTTTTTTTTAGCATAGCATAATTTTCAGCTAAAAAAAACCAACAGTTTGTAGACCAAGTCAGAAAGACGACTTTTTTTGAAAACAACTCAAGTGGCTTTTTCTACGAGCGGACTGCACTTTCAATCATACTATCATTAACGAGCAGAATCCCCACCATCAATTACTAATGCTGCCCCTGTAATATAAGAGGATTCATCCGATGCTAAAAATAGCGCTGCATTGGCGACTTCAACTGCTTTACCTAAACGTTTAAGTGGTGTTGCTGCCACAAGCGCCGCCATACCTGAGGCACCACCAGTAATCAGCGCAATTTTGTCATTTAATCTGTTCATTTCATCAAAAACCCTTTTTTAATAGATTTCACTTCTTAACGAAGTCCCTCCTGCTACTTTACCTCAAATCAGTCCATATGAACCTCTCGAACTATTAAAGGATAATCGCTTTGATAAAGCTTTTTATATCGCTGTAAAATATTGTTTCAACTGTTTTTCAAATAGTTGAAACCCCTTTTTTTGCTCTAGACCCCGTTGTGAAATCATTATCATCTCCACTGTATTTTGTGGGACATCCAATGGTTTAAAGGCTAACGGCTGTTCTTTTTTTCGTGTAGCCTCCACAAACGAATAATCCACACCAAAGGTTGCCGCTCCTTCATGCAATGCCTTCGTTAAGGCATTGGTATTATTTGAACTCAGTCGCAAATTAGGACAACCGTATCGGCAGATGACTTCTTCAAAATACCATAAGATAAAATCATCACGATAGCTTACTAATGGATATGTCAACAATTCCTCAGGGCTGATTTTAGCCTTACGTCCGTAGCGGCTCTCCTTTGGTACAATAGCCAACATCTTGGCTGTTTGTAATCGTTGCGCATTCACACCCGTCAAATCTAACTTCATCTCAGGATGAATCATCAACAGTCCAATATCAAGCTCATTCTGTTGCACCGCTTTAATAATATCAATACCGTTCTTTTCTGCAATCGCTAACTGCACGTCTGGTTGTTGCTGATTAAACTGTGTGCTTATTTGCATCAACAAGTGCATTGCTGTCGGAATCGTCGCTAGCCGAATCACCCCATTGGAACACATCGTTGTTCGCTCGATTTGCTGATGCATATCGCTAACAACCTTCGTGATTTTCTTAGCATATTGAATCACTACTTGACCTTGTGCAGTCGCCTGGCTGCCTTTTTTTGAGCGTTTAAAAATCGATATTGCTAACTCCTTTTCAAGCGCGCTAATTGATTGACTCATCGCAGATAGCGTAATATTAGACTGCTCACTCGCCTTCGTTAATGAACCACTACGGGCGACAGCAATGACATACTCAAATTGTTGTAAATTCATAGTCTCTCCCTTCAGTTTTACTTAAGTTAACTAGCTTCTATGTCTAGTTTACTAAATTTAACATACTCTCACAACGATTTTGTAAGCGTTATCAATCAGTTGGAAACAACCTGTTTATATTCTTAAAAAAAAGACATTGACTCGATTGTCAACGTCTTAATTGCTACTATTTCTTAACTTTTCCTTCTAGCTGCTGTAACAGTGCTTGTATTTGATCATGGCTTTTTGTATTGGTAATGTTTTCCAAGCGTTTTTGGAAATCATCAAACTTACTTTGCGAAAGCTTAGCATCCTGTTTATCTTTCGCTAACCATTTTGTCATATCAGTTCTTAAGTTGTACGTATCCGATAGTTGTTTACTTGCACTTGCCAATGACATTAGACGTTCTTCTTTCCATTTTGAATCAGGAAAAATATCCATCGCGTTAATCGCTGCTTGAATTTTTGCTTGTGTCGCACTATTAGTGACAACACCTTGTTTAATTAAGCGATTGGTCATCTTGTTAGCCTTTTGACGATCTTCAATATCAGGCAACCGCGATTCTAATTCACCTCGTAAAACATCTTCCGAAACATTGTCGATATCTTGACGAAGATCAGTGACTGAAATAGTATTGTCGACATAACCATCCTTATCAACGATTGCTCGCACTTTCTTTGCAATTTTCTCATTATGTGTACTATGCGATTCTTGTGTATAGTAATACGCAGCATACGTGCCTCCACCTACTATTAGCAAGCCAATTAGCAATTTAATTACAAATGCTTTCATACATTCTCATACCCTTCTCTATATAGTGAAGTATTACTTTCATTTTAACACATTTCCACCTGTTTTAATTCCCTCCTTATCACTTTCCTCTCAAACAATTCACCCTATTTCAAATCGAAACCCTTGAAAATTTCCGAGGAAATAAAAAAAAACTGCTACTTGCCTATACAGATAGTTTATTATCAGATAGAATTACAGATATACTTTGTAACAAAGTATTTTCATTCTTTAGAAAAGAGGCGATTATTTGAAAAGTACAACACAAACACCTATTGAAATTAAACATACACAACTATTACTCGGTTTACTAATGGCTGGTTTCATTGGATTATTTGGCGAAACAGCCTTAAACATAGCCTTGAGTCAATTAATGAAAGATTTCACAATTACCCCAAGTACTGTACAATGGCTTAGCACCAGTTACATTTTAGCAATTGGTATCCTAGCACCCTTATCTGGATTACTCCTTAGATGGGTAACCACCCGAAAATTATTATTATCATCTATTCTTATTTTCATCATCGGAACGATTATTTGCGCAACTGCTCCTTTATTTGCGTTTTTATTAATCGGACGGATTATTCAAGGTATCGCAACTGGTATTTTAATCCCACTCATTTTTAACACTGTCCTAATTATTTATCCTCCCGAAAAACGAGGGACAGCAATGGGATTCGTAGGGCTAGTCATTAGTTTCGCACCGGTAATTGGCCCTACTATTTCAGGTTTTTTATTATCTAGTTTATCATGGCGTTGGATTTTCATCGTGATGCTCCCCTTTTTAGCCATCGCTTTCATTGTTTCATATATTTACATGCGAAACATCACCACGGTTACCCGACCAAAAATCGATGCATTATCGGTGGCACTCTCCGTCATCGGTTTTGGTAGTGTTGTGTTTGGTTTTTCATCTGCCGGCGATAAAGGTTGGGGGAGTATCGAGGTTGTTTTCACAATTAGCATCGGTTTAATTGCCCTCGCGCTCTTTACATACCGACAACTAAAAATGGTTATTCCAATTTTAAATTTACGCGTCTTTCAATATAAAAACTTCTCATTAGGCGTGTTGATGATTATTTTAGCATTTGGCATGATTATGGCTGTAATGCTCGTTTTACCGTTGTACTTTATTGATGGACGGCTATTGCCCGCGGCCTTAGTTGGCCTCTGCTTACTTCCTTGTGGGATTGCTAACGGGCTGTTCTCAGCTGTCGCGGGTCGACTATTCGATTCGTTCGGAGCAAAATGGCTCGTTAAGATCGGTGCCTTGCTTGCAGTATTGGCGATGACATTTCTCGTTTTCGCCACTGCAACAACAGCTATCGCAGCGATTATTATTGCAACCGTTGTCTTTATGATTGGCATTCCATTAATTTTTTCACCCGCTCAAACAAACGCGTTGAATCAATTACCACCTGAAATTGCACCGGATGGCACTGCCGTCTTAAACACGATGCAGCAAATCGGTGGTGCGATTGCGATTGCACTAACAATGGTCTTTTTAACCGCTGGAAAAACAGCGTATATCAATTCAGGCGGTGTGAATACAGCCTTTGAGATGATTAACGGCGCCCATTATGTCTTTATCTTTTCGTTGATTATCGCTGCGGTTCTATTCATCCTTTCTCTCTTTGTTAATACGAAAGCTTATGGCAAATAATTCACCCATACATTATATAAAACAAAAAAAGCCATTATCGATATTTCGATAATGGCTTTTTCTAGTTACATTATTCCGCTGGTTTTAATGTCCAGTCAAGTGTTGTTGCATATGTGCCAGCTGCGGTTGCTTTCGGTGCAGCTAATGTTGGGTTTAATTCAATTGTATGTTCAAAACGTGATCCGTTTGCTACGAGTTGATTTTCTTCCGACACTGCGACTGTTTCAGCTGTTACGCCTGCATTTGCTGTCGCTGCTAAGTTAATTTGCAAGCCTTGTTCTGTGAAACTTTTAGCATCGACGGGCGCTGTTTCTTTCACTGTTAAATCCCAATTTTCATCAATCCCACGGTAATCATTGATGCCGATAATTGCCTCTGCTTTAGCGCCTACTGTTTGCGCTTCGCCCGTTAAAGTAATGTCTTCAAAAGCAATCGTTGGTGCGATTTCTGAGAATGTTAACTCCCCACCTTTTAAAGTTACACTTGCTGCTGTCGAACCGTCACGCACCTCATCTGCTGATACAGTTGCTACGCTTACTCCGATTGTTCCGACGGTTAAACCAATGGCCATTAATTGTGCTAATTTCATATTATATTCCTTCTCTCTGATTAATTTTTTTATTTGTTTACTCATTTGCTACTTATTCTGCTGGTTTTAATGTCCAGTCAAGTGTTGTTGCATATGTGCCAGCTGCGGTTGCTTTCGGTGCAGCTAATGTTGGGTTTAAGTCAATTGCATGTTCAAAACGTGATCCGTTTGCTACGAGTTGATTTTCTTCCGACACTGCGACTGTTTCAGCTGTTACGCCTGCATTTGCTGTCGCTGCTAAGTTAATTTGCAAGCCTTGTTCTGTGAAACTTTTAGCATCGACGGGCGCTGTTTCTTTCACTGTTAAATCCCAATTTTCATCAATCCCACGGTAATCATTGATGCCGATAATTGCCTCTGCTTTAGCGCCTACTGTTTGCGCTTCGCCCGTTAAAGTAATGTCTTCAAAAGCAATCGTTGGTGCGATTTCTGAGAATGTTAACTCCCCACCTTTTAAAGTTACACTTGCTGCTGTCGAACCGTCACGCACCTCATCTGCTGATACAGTTGCTACGCTTACTCCGATTGTTCCGACGGTTAAACCAATGGCCATTAATTGTGCTAATTTCATATTATATTCCTTCTCTCTGATTAATTTTTTTATTTGTTTACTCATTTGCTACTTATTCTGCTGGTTTTAATGTCCAGTCAACTGTTGTTGCATATGTGCCAGCTGTTAAATCTTTCGGCACATCTAATGTTGGGTTTAGGTTCACCTTTGTTTCAAAACGTTTACCAGCAGCAAAAATTTCATTTTCTGAAGATACTACTACGTCTTGAGCGATTCCATTATTATCGATTTCAGGCGATAATTTTATTTGTAAGCCTTGTTCGCTAAAACTTTTATCGGTTGGTGTTTCTTTTACTAGTAAATCCCAAAATGTATCCACACCTCGATAATCGTTAATCCCTAGTTCAGCTATCGCTTTCGTACCGACTGTTTTAGCTTCGCCTGTTAAAGTAATGTCTTCAAAAGCAATCGTTGGTGCGATTTCTGAGAATGTTAACTCCCCACCTTTCAAAGTTACACTTGCTGCTGTCGAACCGTCACGCACCTCATCTGCTGATACAGTTGCTACGCTTACTCCGATTGTTCCGACGGTTAAACCAATGGCCATTAATTGTGCTAATTTCATATTATATTCCTTCTCTCTGATTAATTTTTTTATTTGTTTACTCATTTGCTACTTATTCTGCTGGTTTTAATGTCCAGTCAAGTGTTGTTGCATATGTGCCAGCTGCGGTTGCTTTCGGTGCAGCTAATGTTGGGTTTAAGTCAATTGTATGTTCAAAACGTGATCCGTTTGCTACGAGTTGATTTTCTTCCGACACTGCGACTGTTTCAGCTGTTACGCCTGCATTTGCTGTCGCTGCTAAGTTAATTTGCAAGCCTTGTTCTGTGAAACTTTTAGCATCGACGGGCGCTGTTTCTTTCACTGTTAGATCCCAATTTCCATCAATCCCACGGTAATCATTGATGCCGATAATTGCCTCTGCTTTAGCGCCTACTGTTTGCGCTTCGCCCGTTAAAGTAATGTCTTCAAAAGCAATCGTTGGTGCGATTTCTGAGAATGTTAACTCCCCACCTTTCAAAGTTACACTTGCTGCTGTCGAACCGTCACGCACCTCATCTGCTGATACAGTTGCTACGCTTACTCCGATTGTTCCGACGGTTAAACCAATGGCCATTAATTGTGCTAATTTCATATTATATTCCTTCTCTCTGATTATATTTTTTACTACAATAGGCTCCTAAAATGACTATTCCCCAACCGATAATACTGAATATTCCGTTATTATCACCTGTCTGTGGCAATCGAACATACTCAATACTAATATTTTCGGTGTATTCCTTCTGCGTATGATTGTCGACATAATAACTAATATTACCTATGCTATCCTGTTTATTTACCTGTTTTTCAATCACTAGCGGTGGTGTTAATACGGCACCTGTTTCATCTGTCAGATGTTGATCAAATACGCTTACTGACACTTTTGTTTCAGCCTCATCAAAAACCATTGCCTTCACACCACCAACACTAGCACTAGCACCCATACTACAAAGAACAAGAAGCAAAACGACAACTGTTTTTTTCATCATTTATTCCTCCCCTAATATGAGCGACCACTCAAGTGTGGAATGATATGTTTTATCCGCTTTTAAATTATTATGAGCAGGTAGTTGTAATAAGACACCTTGCTCAGCTCCCCAACTTATTGAGGTGTTATCCGGTTGATTCTCTATTTTATCTTGACTATATATTGTGATATTTTCCGTTAAATAGCTCCTGTTGTTCTGATAATCGACAAATGTCATATATTGATCCAACTCTTGCTCACCTGATACTTTCAAATTGATGTGCCAATTTGTTTTCAAACTGTCCATTCGTGTATCATCTACTTCTAACTGCCAATCATCAATTGCGCGTTCGACAGTTGTTTCACTAGGATTGAACGTATAGTCTTTAAAATTCATCGTCGTCGGTACCTTCATTGAAATATCACCGTCGTCGACTTCAATCGTAATTGGCTGATCGTAACGAATTACATTATTTTCTCCTAGTTGCTCTTCAACTAACACTTTACCTGCTTGCAAGCCTGTTTCAGCTGTATTCGGATAAGAACTAAACCCTTTCAGCGATACATTGCCCGGTAATTTCCCATGATAAAACGCATGGATCATAGCATCTAACTCACTCAATGATGTTAATCGTGAAACAGGAACTGTTTTAACTTCTAAATGCGCTGCTGCAACCGTTGAGAATTTTTTATTTTGATACAGATAATAGATTGCTTGTTCATGAATTCGATTGTTATCGATGAAGGCTATTTTTTTACCATCATTATAGGTTTCTAACAAATTAGTGTTTTCAGCCATGCCATCCGTTGCTACTTTAATAACACTTCCCTCCGGCAATTCCTTACCGATTGGCAACGATTTAAAGGAGTCAATCGCATCCGTCGCTTTTAATTGTGCTTCTTCACTTGGTGTGCTCTCATTTAAAATCGGATTATCTAACTCTGGTTTATAAACCGCTATCGAGATATTATTGCCTACTACTTTTGTCACATTACGATCATCAATATCGACTAAATCAAGTTTTCCATCGTTAACCGTCACTCCACCAATAATTTGATTATCGGTATTGGTTAATTGGATGGCTGTTCCCATTTTAACTGTGACTGGGACAGTCAGCTCTAAGTCACTATGATACTTCTCACTAAAAATCCGAATCGCAACTTCACTTGTTCCAACTGCATTGGCCGAAAAAGTTGAAACTAATTCAACCTCATAATCCGTGCTATCAATCGCATCGCCACTTAAGGTTGTCACGTCTTTGACCCATTGTTTGAGGACTACTTTAGGAATGTCTTGTCCGAGCACGAGTGTTTGAGCAACCGGTTGTGCGACTAACGTCTCAAACACCTCAAATGGGACGGTTACAATCGTTTGTTGTCCGTATTCATCTGTTAATTGAATGGTAGCCTCAGCTGGCCCTAAGACGCTTGTATCTGGTTGTGTTAAAAATGTCGCGGTGACTTTCCCTGCACTTGTTTTAACGTTATAGTAATCACTCACCTCTAACGAAACTGTGCTACCGTATGCCAGTCGTGTTGTTTCTTCTTTTGGTGTCACGACAAGTTCCGGAGCTGGCTCGGCAAAATTGAGATTCACCGGACCAATACCCCTTCCACTTCGGACTTCTTCTTCATCTTCAATTTGTGTCCAACCTAACAAAGCCATTTTACGATACGTTCGTAACGAATGTTGTACTGAGTACATGAAATTAAGTGTCGTGTTAGTCGGTGCATTTTTTAACTTAGTGAACGTTAGTTTTCCATTTTGGCTACCGTTGTCTTTATACGTCACTCGAACTGTGTCGTCATTTGTAAGATAAATATCGGTGATTCCAACCATACCAGAGAAACGTATATTCGCATTATTTGGTAAATAATAAAAGTCTGGAATTAATTTAACGTTCGGAACTACAATTTCAAGTGTGCTGCCTTTTAAATAACCTAATTTTTTTGGATTCTCACTAATCGCTGCTCTGACAGCTCTTTGAAGCGCCTCTCTATTTGCATCGGCTAATTCACGCGCCTCAAGATAATAAGAATAGTTACCTCGTAAAGTCGGCCCACTGTTACTCGCCATTTTTTCGCTTTGTGTCACAAGCGGTTTATCTATCACCGCTTCACTACCTGTTAGACTCGAATTATTTATTTTGGTTTCGTTCGAATCAACTTCACTATTCTCTGCCTGTATACTATTATTTTCACCATTATCTGATGGTAATGTCGTTTGTGCTTCCACTGGTGATACCATCACTACTAAGCTCGCACACATGATTAACTGTAATAGTCCGGATCGCTTCATCTTACTCCACCTCATTTCGCTGTTTGTTTTTTTTCAATAAAATAATAATGATCATTAAAATTAAGACTGCAATAATGCCCAACAAGATATACATTTTCAGTGAATTCGTGTTTTTTTCTTTTTCATCGACAGATGTCGCATTAAGGGTATCTGCTTCCTCTTTATCAATCGTTAATGCCTCTGTCCATGTTTTCTCAAAACCATCCGCGATTACTTTCAGGGTCACCTGATAGGTTCCTACTTCAAATGGTTTATCAAGTGCCCATTGTAAGTCTGCCGTTGATTTCGGAGCGAATTTCAGGTTGTTTTTCTTATTTTCGTAATAGGTCGTATCTGTCTTGTCTTTTTGCACTTGCAATGACATTTCTATATTGCGTAAAATCGCGCCTTTTGGATTTTCTAACACAGTTACCAATCGATTGCGTAAACCTGTTTGGCTAATCGTGACTTTTTTCAAATTCAATTTGGCCTGTTGTTGATCCGTTTTCGTTTGTAGCTTGATGGGGATAATGTAGCTGTACTTATTTTGAATATTACTTTCTGATTTAGCGGCACTCACTTGTTCAATCTTAATGCCACCTAACATTAACCCATCAATACCAGACATTGGAATCTTCACTTCAACATTGAGTGTTTTTTCTGACTGAGCAGCAATGCTCCCTGCCTCATCTGCTGTCGCT
Source organism: Brochothrix campestris (assembly GCF_046058945.1). Lineage (NCBI taxonomy): Bacteria > Bacillati > Bacillota > Bacilli > Caryophanales > Listeriaceae > Brochothrix > Brochothrix campestris. The sequence goes on along the minus strand of NZ_CP175511.1, from coordinate 363,951 downwards.
ATATTAGTAAATGTATCTTTTTGTTTCTTTTGTTCGACCTTATTTTTGTAATCAATGATTCCATTACTATTCGTTACCCCTGCAACAACAACACTGTTTAGTTGCATTGCCTTTTTACTCTTGTTTTTTAAAATCACCTGTATTATTTGAGTACTACCTGGCTTGACTAATAGGTCAAATTGATCGGTTATATTTTTTTGTTGATTTTCTGGCAAGACTGGTGTTACTGTATACATAGGGCCTTTATTGTCCGAGGCATAAACATTTCCCCCTCCGATAAACATGCTTATAAATACAATAGCTACTAAAAAATTTTTCATCTTATCCTCCCTAACCTTATCCTTATAAAAGAGCAGTGATTTATGAAATTCCAAATTTCTCAGCTGTTTATACTAATCTTTTTTCTAAAAAACATCACTTTTGCTCTCTATCTAAATATAACTTTACATTATCCTGTAATGACACGATAGCCCATTATCTGTAAAAAAATTAACACGAATTGCAACAGCCGAACTGGGGTATAGTATTAGGAGTATTGAAAGGAGTCATATCATGCATAAAATTCTCGATAAGCAAGAAGGCTATAGTTTACAATGTTTACGTTATTTTGCCCGTAATAAACGTTCCACTTCGATTGACCTGCAGAAAATGTCTGAGGCACTGGATTGGAACCGACGTGCTTTAGCTAAAAATTTGGATTGTCTCCAAGACGATATCCAAAAGAATGATTGGGGAACTCATTTGAATTTCACTTATAATACCTCAAGCATTACATTAGAAATATCCCCCCTTTTTTCAATTGACTTTTTTGCAACGCATTATATTGAAACTAATATTCAATTCCAATTTTGTCATGCCATTTTTAATGATGAATTCGTTAGCTTTCAAGATTTCACTGATAATAATTTCATTACAAAAGCAACAATGTATCGTAAATTAAATCGTTTGAAAGAGTTACTTGAAGCCTTTGAAGTTTCACTCGACTTAACTAAACACGAGCGATTAATTGGTGAAGAACATCAAATTCGTTATTTTTTTTACTGTTTATTCACCGATGCTTACCACTTTTTAACAGACTTCGCTCATAACGTTGACTCCAATTTATTGGATGATTTATTAGCAAACATACATGCCCATACACCTTTGATGCCTTATTCAAGTTTATTAAAGCTACGAACCTTTTTAGCCATTACCATCTCTCGTATTAAACAAGGATTCATTTTAGATCATTCATCACCGTTACCTGATATTTCGACTGTTATCTTAACCAAGACAGATGTTGAGGCTTGGGTAGCTAACACTTTTTCAACAGTGCTCGGCTTAACTGATGAGCAAGTGGCAGCTGAAGTTAATGGCATGCATTTTATGATTTCAACACTCAATGTGTATCCGCTCGCTTACTTTGAAAACATTAATTTCACACCGTTTAATGCGGCTTCACTTTTCAAAGTTGAAGCTGAACAGTTTATTAATTGCTATTGTGACTACTTTAATAAATCATTAACAGCAACGGAATATGCCCACTTACAAGTTAATTTAATCGCGATTAACGCGCATATCAAGCATGTTAAAGGCTCAGAACATAATTCACGCATGCAACTCAACTTAAAAACAGTAATGGAACGTCATCCACTTACGTTTGAGACTTGTGCTTCTTTTTTCACTTATTTAGAAGAACAAACCCATATTGTACTCAACAATGCAAGTAAGGTTCAATATTTCTTACTACTTCGTGATGCTATCCGCTTCATGCATAAACCTTTACGTGTCTGTCTTTTATCAAAAATAACAGACTCTCAACATGTTTTTTTAAAAACTATCTTACAACAATCAACACAAATACCGTTACAATTCATTCCATATCCTGATGAAACTGTTGATTTGTATATTTCAGACTTTCAAGTGCAACATCTTGAAGAACGCTACCCCAACGCACTGTTTTATTTCTGGTCTTCAATGCCAGAAGAACAGGAATGGGTCTATATCTTAGATATCTTACATAAAACCTATCATGAAAAAGGAGTCGCTACCCTTATTACGACACAAAAAAAAGGTTAGAGGACTATGTCCTCTAACCTTTTTCATTTAGTCTTCGTTACTGTTTGTCGGTACATCTGATAATGACCAAATCAATGATGAACTGTATTGATCTTGTGTTTTAATTGCTTTGCCTGGAACTGCTAAGGTTACCGCAGAGTTCCGCATCACATCAAACTCTGTTGGAAGCGTTGCTTCTGCTGTTTCAGTCGCCTCAGTTCCTGGTTTCCAATCTTTTCCAGCCATGACTGTTGGTTTTTCGCCAACTGATGAGCCGAATTTAGCTAACCATACACCCGAACCTTCTTGAGCTTGTGCTGAGAAAACAACTGCAGGCGTGCCTGGTGTTAATACAATTGCACTCGGAACATTTGATGGCGCAGTCACAGTTGATCCGGCCACTGTACTAACCGTACTCGAACCTAAGGTGATTACTGCACCTTCCAAAACCTTATTTGCAGTCGATGTTAATTGGCGTTCCTGTGTCACTTGCAATGTCCAACCTGCTTCAGTTCCACGATTATCGGTTACTTGCACGTAGTTGGGACGATACTCAGTTCCTGAAGTCAATTCAATTTCTTGGGCATAGGCTGAATAGATCTCATCCTTGGTGGTGATTTTACTTGTTCCGAATTGTAAACTAGAAGCAAAGTCAATGCTGAGTGGTCCAGCTGTTCCTTCGCCTGGTCCCTCTGGATTGGTTGGGTCAATCGGTACAATCGGATTGGTTGGATCAGGATTTTCTGGATCGACCGGTAAAGTGGGGTCTGTACTTGTAATAAAGTTGACGACCGCGTTTGAGTTGTAACTTCCACCCTCAGCAGCATGCGTTGTTGTTACACCTGTCACGGTAGCTGGTACGAGTAATGCTGCGATTGCGAGTGTTTTTCCAAATGTCATTTTCATTTTTAAAATCTCCCTTTTTAGTTGAATTTATTAAGCTGGTGTATCTTTTAATACCCATTCAATGGTTCCTTGATAACTACCGGCTATACCTACGCCAGCTTTCACATTCAAGTAAAATCCTTCACCATTGTCTGACCAATGACTTGACAACTGATTTTCATCGGTTGTGTTTGTTTCACTATAAAGCGGACTAAACGTATCAGTTATGACCGTCTCATTACCTGTCTTTGGTTTGAATGATAATGCATTTATTAATTCAGAAGCATTGGCGGTCAGTTGTTGACTCATCCGTGCATCTAATGTCCATTGACTACGAACCACACGTGTATCAGTTACAATTAAATCACCTGTTTTAGATACTAGACCATAACTTTTATCAATCGGTTTAATCGCTAGATTAGAGCCGAATGATAAACTTTCGGGAACAGCTGCTAAGCTTAATACTCCCGTATAAGCTTCAACAACGTAGCTCACACTTGCTTCCTCACTTTGAACATCATTTGGACTTAGGTAAGTCGCAACTGTGTTAAATGAGTTTTTGACGTTTGTTTCTGCTAAATCTAATTGAATTTTGGCTTCAAATGTCACAGTAGCTGTTTCACCACCTGCTAAACTACCTGCGTTAACACTTAATCTGTTATCTGCCGATAAGCTCGAAGCCGGTAAAACGGTTTCTTCACCTGTTGCATCAGTCAATTTGAGTGTCGCTGGATCAACACGTAATCCTTGCGGAATAGCGTTATTAATGGTTGTATCAGTTACGGTTCCTCGATTGGCTGTATTCGTTGTGTTCAAATGGTATTTAACAGTATCACCGACATTAAATTTCCCTGAATTGTCGGTTAGGTTCTCAACGGTTTGGGTGTTTTTGATAATTGGTTGGGCTGCAACTTGTACGAGTGTATTCGCTGTTTTTTTCAAACTTTCATCACCATCTGCTACCATTGCCTGATTCAGTACCCCTTTGCCGACAGTCTCTTTTGTGACAACTACATCAATAGTAATGACACTTTCTTGATTGACCGCAATTTTTGGAATTGTTAAAGAGACATTGTTAGATATGACATTCAATGTTTGTTCTACACCATCTAAGGTTACTTGAGTGACTGTTAACTCACTCGGAACGATATCATCGACTACGGCTTGAAGCCATTCCAAACTCCCGACATTTCCGACTGTTAACGTATACCTTAACTGATCTCCCACAATGGCTAACGTTGGATCCATTGGTGTTGACTCAACCGGTGGTGCTTTTGTCGTTAAATTGGTCACCGTTTGAGTGAGAGTTGATAATGGAAAGACGTTTAACGTCGTAACCTTCGTTGCTGCTTGAAAAATCGCATCATGCACGGCTGTTTCAGCCACTGGATTTTCATTTCCCACCGTATCTTTCAAAAATATTTGAACGACACCGTCTGCTGGGAATTTAAGCCCCTTAGGCAGACTCAATTTCCACTTGCCATCAGATGCGACTGTCGCACTTGCATCAACGGTTTCACCGTTAATGGTAATTCGTATCGTTGCACCTGCTTCTGCCTCACTCCCACTGATTGAACGATCAACCACTTTGATTGGTTGATCAATTTTGGCCGGTGGCGGTGGAGTAATATCACTAATCGTGGTGCTAGCTGATTCACCAGTATACGGACCACGTGTTGCTACTCCAGAGATTGTTGTCCCTGCTTTATAAAAGCTATCTACTGTATAGCGAGCATAGCCATCTTTATCTGTTATACCTGTGTATGTTTGACCCGCTTCATCGATAAAAGTCACACTGGCTTGTCCCTCAGACGCATACACAGGAATATAGGTCACTTTACCCTCAGCTGTCGGACCATCATTATTTGGTACCTCACCAATTTTCACGCGTGCCGTGATTGTTTTATCAGCATCGGTATTCACTCGTTGGTCAGCAATCTTTTCAGGCCATTCAACCGTTGGGATTTGGTTCATTCCGGCGATTCGACGATAATCTGGTAATTTCACACCAACTAAACTAGCCTCTGATGAGGTCGCAGCTCCATTTGTGCTATAAACCTTGAAATTCGCTACTTTAGCACTCGTTAAATCAGAGGGACCTAATGGATCACTGGTTGTTTTCCATAAATCAATATCTGTATTGGTGAGATTGAATGTCCCTGTTGTGGACAATTCAATCGCACGAGAATTGGCCCCTTTATCATAATTACGAATATCGTATCCAGCTGGATTATCAATAGTCATCGTTGTCGTACTATACATTTTCACTAACGGTTGGCCGGGGCGAACCCCAATAATATATAAGTACGAGCCCGCTTCTGCTGTAAATGTTGGACCACTTACAGTTGCATAAACTGACTCAGCATTCGCTCGACTCGTCAGATTGACAATTGCTCCCTTTTTAGCAGTAAAGGACGAATTTGTATTTTGCATCCTAACCGCATTCCCTGGCATGATGACGTTGAAAATGGCGTTTTCACCGATTGTCATTGCTGCGTAATTCATATACACAGCCGGATAGGTCGTACCGTTTTGTGTCTGTCCGATTTGAATAATCGAGTTTTCGCCAACGGTAAACTCCTTGCTTTCACCTGTATTACCTGCAACGGCTGGAAGATTATAGTAAAATACGGAATAGTTATAAACACTAACATTACCCGTATACTGAGTACCTGGTTCAAAAACAGTTGATCCTGTGTAGACGTTTTCAGCACAAGTGCTAATGTCATTAACTCCATACCAGGTCATTTCACCACCGGTTGCTACAACTATTCGTTGAACTTTACTTCCTTCGGTTTTTATATTACCGAGTCTCATTCGCCATTTACCACCATTAGAAACTGCTATACCAGCATCAAGATACCCCATATCGGCTGCAACGGTACAAGATGCTATAAGATCATGCATATGAAAGTCGTAGATGGCTTTAGATTGGACAATATTTAAGGTAGGCGCGTATGCTGTCAGTTCTAATTTATGTCCATTCCCATTTAGTTCTAACGAACGCGCCGTAAAACTAATCGACCCAGTTGCTTTTAAATCATTCATAAGATTGATTTTAGATACTGTTGCATCTTTCCACGCTACTTGAAATTCAGCCCAGGTTGTTACGTTTACTTCAGTGCCTGCTCGTGCCATTCTTTTCATTGCTTTTTCTGAGGTTGTTTCAGTTGTTTCACGAACTTTCGCTGCCGTTTCTAATTGTTCAGTTGTAATCGTCGTATTTTTTTCAATTGCTTTGTTCGCTTCACTTTGTGCGCTATCTGTTGCGGCAACGTTTGTTGCTGGTGAAGATGCACTTTCTTTCTCTGCTTTTTCACTTGTGTCAAGTATCGACTGTGAATACTCTGGTTGTGTCACTGTTTCAGCAGCCGAAATGCTCGTTTCAAGTGCTGATGGTTGCGACTCTGACACACTAATCGCCAATTCGTTTGAAAGTAAGTCTTGTTGTTCAGTCTTAGTTTTTGCTACTAATTTAACTTGTCCGACTGCTGTTGGTTTGATTGTTACAATTGTTTTTTCATTACGACTATTGAGTGTTAGTTCTCTTTTGTTCTTATCAAACCTGCTGTCTTTAACATCACATTTAACGTAGTCAACACCGACTGGCAACATTATCTTTACTGCTTCTTCACGTTTTGTAGTATCCGTTAAACGGATATCGATTTCTTCGTTCAATGTACCAGTCATTTCATCTACTGCTAGTTCAAGCGTTTGACTATTATCGGCCTGAGCTTTATCAATTACGGTACTAAACGATGAAAAAACCACTATGAAGATGATACTTAAATACGTCATTTTTTTTAACATAAACTGTCTCCTCCATTTGTTTTAACATCATCATTTTGCATAACGTAAGCGATACAAGCTCCTACCAACTAATATAAAACCGCCCAACATCAGAACGAGTGAGTACTGATCGCCTGTCACTGGTAAAATGGTGCTACTTGTTTGTCTGTGTGTTTCTCGTTGTACTTGAGTGTTTACTGGTGTTTCTCCCTCCGAGTCGTTTGAGACTGACTCAGTTTCTGCAGGTTCATTGTCAATAAGTGTATCCTCGTCAACTACATACTCGCCGTAAAAACCAGTGACCACATTTGATTGATAGGCTGCTGCCTGTGCGGTTTGTATAGCGATTATATTTCCACTACAGGTGAGTGCACCAATGATGACAAAAACTAATACGCCTTTTTTCATCAGGTTTCCCTCCTCCAACATCTACCAACAAATGGTAGGACACCACTTACTGGTATATCTGTTACTTATTAATTACTTACAACATCCGAAAGGAGCCATGTCAAAGTTGAACGATATTCAACTGCTGATTTAGGTGTACTACCTGGTACAGCTAGTTGCACAGATGTGTTTTTTTCCACTTCTTTGCTCGTACCATCTGCTTGAACTTCTGTTTTCATTTCATTAGTACCGAAACGATTCAGCCACGTCCCATCTCCTGCTCCTTCAGCTGCAGTCATAACAGTCACCGGTGAGCCTGGTGTTAACTCGATTTCCGCTGCAACAGTAGGAGCTGTAACACCGATTGCGTTTGAAACCGCTTGACTATCATTAATCGTAATTTGTGCCCCTTTTAATTCATTATATTTGGCAGTCGCGTTTGAAAATTGATTGTCTTGTAGCACTTTTAAAGTCCAACCAGTTGAAGACCCACGGTTATCAGTCACTTGAACATAGTTCGGTGTCGTTTTACCCTCTTCTTTGTATGTTTGAGGTGAGGCATAGTAAATTTCATTTTTTGATGATATTTTATTAACACCAAAATCAAGACTTGAGGCAAAATCAATGCTCAATGGCCCTGGTGTTCCTGGGTTGGGTCCATCTGGATTGGTTGGATCAATCGGATCAACCGGATCTGGATTAGTAGGGTCGGTTGGATCGATTGGATTGGTTGGGTCTGTGTTTGGAATAAATTTAACCGCTCCATTTGAAACGTATTTTGCCCCTGTTTCACCTGCTGATACGGTTGTAATTGTTCCTGATGCACCAGCACCGAGTAATGCTGTGATTGCTATGTATTTGCCAAAGTTATTCATTGTCAATTCCCCCTGTGGTTTCTTTTATATTTTTTTTACGTAAAATCAGCCAAATAATAAGCCCTATCAATAATAAGATAATCAGCCCACCGATAATGTAATAAGTTGTATAGCTTTTAACAACCGTGACATCTTTTTCGTTTAAGGCAGTGGCTTCATCATCTGTAATCGTGAAATCTTTGGACCACTTCCACTTATTGTCATAGGATTGAGCGGTCATATTCAACGTGTAATTGCCTGGTTCTAACGTTTTCCCATCGCCTAAAGCGATTGGATATGCAAAATTACTGTTGGGTGCCATTTGCATCATTTCTTTTTTTGATTCGTAAAGTACCTCACTCTTACCTTTTTTAGTGATTTTCGCATCTATTTTCAATTGGTTAACGTAGGTCGGTTCACTATTTTGGATGGTGGCATTAATTACGTTACGGTAGTTTCGTTGTGCAGCCTCGACATCATGTAAATGCAGTTTCGGAGCTACTGCTTTAATGTCTTGACGCATTTGAATACCAACAACATAAGCATAACGATTATCAATGGCCATTCCATTACCTTCAGTTTTTCTAGCTGTTTCATCCACATCTTCTTCAAGTGTGATACCACCAGTTACACTACCTTTAAAGGCCTTCTTTGGTGCCTTTACATCTAATTTCAACGCGTAACTTGAATCTGCTTTAATCGTAATTTTCTTTTCTGTTGTAACTAAATCTTTCATATCGTAAAGTAACGTTTCATCATTTTTTTTCTTAGAAGGACCATATTCAACAACACCACTTGAACTTGTCGTTGTCGCCGCAATCTTCGGTTGAATGGTGACGGCTTTATTGGTGGCATTTTTCAACATAATGGTAAGTTGTTGTGTTTGACCAGGTGTCACTTTAAGATCAAAGTAACCTTTTTTCTGGTCAATTTGATTGCTTGGTTTTTGTGGTTCCACCGCAAAGTTAAACTCAGATGCCGCAACCGGTTGTAGACCACTGCCTAATACAATTAGTAAACTAATCACCATTCCCATTTGTTTTTTTATGTTCATCAATAAAGCCTCCATTTACAATTTAAGTAGGTTAGTTCCCAGGTACATCTGATAATGACCAGGTAAGGACTGCTTGATAGTTAGCTGCTGATTTTGCAATTGCGCCTGGTACCACTAAGCTGACATTTTTATTTTTATTAATGGTTTCGGTTGTTGTGCCATCATCACTCAAAGCAGCGGTATCATCAAATAAGGTTTGACTTGAACCAAAGCGAGTAACCCAAGTTCCTTCACCTCCATTAACCGGTGCAGTGGTAACTACTTCTGCCGAATTAGGTACGAGTGTCACTGAGTCAGTTACTGTCGGTTTAAGGGTATCGGTTGTCGTTGAGGTAGCGGTCATTCCATCTAACGTAATCGCTGCTCCAGGTAGTGTTTTATTTTTAACATTATCTGTCGTTGTGAGGTCGCCCACTTGCTTAACTGATAAAGTCCATCCAGCAGCAGTCCCACGATTATCGGTAACTTGTACATAGTTAGGTTTATTGCTCGTAACACCTTGTTCATTAGTAACTTGTTGTGAGTAAGCATAATAGGTTTCATTCGTTGATGAAATCTTTTGTGTCCCAAAATTCAAACTTGAAGCGAAATCAATACTCAATGGTCCTGCTGTCCCTGGTTCAATGGGCGCCGTTGGATCGATTGGATCAATCGGTGTTACGCCTCCACCACCTGGTTCTTCGGGATCCACTGGTAAGGTTGGTTCATTATTAGGAATGAAATTAATAACAGCATTAGCATCATAAGAACCTTTAACCTCATCTGCTTTAGCTACTGCTGTTCCTCCAATTGCCGATGTTCCTAATAACGCGATAATCATCGTTGCTTTGCCGTACCTCTTTATTGTTGTCATCTTGTCATTCCCCTTTTCTATTTTGTCCTCTAGCGGATAAACACTTCATCACTAGAGGCAAATAACTATTGTTCCGTTGTTATTCTAGGAAAAGTAGTTTAAACAAACTAACTCTTAACTCACCTTTAATACTAAATCAATCCTATTATAAAGAAAAGTTCATAAAAAGGTGTTATGATTACACATATCGTTCCCCCTCTAATTAACAGTTTTAAAATCCCGTCACTATAGGTCAGGAGACAACTAAAATGCATAAATTACTTGATAAAGAAGAGAGAAACACCTTGACTTGCCTTGAGTATTTTTCAAAAGAACGCACATTAAAAACACATAACATCCAATCGATGATGGATGAACTTCAATGGACACGTCGCAGTCTCGTTAAAAACATTGACTTTCTCCAATCTGAAATAACCGCTCAACAATGGGAAAACTATTTAACCTTGCATTTAACCGCCACAACGATTGAAGTCGAACTTTCACATTTATTTTCAATCGATTTTTTTGCCAATCATTACATCATTCAAAGTGTGCCCTTTCAATTTTGCTTAGAAATCTTCAATGGCGACTTTGAAAGCCTTAAAATGTTTACTGAAAAGAACTTTCTATCGAAACCAACAATGTATCGTAAAATTAATGTTCTCAAAAAAGTGCTCGCCGATTTTGAAATTACAGTTGATTTAGCCGATGAACGCCGTTTCATTGGAGAGGAACATCAAATTCGTTACTTTTTTTACTGTCTTTTTTCAGATGCGTATCCTTACACAACCGTCTTTACACATTCACTCGATATTGAACTTCTTAATCCGCTCATGGAAGAACTCATCGTTTTGCATCCGCGGATGACTTATACCAGTGTCTTAAAAATACGAACATTCATTGCCATCACGTTGACACGCATTCAGCAACAACATATTATCGATGCCGCTTCGTCATTGCCGACAGACTGTGATTCGATTATTTTACCGAAGAAAAACATCACCACATGGTTCAGTCCGAGCTTACAAACGTATCACTTAACGACCGATCAGGTTGATAGTGAACTTAACGGGTTACACTTCATGTTATCGACTTTAAATATTTATCCGATGTCTTATTTTGAAACGGCACATGTGCCATCTTTCCTCTATGATTCTGAATTCACACGCAACGCGGAGACACTGTTGATGCATTACTGTGCATTTTTTAGTTTGGCACTTACAACCAATGAATACTCCTATTTACTATCGAATTTAACGGCCATCAATCGACATATGCTACACGTTAAAGGTTCACAACATAATTCACGTATCCAACTAAATCTAGAAATCATTGGGAAATCTCATCCTTATATTTATCAAGCCTGCCTCGCTTTTTATGACTATTTGGAAAAAAAATTAACGATTACCCTCAGTGAACCGATTAAGATTCAATACTTCTTGTTATTGCGTGAATCACTGGATCGCTTATATCCACCACTGACTGTGTGTGTGTTGTCGAAAATAACCGATGCTCAACAAGCTTTTCTCAAAAAAAACATTAAAAAGTTAAGCAGTGTTAAATTAGTTTTCGCACAGTTCCCCGATGCAAATGTCGACTTATATATTGCTGATTTTAAAATTAAGCAGCTTGAAAAACGTTATCCAGAAGCTGATTTTCATTACTGGTCTTCAATCCCTAGCGAATTCGAATGGAATCTACTCACCGAAACATTAAAAGAGTGCTACCACCAAAAAGCTTTTGTACTTCCCTACAGTCAAAAATAAGTAGCAAAAAAGCAACCCCAAAAAGGGTTGCTTTTTTGCTACTTATTTAATTTGTTTCGTATAAACTGTTTCTTCTCCTGTGCTTGTTGTCACAGTTATATTGATTGTGTCACCTTTAATGTTATAGTTCGCGATTGTCGATTGATGTGCTTCTTGATTGTTGACGACTGACTCACGAATCATCCCTTCGTTATTTCCTAACACAAGTGTTAAAGGTACGTCTTGTCCCTTTCGTGTCATTGTTAAGGTCGTAAAATCGACTGCAATGTCAGCCTGTGTTGCCTCATACTCGAGAAACGTTTTTAAAATTGTTTTAGTATCCTTATCTAGGCTACTAACTGGTTTATGATCAACTGACGATTCAGGTGCACTGACACTCGTCGCTGACTCCGTTACTTCCTTTGAACCTGTCGTTTGTACACTCGCATTTGTATCGGCTTCAACACTGTCCGTCGTTGACGAAACGACTGCGACAGTTGCTTCAGAACTCGCTTGTTGCTCATCACTCGTAATTATTTCTGAGCTGCTCGCTACTTCACTGCTCTCGCTACTCGTAGCTTTATCAGTAGACGATGATGAGACGCTTGTGGCTGACTTGCTCGTTTCGTTTTGACAAGCGCTTAAAGTTGCAATACCACCGATGGCCATGCATAAAACCAACCATTTTTTCATACCAATCACTCCACTCTCTCGTTAAATAATCCCACTAAAAAAACAAGGTTCTTCTATTCTTAGAATAACATATCCATTCATGGTAGCGCTCGTGAAAACCTTTTTGAAAGCTCTTAAGGATAACGTTTGGCTTTCCATTCTGGTGTTATAAAATAAGAATCGATGTGATATTCAGGTGTTTTTGTGGTTGCCGTCTCTAAAAACGGCTTCAATTTCTCATCTAAATCAACCCAACCAAGCCAACCGAGATGAATGGTATCTTGCAAATAACAATCAGTATCACGTTTTTTTGTTAAATCAATTACATCAAAGCCTTGCGATGATAATTGATAATTGATTTTTGTCGAAAAATCATCCAGCATTGCTGTCGATAAACCTGTGTAGGCGGCCCATCGTGCATTAACCGGTGTCACTACAAATTGAACATCGACGTGTCGACGCGCAAGTTCCTGTAACACAAGTTGAAAATCGGCATATTCGGGTGACTCTAAATAATCGTACTTAGCCTGTGAACCAGCTAAGGCCTTTAGTTTTCCCGCAATTCTATGTTTGTAAAATGAATTTTTAATCCCAAATTCATTATTGGATGATTTAAGCGTCGCAATTGTTTCCGCCTTTTCCTTAAGTACGTTAACATCGTAATTAGCAGGTAAGACTTTTTCAAACCGACGAAGTTCATTCCAACTATTCGTTGGCATATGCCCCCCAAAAACAGCTTTATTATTACTAATGATACTCGCTTTCATTGACATATATTTCACTTGAAAAGCTGACAGTTCTTTTTGATTGCTTACATCTGTCAAAATACCTGTCAGAATTGCATCAGTTTGTAATGACCCGAACTGCAAAAGACGATTGGCAACATAACTTTTTTCAGTTGCGTCGATTTGATTATTGTTGATAAAATCAATCGCTTGAACGGTTGAAAAATGTTGGTTAAAAGCACCTTTTGAAACACCTTTTTTAACAAACCATTGCGGGGAGATAAAAAAGACCATCTTTTTACGTTCGAGTGTCTCACCCATTGCTTGAAAGGTCAAATAATGCGACAACGATTGTGTGCCCGCTTGTCCAATTAAAAAAGGGGTGTAATTACGATTGTATTTATCGGCTAAGGCTGCCGGATGAAACGCGTCATAGCGCTGTAATTCTGATGAACCGACAAACGGGATGAATTGTTTATCAGCCATTGCTGCCCGGTAAATATCATCATTACGTTTCACTTTTTTCTGTGAGACAACTGCTGCATCATGCAACACGGTTGGCGTAATCTTTTGTTTGAAAACTGGCAGAGTGTAAACCGCAACTAAGAGGAATAACGCGATTATCACTGGACCTAACGCTATAAACAAGCGTTTTTTCATTGATATTCGGCTACCTTGTTAATGATTAAAGCTGGTGTTGACCATTCCTCACGGTCAAATTCTGATACAGGTACGGTAATATCAAGACGACTTTCAATTTCTAAGATTAATTGCACTGTTCCCATTGAATCAAGTAAACCTTCTTCAAATAAATCGAGTGCTTCATTTGCTCGCACGTCACTACTTCCGGTAATTTCTTCTAAAATATCTAAAATTTCTGCTTTGATTGTCATTATATAATCCCCTTTATCATTTTATTTAAAAAACATTGTATCGAGAATACCTGAAAAAATTAAAAAACTGAAACATACGGTATTAAAGGTAATGAAAATCGCCAGGCCATAGGTGAACCAATTGCTTGGTAATTTTTGATTTTTTTTCTTATAGCGAAGCCACGCATCATTAACAATGATGGCAACGCCATGAAAGACACCGTACGCAATATAGTACCACGTCAGGCCGTGCCAAACACCCATTAATAAAAATAAAGCCATGTAACTAATATTAGAAATCACAATCTTACTTTTAAAAACTTTTTTCTTGATTAACGTGAACACCAACCGCATAAAAACGTAGTCGCGGAACCAAGTCGATAAACTCATATGCCAACGGTTCCAGAACTCTTTTATGTTTGGACTCGCAAACGGTTTATTAAAGTTGATGGGAATTTGATAGCCCATTAAATAACTTGTACCGACTGCAAAGAGACTGTACCCGGCAAAATCGAAGAAAAGATATAAGCTATAACTATACATGTAAGCGACCGTATTCAATGAAAAGAAGCCGTTCAGAATCGCGGTTTTTTGCATGTATTCGACCACATACGTGTTTAAGTAGTATGCGATAATGAACTTATACAAACAGCCCATTACCAACATGAAAATCCCTTTATCGAACATCGTTAAATACTTATCACGGGTTGGAGGCACATACAGTTCTTTTTCAAACCGACGATAGCGGTCGATCGGACCAGATGAAATAGTCGGGAAAAATAACATGAATTCTAAAAAGCTCCGTGAACTGAACTTCTTCATTAAACCATCACGAATATCCATCGCCATTTGCACAGCCTTAAATGTTAAGTATGATATTCCTAAAAAGCCAAGCAATGACGAATGAGCGGTTAACAACGGTAGTGTTTTCGAAAGGAGTAATGGCATTAAGCTCAGGAGGATAACACCGTAAAAGACATAGCTGTTGTTCGCTTTTTGGCGATATGTGAAGTAGCCATAAATCAGCAACCATTGCCAAATAACATAACCGATGATGGCAATCCCTTGATGCCAATTGCTACCACCAAAAATAAAGTACAACATCACTAGTGTCACTATATTTTGATACACTAAATAGCGTTTTTCTCGCAATAAGCCAATCATCAAAGGTATCAAAAGGATAAATAATAAAATCAGATACATCGGTCCATTATAGGGGATACTCATTGATTCACCTCATTCATTAGCGCCTTACGGTCGACTTTGCCATTTAATGATAAAGGCAGTTCCTCGACATAGACCCATCGCGTTGGCACCATGTAATCATTGACCAACAACCCGAGTTCATGTTTTAGCTGTTGTGTAAGCTGTGTCACTTTTTCATACGGATGTGTTTTCACAACTACATAGGCGACTAAACTCTGAACTTTTGTACCATTCAGTTTTGCAACGACACTGGCATGTTCAACTAAGGCAAGTTGTTCGATGTTATGATCGATATCTTCTAGTTCAATACGATAACCTTTATATTTCAACTGAAAGTCGCGTCGGCCCTGATAATAAAACAAGCCTTCTTCGCGACGGCCGAGATCGCCCGTACGATACGTGTGTTGACCCTGATATTTAATAAAAGCCTCCGTCGTTTTCTCGCTGTTGTTTAAATAACCACGTGAAACCGCTGGACCACCAATCAACAATTCGCCGACTTCACCATCAGCCACTTCATTTAACTGCTCATCGACAATCACAATCGGAGTATCGACTTTGGCATAACCAATCGGCAAACGGTTTACTTCGTTGAGCAATGTTGGCGTCACCTCAATTTGCGTCACTGCCACTGTGGCTTCTGTAGGACCATATGTATTGAAAATGCGGGCCGTTGGAAAACGTTCCTGCAATTTCTGTGCTGTCTTAACCGTTAATTCTTCACCACAGAAGAAGAAATGTGTTAACTGAGGGTACTGTTCTTGCACAAACTGAGCATCCATTAAACAAATATCCATGAATGATGGGGTTGATACCCAAACGGAGACTTCAAGCGTTGGCAACGTTTCAAACAACAGTTTGAAGTTAGTCGTTGCTGCTTTTGTTAGCGGCATGAGTTGCCCGCCAGTTAATAAGGCTGGGTATAAATGCATCACTGATAGATCAAATGAGTATGGCGCCTGCGCTAAAAAGCGTTGTTGCTGTGGCAGATCAAATGTCGTTTGCATCCAGTTTGTAAAACTTATTAAATTTGATTCGCTAATTTGAACGCCCTTTGGTGCTCCTGTTGTACCTGATGTGAAAATAACATAGACAATCTCATCACCAGTTACGGCTGTTTCAACCGGTAAGGCCTCAAACCTATTCGTTGTGAAACGCTGTAAGTCGTCACAAGTATACAGTGAGCAATTTCGTGTTATTTCCGTTGGAAACGGTGCGGCTGCAATAATTAAGGCTGGCTGTGCGACTGTGATTATTTGTTGCAGTCGTTCAATTGGCGTTTGACTATCCACTGGAATATACGGATGTCCGGCCTTCATCGCACCGATAAAACTCGCAAGCATGTCAAACGACATGCCACCATAAACTAAAATTGGTGCTTGTCTCGTCAATGTTTCGTGCTGATTTAATTGATAAGCCAACGCATCTGACTGTCTTTGCAAGTCCTCATACGAGTAACCTTTATCAGCAATTTTATACACAGGTGCTAGCGGATTCGCTTGTGTCACTTGAGTTAATTGTTTAATAATATTCATTCATGAACGCGCCGTGCGCTTCCCTCCTAATTTAAAATTCATTATAAATAAAGTTACTACCAACATTGTTATCAATATAGATGTAGCTTAATGTTAAGAAAACCGCGAAATAAAACAATGTTTTGAGACTGATACGCAACCATTTGTGCGGTTTACTGTCAGCTGATACTTTCTTCATTGTTTGTCTCCTCCATCCTTCTACTAGGTAATAAGTAATTATAACAAAAAACTATCAACACACTATTTCATTTTAAGCTTGATGAACGGTTGATTTTGATAACGCTGTTCCCTAAAAAACCTAACAACTTAAGTTGTTAGGTTTCAAATTGTAGACAACGTCAGAAAGACTTCTTTTTCATTTGAAACTAACTCAGAAAACTTTGGCTACGGGATGATTAGACTGAATAAAACGACTGTTATATCCTCTAGTTACATCAACTAACAGCTAGCAACTTTCAGATAAATCGCAGCGACGGGAAATAGTCCCTTTCATTTATCTTCCAAGTTGTTTGCTTCTAAATGGTTGCTTTCACTTTTATTTCGCTAGTTGCACCAGCACAATTCTATCAGCGCGGCGCATCACTCAACGTCCAGCCCAGGATACCCTTATAATCGCCAGGTGCTCCTTTTCCACCTGGAACAACCAGTTTAAAGCCACTTCCGGTTGGCTTCCACCGATCAGATAAGACCGTTTCAACCGCTTGATTACTCTCCGTATAAAGTGGCACATCCACAGTCGTCACACGTATCAACTGACCAGCCTCGTTTTCGAAGTGAATTGTATTCGCTAACTCAGCTTGACCCACATGCAGTTGTTGCTTCATTTTAACCGATAGCACCCACTTTGTTTGTTTAATCCGAGTGTCTGTCACAATCAGATCATCTTGATAGCTTTGCATTGAGTATGTTTGATTATGAGCCTTGCTTGTTAAGCCACTCCCAAAATCAAACGATTGTGGTACTGACGTTAAAGCTAGTTTCCCCACGTATTTATTTTCTACATAAGCGAACAGTGGATCGAGGGATTGACCTACAGCATTATCTCCCGTGGCCCGTGCCTTGTTAGTAATCATTTCAGTTGGTGGAATCTGCGAAACACGTACGCTTAATTTGAGTTGTTTTTGTTCGCCAGCTTTTAATTGACCCACCGACCAACGAATCGTCTGTCCTTCGACAGTCGTTGGTTCATCACTCTTAACAAAGGTTAAGAACGACGGCAAATCATCCTCAACCATCACATCTTCCCAACGACCGCTGTCCTTTGGTAAGCTCGCCGTTAGCGTGTACTCGATGACATCTTGATAGCCTACCTGTAGACGATTAGTCGTTTTCGTTAATTGTGGCCGTGGTGCGCGATAATTGAGGAGATTCACCACAGTTGGCCCCTCGGATTGGTCATCTTTAATCGTAAATTGATGGGTTGTTCCATCTATCAGATAGCCAGGAGCTGCCTTTGTTTCTGTCAGTGAATATTCACCAGGCAGAAGGTTTTCCAGCCTAATATTTCCTTGTTTATCGGTCAATAACTCTTTTTCTAATACAGTTCCCGCAGCATTGTTCATGCGATAAGTAACACCCGCGATTCCCTGTTTAGAATCGCCATCTTTTTTGTGCACCTGTAATTGTCCCGTACGAATAAAGGTCGAATTCGTATCGTGCGGCATTTCATATTCAGCCTGATAACGTGCTTTATTGATGATTTCACCAGTTGTTTTCACTGTCGCATCAAATTGAATATCAAACGTTTCACCAGGTTGTACCGTCCCTAAAGAAATTTGTCCGTTATTCCATTGAGCATCACTCATTGCTTTACCGTTAATCGTTAAGCTTCCTCCGTTATATTGCAAGCGCTCGTCCAGTTCATCGCTCACAAGCGCATTTAAAGATTCAAATCGATTCGTAATACTGTTCGATACTTGCACACGGTAACGGACCTTATCTCCCACTGAGACAGCCTCTGCTTCAGCAAACAAACCTCCTGTCGTCAAATTTTTCACGGACTTATTAAGTGCTACCTTATTTTGATCGGGTAGTTGGATAATCGAGGCCGAGTGAAAGTTAGTGTATGAGCCAGTTGACCCTGTAAAGCCCCAATACGCCATCGTTCCTCCGAACGTTTTCTCCACATCATCTACCTTATAATGAATTGGTGTGTAATTATCAAAATAATAGCTAATCATCTGTGTCGTTGCATTCCATTCAACCTGTAAGGTCCGCCACGTATCATTTGCTAATATTTGTTCGTTTGCTGTCGCAATTTGCAAGCCCATGTGGTCCGCTTCAGTACTGCCATTTTTATTGCCAGGTATTTGCACAGCAATATGCCCGCGATTCTCGGCTTTTTTATTAACAAAGCGATCGGAACCGGCCGAACTGCTTGAATTATAAAACGTATCGAACTCTAAAGCGACGGCATTTTTAATATAATTTCCCTTTTTAGTATTGTAGGCACCAAGACCTGCTCCTGGTTCACCAATGGCTTCTAAACCACGCGAGTCATTTTGAATCACAAAGGTCATACCATCGGCACCTTTAGGATTATCACCTAAATAAACAGACATTTTCAAATCAAAGTCTTTCGTCATATCCACCTGTTTTTTATACCACATCCCACCTGATTGGCTTTTTTTATTCTCGGTAATGATTGCCTGTGATTTGTTCGTTGGATGAATTGAACTATTTTTGCCCGTCACAATATGAAATGAACGTGCAACATCCAATTCCGAAAACGGTGGATTGTTCTCATTATTAAATAAGGCAGGTGGCATCACTCGCGATTGCTTTTCTTCAAACTTAACTTTCGACGCTGTCTTTGATTCACTTGCTTGCGATGAGGAAGTTGTCACTTCGCTTTCTTTTGGCAAGGAAACCGGTACCTCACTTGCATGAGGTAGAGCGCTTGTTGTGGTGCTTGCAATAGTAGACGTTAATGCACCCTCAGCGACTGTCACCTTATCACTCACTTTTTTTTCAGCAATATTAACCATCACTTGATTCGATGTCTTATTTCCAGTTGCATGCGATACAGTCGCCTGTATCGGATAATCGCCCGCTTGTATCGCGATGAGCGAGATGCTATTGTCTGATTCTAATTCTTTCAACGTAACGACATTCGTCGTTTCATCAACCGTCAACTTATCGATTTGAGACTCTTTTTCAACGACCTGTAGGCCTTCTGGCAACCTAAATTGAAGTTCCTTAATCGCTGGATTTGTCACTTTAATTTGCAATTGTACTGGTTCATCGATAAGAATCTTTTGTTTCGTTAACTGCAGCATCACTTCTGTTGTCATATCGGCTTCTGTTCGGTCACTACGAATTAAAAAAGTCGTGACACTTAACATAAGTACGAGTATTATTACGAGGACTTTTTTCACAATTATCGCGTGCTCCTTCCGGGTTCATTTAGAAAAAGAGCCACAGAATTGACTTTCCATGACTCTCAGACAGTTACGACTAACAGCCTTAAACAACTTATATATCAGCACCATTTGTTGGCACTTCTGCTAGTGTCCAGTTTAACTGTGAGCGATATTCAGCTTCTGTTTTTAACGATTTACCTGGCACAGATAAAGTGACCGCCGTATTACGCATCACCTTGATTTCCGATGGTTCAGCCCCTCCTTCACCCGGTACTAAATCGCTCCCTTCTTGTAACGTTTTTTCTGAGTTACCAAAGTGTGCCGTCCATAACCCTGCTCCTTCACCCTCGTTCGCTGCCATTACAGGCACTGCTTCTTCGGGTTGTAACACGACTGTTTTGGCAACCTGAGACGGTGCTGCTAACTCTGAACCAGTGATTGTTTTAACCTCACTTTGCTCTAAAGTAATGACCGCACCTTGCAATTGCTTGCCTGCCGTGGAAGTCAGTTGTTTTGCCTGTGTTACCGTTAATGTCCAGCCAACTTCAGTTCCACGATTATCGGTAATCTGAACGTAGTTCGGACGATACTGTTGCTCGCCTGCCACCGTAATTGCTTGAGCATAGGCATTATATACGGCATCCTTCGTTGTGATTTTAGTAGTTCCGAATTGTAAACTTGAGGCAAAATCAATACTCAGTGGACCTGGTGTTCCTGGATTGGGACCCTCGGGATCTGTTGGGTCAATTGGATCAACCGGTGTCCCTGGATCCGGATTTTCTGGATCAACTGGTAAAGTTGGGTCGGTGCTCTGGATGAAATTGACCACTGCATTTGACTGATAATCTTGCGTTTCTGCCGCCTCAGCTGTCATAATAGTACCTGTCACCACCGCTGTTATTAACGTAGTAATTGCGATTCTTTTACCAAACATTTGTAAATTTGTCATTTATATCGCTCCCTTTTTTCGCTATTTTTGTTACTTCATGTTATCATTCGCTGATTTCGTTGCGCTTGTTCGATTATTTGAATACCCCTAGTCAAACTCGCTATGATAAGCAGGTCGGCTGTAAATAATAATCCCGTCTGTGTATCGCCTGTCATCGGTAAATGACTAGGCAGCTCCATGGATGACGCATTCGGTTGCGCTGTACTTTGTCCCGTCGGCTCAGAAAAAACATACTTCCCATAAAAACCTGTTACCACCTGTGACTGATAACTAGTATCGACTGAGGCAACTACCGCATTAACCTGTCCACAAAGGCTTATCATCACTATGAGAATAACGCTGTTAATTATGCGCATCTTTAGTCCTCCCTTTACGCTCGTTAGTCATTGCTGTTAACTTCCGCTAGTACCCAAGTCAAGCGTGAACGATATTCCACTGCTGACTTGGGCGTACTTCCCGGCACCGCCAATTGCACAGATGTGTTTTTAGTAACTTGTTTTACTGAACCATCCGCTTGTTTTTCTGCGACTTGTTCAAGTTTCCCAAAGCGACTAATCCACGTGCCGTCACCAGCTCCTTTCGTCGCAGCCATTACCGGCACCGCCTCCCCTGGTTGAAGAGTGACTTTCTTAGAAACAGTCGGCGCTTCAACCGCGACTGTATTCGAAACCGCCTCACTATCTTTAATTGTGATAACAGCCCCTTTTAACTCATTGTATCTGGCATCATCATTTTTGAATTGTGTGTCTTGCTTCACATGTAACTGCCATCCTGCCGATAAGCCGCGATTATCGGATATTTGCACATAGTTTGGTGTTTCTTTCCCAGCTACTTGATAACGTTGCGGATTTGCATAATACAGTGCATCAACTGATGAAATTTGATTCACGCCAAAGTCAAAACTAGAGGCAAAATCAATACTTAAAGGACCTGGTGTCCCTGGATTAGGACCTTCTGGATCCGTTGGGTCAATCGGATCAACTGGCTCAGTCGGATCGGTTGGATCAACCGGATCGACGGGATCAGTATTTGGTATAAATCGAACCGCTCCATTACTTTGGTAATTTGCTCCTGTTTCAGCAGCCTTGACTTCGGCCGTATTTACAAGTAATCCCATTGTACCTAAACCAACTAAACTTGTGACTATCAAACACTTCTTATCATTTTTCATCATTACTTCCTCCTCTGTTTTGTTGACGCTTCTTCCTTAAATAAAGCCATAAACCAATTAAAAACAACGCGACGCTAATCCCACCGCTATAAAACCAAAAATAACTGTTCTGAACAGTCACGTCCGTATCGTTATACTCTTTTGCCTTAGCACTTGTAATTGTGAAATCTTTTTGCCACTGCCATTTCTCTTTAAACGATGAAGCTGTCATTTTCAAAGTGTAGTCACCCGCTTGTAATCGTTCCCCTTCACCTAAGGCAATTGGATAATCAAAGTTCGTATTAGGCGCCATCTGCATCATCGTAGTACTGCTTTCATACAATACCTTTGTTTGGCCTTTTCGCGTTACTTGCCCCTCGACTTGCAGTTGATTCACAAAGGTCGACGTCTTATTTTGAATCGTAGCTGCGACAATATTACGATAATTACGCTGACTCGCAAACACCTTTTTCAATTCAAGTTGCGGTGTGATTTTTTCGGTTGATTGACGTAGTTCGAATCCGACAACATAGGCATAACGATTATCGATTGCCATCCCACCATCACCCGTTGATGCCTTCGTCTCCGGTCGTTCTTCAGTCAACGTCAATCCGGCCACAACAGTACCACTAAATTTTTCATCTGGGATTGCCACCTCGATGGGCAACAGATAAGTCGAATCTGCTGCTATCGTAATTTCACGTGGCACTGTTAGCCATTTCGTTACATCATAAGGCATCGTGGCATCACGCTTCTTTTTACTCGGACTATAATCAACAACTCCGCTGTTATTGGTCGTCGCACTCGCAATTTTCGGACGAATCGTAACCGCTTTATTCGTTGAATTCGTCAATTTCACCTTTAATTGTTGCGTTTGTCCTGATGATACTAATAAATCAAAATAACCTTTTTTAGCATCCTTTTGATTGGCCGGTTTTTCAATTTCGACTGCAAAATTGAAAGAACTCGCACCCACTTGCCTGTAACACAACAACAAGATCACAAGACTCACTAAAAAAAGCCATCCACTCAGTCTTTTAAAAATCATTCATTAACAACACCTTCACTTGGTTTAATATATTCCATCCAAGCCTCCCTCCTCTTTAACTGCAAGCATAAACGATTACTTCTTAGTCGCAAACTAATCATTTATTACTGGCTAAAACAAATATACCCCGTATTAAGTAACCATCCTATTCACATAAATGCTGTCAAAAAGACCATATATTGAACACATCATTGACGAGTACCCTTTAATATCTATGCTAGGAAGGAGTGTTGACATGCATAAATTACTTGATAACCATGATAAAAACAGCTTATTCTGTTTGCGCTATTTTTCCGAAAAAAAATCGCTATCAAAAATAACGATTCAAGACATGCTCAACGATTTGCAATGGGAGCGACGTAAACTATTAAAAATACTTGCTGACTTGTCTGAAACGAGTAAACAAAACAACTGGGAAACTTACCTGACCTTTAAATATGTCAACAATGAACTACATATCGAGCTTTCAGATGCATTTTCTCTTGATTTTTTCTTAGCCTATTATTTAAAAAATAATGTTCTTTTCCAATTCTTAATCGAGTTATTCAATGATGATTTTATTGATTTACAAAAGTTTACCGAAGAACGTTTTTTAGCAAAAGGGACTTTTTATCGTAAAATGAAACGCTTAAAAATACTGTTAGCTGATTTCAACTTACACATTGATTTAACAAAAAAAGAACGAATTATCGGTGAAGAACACCAAATCCGCTACTTTTTTCACTGTCTTTTCACTGAAGGTTATCATTTTTCGCTTGCGTTCGCACATAAAGTTGAACATGCCCCCATTAATGCTGTGCTAGCCTTTATAAAGAAGATCCATCCCGAACTCCCCTATTCTTTTTCCCTTAAGTTACGCTCTTATCTCGCCGTCACTTTAACACGTATTACGCAAGGGTTTTATGTGCCTCTGCAAGAAGATTATCCGCACGCCTTCTCAACTACAGTTGCGACAGATATTTTAACTCAGATTCAAACGTTATTATTAACAAACCTTTCGCCAAAACAACTGCGGGCCGAAACAAATTTCTTTTATATGAGCTTGCTCGCCAACAATACCTATCCCTTAGATTACATCAAACGCGAAAAATTACCTGTACAGCTTTTTTTAGAACATGTTTCCCAACAAACCAAACGTTTTATCAACCTATATGCCCGCTTTTTTAAACAGCCGTTAGCTGCCACTGAGTATTTTTACTTACTGATAAACTTAACCGCAATCGATACCCATACGAGGCTATTCAAGGGTTCTACTAATCATTTTCGCATGGATTTCAATGTCAGTCTGTTAAAAAAAAACTATCCCTTACTTTATAGTATGTGCGATAACTTTTATAACTTTTTACAAAAAGAAAACAGTCGTACCTTGTCTGATACGATGAAAATTAACTATTTCTTCTTACTACGAGAATTAATCGATACGACTGAACGATCCGTTAATATCTGTTTGTTATCCAAAGTGAACAGCCTCCAATATGCCACTTTAAAGAAAAAAATCCAACGCTTATCACAGGTTGATTTGAGCTTTATTAATCATCCGTCTGCCGAAGTTGATTTTTATATCGCGGATTTCAAACTAAGTGCGTTAGAAGATGCCTATCCTGACGCTGTCTTTCACTACTGGCCTTCATTGCCCGATGAAGCCGAACAGTTTCGTTTAGTGCAACGACTCAACCAACTCTACCGTCAGCCCACTCAAAGGCCTCGTGCAAAAAAAACGACAACCTAATATTAGGTTGTCGTAGATTGTAGACAAAGTCTAAACAGACTTCATTTTCTTTAAAATTCTATTACAGTGACTTTGTTTACGAGCTGATAAGGCTAAATAGAAACGCTGTTATATCCTCTCATTGTATGAAAAACGAGCCTTCGAGGTGAGTGTACAGATGGTATTCGACTCCGAGAATGCATGCATTGACGACCTAGAACAGCGTTTATCTTCAGTCTGAAAGTAGTAAACCGCGATGGTTTAGTACTTTTTTATGTAGCACAGTCTTATTTACGATTGAATAGCATTAAATAGCCGAGTACAATCCCTAAGATGATATAGACGTTTTTAATGACATAAACAGCGATATGATAGTTTTGACTCATATCTTCTGCTGAAAACGGATAATCCAACTGCTTAAAACAAATAACCCCCACTATAAAAATAATCACCATTACAATGTACTTTAAAAATTTCATTTTTCTTCCTCCTTCGTTAATAATTAGCAAGCTCTGCTTCCGTGTTTACATTAATGATTTTCGCACCACTATGAATGCGTTGCATTAATTGTGCCATTGTTGCTTGTGGAACAGCTATACAACCAGCTGTTGCTGTTGCTGCTCCATTACTCACATGTAAAAAGAAAGCCGAACCGCCACCGACACCTCCATTATAGTTAATAGTGATGGCATATTGATACTGGGTCGGATAATCAATTAAATGCTCATCCGCCTGATTAGACGAACTCCGTTCCTGCCATGTATTATACTGCGGGTCATTGACGTTTGAAATCCAATAACTATTGGCTGTAATTGGTTTAAACGGTAATAGTGTGCCTGGATTCGATGTCCCGAAGGCAAACCCTAAACCATAGCTCCCTTTTGGTGTGGCACTGCGCGATTCACTTGCTTGACTTTTGTTTGTGCCTGTGTGATTTGTTTAATTGATATTCCGCTTGCAAAAGGTCAGACTTAACTTCATTAATGACATTGATTTCATGATCATTAAATAATGACCTGGCCACAAACCCTTCACTCGATATGAGCAAGGAACTGGCATCACTTTTCACATAATTACTTTTGTAGCGTGTCATTTCATTCTTTGTTGCTTCTAACAAATAAGGCTCATTTTCTGGTCGCGTTTTTCGAGTGAATCATAGGCAAACAGCGCCTCCATCAATTGATAATTAATGTCTTTGATTGTCTTCATTTCATCGAGCGGTTTTGCGGGTTCTTCTTCAACTTTCGCAAGCGAACGGAATTTTTTCAGCTCGCTATCTTTTGCCTTGCTTTCTTTTTCATTCTTTTGATTGCGGACTTGCAGAGCGTCATTACTATTCGTAACGCTAATTAAGCGACTGATTAAAAACAAGACGAATACCACAGCTATAACAATTACGACTTTGTTCTTCATTTTCTCCCTACTTTCCGGTTATACCTAAAATTGGTGCGGGGTCAATTTGTCCGCCCCATTGTTCTTTTCTAATTTCAAAATGCAAATGAGCCCCTATTGATTGCCCTGTATTGCACACTTTACCCATGACTCGACCTTGTTTCACTTCTTGAACTTTCGTTACACTGACCTCATTTTGATGGGCGTAGAGTGTCCATTCTTTACTTTGTTTATGTTCCAGCAACACCACATTACCATAATTATTAAAGCCATTACTATTACTTCCCATTCCGGCAAAAATAACCACGCCATCATCAGCCGCTTTAACAGCTGAATTCATCGGTTGTGCAAAGTCCAAGCCTTTATGTTGTTCCCTTTGACCTGTCACTGGATTGATTCAATCAACAAAAACTGAGCTTGCAATCGGATTATCTACGGGAATAATGTACTTCCCTGTGCCACCACCAACGAGATTACCACTGCTACAATCATAGTATTGGAGGATGTTTTTGAAATAATCTTTATCCCCTGGTCCTGCACCAAAGCCTGGTACGACATTTTTATAGAAGTAATAATTGGCTTCTTCTGACCATTTTCCATTGCGTTCTTTTTTGAGCCATGGGCCAAACGACGGAAACTGATATAAGACGGATGAAATGTTTACATCGCCTTCATTAGTCGGTGAGGGATCATGTCCAGCCTTAGTCGCATCGACTTTAAAGTCATTGCTGGCAAAGGTTTTAAGGTGTTTTAAACAATGTGTTTAAAACGTTTGTACCAAGATAAAATGGTACTAAACTAGTGGTTCTATCGTGAAAGAGGTAATTGAAATCTTCGAATGATTCATTCCAAAAGGACGTTCTATAAGTCCGATAAGCGCTCGACTTGTCCAACGGATTCAAACATGGATGAATAAGTTACCACGTCGGATTTTAGGATTCCAAACACCAAAAGAACTATTTTCAGAAGAAATTACAAAACTTCAGTTGTTCACAAATGAAAAAGTAAACTTACTATCATGATTTGATACGGATGGCTAACTTATTCTTGCAATTCATGATTTAAATTATTTACTTGTGATAACGTCACTTATGTTAACTATTATAAATTTGACTTCTTGTGTACATTTGTAATACAATAGAAACGTAGAACAAATGTACACAAGGAGGTTTTTTATATGAGTACCGTTACATTTAGAGTTTCTGATGAGGAAAAATCATTCATTCAATCTATGGCTGATTTAA
The DNA here is from genome assembly GCF_046058945.1 of Brochothrix campestris. Taxonomy (NCBI): domain Bacteria; kingdom Bacillati; phylum Bacillota; class Bacilli; order Caryophanales; family Listeriaceae; genus Brochothrix; species Brochothrix campestris. The sequence continues at coordinate 336,505 of NZ_CP175511.1, read as the reverse complement.
ATGGATTAAGTTTATCAGAACTGGCTAGAACTAAATTATTAGAAGGATTAGAAGATCAAATTGATATGGATTTATATAACAAAACAATCAAAGCTCATGAATTAAATGACGAAAGTATCTCACACCAAGATATGCTTCTAGAATTAGGATTATGATGGATAGAACATACACCGTTCGATATGAAAAAAATGCACAAAAATCACTAAAAAAAATAGATAAACATCAAGCTCGTCTTATATTATCTTGGATTTCTAAAAACTTAGAAGGAACTGATTCTCCTAGAATTCACGGAAAAGGTTTAGTAGGAAATAAAAGTGGTCAATGGCGATATAGAATAGGCGATTATCGTTTATTAGCAAACATAGATGATGATACTATAACTATTCTAGTTTTAGAAATTGGTCATCGTACAGAAGTATATAAATAAAAAAGACTAATTGTATAATCAAGTTATGTAGTGATCCCCAAAAGTTAGACTTTTAGGGAGTGGAGAAATCCACTCCTTTTTTTCATATCGCCGATAGTAAAATTAAGCTAGACAAATAAAAAAGTCATTTGTGCGACACTCAAAATAGTTCCGACCAAAGAATTATTAGGAGTGAAGACAAATGACCTATAAACATCTCTACACCAAATGTACTTGTAATGATAGAAGCCTATTTCCAAACGAAACAATCTGTTTTAACCGGATTGAAGAGACTAGGACGTTCAAGACAAACGATTTATAATGTCTACAATTTTTTTAAGAAAGGTTCCTCAGCCAGTGATTATTATCAAAAATACAAAGAAAATAAAACATATTGTGGCAGACGACCTATCATTTTAAGTACGGATCAACAAACTTACATTCAGAAAATGACAGCTAAAGGCTGGACACCTGATGTGATTATTGGTCGTGCTGAGATACCTATCTCATGTTCTGTTAGAACGCTCTATCGCCTATTTAAAGCGAACGACTTCGATATCACAAAGCTACCAATGAAAGGTAAACGTAAGCCAAACGGACACAACGAACGTCGCGGAAGGCAAGCATTTAAGCGTAATATTTCGGAACGATTGACTGATTATACGCAATTCAATCAAGAATTTGGACACTTGGAAGGTGATACAATTGTCGGTGTTCATCATAAAAGTGCTGTTATCACGTTAGTTGAGCGACTTTCAAAAGTGATAATCACATTAAAAGCAGCAGATATCGAAAAAGCAACGACTGCTTGGTTAAAATCTATTCCCGAACATATGTTTAAATCAATCACGTTTGATTGTGGAAAAGAATTCTCAAACTGGAAAGAAATGAGTAACTCGAATGATATCTCTATCTATTTTGCGGATCCTGGAACACCTTCACAACGCGGTCTAAACGAAAATTCTAATGGCATTTTGCGTCGAAATGGCTTCCCGAAAAAGATGGACTTTAACCAAGTTGACCAAAACTTCAGTTCAGCTGTTGCTTCAAAAAGAAATCACATCCCAAGAAAATCATTAAACTACCGGACACCATTGGAAGTGTTTTTGAGTGACGTAAATGAAGAACAATTGTCCAACTTAATTTGACAAATCATAGTTTATCTAGGATAGCTTCAAAACTTCGTCTGCTTTGTTTATTCTCTAAAACGAACTCGAGATAAGGGAAACATTCAAAAACTTCTAATTCCCACCACGAACCATAAGCAATCATATCGCCTCTAATTTCATTGTTTTTAAAGTCGATGGTGATGGAACATTCTTTCGTGGAAAGACCTGTGCGATACTCAAAATTGTATCGGTCAAAGTCGTAACTTTCGGGTGCGGTCGTTGAAATACATGTTTCACTGTAATCTAATTTCATTTTTAATCTCTCCCTTTGGTTTTTTTTGAGTAGTGTCAGATCTTTTTTCTTGCGTGTTTCTTTTTTGTCAGTGAATGAAGTCGTTTGCTGTGCTTATTAAAAAGCCCCTCTATCTTTAAAAGATAAAGGGCGACTTGTCGTGCATTTTACCCTTTTCGTTTAAAGATAGAGGGGCTATAAGCAAAAGCAGTAAACGGCTAGCACATGAAAACAGAACGACGTGAGGGTCAAGAAACACGCGAAAAAATGGGTTTTATCAAGGGATTTGTGACGGTATTTGTTACAAATCCTTTCATTTGTTGACGTTTCTTTTTTCAATTATTTGAACTTAAATGGTAAACTAAAAATGATGACTAGTTAACGAAAGGATCGTGCTTATGAAAGACCAAAGAACCATCAAAAAAGAAAAGCAACGCATGTTTATCATCTTAGGTGACCTTTACGATGAACATAAGCCTCTTGATTATAAACACCCCGCAGGTTCTAATTCAGAATGTGAAACCTGTCAACGGATCGCAAAATGCAGTGATATTATTAACAAACTTGAAAAAGAAATTGATAAACTTGAACCTAAAAAAATAAAACAAGCCAGTCTTGCTTATTACGAACCGACTCAAAAAAGAGTTCCTATCAAAGTGAATAAATTTAAAGTGTTCCATGTCCGTACAAAAGAAGGTAATGAATACTATTACCGCGTCTTGACTAAAAAAGAAGTGCTAAAAGATTTCGATAAAGACGAACTGAAACACTTGGAATTAACAGTGATCGAAGAGTCCGACTGGGATTCTATTGTTTTAGAATCAGGAAAACAAGGGTTTGTTATTTTACAAACCATTATTCGTAAAGATAAAACAGGACGGATTGGTGAAAAATCTTACTCAAATGTTAAATCAATCAAAGAGTGTACCCGAAAAGAATCGGACGATTTCATTTTCTATGATGGTGAAAATCATGAAGAAGTCATTGTTTTTTGTGAACCATCTCCTGCACAACAGACAAAAAAAGGAAACAAAATTCATATCGTTTCCAAACGAGGGTCATTTGCTATTGAACCAGAGACTTACCTCACTAAAAATGCGGTAGGACGATTGGATAGCTATGATAAAGAAGAATTCGAGGAACTTTATAATATTGCAGAGAAAAAGGTGTGGATCTCAATTTGAAAATTTCTGATTCGTCCCTATAATGAAACCTCATAGTACGTAGTATGAGGCATTTTAGTTAATTCTTATGAAAGGAAGATAATCATGCGACCAAAATATATCATTGAAGAAGAAAAACAACGTTTAATGGCTATTTTAGATGATTTACGCAGTGAACATAAAACAAAAACTTACGGTCATCGTGTGACAAAGAGTTCAGAATGTGAACTTTGTCTTCTGATTGCTACGTGTACTAAAACGCTTAACCAATTGAAAGAAGAAGCTTTTTACTACCCTAAAAAGAATGAAAAATTCACTGTGTTTCAAGTGGTGACTGAACAAGGTAAAGAATACTATTATCGCGTGATAGAGAAACAAGAAATTTTTAATTATTTTACAAAAAATGAGTGTCGTCACTTACAAATCTCTGTAGCAGACGAATTTTATTGGGATGGTGTTCAGTTGGCCACCGATAACTACGGGGCTATTCTTTTAAGTGAACTTGTTTCAAAAGATATGATGGGGTTTCTTGGTGTGAAAGATTATTCAGTAAAAGCCTCATATCAAGTATGTACGCCAAAAGAAGCCTATACATTTACACACTTTAGTGGCGAAAACGACAAAATCATTCGAGATTTTTGTCATCCTCATATCGTGGAAAGAACAAAAAAAAGAGGAAAACTACAAATTTTCGCACAAAAAGCGGCCTTTTCAATTGAGGCAAACACCTATCTAGTAAAAAATATACTTGGAGCTATCGAAGGTTATACGACAGAAGAATTTGAAAGATTGTACCACGTATCAAATAAAGAGAATAATGGAGACGCGCTTGCTTAAATACGAATAAAATTTAATGCCTGGTCTTTTAAAACACGTACATTACCGAACGATTTTCGCCTGCAGGGGAAAATAATGTTCGTATTTAAGGAGAGAAGGTATGAAAAAGATAACCATCTATACAGAAGCTCATTATTTTAAACAGGATCATGTGGCCTATGCGGGTTATGTGATTAAATACAAGGGGCATTATAAAACCCTGACAACGCATAGTGACGCGATTGATGAACAACTCATTTGTTTAGATATGCTTTGGCAAGCTGTCAGCACTTTAAAAGCAGGCTGTGATATTACTGTTGTTTCACGAAAAGAATTGCTTACAACGGATATGAGAGCGGGGACAGGCAGTAAATTATGGGAACATCTTAATAGTTTACGATTGCAACATGGCCATCGATACTCTTTTCCAACATCTCTATCTGATTCAGATAATTATTACTTAGATGCCATTCATGAGGCGTTCGCATCTAAAAAAGAAGAGAATCCTTTTTATTAATCACGATATTTTTAATTACACGTTACTACATTCATTTGAAAGCAACTACTTATGAGTAGTTGCTTTTTTATTGTAGCCATCCAATTAATGATGTGTGGCTATTTATTACAGTCAATCGTTTCTTTTCATCAACGTATATAACTATATTTAAGATACTTAAAGACTGTCTTTACGCAACGATATAGTTACTTTTTTAAAATAACTATACTTATTAGTAGTGATCTTATGCTAAAATTAGTATGTATTATCTAATAAATATATCGGGGGCGTTTTTATTGAAAAAAATAACAGCTTTATTATTTCTTTGTACCATCGTATTACTACTCACAGCTTGTGGGAGCTCAAAAAAATTAACTGACTATGTAGAAGTGAACTTTTCAGGAATTGACAGCAAAGGATCAGCATCAGCTTCTATTGATGAGGAAAAATTAATAAAAGATGTTTTTGATCTTGACTCTGTTAGTAATATTGCAGATGAAGAAGTGAAAAATGAAATTAAAAATATGGATGATTACTACAAAATTGAACTTGATAAAGACAAAAATTTATCTAATGGTGATGAAATAAAAGTAACTATCACAGTATATGAGGAAAAAACGAAAAAAATAAAAGGTGGCGAAAAAACAATTAAAGTCACTGGTTTAGATAAACCAAAAAAATTAACTAATAAAGAAGTTGAGAAAAACCTTGTTATCAACTTTACAGGTGCTAGTGGGAGAGGAACTTCAAAAATAGATAATGTATTTGACAGTCCATTAGATTCTGTTGAGTTTGAAATTAAAAATGATGGTTACTTAAAGAATGATGATAATGCGACTATTATTTTAGATAAAGAAGTTATTTCTGAATTAAACGACAATGGCTATGTGTTAGAGGATAACTTTGCTCCAAAATTTAAAGTACAACATTTAGATAACGTATTAAAAAATGCAAAAGATATCGCCAATATGAAAGACATTACACGAATGATTAATGAAGAAGTTAATAGGTCTTATGAGGATAGTCATGTAGAAGATTCATGGGGTACTCGATATGAAGTGAAAAAAGAGACGCTTATGTACCGACAATTTGATAAAGATACAGATTCTGAAAGCTCATCTTATACAATGTTTGATTCTTCAACAACAAACGGGAATTTAATAGGTGTTTTTAGTATAAAAGAATACTCTGGTGGCACTGAAAGTAAACTAGAAGACAGTTATACCGCCATAGTTGGATTTTCAAATATTATTGCAGACGACAAAAACAAAGTAAATGTAGCAGATATGGAAGCATTATCTGATGAAAAAGACGATACTTATTCGTTAGAATCTGTTCTTAAGTTGTATGAAGGTTATGGTTACGAAAAAGTGCAAGAATAACGTCTTTAATTAAATGAAAAAGTGAAAAAAATATTTTACTACAAAAAAAGCGACTCATTATTTTAAATGAGACGCTTTTCCTATTTTTAATTTAATAAAAAAGCACTTAAAAAAACTACTATGAAAGCTACTGTAGACATTGTTAACCATAAGATACCGTTATTATATAATTTGAATTTTTTTGTGCAAATTTTTGAATTGATATATATTTGAGATAATAAATCTTCTTTTATTTTTTCAGGTGTTTCATCCTCTATTTTTTGTGTGAAGTCTTTAAATTCTTGATTTCCTATAGTTTGAAAATGCATTAATGAATCTGTAATTATTTCATCTTCTTCAAATTCTTCAATATCAATTCTTCCTTTTAAGGCTCTCATCAAGAATATGAAAGATCCAATTATAAAAACTATAAAACATAGAATACTTAACAAATTTATGATCCAAAGTGAAAATATATACATGTTTTCGGAATATCGAGGAGATTAAACTGTATTAAAAAAATCATACCCTTTTATAAAAGTACTGCTAGATATAAAACCTGCAAGTAATATTCCAAGAAAAGCCAGAGCAAATGATACTTTTGTATCGCAATTATTTATCCATACACTTACACTTTCTAATTTTTTTTCTAGATATTCATTGTTTTTTCCCCCATTATAATAATCACATCCTAATTTAATATATTAATTACATCTATCTTGGAATGGCAACAGTAAATTGAACAAAAATTATAAGGGCTGTAATTTAAATTCGGTAGGCGTTAAATAACCCAATGTTCCATGAATACGGATGTTGTTAAACCAATGAACGTAATCATTTAATTCAAGTTCTAGCTGATTAAGATTGGAAAAGTGAGCTTGGTTTGCGAATTCTGTTTTAAACACTTTGAATGTTGCTTCCGCTACAGCGTTATCGTAAGGACAACCCTTCATACTTAGTGAACGTTGAATATTAAATGTTTCAAGCGCTTCATCAATCAACCGATTATCAAATTCTTTCCCTCGATCCGTGTGAAACAGCTGTATGTCATTTAAATTTGCAGAAATGCTTGCTAATGCTTCATAGACAAGACTTGCAGTCTTGTTTTCTCCTACACTATGTCCAATAATTTCACGATTGAAAAGGTCTACAAATAAACATACATAATGCCACTTTCCACCGACACGAACGTATGTTAAATCACTTACAACGACAGCTAATTCTTTTTCTTGAATGAACGCACGTTTTAACTCGTTTCTTATAAGTGCCTCATTCGAACGTGATTTTTGCGGTTTAAATTGAGCCACAGTGTAGTTTGAAACTAAACCTAACGAATGCATTATGCGGCTAATTCGGCGTCTTGATACATGTTTAGGTTCAGCTAACTTTAATAATTCTCTTTTGATTTTACGCGTACCCTAATTATTACGGCTTTCTTTGAAAATCCGTTCAATTTCTTTTGAAAATGCGATGTCCTCTGTTTTTCGCTGCGAAGTGGCATCTAAATTTATATGATAATAATAGGTGCTCCTTTTAATCTCGAGGACGGCACACATTGCTGATACCGAATAAAGGTGAGCGTTATTACGAATCACATTTATTTTCGTCCCATGATCAGCGCCGCTTGCTTTAAAATATCATTCTCCATTAGTAACCGCTGATTTTCTTTACGTAATTTATCTAGTTCTATTTCATCTTCTGTTCGATTATCTTTAGCTGCGAACGAGCCAGTAGCTTGAGGATTTTTAATCCATTTATCTAATCCCGAAGGGGTTAAATCATATTCACGAGCAATATCAGCACGTGACTTTCCATTTTCATAAAGCTTCACCATTTGCAGTTTAAATTCAGGCGTAAATGTTCGACGTTGACGTGGCATAGTAGCACACTCCTTTTTATTAGTAGTCTTAGTTTACAAGCCCTCATTTATTCTGTCTAACTTAGTGTAGCCTATCCATTTTACCCTTTTCGTTTAAAGAGAGAGGGGCTATAAGCAGAAGCAGTAAACGGCTTTGTTCACTAAAAAAGAGAGGCAAATAAAAAAGATGACCGCACTCAAAAAAGAGATGATTTTAGTGTTCTTCTAAAATCATCAATAAAAGACAAACAGCAGGTTTGTCTTTCCATAGGAGAATTATCTAAACAATTCCCTTTTCGAGTCATGCTTTGAAAGACTTTATGTTCCTTGAGTTTATCACTGTATCAATCTTTTTTACAAGTTATAGATTGCGTTTAAAAATACACCTAAAAAAAGGCCGTGTATAAAATATACACAGACCTTAAATCTATTCATAAATTTAAAAAAGTTGTAATTTTCTAAAAATAAAAACAAGCAAAAACACTGTTGAAATTACACTTGCTGAAAACAAGGTATATACCAAACCCTTACTTTTCGTTTTTGAAGCAGACATGAGATTATTTGATACTAAAATCCATAAAATCATAGAAATAATTGCTGAAATAAACATACTATTATACATATATATCACCGTCCATATTTTTATACGTTCTAAAGATTTGAACCTCTCGTGACTTCAGTCATGAGAGGTTCAAAAATCTTTAACCCTGTTTATAAACTTTTCCCCATCAATAATTCCTTTTTTGTAAAGCTCCTCGGCAGTTGTAAAAGATTGAGTATAACTATCTGAAGAACGTGTCAATAAAAAACTGCGTTCCTCATCTACTCTACTAATCCACCATTCTTCATTTTTGTAATCAAAACTTATTTCTTGACCTTCTTCTATTGCTTCTTGGAATTTTTCCCATGTGTTTTGATCCATTCTTTTTCCTTCTTTCTGTTACTAATACCAAGTATTTTTTTTCGTCCATTTTCCGTTTACATTATGCCAACCATGACGGTGTGGAACTTTAGGGTGTTTTTTAGCGTTACCATGATTTGTATAATGAATATCTACTTCTGCTTTACCATTTTTTCCGTAATATCTTCGTATATCAACCTTACCATTTTTTATAAGGTCTTTAGACGAATAAGATTTAGATACTCTAGAAGGTAAAGACCTAGTTTTCTTAGTAACCTTTATAGTTGTGTGTCTATTTTTAACTTTAATCCCTTTTTTCTTGGCAGTATTATAGAGTTTAGCAGGTGTACTTTTCGCACTCTTATTTTTCTTAGCAGGCGCTTTCCCTTTTTTAGCAAAGTGTTTTTTGATCGTTTGATAGGCCCAATGTCCAGCACCAATGGTAACACCACCAATAACGATAGCACCTGTAGCAGCTAAAGCTACTTGACCAACTCCAGGTATAAATACTCGTTTTCTTTTGTCGTATAGTTTGGTGTTTCTTTGTCGATTTGTTTGTTAGTCTTTTTGTCGGTCTTTTTTCTGACTTTCCCTTTTATATAGGCTTGTCCTTTTGCATTTATCATTATTATATTTTTGTCGTTTTTTGTCGTATAGTTTGTCGGCAAAAACTTAATGTGATATTGAACTGTTTGTTTGCTGACATTCAATTCTTCTGCTAATTCTTTTATGGTTTTTTCGCTCATCGTTTTCACCTCGTGTGACTAATTAGTAAGTTAAGTGTATCATTTTTTGCTCGTTGTGCAGGTAGGAACTCACACTAATTCGACCGACTTTTTGAAAAAGAGTTGGGGTGTTGAACTATAAAAAGGAGGGTCACTCTACAGAAAAAGGGTGTGCTACAAATTTAGCAGGTTAAGGGGAAATGCTATCAACCCTTTGGAAAGCTAGGCAGTGCCTAGCTTTGTAGTGATATCAAAACATTGTGAAAAAACATAACTTTTACAGCCCCTGCCATAACAAAAACATAACGTGTATGGCGGAAATACATAACCCCCCATAAAAGCCCCATACACGTTATGGCACTTTTTCAGTCATCGCCATAGCTTTTACAGCCCTTGTATGGCGGTTTTACAGTCGCTGCCATAGGTTTGACAGCTTTGAAACAGCCGAATTAACAGTGAAACCATAACATTGACATAACCTCTTTTGAAACAGGCGATTTTCACAAAGTAGAGGGTCCGGTGAATTTTCGATTTGGAGTAGACAGGATCGTTCTTATCGAGTTAAAAATCACCTTCAAAAAAGAGGAAAGGGTTGGTTTGTCCTCGAAAAAGGCATACAGGATTTATGCGTACAGGTGCGTCCTAGGGACGAGAGAAAACCGGTTAGAACAAGGGTGTATAAAGCACGTATGGGCGATGATAGGCAAAAAAAAAGAAAACCGCGTCAGAGAGGGAATCTCAGACACGGTTAAGGTTAACATAATGCGACTTAAGGGAAGTTACACCGTATATTTATAAAGTATGGTTGTTCTGAAAAAATGTAACGCGAATCCTTAGTTTGAGTATTTGTTAAAGTTAGTATGATTATATACAGGTGTTTCTAACAATGCTAAAAAAATTTAAACAGTTTTGTGTTACTATAATAATAACAATTAACTTTAGGGGATGATTTTTTTGTTTGAATATAAAGATATATACAAATTGATGTGTTTATATGTGTTTACTGTTATTTTCAGCTATTTTATAAAAGGAAATTATACTATAAAAGAAGTTGTATTCAACTTAATCATTGTAACTGTGGCATATGTTTTTGCTTCTATATTTAAAAATAAATGAAAACATTCGGAACGCTGATGCGTTTCGATTTTTTGATTTTTCACATATACGTTGTATAAAACAGTATGCTAGAAAATGCAAATCGCTTTTTTTTTTTGCCTTAGAGCGACAAGGCTTAAAGACCTCACATACCTAACAATTCCGTGCCGAAATAGTTAGGTATGTATCAAGTAAAAGAATGAACTCATTTTCGCTACGCTCAAATCGTTCCTAAAACCATAAAAAAAATAATTTTTTTATTTAAAAAACAAATTTTTTTATTCCACGATAATCAGATTGCCTGGAAAGATGGCGAACTAATTATCGTTCCATACCACGGTTTCGCTTAGGTGGATTTTCACGATTCTCGATTCGTTTTACTTCACTATCTTCTACTCGGTCTTTAATCAGCTCAACAAACGTTTTAAACGTCCTAGAATCGCTTACAAACGCTTTTAACCATGTTACTTCACTTTCTAAATCCCGATTCTTTGCTTTCAATGATTGAATTTCTTTATGAGCAGCTTGAAGCTGCTTAGTCAAATTTTTTCGTTTGCTTTCTCACATTAAGAGAACTAACATCAAATTTCATGTCTCTAATTGCTTCGCTCATTTGAGCTTTCACATTAATTTTTTCATCCAGTCCCGAAAGCTCACCTTGCTTTTCAAGCAGCTGCGATTCAATTTCTTTTAATTCCTGTTCCATCGTCATTTTTTTAAATATCTGCATTTCGATATGTTGACGGTTCAGCCCTTTTTCGCCACGCTGCAAGTCAAAGCCATGCTTATTGATTTCTTCTGCAAAATGGTCTTGTATCCACAATAATTCTGCACGATTAAAGACGTTTTTACCTTGTAGCTTTCCATCACGCATTGGCACAATGCCAACGTGCATATGTGGTGTTTTTTCGTCCACATGAACCATCGCATACGCTATATTTTGTTTGCCATAGCGCTCCGCAAAAATGTTCAAGATTTCCTCAAAAAATTTCTGACGCTCCGCTTCAGACAACTTTTCAAAAAATGGGGAATCGGACGTCACCAATAATTCATTGACTAGTACCGCCATCTTTCCTTGTCTTTCTCGAACCTGTCTTTTGCGATTCAATAATTTCACTTACTCGTTTATTAAAGTCAATCGGTTCTTCGTTGACCAAATCATAATTTTCATGCGAACGGGTTTCATCAATATCAAAATTCGTTCGGCTTTCTCGTTCTCGTGGGTGGTGAAACTGCATGCCTTTTAAAGCGGGTGATTTTATCTTTTGCATATGCACGACTACATAACTCATGGTGTCATCACTCCTATTTTCATAGTACTAAATAGTGCAGCGGTTACAGCGATTACGGTTCCCAACTTCCATGTAAAGTATATCACACTATACTTTACGTCCGTAAAGGTGTGCTTTGCCGAGGGCTAGTCGGGCAGTCGCCCGAGCCGGAAACGTGCTGGAGCGCACATGGTTTCCGACAGGTCAAAAGCAAAAAAGTAGTTGGCGATCTACCGCAAAATGCGGTAGGCCACCAACTACTTTTCTAAAAATAAAAACATTCCCAAACAGCGCTTTGGCTGCGTTATTGACTTGTAATAAATAGATAATCACTAAAAATATTTTCTCCATTTTATTTTGCCTGTAATCGTATGTATTAATTGTTTACTAGAAATCTTATAAGCTTTCATAGCATACTAATCCAACTTCTTTTGTCTTAATATCATATATGCAAATAGAGCTACTTAAGAGCACCTCTATTTGCATATAGATAATTTGTTAATCGATTCTCTTAATCATCTTTTAACCTAGATTTTTGATTGTATTTTTAATATCTGGACTTTCACAAATTACCGAAATCACCGCTACACCATCTGCGCCACTTAATCGAACATGGCGAGCATTTGATTCATCAATGCCACCAATTCCTACAATCGGGAAATCCGAATACTGCCTTCTTGCCCTAATTAAAAAATCTAGTCCCGCAGGTGGTTTAGCGTCAGACTTTGATTTTGTTGAATAAATTGGACCGATTCCTACATAATCAGCCCCTTGTTGTATAGCAAAAGCTAGCTCTTGTTCATTGTGTACAGAAACGCCTACAATTTTATCCTTAGCGAGTGACCGAAATTCAGTAATGGCTGTGTCATCTTGCCCTACATGAATTCCATCAGCCTCTATTTTCAAAGCCAATTCAACGTCATCATTCACAATAAAAGGCACATGATAGGCTTTACACAGTTTCTGACAAGCCATTGCAAAATTTTCATAAGCTGCACCCTTTAAACGCCCTTCGCCTTTTTCACGCAATTGGAAACACGTGATCCCTGCTTGTAACGCTTTTTCTAACGTTTCCAGTGGTTCCGTACTGTTTTGTGACCCCATTATAAAATAAACGCCCAATACATTACGGTTCATGTGTCATTACCTCGCATTTCCCTTGAACTTGTTTATACGCAAAATGATTCGTCGGTCCATGCCCTTTTCCGATATGTAAGGGGTGACTAATCGCTAAATGAATAAACTTTTTCGCTTCGATGATGGCTTCTTGTAAAGGGAATCCTTTTGCGAGTAACGCTGTGATGGCAGCTGAAAACGTACAACCTGTTCCGTGCGTATCCTTTGTATCTATACGAGGTGTCGCGACACTGAATTGCCCACCTTTCCAAAATAGTATATCTGTCGCATGTAGTCCTTCAAGATGTCCACCCTTCATGACAACATACTGTACACCTAACGCTAGTAAATCATTTGCTGCTGCTTGAATATCTTGTTGCGTTCGAATCGTTCTACCCGTCAAAACTTCCGCCTCTGGTATATTCGGTGTACACATAAAGGCAATCGGCATCAATTGCTCTTGCATCGCACGAACCGCCTGTTGTTGCAATAAATTGGCACCTCCCTTTGCAATCATGACAGGATCGACAATTAAGGGAATAGACGTATTTTTTAAAACATCGACAACACCTTCAATGATTGTTGCATCAAATAGCATACCTGTTTTGATTGCTTTCACATCAAAATCAGTAAGAATTGCTTGTAACTGTCTCTGTACAAACGATGATGTTATAGGCGAAATCCCATGCACACCTAGCGTATTTTGTGCAGTCAATGCGGTAATGACCGATGTGCCAAACACACCTAATTCCTGAAATGTTTTTAAATCGGCTTGAATCCCAGCACCGCCACCGCTATCTGAACCTGCTATTGTACATGCAATCATATGCTTCCCTCCGCAACTAATTCTAAATAGTTCAGCACATTTTCTTGCATCGTGCCAATCGCTCCGAAAGCCCATTCGCTTATTTTTTTATATTCAATTAACACCTGTTCCAAATCTGTTAATGGCTCTGTACTACTTGCCAGTAAAGCTGCACAAATCGCACTCAGCAGACAACCTGTACCTGTCATTTTTGTGATTTTTTCATGACCACCAGCAATTTCACATACTTGTACACCATCTGTTAATACATCTTTCTCACCTGTTACGATGACGAAACAACGGTATTTTTGTGCAATATACATGGCTGTTTGTTTCACATCCATGGCGCCATGCCCACTATCTACACCTTTTGATACCCATTCCACACCAGCAATTGCTGCGAGTTCTCCTACATTACAACGGATTAATTGCATTTGAATTTGTTGGAGTAAATCAAGCGTAGTTTTTGTACGATAAGCTGTTGCCCCTGCACCAACAGGATCAAATACAACGGGTACTTGATGCTTATTGGCACTTTGACCAGATAGTCGCATCGAAGAAATCGTCTGTTCATTTAATGTCCCAATATTTAGTAATACGCTATTTGCCTTACTTGCCATTTCCATTACTTCTTCTTGTGCATCCGCCATAACAGGAGATGCCCCAACTGCGAGTAGACCATTGGCTGTAAAATTTGCGACGACATAGTTCGTGATGCAATGGACAAGCGGTTTTTGTTGATTAATTTTTTGCAGGCTCATTATGATACACCCCCTCAATCCAATCTTGTTTCGTCCAAGCCATTTCCCAAAACTGCCACTCATAATAACAACTCTTCTTAAAATGTGCTTCTAATACTGTTTCTTTCAGTGACTGCTCCGATGCGAATCGATTCATCATCTTTTTTTGCTGGTCAATCGTATCTTTCATTTCATCTGAGCCATATACAGCAATCCACTCTGCATATAATGGAATATCTGGCGATGCGTATTTTAGTTTTTGCCCAATTTCTTGGTATAGCCATGGACAAGGCAAAATGGCTGCGAATGCTTCTGCTACATCTCCTGTAAAAACAGATTGATACATATGACTGACATAATTATAGGCAGCTGGTGCTACCTCAAATTGTTCCATTTCCTCAGCCGTTACCCCTAAATCCTTAAACGTTTTACGATGCAATTCTAATTCAGCCTCGTGTATAAATTTGGCTGTTTCTAAAAAATACTGAACGTCTTCATCATTTGTTGCTTTTGCTGCTGCAAGTGCTAATACTTTTGTATAATGCTTCAAATAATAAGCATCCTGAAGCATATAAAACTTAAACTTTTCTAATGGTAATGTGCCATCTGCAATCCCTTGTACAAATGGATGGTCAAAACTCGCCTCAAAATAAACGTTCATTTCCTTCCTTACCTTTTCACAAAACTCCATACATAGTCCTCCTTTAAATGGTGGACGTAAGCGCAAAAAGGCGCCTCTAAAATAGAGACGCCAAAAAAGGGTAGATTACACCACTAATTGCTCCCTACGTCAGTGTTAACTGTCAGGTTCTAAGGGTCAGGTTTTAACCTTCTCAACACCGAAGTGTCCCCCCGCAATTAAAGTATTTGCAAAAAGAAAGGCTCCACGTAAAAATACGCAGAGCCTAAGTAAGTACAAATTTATCATTCTTATGTACTTTGCTCCCTACGTCCGTATTAACGGTCAGGTTCTAAGGGTCAGGTTTAACCTTTTCAACACCAATGTGTCCCCCTGCAAATGCATTTAATTAGTTTTAGTGTATCAGAGTGAATGAATTTTAACAAGCTTACCTAAAACAAGTACAATACTCAAAATTATCATAAACATTCCCAACACCGCTTTGGGAACATTCAAGCCCTACTTTATTGTTGTCATAATTAACAGCTCCTTAGTTGTATTTTTCATTTTTGCATCGGTCATAGATAGCTCTTATATCACGTATATACATTCTTTTTTCGGTTCTGTTGCAAAGTTTTAAACGATCCTTCAAATAAGGTATAATAATAGAAAAATAAACTTGGAGGAACGAAAATGAACCATTTTAAAGGGAAACAATTTCAAAAAGACGTGATTATTGTGGCTGTTGGTTATTATCTTCGCTATCATTTAAGTTATCGTGATGTACAAGAACTCCTTTCTGATCGTGGTATTGAAGTTTCTCACACCACCATTTATCGATGGGTACAAGAGTATGGTCCTATCATTTATCAAATATGGAAAAGAAAGAATAAAACAGCCTGTTACTCTTGGAAAATGGATGAAACATACATCAAAATCAAAGGGGAATGGCATTATCTTTACCGTGCGATTGATGCCGAAGGCACTACTTTAGATATTTGGTTACGAAAAAAACGAGATACACAGGCTGCTTATGCTTTTTTCAAACGTTTAAGTAAGCAATTTGGAGAACCAAAGGTGATTGTCACGGATAAAGCTCCCTCTCTTTATAGTGCTCTAAAAAAATTAAAAGAGAAAGGATTCTATCTAAAAACCGAGCATCGGACCGTTAAATACCTGAATAATTTGATTGAACAAGATCATCGCTTCATAAAAAGGCGGAATAGATTGTATCAGAGTTTAAGGACGACTGCTAATACGATCAAAGGGATAGAAACCATTCATGCACTATATAAAAAGGGCCGAAAAGAAGGTAATCTCTTCGGCTTTTCCGTCTGTCTTGAAATTAAGGAATTATTAGGACTTCCAGCTTAATCAATCATAATAGAGAGAAAGAGCTTGTGTCACTTAAAACTTTGCAACAGAACCAATGCGACCAAGCGAACAAAATAGAGGGTCAAAACGTTGATTTAACAACATTTACACGTTGTGAATCTTGTGACATTTGGCTGTTTTTTTTGTGACATATGTTACAAAACGTTGAAATGAAACAAAAGAGTAAGGATATGTTAAAATAAAAGAGCTTAAACTGTCGCAAGTTAAGCTATATGATTATAAAGAAACACAGTCATCTCGTGAGAGACGGCTGTGTTTTTTTGTGATTTAAGAACGATCACGTGTCATACAGGAATTATACGAAACGGTGATCAGTTTTTCATTTGAAAACGTTGCTGTGACAGCGATGTATAAGACGTGTATGGGTGATTGTGGGCATGTGTGTTCTAAAGGCTGTTAGAATGGGTTTCTCAGACATGGTTTAGTTAACCTAATTAGCCATTATGAGAAGTTAATCTGCATATTTATAAAAATGGTTCAATTATATGTGAATTTCTTAAGCATCTGAGTTCGTGATTTATTTTTCGTGTCCAGCAACTTTTTCGAACTTCAGATAACTTATGTAATACGGTCAGTTTATAAAAGATTTCAATTGGTCTTTATCAGTATCATATGTTGTTATTTTACCGTTGGATATCTTAAATAACGCAGGTACAGTTTCCAACTTCAAAGTATCTATTATCTTTTCGAAATTTTCATTTTGTAATTCTTTTTGTTTATTGCTATCTAAATAAGAAAAATTGATACTTTCAGTTCCCATGTGTTTTGATAATTTCGGAAGGAATTCTTGACAATACTCGCAGTCATTTCGTCCGATATAATAATACCCATCCCTTTTTTTATTGATGGAATCAATGAATGAATTTGCATTAATTTCAGTAATTCTTTTTTCTGTCTTTAGTTTATCTATACTATTATCGTAGTCAGTTATGGCATTGCTTTTTTTAGTCACTTTCAAATGGAGTAGATTTTTCAATGTTTTTGTATCTTCAGAATTTATTTTTTTGTTTTTTGTATCTTTAGAGTTGCTAACAATTAAAAAATCTCCATCAAACCATATTGACATAACTGTTTCAAGGGTACTTTCTTCCAGGTTGCTAATATGAATTATATAATCTGGCGCTGTTTTTACTTTTTTGCTTGAAACTTTACTATTTTCAATAATTTTCAATAACTTTTGTATATCTTCTTCTTTAGTTAGTTTGTTTTTTTCATCAAATTTAATGCCGTTACTATCTTCTACTCCTACTTCTAGTACTCTTCCTTTAGAACATCCTATTAAAAATATAACTAAAATAATTGCTAAAACTATTGTTTTCTTCACATTAATTCCTCCCAATATAGTTTAGCAACATCTTTTAAACATGATGTTGCAATGTATAACCGTTCCGTTTATACTATAACTAATTATATATGTATGCGCTATCATAGTAAACATATAATTAATATTTTAGGAGGATAAATTATGAAAAAAAGAATTGCAAGTCTTGTTTTATCTTTAGTAATGTTATTTTCTATTTTTAGTGTCGTATCTGCGGATGCCAATGAACCTGAAGTTAAATTCGAACCACAATTAGTAAATGAATACTATAACAACGAAGGTTATTTGGTAAGTGAATTTTCAGATTTACCGGATAATTTCGTTACAGATTCTGAAGGGAATATTTTGAAAGAAAATGCACCGACTCTTAGAAGTGGATGTGCGCTAAGATATAGTTATAAGACGATAAAAACAGAAAAAATAAAAAATAATAAGTTCATATCTAACCATCCAGGATTTAAAAAATGGGATAAAGTTAATGGGTATTATTTTAGTACTAAAAATTCAAATTATTCAGTTGGATTAAGTGGTTTTGGTGTTAGTGTATCTGCATCTGTTGCCGCTCCAGGTTCAGGGACATTTATTTCTGCTTCTGCTAAAAAGTGGTCGCGCCCAGCAATATATGGTGATGCATATAAAACTACTAAAACAGTAACTGTTACTAATCCGTGTGGAGCTAATAAAAAGTATAATAAAAATTATTACACTACTAAAAAAACGTATAATAAAGCTATATATAAATAAATTAAAACCACCAATCTAAATTTAGATTGGTGGTTTTAATTTTATATCATTAGATTATTATAAGATAGAGATACCATTGTTTTAACACTGTTGCTTTGGAATGGCAACAGTAAATTGAACAAAAATTATAAGGGCTGTAATTTAAATTCGGTAGGCGTTAAATAACCCAATGTTCCATGAATACGGATGTTATTAAACCAATGAACGTAATCATTTAATTCAAGTTCCAGCTGATTAAGATTGGAAAAGTGAGCTTGGTTTGCGAATTCTGTTTTAAACACTTTGAATGTTGCTTCCGCTACAGCGTTATCGTTAGGACAACCCTTCATACTTAGTGAACGTTGAATATTAAATGTTTCAAGCGCTTCATCAATCAACCGATTATCAAATTCTTTCCCTCGATCCGTGTGAAACAGCTGTATGTCATTTAAATTTGCAGAAATGCTTGCTAATGCTTCATAGACAAGACTTGCAGTCTTGTTTTCTCCTACACTATGTCCAATAATTTCACGATTGAAAAGGTCTACAAATAAACATACATAATGCCACTTTCCACCGACACGAACGTATGTTAAATCACTTACAACGACAGCTAATTCTTTTTCTTGAATGAACGCACGTTTTAACTCGTTTCTTATAAGTGCCTCATTCGAACGTGATTTTTGCGGTTTAAATTGAGCCACAGTGTCGTTTGAAACTAAACCTAACGAATGCATTATGCGGCTAATTCGGCGTCTTGATACATGTTTAGGTTCAGCTAACTTTAATAATTCTCTTTTGATTTTACGCGTACCCTAATTATTACGGCTTTCTTTGAAAATCCGTTCAATTTCTTTTAAAAGTGCGATGTCCTCTGTTTTTCGCTGCGAAGTGGCATCTAAATTTATATGATAATAATAGGTGCTCCTTTTAATCTCGAGGACGGCACACATTGCTGATACCGAATAAAGGTGAGCGTTATTACGAATCACATTTATTTTCGTCCCATGATCAGCGCCGCTTGCTTTAAAATATCATTCTCCATTAGTAACCGCTGATTTTCTTTACGTAATTTATCTAGTTCTATTTCATCTTCTGTTCGATTATCTTTAGCTGCGAACGAGCCAGTAGCTTGAGGATTTTTAATCCATTTATCTAATCCCGAAGGGGTTAAATCATATTCACGAGCAATATCAGCACGTGACTTTCCATTTTCATAAAGCTTCACCATTTGCAGTTTAAATTCAGGCGTAAATGTTCGACGTTGACGTGGCATAGTAGCACACTCCTTTTTATTAGTAGTCTTAGTTTACAAGCCCTCATTTATTCTGTCTAACTTAGTGTAGCCTATCCAATATTCGTTGTATTATATAGAAAACTAGTTCATGCAAACAAACCAACCAACTATTCTACACCTTTATTATAACGAATACAGATGTTTGGTTCTATAATTTGAAAAATTGATAATATCGAATCCGATTCACTTAACTGAGTTAAGTGAATCATCTCTGAGTGGAAATGGTCTATCAATTCTTTTTATACGCAAAAAAAGAACCCTCTCACACTCCGAAAAGTGTTGGGGTTCTAAGTATACCGGCGGTCGGGGTCGAACCGACACGACCTTGCGGTCACAGGATTTTGAGTTTCAGCCAGAGACCCGATTTGATATTCTTACATAAAATTAAATAAGACTTAAGTCATCCATAACCAATTAGAATTGATTACAACTTAGTCTTTCAGGAAACTATTTGGTTACATATAGAAATTAATAGCAAGAACACATTCGCACTATCTCTTTCAATATATCTCTACTTGTATTGATTACTAACAAAGTATAGCATTTATTCAAACGCTTGTCTAGTGAAATTAGGCTAGATGGTTGAATATTTTGATTAGATGTTTATATATCCTCTATCTTTCTGTCTCAAAAAGGTCAGTTGTCATGATTAAGTAGATAGTTCCACCCTCAAATAGTTTTTGAATCAAGACAGAATCAACTCTTTCTAAAGGTATATTCCCTTTCTTGTACCTCAAAGCTCACGATTGTATTTCAATGGATTTTCTTCACTTGTTGTTAAAGACCTATCAGACTAAATAGTAACTAATAACTCAAACCACTTCTTAAACAACCTCTTAATGATGTCCTTTGATTTCTTATTTGGCATTTTAAGCCTTTATTTGTAACTCGTTCTTTCTTCCCTTCCGTTCTAAAGCAACTAATCCAAATTTAGAACGAGAACCGATCTCTTAGGGTACTGGAGCCTGTGCCCCCCTCTTAACGTGAAAAGTAACTCCTTCTTGCTAAATCAGCTAGAGCGTTTTTTCATACTCACATTAGGCAATATGAAATTTAACTTTGATTTTTCATCTTGCCAAGGATGAATTTTCACCACCCCCCACACACATTTTTTTGGAAATTCATACCGAAACAGGTACAGGGAGAAAAAAAGTGTGTGCCCTCACTAAGATAGTGGCATTATTCGCAGTCAGAACAATTCATCTTTCAACTTCCACAAGATGAATTTCAGACAAACAACAAGAACCCAAACCCAACATGCCTTATTTGCTATCGCAAAGCTTCTTATCACCTCTAAGTCTCTTACAACTCATCAAATTAAATACCACTTTCTTCTATTAATAGTGTAATTTTAGCACCTTAGATTATTCTTGCAATTAGAACTACTTTTCTATATCTTAGCTATGCTGATTCTAAAGCATAAATAAGCTTTTCATAATATAGATAAACTGATTGCAAAATAGATGTCTGCTTTTGACCATCTAGCTAAACTGATTTGCATAATAAACTGTAAATGATAACTCTCATTTACAACTTATTTCGAGTTCAGATGCCTAGATAATCGTACAAATAAATAATCGGTCAGTCCTATCTCATCATAAACCCAACATCCAATGTGAACCATAACTGAAATGACCAAATCAACCTTACTTCCTGCAAAACTAAGTTAAACCACAAGGCTAACCCTCAAATATAACTTTCTATATTTCCCATAGATAATTCAAGCTACATTATACCTAATAGATAGAGTAATAAAGCTAACAGGCTACGCATTACCCTGCCCAAAGCTAGATAGACCCCATCAAGTCCTACTGTAGAACAGACGTATTACTCCTGATACCTTTTCGAGGTATAAAGATGGTAAGCCTAGATACAGCAGTCAGATGTAATTTAGTAAACAGTTAGATACATAGTCAGAAAAATTTTAATGAGAGCTGGATGCTTTAGGATAGATAGAAATACGACATAGCTAGGTGCTCTAAAAAGCATCAGATGTTGATTTGTAGGGATTAAACTTTTTTTGACATTTATTTAGATGTTTTGAATACTATAGAAGTACTAAAGAAACAGTAACATTTATACAAGTTAACAAAGCATAGTTAACCATTTAAGGAGGTGATAGCCACTGAGTAGAACCGCTCAACAGATGAGTACAAGTTGTATGATTTTTCTTCATAAGTTCTTGTTTAAGGAAAATGTACAACTAGTACTAAGTAAAAGCTATACAAGCTTCAAGGTGACGTCTAGATGATTTTTAAAGGCATTGAAGTCGAAGTCAATTAGAAATGCTCTCTAGTGGGGTATTTGGGGCTAGTCGCAGTTTTTAATAACATTCTTTGATGCCTTATGAAACTACGACCCCCTAAAAAATTTTGAACGTCTCTGAAACCCGCTACACCTTAACTCTCTCAAAGGATTCCACCGTTTTTAATGTGAAAAGTCGAGTGTATCAAGGGATTAACACTGGTTTCCTAATAAGAAACCAAGCCCTTAAAGCAATCGACGCCCTTTTAAAGAGAAATTAATGTGTAGTAAGGACTTGAGTTATAAAAAATTTAAAGAAAAGAGGCAATAATGATGCATAACAAAAAGAAGAATGCAGGTCTTAGAGCAAGAAATTGGACACTTATCATTTATCTAGATAGTGCACCAGAAAACTGGAAAGAGATATTAACAGAGACTGGTGTCCCTTGGGCACATAGTCCACTACATGATAAAGATGTAGATGTTAATGGTTGTATTCTAAAACCACATTATCATGTAGTTATCAAATTTTCTCTACTGAAGTCTTATCAGCAAATGCTTAAACTAACTGGTAAACTACGTGCTCCAAATCCTCAAGTCTGTGTTTCACTCGTTGGTTCAGTTGTTCACTTTACTCATAGTAATAAATCAGATAAAGAAAAATATCAATATGACCAACAAGAGATTGAGTCTTATAACGGTCTTGATATTGAAGAACTACTGAAGCCAACAAAAACAGAGATGAATGAGATTTTAAAAGAAATACGAGCATTCATCATAGAAAATGACATTCAAGAGTTCTGGCGACTCTGTCAATATGCAGATAAAGAAACATCAAATTGGAGCAGAGTTATCAATACTAAACACACTCTTATCAATCAATTCGTTACAAGCTATAGACATAGTCGAGATAAAAGAAAGGAAGTCTTACAGGTAGATGAAATTCAACTTGAGTCAGCTCTATGCCTTCCAACTATAACTACAATTGAAGAGTACAAAAAGAGTCAAAAAAACGCAGAATTACAAGCCTTAGGTGTTAAGGAATACCAAGAATCATACGAATGTCAGTACTCGGTACAAGTATAAGTAAGAGACATTTCACTAATAAAAAATTAATTGATTTACGCTTGATTACACCTAATTAGTATTGGTAATAATCATACTCAGTTTGGTAAATAACTCATTTCAACAGATTCAAATGAGATAGAGCTAGATAATTAATTTAATATAAACCCACAGATTCTACTAAGTAGACTGTGGGTTTAATCTTGTATTTTAAACTCTTATACCGATAAGTAAACCATTTCGTTTAGGACAGGTACTACTTACTCAGAAGGCAAATAAACTCTGCCCTCTTTGATAACTTGAAAACCAAGTCTAATTTGTGAGGTTCGATGACAGAAGTTAACCGATCCAACCATTTAAAAGCTAAGCCTTATAAGTAACTAACCGAGACAGATGATATCTCGCCACTGAATAGTACAATGAAGCGAGTTTGATAATCTCCTCCCCACTCAAACCTATGGTATATAAGCTTTTATAATTTAAAACCTAGGTCAAACCCTTGGTACGAACGATTCCCTTGAAATTAAACCCCGAACCCCTTGAGCCATATAGCTTACAGACACTTTTTGTTCATGAACAAAATCGCATAGGGGGTCGTAGTATAAAAATCTGATTGCACAACCTGAAAAAGTATATAGCCAAATAACTCACTTATCCAATTCATACTCTCACTCTCGAGTACCGACCACAAACACAGTCTCCAAAACAGCGCAAAAAGACGTACACTGACAGTTTAAACTGATAACGATATTTTACATTTAAACACTAATACTCGCTCCTTTACAACGTCGAATCTAGCAATTAGAAATCATTTGAATTAAATATATTCCCAAACAAATCAATTTCATTAGGTAACATAGTAATCTTCATATCGTTAATATATTCTTCATTTATGACTTTTGATTCATCAAATCCATCAATAAGCCAATCTGAATTCCACAGAGAGTTTTCACTGGGGTTTTTAATTTTTTTACAAATTTTTGAGTTATATGCTTTATCTCTGTCATCAACTATCGAAAGCCGTTGAAGCCATAGTTCTACAAAATCTGTATTCGGTGTAGACTCAAATTTACAAGTTATCTTATCAATGATGTCTGATATCCTATCCTTCTCAATTAAAGTCACTAATTTACTTAATATCACAACACAATGTTCGATTGTATTGGGATTTTTCATCATTATATCTATTGTTATACTAATAAGCTGATTTATATCATTAGGTGTGGAGTCTAATTCACTAATTCTATACTTATATATATCAGATAATGCACGTCTTATGCTTCCAGAATGGGGGTACTTATCAGCTAATAGTTTAATTTGAATCAAATGTTTTTGAATACTCAATTTGAAGGCTATCTTACCTGATTCTTTATACTCTAGACTAGAACGCTTTACGTCCCAATATAATTTATCTGGCTTAATAGCATCTTTAATTATGTCACTAGAAATAAAAGTCTTACTTGTATTGAGTTTCATATTTATTTCAGCTAAGGTTTCAGATAGTGCCTTAATAATCCTTTCAACAGTATCTTTACTATTAGAAAAAATCCTATAATCATCTCTGTATCTCATAATATAAAAGTCTGATAAATTTAACTCCTTTAAACTAGCTGTTAACTTTGAATCAGCATAGCTTAACACAACTTCGGCAATAAAATCCATTAAAACACTACCTTGAGGAATTCCATTTGTTTGACCATGCCTCATATGTGTTATCTTTGCATCAATTTTATTACCAATACCTTTATGTTGACTTCTATTTTCTGACAATTTAGCCCACTCTTTTGTGTGGATAGCCCACGAAATAGTGTGTGTATAGATTGAATCATAGCAATTAGATACATCTGTATGACCACAATACTCATACTTAATAGCATGTCTAATTTGTGCCTGTTCTAAATTTTCCCACCAATTTAAGATAACTTCTGCTTTGTCACTCTTTTCCGAACGTGACTCTATTGGAAGTGAAATACACTCAACTAAAGAATCTGTATGAAGTTGTTTAACTCTTTCACAGATCACTTTCCAATCATCCTTCTTTGTAATAAGATTAACCAAATCTACATAAAGTAAAGGATGTATTAACTCAATAGGCCTCCAAGCATAATTACCATCTTTATTAGCTAAAATTAGGTGATTAACATTTTCATGGGTTGATAATTGCTTTTTCTTATCATCTATACTAAGTTTTTGAATGCTTTTTTTCTTCAACATGTCTTTGGCGACATTCAATATTGCTCCCATATCAAGATAAACTGGAAGACTTGAGGTTATATAACTTTCACTTTTTAACAAAAAAGCTTTTGCCTCATTATTTGTCATTTCTATAATACTTTTTCTAGTTTTTTTCATGGTAGTCTCCTTATTAGAATCATTAATATAGCTTTACTCACAGTTGTTCTTGTAATTTATTATACTACAATCAACTATTCGAAGATAACACCATTCTACATTTAAAGACTAGCACTCGCTCGCTTACAATGCCACAATTACTAATTAGAAGGAATAGCTTAAGCACCCCTAGTAAGTGAGTTAGGGTACTTTCTATTTTTGAATATAATTAAACCTAACCTAGCTACTCCTAACTAATTTAAACAGTCTCATATACTAAAAATCGTTTGCTTTTCAATTACCCACATGAGAAAATATTCATGTGAGGAAAGGTGGTAAATTGAGGACGGTATAATAATAATGACAGATTCAAAACGAACACAAGCCGAAGGTTTGGCAAAACAAGGAATTAGAGCTAAGAAAGTAACAGCCCACTTACTAATCTGTGGACTCGTATTATCAAGTTTAGCACTCCCTTTAACTTCCGTGTTAGCTCAAGAAACAAATGAGACAACAACGAGCAATCAAGCTAACCAAGAAACAGAACAAACAGCTACAGAAAAAGAAGTACCAGTAGCTTCCGAAACACCTAAATTAGAATCAGAAGCACCAGTTGCAGTTGAACCACAAGTCCCTGAGATATCAGAGAACGACTCAGAGACTCCAACAGAAGTAGAAAGAACCTACCATTTAGGAAGTGATGGGTTTTGGTATGCTGATGACAGAGAAGAACATATAGGTATTAATAATTATGTCGATATAGATTTCACCTTCACAGATAAAGAAACTGGTGAAGTTCTCGCCACTTTGAAGGAAGATAAATACTATTTTGATGTGGAATCTGGATTTTTTGTAGATTTAACTACAATAGGAGTTGATACCACTAATTATGGGCTTTTACTTGATTCACAAGAAGTAATTAAAAATCTGCATAATCCTATACTAGTAAATGGTCAACCTACTGAATATTATTCTCTCCTTTCATTTAAAAAAGCAGAACTATTTAATGACGGAGCTGGCAAGATGACATTAGTAGTGCCACTAGATAGATTATCTGACACACTACCACCAACTATTGACGAAGAAAATAGACCTGTACTAAAGGAAACAATCACAGAAGCTAAGACATACTTGGATAAAGATAAGTATCAAGCAAAATATGTGGACGCTTTAGACACAGCAATCAAATCAGGTGAACAAGCATTAACTGATAACCCTCAAGTACAAGCACGTACCTTGGTGGATAACACTTCAACTAATGAAAAAGTATTCCAAGAACACATTGATGCAATCAATAGTGCTTTAGCTGATGTAAAAGCTAATCCATTATCTAACCCAGTTGACCCTGTAGACCCTACCGATCCTGTAGACCCTACTAATCCTGTAGACCCTGCTAACCCTGTAGACCAAGTTAAACCAGGAACTACAAATGTATCAACTAAACCAAACAAAAAGGTTGCCTCAAAAGACAATTCAACTAACACTCTTCCACAAACTGGTGAGTCAAACAACCCATTAATCAATTCATTGGGATTTGGTTCAATCGCAATTGCCACATTGGCATGGTTCTTCAAGCGTAAACGCACTTAATTACAACTTGTAAACCTTTAATTGAACCAAAAAGGAGGACAGAACTTTTGAAAGCATTATTAATTACTTTTCTCATTGGGGTATTTTTCTTTGGTGTACTAACAGGCATACCTGTAGGTAGTGTTTTATTGTACGGTATACTACTTTTAATCGCAGTCATCGTCTTTAAAGGAATGCTATTTAAAAACATGGTGAAAAAAGATGCAGAATTTGACAGTAGATACTCCAAGCATTACAGAAAATACCGCAACAAGTTCGACAGATAAGAAAACAAGTAGTAAAGGAGTAGATTAAGTGAATAAAGATTCAGATAAAAATAGTTTGATACACAGGATAAACTACAAGGTGACAATGTGGATGATGACTGGAAAGATACCAAGTGATGAACACAATACAACTCATAATCATGGCTTTAGCTATGTTGCGATATTCAAGATAGTAAATCTCTTAGCTGCGATACTCGTATTCATCATTGCTTTTTTAGTTGAGCAATCTCTGTTTCTTTTTGGATATGGTGCACCCGGAATCATTTTGTTGGGGTTGTTAAATCTAGTTATTGCTTTTATAGTATACTGGATACTGACTCTACCCATTAAGCTGTTTGAAAATATAGCTATTATAGCGAAAAACAGCACTGATATAAGAAATAAGCTGTACAAATAACATTTCCAACCACTAAAACAACTAAAATAACACCATACTTTCCTCACACGAGGGGTCATTTGATTAAAAAGACCCATCCACTCGAGGAGTGTAGCCTAAGCATTATTTTTTAAAGAATAACATCCCTACATACCCCTCAACGTCCTCAGAATAGCTCTAAAGCGAATTTCCCTGTCCTTCCCATATGATAACATTTAATTTGGAAACAACGCTTAAAACCGTTTTTCTAGCTTTTAAAGGCGTCTCCTAAAATCCTATCTGACCAACAAAATCATCTAACTTTCCAATTAATAACTAGCCTTACCCAAACTAAGTTTGTTTTCATTCTTACTCATCAAGCTAATGTAAACGCATACAGGTTGTTGTTTAATTTTAAGAAGCATAAGAAAATAGCTCTACCATAGGGGTTTAGCCTACGGCAGAGCTATTTTTGCATTTTCGGCACTAGTATTCATTCAATACTAGATCATATGGGGTCTTTTTAATCAAATGACCCCTACCAAACCTTTGATTGACAAGGGCTAGCTTCTTATCGCAAGCTAAGTAGGGGCATTTTTCCAAAAAGTCCTTAAAATAACCCATCGAAGGAGACTAGAACCATGGCACAAAGACAGAATCATAATGTACAACCCATCAAGGACTCAATCATTCTCAAACAGGTACAGGACACACTTTTAAACAACTTCAAGGCAGGCAGACGAAACTACACAATCTTCCAATTCGGGAAAGCGACCTTATTACGAGTAAGTGACGTCTTATCCCTCGAGTATTCAGACGTGTTCACAGAATCAGGGGTACTCAAAGAACGTGCACACACAAAAGACCAAAAGACAGGTAAACCAAATACACTCTACTTAAAGCCACTAGAAAAAGACCTTATCATTTATCATGACTACTTGAAAGAACAAGGCATAAAAAGTAAATGGCTCTTCCCCTCCTCTACCAATCCAGACAACTGCATAACTAGAAAGCAATACTACAAAATCATGGACAAGACAGGCGACTTATTAGGACTTAACTATCTTGGTACTCACACGATGAGAAAAACTGGAGCTTATAGAGTATATGAACAAACTAAATATGATATTGGGTTTGTCATGAAGCTGCTTAACCATTCAGACCAAAAATCAACACTTAGTTACCTAGGCTTAGACGAAGTCACAAAAGAAGCAGTATTAGACGAAATTAATTTTGGTTAACCTAGATAAGACAGCTCACGAGTTGTCTTATTTATTTTGCCTTCTTTGGGGTACTGAACTCTGATTATAATTATTTGACTTGTATCTTCCAGCTTGTCGAATAGATATACTCACGGATCACTTGATTTTAAATCTCACTCAACCCAACTGACACAAACTCATTTTACTGTAACTTATACTTAATTTTCCAGTCAATTATTTACTGTCATTTTAACTTTAGAACAAAGAGCTAATGAATCAGATAAATCAACTTAGATTTTCAGTTATTTTGCTTCTTTATCTTGGGGTACTCAGAAGTTGTTTTCACTACCCTAGATATTGATTTTCACCTTAGGTGAAATCGTCTAACTCTGATACTAAAAGACCCTACTCGCTTTTAACTTCCGATGCTCTTTTGACCAGTATATAAAGAAATATTTTAGGATAAAGGGGCTGGACTTTAATTCAGATGTTTTAAATAATTATTTAAGTCAGTTAGAACTGATTTAAAACTATTATATCGGAGGAAAACAAACATGAATATTCCATTAATAAACAAACAAGGTTTAATCAACTTAGGTTATGGACATTGCACAGCAGAACGAATCATTAAACAAACTAAAGCTCAATTAGTTGAAGAAGGAATCACTTTTTACGACAATAAACGACTAGGTCTTGTACCAGTTATAACAGTTGAAGGTATGCTTGGAATTAAAATACCGTTAGAACTAGAAGGAGTGTGCTAATAATGTCAGTCACAAAAGAAAAAGGTAAAGACACATGGAAACTAGATATCTCTAAGGGGTACAATGCTGTTACTGGCAAGCGAAACCGATTCATTAAAAGGAATATAAAGACCCGTAAGGAGGCTTTAGAATTAGAAAGTTACTACAGAATGACGAAATATGGTGACTACTCTACTATTAAGGGAGCTTCACTCGACATCTTATACGAGATAATGAAAGCTGAAGACAAGAAAAAACAACGCAAAGAGAGCTATATTTCATCGCAAAACGGTAATTATAATAAACACTTTTCACCCTACTTCAAACACGCAACCATTGGCCTTTTAACCTACAAAGATATTGACGCATTCAGAGAAACATTGTTAGATAAAGATTTAACTAACAACACTGTCAATAAACAAATGATCTTAATGAAAAAACTATTAGACATTGCCGTTAAGGAAGGCTTTCTTAATGAAAACCCCTGTTCTCAGATTAAAAGACTGCCAGTACCTAAGCATAAGATGAACTACTGGACTGTAAAAGATTTCCAACAATTTTTGACCTTACTAGAACCAGATGATAGCTCATATAAATTAATTTTCAAGGTGCTTTTTTCAACTGGTATGCGTATTGGTGAATTGCTAGGGTTAACGTGGAAAGACATCGACTTTAACAGAAAAGAAATTGACGTAAATAAAACACTTATACATCTTCCAGGGAGAACCATACTCAACGAACCAAAAACAGATGCCAGTATACGTAAAATCACAATTCAAAGTAACTTAGCAGATGAATTACAGTCATGGAAAGAGACTCAAACTGCTAGGTTGTCACGATTTACTGATGATGTAGAACAATTACAAGTCTTTCAGTTTGCTCCTAGTATAATCTCTCGATACATGGTAACTAACAAGTATAACGCTATTTTAGAGCGAACAACAGAGCTAAAACGGATTCGGATTCATGACTTTAGGCACTCACATGTTGCCTTATTAATTGAGAATGGAGAAAAGCAATTTCCAATCAAAGAAAGACTCGGTCACGCCTCTATTCAAACGACTTACGACACATATGGACATCTTTACCCAAGTAAGCAAAAAAGCATGTCAGACAAGCTAAATGACCTATTTTAAAAAGAAAGAGCTTGAACGTAAAAGTAACGTTTAGGCTCTTTCTTTGAGTGTATCAAATATATATTAGTTTAAGACAATTCCTTCAAAAATGTTACCCCTTACTCGAGTTCGACTCAATCAATTTTAGTAACAAACTGTTAAAACACTGTTTATCTGTTTCTAAATTACCAAAGAATACATTATCAATCCCCTCAACCAAAGGCAAAGCTTTAGATAAAACTACTCTTCCCTCTTCTGTAAGCATAATTGACTTAGCTCTAGTGTCAACTGATGATTCTTGACGAAACAATAATTTTGTCTTTTCTAAATTTCTAATGATTGTAGATACTGTCATTACATCAATATCAGCTTGTTTAGAAATATCTACCTGTGATACTTCTTTATTTCTTTGACTAAGATAACCTAAAGATGCAAGTACTGTGAACTGCGGATGAGTTAGATTCACAGTTTTTAATTCATCTTTAATTAGTTTATGCCAAAGGTTATACACCTTTATAAATGATAGACCAGTTGATTCATTAGGTGTACTCTGAAAATCAGATGATAAGCTACTATCCATTTGCAACCTCTAAAAGTGAAAATACAGATTTAGGAACAGAAGAAAACACTTGAGAAACAAGACCTAAATCTTCAGATATAGCCTTTCTGTTAAGTGGTACAAATTCAACTGAGTGTTTTACTAATGTTTTGTCATCAATCTTAGAAATTTCATGACTAAAATAGATTTCTCCAATAGATGGAATAATTGTCTTATTAGTAAATTCCTTATTAGTCGTAACAGACTCTAAAACAAACGTTACCTGAGGACGTCCTACTAACTTCATAGTGCCATGTGTACCTGTTTTAAATTCACTTTCTAATGATATATCTTCTAAGTCAGACTCCCATGAGAACCATTTATTTACATCTTCGTATAGCCCCCAAACTTGCTCAAGTGTTGCATCTGTTTTTAATTCAAAACTAAATTTCATTGTAATAGCCTTCTCTCTTTTTATAGTAAGTACACTTATAGTATAAACACTTATTAAATAGGTGTCAATGATTTATTTTGAATTAATAGATATTAGTGTTGTAAAGTGAATACACATGCATACCTTCATTCACACGACTTACGACACATATGGACATCTTTACCCAAGTAAGTAGAAAAGCATGTCAGACAAGTTAAATGACCTCTTTTAACACAAGCCATAACCCACAATAAGCCACTCATTCCCTAACGAATTGAGTGGCTTATTGTGGGTTAGTTATAAAAATAATTAGTAAGGTAAAATCGAATTAGTTATCCTTACATTTTCAAAGCCATTGCTAGAAAGAAGTGAGTTAACTACTGAATATTCAACGTCACTACCAGTTTGAATAATTACTTCAGAAAGCATTCGTCCCATTAATCCACAAGAAACAAAAGGAACATCATCTACATAAAATTCAGGAGCTACTTGATTGCCATCTGTAATATTTAAAATGATAAACCTTCCCTCTTCTTCTTGGTATAACAGAGGGTTCTTTAACATGACTGCATATAAGAGTAGAGCCTTTAGACAATTATTCATAATTTCTTCCATATCTGGTGGGTCAAACTGCATGTTCCTTGACGATCTTAACCACTGAACTAAAACTACAGATAGCCTTTTCTTTTGTTCTTCTTGATTATATAGAACTTTTAAAGGGAAAACATACGCACTACCTACTGTATAGTCCATTAGATTATCTTTCCCATTTGAAAAATGGGTACCCAACTCTTCCATTAAAACCTTGGTATTCATTTTTAGCGCAACACCTTTTTTATTTCCATAATTGCCCCATAAAGCCTGAGAAGCTTCATTTTCAGAGAAAGACCACAGGTATATATCAAATTTAACGCCTTGAATTATACTTTTGAAATCACTTATTTCACTATCGCTAGCTCCTAATTCTTTAAGTAAGGATTCACTTAATTCGTAAGTATAACTAAATTCTTTTGGGTCATTCATATAAGATTTGCTTTTAATCCAAAACTTTTTTCCTGTAACAATAGAAGCTAAATTATCATAGCTTGTATAATGATATAATTCAGTGTTATCCTCAATTAGAAAGTCTTTAGCAATATTTACAGGATGTGCATATTTTTGAAATTCAGAATTTTCATCATACATTTCTATCAATGCTTGTTCACCATCTTTAGGTAACCTTTCAAGTGCTCTTCTAAGGTCATTAGGCAATATAGAAAAATCAACTAAGTCTTTAAGTCTTTTCTCCAACTCTATCCCTTCCTTCATCACAATTATTCTTCTTAAGATAATTAAAGTATACCATATATATCGGAAACATTTATGGCTCAAATTGGAGACTCTCCTAAAAATAACCAAGACAAAAAGAAGAGCACCAACGTAAGATACACGTTGATACTCTAAGGATACCGGCGACGAGACTTGAACTCGTACGCCCTTGCGGGCACTGGATTTTGAGTCCAGCGCGTCTGCCATTCCGCCACGCCGGCGTATACTTTATAATGAAGGCGGTAACCGGATTTGAACCGGTGGTGAAGGTTTTGCAGACCTCTGCCTTACCACTTGGCTATACCGCCACATAATAAAAGCGAAAGACGGGATTCGAACCCGCGACCCCCACCTTGGCAAGGTGATGTTCTACCACTGAACTACTTTCGCAAAAAAACTGGGGTGGCAGGGATCGAACCTACGCATGATGGAATCAAAATCCATTGCCTTACCGCTTGGCTACACCCCAAGGATATATATAAATTAATAAAGGCGGATGATGGGGATCGAACCCACGCATGCCTGAACCACAATCAGGTGTGTTAACCACTTCACCACAACCGCCATAATAAATATATTTAAACATCAAAAAAATGGCAGGGACAGTAGGAATCGAACCCACATCAAAGGTGTTGGAGACCTCTATTCTACCGTTAAACTATGTCCCTAAAAATGGTGGAGGAGAGTGGATTCGAACCACTGAACCCTAAGGAACGGATTTACAGTCCGTCGCGTTTAGCCACTTCGCTACTCCTCCATATAGATGTTGCAATGGCTCAGGACAGAGTCGAACTGCCGACACACGGAGCTTCAATCCGTTGCTCTACCAACTGAGCTACTGAGCCATAAAACTAACGGTCTGGACGGGACTCGAACCCGCGACCTCCTGCGTGACAGGCAGGCATTCTAACCAGCTGAACTACCAGACCAAAAACTTGTTTGCAATTGCTTGCAATTGCGGGAGCTGGATTTGAACCAACGACCTTCGGGTTATGAGCCCGACGAGCTACCAGACTGCTCCATCCCGCGATAATAATAATAAAAATGGTGGGGGTTGACGGGCTCGAACCGCCGACCCTCTGCTTGTAAGGCAGATGCTCTCCCAGCTGAGCTAAACCCCCAACTTACTAAACTTGCAACTTATCGAAGATAAGTTATGACCCGTACGGGATTCGAACCCGTGATACCGCCGTGAAAGGGCGGTGTCTTAACCGCTTGACCAACGGGCCTTAAGACACAATTTTTAAACAGATTCACTACGGAGAGTAAGGGATTTGAACCCTTGAGACAGTTTACACTGCCTACACGGTTTCCAACCGTGCTCCTTCAGCCACTCGGACAACTCCCCATATTACTCCGCAAGTAGGGCTCGAACCTACGACAACACGATTAACAGTCGTGTGCTCTACCAACTGAGCTATTGCGGATAAATGCTTGGCAACGTCCTACTCTCACAGGGGGAAACCCCCAACTACCATCGGCGCTAAAGAGCTTAACTACTGTGTTCGGGATGGGAACAGGTGTATCCTCTTTGCTATCGTCACCAAACAGATAAATATGTCTGGATAATTATGAAATTATCAATGAAAGTTTGCACTCTCAAAACTGAATACTAATTGATGTTTTTTCGAAAGGTAACAACCCATCGTCATTTTCGCTTTTAAAACTTAATAAGGTTAAGTCCTCGACCTATTAGTATTCGTCCGCTCCGTACATCGCTGCACTTCCACTCCGAACCTATCAACCTGATCGTCTCTCAGGGGTCTTACTCACATAAAGTGATGGGAAATCTCATCTCGAGGGGGGCTTCACGCTTAG
The DNA here is from genome assembly GCF_046058945.1 of Brochothrix campestris. Taxonomy (NCBI): domain Bacteria; kingdom Bacillati; phylum Bacillota; class Bacilli; order Caryophanales; family Listeriaceae; genus Brochothrix; species Brochothrix campestris. The sequence goes on along the minus strand of NZ_CP175511.1, from coordinate 301,988 downwards.
ATGCTTTCAGCGTTTATCCCTTCCACACATAGCTACCCAGCGATGCTCCTGGCGGAACAACTGGTACACCAGCGGTGTGTCCATCCCGGTCCTCTCGTACTAAGGACAGCTCCTCTCAAATTTCCTGCGCCCGCGACGGATAGGGACCGAACTGTCTCACGACGTTCTGAACCCAGCTCGCGTACCGCTTTAATGGGCGAACAGCCCAACCCTTGGGACCGACTACAGCCCCAGGATGCGATGAGCCGACATCGAGGTGCCAAACCTCCCCGTCGATGTGGACTCTTGGGGGAGATAAGCCTGTTATCCCCGGGGTAGCTTTTATCCGTTGAGCGATGGCCCTTCCATGCGGAACCACCGGATCACTAAGCCCGACTTTCGTCCCTGTTCGACTTGTAGGTCTCACAGTCAAGCTCCCTTGTGCCTTTACACTCTGCGAATGATTTCCAACCATTCTGAGGGAACCTTTGGGCGCCTCCGTTACTCTTTAGGAGGCGACCGCCCCAGTCAAACTGCCCATCTGACACTGTCTCCCACCCCGATAAGGGGTGCGGGTTAGAATGGTCATGTCACAAGGGTAGTATCCCACCAACGCCTCATCCGAAGCTAGCGCTCCGGAGTCCAAGGCTCCTACCTATCCTGTACAAGTGACACAAACATTCAATATCAGATTGCAGTAAAGCTCCACGGGGTCTTTCCGTCCTGTCGCGGGTAACCTGCATCTTCACAGGTACTATAATTTCACCGAGTCTCTTGTTGAGACAGTGCCCAAATCGTTACACCTTTCGTGCGGGTCGGAACTTACCCGACAAGGAATTTCGCTACCTTAGGACCGTTATAGTTACGGCCGCCGTTTACTGGGGCTTCAATTCGCACCTTCGCTTGCGCTAAGCACTCCTCTTAACCTTCCAGCACCGGGCAGGTGTCAGCCCATATACTTCATCTTACGATTTTGCATAGACCTGTGTTTTTGGTAAACAGTCGCTTGGGCCTATTCACTGCGGCTCTCTCAGGCTTTCACCTTAATAGAGCACCCCTTCTCCCGAAGTTACGGGGTCATTTTGCCGAGTTCCTTAACAAGAGTTCTCTCGCTCACCTTAGGATTCTCTCCTCATCTACCTGTGTCGGATTGCGGTACGGGCAGTCATTAACTAACTAGAGGCTTTTCTTGGCAGTGTGGAATCAGAACCTACGGCACTAGGTGCCACCACATCACAACTCAGCTTACGCGGAAAGCGGATTTGCCTACTTTCCTGCCTAATTGCTTGTACATGCATATCCATCAGCATGCGTTCGTATCCTACTGCGTCCCCCCATCGCTCAAACATTAATGACTGGTACAGAAATATCAATCTGTTGTCCATCGCCTACGCCTATCGGCCTCAGCTTAGGTCCCGACTAACCCTGGGCGGACGAGCCTTCCCCAGGAAACCTTAGATATTCGGTGGACGGGATTCTCACCCGTCTTTCGCTACTCATACCGGCATTCTCACTTCTAAACACTCCACCAGTCCTCACGGTCTGACTTCGCTGTCTTTAGAACGCTCTCCTACCACGAACATCATAGATGTTCATCCACAGTTTCGGTAATACGTTTAGCCCCGGTACATTTTCGGCGCGGTGTCACTCGACTAGTGAGCTATTACGCACTCTTTAAATGGTGGCTGCTTCTGAGCCAACATCCTAGTTGTCTAAGCAATACTACATCCTTTTCCACTTAACGTATATTTAGGGACCTTAACTGGTGGTCTGGGCTGTTTCCCTCTCGACAATGGATCTTATCACTCACTGTCTGACTCCCGAGTATAAGTCGATGGCATTCGGAGTTTATCTGAATTCAGTAACCCTAGATGGGCCCCTAGTTCAAACAGTGCTCTACCTCCACGACTCTCTACCTCGAGGCTAGCCCTAAAGCTATTTCGGAGAGAACCAGCTATCTCCAGGTTCGATTGGAATTTCTCCGCTACCCACACCTCATCCCCGCAATTTTCAACTTACGTGGGTTCGGACCTCCAGTAAGTTTTACCTTACCTTCATCCTGGACATGGGTAGATCACCTGGTTTCGGGTCTACGCCTACTAACTAATTCGCCCTATTCAGACTCGCTTTCGCTGCGGCTCCGTCTTCTCGACTTAACCTTGCTAGTAAACGTAACTCGCCGGTTCATTCTACAAAAGGCACGCTATCACCCATTAACGGGCTTTAACTACTTGTAGGCACACGGTTTCAGGAACTATTTCACTCCCCTTCCGGGGTTCTTTTCACCTTTCCCTCACGGTACTGGTACACTATCGGTCACTAGGGAGTATTTAGCCTTACGGGATGGTCCCCGTGGATTCCGACGGAATTTCTCGTGTTCCGCCGTACTCAGGATACATTCTGGAGAGAAGCGCTTTTCGTTTACGGGACTGTTACCCTCTTTGGTTAACCTTTCCAGGTTACTCAACTAAACGCTTCCTTTGTAACTCCGTGTAGAATGTCCTACAACCCCAAAGAGCAAGCTCTTTGGTTTGGGCTGTTTCCGTTTCGCTCGCCGCTACTCAGGAAATCGATTTTTCTTTCTCTTCCTGCAGGTAATAAGATGTTTCAGTTCCCTGCGTCTGCCGTCAAACAACCTATGTATTCAGTTGTAGACACTATGCGATCAAGCATAGTAGGTTTCCCCATTCGGAAATCTCTGGATCAAAGCTTACGTACAGCTCCCCAAAGCATATCGGTGTTAGTCCCGTCCTTCATCGGCTCCTAGTGCCAAGGCATTCACCGTGCGCCCTTTCTAACTTAACCTTCAGATTTGTGTTCGTTGTTAAACAACTACTAACGCCTCTTTACTAATCACCTTACGGCTTTTAGTTCGACATAATGAACATATGTCTGGTTGGTCGTGCGATACGACCTGATGATTATAAATCACCTAAAATGAGTCTCGGTTGTTACTTGGTCTTTCTATTTCATATCAATTAGTATTCAGTTTTCAAAGAACAAAAAAATAATGGTGGAGCCTAGCGGGATCGAACCGCTGACCTCCTGCGTGCAAGGCAGGCGCTCTCCCAGCTGAGCTAAGGCCCCTTTATAAGGGTATTCAATTTAAAATGGTGGGCCTAAATGGACTCGAACCATCGACCTCACGCTTATCAGGCGTGCGCTCTAACCAGCTGAGCTATAGGCCCTTTGGAGAAGATTGACTTCTCAAAACTAAACGAACAAACAGATGTCATACAACAATTAATGTAACTTATCACACCCGAAGGTGTGTTCCTATTCCTTAGAAAGGAGGTGATCCAGCCGCACCTTCCGATACGGCTACCTTGTTACGACTTCACCCCAATTATCTATCCCACCTTAGACGGCTAGCTCCCGAAGGTTACCAAACCGGCTTTGGGTGTTACAAACTCTCGTGGTGTGACGGGCGGTGTGTACAAGGCCCGGGAACGTATTCACCGTAGCATGCTGATCTACGATTACTAGCGATTCCGGCTTCATGCAGGCGAGTTGCAGCCTGCAATCCGAACTGAGAATAATTTTATGGGATTGGCTCCACCTCGCGGCTTCGCGACCCTTTGTATTATCCATTGTAGCACGTGTGTAGCCCAGGTCATAAGGGGCATGATGATTTGACGTCATCCCCACCTTCCTCCGGCTTACACCGGCAGTCACTTTAGAGTGCCCAACTTAATGCTGGCAACTAAAATCAAGGGTTGCGCTCGTTGCGGGACTTAACCCAACATCTCACGACACGAGCTGACGACAACCATGCACCACCTGTCACTTTGTCCCCGAAGGGAAAGTTCTGTCTCCAGAATGGTCAAAGGATGTCAAGACCTGGTAAGGTTCTTCGCGTTGCTTCGAATTAAACCACATGCTCCACCGCTTGTGCGGGCCCCCGTCAATTCCTTTGAGTTTCAACCTTGCGGTCGTACTCCCCAGGCGGAGTGCTTAATGCGTTAACTGCAGCACTAAGGGGCGGAAACCCCCTAACACTTAGCACTCATCGTTTACGGCGTGGACTACCAGGGTATCTAATCCTGTTTGCTCCCCACGCTTTCGCGCCTCAGCGTCAGTAACAGACCAGAGAGCCGCCTTCGCCACTGGTGTTCCTCCAAATATCTACGCATTTCACCGCTACACTTGGAATTCCACTCTCCTCTTCTGTCCTCAAGTCTTCCAGTTTCCAATGACCCTCCCCGGTTGAGCCGGGGGCTTTCACATCAGACTTAAAAGACCGCCTGCGCGCGCTTTACGCCCAATAATTCCGGACAACGCTTGCCACCTACGTATTACCGCGGCTGCTGGCACGTAGTTAGCCGTGGCTTTCTGGTTAGATACCGTCAAGGGGTGAACAGTTACTCTCACCCTTGTTCTTCTCTAACAACAGAGCTTTACGACCCGAAGGCCTTCTTCGCTCACGCGGCGTTGCTCGGTCAGACTTTCGTCCATTGCCGAAGATTCCCTACTGCTGCCTCCCGTAGGAGTTTGGGCCGTGTCTCAGTCCCAATGTGGCCGATCACCCTCTCAGGTCGGCTATGGATCGTCGCCTTGGTAAGCCATTACCTTACCAACTAGCTAATCCAGCGCGGGTCCATCTCACAGTGACAGCCGAAACCGTCTTTCACTTGAACATCTTATGATGTTCAGCACATTCGGTATTAGCATCGATTTCTCGATGTTATCCCCAGCTGTGAGGCAGGTTACCCACGTGTTACTCACCCGTCCGCCACTAACTTCAAAGGAGCAAGCTCCTTATCCGTTCGTTCGACTTGCATGTATTAGGCACGCCGCCAGCGTTCGTCCTGAGCCAGGATCAAACTCTCGTTAAAAAGTAACGGTGTTTAAACCGTCAAATGATCCTTAACTAGTTCGCTAGCTAAAAATTTATTACTTGTTGTCGTTACGAAATTAATTGGTTAAACTCCTAAGAGTTTAAGCATATAACATCTTTTTTGTTCGTTCAGTTTTCAAAGGTCAATCGTTATCGGCTCTCGCTGACAACTTCTTAATATTATCATGTGTTGTGTTTGTTGTCAACATCTTTTTGAAAATGTTTTTTTAATCAAAACGCTTTATATCAGCGCCTCTCACTCAACATGTATTATCATAACAGTTACAAAATGATATGTCAACAATTTTCCTTTTAAAAAAACTGTTTCTTACGAGAAACTTTTTCCACTCTCGAAACCTTATTGTTTTCGTTTGTAAACTGTTTACTTAGTATATATGACAGCACCATCATTTGGCAATAGTTTTTTTCAAAAAAAATAAAGGTGGTAGGCTTTGAAGCGCTACACACCTTTATTAGTACTGCTTTTATTTATCTAAACGTGCTTCTAATTCCGCTTTTTCTGTTTCAAAACCTGGTTTACCCAATAAAGCAAACATGTTTTTCTTGTATGCTTCAACCCCTGGTTGATCGAATGGGTTAACACCTAACAAGTAACCTGAAAGGCCTACCGCTTTTTCGAAGAAGTAAATGAGGTAACCTAATGAAAACTCATCTAATTTAGGGATTTCGACAACAAAGTTGGGCACTTCACCATCAGTATGCGCTAATAACGTTCCTTGGAATGCTTTTTCATTAACATAATCAACTGTTTTACCGGCAAGGAAGTTCAAACCATCAAGATTTTTTTCATCTGATGGAATATCAATATCAAAACGTGGTTCCGCTACTTTGACAACTGTTTCCATTAGAATACGACGACCTTCTTGAACGTATTGACCTAATGAATGTAAATCTGTAGAGTAGTTCGCTGATGATGGATAAATTCCTTTTTGATCCTTACCTTCACTTTCACCGAATAGTTGTTTCCACCATTCGTTAAAGTACTGCAAGCTTGGTTCATAGTTAATTAACATCTCAACTGTTTTACCTTTACTGTATAACACATTGCGCGCAACAGCATATTGATAAGCGATGTTTTCCGAGATGTTCGGGCTACGTAAATCTTCGCTTGCTTGACGAGCACCCGCCATAATAGCGTCTGTATCGATACCTGCCGCTGCAATTGGTAATAGACCGACAGCAGTTAAGACTGAAAAACGTCCACCGATGTCATCTGGTACGACAAACGTTTCGTATCCTTCGTTATCCGCTTCTGTTTTCAAAGCACCTTTAGCTTTATCGGTTGTTGCATAAATACGTGATTTAGCTTCTTCTTTACCATATTTCTCGATCAAAAGACCTTTTAAGATACGGAAAGCTAAGGCAGGTTCTGTCGTTGTTCCTGATTTAGAAATAATGTTAACAGAGAAATCTTTGTCTTTAACAAACTCCACTAAATCATGTAAGTAAGTTGAGCTAATACTGTTACCAGCAAAGAAAACTTGTGGTGCTTTACGAACAGCTTTGCTATCCACGTTATTAAATGAACTCTTGATGAATTCGATTGCTGCACGAGCGCCTAAGTATGAACCACCGATACCGACAACGATTAATACTTCTGAATCGCCTTGAATTTTTTTACTAGCGGCTTGAATACGAGCGTATTCTTCTTTATCATAATTTGTTGGCAAATCGATCCAACCTAACGCGTCGTTTCCGACACCAGTGCCGTTGTGCAAATCATTATGAGCTGCAGTTACAGCACTTTGTAAGTAATCCATTTCATGTTGACCGAAAAATGCCAACGCGTTCGAATAATCAAATTTAATATGAGTCATTTCGAAACCCCCAGTAATTTTTTATTAACACCCTAACTTTATACTAATCAACCTGTTTTTTCAATATAAACATAACGCAATACTTCATTTAATGGACAACTAACGCACCACAATGTTCACAACTGAATCATTCGAAGTCAACAACCAGAGAAAGGAGCTTTCTAATCACTAATTTCACCTGTGCCTTTGAATGTCTCAATCCAAATCGGCATTTGTTTGCGTAACGGGTCAAATCCCGCTTCACCGACTTCGCTATTTTCACTATCTTCCATTGCACGCAATGATAAGCTCATCCGCTTCTTTCCTTCGTCAACGCTTACAATTTTAACTTTAAGCGTTTGTCCGACATGCAAGTAATCATTAATATCTTTCACGAAACCATGGGTCACCTCAGATATATGTATCAAGCCTTGTGTCTCTTCTGAAAGTTTGATAAAAGCACCATATTTTTGAATGCCATCGACGGTCCCTTCGACAATATCACCTATCTTATATTTGACCATACGTACCCTTCTTTCTAACGTTGTCTCTTCAATTATTAATTATAGCATTTTTATTGTCGCTTTATCAGCTCATAACTGTCCATTTTAGCGACTTTATTTCACTTGCGAAAGCTCGTTAACATTTTTATATCCCTTCAAATTGAGGTACAATAACGGTAGTTAAACTAACATACGGAGAGGTGACACGATGACAACTAACTTTAACGAAGTAAACAGACGCCAACAAACGAACTGTCTTAAATGGGATAACGCACCCACCGTCTTTGGCAAGGCGGTTTTACCGATGTGGATTGCTGATATGGATTTCCATCCACCAGCGGGTGTAACACTCGCTTTACAAAAAGTTGTTAACCATAATATTTACGGCTATAATTTCGTACCAGACGTAGCTAATACTGCCATTTGCAATTGGTTGCACCGCAAGTATAATTGGCAGATTGAGCCTGAGATGATTATTTATAATCATAATGTCGTGGCGAGTATTTCAGTAGCGCTTGAAGCCTTAACGCAGCCGGGTGAAAATGTCTTAATGTGCCCTCCTGTCTATAACCCATTTTTCGAAGTCCCTCCACGGATAGGACGTAACGTCGTCTTTGCGCCGTTGCATTATCAAGATCACCGCTATTATTTTGACTTTGATACATTTGAACAGCGTTTAGCTGATCCTTTGACAACTGCTTTCTTATTTTGTTCACCTCATAATCCATCTGGTCGTGTCTGGTCTCAAGCAGAACTGTCACAGATTATTATGTTATGCGCACAATACAATGTCGCAATTATTTCTGATGAAATTCATTCCGATTTAGCCTTTGAATCACACGTACCAATCGCCGCCCTCAACACAACACAGGCGACGATTGTCACCTTAATGGCACCCTCTAAAACATTTAACCTCGCAGGTTTACAAGCGGCCTATTTAATTAGTGATAATGCTCAGTTACGCGAGCGTATCGTAGCAATCCGGGCCGAACGAGCCTATCCTGACCTTAATATCTTCGGCGCTACAGCCTTACAAGCGGCCTATGAAACAGGCGGAGACTGGTTGACAGAATTACTCGTCCAACTCAAAAAAAACATTGATACTGCTCATAAGCAACTCAGTCAATTACCTTTAATAGAAGTAACACCTATCGATGCCTCCTATTTGCTCTGGATTGATTACCGTCAAACCGGTATTAGTGAAAACACCTTAATGAGCGAACTAATCGAGCAAGGTGTCGGCATCACACTCGGATCAGTCTACGGCGAAGAAGGACGCGGCTTCATTCGTATCAACGTTGCAACAACTGAAACCTTAGTCAATGAAGGCATCAATCGTATCGTTGCCGCCTTTACAAACTTAATGACATAAAAAAAGTGTTACCCTCTATCTATTAGAGGGTAACACTTTATTAATAGCTTATTTAAGAATCGTAATTTTGTTAATCACAACATCTTCAACCGGACGATCTTGCACGCCTTTTTTCACATCTGCAATCGCATCAACGATATCCATGCCTTCAACAACTTGACCGAATACAGTATGACGGTAATCCAACCATGGTGTTCCACCGTTTTCTTTATACGCATTGACAACTTCTTCTGGGAAGTCAGCATCTTTCATTTGGCGTGTCATGTTTTTTGGCACTTCACTTGCTTGCACGATGAAGAATTGGCTGCCGTTTGTGTTCGGTCCAGCATTCGCCATCGATAACGCACCACGGAAGTTGAATAAGTTGCGCGAAAATTCATCAGCAAATGATTTGCCCCAAATACTTTCGCCACCCATACCAGTACCGGTTGGATCGCCACCTTGTAACATGAAATCTTTAATAACACGGTGGAAGAATAGACCATTGTAGTAGCCATTTTCAACATGTGTAATAAAGTTTTCAACTGTTTTAGGTGCTTCCTCTGGGAATAACTTGATTTCGATTGTACCCATTGTTGTTTCAAACGCAACAAGACGTTCATTTGCTTGTACTTCTTTGGTTAATTGTGGGAATGACATAATTCAATCTCCTTTATAATTTATTTCACCTTATTTTAACATTGAATCTACTGATAACCAAACTAAAAATTCAAATGCAACTTTGTTTCGCTACAGACTGAATCGAAAGGACGTGTCTCTATGTCTCAACTAAAGAAAAACCTCTATCTTTTAATGGCCGCCAACTTTTTAGTTTCCATCAGCATGACAATGATTATGCCGTTCCTTTCATTGTACATCGCCACTTTTGGCAACTATTCCCAAGATCATATCCAGCGATGGTCAGGTTATATTTTCGGCGTTACCTTTTTAGCAGCCTTTCTCGTTTCACCCTTATGGGGGAAAATCGGTGACCGCCATGGCTTTAAACCAATTCTCATCTTCACCTCAGTCGGAATGGCGCTCTCGCTCTATTTAATGGGAGAGGTCAGCAGCGTATCTCATCTGTTCTTCTTGCGAATTTTCATGGGTATCGTAACTGGTTTTGTCGGTGTTTCCAATGCCTTTATCGCGCGGCAAACACCTAAAAAGGAGTCCGGTCGCGTGTTAGGAACCTTACAGCTCGGCAGTGTGACGGGGATGCTGTTTGGTCCATTGATTGGCGGCTATTTAGCTGATGTCTTTGGTTTCAAACAAACCTTCTACCTTTCAAGTATCGCCTTATTCATCGTAGCGCTCCTTGTTACCTTTGTCTTAAAAGATACTGTTACACACACCACCAATACAACAAAAAACGAAAAAGTACCAAATACGATTGCTTACATCTTACATATTCGTGTTTTAACGATGATGATGATTGCAACCAGTCTCGTCCAAATTGCCAACTTCAGTTTACAGCCACTGCTCTCGCTCTATGTTAAAGAGCTCGTACCGCACACGAACAACATCGCACTGTTATCAGGGCTAGCATTCTCAGCAACCGGCTTTGGGAATTTGATTATGACACGTCGTTGGGGTATTTTAGGTGACCATCACGGATACGAAAAAATTATCGGCTATCTGTTAATTGGCTCCGCCATCGCCATTATTCCAATGGCCTTTATCAATTCGATGACCTTATTTATTTTCTTACGCTTTTTATTCGGGATTGTCATCGGTGGCTTAATCCCATTAACAACGGCATACATTCGGCTCGCCTCACCCATTTCAATCCAAGGCGAGGTGCTTGGTTACAATCAAAGTGCCCGTTTTTTAGGCAACGTCATCGGTCCTGTCATTGGCGGTGAACTCGCAAGTCTCTTTAGTATTTCATTCGTGTTTATCTTTACAGCGTTCATGTTCCTGCTCACCTATTGCTTATTACAGATGAGTATGCGATCTGATCGCAAGCGTAAAATCGAACTGCATTAAGCGCCTCAACCTCCACATTAGCGTCTGTGCGAGGTTGAGTTTTTTTTCATTAAATCGAGCAGATACCTTCTATCATTTGTTATGCTATATTTTTTTAGTTATACTTAAAGTAAGTATCTTATTGTTTACTACCATTTATACGAAAGGAGCGATTCATTTTAGTGAACTTTTTACACATTGCCGTATTATTACCCTTATGCTTAGCTGCCCTTATTCCGTTTATTCATCGCCGCTTACAACAATGGCATCTTGGATGGTTAGTCCTCATCTTCCCATTAGGGTTGTTCTGTTACTTTTTAAGCTTCGTCTCACAGAATCTCACAACTCATCCGCTTGTATACACAATGAAGTGGATTCCCGACTTAGGAATTAACTATGTCTTACGTCTTGATGGACTGAGCCTCCTGTTTGTTTTACTTATTACAGGTATCGGTACCCTCGTCACCCTCTACTCAATCTTTTATTTGAGTAAGAAAAAAGAACAATTGCATTATTTTTATGCCTACCTCGCAATCTTCATGACCGCGATGTTAGGCTTGGTCTTATCAGATAATATGATGGTGCTCTATCTTTTTTGGGAAATGACTTCGATTAGCTCATTCTTGCTGATTGGGTATTGGCATAAGCGGGAGCGTTCGCGCTACGGCGCTAAAAAAGCGCTCTATATTACTGTCTTCGGTGGATTGATGATGCTTGGTGGGATGGCTATTTTATCAAATCTCGCAGGTAGTTTTAGCATTCAAACCGTCATTGCTCGCGCAGCTGCCTTCAGCGATTCGCCGTATTTCATCTTGGCGATGATTTTTATCATGCTTGGGGCCTTTACGAAATCGGCTCAGTTCCCCTTCCATATTTGGCTACCCGACGCGATGGAAGCACCAACACCAATTAGTGCCTACCTTCATTCAGCCACCATGGTTAAAGCCGGACTCTATTTAATTGCTCGCATGACACCGGTCTTTGCTCCCACACATCAATCGTGGTCGGTTACGATTATGATTGTCGGGCTAGTCACCTTATTTTGGGGCGCATTTAACGCCTTAAAGCAGGTCGATTTAAAAGCGATTCTCGCCTATTCAACCATCAGTCAGCTCGGGCTAATTATGTCATTACTCGGGCTTGGCTCTAACGCCTTACGGGAGGCGAACGGTTTTTATGTTGCCGCACTCGCAGCCGCCTTATTGCATCTCTTTAATCATGCAACGTTTAAAGGTGCCTTATTTATGGTCGTTGGTATTATCGATCATGAAACAGGTACGCGTGACATCCGCCGCCTCGGTGGCTTAATGAACGTCATGCCCTTAGCGGCAACGCTTGCCTTTGTTGGAACATTTGCGATGGCCGGCATTCCACCTTTTAACGGCTTTATCAGTAAAGAGATGTTTTTAGAATCGTTCGTGCACCTCTCGTCGATTGACGCACCAACACTGAGTACGTTGTCTTACATCTTCTTATTTGTCGCGTGGATTGCCAGTGTTATTACGTTCGTCTATAGTATGATTTTGTTCTTTAGACCATTTACAGGCAAACAAAAACCATGGCTGCAGCCAAAACGTGCAACACACACACCACTTGGCATGGCCTTTTCACCGCTTGTACTCATCGTCTTAGTAATTGTGAGTGGCTTGTTTCCGAACTTATTTGCCAATCGTTTAATTACACCGGCAATACATAGTGTCAAGACGACACTCAACCCTAGCTACGAGTTACATTTAGCACTCTGGCATGGGTTTACACCCGCGCTGTGGCTCACAATCGCCATCATTGCGGTTGGGACAGTGCTAGCAGTTACTTATTTAAAATGGAAGCCTGCGATTCAAAAGCGCTACCGTCATACCTTTGCTTGGAACGATGTGTATAACCGCGGGAACTATTACTTTGAAAAATTATCGTACCGCTCAATGACGACCGTTATGAACGGTAATTTACGGTTCTACTTAATCATTTTATTTATGACCTTTATTTTAATGACACTTGTCGGTGTTCTAACAACCGACTCGCTTGATTTTTCAATGATAAAACTGACTAAAATCGACGTGCTGGATGTATTAATTTTCATTGCAACCGCGATTGTCTTATTAGCCATTATGTTATCTAAAGCTCGCTTAACCTCGGTCATCCTACTCGGGGCACTCGGTTATTTAATCGCGATTATGTTTATGGTCGCTCGTGCTCCCGACATCGCGTTGACGCAACTTGTGGTTGAAACAATTTCAGTCATTTTATATTTACTGGCGTTTCGTTTCTTACCACAAATTGGTAAGGATGAGGAAAAAATCACCCCGTTTTCTTGGCGGTTATGGATTAGCTTAGGTGTTGGTTTCGTCATGTTCATGGTGGTGTTCTCCTCTTTCAATACGACCTTCTTTGATTCGGTGCTTTCGCCGTATTTCATTGAAAATGCCTACACTCTTGGTGGCGGTAAAAACGTCGTCAATGTCACCTTGGTTGATTTCCGTGGGTTTGATACGTTCTTCGAATCAGCGGTTTTAACGATTGCAGCCATCTGTATTTATTCATTGGTGCGCTTACGTCTGAACAAAGGAGATAAACAACATGAAGAATAATGATGTCTTACTCCGAATGGCGTCACAAATCATTGTCTTTATTATTTTGATTTTTGGTGCTGACTCGTTTTTCTCTGGGCATAACATGCCTGGTGGTGGCTTCATCGGTGGTCTTATCATCGTCTCGGCCTTTGTGTTACTCGCGATTGCCTATGACCTGAACTTAGTCAAACGGATTTTGCCGTTCAACCCCCTCCGTTTAGCAGGGGCTGGTTTACTCGTCATCTTAATTAGTTCGAGCATCAGCCTCTTTAAAGGTGAAGCCTTTTTGACACATACGACTGTCTACGTCGAATTGCCGCTCTTTGGGCACACTGGGCTGTACACGTCCACTTTATTCGATGTCGGTGTCTTGATGGTTGTGCTCGGCGCCATCCTCACTATCATTATTGCGATTGGGGAGAGTGATTAAATGGAATTGTTAATGAGTCTACTCATCGGGCTGATGTTTACTGCCGGTGTTTACTTAATCTTATCAAAAAATGTACTGCGGATTATTATTGGAACAGCCATTGTCAGTCATGGTGCAAACCTCACCTTACTGACGATTGGTGGTATCAAACGAGGTAACGCCCCCATCTTATTGGATGGCTTAACTTTGTTTAATGATCCGATCCCACAAGCCTTAATTTTAACAGCGATTGTTATTGGCTTTGCGGTTACCGCCCTCTTTTTAGTAGTGGCCTACCGCGCGTATCAAGAAAATGGAACCGACATGGTTAACCGCACGAGAGGAAATGATGATGATGATGACTAATTTTGCTTTACTGCCAATTCTAATCCCTTTCGTTGCAGCGATTCTATTATTGATTTTGCCTCATAAAATCAAATATCAGCGTCCCGCAGCCCTAAGTTTTAGTTTTATTTTGTTAGCTGCTTCCCTTTTCAGTGCTTATAAAGTAATCACTGAAGGAACACTTGTTGTCACAATGGGGAACTGGCCTGTTCCATTTGGTATTAGCATAGTGGCCGATATGTTGGCCATGCTACTCGTTGTAACGACAACGCTCATTTTACCGCTAATTATTTTATATTCAATCCGCACCATCAGCGTTCAACGGGAAGAAGGACTCTATTACCCACTTGTCTTTTTTATGATTACAGGTGTTAACGGGAGTTTTTTAACCGGTGATATTTTCAATCTATTCGTTTTCTTCGAGGTTATGCTGATGTCATCCTATGGTATTTTAGTTTTAGGTGGCACGCGAGTACAGTTGCAAGGGATTTTAAAGTACCTTGTGTTCAATGTCATTGCCTCTGCCTTTTTCATCGTCTCTGTCGCGATGCTCTACGGCATTGTTGGCACACTTAATATGGCCGATATCGCCAACAAACTGGCACAAGTTCAAGGCAACGCAGACGCCGGCCTCATTAGTGTGATTGCGATTTTCTTTTTGTTTGTGTTCGGTTCCAAAGCCGGTATTTTTCCACTGTTTGTTTGGTTACCTAGTTCCTACGTCAGTGCACCGATGCCGATTCTTGCTTTGTTCGGTGGTCTTCTCACTAAGGTTGGTGTCTACGCGATTTTACGAACCTTCAGTTTGTTTTTCTCCAGTTCGCCCGGCATAGAATGGGACTTCTTACGTTGGTCGGCCTACTTGACAATTATTATCGGTGTCGTTGGTGCCATGAGTTATCGGAACATGAAAAACATTATTATTTACAACATTTTAATCGCGATTGGGGTCATCTTAGTCGGTTTTACCAGTTTAACAACATCAGGGATGACTGGCAGCGTCTTTTACCTCATTCACGATATGTTAATCAAGGTCGCGTTGTTCATGGTTATTGGTGTGATCCTCTTTATTACCGGCACACCTGATATTCGCGATTTTTCGGGACTGATTGCCCGCTACCCTGGTCTGACCATCACCTTCTTCATCGCGATGTTAGGACTGGCAGGCATTCCACCGTTTAGTGGTTTTGTCGGCAAACTGTACATCGTCAAAGGTGTCTTCGAAAGCGGCGATAGCGTCGGCGGGATCCTCATCCTCGTCTCGAGTCTCTTCGTTTTATTGTCACTACTCCGTATCTTCATCTTAGGTTTTTGGGGCAAAGAACGGGGGCCCCGTCATTACGTCTTTGGCTACCGACAAATGATGCTACCAACGGTGATACTTGTGGCAATTACCGCCATATTTGGCGTCGGGATTCAATTCGTCACCCCTTATGTCCTCGAGGCATCTGATTCGTTAATCGATCCACTCGTTTATATTACTGCTGTGTTAGGAGGCAATTAAATGGTTTTTCAAATCTTTCTCAATACATTAATTGCCTTACTTTGGCAGTTTCTCCAAGCTGAATTCAATTTCAGCACTTTTTTAATCGGTTATTTAATCGGTATTATTATGCTTTTCACCATGCGTCGCTTTTTCAATGGTCGCTTTTACTTAGAACGGGTCTGGTCGGTCATTCGACTGATTATGATGTTCTTAGGAGATGTCGTGACGAGTTCCATCACCATGTCGAAGGTCATTTTATCAAATGAAATCGATATCACGCCTGGTATTTTCAAGTACCGCACGGTGCTTGAATCGGATTGGGAGGTCATGCTACTCACGTCGCTCATCTCACTCACACCCGGAACAACCTGTATCGAAGTTGATGAAGATTCACACACCTTTTACATTCATTGTATCGACTTAACCGACCCTGAAGAAGAACGCAGTAAAATTCGCAATGGCTTTGAACGTCACATCGTGGAGGTGTTCCGTAAATGATTTTACACGTATCGATTTATATCTCATTAGTCTTATTCGGCATTTCAATTATCCTTTTCTTATACCGTGTCATCAAAGGCTTTTTCTTAGCTGATCGCGTACTCGCACTTGATTGTATCGGCATTGCACTCGTATCGATTGCTGCGCTAATTTCAATGATGCAAAACACGCCAGTTTTTGTTGATGTGTTACTCATCATCGGCTTACTCGCCTTCATCGGTACCGTCTCATACGCCCGCTTCGAAGAGAAAGGTCAGGTGATTGTCCGTGATCGCACTAAGTCTTGAAATTTTAATTTCACTCCTCATCATCACGTCTTCGATTTTAAGTTTAATCGCAGCCCTAGGACTGATTCGCCTGCCTGATACGTATACGCGTGCGCATGCAGCCGGTATTGGTAACACGCTTGGTATCACCGTGATGATGGTCGCGCTGATTATTTACTTCTCCTATTTTTCAGAAGTAAACATGTTACCGCGCATTATTTTAGCACTCCTCTTCATCTTCTTAACGGCACCGATTGCGAACCATTTAATTACTCGGTCGGCCTATCATATCGGTGTTCCTTTAACTAAGAACCATCTAATTGATGAGTTATATCCGGTTAAAAAAGAAGAGATGCAAGCGCTCCGTGCTGAACGGTTACAACGGGAGGTTCGCGAACAAGAAGATTATTTGAAGGCGATGAAACAGGTCCATTTTGCCGACTACATGCGCGATCGTCGCTTAGAACAACATGAGCAAGAAGAAGAAGCTGCCTTCCAAACAGAACTTAAGGCGCCACTTCGACCAACTGAAGAACTAAACGATGATGAAACAACTACTTAATTAAAAGGAGGCCTTTTCAATGGATTTTTGGAACAACATTCCGCTGATGGCGGCTTTAATTGCAATTGGGTTCGCCCAAGTGATTAAAGTTCCCATCCAAGCTTTAATGAGTCGTACAACGAATTGGTCTTTGCTAACAGCAACTGGCGGTATGCCAAGTTCTCATTCGGCTGCCGTCTGCGCCTTAATGACAACGCTAGCGATTGAACATGGTATGAATTCACCGTATTTTGCAGTTGCTGCCATTTTCGGCGTCATCGTGATGTATGATGCAATGGGCGTTCGTCGTCAAAGTGGCGAACAAGCCATTACGATTAATAAGCTCATTGCCGATTTTCAAGCGATTACCAACATCGGAAAAAATTCAACCGAAAAAGACCCTGATGAGGGTCTTAAGCGTTTGAAAGAAGTCTTAGGTCATAAACCGACTGAAGTCTTTTTCGGTATTTTAACCGGGATTGCAATTGGCTTTTTGGTTGAATATCTCTATCATTTATAAGTATTAAAAAAGCGGTCAGGATTACTCCCGACCGCTTTTTTTGTGTTACTTATTTATAAAATTGGAATTTACCTTTTTTAAGCATTGTTGAAACGCCACCAAGCATTGCGATTGAACGGTCATCAATTACTTTTTTAAGAACTGATGCACGGTAACCTTTAAGTGCTTTATCGCCAACAAGACCCATTGCATCGTTATCACCCAATGAACAGACAGTTCCTTTAGGTTTGTAAACGAAGTCTTTTAATGGTTGGTCGTTTAATAACGCAATAATGTTAGCTGCTGCATAATCTGCTTGTTGAATAGCAATTTGTGCTGTTGTTGGGTATGGACGGTTGTTAGCAGTATCCATTACAGCTGAACAGTCACCAATCATGATGATGTCTTCGTTACCAGGAACAGTTAGGTTTGCGTTAACCATTACACGGCCACGACGTTCTTCGAAACCAGAAGCGCCGACAACGCCTGAGCCACGAACACCAGCACCCCAAATAAATGTGCCACATTTGATTTCTTTACGTTCTTCACCATCAGCATAAATAACTGAGTCAGCTGTTGCTTCTTTAATTGGGTGACCAATTTTGAATTCAACACCACGGTCTTCAAGACGAGAAATCGCATAGTTTGCTAAGTCTTTTGTAAACATTGGTAACACACTTGGTGCTGCTTCAATACAGATGATGCGGATTTTTTCACGCGGTACATCGTATTGTTTCACTAAGTAAGGAATACGGTTAGTTAATTCACCTAAGAATTCAAAACCAGTAAAGCCTGCACCACCAACAACGATTGTTAATAATTCGTCATTTTGTGTTGTTTTCCATTGTGAAAATTTAGTTTCGATGTGCTCACGAATACGTTTTGTTGAAGGAATATCAGCAATTGGTAATGTGTGTTCATCAACACCCGGCGTACCGAATGATTCTGATTCAAACCCTAAAGCAAAGACTAAGTAATCGTAAGAGATTAAACCATGTTGTTCTAACTCAACTGTTTTATCCTCTTTGTTTACTTTAATAACAGCGTCTTGGATGAATTTAGTTGCACCCTTAACTTGGTCTTTAATTGGGAAACACGCATCGTTTGCTTCAATTGTTCCAGCAGCTACTTCGTGTAACCATGTTGCTTCGTAGTGGTAATCATTTTTGTTAATGATTGTAATTTCTGCATCTGGTTTTGCTTTTTGTAAGTTACGTAATGTACGGAGACCGCCGTAACCAGCACCGAGAATGACAATTTGTTTCTTAGCCATCATAAATCACTCATTTCATTTTTATTATATTTGTGTCCTATTCGTTCACACAAAAAACACTTTTCCATTTACAATTCTAAAGGTTTTTACATTTGTTTTCAAGCCTTTTGGTTATTTTTATCTTTTCTCTTTCATTCCCGTAATTTCTTTCTAAACCAATTAAGTTATCCTAGCTTTTTTTTATGGTATTATATGAAGGAAGTGATGCCGATTAGCATCACAGTTTAATTAATGGAGGTCTTTATCACGTGACTAATACAGAAGAATTATACGATATAACAATCATCGGTGGCGGACCAACAGGTCTATTTGCTACTTTTTATGCTGGCCTACGCAGTGCCAAGGTGAAAATCATTGAAACGTTACCGACTTTAGGCGGACAGCTTTCAATGTTATACCCTGAAAAACGCATTTATGATGTGGCCGGTTTTCCAAACATTAAAGCGCAAGATTTAGTTGACCGCCTCGTTGAGCAAGCAGCTACGTTTAACCCTACGATTTGTTTGGAAGAAGAAGTACTTGAGCTCAATCAACAAGCTGATGAGACCATCGAACTTGTAACGAACAAAGGTCGACACCGCTCAAAAACGGTCATTATTACAGCCGGTAACGGTGCTTTTGAACCTCGTCGACTCGACATCACTAATGCCAGTGCACTTGAAGGCTCACAGGTACATTATTACATTAAGGACATGAATCATTTTGCCGATAAAAACGTCGCCATTTGTGGTGGTGGCGATTCAGCCGTCGATTGGGCTCTAATGCTCGAACCGATTGCTAAATCAGTTAGCCTGATTCATCGTCGCGACGCCTTCCGTGCACATGAGAGCAGCGTGCAACAATTACAGGATTCATCGGTAACTTTGATGACACCTTATGTCCCGGTAACTTTAACGACCGATGATGACGGCAATTTAACACACGTTGGTTTAAAGAAAATGAAAACAGCTGAAGAAAGCAGCGTAGCGATTGATCACTTTATCGTCAACTATGGTTTTATTTCAACGTTAGGTCCCATTAAAACGTGGGAACTCGAGTTACAAAAAAACGCATTAGTGGTCAACTCTAAAATGGAAACAAACCGCCCGGGTATCTATGCCGCCGGTGATGTGTGTACCTATCCTGGTAAAGTCGCCTTGATTGCAACAGGACTTGGCGAAGCACCTACCGCGGTCAACAATGCAATGAACTACATCAACCCCAAAACCCGCGTACAACCGATGCACTCAACCAGTATGTTCGGTCAATAAAAGCACACGACAGGCCGTTAAAGTCGTACAGCTTGGAGGCAGGCGACTGGCGAAAGGTGCTAGTAAAAAAGAGGATTGCTCACAGCCAATTTGGCCCGAGCAACCCTCTTTTTATATGGTTACGCATAAAATTTCCAGAGTACGAAAAAGCCTGCACCGATAAGGAACCACATTACTGCCCAATCGACATTGCGTTTAAACAGCTGAATAACAGCTAAGGCGAGCATAAAGATCATCGCCACTTGTACGAGTAAGGTCATTGTTCTTCCTCCTTTATTTCACGCTTGCTAATCGTTTATTTTTGTTTGTATTTATCATGAATTTGAGCGGCAATTATTAGTACAACCATAATCGTGACACAGACTGTTGAACCGACGATATTTGCCTTATTAAAGACTGATGAAATGAAGATAACACTGAAACACACAATCGCAAAGATGGTTGTATATGGGAATAACCATACTTTGAAACTTGGCGTTAAATTGCTACGTTTGCGTAAAATGATTTGCGAGACACAGATAGCTAACCAAACAATCATAATCGTGAATCCCGGAATTTGCATCAATAAGTTCAAGGCACGACTCTCTGTTAAAAAGGCGATTAAAACGCCTAAGAAAATAAAGACGGCTGTGATGAGGATGGCACGACGGGGCACACCATTCTTCGATAATTCCCCAAACTTACGTGGTGCTTCACCACTTAACGACATTGCATGCAAGGTACGGCTTGTGGCATAGATTCCTGAGTTTGCTGCCGATAAAACAGCTGTTAACAAAACAAAGTTCATAATGTCTGCTGCTGCGGGAATATTTAACATGTCGAATACTTGTACAAATGGGCTTACCTCACCTGTTACTGAGCTCCAAGGAATTAATGCACAAATTACAATAATTGGAAAAATGTAAAAGGTGATGACACGAAAAACTGTTCCTCGGATAACGCGTGGCAAGATTTTTTCAACATCCTTCGTCTCCGTGACAGCTACACCAACTAATTCTGCTCCACCGTATGAGAATACAACCACTAAGAAAGCTGAGGCAATCCCACCTAAACCAAACGGCATAAAACCACCATTACTCGTTAAGTTTTCGACCGGGTTGGCTGCTGAACTCGGGATAATTCCGAAAATTAGACAGGCGCCTAAAATAATAAATAATGTCAGAGTCGTAATTTTAATGCCCGCAAACCAAAATTCAAGTTCACCATAATTTTTTACCTGTGATAAGTTAATCGCAATAATTAACACGCCACAAATGAGCGATAAAATCCATAATGGCAGGTCGAACCAATATTGTAAAAATGAGCCCGCTGCTACAATTTCAACGGTTGTTACAACAACCCAATTAATCCAATACAACCAACCGGTTACAAATGCCGAGCGTGATCCCATTGCCTTATGTATTAACATTTGCACGTTATGTTTGGGATGTGTTAAAGCCATTTCGGCTAAAGCCGTCATTACAATTAGAAGTAATAAGCCCCCTGCTAAATAGGCAAAAACAACGGATGGGCCAGCTTGTTGCAATGTTTCAGCACTACCTTTAAAAATACCCGTACCAATCATACCCGCTAAGGCGATAAATTGGACATGTCTACCCGTTAGGCCTTGTTTTAATTCTGTTTGCTTTGTTTCACTTGCCATGTCTTAATTTCCTCCTAATTGATTACATCATTGAGTTTTTATTAAGTCTAATACATTTTTCAGAAAATTACTACATTTTTAATGTAATTACCTAGTGCTTTTTTCTTTTATCACTTTAGCCCTCCCTTTATTCATGACTTTTATAGTCCTTCACTTTTTTAAAAGCAAGCAACTATGGTATATTATATTCATAATTACTTTTCATAAAACATTTGGAGGTCGAAATTATGGAGCCGAAAGCTCTACAGCACAACTTTGAATTAAAGCTCGTCGAAAAAACGGACGTGACACAATTCAATGAATTATTACGTTATGTATTCCAAGTTACAACGGACGATTTACACACTTTTGGGTGGGAAGAAGAAGAAATTCGGCAGGCGAAGCTCCCTGTGCTTGAACAAGCTGATGTTATTGGCTGGTATGATCAAACGAAGCTCATCTCACAAATTGCGATTTATCCGTTCACCGTCAACATTTTTGGGCAGCAGTATGCCATGGGTGGCATTACCGGTGTGGGAACTTATCCTGAGTATGCTCGAATGGGCTTAATGCATGATTTAATGATTAGTGCACTACAAAAAATGCGTGAAAATAAACAATTCATCTCGTATCTCTATCCGTATTCGATTCCCTTCTACCGTCGTAAAGGCTGGGAAATCATTAGTGATAAAATGACCTTTAAGGTCAAAGATACACAGTTACCAAAAACAAAAGATGTGTTAGGCATGGTTGAACGCACTGACTGTGATGACCCCCTTATTTTTACAATTTACGATAATTTCGCCGCTCAACAACACGGCAGCATGATTCGCACCCAACTTGCATGGGATGAATACTGGCGCTGGGAGTCAGATGAAATGATGGCCGCAGTTTATCGCGATACGACGGGAACACCTACTGGTTTCTTGTTTTATCGCTTGGCAGATGAGGTCTTTTATTTGAAAGAAATGGTCTTTTTAAACGAAGAAGCCCGCAGTGGTCTTTGGAACTTTATTTCAGCCCATTTTTCGATGGTCAATGAGGTACAAGGTTCAACCTATACCGATGAAGCACTCGCCTTCTTGCTCGATGATAGTGAGATTAAAGAGACAATCACACCTTATTACATGGGACGAATTGTCGATTTATTACCGTTCTTGCAGCAGTTTCCATTTAAAACGTTGTCAAAAGTGAATGGCTCTTGGTGCTTTGCAGTAGAAGACCCACTGGCCGAGTGGAATCGCCAAACGTATGAATTAAGTTTGCTTAACGGTACAGTCACTGTATATGTTAGCACCAAACAACCGACAACGACCGTCACAATCCAAACGTTGACAACGATGTTTTTAGGCTACAAACGACCGACGTATTTAAAGAAAATCGGTCGCTTGAATGCAACGTCTGCTGAAGTACAATTGCTTGAAAGTATTATTCCCGCAGATGTTCCCTATTTTTCTGATTATTTTTAAATACTATCCAAAAAAGCTCATGCTCTATCGTTGATTAGCGATAGCACATGAGCTTTTTTTAAAGAACCATTTGATAGAAATCAACATCGAGCCAACGGTCAAACTTAAAACCGACTTCTTTCATACGGCCACTAAACGTAAAACCAAGCTTCTTATGGAGGTGAATACTTGCACTATTCTCACTATCAATCCCTGCAAGCATCACATGATAGCCTTCTTGTTTAGCGATTGCTATTAAGTGTTGCATTAAAGCAGTCGCAATCCCTCTCCCCGCAGAGGTCGGATTCACATAGATGGAATGTTCAATCGTTTGTCGATAGCCCGGATACGCCCGAAAGGAGCCATAGGTTGCATAACCGACAACTGTTTCATCGATTTCATACACAAACAGGGGCCAGCCTTCCTGTGCTTGTCGCGCTATCCAGGCTCTCCGGTCAGCCACTGTCACAGGATCATTTTTGTAAATCGCTGTCGTCTTTAAGATTGCCTCGTTATAAATGGCCGTTATTGCTGCTGCATCTTTCGCTTGAGCGATTCGAATCATCTGTCTCTCCCCCTCAGTACATTTGGCGTGCCAGTTGTTCGATTTCTAACTGTCCTGGTGCGCTTGTTGCTTCCAAGGCACCAAAGGTCATCACTGAGCCACTAAACGAACCAATTAAACGACTGACTTGTCCTAACGCGCCCATTGAGATTGTAATCACAGGCACGCGTTGGCACGCATAACGTTGACTCGCTTCAATCAAACGTAGCACGTCTAATTTTGAATGGGGCATCACTGCTAATTTAGTAATATCAGCCTCTGCATCAGCTCCTGCTTCTAACAGGTTAACCATTGTTTGAACCGGTGGTGTCCGTTCAAAATTATGATGAGAGACAATCACTTTCGTCCCTTGTTGGCGAATTCGGGAGCATAGCCCCGGTGCTAGTTGTGGCAGAAGAGCTAACTCAATATCGATTGCTGCAAAACTACCAGTGGCACTCGCCCACTGCAAGAGTTCCTCATAAGTAACCGTCGAAAGCGTTGCTTGACCACCTTCAGCACGCGTTCGACACGTGAAAATAAGCGGTGTTGTCCCGATTGCTGCTTTAATGATAGTAAGAACCTCTTGGCGTAACGGCTCATTTGACCATTCAACAAAACAATCAACCCGCCATTCTAGAACATCAACAAAGGCTTTTTTCTGCTTAAACAGCTTTAATTCAGCGGCAATAGCTGCCGTCGTTGCCCCACTTAAAGAAACACAACGCCGCGGTGTTCCTTCCTTTATACTGACCTGACCTAACATTAACTGCTCGCCCATCGTTCACACGCCCCTATCTGTTATTTCTTCTCATTTTACACGTTTACGTTCTATTTGAATAGATTAACGCCACAAAAAAGCGGAGGCAACTGCCTCCGCTCCAAACTGAAGATCAACGCTGTTCTAGGTCGTCAATGCCTCACCTTCTCGGAGTCGGTACCATCTGTACACTCTCCTCAAAGGCTTGTGTTTCCTACAACGAAAGTGACATCAACCGCTTAGAAGCAAACAGCTTGGAAGATAAATGGCAGTAACGGGAAATAGTTGCCTTCATTTTTATTCCGTAATAAATTCGCCGTGTGTACGTATAAAATGCTGTGGCGTAATCGCGGTAATTTGCGTGCCATCTTCAACATACTCCAGCTTAATTATCCGTGCTTCTTCGTTCATTTGTGCAACAACATCACCACGGTCATACGGAATAAGCCAGCTATGCTCTTCTTCATCCGCAAAGAGCTCGGCTTCGATGGCTGCCATTAAGGCTGGTAACCCTAAGCCGGTACGTGTTGAAACCCATACATGGTTCGGCGGCATAATTTGTGATACTTCCGGTACTAAATCGGCCTTATTCCACACGTGAATCATTGGTTTATCTTCTACACCAATGGCTTTAAGCGTTTCTTCGGTAACGCGTTGGCGCTTATCAGCATCAGGACTAGCCGCATCAATCACATGAATGAGTACATCCGCTTGAATTACTTCCTCTAAGGTCGAACGGAATGCCTTCACTAGTTGTGTCGGTAACTTATCAACAAAACCAACCGTATCTGTTAATAAGAATGGTTGATGATATTTCGGATGAATCCGACGCACTGATGTTTCGAGCGTTGCAAACAACATGTCTTTTTCAAGCACGTGTTTTTCGTCTGTTTGCGGATGGTAAGCACTGACAAGTGTATTTAAAATACTTGATTTCCCTGCATTCGTATACCCAACAAGTGCTGCCACACGCAAGCCTTTTTTCTGACGTGATCGTCGTTGATTGTCCCGTTCATTCGCAACGATTTTTAATTCACGCTGATACTGATTGATTTTATCACTGATTGTTCGACGATCGAGCTCAAGTTTGGTTTCACCCGCACCTCTGTTCGCTAAACCCGATGAGCCACCACCTTGACGGCTCATTGAAATACCCATACCCGCTAGGCGTGGCATTAAGTATTGTAACCGTGCGACTTCAACCTGTAGCTTCGCCTCACGTGTTTGAGCACGATCAGCAAAAATTGCTAAAATCAGCATCGTACGGTCAATGATTTCAACCTCAAGTGCCGCTTCTAAGTTTTTAATTTGGCTCGGCGTTAACTCATCGTTAAACACGAGCGTTTCGCTCTGGGCTGCTGCTAAGTAACCTTCCAGTTCAGCTAACTTCCCTTTACCAATATACGTACCGGCATGCACGCGTTCGCGTTTTTGTGTTAAGACATGACCGACAGTTAAACCAGCCGCTTCTGCTAAGCCTTCTAACTCAACCATTGATTCAGCAAAATCATTCACACGCGGTAATTCAACCCCTACTAAGATAACATTTGTCATAGTGTCTCCTCTTCTTACTTATATTTTCTACCCTTTAAACGTAACCAAACGGTACGGGCAACGACTGATACAATAAACATGCCAATTAAAACGAGGGTAATTGAGGCACCCGGTGGTGTCCCGACTTCATACGACATCGTTAATCCGCTGTAGACTCCAATCAACCCCATCACAACACTTAAAATAATTGCAACGTCAAAACTCTTAACCCATTTAATCGCTATCGCTGATGGTAAAATCATCAAAGATGACACAAGTAAGGCACCAACAATTGGCATCATAATCGCAACGGCTAAACCCGTTAAGACACTGAATACCATTGAGATTAAACGCGTATTTAAGCCACTCGTATAGGCCGTATCTTCATCAAAGGTCAACACATACATATGGCGACGGAATAACAAGTAAAGTGTCACTGCGATAATTGCTAAACCTAATAGTAAATAAACACTCTCGTTATTAATTGTTACAATCGAACCGAATAAAAACTGTGAAATACTCGCGGTTGAATTCCCACCATTCACACTCGTTAAAACGAGCGCTAGCGCTAATCCACCTGACATTAAAATCGCAATCGATAACTCGGAATACGTCTTAAAAAAGCTTCGCATCACTTCGATAATTAAACCACCAATGACCACGACAATAATGGTTGTATAGGTTGGATTAACTCCGATAGTGAAACCTACTGCCACACCTGCTAATGAAATATGGGCTAGTGTATCGGCAATTAGTGACTGCCGTCTTAAAATAACAAACAAACCAAACAACGGGGCAAGAATCGCAATTAATGTGCCTGCGATGAATGCGCGCTGCATGAATTCATGCAAAAACATCTCCACTCGGTATCTTCCTTTCGTGTTAAGCGTAATTCACGATCAACATATCTCGTGAGATCGTCATCATCATGGGTCACCATCAAAATCGCACGGTTGTGCGAATCAGCATAATGACGCATCAGTTTATAAAAGTTTTTACGGTTCGCTTTATCCATCCCGGTTGTTGGCTCATCCAGTACAAATAAGTCTGGCTCGGCCGCTAATACGCGCGCCATACAGATGCGTTGTTTTTGTCCGCCAGAAAGGGCACCAATTTGCGTATCACGATACTTCCACATGTCAACTGAACGCAGTGCTTCTTCGACTTTCTCATGATCAAGTGCTGACAAGCGTTTAAACCATTTTCCGCGTTGAAAACGTCCCGAACGCACGAGCTCAATGACCGTGCTCGGAAAACCAGCATTGAAGGATGCAACCTGCTGCGGTAAATAGCCAATTTGAAATTTTTCACCTTTCGCATTGAGCAATGTTCGTGTCACTTCACCGTTGGCTGGCTGTAGTAATCCGAGCACGATTTTTAATAAGGTTGATTTAGCCGCTCCGTTTTCACCGGTTAACGATACAAACTCACCTTCACTCACATGAAACGATACATCGGATAACACCGGCTCATCGTCGTATTTAAACATAATATCTTTCACTTGTATATAATCCACTGTACTCACTCCTCGTCAAACGTCCTAAAACGTAAGCATTACGTTTAAGTATATGCTGATTGTCGACAAATAACAAGTAAAAATCCTTGATAGGTTGTCCTATCAAGGATTCAGATTGTAGCTAAAGTCCAAATAAACTTCATTTTCTTTTAAATGCTATTACAGTCACTTTTTCTACGAGATGATTTCACATTTAGTTAAATAATGGTGTTAAGATTGGCACGATTTGTTTCTTACGTGACACGACACCTGGTAATGTTGCACGGTTGTTCACTAAGGTAACATCGTAGGCACGTTCAACGACGGCTGCCTCTGTACCTAATACAAGAACATCAGAATCGTTCGTTAAGATGTTTGTGATGGCAAACAAGAACATGTCTAAACCTTTGTCAGCCATTTTAGCGTTGATTGCCGCTTCGATATCAGTTTGACGAACAAGCACATCCGCTGGATCAACCACATTCACTTGTGCGATTTCAACTTTTTTCGTACCCATCACAAATTCTTTGGCATCTAACGTAATTAACTCAGCAATCGTTTTTTGGCTGACGTCAGCGCCTGCTTTTAATAAGTCTAAGCCGTATACTTGTGCGTCAACACCGGCAAGTGCTGCCAGTTCAGTCGCCGCTTCGATATCAGCTGGTGTACAGGTTGGCGACTTGAATAATAACGTATCTGAAATAATCGCCGATAACATTAAACCAGCGTTTTCTTTTGAAGGTGTCACACCGTTTTCTTTATACAGTTTTACTAGGATTGTCGCTGTACAACCAACCGGTTCAATCCGACAAACGAATGGATCCGCTGTTTCAAAGTTAGCAATACGATGATGATCAATCACTTCTGTTACAGTTACTTGATCACGGTCAGATACACTTTGTTGTGCTTCGTTGTGATCCACTAAAATTACACGATCCGTTTCGTTAGCGACTGTTTCCACTAAGCGTGGTGCTGGTACTTTAAAATAATCTAACGCGAATTGTGTTTCGGGATTAATCGCGCCTAGGCGTACTGCTTCTGCTTCAACACCTACAGCATTTTTCAAGGCAGCGTAACTAATCGCTGCTGTAATTGTATCTGTATCAGGGTTCTTATGCCCAAAAACTAATGTTTTACTCATCTTTAATCGGCTCCTTCTGTTCTGTTTTCGTTTTTATTTTATCATAAATAAATCGCAAACACATCTCTATCATTCAGCCTTTATTTTTGCCTCCTGATTGAGTCGCCACATTTTATTAATATTAACAACTATTGTCTTAGCAACGGCATAAGTCGGGACTGCTAGAAGCATCCCCATCAAACCGGCTAGATTGCCCGCAACAAGCAAGACAATAATAATCGTCAGCGGATGAACATTTAATGAACGGCCAACAATCAGTGGATTCATCACGTTTGAGTCTAATTGTTGCACAATCAGAACGACAATGATAACGGCTAATGCCTGCCATGGTGAAATGAAAATCCCAACAATAACGGCGGGTAATAAACCAATCCATGGGCCTAAGTACGGAATAATATTCGTACAACCGGCAATCATTCCTAATAGTAACGCATAAGGCTGACCAATAATTAAGTAGCCTACAAAGGTGAGGATTCCGACACATAAACAATCCAACGTTTGACCACTAATATAGGCCGAAATCGTTTGGCTCATCTGTGATAAAATCGTACCGACCTCATCTTGTATGCGACGAGGGAAAAATTTAACCGCCTTGCCATTGAATTTATGACCGTCTTTAAACATGAAGAAAACAATAAAGGGAACGGTAATAATCGTAATCGTAATACTTGCTACCACTCCAATAATACCTGAAATACTACTCGTAATGTTTGCAATGACTGAATTGACAACATTAGACACGTTTACATTGGCTTCTTTTAACATGCCTTCAATATCCAACTGTTGAATCCGCGGATTCGCAAGCACCTGCTCAAAATAACTGTTTGCCTTTGTCCAATATCCTGGCATTGCCTTTCCTAGTTCCACCAGTTGGTTTACAAGTGGCGGAAAGATAATGTATGAAAAAACAATGATGATGGCAATTAATAGTAGAAACACTATTAAGGTTGCCCATAGACGCTTCACCTTGATTTTTTCTAACAGTCCAATCACGGGATTCAACATGTAAAAGATAAAACCGGCTAATAACATCGGCATGAAAATTGTTGAGATAAACGTTCGTATCGGACCGAATAAAAAGGACATTTGCGTAAATAAAAAGACAAGTAGCGCAAGCGCTAAAATTTCAACTGTCCAAAAAAATAATTTTGAATTTTTAAACACACCTTCTCCTCCTTAATCAATGTAATAGCACCATTATAACAAAAAACAAGATTCTATCCTAACTATAGCAGCACTTGCAACTCTCCTCCAGACGTTTATAATAAGACAAGACGTCCTCAAAATTACAAACTGATATCCGCTAATAAAAAAATAGCTTTTAAATATCATTTTCGATACCCCTAAGGAGGGTCTTATGCCAAAAAAAATCGATTTCACTGGTCATCTCTCATATAAATTAATGACCATCGCCTTGCTTATGTTTGCTTGGCCAATCTTCACTGAACAATTTTTACGTGTGCTCATTACCAACATTGACATTTTTCAACTGAGTTTTTATTCTGATGATGCTGCCACAGCCGCTGGGGTCGCGAATCAAATCATTGTCTTAACGATTTACATATACGGCTTTGTTTCTGTCGGCTTACAAATTTTAATTTCACAGCTGCTCGGCGCCCGTCGTCATAAAGAAATCACGGATGTCATTACAACGGGGTTAATCTTAGCTGCACTACTTGGTATTATTTTAACGTTGGTGTTTTTATTCTTCTCGGCTCATTTTTTAAGTTGGCTAGGCTTAAGCGATCATTTAATCGCCCTCGGCACACCATTCCTACAATGGACGGGTGGTGCTTCAATTGTCATCGCAGTCCAATCGGCTATTTTGCCAATTTTACGAAGTCATGGTTTTGTCAAGCAAGCGATGTACGTTCCCGTTGTCACAAGTATTCTCAATGTCATCGGGAATTACCTCTTTCTCTTTGGTCCCTTTGGTATTCCTGTTTTAGGAATGGCTGGGGTCGGCATTGCGACCGCACTCGCAAACTTCATTGGTTTGCTCTTAGCGCTCTATTTACTCAATCGTCATGTTGGTTACCGTTTCACACTAAAAAAGGCGCGTGCGCTCACCTACAAGCTTAGTTACGCCATTTTACGTTTAGGCTTGCCTTCGTCTGGTGAATCGATTTCATACAGCGGATCACAAATTATCATCACCTCAATTATCGCGGTGCTTGGTTCAACAGCTCTAACTACGAAAGTATATGTTTCAAGCATCACCCAATTCGTCATCTTATTGCCGATTTCAATCGGCCAAGCCACTCAAATTTTAATCGGTCATCAAGTCGGAGCACGCAACCCTGACCAAGCGTATCGTCAAGGTTGGCACGGCTGGCTCATCGGTACAGGTCTCTCATTGTTTGGTAGTTTTCTTTTATACGTCTTCTCAGCACCATTAATGAGTTTCTTCACCTCAGACCCTGAGGTGATTGCCCTCTCGAAGAACCTCTTTTTACTTGGGTTAGTCTTAGAAACGATTCGCGCAACCAATATTATTTTAATTAACTCTTTAAATGCGACAGGCGATGTACGCTTTCCTTTCATCGTCGGCTTAATTATTATGTGGCTCGTCAGCCTCCCTTTTGCTTATGTCTTAAGTGTACCGTTGCAAATCGGCTTAGCTGGCATTTGGATTGCTTATATTATTGACGAAGGTATTCGTGGTGGCTTAATGGCCTATCGCTGGCGCTCAAAAGTATGGGCACTTAAACGTATTTTATAGCAGGTTCGATTACTCGTTGTATCGAAAAAGGGTTTCTCCTCAAACTAGGAGAAACCCTTTCAGACAGAAGATAAACGCTGTTCTAGGTCGTCAATGCCTCTCCTTAGCGGAGTCGAGTACCATCTGTACACTCACCTCAAAGGCTCGTGTTTCCTACTATAACAACATTTCTATTCAGTCTTATCATCTCGTAAACAAAGTCACTGTAATAGCATTCGAAAGAAAATGAAGTCTCTTTAGACTTTGTCTACAATCTGAAAGGGTTTCTCCTCAAACTAGGAGAAACCCTTTTTTATTTATGCTTTTTGACATTGACACTCTGCATCCGGATGAGAACCATCTTTACGACCACATTTACAGGTTTTCACTGTTCCCTGTTCTGATGAATCATGTTGGTGCTCATGTTTATGTTTTTGTCCGCCACAACCACAACCTGCTTCGTCTGTGTGCTCATGTTTATGTCCATGTCCGCCACATCCACAACCTGCTTCGTCTGTGTGCTCATGTTTATGTCCATGTCCGCCACATCCACAACCTGCTTCGTCTGTGTGCTCATGTTTATGTCCATGTCCACCACATCCACAACCTGATTGTTGTTGCACATTAGGATTATCGATGATAAACCCTTCATTGCCATGTTGGATGCCATAATCGACAGTTGTTCCAGTCAGTAATGGTACATCTTCTTTACGAATCAACGAGGTAAATCCATCAAAAAATTCTTCAATATCATCTGCCTGTTTTTCTTCCGTTAATTGCATCCCATAATTCATACCACCGTATTCATTACGCTCTAAATATAAATTAAAAGCATATCCTTCTAACTCGTTTTTTTGCATCGCCTCTTTAATTTCAGCCTGTGCTTTTTCCGTAAAGTTAACCATTCGTTCTGTCATCATCCAACCTCCTCATAATCTTAAAAAACTTGTTTTACACCTTTAATGTAAGGTAATGTGTCCAATAACCGTTGTTCAATACTCGCAGTCAATGTGAAATCTGAACTCGGACAGGTTGCGCAAGCGCCTAACAATCGTATTTCTACAATACCGTCTGTATATCCTACAAGTTCGCAGTTTCCACCGTCTTTGAGCAAATAAGGGCGCAATTTATCGAGCGTTCGTTCAATTTCGCGTTGCTCATCTTGATTCACTTTGCCCACCTACCTTTCGCCTTTTATTATCACAAATCACTATCATTAAGTTTCATGATGTCACTACGCAACATACTTTACTCTTTTCATTATAAAGTTTTTAACATCAAAAAGCGAGATTTGAAACTAGATGATTCAAGCCTAATAATGGTAAATTTCATTTTTATGACTTAAAATAAGGGTAAATCCTAATAAAGGAGACAGTTGTATGAAAAAAACAGTCGAACTTTTTATTTATGGTGCTGAGATTTTGTGTCCTAGCTGTGTGAATATGCCTTCCTCGAAGGATACCGAAGAATGGTTGCGTGCTGCCTTATCACGTCATTTTCCAAATCAAGCTTGCACAGTGACCTACATCGATATTTTTTCCCCTCCAGAAGATGAACAACATCTCGCTATGGTGCATCAAATTATTGAAGATGAACTATTTTATCCGGTTGTCGTCGCAAATCAAATCATCTTAGCAGAAGGACAACCACGATTAAAAAAAGTCTACTCCTATTTAGAAACGCTAGGCTATATACCTGTCTCTCAAAAGAAAGAGAAAGTGATTTAAAATGAACCCATTGATTGAATTCTGTGTCAACAACTTACTATCTGGCTCAGAACAAGCACTTAAAGAGCTGGAAAATGACGACCGTCTTGACGTCGTTAGCTATGACTGCCTAACCTATTGTGACACTTGTGCGACCTCACCTTATGCCTTAGTTGAAGGTGAAGTGATTCGTGGCAATACGCCGGATGAATTGATTCATAATATTTACACCTATTTATATGATGAAGATTATCTTGAAAAAGCAGAGTAAAGGACGGCTGAAAGATGGCAAAAATAAAAAAAACAAATGCGATGCGAGAACTCGATAAATTAAACATCGCTTATGATATAACAACCTATGCTTGGGATCCTGAACACCTTGATGCCTCTCATGCAAGCGAGTCAATCGGAATGAATGCTTCCACTGTTTATAAAACACTCGTCTTAAAAGGTGATAAAACTGGTCTATTAGTTGCCTGTATTCCCGCTAAAGAAAAAATCGATTTAAAAAAACTCGCTCGTATTAGTCAAAACAAACGTGTGGATATGTTAGACATCAAAGAATTACTACCTGCTACCGGATACATCCGCGGTGGCTGCTCACCATTGGCGATGAAAAAACACTATCCAACTTATCTCCATGAACAAGGTCTTGAATTGAGTGAATTAGCGATATCCGCGGGTAAACGTGGCATGCAAATCATTTTAGCGGGTACTGATCTTAAAGATGCCACTAACGCGACCTTTGCTAACCTAATTGAACAGGAATCAAAATGAAAAAACGAACCGCCTAACGGTTCGTTTTTTCTATGTCTAATAAATAAAGTCCATCCATCATCAACCCAACATATTCGTTCGAACTAACATTCACAACATCAAATACCTTCGTTGAAAAATGCAGCCACTCCCGTTCACACCCATCTTCAAAACAAATCGTTTTTTGTTCTGATGTATCAACTAATAAAATCCCTTTGTCAGAGCAACACATCTGAGTATACTGCTTATTCAATTGTTGCTCGTCGTTTAGCATAAGTTGGTCGTCACGATATAAATACTTGCGGAGGAGACTGCCATCGTCACTTAATGTAATCAATTCATGTGAGACTTTATCTAAATCAAAGGCAGAGATAGCTGCTGATAAATGGTGTGTCTTTATTAACACACCAGCCCTACTAAAATGATAAATCACACTTGTCGGAAAAGGGAGCGTGATTAACAAAGTTTCATTAAAAAGCAATGCCGGCACATCGAGCCAATTTTCTTGATGCTTTTCAATCAGTTCTAACACACTCATCCAAGCTTCACCAAATTTAGCCGTAATGTAGGCCTCCTCAGCTATTTCCTCGACTGCGGTTAGTCGAGTTTTACGATATAGTTTTTCATCTTTATTGAAATACAAAGTATGATCCCTTACAAACAGATTCACACCTTCTGCAATGTAGCTCACGTTGTTCTCCCCCTTATAAATAAACAGACGTCGCACATAGGCAACGTCTGTTTGATTACAAGTTTCCACCTATTAAATTGCTTCTTCAAGATTAAGTTTAGCTTGTAATGCAGATAATTCATAATTTCTCACTTTACGTGGTAAGAAACTACGGATATCTTCTTGGTTAAAGCCTACTTCTAATCGTTTTTCATCGATTAAAATAGGACGTTTCATAATGGTTGGATTTTCAATCATCAAAGTGAATAGCTCATCCAATGTATAGTTATCAATATCTTTTTTTACATGTTGAAAGGCTTTAGATTTTTGCGAAATCACATCATCTGTTCCATTTTCAGACAGGCTCAAAATTTCTTTTAATTGATCACGTGTTAATTTTTGTTTAAATAAGTTTTGTTCTTTAAATGGAATATTATGCTCTTTCAACCAAGCAACTGCTTTACGACAAGATGTACAACTCGGAGTAGTATAGATTGTTACCATATTCCAGGACCCCTTTCGATTTTAAAAGGCTTTGAGATACAACCAAGACTTTATATTTATTTCCCGATATATGGAAAAATTAAACATTTTATAGTTCTGGCTTTGATTTTATATGAATTCAAGTATCTCTTAGACCTAATTATACCTCCTTATCGACTACTTGTCTAGATGTCCAACAATATTTCTTACTCAAACACTCGGAATTAAGTTAATCAACTTCGCGATGGCGCTAGGCAGGCTAGAATAGCCTTTTCCTAACATAAAAACAATCATAATTGACTATTGTTGCCCACGTTTCATTTTATGATGATTGCTATCAAAAAATTGAGACATCCTTCTCTTTAAAAACAAAAAAACTGCTACCCTTGCGGGAGTAGCAGTTCTCATTTTCAAAAATTATTTAGCTTTGATGTTGTAGAATGTAGCTTTACCGTGGTATTCAGCTAATTCATCTAATTCATCTTCGATACGTAATAATTGGTTGTATTTTGCAATACGGTCAGTACGTGATAATGAACCAGTTTTGATTTGACCAGCGTTTAATGCAACAGCGATATCAGCGATTGTTGCATCTTCTGTTTCACCAGAACGGTGAGAGATAACAGCAGTGTAACCAGCGCGTTTAGCCATTTCAATCGCGTCAAATGTTTCTGTTAAAGTACCGATTTGGTTAACTTTGATAAGGATTGAGTTAGCGATGCCTTTTTCAATACCTTCAGCTAATTTTTCAGTGTTAGTAACGAATAAATCATCACCAACTAATTGAACTGTATCACCTAAAGCAACAGTTAATTCTTTAAATCCAGCCCAGTCATTTTCGTCAAGACCATCTTCGATAGATACGATTGGGTATTTAGCACATAAGTTTTTGTAAAGCTCGATCATTTCTGCAGTTGTTTTTTCGCCTTCACCAGAATCAGCTAATACGTAAACACCTTTTTCTTTATCGTAGAATTCAGAAGAAGCAGCATCCATTGCAAGTAAAACATCTTCGCCTGGTTTGTAACCAGCAGCTTCGATTGCTTCAATGATAACTTCAAATCCTTCTTCGTTTGAACCAAGGTTAGGAGCGAAACCACCTTCGTCACCTACAGAAGTAGCTAAGCCTTTAGCTTTCAAGATTTTAGCTAACGCGTGGAATACTTCTGCACCCATACGTAGACCTTCTTTGAAAGAAGGAGCGCCAACTGGCATAATCATGAATTCTTGGAAGTCGATGCTGTTATCAGCATGTGAACCACCATTGATGATGTTCATCATTGGAACTGGTAATAC
This sequence comes from Brochothrix campestris, assembly GCF_046058945.1. Taxonomy (NCBI): domain Bacteria; kingdom Bacillati; phylum Bacillota; class Bacilli; order Caryophanales; family Listeriaceae; genus Brochothrix; species Brochothrix campestris. The sequence continues at coordinate 266,242 of NZ_CP175511.1, read as the reverse complement.
TTTACCGTTTGTTCCGCCGAAGTATTTGTAAAGTGGTACGCCTAATTCGTCTGCTGCTGCACGAGCTGCTGCGATAGAAACACCTAAAATAGCGTTTGCTCCAAGGTTACCTTTGTTTTTAGTACCATCTAAATCGATCATTAATTTATCGATTGCTGGTTGATCAGTTACTTCCATACCGATAACTTTTTCAGAGATGATTGTGTTAACGTTTGCTACTGCTTTAAGAACACCTTTACCTAAGTAACGTGCTTTATCGCCATCGCGTAATTCTACTGCTTCGTATTCACCAGTTGATGCTCCTGAAGGAACGATTCCGCGACCAAAGCCACCATCTTCTGTAAATACTTCTACTTCTACTGTTGGGTTACCACGTGAGTCTAAGACTTCGCGTGCGTATACATCGATAATTGCTGACATATTATAATTCTCTCCTTTTAAGTTAAGTTATTTCCATCACTTATTTTACCCTGTTTTTCGGAAAAAACAAAGTAAAGTGACGAGTTTTTATTTAATAATTAATGATTCACCAGTCATTTCAACTGGTTTTTTAATGTTTAGTAAATCTAACATTGTTGGAGCGACATCCGCTAAGCGACCGCCTTCACGTAATGTTACACCTTTTTTAGTTACAATTACTGGCACTGGCACTGTTGTATGAGCGGTATGCGGTTCGCCCTCTGGTGTCGTCATTGTTTCTGAATTCCCGTGATCAGCGAAGATAATTGCAGCTCCACCTTTAGCAAGAATTGCATCAACGACACGACCTAAGTTTTCATCAACAGCTTCAATTGCTTTAATTGTTGGTTCTACCATACCTGAATGTCCAACCATATCTGGATTGGCAAAGTTCAAGATGATTGCATCATGCTTATCTGCTTCGATGTCTGCTACGAGCGCATCAGCCACTTCATAAGCACTCATTTCTGGTTGTAAATCGTATGTTTCAACTTTTGGCGAGTTGATTAAAATACGACTTTCGCCCGGAAACTCTTCATTACGTCCACCGTTCATAAAGAAGGTAACGTGTGGGTATTTCTCTGTTTCTGCAATACGTAACTGAGCTAACCCCTCATTGGATAACACTTCACCAATCACATTTGTCATTGGCATTGGTGCAAAAGCAACTTCTGCATCAATACTTGGGTTATAAAGTGTCATTGTTACGTATTTCAAGTTCTCAACATGGTTGTCACGGTCAAAGAATTCCCATTCTTTATCAGTGAACGCATTTGATAATTGGATGGCACGATCAGGACGGAAGTTAAAGAAAATAACAGCGTCGTTATCGTTAACGGTTGCAACTGGTTGACCATCTTTAGTGATGACAGTTGGCACGACAAATTCATCATTCTTCCCAGCAGCATAAGAAGCTTCAACTGCTTCTTTTGCGGATGCTGCTGTTGCGCCAGTCCCATTTGTGATAGCGTTGTATGCTTTTTCAACACGTTCCCAACGTTTATCACGGTCCATAGCGTAGAAGCGACCAGAAATTGTAGCAATTTCGCCGTATCCAAGTTCAGCAATCTTAGCATTAACTGTGTCAATGTAACCTAAGGCTGAACGAGGTGCGACGTCACGTCCATCTGTAAACAGGTGGAGATACGTGTGTTTAACGCCTTGTTCTTTCGCTGTTTCTAACAGTGAAAGCAGGTGGTTAATGTGACTATGCACACCACCATCAGACAAGAGACCAAACAAATGTAAATTTGAATCGTTGTCTTTCGTATGTGTATAAGCACCATTTAAGACCGGGTTCGTTTGGAACTCGCCATCAGTGATTGCTTTGTCGATACGTGTTAACGATTGATACACAATACGACCTGCACCGATGTTTGTATGACCAACTTCAGAATTCCCCATTTGACCTTCAGGCAGACCAACATCTAAGCCAGCAGCTTTCAGTTGACCATGTGGAAACTCAGCCATATAACGATCGAGGTTTGGTTTTTTCGCTAAGGCAACTGCGTTTCCGACAGTTTCATCGCGTAAACCGAGGCCATCTAAAATGATAATTGCAACAGGGGCTTTAGTCATTATTTTGCACCTTCTAATAAGGCTAAGAATGATTCAGCTTCTAAGCTCGCTCCACCAACTAAAGCGCCATCAATGTCGCTTTGAGCCATGTATGATGCAATGTTTTCTGGTTTAACAGAACCACCGTATTGAATACGAACAGCTTCTGCAGCTTCTGCAGAAACAGCAGATGCAACAACTTCACGAATAGCAGCACATGTTTCGTTTGCTAATTCAGCAGTTGATGATTTACCAGTTCCGATTGCCCAGATTGGTTCGTAAGCAAGAACAGCTTGTTTAACTTGTTCTTCAGAAAGACCAGTTAAAGCTGCTTTAATTTGGCCACCAACGAATTCGTTAGTAATACCAGCTTCGCGTTGTTCTAATGTTTCACCACAGCAGATGATTGGTGTCATGCCATGTTTGAAAATCGCGTGTGCTTTTTTATTGATATCTTCGTCTGTTTCGTTGAAGTACTCACGACGTTCAGAGTGACCGATAACAACATAGTTAACACCTAAATCAGCGATAGCAAATGGGCTGTTTTCACCTGTGAATGCGCCAGTATCTTCAGAGTAGCAGTTTTGAGCAGAGATACGTAATTCTGTACCTTCAACTAAACGACTAACTTCTTGTAAGAATAGTGCTGGTGCAGCAACAACTGAATCAATTTCAGTATGTGATGGTACTTTGTTTTTTACACTTTCGATAAACTCAGCAGCTGTAGCAGCTGTTTTGTTCATTTTCCAGTTTCCTGCAATAATTGGTTTACGCATTAATAAAACTCCCTTTCAACGAAACTAATTTTTATTATTTGTTATCTAACGCTTCAACGCCTGGTAATACTTTGCCTTCGATAAACTCAAGTGAAGCACCACCACCAGTTGAAATGTGGCTCATTTGATCAGCAAGGTTGAATTTTTCAGCTGCTGCTGCAGAATCCCCACCACCGATAATTGAGTAAGCATCAGAATCAGCTAATGCTTGGGCCACACCTTTAGTACCGTTAGCGAATGCGTTTAATTCAAACACACCCATTGGTCCGTTCCAAATAACAAGTTTAGATTCAGCAATTACTTTGCTGTATAATTCAACTGTTTTTGGTCCAATATCAAGTGCTTCCCAGTCAGACGGAATTTCAGTAATTGGTACCACTTTACGCGGTACGTCTTCGCCAAAACCATCTGCGACAACAGCATCAACTGGTTGTAAGAAGTTAACACCTTTTTCTTCTGCTTTCTTAAGGAAAGACAGTGCAAGTTCTTGTTTGTCTGCTTCAAGTAATGATTTACCAATTTCAAGGCCACGTGCTTTAGCAAATGTGTATGCTAAACCACCACCGATGATTAAGTTATCGACTTTGTCGAGTAAGTTTTCAATTACGCCGATTTTATCTTTAACTTTTGCACCACCGATAATAGCTGTGAATGGGCGTTCTGGGTTTTCCATTGCTTTACCTAATACTTCTAATTCTTTTTCCATTAAGAAGCCGGCAACAGCTGGGATTTCATGTGCAATACCTGTTGTTGAAGCATGCGCACGGTGAGCAGCACCAAATGCATCATTAACAAAGATATCTGCTAAAGCAGCAAATTCTTTTGCTAATTCTGGATCGTTTTTAGTTTCACCTGGATAGAAACGAACGTTTTCAAGAACTAAAATATCGCCATCAGTCATCGCATCGATTTCAGCTTTAACATTAGCACCATAAGCTTCATCTACTTTTTTCACTTCTTTGCCTAATAAATCAGCTAAACGTTTTGCGGGTGCGTTTAAGCGTAATTCTTCAACAACTTCGCCGTTAGGACGACCTAAGTGACTTGCTAATAAAACTTTAGCACCATTTTCTGCTAAAAATTTGATTGTTGGTAATGCTGCACGAATACGAGTATCGTCAGTAATGACGCCATCTTTAAGTGGCACGTTAAAGTCGACACGAGTAAAGACAACTTTGCCTTTAACATCGATATCACGAATTGATTTTTTGTTCATATGTCATAGCCTCCAGAATAATTAGTTAATCGTTTAAACGATTATTGAACAATAGCGGAAACTCTCGTTTCCGCTATTATTCATTTCTTATGAAAATGTCGCTGTTTTACAACAGTTTATTATTTAGCTAATTTAGCAAAGTAAGCTAATGTACGAACTAATTGAGAAGTGTAAGACATTTCGTTATCGTACCAAGCTACAGTTTTAACTAATTGAGTATCGCCAACAGTCATAACTTTAGTTTGAGTTTCATCAAATAATGAACCATAGTTAATACCTACGATATCAGAAGAAACGATTGGGTCATTTGTGTAACCGAAAGTTTCAGGAATTGAATCAGAGTAAGCTTTCATTGCAGCGTTAACTTCTTCAACAGAAACTTTTTTGTCTAAAACAGTTACTAATTCAGTTAATGAACCAGTTGGAACTGGAACACGTTGAGCAGCACCGTCTAATTTACCAACTAATTCTGGTAATACAAGGCCGATAGCTTTAGCAGCACCAGTAGTGTTTGGAACAATGTTAGCTGCAGCAGCACGTGCACGACGTAAGTCACCGTTACGGTTTGGAGCATCTAATGTGTTTTGGTCACCTGTGTAAGCGTGGATAGTTGTCATTAAACCAGAAGTGATACCAAAGTTATCTTGTAACGCTTTAGCCATAGGAGCTAAACAGTTAGTAGTACATGAAGCACCAGAGATAACTGTTTCAGAACCGTCTAATTCGTTATGGTTAACGTTGTAAACGATTGTTTTCATGTTACCTGATGCAGGTGCAGAGATAACAACTTTTTTAGCGCCACCTTGTAAGTGTAATTCAGCTTTTTCTTGAGTAGTGAAGAAACCAGTACATTCAAGAACGATGTCTACGCCTAATTCGCCCCAAGGGATTTTAGCTGGGTCTGGTTGAGCAGAAACAACTAATTTTTTACCGTTAACGTTGAAGAAACCTTCGTGTACTTCAACTTCGCCGTCGAAACGACCTTGTGTTGTATCATATTTTAATAAATGTGCTAATTGTGAAGCATCAGTTAAGTCGTTGATTGCTACAACTTCCAAACCTTCTACGTTTTGCATACGACGGAACGCTAAACGACCAATACGTCCGAATCCATTAATACCTACTTTTACTGTCATGAGTAAATTCCTCCTTCAATAATTGAAAGTTCTATATTTTAAAAGGGTTAGCCTTCTAAAAGCTTATGTGCTGCACCCTCATCTGTGAATAATATCGCATGATGAGGGGCATGTTTGACGAATGATGCAATCGCCTTAGCTTTGGACTTACCACCTGCACCAATAAAGACGTGAGGGATATTTGCGAGCTCTCCAAGCTGTAAACCGATTGTTGGCACCTGATACACTACATTCCCGTTTTCATCAAAATAATAACCAAAAGCTTCACCTACGGCTTGCTTTTCTTTGATAATTTCGAGGGTGTTTGTATCGGTATGCCGTCTTTGCGTCATTGTCACTGCATCGCCAATTCCATGCAACACTGCGTTTGCCGATTGTAGCAAATTAAGTGTGTCACGTACAGTTGGTTCTGCAAGTAAAGAGCGATAAGTTGATTCCGTCACTTGTTCGGGCACATAGAGTGCACGGTGACGTGTACCGGTTTTTTCTGCCAAGCGTGAGCAGATTGTATTGGCTTGGTTACTTAACTCTTCACCTAAGCCTCCACGGGCAGGCACAAATAATAAATCACGCCCGTTGGCGAAATTAGCTGGCGCAATGCCGGCAATTTCAGCCATTGTTGTACCACCGTTAACGGCAATTACGTCGCCATCAATCAGCACTTTGTCCAGGGCTGTAATCATCGCACGACAGAGATCTTGTTTCACCCAAGCGGCAACATCACTATCTCCTTGTACAATAACCACGTGAGCGATGCTTAGCTTTTGCGCTAATGCATCTTCCAACTGTCTAATTTCAGATGTTTCATCGATAACTGTAATCAACTCATGATACACAGTTTTACCAATTTCTGTTATCGACATTCCAGCGGAAGTCATTGTGATTAATTGTCGGTCTTTCAAAAAAGCTACCTCAGTACGCAATACTCGTTCTGACATTCCTAGCATTTCCGCTAAGGCACGCCGACCGATCGGTTGTGCAAAATAAATCGAACGTAAAATCCGATACCGTTTTTGCATAACAATGAAAATGTCGGGTACTAATCGTTTTTGAACTTTCAACAATTCTTGCATAATCTGACATCCCTCACTGTCTGGACGTTTTTTGACCCAGCGGTCATTTTTTTGTCCCGCTAACTCAAAAAAAAATATTTCGTACTGTCTAAGCAATACTAACTTACACTCTTATAGTAACAGATTTCCGTTTCTTTTTCAACTATATTGTTTAAATAAACTCATATTTAAAAACCTTACTCTTCTCCTATTTATTTGATAGCCTAGTTCGATAGATAGCACGCTAAAATATGACATCCTTTTTAACGCGTGTTACTATAGAAGTAATGAATTCGTACAAGGAGGTTGTTTCATGAATTGGTTAAAAAAAGGGTGGTATTACATTCTACCAATACTCGCGCTCATCTTAAGCTTAATGAGCGATCAAAAAATAGACAAAAGTTTAGTGATGATTGTCGCTGGTGTGTTGTTGTTGATGATTTTAATGGATATTAGCAAGTATCGTATTTTGCAAGAAAAACGTAAAAAAGAAGCCGAGCAACAAACGAGCACCATCGCACAGGAGAGCACTAACAAAAAGAAACGCTAATAGCATACAAAAAAGGTGACCTACGCAACTAACAATCGCATAGGTCACCTTTTTTGTATTAGATGCCCTCGGGGGGAATCGAACCCCCATCTTAAGAACCGGAATCTTATGTTCTATCCATTATACTACAAGGGCAAAAAACAAGTCTGTTCTAAAACGAACACACTTGTAATTGTAGCTATCACAGACGTTATTGTCAACCTTATTTATTTTGACGGCGGGCAAAATCGACAAAGCGGAACTTATCCAAACGATGTCGTGAAATCGTATATTGAATAAAAGCGGTGTTTTCAAGATGAACATCACTTCTTACAACAACAACATGTGTATCACCATGAAGATCTAATAACTGTTGATCTTCGAGCGTCACTGGTTCGACTGTGTATTGTTTATGGGCAAAATCAATCGTCAAACCGAGGTCCTTTTCCATATAATCATAGATCGAATCTTCGGCCCGTTTTGTTGGCATCTCAGCTACAAATTCTTTTGCTAAATAATCATCATCGATAATAACAGCTTCATCATCGATAAACCGCACACGTGTCAAGTGAATGACCGGTGTATCAGAGCGCATACCTAGTCGCTTCGAAATTTCGAGTGGCAATACTTGTTCTTCATTGCGGATGACCTTCGTTGTGGTCGCTTTTGCTTTCACTGTCATCAATTCTTTAAAACTCGTCAAGCCCGATACAGGAAAATCAAACCGCGTTTGATCTAATACAATCGACCCTTTACCCTGTTGTTTTTGAATATAACCGGTTTCTCGCAAACGTCGAAGCGCCTTACGTACTGTTTCACGCGAAACGTTATATTGCTCAGCTAAATCATTTTCACTACGGAGTGGTTCACCAACACGATATTTTTTTTCATCAATCGCTTGTGCTAGTTCTTCGTAAATTTTCATAAACTTATTTTGACTCGCCATTCGTTTCCCCACTTAGACAACTACAGTTCCTTTCCACATGATGCTTTCATATGGTCTTAAGGTTAGTTTCGTTTGATCGTTTGTAGCGTCTCCTTCATAGTTTGTCAGTAATGTTTCAGCCAAATGGATAGGTGTCGCCCATTCAAACACAACGGGTTGATCAGTGAAATTCGCTACGACACGAATAACCTCATCCCCAGCAATACGATCGTACGCAAACACACCTTCTTCGGGACGATCATACCGCCTGAATTGCCCTGTAATGAGCGTTGCTTCTACCTTTCGTAACGCAATTAATTTTTGATAAAAGTAAAAGATTGAATCCGCTCGACTTAAGCATTCTGCTACGTTTATCTTAGTATAATTACTCGCAATTTTCAACCATGGTTTACCTGTTGTGAATCCAGCCTGTTGACTGGCGTCCCATTGTACTGGCGTGCGACCATTATCACGCGAGCGAGCGCTGACGGCTGCAAAGGCTTCGTCTGCTGTCTGTCCTTTTTGTTGAATTAGCTCAAATTGATTCAACGTTTCTACGTCTTCAAACTCATCAATTGCGTGCCAATCTGGATTCGTCATTCCGATTTCTTCACCTTGATATATATAAGGTGTCCCTTGTAGTCCATGCAAAACAAGCGCTAACATTTTAGCAGATAGTTCCCTGTATTCATCTGAGTCATTACCATAACGTGACACTATCCGTGGTTGATCATGGTTGCACCAAAACAATGCGTTCCAGCCACCCTTTGCTTGCATCCCTCTTTGCCAATCACTCAACAACGCTTTCAACGCACTTATATTCATTGGCATCAGCTGCCATTTATCACCATCTCGATAATCGACCTTTAAATGGTGGAAATTAAAGGTCATACTTAACTCGTTATTAGCTGGTTTAGTGTATTCAATACAAGCGGCCATTGAGGTCGATGACATTTCACCAACCGTAAGGATACCATAAGGACTGAAAATTTCTTCATTTAATTCTTTTAAATAGGACTCTACTTGTTTACCATCTGTATAAAAACGACGACCATCACCTTCATCATCATTAAGAAAGAGCGTCGGCTTAGAAATCAAATTAATAACATCTAATCGAAATCCATCAACGCCAAGTTCGGCCCAAAAACGCAGTATTTTTTTTATTTCTGCGCGAACACTTGGATTTCGCCAATTCAAATCGGCCTGGGTCGTATCAAATAAATGCAAATAATATTCCGCTGTCGCTTCATTATAACCCCAACTACTGCCGCCGAATTTAGACTGCCAATTCGTTGGCGGTTGCGCAGGTGTGCCTTCTTGCCATATGTAATAATCATGGTACGGATGACTTCGTGATTGCTTAGCCGCTTGAAACCATTGATGTTCGGTTGACGTATGGTTGAGCACCATATCCATCATCAGTTTAATCCCGACTTCATGGAGATCGTTTAACAACTGCTTGAATTCTAACAGCGTGCCGTACTGTGGATTAATGGCACAGTACTCCGATATATCGTAGCCGTTGTCTTTTTGTGGTGAGGGTTGGATCGGTGTAATCCAAATCATATCAATTCCAAGTTTTTTTAAATAAGGGATTTTTTCGCGAATCCCTTCAATATCACCAAATCCATCACCGTTAGCATCATTAAAACTCTTTGGATAAATTTGATACACGCTATATGATTGCCATTCTTCAATTGTCATCTTTAGCCCCACCTTTCTTTCTCTCCAATAATAACTTGTATATACAAGTTTGTCAAACAGAGTTATCACATCTCTTTTGAAAAATATGGTAAAATAAGGCTATCATACGTGGCAATTAAGGGATTGAACTCTGTTTTTCTGACAGCTGCTTCCTAGGTGTTTCTCGTCATTATTTAATTGAATCACTTCAATTGACCTTGATTGACCTAACGTGTAGTATAATTATTAGATTGTTAAATTAGAGGAGGGCTTTTTTATGAACTTAATTCCAACAGTGATCGAACAAACATCGCGTGGCGAACGTTCTTACGATATTTACTCACGCCTACTTAAAGACCGCATCATTATGCTCGGAAGCCAGGTCAACGATGACGTTGCCAATTCCATTATTGCACAATTACTCTTTTTAGATGCACAAGATCCTGATAAAGATATTTACCTTTACATTAACTCACCTGGCGGAAGCGTCACTGCAGGGATGGCTATTTATGATACGATGCAGTTTATCAAAGCCGATGTTCAAACGATGGCAATGGGAATGGCTGCATCGATGGGTTCGTTCTTATTAACTGCAGGCGCACCTGGCAAACGCTTTGCTTTGCCGAATGCAGAAATCATGATTCACCAACCATTAGGTGGTGCACAAGGGCAAGCGACTGAAATTGAAATTGCTGCTCGTCATATTTTAGCAACACGTGCTAAATTAAATAAAATCATCGCAGAACGCACCGGTCAACCGCTTGAAAAGATCGAACAAGATACTGATCGCGACAATTTCATGACTGCTGAAGAAGCTAAAGCCTATGGTTTAATTGACGATATTATCGTAAGCAGTAAAGCTCTTAAATAAACACATAGACATCTTTTAGCTATTTTCAAAAAACCGAACTAGACGTTCGGTTTTTTTTTGCCATTTGACTAACTTGTATATACATGTTACGATGATTTTGTTAATTAACGCAACAACCTTTCAGAAAGATGTATTCGCTTACAAAAATCTAAAGATTGAGGTGAAAGAACATGTCATATACTCCAGAAGAAGTACAAAAAATCATTGCAGCGGTCGGCGGTAAAGAAAACGTTCAAACCGCTAGTCACTGCGTCACACGTTTACGTTTAGTTTTAAAGGACGACACCCTCGTCGACGAAGCTGCGCTCGATGAGATTGATGTCGTGAAAGGTTCGTTCTCTGCTAACGGCCAGTTTCAAGTCATTATCGGTACCGGTACTGTCGAAAAAGTATTCGCAACCTTTGCTGAGTTAACAGGCGTCGATAAAGAAACAACTAAAGCTGACGTTAAGCATGCCTCTGCAAAAAAACAAAATTGGCTACAACGAGCCCTCTTAGGCTTGGCTGATATTTTTGTCCCTATCCTCCCTGCCATCATCACTGCCGGCTTACTACTCGGCATTAATAACCTTCTTACTGGCCCTGATATCTTTATGAAGCAGCCTATAATCGAGGCTTATCCACAATGGGCCGGAGTTGCTGACATGATTAACATCATCGCCAGTACTGCCTTTGCTTTTCTCCCCGTCTTAGTCGGTTGGTCTGCCAGTAAAAAATTCGGTGGAAATCCTCTGCTCGGAATCGTACTTGGATTAGTGCTCGTCAACCCGTCGCTCCTCAATGCCTATGGCCTTGCTGATGCGCGTTTAGCGGGGGAAGTTCCTCATTGGAATCTCTTTGGTTGGGAAATTGAGAAAGTCGGTTACCAAGCACAGGTGCTCCCGATTTTAGCGGCTACTTACGTTCTCGTTAAGATTGAACTTTTCTTAAAGAAACACATCAAAGAAGCCTTCCACTTATTATTGGTGGCACCTATCGCGTTATTGGTCACAGGCATCCTCTCATTCATCATTATCGGACCGGTGACAATGTTTATCGCGGGCCTCATTACAGATGGCATCGTCAACATTTTCAACGTTGCCCCTGGACTAGGCGGCTTCATCTATGGCCTCTTATACGCTCCCCTCGTTATTACCGGCATGCACCATCTCTTCCTCGCCGTCGACTTACAATTGATTGGCTCAACAGGCAGTACTTTCTTATGGCCAATCCTTGTCATGTCAAACTTAGCACAAGGCGCCGCAACCCTTGCGATGGTCTTTGTGTTCAAACGCCAAAAAGACAAATCATTAGCCGGAACAGCAGCCTTAACTGCCTCTCTCGGAGTGACTGAACCTGCCCTCTTCGGTGTTAACTTACGCTATCGCTATCCGTTCTACGCTGCCATTATCGGAGCGGGTCTCGCGGGTTGTATCATCACCATCGCAAAGGTAAAAGCCTTTAGCATCGGTGTCGGTGGTTTACCAGGCATTGTTTCGATTATGAAACCCGGTTGGGCAATCTTCGCCTTAGGAATGTTACTCGCAATTGTAATTCCCTTTGTCTTAACATTAGTCTTTTCAAAATTCCAAAGAGGGAAATAAACAAAAGTGACAGCAGCTCGTCATAGGCAACTAAATTGGAGGCTTTGAGTATTCGGCTATCTGTGTCGAAACGAAAAGGCGAAATTTAGACAGCCTATAGCTGATGGAACTGGAAGAACAAAAGTGACAGCAGCTCGTCATAGGCAACTAAATTGGAGGCTTTGAGTATTCGGCTATCTGTGTCGAAACGAAAAGGCGAAATTTAGACAGCCTATAGCTGATGGAACTGGAAGAACAAAAGTGACAGCAGCTCGTTCAACTTCGAAGATATTGGAAGATAAAAGGTCTGCGACTATTTCCGGTCGCTGCCTTTTAGCTGAAATATCCCAGAAGTTAGCTGATGGAACTGGAAGAACAAAAGTGACAGCAGCTCGTTCAACTTCGAAGATATTGGAAGATAAAAGGTCTGCAACTATTTCCCGTTGCAAGCATTTGTCTGACAGATGAACGCAGCTTCTTCACCGCTCCAAGCATCATAAAAGCCCGCTAAACAATTGTTTAGCGGGCTTTAGGTTGTCATCTCGGAAAAGTGAACAACAAATATAATTTATTACAAACGATTAATCTTCATCAACCGGTTTGATCGAGTCTTTAATTTCAACGTCTAAATCATGTGTATATTCTTCAACTTGCGCAGGTGTCCAACCGAAGATACGCGTCATTTTAGCAACAACGGCAGCTTCCCATTTTTGTGCCCATTTAACGTTAAAGAATACTGAACCTGTACGACGAACGAAGAAATCGACTGGACGTACAACACTTTCATGTTCAATCGCATACATTAATTGCGCATCAACAACTGGTGCAATATCTGCTTCGTTAGATGCTTTTGCATAAGCAAAGAGTGTATCAACGTTTGTACCATATTTATCTGCTAAGTAACGGCCTTCTTCTTCAGTTAAGTTGAAGTTAACAGCTTCTTTCGCTTTTTTAGCCACGAAACCAGCAAACGCTTTCGAACCACCAACATCACCACCAGAAATCGGTAAATGTTCTGTTTGTGTTTTTTCACTAAATCCACGGTTTGGCATACGTTTAACAGCGACATTGACAATGTTTTCTGCCATTTTACGGTAACCCGTTAATTTACCACCAGCAATTGTTAAGAGGCCACTTTCAGCTTCCCAAATTTCATCTTTACGTGAAATTTCTGAAGGATCTTTCCCTTTTTCAAAAATCAGTGGACGTACACCTGACCAACTTGATTCAACATCATCTTTTGTGATGTTAACTTTAGGGAACATGTAATGAATCGCTTCAATTATGTAATCACGATCTGCTTTGTTTACTTTTGGATGTAATTTATCTGCTTCATATACTGTGTCTGTTGTACCGACATATGTTTTACCATCACGCGGAATCGCAAACACCATCCGTTTATCCGGTGTATCGAAGTAAACTGCTTGATGTAACGGGAAAGCTGATTGATCAAAGACAATATGAACACCTTTCGTTAAACGAAGTTGTTTATTGTTTTTAGCGTAGTCTTTACCACGAACTTCATCAACCCATGGACCTGCAGCATTGATTACTTGTTTTGCACTTACTTTGTAAGCAGTACCTGTTTCAACATCCGTAATATCAGCACCGATAATTTGACGATTATCGTCATAAATAAAGTTATTTGATTTTACATAGTTGATTGCCAAGGCGCCTTTAGCGATGGCAGCTTTCATAACTTCAATTGTTAAACGCGCATCATCCGTACGGTACTCAACATAGTAACCGCCACCTTTAAGATCTTTGTTTTTAACAAGTGGTTCTTTTTTTAATGTTTCAGAAGGTGATAACATAATACGACGTTCGCCTTTTTTCACCTGTGCTAAGAAATCATACACACGCAAGCCGATTGATGTTGTAAATGAACCGAAAGTACCGCCTTTATGAAACGGTAATAACATCCATTCAGGTGTTGTTACATGAGGACCATTTTCATATACAATCGCACGTTCGCGACCAACTTCAGCTACGACACCAATTTGTAATTGTTTTAAGTAACGTAAACCACCGTGCACTAATTTAGTTGAACGACTTGATGTTCCACCAGCGAAATCTTGCATTTCGACTACCGCTACCTTCATCCCACGAGTGGCAGCATCTAAAGCGATACCAGCACCAGTAATTCCTCCACCGATTACTAAAATATCAAATTCTTCTGACGTAAGTTTATCTAATTTACTTTGACGATCTAATCCTGAAAATTTAACAGACATGCTTATCGACTCCCTCTATCTTAATTTAGCCACAGATTTCATAAAAAGAAAGAGACTGCACGAATGCTTAGTATTGAACTAAACTTGTGCAGTCTCTCGGAATCTCCGACCAATTTATTAACTTGACACAAGTGTATCATAATTCAGCATTTTTAACAAGTATTCTCATCAATTAAGCGAAAATGTTCGTAAAGTGTTAAATCATTGTACAACTTGTGATTATTTAAAGACTTGTGTTGCTTTAACCGCTTTTTGCCAGCCTTCATATAACAACTCTTCTTTTTCAGTTCCAGCAACTGGTTCAAATTTATGTTCTAAGCTCCAGTATTGGTTGATTTCTTCTTTATCTTTCCAGAAACCAACAGCTAAACCAGCTAAGAAGGCTGCTCCTAAAACAGTTGTCTCTTTGTTTTCTGGGCGTTCAACTGGAACTTGTAATAAATCACTTTGGAATTGCATTAAGAAGTTATTCGCACTTGCACCACCATCGACACGTAGTGTTTCAAGTTTAATACCTGAATCTTTTTCCATGCTGTCGATAACATCGCGTGTTTGGTATGCTAATGATTCTAACGTCGCACGGATAAAGTGTTCTTTTGTTGTTCCACGTGTTAAACCAAAGACTGCTCCACGCGCTTCAGCATCCCAGTAAGGTGCACCAAGACCTACAAAGGCCGGTACAACGTACACACCTTCAGTTGAATCGACACGCGTCGCATATTCTTCTGTTTCAGGCGCTGTCTTAACCATACGTAAACCATCACGTAGCCATTGTAAGGCTGAACCAGCCACAAAGATACTACCTTCAAGTGCATAACTTACTTTACCGTTGATGCCCCATGCAAGTGTTGTTAACAAACCATTTTGTGATTTAATTGCTTTGTCGCCAGTGTTCATTAATAAGAAACCACCGGTACCATAAGTGTTTTTACCCATACCTTTTTCGAAACAACCTTGGCCGAATAACGCCGCTTGTTGATCCCCTGCCACACCAGCGATTGGTGTTTCGAGACCGAAGAAGTGGTAACCCACAGTGTGTCCGTATACATGTGAAGAATCATGTACTTCAGGTAACATTGCAGCTGGTACATTTAACATTTCTAACAATTCTTCATCCCATTTAAGGTCGTAAATATTGTACATTAACGTACGGCTTGCATTTGAGTAATCGGTAACGTGTACTTTACCGCCACTTAATTTCCAAATCAACCATGTGTCAATTGTACCGAAGGCTAACTCACCTTTTTCAGCACGTTCTTGCGCACCATCGACATGATCTAAAATCCAACGTACTTTTGTTCCTGCAAAATAAGGGTCAAGTAACAAACCTGTTTTGTCAGTTACCATTTTTTCGTAACCTTTGGCTTTTAAGTCTGTACAAATATCGACAGTTTGACGTGATTGCCATACAATCGCATGATAGATTGGCTTGCTTGTCGCTTTATCCCAAACAACCGCTGTTTCACGTTGGTTTGTAATCCCAATACCAGCAATTTCTTGTGCGTTAACGCCTGTTTTAACTAATACACCTGACATTGTTGCTAACACACTACTCCAAATTTCATTGGCATCGTGTTCTACCCAACCTGATTCAGGGAAATGTTGTGTGAATTCGCGTTGCTCTGTTCCTAAAATTTTACCTTGTTTGTTTAAAAGCATTGCCCGTGTACTTGTTGTTCCTTGGTCAATTGCTAAGATATATTTTTTTTCCATCATTTTCTCTCTCCTTTAATAACGATTTAGTTGTTTCCTGCTTTTTTATCAGCTGACATTGCGATGAATTCAACGATAACTAAAACAATGATACTAACGAATAACCAAGCACTTACTTCATGGTTAATAATCGCTTTGTACGCTGTCGCTGCGATTGTTGCTCCTAATAAAGGTCCAATCACAGGTACCCAAGCGTACGCCCAATCAGATCCACCTTTACCTGAAATCGGTAAAAGCGCATGCATAATACGAGGTCCTAAGTCACGAGCAGGGTTAAGTGCATAACCAGTAGTACCACCAAGTGACATACCGATAACAACGATTAACGCCCCAACGATTAATGGGTTATAACCTGCACCAATATTGACATTAGCACCGAAAGATAAAATACCGAATACAAGTGCGAATGTACCAACAACTTCACCAAAAACGTTTGATGTATAGTGACGAATAGCAGGACCAGTTGCAAAGACACCTAATTTAGCACCTTGATCTTTTGTTGCTTTCCAGTGTGGGTAGTAATGTAACCACACGACTGTTGCGCCTAAAAAGGCACCGATAAATTGACCACCAACGTAAGCAGGCACATCAGCCCAAGGGAAGTTTCCAGCTGCTGCCAACCCAATTGTTAACGCTGGATTTAAATGTGCTAAGCTTAAGTAACCCGATACATATGCCCCCATCGCAACTGCAAGACCCCAAGCAATTGTAATGACGACCCAGCCTGCACCAGTTGCTTTTGTTTTATCTAGTACGACACCTGCTACAACGCCGCCACCAAATAAAATCAAGATAAACGTTCCTAAAATTTCGCCTAAAAACTGTAATCCTATACTCGTATCCATAATGATACCTCCTCGTGTATGTAATGGGATTTAGAACTTATCGTTTTGATAAGCTACGCGACTGGGTTCTATGTAGTTATAATAGCAATTCCGCCAAAACACCCGCAAAAAAATCCGCAGTAAAACAACCTAATAGATTAGGTTTTTCCCGCAGATCTCATCGTCTCATCACGTTTCCATTAACTTAACCTTAGTATAAAACAGCATGTAAGCGTTGTCAATCGTTTCTGACAAATTTCTGTCACAAAAGCGGATTTTTTTATAAATAGTTACTTTTTATCATATAAATCCCATAATTTATAATTAGAAGTTGTAATAGCCGATGCTCCCGCGGCTAATGCTGCCTCAACTTCTTCGGCTGTATCAATCAGCCCTCCTGCAAAAACAGGTTTACCCGTTTGTTCGACTACAGTTCGAATTACCTTCGGAATCACACCAGGGAGCACTTCAACATAATCAGGGTTCGTCTTGCTTATAATATTAATGCTTCGTTCCAAGGCACTTGAGTCGAGAATGAACGCGCGTTGGGTTGCGACCACCCCTTTTTGTTTTGCGGTAGTAACAACACTGCCTTTTGTTGAAATAATACCATACGGTTTAATCGTTTGACAGAGAAATTCTGTTCCTGCCTCATCGGTTTTAAGACCGCTCACTAAGTCAGCATGTAAAAACATCTTTTTGCCTGAACGATTCGCATAGTCAACCAGACTTGCGAGCATGTTAATATGAACATTTAAAATAACGCCGTACTCAAATGATGTTTTGAGCATCCGATCAAATTCTTTCATCGTTCTCACCGCTGGTAATATCTTCTGATTGTTAAACATCTGGCACCTCCGTTTTACTTGAATACAATATCTTTTAATTCTTCGCCCGCTTTCAGACGATTTGCAATTTGATCAAGTTTTCGTAGGCGGTGATTAATGCCCGACTTACTAATTGGACCCGTTGATAACATGTCACCTAATTCCGCCAATGATACATCCGGATATTTGACACGGAGTAAGGCAATTTCTCGTAATTTATCTGGCAGAGCTTCCACCGTTACCGTGTTGGCAATGTATTTAATATTATCTATTTGTCGAACAGCCGCACTAATCGTTTTATTTAGATTGGCTGTTTCACAGTTGACTAAACGATTGACTGAGTTGCGCATATCTCGTAAAATGCGGACATCTTCAAACCGCATTAGCGCCACATGGGCTCCAATTAAATTGAGGAAGTCCGTAATTTTTTCGGCCTCTTTCAAATAAACGATGTAGCCCTTTTTACGGCTTAAAATACGGGCGTTGACATCAAAATGATTCAATAAGTCTCGTAAAGCTTCACCATGCTCTTTATACAAGGTCATGATTTCCATATGATACGAGGTCTTATCGGGATTATTAACCGACCCACTTGCCAAAAAAGCACCACGTAAATAAGACCGCTCATATAACGAATTACCGTTTAAAAAGTGTGGCAACTCATCGGAGAACATAAAACTACCTTTCGTAATTTCAAGGTCTTCCAATACTTTCGCTGCATTAACTTTCAAACGGACTAAGTACACATTGTTTTTCTTCAATTGCATTTTTTTACGGACTAATAATTCAATCGGTAAATTGTAGACTTGTTTAAGCAACGAATAGATCCGTCGTGCAATCGCCGCATTTTGTGTCTGCACATTCACGACACTCATGCCATTTGCAATCGCCAACGTCCCATTCATTCGAATAATCGCAGACAACTCCGCTCGCGCTTCTTCATTAGAAACGCTCAACTGGGTGATTTCTTTTTTTGTATCTGATGCAAAAGACATCGTTCTTTCCCTCCTTATGAATGACGGCTTTTATCAATCAGAGCAATTAATTTTTCAACCACTAAACTGGCGTCATGTCGGACAAAACCATCCGATGTGTCAAGATAATTATCGTACAACGGTTCAACTTCTTGCTCTTGCATCCCTTTTAAATCTGTCATAACCTGGTTTACTCCGTCAGGATGAATAAGGGCAGGTGCCACTTTCTTTTCATTCACTAACATACGATCGATAAATTTCGCTCCGACATGCTCGTGTAAAACCCGTACGTGATCCGCATCGCTAAACCCTTCGGTTTCGCCTAACTGAGTCAAAATGTTACAAACATATACTTTTTTTGCTCGCGACGCAACAACTGCCTCTGCTATATCATGCACCAGTAAATTCGGTAAAATACTCGTATACAGACTACCTGGACCAAAAGCAATTAGATCCGCTTCTTTAATCGCAGCTACTACCCGTTGTGATGCCCGGGCGTCGTCAGGCACAATCTCCAATTTTTTAATCGGTAACCGCACTTTTGGAATATTGGACTCACCTAAGACAATTGAGCCATCGGCCATTTCTGCTTGCAATTGTAATGGAATCGTCGTTGCTGGTAACACAACCCCTTTTACGTTTAAAATATTGCTCAAATCAGCAATCGCCTCGAGCGCATCCCCATGCATATCGGTTAACGCTGCTAATAGTAAGTTCCCTACCACATGTCCTTTTAGCTCACCATCATTTTGGAAACGATATTGAAAGACACGGGCAATACTGCTCTCACTTTCTGATAAAGCAGACAAGGCGTTACGAATATCGCCAGGCGGAATAACATCAATTTGCTTTCTAATTTTACCTGAGCTACCACCATCATCACCGACAGTAATAACGGCTGTAATATCTAAATAATGTTGGCGTAACCCTCTTAAAATAACTGGCAATCCTGTCCCGCCACCAATAATAACAATTCGTCTTTTTCTCATTTATACGCACCATGCTCTCATCTTTTTATTGTAAAATGACACACCCGGCTCCGTTTAATATCATACCACATAAAGAGCTAACTGTAAGTAAAAATGGTCAAAAAAACAGGTCATCGTCTGTTGATGGACGATGACCTGTTTTTTGTAAGCACTTATTTAGTTTCAGCCGCTTCACGTTCTTCTAAGTCTTCTAAATATTTCAGTACAAATTGACCAGCAATCCCACCATCTGCTGCAGCTGTTACAATTTGACGTAAGTTTGTGTCGCGCACATCGCCAGCAGCAAAGATACCCGGAATACTTGTTTCCATGTTACGGTTTGTTTTAATATAGCCTTCTTCATTTAAAATGCCGAGATCTTTAAATGGTTCTGTCAGCGGAATAATACCGACATAAACAAACACACCCGATGCCGCTATTTCTTGGGTTGAACCATCAACCGTATTTTCTAACACGACTGACCCGACTTTTTTGTCATCGCCTTTGATTGCTTTAATCGTATGATTCCAAATGAAATCGACTTTTTCATTATCAAATGCACGCTTTTGAATTAACGGTGTTGCACGTAACTTATCACGACGATGAACAATCGTTACTTTATCGGCAAAACGTGTTAAGTAAGTCCCTTCTTCAACAGCTGAGTCGCCCCCACCAATGACAATCAATTCTTGGTTTTTAAAGAAGGCACCATCACAGACTGCGCAATATGAAACACCGCGACCGCTATACGCGTCTTCGCCCTCAACAGCAACTTTACGATGCTCCGCTCCTGTGGCAATCACAACCGCTCGCGCAGTGTAACTTTTTTTACCAGCAGTGACAATTTTATACGTATCATGATCTTCAATCCCTTTAATATCACCATAAGCATATTCAGCGCCAAATTGTTTCGCGCCTTCCATCATCTTAACTGATAAATCAGGTCCCGTAATATTATCAAAGCCTGGGTAGTTTTCAACTTCGGCTGTATTGACCATTTGCCCACCAGGCACGCCGCGTTCAATCATTAATGTGCTCAATTCTGAGCGCGATGCATAAAGTGCAGCTGCCATTCCGGCAGGACCCGCTCCTATTATAATAACGTCATAAATCTTCTCTTCGGTTGACATTGTCATCCTCCTCTTGGTATTCATATCTCTATACTAAATACTTCAGCTATTGCCGTCTAACAATATGCTTGTGTTTTCTTAATAAATTTATTCAATTGGCTTTGCGAGACCCCGAACTGTTGCATTAATGCTCGCTTCGTTACTTTCTGAGCTGTTGCTTGATTATACTGATAAAGCAACGCCGCTAGTAAGAGCGGTTGTTCCACTGTATCACAATGACTTTTATGTACGGTTTGATCATTAACATAAGCAAAGAGTCGTCGATACAACGGTAATGTTTCACGTGTAACGTTATAACCGATTCGTATCAGTTCAGACGCAGTCGCCAAAGAAAACTGACCGTTAGCAACGGCTAACGACGGTTGTTCTCCTTTAGCAGTCGTTGGTGTTGTACAAAAACCTCTTTCCAAATCATTGAATTGATTCGGACTAAAATGCAGTGAAAAATGCATATATTCGATCTTATTGGTCGATTGCGTTAACTGTAGTAAGCCACATAGACGTTCAACTTGATTGTCACTTTGCAGGCCAAGCAACATTTGTTCTTCATCGGCATGAACTGCCTCATTTTGGGAATGTGTTAACCAAATATTGGCATAAGGTTCTTCATAATCATAGTTACCAAACTGTTGCCAATAATAGTTCGATAATGGTTCGTTCCCTTGATAATAGGCGGCCTTGGATGCATAAAAGTAAAATTTCCGATGTGAGCCGGTCGCTTCATTTAATTTTGTAAACATCGCTAAAGCACCCGCATAGTCGCGTGCCAACGTTTTAACAATCGCACCTTCAAGCTGTTCATGACTGGTGAACGGATAGACTGTCGCTAACTCGGTTGCATACGTCTTAAATAAGTCCCACTGACCTTCGTAGTATGCCGAAACCGCCCGCTGACAACGTGCTAAATAATGACCTTCATACTGTGACTCAATTTGATTCAATAACTGTTTCGCATCATTTTTCCGATTTTGACGATTGTATAAGACACTTAACTCGATTGCATAGATTGGAAGGTCATCGGTCAATCTCGCTTGTTCTAAGTAGCGGATAGCTTTAGTGACATACCCATCACGCAAATAGCCATCGACCGTTTCAATCACCTGTTGTTGCGCTAGTTCAAGTGGTGTGCGCTCACGCACAAGCGGCTTAACGGCTTCAACTTCTTTTTCGGCCTCAAACCGTTCTTCCAACACCCGTAAAAGTTCACGTGCAACAGCTGCATATTCACCACGTGGCTTTGCTTGTAAATAGCGTCTCGAATAATAAATCGCTTGTTTGAAATTAGCTAAGTAGGCATAGTTATTCGCCATAAAATAATAAAAGTATGGTTTATAGTCTAACTTCAAGGCGCGATTTAATAACTCGTTTGATTGTTCATAATCGGCTTGTTCGGTGTAACAGATTGCCAACTGACAAATGATCAACGTGTTTTCAGGTGCAAGTCCCATTGCTCTCGTCAAATATTTAATTGCTGCTGGTAAATCATTTGCTTCAAATGCTTTTGTCCCTTTTGTAAAATACAATTCTGGTGTGGGATGCAAAAAATAAAGTTGCGTTGATTTTGAATCAGGCATATCTGCACTCCTTTCGATTGTTTTTCCGTACGTAAGTATATCATATTTTACCCTTCGTTTCAGTCCATCAAACGTAAATAGGCAGTTTCAAAAACGAAACAGCCTGGCAATGAAAATCCACCAGGCTGTTCCAGTTAATTGCGATAATAAGGTAAATGCTTTGTCGTTAAGCGACGATACACCCATAAACCGATACAGCCAACCACCAAAATAAGCGCCAATAGTTGCGAAATACGAATGTTAACTCCTACTAAACTCAACATTAAGCTATCGGTTCGCATACCTTCGATAAAAAAGCGACCGAACGAATACCAGATGACATAGCTTAAGAACACTTCGCCACGCTTCAACGGCAGTCTGCGACGAATAAGGAGCAAGACTATGAAACCGACAATGTTCCAGAGTGATTCATATAAAAACGTCGGCTGATGATAAACACCATCGATGTTCATTTGATTAATGATAAACGCGGGTAAATGGAGACCTTCTAAAAAGGAACGACTAACCGCTTCGCCATATGCTTCTTGATTCATAAAATTGCCCCAGCGACCAATTGCTTGTGCAATAATCAAGGCTGGCGCGGCAATATCAACCACTTGCCAAAAAGAAATATGCTTCAATCGTGTGAAGATGAGCGTCGTCACAATTGCACCAATCAAGGCGCCATAGATGGCGATGCCACCTTCCCAAATTTTAATGATTTCACTTGGGTGCGCACCGTAATACGACCATTCAAAGGCCACGTAATATATACGAGCTGAGACAATCGCTAATGGAATCGCCCAAATGAGTAAATCAATAAAATAATCAAAGTTAAACGCTTGTTTTTTTGCTTCTGGCACCGTGATGACAAATGAAATAGCGACAGCCGACGCAATAATAATGCCATACCAATGAATGGCCAAGCCACCGAGTTGAAAAGCAATCGGATTGAGTGCTTCTGTCATAATTCCACCTCTTAGTTGTTCGTTTTATTTTTTATTTCGCGGGTCAAGTTTTCATTAAATGTTTGCGCCGCATTATTACCTAATTGTTTCAAACGAAAGTTCATACATGCGACTTCGATAATAACCGCTAAGTTACGACCTGGGCGAACCGGCACTGTAATTTTAGGAACCTGGACGTCACAAATAGCCGTTGTCAATTCTTCTAAACCGACACGATCGTATTGTTTTTCTGCATCCCATAACTCTAAATCAATAACTAACGAAATCTTTTTATCTGGCCGAACTGAACCAGCACCGAAAAGATCCATGACATTGACAATGCCAAGTCCTCTAATTTCGAGTAAATGCTCAATTAATTTAGGTGAACGACCAATTAAAGTAATCCCGTCTAATTGACGAATTTCTACCGAGTCATCTGCTACCAGACGATGGCCACGTTGCACAAGCTCCAAAGCTGTTTCACTTTTACCAACGCCTGACTTCCCACGGATTAAGACACCGATACCGTATATATCAACGAGTACACCATGCATTGTTTTAATTGGGGCTAATTCAGTTTCTAAAAAGTTAGTAATATAGACAGATAAACGTGTTGTTTTTAATTTCGAACTGAGTACTGGTATCCCTCGTTCTGTTGCAATTTCAAGCAACTCAGTCGGGGCTGGCAAACTACGGGCGATTACAAATGCCGGTGTCCGCGGCGTACAAAGTTTATCAAACAGGGCGCGTTTCTTTGCAGATGAGAGACTTTCTAAGTATGAGGTTTCAGCCATACCAAATAATTGAATCCGGTCTTCGGGATAGTAATTCATAAAACCTGACAATTCTAAACCTGGACGCGATAGATCACTCACTTCTATCTTGCGATTCAAGCCGTTTTCACCAGTCACTAATTTAAAATGCATATTCTCGAATAAGGCTTGTACAGTTACACTTGGTTCCATCATAGTATACGGTCCAACAAAATCGTTGTGACCTTGTCACCTCTTTCACAGTTTTATTTTAGTTTACCATGTTAACCGCTTTCTGACTAATGACACGTCAATAAAAACGGACATACAGGTCGTATGTCCGCCAGATTTAATATAAGCGTTCTTACATTCGGCTTTGATTTCATTTAAAGACGTTCAGTTTAGCTGTTTCACCTGTTTACATTATCCTTGTTTTTTTAAGGCCGAACCAACAATCATATTAACAAGCGTCATCACAATCGCAATTAGAATGGCTACGCTAAATGAGGCAATGGCAAAGACATCTCCACCAATAATTTTCGAGGTTAACTGCAATAGAAACGCATTGATAATAAACGTAAATAATCCTAACGTTAAAAAATTAATCGGCAACGTTAAAATCAATAAGATTGGTTTCAGCAACACATTCAATACGGCTAATACAAAACTCGCACCGAGAGCGACCCAAATAGAGGCCACGTGAAAACTTTGAGTGAATCCGGCAATGGCGATGAATAAGACGGCATTAATAAGCACGCCACTAATAAATTTCATCTTTGCACCCACTCCTTTCATCTACCATGTTTTATTGGACACCTGTTCCCCGTCTGCTTGTTTTGCGGTTGTACGGTAATAATCAGACGGTGTTTCTTCAGGTAGTACTAACCATAATACCACATATATTACAAATAGCGAGCCAAAACCTAGAATCGCACCAAGGGCGAAAACCAAACGCACAATCGTGGCATCAATATTAAAATAAGTGGCTAAACCTCCACAAACTCCGGCTAACTTACGATCTGTTTTTGATTTCATTAATTTTTTTCTCATTGTAAGCACTCTCCTTATGAACGATATTCTTCGATTTGGATATTTCCAGCCGAGCTATCACAGACTAAGGTAACATTCCCTGGTGATAACGGCATTTTCGTAAATAACTTATGTTTCTTCACCTTATCTTTTTCGTCAAGCAATAAATCAAAGTCGGCTAAATTCAATTGAATCTTACCGAAATTAGAACGTAAATCACCATCAATTCCAATTGTATTTGGCAAGCTCACTTTAATCGCACCCGCAGTTGTTTTGATGTTGGCATCTTCCGTACCGTTCCCTTCAAGTCGGGCAGTAATTGAACCGTTTTTTGTTTGCAAGCCGACTTGCTTACATTCGCCAGTATAATTAATTGGACCATTGACCGTGGTCATTTCAAGTTGACGGAGTTGACCATCGTGCAATCGTAATTCACCATTGATTGATTGGATATCAGCATCAGTCGCTTCTAACCCTTCAATGATCACGTTACCATTGGTTGTTTTAGCCAATAAATCATTGCAACGTAAAGTAGCGATATCAATCGTCCCATTCAATGTTTTCAATGAAATTAAGTCATATGTTGTCACCGGCAAGGCGATTTCAACACTGACACGCAAGCCTTTTGATGGTGATTTAAAGGTGAAACTATCGGCATCATAAGCAAGACTCGTTTGTTCAAAGAAATATGTTTCAATATGTTCTTGTTTTAATGGTTGATAGTTTTGCACTTTAACAAATAGATGAAGGTCCTCATCCTTACTTTGACGAACAGTAATATTGCCATTAAAGACATCCAAGGTAATATTTGAGGCAGTCGGATTTTGATACACGAACGCACGTTCCATCCGTGCTGGTTTTAAAAAGGGAACTGCTGCTTCTTTAATTTGTTTGAACGCATCAGTTACAAAGCTCCCCACTTGATCGCCCAAACTTGGCTGTTCAACGGTCTTATCTTGTTGCTGCCATTGTGACGATTGGCTTGTGTTTGTCTCATTGCTGTCGGTTTGTTGCTTCGCAGTCTGGCTGCTGTTCATTTTCTCTTCAGCAGTCGTAACCCCTTCTTTTTTCGCCATATTTTCTAATAAAACCAAGGCTTCTTCCGTTGTAATGACACCCTGCTTTACAAATTCTAAAATGCGTTTACGTTCATTTTCCATCTTTGTCACTCCTCTTCCTTTATTAATCCTATGTGTTGTTACCTTATTTACTATACCTTTATTATGTCGCACAGCCCTGCGTTTGTCATAGGTCTAAAGGTTGATTTTAACCTCGGACTCACTCAAAAAAAGCTCAGTCACATGACTGAGCTCAGATTGTAGACACTTACTTAACTGTTTTCACCTTAGCCTTCGTACGGTCTTTATCACGGTTCATAACCGCTTTCAAGTATTTCCCTGTATAAGAAGCCTTCACCTCACAGATTGTTTCTGGCGTACCTGTCGCGATAATTTGACCGCCACCGGCACCGCCTTCTGGCCCTAAATCAATCACATAATCGCCTTGTTTAATCACATCTAAATTATGCTCAATTACGAGCACTGAATCGCCATTATCAACAAGTCGTTGCATCACTGTTAACAGTCGTTTTATATCATCTGCATGCAAACCGGTTGTCGGTTCATCTAAAATATAGAATGACTTGCCGTTTGAACGTTTATGTAACTCAGATGCCAGTTTAACCCGTTGCGCTTCACCACCTGATAAGGTGGTGGCTGGTTG
Source organism: Brochothrix campestris (assembly GCF_046058945.1). Classification (NCBI taxonomy): domain Bacteria; kingdom Bacillati; phylum Bacillota; class Bacilli; order Caryophanales; family Listeriaceae; genus Brochothrix; species Brochothrix campestris. Next base: position 239,803 of record NZ_CP175511.1, on the reverse strand, counting down.
ACCTAGTCGTACATACCCTAAACCGACATCAACGAGCGTCTGTAACTTCCGTTCGATTTTAGGGACGTTTTTGAAGAATTCAACACCCTCTTCTATCGTCATCGATAATATATCACTGATGTTCTTACCGCGATAATGCACATCTAACGTTTCGCTATTATAACGTTTTCCATGGCACACCTCACACGGCACATACACATCCGGCAAGAAATGCATTTCGATTTTCAAAATACCATCGCCGCGACAAGCTTCACAACGACCACCTTTAACATTAAAACTAAAGCGACCTTTTTTATAGCCACGTACCTTCGCCTCGTTTGTCACCGAAAACAAGTCACGGATATCATCAAATACACCGGTGTATGTTGCTGGATTCGATCGCGGTGTTCGACCGATTGGTGACTGGTTAATATCAATCACTTTTTCAATATGTTCGATTCCAGTGATACTCTTATGTTGCCCTGGTTTCACATTGGCCCGATTGACTTGACGTGAAAGCGACTTACGGATAATTTCATTAACAAGCGTACTCTTACCCGAACCTGATACACCGGTTACAACTGTGAATGTATTAAGCGGAATACTCACATTGATATTTTTCAAATTATTCTCCGTCGCCCCTTTGACCGTGAGGAAGTTGCCATTGCCACTGCGACGTGTTGCCGGCACCGGAATAAAGGCTTTGCCACTTAAATATTTCCCGGTCAATGATTTACGACTCTTCATCACTTTTTCAGGTGTACCCGCAGCAACAATTTCACCACCATGTTCACCTGCGCCTGGACCTACATCGATTAAGTAATCGGCTGCTAACATCGTATCTTCGTCATGTTCGACGACAATTAACGTGTTGCCTAAGTCACGCATATCTTTTAAGGTTTGGATGAGGCGATCATTGTCACGCTGATGCAAACCAATCGATGGTTCATCTAAAATATAAAGGACCCCACTCAATTTCGAACCGATTTGTGTCGCTAAGCGAATTCGTTGCGCTTCTCCACCTGACAAGGTACCGGCGGTGCGGCCAAGCGTCAAATATTCCAAGCCGACATTGTCTAAAAAACCTAACCGGTTGCTCACTTCTTTCACGATTGGTTCTGCTATTTGGCTATCTTGTGCGCTCAATGCTAACGTTTTAATCCAGTCAATCGAGTCCGAAATTGCTAATTCACACACTTCACCAATGTGACGATCGGCAATTTTAACTGACCGTGCTTTCTCATTGAGGCGGTAACCCTTACATGCTTTACAAGATTGTTCAGCCATGTAAGTCAGCATCGTGTCACGAACAAAGTCAGAGCTTGTTTCTTTGTAGCGGCGTTCAATATTATTCAAGACGCCTTCAAACGCAATATCAACATCTTTCGTATTACCGAATTCATTCGTATAATGAAAGTGGAACAAGCGGTCACCCGATCCCCACAACAATAGTTTTTTATCATCTTCCGCGAGTTCAGCAAAAGGGACAGTCATATCAATGTTAAAGTCACGACAGGCACTGGCTAACATTTGCGGATAATACTTTGTGCTGATGGGATTCCAAGCTACAATTGCGCCATCACGCAAGTTTTTATTCATGTCTGGTATGACGAGTTCGACATCAGCTTTCAAGGTGCGCCCTAACCCATCACACGTTTCACACGCGCCATAAGGGGCGTTGAATGAAAAGAGACGCGGCTCAAGTTCACCAACATTAAAACCACAGTACGGACAAGCGTAATGTTCACTAAAGAGCAGTTCTTCACCATCAACTACATCGATAACGGCATAACCGTCGGCAAGACGCAAGGCAGCTTCGAGTGAATCCGATAGGCGTGTTTCAATGCCTTCTTTCACAACCACACGATCAACGATAATATCAATCGTATGCTTTTTGTTCTTTTCAATGGTTATTTCTTCAGCGACATCATAAATGATACCGTCGACCCGAACACGGACATAACCTTCTTTTTTAATATCTTGTAGCAATTTTTTATGTTCACCTTTTTTACCGCGCACGAGTGGCGCCAACAAACTAATCCGTGTGCGTTCAGGCAACTGCATAATCCGTTCAACCATTTGACCAATTGTTTGTGCCTTAATTTCAATGTTGTGCGTCGGGCACATTGGATGTCCGACTCGGGCAAATAACAACCGTAAATAATCATTGATTTCTGTCACTGTTCCCACGGTTGAGCGTGGGTTATGATTCGTTGTTTTTTGATCAATCGAAATGGCTGGCGATAAACCTTCAATCATATCGACATCGGGTTTTTCCATCTGCCCTAAAAATTGGCGTGCATAAGAAGACAGCGATTCAACATAGCGACGTTGTCCTTCCGCATATAAGGTATCAAATGCCAGTGATGATTTCCCCGAACCTGATAACCCCGTAATAACGACGAGTTTATCACGCGGAATCACAACATCAATGTTTTTCAGGTTGTTGACACGGGCACCTTTGACCGTAATTTCATTTTGCTTAACCATTCTCTTTTTCCTCCTTATGCATCGCTTTGGCCTAATGCAATAATTTTATCACGCAAGGCGGCAGCTGTTTCAAAGTCTAACATCCGTGCGGCCTCTTTCATCGTTTCTTCTAATTCGGCAACTGAACGTGTCTCTGTCACCGCTTCGCTTTCAGTCACTTCAACGTCAGTATTGCCGGCTGAGACCACGTCGTGAATCACTTTCTTAATTGTGGTTGGTGTAATACCGTGCTTTTCATTGTAAGCCTTCTGAATGATACGACGACGCTCGGTTTCTGCTAATGCTTTTGTCATCGAATCAGTCACACGATCGGCATACATGAGGACGTGTCCATTGGCATTACGAGCCGCTCGACCCATCGTTTGAATCAGTGAACGTTCTGACCGCAAGAACCCTTCTTTATCTGCATCGAGAATCGCAACCAGTGATACTTCTGGAATATCAATGCCCTCTCGTAACAAGTTAATACCGACGAGAACGTCATATTTACCGCGACGCAAGTCTTGGAGTATTTCTAAACGTTCGATTGTTTTAACTTCAGAATGAAGGTATTGTACTTTAATGCCCAGTTCTTTTAAGTAATCGGTTAAATCCTCTGACATTTTCTTCGTTAAGGTGGTAATTAAAACCCGTTCATCCGCTGCAATCCGGGCATTTATTTCGCCGATAAGGTCATCAATTTGCCCTTCAATCGGGCGCACTTCAACTTCGGGATCAAGTAAACCGGTCGGTCGAATAATCTGTTCAATCACATCGGGATTTTGTTCAAGTTCATACGGGCCGGGTGTCGCTGAAATGTATGTGATTTGATTGACATGTTCCTCAAACTCAGCTAGTTTTAACGGCCGATTATCTAAGGTTGACGGCAGTCTAAAGCCATAATCAACGAGCATCTGTTTTCGGGCCTGATCACCATTATACATCCCTCGAATTTGTGGCATCGTCACGTGCGATTCATCGATGATAATTTGAAAATCATCGGGGAAGTAATCGAGTAACGTATGTGGGGTTGAGCCCGGTGCGCGCAGCTCAATTTGACGCGAGTAGTTTTCCACTCCCGAACAATAACCAACTTCTTCAAGCATTTCTAAATCGTAGTTAGTCCGCTGTTCCAGACGCTGCGCCTCGAGGAGCTTCCCATTTGCTTTAAAATAGGCCAATTGTTCAGCTAATTCAGTGCGAATGTTTTGTAAGGCAAGCTCCATTTTTTCAGGCGCTGTCACAAAGTGAGTCGCTGGAAATATCGTCATATGTTCACGTTCGCCAATAATTTCACCGGTGAGGGCATCAATTTCACGTAACCGTTCAATCTCATCTCCAAAAAATTCAATCCGATAACAGCGTTCACTGCGTGATGCCGGGAAAATTTCAACGACATCGCCACGGACACGAAAACGTCCCCGTTGAAAATCAATGTCATTGCGTTCAAACTGAATGTCGACTAGTTTTCGCAACAGCGTATTACGCTCGAGTTCCATTCCAACCCGCAATGAAATAAGCCGATCAAAATATGATTTTGGATCGCCTAAACCGTAAATACAGGACACACTTGCTATCACAATTGTATCCGATCGTTCCAGCAATGAGGCGGTCGCTGAATGTCGCAATTGATCTATTTCATCGTTGACGCTCGAGTCCTTTTCAATGTATAGATCTTTCGATGGTACATATGCCTCTGGTTGAAAAAAATCATAGTAACTGACAAAGTATTCGACCGCATTATCGGGGAAGAATTCTTTGAACTCACTGTATAACTGACCAGCTAATGTTTTATTATGAGCAATTACAAGCGTCGGCTTATTGATTTCACGAATCACATTTGATACCGTGAACGTTTTACCGGTTCCGGTCGCACCAAGCAAGGTTTGTTGTTTGACGCCTTGTTTAAGGTTAGCGACTAATTTTTCAATCGCGCGTGGCTGATCGCCCGCGGGTTGATACGGTGATACTAGTTTAAATGCTTCATTAGCCATTTTTAACGCCCCTTTTTTACATATTCATAGTGTTATTTTAGCAGAAACGACCAAAAAAAGCGAAAATACGTTCGCCTTCACAAAAAAAGCCCCATAACAAATGTTATGGGGCTCCAGCTTGTAGACAAAGTCGAATTAAACTGATTTTACTTTGAAAGTTAGTTCAAGTGACTTTGGCTTCAAGATGACTTGACTGAAAAGAAACGTTGTTATATCCTCTCGTTTAATCAGCTAACTTCTATGATATTTCATGGAAAAGTAGCGACGGGAAATAGTCGCTATTCTATTCCATTCCAATATCTTCAAAGTTGAACGAGCTGATTTCACTTTCGTTCTAGTAGGCACGACGAGCGAGTGACGGTGCGCGTACTGATGGTACGTAATCCCGAGCGAGCAAGTCGTAACGACCTAGAACAACGTTTATCTTCAGTTTGTAGACTAAGACGAATTGAACTCCTTTTTTCTAGCTCCTCACAAGGCACGGCTTTACGCTGGTCAGCACTGCTCATCGTGTTCTGCTTTTGCTCTTTTATGCTTGATTAAATTGACAACGACAAGCCCCATCGTAATTGAAAAAGCGTCTAACAGTATTAATAAAAAACCAGTTGTATAGCCTAAAAAGGCACTCGTCATAATCAGTATTACCGTCAAACTAACTGCTACAACACGGCTATAGGTAACTTTTGCCAATAGAAGCACCATCAAAAATGGTAAGATAAGTGCGGATAAAAAAACATCGATACTCATCTTAGCTATTTGCCTTCAATAAGCTTAAGGTTGTCGCAATGAGTTGACTGGCACTTTTCTCATCCTGCGTAAGCACATCTGGCAAGATTTCATCGATGAAATAAGTAACTGATGCTAAATGACGGTATCGCAAAATCGTTTCGAGCGCTTCAGCATAAATGTCATAAAATAGCGGTTCGCTATTGCCTTGTTGGATTTCGGCATATGATTCATAGAGTAAATCAACCTTGTCGGCCACTGCTAACAACTGCCCTTCAAGTGATTCATCCTTGCCTTCTTTAAAGAAGCGTTGAAAGTCAGCTTGAAAACGTTCGGGCACTTCTTTTTCAATAAAGTTCGTCGTCATCGTTTCTTCGACATCACTCAGCATTTCACGGAGTTCCACCGAGGCATATTTCACTGGTGTTTTTATGTCACCGATGAATAACTCGGAGTAATCATGGTTTAATGCTTTTTCATATAACGACCGCCAATTAATCGCTTGTTGGGCTTGTTCTTCAACCAACCCTAGAAATTGGGCAATTTGAGCTACCTTAAAGCTATGTGCTGCCACATTATGTGGTTGATATTTGAATTTGCCTGGACATCGTACAATTAATTCCAAATCTGCTAAACTGCCAAAAAAGTGATGAATACCCATCTGCCCACATCCTTCTGTCGTGTTATTTTTGTTATCATATCACATTTATTCAACATTAGGGTAGTGGTCTGTTACGATTTCAAGCTTCATCCGTAGTGTGTAATGTTTTTTCTTCGGCACCCGGTATCAGCAGTGACAAGCTAAGAAGCGTCACGATTACGGTTGCCCCCATATCTGCTAAAATAGCAAACCATAAGGTCAACCAGCCGGGAATTGTTAACAACAAAGCGATGAGTTTGAGGCTGAGTGCAATCCCGATATTGAAATAAATCACACGCTGAACCTGGTGTGCGATTCCCTGTACAATTGGTAAACGTTTCAAGTGATTTTGCATTAAAACAACGTCAGCCACCTCAATTGCTGCATCGCTCCCTTGTCCCATTGCAATGCCAATATCAGCCGTAGCAAGCGCAGGTGCATCATTAATGCCATCGCCAATCATGGCAACTGTGTGTGTGGTTTTCGCTGTTTTAATATAGCTAACCTTATCTTCCGGTAATAAGTTGGCATGGTAATCGGTTAGCCCTGCTTCTGCCGACATCAATGCCGCACTCTGTTCATTATCGCCTGTTAGCATCGTTAGCCGTTTTACACCATTTTTTTGTAGCGCTGTAATGGTCTCAGACGCCTCTTCTCGTAGCTGATCACGTATACCAAAGATGGCTAAGACCGTCGTTTCATCACCTAAAATAGCAACTGTCATACCGTCAGCTAGCATCGCTTCATACGCTCGTTCACTAGTTGTGCTCCAGTGTTCCGGTGTGAAAAGACGTTTATTTCCCAAGAAATAATGCGTGGTCGCAACTTCTAATCGGAGACCTTTTCCTGCCAGTGTTGTTACTGAACCTGCGGTAATTTCCGTTGTCAGTTCTTGTGAAGCAGCGGTTAAAAGGGCTTTTGCCAATGGGTGTTTCGACTCACCTTCCATTTTGACAACTAAACCATATAGCTTTGCCTTATTAGCATTTTCAGCAATCCAAGTCGCATTAACCTCCAACTCACCCTTCGTCAGAGTTCCAGTTTTATCCATCACAACCTCTTGTATTTTGGCTAGTTGTTCTAAGAATACTCCACTTTTAACAAGGACACCGCTTTTTGCACTACGGGTAATACCTGCCATCAGAGCGATTGGGGACGATAGCACTAGCGCGCATGGGCAACCGATAATTAAAACGGCCAAGCCTTGATAGAGCCAACTCTGCCACTCACCCGTTATTAGACTGGGGATAATAACTACAAGTATCGCTAACACTAAAATAAGTGGGGTGTATATTTTTGCGAATTTATCAATCGCTAACTCAAGAGGTGTTTGTTGACTTTGCGCTTCTGCCACCAAAGCGAAAATTCGAGCAATCGCTGATTCTTCATATCTTTTTGTAACGCGTACGACAAGCGTGCCATCTTGGTTAACTGCACCACCATATACGGGGACACCGGCAGTTTTTTTTACTGGTAAAGCTTCGCCCGTAATCGCTGCTTCGTTCATATGACAATATCCCGTCAACACAACACCATCTGTCGGCATTTTTTCACCGGCTTTAACAATCACCACGTCGTCAATTTTCAAGGACTCAAGCCCAACGACTTGCTCATCACCATCGTTATATAAGGTGGCTGTCTCTGGCGCTAGCTGCAACAGACTGTTCATCGATTGACGTGCACGTCGCATACCGAACCCTTCTAAGTATTCATTGATGCCAAATAAAATCGCCACAAGCGCCCCTTCACGCCATTCGCCAATCGAGAAAGCGCCAATCATCGCGATTGTCATCAACGTATCAATCGTAAAACGCCACACTAGTAGGTTTTTCAAACCTCTAATAAAGGTCGTATAGCCACTAATAGCAGCAGCTGCCACATACAGGCTAAAAACAAATCCACTCAATAGGTGCTGTTGAAAGCTCAATGTCGCAACAAAAATCAGCGCGGCACTTATGAGTACGAGCAGTTCTCGCCGCTGCTGTTGTCGTTGTTTCATCGCATCTGTCTGCGCTGCTAGTTGTGCCCCTTCAGTTGCCAGTATACGCTTCACTGCTGTTAAATCCACCGTATCAGCGATTGTTAAAGTTTGGGCAGCATAATTAATGTTAGCCGTTTCTCCATGGTCTAACCGGCGGATTTCCAGTTCTAATTCACGGGCACAATTGGCACAATCAAGGCCTGTTAGTTGATGTTTTGTCATGTCATTGCCTCCTTTATGTGGTTATATGATTATTCATTCATATATTAACACCCGTGCTTTAAAAAGGCAAACCATCCCCCTTTCTTTACAAAAAAAGACACACCGCTCATTAGCAGTGCACCAAGACGAACTGTGAATTTATTTTAAAAGTCGTTACAACGATATCAATTGGAACTACCCTAATTGTCGATTATTAACCGTCGAAAATACAGGAAAAGCTATTCACTCCTCATCTTCTTCTAACTCAGTCATTTCACCGGTTTTTAAATAGATGACCCATTCACAAATATTCAATAAATAGGCGCCGATTCGTTCATAGCTTTTGATGGCATTAAATAGTTTTGAAATCGGTTTAACATGCTCTGGATAAGGAACTATTTTTGCTAACATTTCCTTTCCGAACTGATGGGAAATATGTTGAATTGTATAAATAGCACTTGCAATTTCACGGGCTTTTTTCGCATCCATATCACGGTAAGCGGCCAACGTCTCTGTTAAAACTTCACTCAATAATTGGGTGATTTTTTCGCTTTTCGCTAAATCCAAATCAAATTCATATTTAGCAGCCGACCGTCCCGCTTTCGCTAACACAACGGCATGGTCGCCCATCCGTTCTAAATCAGCGCTAATTTTAATCATTGTAATCACACGACGTAAATCCAACGTCACGGGTTGTTGTAGCGCAATCACCTCAATCACATGTTGTTCTAATTGCAGTTCTTTAGCATTGATGACCTCGTCCCCTGCAATGACTTCATTCGCTTGTTCGACATCTTTAGTCATCAACGCATGTCCCGCTTTTAAAATGCTCTCATTGACCAACATGCCCATTTCTGAGAGTTGTTGTTGCAAACTCTTCATTTCTTGATCGAGTAATTGACGTCCATTCATAGTATTGCCTCCTTTAGCCAAAGCGGCCTGAAATATAGTCTTGCGTTTCTTTTTCCACCGGGTTTAAAAAGATTGTTTTCGTATCGGCATACTCAACGACGCGACCATTTAAAAAGAAGGCCGTTCGGTCAGAAATGCGCGACGCTTGTTGCATATTATGTGTCACGATTAAAATCGTGTACTTTTCCTTTAACTCAACAATTAAATCTTCAATTTTAGCCGTTGAAATCGGATCGAGCGCTGCTGTCGGCTCATCCATTAAAATGATTTCGGGTTTGACTGCCAATACACGTGCGATACACAAACGTTGTTGTTGCCCGCCTGAAAGACCTAGAGCCGACGTGTGCATTCGATCACTTACTTCTTCCCATAAAGAGGCTTTCATTAAGCTTTCTTGCACAATTTGATCAAGTTCCCATTTGTTAGTCATCCCATGGAGGCGTGGTCCATAGGCAACATTATCATAGATTGAGAACGGAAACGGGTTCGGTTGTTGAAACACCATTCCGACTCGCTGACGTAAATCAACCATATCCGTGCGGGCTGACATGACATCAAGCTCCTTCACTTGAATACTACCCTCTGTGCGTACATTCGGAATCAAGTCATTCATACGGTTTAATGTCCGTAAAAATGTCGATTTTCCACAGCCTGACGGTCCAATTAACGAAATCACTTGTTTTTGTGGAAACTGTAACGAGACGTTATATAGCGCTTGTTTCTTACCATAAAAAAGATTGAGTTTCGTTGTTTCAATAATAGCCATCACTGTTCCTCCTATCCGAAATTACCTGAGACATATGCCTGTGTTTTTTCATGTGTTGGATTTGTAAATATTTTAGCGGTATCATCATATTCAACCACTTCACCCAAGTAAAAGAAGGCTGTTTTATCTGAAATCCGCGCCGCTTGTTGCATGTTATGGGTAACGATAATAATCGTATAAAATTCTTTCAACGCTGTAATTAACGTTTCAATCTTTGAGGTTGAAATTGGATCCAGCGCTGAAGCCGGCTCATCGAGTAATAGGATATCAGGTTCTGTTGCAACCGTGCGCGCAATGCACAGCCGTTGCTGTTGTCCACCTGATAAACTAAGGGCGCTCTTAGTTAAGATGTCCTTTACTTCTTCCCATAAAGCGGCTGCCCGCAAACTTTTTTCAACTCGCTCAGCCAACACGCGTTTGTCAGTAATCCCATGACGTTTCAACGCAAAGGTAATGTTTTTATAAATCGATTTGGTAAACGGATTTGGTTTTTGAAAAACCATCCCGATATTTTTACGTAGTTCATATAAATCTTCTGAAGGTGTGTTAATATCACGTCCATGATATAAAATCGGCCCTTCTGTGCGACAGCCTTCAATCTCATCATTCATTCGATTGAGCGAACGTAAGTACGTTGATTTCCCACAGCCTGAGGGTCCAATTAAGGCAATCACTTGGTTTTTAGGAAAGCCTAAACTGACCTCTTTAATCGCTTGTTTTTGACCATAAAACACATTCAATTTAGTTGTTTCAATCGCAAAGTTTGTCATATACTAAGCTCCTTTATGAAGATGTCATCCATCGGTAAACGTATTTCCCAACAATTCGTGCTATTAAATTAAACAAGAGGATTCCGATAATTAAAATTGCTGCCGTACCACTTGATATTGCCGCGGCATCTGGCACAACCCCTTCACTATTAACCTTCCAAATATGAACGGCTAACGTTTCAGCCGGTCGCATAATATTCCATGGAGATTCTTGACTGAAGATATTAAAGTTAGCGAAGTTTAGCGATGGCGCATTCTGACCTGCCGTATAAATCAAGGCGGCTGCTTCACCAAACACACGACCAGCTGATAAAATAACACCAGTGATAATACCCGGTAACGCTGTTGGTACGATAACGAAGCACACCGTTTCCCAACGCGTTAAACCAAGTGCCAAGCCCGCCTCTCGTTGACTAGCCGAGACTGATTTGAGTGATTCTTCCATTACCCTTACTAAAATCGGAAGGTTAAAGAGCGTCAGCGCCAAAGCGCCTGATAAAATCGAGAAACTCCAACCGAAGTAAATCACAAACACGAGAAAGCCAAAGAGACCGACAACAATTGATGGTAATGACGATAACACCTCGACCATTAAGCGCACACCTTTTGTGATCCAATTGTTTTTGGCATATTCTGCTAAATAAATCGCAGCTCCTAATGCAAGTGGCACACTAATCAGCAAGGTTAAAAACAAGAGATAAAACGAATTGAACAGCTGTGGACCAATCCCGCCGCCTGCACTAAATGATTCTGACGGTTTTGTTAAGAAGTCCCAACTAATATGGGGCACACCTTGAACTAATACATAGCCGATGATACTCGCTAAAATCGCACAAATAATAAGTGCAATACTATAAAATATACCTGTTGCTAATTTATCTTTCAGTTTTGATGTCATTTAATGCTCCCTCGCTTTCCAATCAATCGTACAACAATGATGAAAAAGAGCGACATCAGTAACAGCACAAGCGCCAATGACCATAAGACATTATTCTCAAGCTGACCTGGAATCGTATTCCCCATACTCATCGTTAAGATACTCGTTAAAGTTGACGCGGGCTCTACCAATGAGGTCGGCATAATCGCCGCATTCCCAATCACCATCTGGACTGCGAGCGCTTCACCAAAGGCACGTGCCATCCCGAACACAAGCGCTGTCAACAAACCCGAGCGGGCGCTTTTTAAAACAACGCCACTAATCGTCTGCCATCGTGTCGCTCCTAATGCAAGTGAGGCCTCACGGTAATGACGCGGGACAGCAGTAATCGCATCCACTGCTAAACTCGTTACCGTCGGTAAAATCATTACGGTTAACACAACAGTTCCGGCAGCAATCCCAAAACCGGTGCCCCCAAACCAATGACGCATGACAGGGACGATAATCGTTAAACCGATTAAGCCATACACTACCGATGGAATACCAATCAGCAGTTCAATGACTGGCTGCAATACCCGTTTCCCAAATTTAGGGGATATTTCGACCATGAATATCGCGGCACCAATTGCCAGTGGCGTCGCAATTAACGCCGCCAATAAGGTGACGCCAAACGAGCCAGCAATCATCGGTAGCGCACCAACCAATGGATGACCTCCACCATCCAATTTTGAAGGCTGCCAGTCTTGGCCCGATAAAAACGACCAGATAGATACCTTATTAACAAAGAAGGTCGCTAAACCCTTGGAAGCGACAAAATAAATAATCACGAGGGCCCCAACAGCCATCGTTGCCACACAAATAAAACTGATGAACTTTCCTAGTTGTTCTAAGTTTTTTTTATTCAATTGTTTGTCATTCATCTTCGTCCCTACTCTCTCATAGCGTATAAAAAAAGACGCCCTTTTATCTTAACCTCATCATAACCAATGAATATATCTACTTCATTGAGAATGTGTAAAGGTTTTGTAAAGGTCGTCTTATGTTTAATCGATATGTTCACACGGTAGTGTGACGGTAAAGGTCGTTCCTTCATCTTCGATTGAATCAAGTGCAATACGGCCTTGATAGCGTTCAACGAGATGTTTCACGATTGATAACCCGAGTCCCGTTCCACCTGTTTCACGTTCGCGCGCTTTGTGGACTCGATAAAATCGTTCAAAGATTCGTGTCTGGTCTGCTGCCGGAATGCCAATGCCTGTATCCGCTACTTGCAAAGTTATCTCAGTTCCCTTTTTATGAGCGTGAATTGTAACACAACCGTCATTCGGTGTGTATGTTATCGCATTGCTTATAAGGTTGAGCGCGATTTGATGCAACCCGTCAGCTTCACTCGTTAACACTAAGGATTGCGGCAGCTGCAACTCAATCGTCACGTTCTTTTCAACGATTGCTTTACGTAACACCTTCAATACGTTGGTCAATACGTTAACGAGGTCAACTTCGCTGTAATGAGGTTTTATCTGATGTTGCTCGATTTTAGACAATTGTAAAATATCTTCAATTAACCGCGTTAAGCGATTGCTCTCATCACGAATAATTTCGAGAAATTCTTTACGTAAGTCGGCATCAGCCATTGCCCCATCAAGCAGTGTTTCTGCAAAGCCCTTAATCGACGTCACCGGCGTTTTTAATTCATGAGACACGTTCGAGACGAACTCTGATCGTAGTGCCTCTAAATGACGAATGTCAGTAATATCATGGAGCACTAAGATGACACCTGATAAATGCTGATTATCTTCGACGATGGGCACCACGTTTGCATCGACCCGTTTTTCAGCCGAATGACCGTATAAAATGACTTCTGCCTGCTGTTTCTTACCCGTCTTAAAGGCTTCCTTAATCAAATTGCTTAATTGGTAACTTGGCAGCACTTCAAAATAATTGTTATGCAGTAGTTTTTTTTCGATGAGTTGAAACATCGCTGGATTAGCTAAGGTGATACGCTTCTTTGTATTAACGAGTAATACGCCACTCACGAGATTATCAAGCACTCCCGCTAAACGCAGTTCTTTGACATGAATTTCTGTCACGTTTTTTTGCAGTTTCTCTCCGAGTGTATTGACCGATTTCGCCAACTCACCAATTTCACCACTTGGTAGCAACATTACACGCTGCCCGTAATCTTTCTCGGCTAAGCCTTGGGTAACGGCTGTAATTGTTGTGATTGGCCGCGTAATCCGTCGTACCATCAAAATGATAACCACTGTTGAAGCTAACACCAAGAGACCTCCTACGACAATCAGGCTCAACTGGAGTTGCACAATCGCTTTTTCAATCATCTGTAAACTCACGGCAACTCGGATAATACCGACAAGCTCCCCTTTTTCGATAATCGGAACAGCCGTATAAAGCATCCCGTAGCCAAGACTCTTACTTTGACGTTGATCAGAGGCCGACGCCAAGCGTGAATCGGTTAGCAACGCTTTTATTTCGGGTCGATTGCGGTGATTGGTCATCGTTGCCGCAGGCTCATCGGTATCATTAATTACCTTCCCCTGTGCATCAATCAATGTAATCCGCGAATCGAGCAAGCTGGCATCTTTCACTAACACAGTGGTCAATGCCTTATTCTCCTTCGTCAAATCAGTGCCCGTTTCGGATAAGTTCGCAATCATCAACTGTGCACTTTGTATCATCTGTTGCTCGCGGTTTTCGATGTAATTATGTTTAATAATTGTCGCACTAAAAAAGCCTAATACGACGACAACAACAATCGTTATCGAACAAAAAAACAGGACGAGTTTACGCCATAAGGGTGTCATTGGGCATCATCCATTTTATAGCCAAATCCACGTACCGTCATGATGTAACGCGGTTTCTTCGTATCAGCTTCAATCTTTTCACGTAAATGGCTAATATGGACATCGACAATGCGGGTTTCGCCAGCATAATCGTAGTTCCAAATAACATCGAGTAAATGATGGCGACTAAAGACCTTCCCTTTATTTTCCACTAAGAAACAAAGCAGTTCATATTCCTTTGGTGTTAATGTCAGCTGATTATCATGAAGGTATACAGTATGGCGATCACGATCAATCCGCAAGCCACCAATTTCTAAAAAATCAGCTGTCACTAGACTCTCCGTTTGAGTCATTTTTGGTGCCAATTCAACCCGACGTAAAATCGCCTTAATGCGGGCAATGACTTCGCGCGGACTGAAAGGTTTTGTCATGTAATCATCAGCACCAAGTTCCAACCCGATAATTTTATCGTATTCATCGTCTTTCGCAGTGAGCATTAATATCGGTGTGTAATTTTCTTGCTTTCGAAGTTCTTTGCAGACGTCAATACCATTCATTCCTGGTAACATTAAATCCAATACGACTAAATCAATCTCATTCTCGGCCGCACCCACCAGCGCCAGCGCATCCATACCGTTCGTGGCACTACTAACGCGGTGTCCTTCTTGTTCAATATTGAATGTTAATAGTTTTACAATTGTCGGTTCATCATCGACAACTAATACGTGAGCCACAATGCATCATCCTACTTTCATCTTTAACTGTTATTGTCACTATACCATGTTTCTACTATTTTTTTCAGCTCATAACTTTATGAGTTGATTTAAAAACACCACCCTCTCAACGTGCGAGAAGATGGTGTTTTCTATGATTATCACTGTTTCTAATGAATTGAATGTTGGTTTTGTATCGCTTCAATTGCTTCTGCTAACATTGGCGCAACGGTCAAGACGGTAATCTTATCTGACATGTCTTCTGCTTTCAGTTGAATCGTGTCAGTTAAGATTAACTGACTAATCGCTGACTCAGCAATCCGTTGGCTCGCATGGGCTGACAAAACACCGTGAGTTGCGCACGACATCACTTCTTTAGCACCAGCTTCGATTAAAGCATCGGCGGAACTAATTGTCCGATAACCCGTGTCGATTATATCATCGACAACAATGGCTAATTTACCGGCCACATCACCGATAACCTCAGAAATTTTATTTTTATTTGGTCGTGGTTTACGGTTTAAAATGGCAATTGGCCAACCATAGTCCTTTGCAAAATCACGCGCGCGTGAAACACCACTATGATCTGGTGAGACAATCACGATGTCTTTATCACCGAATTTTTCATTAACGTATGAGGCTAGCAAGTCAGCGGTCGTTAAATGATCGATCGGAATATTAAAGAAACCTTGTAACTGTGCCGCATGCAAATCAATCGTCGTCAAACGATGTGCACCCGCTTCAACGATTAAGTTTGCTACTAATTTAGCAGTAATCGGCTCACGTGCACGCGCTTTGCGATCTTGTCGAGCATAACCAAAGTATGGCATCACCACATTGATTGTTTTAACTGCTGAGCGTTTCAAAGCATCAATCATAATTAATAATTCCATAATATTATCATTGACGGGATCAACCGTTGACTGCACTAGATAGGCGGTTACGCCTCGAACACTTTCTTCGATATTAATTGCAATTTCACCATCACTAAAACGTTGCAACCCAATATTTGTAAGGGGCACACCTAATTCATCGGCTACTTTTTGGGCCAGCGGTTCATTTGAACTCAAGGCGAATACCTTTAAATTATCTCCATCAACTTTTAACACTTTCTGTCATCTCCTCTATTACACTTTCTTCAACAAATAACAAACCCATTTCAAACGAATCTTCCTCATACAAAGCGGTTTCTACAAACCGTGGTTCTTCAAACTCATCCAATACTGTCAAGCGGACATAGGCTCGATTAAGATTCATTGCATCGTATAAGTCTTGACGTGTATAAACAGACTTTCCATTACAACCCGTGATAATTTCGCCTGGTTCAATCCCCATTTTACGGGCTGCTGAAGTATCTCTCGTCCCCATCACACGAATCCCATTCGGTGACAAATGATATTTATCTGAATCAGGATCATCTTCGAGCCAGAAATATAAATCAATCCCCATATGCCCTAATAAAGCAACAACAAATGGTGTGAAGGTTAACCAGTTATAAAAGTAGCCCGCGACACTAACAAGAGCAACCATTAATGCTAAAGCTAATATAGCAACGACTCGTTTTTTCAAAACACGCTGTGGTTTATCGGAACGAATACGGGCACCCATTCCAATAATAACAGGAACGACGATAGGAATAAAGCTCTGATTTCCAACAGCAAAGACTGGCCACCAACTCGTCGCATGTAACACACCGCCCTCACTAACAGGCAACAGCATAAATAATGGCAGTAATAAGGCACTACGATACTTAAATTGACCTTGAATGGTGCCTCGTCGTATTTTAACACGTGACGGTTGCATCGGTCGACGTAACACTAAGTAGACTAACAAAACTTCTACCAACAAGCATAAAACTAATAACACACTCAGCCCATTTAAAATACGTGGTTGCATCATTAAACCACTGGAAAAAAACGCCAAAAAGTCATTGCTTTTCGCAATAAGGAGGATGAAGTTAAGTCCGATTAAGACTAATGTCGCTAAACCAATTGTATAGGCACTACTAAGGCCACGATAACCTAATAAGACAAACATAAACAAGGTAATCAAATTAAGCGTAAAAAGCCAGCTAAAATCAACAAGCACACCCGTGTACCAAATGATTGCCGACAGGCTGATACCTATGAGCAACCCTACAAACAACAGTCTCATCCATTCCATTTTACCGGAATAAATACGGCTGTTAAACAGATGACGTTCTTGTTTGATTCGTTTATTTGTTACTATAAATGTGCTCAAAATTATAATCCATAAAAGCGGATGTAGAAAAAAGGATAACACCCCAGTCACTCCATTTAACATCGACGACACTCCAATCTAGCATTTTATAATATCGGTGAGACAAGCCGTGAGACCCCTTCTTTGAAGCGAATCCACAGCGATCGATTTTCGTATTGAGCTAAGGTCATTTCGCTCGACAACTTTAAATCTTCTAAAAAGATGCGATGTAATTGTTGACTGATTTTTTCATCGTATAAAAAGGCATTCACTTCAAAATTCAAACGGAAGCTCCGATTATCGATATTGGCTGTCCCAACTGAAGAGACTTCACCATCAACAACAACTGTTTTAGCATGTAAGAAACCATTCTGGTAACGATAAACCTTTGCTCCACATTTCAATAATTCACTCACATGATTAGTTGTCGCCCAATAAACGAATGGATGATCCGGGATAGAAGGTATCATGACACGAACATCCACCCCTGATAACGCGGCAATTTTCAACGACTCAAGAACACTATTATCGGGAATGAAATAAGGCGTTTGAATGAATATGGTTTTTTTAGCCGAGTTGATGAGCTTAATGTACCCATTTTTAATTTGCTCCAAATCCGTGTCAGGACCACTCGATACAATTTGGACAGGAACTTCACTATCTTGTTTTGCCGGTAATGGAAAATAGCGGCTGTCATACTTTATTTTATCTTCAGGCTTTCTAGCTGCCGAGTTCCAATCCATAATGTAACGGGCCTGCATCGCAAAATTAGCACTGCCTTCAATCCGTAAATGCGTATCGCGCCAATAACCAAATTTCTCCGATTTACCCAAGTACTCATCACCAATATTAAAGCCACCAATATAGCCGACTTTACCATCGATTATCGCTAGTTTTCGGTGATTGCGGTAATTTAATCGCATATTAATTAACGGCAACTTTGATGGGAAGAACGGATACGCTTTACCACCGTGTTGTTCAAGTGTTTTAAAATCTTTTGGACGAACAGATCGTGATCCCATCGCATCGTATACGAACCGAACTTCAACACCTTGTTTTGCTTTTTCTATTAATAAATCAATTAACCGTGTCCCTAAATCATCGAATCGGAATATGTAATAGATGAGATGAATATGATCAGTCGCTGCCTCAATATCAGCAAATAAGCTTTCGAATTTTTCGTTACCGTCCGTAAAGATTTCGACTGCATTATCTTGCGTTAATGGTGCGCCATCGTTAACCAGTAATAAATAAACCATTTCTTTATGCTTCAGTGATGTTTCCGTTCCAAATGGAAACACACCTTCCTTTATTAAATTAATTTGTGAATTAATCACGTCATTAATACCGATTTTTTCTTGGGCCTTCCAATCAAAAATCTTACGCCGTGATAAATTTCGTCCAATCAATAGGTATAAAATAAAACCGATGATTGGGATGAAAATCAACACTAATAACCAGGCCCATATTGCAGATGATTCCCGACGCTCAAGAAATACAGTCAACAATGCTAGCAACATATTAACAATTAGTACGGTTGCCGTCATATAAACCACGATTGATTCCATGACTTCATCCCCCTTCTCATATCAGATATGCTTCTATCATACCATATTGGCACTATCGCAAAAAGAAAAAAAGGACTGATAATGATATTGTAAGCCCACTTTAGCTCAATGTCATTGTCAGTCCTTTTTTATATCTCTTTTTAGTTTGACGTTCTAGTTAATACGTCCAAACCCTGCTAAATGTTCGCCCCAGTATGCACCGTGGATATTATCTGTCTGAATGCCGTTATTTTGTGAGTTGAACATTTGTCCACCACCAAGATAAATTCCAACGTGACTAATACCACCATCTGAGAAGAATACTAAATCGCCCGCTTGTGCTTGGCTTTCTGAAATACGTGTTGTTGCACCATATTGTGCTGCTGCAGTACGAGGCAAGCTAATGCCAGCTTTAGCATATGACCACATTACAAGTCCTGAACAGTCAAAGTTTCCTGGGACAGCTCCACCACCGTAAGCTTGGCCTGCGTATTTATAAGCTTCTTGAATTGCACCAGCAACACCTGCTTGTACATTTCCTGCATTATTTGTTGCTTTATCTTCGTCTTTAGCTGGCTTAGAAGCTGTTTTCGAAGGAGTTACAGTTGTGTTATCTTGCACTGCAACAGTTACAACTTTATCATCAGTATCTTTTGTAGTATCAGCTTGAACTCTTTCAACCGTTTTAATCGGTTCTACATTAGCTGCGGCTGCTAATGCTGCAGCTGCTTTTTCTGCTTTTTTAGCAGCGGCTTCGTCATCTGCTAATTTGGCTACTAACACTTCTTTTTCAGCTTTTTGAGCAGCTAATTTACCAGCAGCCACTTCGTTAGCTGCAATAATCGAACGTTGGCTACTCACTTTAGCACTTAACGTTTTATTGTTTGCTGCTAATTTTTTCTCATCTTTTTCTTGCGCTTTCACGATGCTAACATCAGCATTTTGAAATTTCGAATAAGCCATTACAGAAGCTGCGGCATCTGTAATACTATCAGCTTCAAAAATTGCTTCTACGATCGATGATGATGTATTAGATGTTTGCATTGAACGTGCACGTTCATCTAATTTTGCTTTACGTTTCGCAATAGCAGCCTCAGTTTCTTTCATTGCTTTTTCAAGTTTCGCTTGATCAGCTTTTAAGTTCTTAAACGTTGCTTGATCAGCTTTAATTTTAGCTGATACAGATTGTTCTTCTTCTACAAGTTGTGCTAATTGGGATTTCATTTCAGCCTTGTTTGCAGCGATTTTGGCACTTGATTCATTAGCCGAAACATTCGTGCTTGATACGACACCTGCAAATGGCGAGACTGTGATAGCAGCGGCTAGAGCGATAGCGATAATTTTAGAAGTTTTCAAAATTTTATTTCCCCTCTCATATTCCTCATTTTTATCTTTATTTTAAATTCGTTTAATTTCATATATACAGTAATCTACTCTTACTATTCTAAGGCATAGCGATACACATTACAATTTACGTTACAAAGTCTTTTATTACAGTTGTGTTACAACATTCTCTTGTCACTTTAACAGAGCTACGCCTCATCACACTTAACTTCGCCAGAATACTGGTTAACAAACGGGACTATCGTCTCTCTTTAAGTATTTGAAATAGTTTTTCTTTTTTAAATAAAAAAAGAACCGCTCATTGCGGTTCCAACTTAAACTGTGTCCTTTTAAATTTTAAGGAACTTACGAATCGATAAGACACTACCAAACATCCCGACTAAAATACCAATTAACAAGGCTGTAATTGAGACAATCCCAACCATTTGACCAACTGGTAAGAGGGAATAGTAGGTCGGCGCCAATGTTGGCATCATCCATTTATACACTTGATAGTACACTAACCACGTTAAACCGATTGGAATAATCGCACCAAAGAGTCCTATCCATGCACCTTCTAATAGAAACGGCCATCTAATAAAGCCGTTTGTTGCTCCGACTAATTTTTGAATTTCCACTTCTGTCCGACGTGAATAAATCGCAATCTTAATCGTATTAGAAATTAAGAACATTGCAGTTAATAATAAGGCTGCAATTAGGAATACACCAATGTAACGGACCCATTTAACAACATCGAAGACTTTTCCGACTGTTTTAGCGTTGTATGACACTGAATCAATATTGGTTACTTTTTCAGCGGCAAGCGCGACTTTTTCAACATCCGACGGTGTTTTCGCTTCAATCACATAGACATCATGCAATGGATTCGACTGTTCAAAGAGTTCAAAACTATCACCGTATGCTTTGATCATTTTTTTTAATTCATTATTTTTCGAAGAAAAGGTTACCTTTTCAACACCAGTAAGTTTTTGTAGTTCTTTTTCAACTTTAGCCTCATCTTTTTTAGTGGCTGCTAAGTCGATATTGGCATTTATTTTAACATTATCCTCAACATCTGTCGCCAACTTATTAACGTTTAACATCGTAATCATAAAGAATCCTACTAAGACAAGTGTTACCGTTACTGCACTTATCGCCGCAAAGGTCATCAACCCATTACGGTGTAAACTTTTAAAACTTTCTCTAAAATGACGCGTGAGTGTTCTAGGCTTCAAAGTCATACACTCCTTCCACTTCGTCACGTACAATTCGACCGTTTTCAATTGCAATCAGACGGTGTTTCAACGTATTAACGATTTCGCGGTTATGTGTCGCCATGACGATAGTTGTGCCTTGACGATTAATTTCTTCTAAAATATTTAAAATTTCCCAAGATGTATCCGGATCAAGGTTTCCCGTCGGTTCATCGGCAATGATGACCTTCGGTTTATTCACGATTGAGCGTGCGATTGAAATCCGTTGTTGCTCGCCACCTGATAGCTCACTCGGCAACATCCGTACCTTATGTTTGAGGTTAACTAAATCCAACACTTCCATCACACGTTTCTTAATTGAGGCCTTGTCACTTTCGACAACTTCCATCGCAAAGGCGATATTATCAAAGACTGTCAAAGTCGGTAATAATTTGAAATCTTGAAAGACAACGCCAATACCACGTCTTAAGTAAGGGACTTCACGGTTTTTCATTTTTGTTAAATCATAACCATTGACATTAACAACGCCTGATGTTGCTTCTTCTTCGCGGTAGATTAGTTTTATAAAGGTTGATTTTCCGGCACCACTTGGTCCAACGATATAAACAAACTCACCTTGTTTAATTTCGATGTTGAACCCATTCGCTGCGGAAATACCATTGCTGTATTTTTTAAATACATTTTCCATTTTTATCATTGAGATGGTCTCCTGACTTCATTGATATTTTTTTGCAACTCTCCGTAGTATAACATGCTAAATTTTCATTTTAAATTCATTCATATTACAATGAGATGTCATTTTACAGTTCCCGTGCTTTTGTAAAGCCCAATCCTTGGACTTCAGTCGCATCCATCACAACCACAAAGGCTGATTCATCAACGCTCAAAACATAATCATTCAAGCGCTGAAATTGCTTAGTCGGGATAATCACCATCAAAACACCATGGTTTTCTTGCGCATATCCTCCATGTGCCTCTAGTCGCGTCACACCTAACTTTAACTTATTGACGATACCTGCCATGATCTCTGATTGATGGCGGGATATAATCATCACATTTTTAGCTGTTTTTCGTTTCAAACCGATTTGAACATAATCAATCACCTTAATCATCATAAACAAGGTAATCAGGGCAATCAAACCTTTTTCGATACTAAAAACAAACATTGAACTACAAATAACCAACCCATCAATCATCGCCACTGCTTTTCCCAGCGGCATTTTTGTGTAACGGTGAACCACCATCGCGATTAAATCGGTTCCTCCGGTTGAAGCATTGGCTAAAAAGACAATACCTAAACCACACCCGGCAAAAACACCACCAAAAATGGCACCAACCACCGTATTATGTGATAAAGTCGGCATCCCTTCGGTAATTAAGAAAAAAAACGGTAGAACGGCTGTCCCTAAAAATGTTTTAGCGGCAAAGCTCTTTCCTAAAATAATCCACCCGAGTAAGAAAAAAACACCGTTGAGCACCCATAAAATATAAGCCGGCTTCCAGCCAATTAGCTCGCTTCCAATGACGCTAATCCCGGTAAAACCACCAGGTGCAATTTGATTCGGTAACAAAAAACCATTAAAACCGATAGCTATTACCATCGATCCGATTAATACTAATACTGCTTCAATTATAAACTTTGGAACATGACGTTCTATCGCTCCCACTTTTCAATCCCCCTACACTCTCTTAGTTTGCAAATCCCAATCGTAAATATGCATCAATAAACAGATCTAAGTCGCCATCCATTACAGCTTGTACGTTACCGGTCTCCGCATTGGTGCGATGATCTTTGACCATCGAATAAGGATGAAAGACATACGAACGAATTTGACTCCCCCAACCAATTTCCTTCTGCTCGCCACGAATTTCAGCTAATTGTTGTGCTTTTTCTTCTTCTTGTTTTTGAGCAATCCGTGCTTTTAACATACTCATCGCATGTTCCCGGTTTTTAATTTGTGAGCGTTCTGACTGCGACGCGGCTACTAACCCCGTTGGAATATGCGTCAAACGTACGGCAGAATCCGTTTTGTTAATGTGTTGTCCACCTGCACCAGATGCACGATACGTATCGACCCGTAAATCTTCTGGTCGAATCTCAATGGCAGCTTCATCGGTGAGCTCGGGCATAATATCACACGAAACAAAAGAGGTGTGACGGCGACCGGCTGAATCAAACGGTGAAATCCGAACAAGACGATGAATGCCTTTTTCTGACTTCATATAACCGTAAGCATTTTCACCTTTAATTAACAGTGTTACACTTTTAACACCGGCTTCTTCACCCGCTTGATAATCCAATGTTTCGACTGAAAAACGGTGTTTTTCAGCCCAACGCGTATACATTCTTAGTAACATATCACACCAGTCTTGTGACTCAGTGCCACCCGCACCAGGATGCAATTCGAGCAAGACATTGTTACGGTCATACGTGCCATCAAGCAATTGACTCAATTCATAATCCGCAATCACTTTTTGATATTTTTTTAATTCAATTTCGGTATCTGCTTGTAGCTCTTCATCAGGCTCTTCTTTTAACATTTCATACATCATTTCTAATTCTTCTTGTTGAGCATCAATCGTATGAAAGACATCGAACTGTGCCTTTAGACTGTTCGATTCATTAATTTTCACCTGTGCTTGTTCTTGGTTATCCCAAAAACCAGGCTCTGACATGATTTCATCGATTTCTTGAATACGGGCTTCGAGTTCTTCTAAGTCAAAGTGACCCCCTAAACTCTGTGACCTGTTCGCGTGTTTTTTGTAACGCGTTTCTAATTTCTGCTAATTCCATTTTATTCGCTCCTTTTATATTGGTGCATCTGACGCCAAAAGGACGTGCCTGGTACACAAGTGTCCCTAGCACGTTCCTTTTATATAGCGTTAGTTATTAACGTCCGTGACAGTTTTTATATTTTTTTCCGCTTCCACAAGGGCAACTATCGTTACGACCGATATGTTGATCCTTTTGCGTTGGCATTTTTTTAGCCACTTTTTCAGTTTGCTCACCTGATACTGCATTGCCTTTAGCCACTTGTTCACGCTCAAGGTTTTGACGGATTTCTGCCTTCATCACATAGCGTGTGACGTCGTCATCAACACTTTCAACCATCGCATTAAACATTCGATAACCTTCGGCCTGATATTCTTGTAGTGGGTTGATTTGACCATACGCACGCAGGTTGATACCTTCACGCAAATGATCCATCGCATCAATATGATCGGTCCATTTTGTATCAACCACACGTAACATCACGACTTTCTCAAACTCTAACCATTGCTCAGCATCTAATAAGTTTCGTTTTGTTTCGTATTCTGCTTGGACAATCTCCCAAATATACGTTTCTAATTGTTCCGCATCCTTATTTTCTAAGTCCGCTTGGTTGATTTTAGTCTCACTCAATAAGTTTGCATCGACATACTCAACGATGTTTTTCAACTTGTATTCCTCACGTTCAAGTCCGGCTGTATTATCTGCAACAAGATTTGATATGACACGTTCAATCATCCCTAAGATGATTTCATCGAGACTTTCTTCTGTCGTGATGACTTCATAGCGTTGACCATAGATGACTTCACGTTGTTGACGTAACACGTCATCGTATTGCAATACTTGCTTCCGTGAATCAAAGTTATTTCCTTCGACCCGTGTTTGCGCCGATTCAACCGCACGACTCAGCATTTTACTTTGAATCGCCTCATTTTCGCCCATAAAGCGATCCATCATCCGCTTCACATTGTCAGATGAAAAACGCTTCATCAATTCATCTTCCATTGAAAGATAAAATTGCGTCGCACCTGGATCACCTTGTCGACCCGCACGCCCACGTAACTGATTATCAATTCGGCGCGATTCATGACGTTCAGTACCGATAACAGCTAAACCACCTGCTTCGATCACACCTTCGCCCAACTTAATATCGGTCCCACGACCGGCCATATTCGTTGCGATTGTAACCGCTCCTTTGAGACCCGCATTCGTAATGATATCCGCTTCTCGCTCATGTTGCTTCGCGTTTAAAACGTTATGTGGAATGCCCTTACGTGTTAATTTTTCTGAAATCAATTCCGATGTTTCAATCGCAACTGTTCCGACTAAGACTGGTTGTCCTTTTAAATGACGAGCCGCAATGTCTTCTGCGACCGCTTCAAATTTTGCTGCAATCGAACCGTAAATTAAATCGGCATGATCTTCACGTTGAATCGGTTTATTCGTTGGAATTTGAATCACTCGCATATTGTAAATGTCCGTTAATTCTTCTTCTTCCGTTTTTGCCGTCCCAGTCATACCCGATAATTTTTCGTACATTCGGAAATAGTTTTGGAAGGTAATCGTCGCCATTGTTTTTGATTCACTCTTAATTGCAACGCCTTCTTTAGCTTCAATTGATTGGTGCAAACCATCAGAAAAACGGCGTCCTTCCATAATACGACCGGTAAATTGATCGACGATTAATACTTCATCGTCTTGAACAACGTAATCGACGTCTTTATGCATTGTCACTTCAGCTTTTAACGCCTGTGCAATGTAATGTAAGATTGATGCATTTGCTAAATCAAAGATGTTATCGACTTGGAAAAACTTCTCCGCCTTATCCATTCCATCTTCATTTAGTGACACTGCCTTCGTTTTCAAGTCATAAATATAGCTGTCTTCTGTTAGTGTTTTAACAAAGGTAGAGGCACGATTATAACCTAACGTTGATTTCTCGGCTTCACCTGAAATAATTAATGGCGTACGGGCCTCATCGATTAAGATTGAATCGACCTCATCAATGACCGCAAAAGACAACGGACGTTGAACCATCTGCTCTTTATAAACGACCATATTATCGCGTAAGTAATCAAATCCTAATTCATTATTGGTTGAATACGTAATGTCACAGGCATACTTTTCACGTTTCTCGTCAGTTGATAAGGCATTAATATTAATACCGACGGTTAGACCTAAAAATTCATATAACTGTCCCATTTCAAGCGCATCACGTTGCACTAAGTACTCATTGACTGTGACAACATGTACACCTTTACCTGAGAGCGCGTTTAAATAAACAGGTAAGGTCGACGTTAAGGTTTTCCCCTCACCTGTTTTCATTTCAGCGACGTTACCTTCGTGCAACACTATCCCACCCATGATTTGAACAGGAAACGGATACATCCCCAACACACGTTTCGCCCCTTCACGAGCAACAGCAAATGCTTCGGGTAATAACTGATCGAGTGTTTCACCTTGTTGTACACGCTCTTTGAATTCAATTGTTTTCTGTTTCAATTGCTCATCAGTTAATACTGCCATCTCATCTGCACGTGCTTCTACTAATGCTACTTTCTTTTCTAAATACTTTTCATCTTTTTTACCTGATTCAAATAACTTTTTTAATAATCCAGCCATTATGTCTCTCCTCTATCATTTAATGTGCCACACTCTCGGAAACAATGCGTCCTATATCTACTACTCATAATAACACTTACTCTCACGACTACACAAATATTTTACGATTAGAAGTAATCGGTATCAAAAAAGACCTTCCAATTGCAGCAACGCAACGAAAGATCTCAGTTGGTATGAATGGTTTATGGCTAAGAAAGTCTGTTATTCGGTTTCAATCAACCCGAATTTTCCATCTCTTCGTTTATAGACAATATTGGTTGTTTCTGAATCAGCATCATTATAAATGAAAAAGTCATGACCAAGCATATTCATCTGTAAAACTGCTTCTTCACTATTCATCGGCTTCAATTGAAATTGCTTGTTTCGTACAATTTCAAACTCTTTTTCACTCTCTTCAACTTTCGTTACTTCTACTTTTATTGCGTCAGCACCTTTACTGCGAGGGCGGCGATTAATTTTCGTTTTATGTTTACGTAATTGTCGTTCCAATTTGTCGGATACGAGGTCAATACTACCATATAACTCTTCACTTTTTTCTTCTGCTCGTAACACGAGTCGTGGTAAAGGAATGGTCACTTCTACTTTAGCTGTTTTATCAGTGTACGTTTTCATCTTCACATTAACATTCGCGTCTGGCGCGTCTTCAAAGAAACGTTCTAACTTGGAAATTTTCTTTTCAACATAAGCACGGATAGCCTCTGTCACTTCAAAATTCTCAGCACGGATATTATAATTTAACATAATAACTCCTCCTTCAAATGCAAGCCAGATAAGTAAATATAACTATTGATTAGCTATACTTATCCTTGCTTTAATAGTACCTTTTTTTGCTGAGTTATGCAAATATTTACACGTATTCAACCCCTTTTTCTTGCACTGCAAATAACACGTAGGCTCCACAGACTTCAACACCTACTTCTTCAAGGCAACGGCAGGCGGCATACAATGTCGCTCCGGTTGTACTGACATCATCAAACAATACAACTTTCCCCAAATCATCCGGCTCTTGTATCGTAAAAGCAGGTGGTGATAACAGCCGTTCCAATCGTGTTTTACTAGCTTGACGATGCTGGTTATCTGTCCGTAATACCGGTGCATATTGGATCCTTGCTGCGTTTAATAAAGCTTCAACTTGCGCAAATCCCCTCTGCCGATAATCCGACAATGGGATTGGCACAATTGTAATTGCTTTCGGTTGACGCAACAATGTCCTTAATTCATGACTAAAACAGAATGATAGTAACCAATCACCGCTGTACTTATAACGCAACATAAAGTCGGCAGCTGCTTGATTATACTTAAACAGTGGCTGAATTAATAACAGACGACCATGACGAAGCTGCAATTCTCGCTGTGCCTGCTGCATTTGCATGACATCAGTTTGATCCACGCGCTCAAACTGACCTAAGCAGTCACGACATGGCTGTGTTGTTCGCGAAAACAGACACCAGGTTGCAGTTAACAATGGCGCGTCACAAAGAATACAAAGCATCTATTACACCTCCCGATTCAAGTGTTTAACCGTAGCAAGCGCTTGACGCAACGCCTTGGTCATCCCACCATGAAAGAACACAATTTCACCCTCTTGATATAACGGATTACGCCCCACACGTCCACTAATTTGCAGTAAGGTCGCTCGATTAAATTGACGGTGTTCCGCGCCAATGATTGCAACGTTAACATTAGGAAAGTTCACGCCGCGTTCTAAAACAAGTGTGGTTACGAGCACCGTTATCTCCCCTTCTTTAAATGCCGAAATATGCTGTTCTCGTTGTCCATTTTTGGCAGACACCCCCGCCACACGAACTGACAGTTGCGCTTGAACCGCGGAAACGACTAAATCAACCTGCTTTATTTCTGGCACAAATATTAGCGTCTGCCGCTCAGAAACGACCCTTGTTAACCAACGACTTACCTTTTGTGGCAAGCGCCCGGTCGCTATTTTCTCATACCAATTGAGCACCAATACTTCTCTGGGAACAAGCATGTCTTTGCCATGATAGCGCCGATGTAACTCGGAAGAACGGTAACACCCCCGCCTCAGCTGTTTTTGTCGTTTAGCAGATGGTGTAGCACTTAAATAGACCAACAGACCATCACTCGTTAACGCTTGTTTGACGCCATAGTGAAGCGACTCATTCCTACTGTATGGAAACGCATCCGCTTCATCAACAATAAGTAATTTAAAACTACGATGAAAACGAAGCAGCTGTTGCACTGTTCCAATCACTAACTGTTCTCCCTGATAGACCGCTCCGCTTTTTTGATGCAACACGACGTGTGGCACTGTCGTAAAAACTTGCGTCACCTGTTCCGAAACTGCCTTGCAGGCTTCGCGACGAGGTGAAACGAAGGCAACATACTGCCCTTGCGCAATTACTTGTTGCATCGCAGCAAATAGCATTGCCGTTTTTCCCGCCCCAGTCACTGCCCAAACATAATGAAATGATTGCTTCAACCTCAGTGTTTCAACGACTTCAGAACTGATTTGTCGTTGCTTTTCCGTTAATATACTCACCTCGCGTAACGGAACCATCGCTACTTTTAACTTAGGTAACGAACGCCAGATGAATTTTTGCGTTGATCGTGCACTACCAATCATTACACATTCACGACAATAGTAATACGGTTGTTGGCGCGCTTGCTTCACATAAACAATCGCTGACCGCTTCATACACGAACACCGCCAACACCGAAGAACACCTCCCTTTTTTTCGATTACTGGAAACGATGTCCATCCTTTTGGGACTCGTGCATCAAACGCCTTTAAATGCAATACCCCTCTTTGCATCATCGCACCCCCTTCATAAGTTACTTATTCACGGTCACCGCCGCTTTTCCCTCAC
Organism: Brochothrix campestris; assembly: GCF_046058945.1. Classification (NCBI taxonomy): domain Bacteria; kingdom Bacillati; phylum Bacillota; class Bacilli; order Caryophanales; family Listeriaceae; genus Brochothrix; species Brochothrix campestris. The sequence goes on along the minus strand of NZ_CP175511.1, from coordinate 210,432 downwards.
CAAAAAAGGAGCTATCTCATGTATGAGATAGCTCCAGGCTGTAGAAAAAGTCGAATCAAACTGCTTTTTCCGTAAAAAGTGGTCATGTGACTTTGGCTACGAGATGATAACACTTTTGAGGTATAAATAAGATGTCTAGAAAATACGATTAATATAGTAACGTTATAATGGCATGATGTTATTGTATCGTCCAAACAAGCGCTATCGCTCCCGGACCTAAATGTGTACCTAAGACTGGACTGAATTCGCGCACATCCCAATTAGCTTCCGGATATTTTGCAACCATTTCTTCATACACTTCTTGTGCTTTTTCCGGCGCATCCGCATGTAAGACTGAAACATGTAATTTCGGTGTTTTTGCATACACATCAGCTAAAATCAATTCAATCCGCTTCAGCGCTTTTTTCTGTGTTCTAATTTTATCAAAAATATTGAGTGTTTTATTCGTAAATCGAATCACTGGTTTGATTTTCAACATACTGCCAACTAAAGCTGACGCACCTGACGTACGACCGCCTTTTGCTAAATGATGTAAATCATCAGCCACAATATAAGCATCCATCGCTTCAATCATTCGGTCTATTTTCGCTAAAACAGCTGGCAATTCTGCACCTGCAGCAATCATCCGTCCCGCTTCTTCAACTAAATAAGCTTGTGGTGTACTGCTGTAACATGAATCAACAACTTCAATCTTAACTTCGGGTAGTTCTGCCGCCATTGCTACTGCAGTTTGATACGTTCCGCTTATTTCTGATGATAAGGTTAACACAAGAATCGCATCATAATCTTGAGCTAATTCTTTGTATAATTCCAACCATACACCTGGAGCCGGCTGCGAACTTGTCGGAATTTCTGCTGCTTCTTTCATCAATCTGTAAAAGTCTTTATTTGTTAAGTCCTGTTGTTCTCGATATGACTTACCGCCCACATTAATCATCAGTGGTACCGTGTGAATCTGATATTTTTCAATCGTCGCCGCATCAAGCGCTGCGGTTGTATCAGAAACAAGTGCAATTTTCATCTTTGTCATCCCCTTTTAACTAATCGCGACCCAATTGTTACGGATTCCTTTTAAGACAGCTTGTGTCCGATCAGCAACTTCTAATTTTTTCAAGATGCTGCTGACATGGTTTTTAACCGTCTTCTCACTAATATATAAATCCACACCAATATCACGATTGTTTTTTCCTGCCGCCAACAATTGTAACACTTCACACTCACGCTGTGTCAAGAGATGCAACGGATATTGTATATCCGTACCCGCTATCCGACCCAAACTCAACTTATCGTTCTCACCATGCGCTAGCAATCCGAGCAATCGTTTACTGATTTGCGGATGAATATAAGCATTGCCAACACTCAAATTTTTAACAGCTGTAATAAATTCCGCACTGTCCATATCTTTTAATAAAAAACCGACTACGTTGCGCTTAATTGCCTTAGCGAGTTCGTGATTACTCGTAAAATCTGACAACAAAGCGACTTGGATTTGCTGACGTCCACTTAAATACACTAGCATCTCTTCTAGCATTTCTTTATTTTGTGAGTTCCCATCTACAAATACAACTTGTGGCTCATACTTTTTCAACTCTTCAATTACCGAGGCAGAAACGGTTGTAACGTGAGTTACTTTCAAACTTACATCTTCATTTAAAATATGTCGCAAACCTTCTCTGTATAATTGATGATCATCCACTATCATTATTGTCGTCATTTTTGTTCCATCCCCACGTTCATTTAATTTACAATTTGTCGCTCATTCTCAACGGCCACCACTAATTCTTTTAGCCCATAAAGCGAGTTTCTGCAATAATCTATATAAGTAAATATAACCTATAATACACAGAAGATAAACATTTTAATCAGTTATTTAACTACAAAAACGTCTTGTTACTGGTTATTTTTCCTTACATGTGAATAAAAATACAATACTTCAAACCCATATTTAACATTAACATTGTTCCTAAAGCCAATAAATTAGCAACAAAACATCCTACCCAATCAATATGTTATACATTTTATTTTATAAAAATACATGCCATTCTTTTTTTACCTTTTCATCTTTTAGACACTTTTATGACTATTTACACATCATAAATCATTTGTACTGTTCCAAAATAACAACTATACTATAGAAAATACTAACGCCTCATCGACACATCCAAAGTCAATTCAAATGAAGGAGGTTTCTCATGTTAGAACAGTACATCACAATAAAAAAAAATGCTCACTACGAAACAACGATACAAAAGTCACGCTTCATTACACATATCCAACGAGTCGAGACAGAACAAGAAGCAAAACGATTCATCCAAGCGATAAAAAAAGCACATTCGCAAGCAAATCATAATTGTTCAGCCTACCTAATTGGAGAGCACGACCAATATCAAAAAGCAAATGACGACGGCGAACCGAGCGGAACTGCCGGCGTACCCATGTTAGACGTTTTGAAAAAACGTCATTTAAAAAATGTCGCCGTTGTCGTCACGCGCTATTTTGGCGGGATAAAGTTAGGCGCAGGCGGCTTAGTCCGGGCATATAGTCACAGTGTCAGTGACGCACTGATAGCGATTGGCTTAGTTGAATGTCAATTGATGACATTGCTTTCATGTACTGTCACCTATCCTTTACAACCAATTGTCGAGCATGCACTTTCGAAAAAGGAACTTGCCATCGAAAATGTCAATTACAATGAATTCGTGACCTTCACTATCTTTGTTAAACAAAGCGAACTTCCAAACACATCAGCATGGTTAACCGATATCACTAACGGTTCTGCTCAGATTGTCATGGGAGAAAACCGCTATCTCGAACGGTCTCTATCATGATAATACCACTTTTATCTACTTCAATAATAACCGAGCGCTTATTATTAGCGCCGCTAATTCCCGCGGATAATGACGAACTTTACACACTTTGGTCCAACCTAGAAACAACGCGTTATTTACATAGTCCAAAGCTCACTGCACCGACAATGGTCGCTGCGGTTGTCGAAGCAATTGCAGCAGATCCCTACTTTCAACGGTTTTCATTACGAACTTTGACAGATTATACATTGATTGGTACAGTCGGCATTAACGACTGTACCGCCAAAGGGATTGAAATCGGGTTTGAATTATTACCTCGCTACAAACGACAAGGCTATATGTCTGAGGCGTTAACAGCATTTCTATACAATATATGGAATCAAACCGATGCCGACATTTACGCAAAGGTGGATACCGCTAATTACGCCTCACTCAAACTACTTGAATCACTGCAGGCAAATCGCGTATTCTCTACAAAAGAGTACTGCGTCGAACGAGAGGAAACAGTCGACCTCTACTACTACATTTTGGAAAAAAAGAATTTTCTTACCAAATTTTAATCCAATTATTCTATATTTAAACAAGGCTTTTATGTATAATGAAACAATGATGTATCTTTAGACACTGGATTGTAAAAATAACGAACGTATACAAAGGAGTTTTATCATGTCCCAATCGAGACAACCCAAAAAAAGCAAACATAAACGTCGAAAAATCATTCTTTTTTCAATCATGCTACCGATTATGGCAATTATTTTAGTCGTTTCTGTTTACGCTACATACCTATATTCAAAAGGTGAAAACGCCCTAGATAAAGCCTTCTCTTCAATCCGTGATGGAAAAGGCTCTAGTTTACGAACTCAAAAGATTGATCCAACAAAAGATAACATGTCCTTCTTAATCATCGGAGTTGATGATAGCGATGTTCGTAAGTTCGAAGGAAATTCACGATCAGACGCCTTAATCTACGGCACCTTAAATGTCAAAACACATGACCTTACTTTGTTAAGCATCCCACGTGATTCATACGTTCTTGTACCCGGTACTGACAACAGTTCTGAACAATGGACCAAAATTACACACGCCCATGCATACGGCGGGCCGGAACTAAGTGTCCAAACGGTCGAAAATACCTTACAGTTACCGGTCGATCACTACATACGTTTCAACTTCGACTCTTTCTTAGACATCGTTGATAACCTAGGTGGCATTGATATTAATGTCCCTGTCACTTTCACTGAACAAGACTCCAAAGACAAAGCTGGCGCGATTACACTCAAAAAAGGACAGCAAACACTCAACGGCGAAGAAGCCCTAGCACTTGCCCGCACACGCCACATTGATAACGATATCGAACGTGGCAAACGGCAACAACTTGTGATTGAAGCAATCATCCAAAAAGCTGTGAAAACAACATCTATTACCACTTATCCTAAATTAATCGAAACAATTGGGGATAACATGAAAACAGACCTTTCAAAAGATGATATTACTTCACTCGCTCAATACGCATTAACAAAGGGCGTTAACGTTAAAACAAAAACGTTAGCCGGTAGCGATTCAACGATTGACGGTACCTATTATTACACATTAGATGAAGAAGCTCTCCACGTAACAGCAAATGAATTAGCAAAAGAGTTAGATTTCACACCGCCATTTGCTGCAGCAACGACTGACGATACGGTTGCTGACGATGCAACTGCCATTAGCGCGGAATAAATAAAAAAGAAACCTCCTTTTTTGGAGGTTTCTTTTTATTTATTCCGCCCACGTCTCTGTTTACGATAGGCCGTTATTTTAGCCATCCTTTGTTGGAAGAAGCGAATAATCGGACGATATTCCGGACTAATCCAACCGATAAATTCAACTAAAATTTCCAACGACAACAACAATAATATCAATAAGAAGATTGAGCCCACAAAAGAAGATATGAAGAAGATAAAGCCACCTAAGGCAAACATCGCACTTAATGCATAGATTAAAATAACTGTTTGTCGATGTGTAAAACCAAGTGCTAACAGCCGATGATGTAGATGGGAATGATCCGCTTCAGAGATTGATTTTTTTTGCGATACACGGCGAATAATTGCAAAAAAAGTATCCGAAAATGGCACTCCTAAAATCATTATCGGTATGATTAAAGAAATAAACGTGACATTTTTAAATCCCATCACCGATAGAACACCAATCATATATCCTAGAAACAAGGCACCGGTGTCTCCCATGAATATCGAGGCCGGATGAAAATTATAAATCAAAAAGCCAAGAATCGCTGCCACCAATACCATTGAAATTGGAAACACAATAAAATCATTTAACACATAAGCCATAGCAGCAATCGATATTAATACAATCGACGAAATGCCACCCGCTAAACCATCTAAACCATCAACAAGGTTAATCGCATTCATGATTGCAATGATCCAAATAATCGTAAACGGACCGGCAAACCACCCAAAATTAATTTGACCAATTAACGGCAATGTTATGTAGTTAATCATCAAATTACCTCCAAACACGACCACTGACGACGCTAAAAACTGACCAAACAATTTCATTCCTGCTGTCAATTCAAAGCGGTCATCAAACACACCCACTAAGGTGACGATTAAACCACCGACCAATATCGGCCAAAACGAACTCAAATCAATTGGCAACATCACAAATCCAATTAAAAAACTCAGTATAATTGCAAGCCCACCCAAGGTTGGCATTGGTTTTTTATTCACACGCCGTTTATTCGGATTGTCGACCGCTCCAATTGCAAAAGCGAATTTACGAACAAGCGGTGTCAAAATAACAGACGCTAAAAATACGACAACCAACGTAATTGTTACCACTTTGTTTCCTCCTCAAGCCACCTACTCTACTTTAGATGAACCGTTCTTTTTTTAAACAATATTTTTGAACCGCTTGACTATCTATCTCAAATCCCGCACCAACACCTTCACTCACCGTCAATTTCCCTTGATGGAGTTTCTGCGGTTGTTTAACAATGTCTTCACGCCAATAACGACTTGACTCCGAAATATCACCAGGGAATTCCATCCCCGATAAAGACGCAAGTGCTAAATTATATGCGCGGCCAACACCGGATTCAAACATGCCACCACACCATACTTCCAGATTATGAGCCTGGCAATAGGCGATTATTTCAAGCGCTTTTGTTATTCCACCGACACGGCCCCATTTCAGATTAATTGCACGGGCACTTCCGAGTGCAAACGCAACTTTAACATCTTCAAGACTATGAATATTTTCGTCCAAACAAATCTTTGTTTGTAACTGTTTTTGAAGTGTGGCATGATTGATAAAATCATCATCACCCAACGGTTGTTCAATCATCTCTAAATGATAGTCATCCAAACGCGCGAGTAGCTCAGCATCTGCCATACTATACGCACCATTAGCATCAACCATTAATTTTAAATCAGGAAATTTTTCTCGAATTAGACGAATTGTTTCAATATCTTGTCCTGGCTTAATTTTAATTTTAACACGGGTATAGCCTTTATCTACTACTTCAGCCACTTTTCGCAGAAGATTTTCAGCGGTATCAAGCCCTAAACTAACGCCCACAGCTACCTCGTCATTAACCGACCCTATCATGCGATTTAAAGGCACTTTTTTATCCTGTGAATAAATACCCCAAAAAGCCGTTTCAATCGCAGCCTGCGCCATCTGGTGGCCTTTGACTCGACTAAACAACTGAACCAACTCTTTCGGACTCGCAACATCCTTCCCCCGAATCAATGGCCATAGATAATGCTCGATACTATAACGACATGATTCAAGTGTTTCTGTTGTATACCAAGGCGTCTCAAACGCAACCGTTTCACCCCAACCACTCATACCTGTCGACGTTGTTAGTTTCACTAAATCAAACACGCGCGTTTTCACCGTCATCTGCGAGTTGCTAAAGGACTCCACTAGCGGCATTGACATTCGATACACCTCAAGCTCTTTTAACTTCATAGTACACCCCCATCACCGTTTAATTGTCGCTATATAAAAACGAATCAAATCTTTCATTCGCCAAATGCGTGACGGTTGTGTCAGCACACGATAAGCCCACTCTAAATTAAACTTTTGCCAGATGAGCGGCGCTCGTTTCACGGTTCCACTGAACACATCAAAACTACCACCAATACCTATCAAAAGACCTTTTTGAAGCTGTGATAACATCTCCGTAATAAACACTTCTTGATAAGGACTTCCCATCGCAACAAACACGAGGTCTGCCTGACTGGCAATCACGTCGGTTTGAATAGCTGTTCGTTCCATCTCCGTATCAAAAAAACCACTATGGTAACCTTTTAATTGCAAGTTGGGGTATTGGTCAGCAATAACTTGCACTGTCTTATTGATAACCTCATCTGAGGAACCTACTAAATAAAGCGACCACGACTGTTTGTTTCCCGCAGTTAACAAGTCGCTGAACAACTCAAATCCAGTGACACGTTCGGGGAGTGGATCCGCCAAATGCTGGGTCGCCTTTACAATGCCGATACCATCCGCGGTGACATAATCAGCCTGCATAATCGCTTCATTTAATTGTTGATTTCCACGAGCTTTCATCACGATTTCAGGATTAGCAGTCACTACAAAGGTGCGCTGTTGTTGCCTTACGCGCTCTGTCAAAGTTGCCACCATTTCAACTTTTGTTGTTCGATAAAACGGAATACCCAATACAGTTACTGTTCGTCCCACTTTTTTCAACCACCGTTCTCTTATATTCACCTTTAGTTTATCATAATTATCATTATCTGATAAACAATTACCCTGTAATAGGGCTGATACTTCACTACTTATTTTTAAAGTCACAAAAAAAGGCAGTCACGATACGCATCGTAACTACCCTAATTGTAGACAAAGAAAAGATAGTTTCTTTGCTTTGAGACTGAAGATAAACGTCGTTAGATTTCAACCATCGCAAACATAATATCCGCTTCACACGCAACAGTACCATCCACAGTTGCGATCACATGAGCCTTCGCGATTGTTCCTTTTTGACGGGTGATTTCAGCCGCTAGTTGCAATTGATCACCTGGAACAACTTGACGTTTAAAGCGACATTTATCTACGCCAGCAAACAAACCAATTGTGTTTTTTTCTGTTGGTTCCGCTGTTACTGACGTCATCGCGATGCCTGCCGTTTGAGCTAAGGCTTCTAAAATCAATACACCCGGCATCACTGGATACTGCGGGAAATGACCTTCGAAAAATGGATCGTTATGAGAGACGTTTTTATAAGCGGTTGCACTTTTACCATGTTCCACTTCAAGCACACGATCGACCAACAAAAAAGGGTAACGATGGGGCAAGGCTTGTTTAATTTCATTACTTGTCATCATTGTTATCTACCTCCAGTTTATTTTATTTTACTTTTCACTAAATGATCTAACAACACTCCTGTACCCATTGCTACAGCATCTAGTGGTGAATCGGCAATCGCAACCGGTACTTTTAATTCATCAGATAATAATCGATCCAACCCTTTCAACAGTGCACCACCACCGGTGACAACAATCCCACGATCGATAATATCAGCTGATAATTCTGGCGGTGTATTTTCTAGCACTTGTTTGGCTGTACTTACAATTGAATAGACTGATTCACGCATTGCTTCACGAATTTCAGCTTCTGTAATTGTTAACGTACGCGGTAACCCTGTCAGCAAATCACGCCCACGGATATCCATCGTTTGAGCGCCCGGTTCTGCTGATTCTTTCTCAATCGGCGTCGCAGTACCAATTGTAATTTTAATCGCTTCTGCTGTACGTTCACCAATCAATAAATTATGTTCACGTTTAACGTGTTGTAAAATATCGTTATCCAATGTGTTACCAGCCATTTTTAATGATTCACTTGTAACGATACCACCCATTGAAAGAACGGCCACATCCGTTGTACCACCACCAATATCGATGACCATGTTGCCACTCGGTTCGAAAATATTCATTCCAACACCAACAGCTGCTACTTTTGGTTCTTCTTCAATGTAAACATTACGACAGCCGGTTGATTCAGCCGCTTGACGAATCGCTTTTTGTTCGACACTCGTAATGTTTGTCGGACAGCAAATTAAAATACGCGGGCGCGAAAACATGCTTTTAACCTTTAATTTATTAATAAAGTATTGTAACATCGCTTGTGTAATGTCGAAGTCGGCAATCACACCATCTTTCATTGGGCGGATCGCTACAATACTCCCCGGTGTACGTCCGACCATTTGATAAGCTTCTTCACCAACAGCTAACACCTTATTTGTTGCTGTATCTAAGGCAACAACTGACGGTTCATTTAAAACAACGCCCTTACCTTTCACAAAAATCAAGACGTTTGCTGTTCCCAAGTCAATCCCAATATCTTTTGCCATCTTTAAATATCCTCCTATAACTACTCGTTTTCTCTTTTCACATCTAATTATTATAACATAAGTGTCCTTCACATTGTGCCGAACATGGGAGCGGACGTAAAAATCTGACACCGCAATGCAGCATCAGATTTTCGCGTGACCACTCACATTATTCAGCTATCAGACGACAACCTAAACGGTTTGAAGCTGACCAACGACGGTTTCTTCAGATACTTCAGCATCATCAAAACGTTCAATTGTTGCTCCAAGTCCTTTGAGTTTTAAATGGAAATCAGTATAACCACGATCTAAGTATTGTAAATGTGTCACACGAGTGTATCCTTTCGAAACAAGTCCCGTTAAAATCAATGCTGCTGCAGCTCGTAAATCAGTTGCAGAAACTTCAGCCCCTTGTAAGGTATTAGGGCCTTTCATAATAACTGTACGACCTTCAATTTTCATGTCGGCATTCATACGACGCATTTCTTCAACGTGCATAAAACGATTTTCAAAGACCGTTTCTGTCATCATTGACGTACCTTCGGCACAAATTTGTGCAACCATCATTTGCGATTGCATATCTGTTGGGAAGCCGGGATGCGGCATTGTTTTAACGTCCACTGGTTTTAATACCTTTGGCCCAATGACACGGATACCATCTTGTTCTGGGATGATTTGCACACCCATTTCACGTAATTTCGCAATCAACGCCACCGAATGTTCCGGCATGGCATTATCTATAAAAATGTTACCTTCTGTAATGGCAGCAGCCACCATAAATGTTCCCGCTTCAATCCGATCTGGAATAATTGAATGTGTCGCACCATGTAGTGCTTTAACACCTTCGATACGAATCGTTTCAGTTCCTGCACCGACGACCTTCGCACCCATTTGGTTTAAGAAATTCGCTAAGTCGACAATTTCAGGTTCACGAGCCACGTTTTCAAGGGTCGTTGTTCCTTCTGCCATCGTCGCTGCCATCATAATGTTTTGTGTCGCGCCGACACTAGGGAAATCTAAGTAGATGTTGGCGCCGACAAGTTTTTCAGCTGCGGCTTCCATGTAACCATCTTCAATTTTGACAGTTGCTCCCATTGCTTCGAAACCTTTTAAGTGTAAATCAACCGGGCGTGATCCAATTGCACAACCGCCTGGTAATGCAACACGAGCACGACCAGTACGAGCAAGCATTGGCCCCATTACAACCATTGATGCACGCATCTGGCTCACATATTCAAACGGCGCTTCCGACCCGATTGTTTGTGTTGCGTCAACTGTCACTACATCACCTTCAAAGGTAACGTCCGCTTTTAAATAACGTAACAACTCATTGATCATATACACATCCGACAACTTCGGTACGTTAGTTAAAACGACGCTAGATTCTTGCGCTAATAAAGTTGCTGCAATAATTGGTAATACTGCATTTTTAGCCCCTTCAATATGCACGGAACCCGCGAGTTGTTTACCCCCACTAACAATAATTTTTTCCACTTTAAAATCCCTCCGCAAATTAACCTTATCGATTATCTTTTTTGTATTATTTTTATAGTTATTAGTCTAAAGTTAAGTTTCAATTTATTTCTAACTTCTTTATACTATCACGATGACACTTTTTTTTCCATAGTTCCTACTTTTAATTCCAACATTCACTTCATTTTCTTCACTTTTCGTCAAAAAGACGGCATGTTTTGAGACGCTTGTAAATAAGACAAAAAGAATGCGCTAACGCCATAACCTAAAGCTATCGCTAACAACAAATATAACAAACGCGCCTGTAACACTTTGTTCTTTTTCAGGATACTTTCAAAATTCAACGCCTGCAAGGCAAAAAAAGCAACAGCAATAAAGAGCAGATGAGACACTAACGTGATAATAGCAGCTTGCGAAATTAAATCCATCGTGCACCTCCTTCTTCTCTATATCTTCTATCATAACAAAAAAAGTTGGGGGTTTTAGCCCCCAACTTTCATTTTACAGTATTATTCTAACTTTCAAAACATCATCAGACACAGGGATTAACGATGCGAGGCAGCGTTAATACGATTGATTGCTCGACGCAAGGCCAATTGTGCTTGAATCATTTCTTGGTGATTCGATTGTGTTTGAACGAGACGCTCTTCGGCACGCGATTTCGCGCGCTCAGCACGTGACAATTCAATATCCTCGTCAGCTTCACTTGTTTCAGCTAAAATGTTAACCTCGTTACCATCGGTTTCAAGAAAACCACCGTTAACCGTCACCCATTTTTCAGTACCATCCACCAACTTGATGCGAACGATATCAATATCTACAGGTGAAACTAACGGGATATGGCCTGGTAAAATACCAAGTTCGCCACTTTTAGTAACGGCGCTAACCATTTGAGCTTCGTCGTTAAAAACTGGACCGTCAGGAGTGACAATCGATACTTTTAAAGTAGACATACGATTTCCTCCTTAAAATGAGGTTGTTGTTGAAGTTCTAAACTTCAACACCCATTTCTTTCGCTTTAGCGATAACATCAGCAATGCCACCAAGAAGACGGAATGCATCTTCAGGAACATGATCATATTTACCCGCTAAAATTTCTTTAAAGCCTTTAATTGTTTCAGCTACTGGTACGTACGACCCTTTTTGGCCCGTAAATTGTTCAGCAACGTGGAAGTTTTGTGATAAGAAGAATTGGATACGACGCGCACGGTTAACGATGAGTTTTTCTTCATCAGAAATTTCATCCATCCCTAAGATTGCGATGATATCTTGTAATTCTTTATAACGTTGTAAGACTTGTTGCACTTGTGTTGCTACTTCATAATGTTCTTCGCCAACAATACCAGGGCTAAGTGCACGAGAAGAAGACGCTAACGGATCAACCGCAGGATAAATACCTTGCTCAGTTAATTTACGTTCCAAGTTAGTTGTTGCATCAAGATGGGCGAAAGTTGTTGCTGGAGCCGGGTCAGTATAATCATCGGCTGGCACGTAAATCGCTTGGATTGATGTAACAGAACCTTTTTTAGTTGAAGTGATACGTTCTTGTAAACGTCCCATTTCTGTTGCTAATGTTGGTTGGTAACCAACTGCTGAAGGCATACGTCCTAAGAGGGCAGATACTTCAGAACCAGCTTGAGTAAAGCGGAAGATGTTATCGATGAATAACAACACATCTTGGCCTTCTTCATCACGGAAGTATTCCGCAATTGTTAAACCAGTTAAGGCAACACGCATACGCGCACCAGGTGGCTCATTCATTTGACCAAACACCATTGCTGTTTTAGCAATAACGCCTGAGTCAGTCATTTCGAAGAATAAATCGTTACCTTCACGCGTACGTTCACCAACACCAGCGAATACCGAAATACCACCGTGTTCTTGAGCGATGTTGTGAATCAATTCTTGGATTAAAACGGTTTTACCAACACCGGCACCACCGAACAAACCAATTTTACCACCTTTAACGTAAGGTGCTAATAAATCGACAACTTTAATCCCTGTTTCAAGAATTTCAGTTTGAGTTGATAATTCTTCGAACGTTGGTGCTTCACGGTGAATCGGCATGCGTTTCGCTTCCGCTGGCACTGGTTCTGCTAAATCGATGTTTTCGCCTAATACGTTGAATACACGACCTAATGTGATACTACCTACTGGTACCGAAATTGGTGAACCAGTATCTTCAACTTCTGCGTTACGTTGTAAGCCATCAGTTGATGACATTGCAATTGTACGTACAGCGTTATCGCCAAGTTGAATCGCTACTTCAAGTGTAATTGAAGATGTCGCAGTTTTAATGCGAAGCGCACTATTAATCTTAGGTAAGTTACCTTCAGGGAAACGCACGTCTACAACGGGTCCCATTACCTGAGTTACATGTCCTACAGTCATGTTTTCTCCTCCTTGTTTCGTTCCAATCGTTATTCTAAAGCGGCAGCTCCGCCAACGATTTCAGTGATTTCTTGCGTAATTGCAGCTTGACGTGCACGGTTATATTGTAATGTTAAGTCGCCAATAACTTCTTGCGCGTTATCGGTCGCACTCGACATTGCCGTCATCCGGGCCGCATGTTCTGCTGCTTTGGCATCTAAAATAGAGCCAAAGATTAAACTTTCGATATATTGTGGAAGAATCGCACGTAACACCGCTTCTTCTGATGGTTCAAATTCATACGCGCTTAATGCGTCAGTTGCAGTTGCTTCAACAGAAACAACTGGTAACAATTGCACCACACGTTGTTCATTGGTGATTGGGTTCACGTGGTGGTTATACACCATGTGTAACTCATCAATTTTGCCACTAACGAATAATTGGATTGTATCATTCGCAATCGCTTGAATTTCATTGAAACTCGGGTGATCCGAAATACCTGTAATTTGTAACGCAACATTATAACCGTTGTTTTTAAAGAAATTATAGCCCATATTCCCCAATGTGATGATTTCGTACTCATCTGCATTGTTATTATGACGTTCCTTAATTAATTTAACAGCCGTTTTAATGACATTGCTACTATAGGCACCTGCCAATCCACTGTCTGCGGTTAAAACAATATAACCTACTTTATGAACTGGGCGGTTTTCAAGCATCGGATCGCTTGCTGAATTGTTTGACGCAAGATGCGCGACAATGTTACGAATCTTATTGGCATAAGGCTCGTAATTGCGGGCATTACGTTCAGCTTTACCAAGTTTAGACGCCGAGACCATTTTCATCGCACTCGTAATCTGACTTGTCTTCTTAGTCGAAGAAATACGTTGTTTGATCGTAAGTAAAGAAGCCAAAACATTTCACCACCTTTTCATTTTACTGCGCCGTTTATGCTTCGGATGCAATAAATGTTGCTTTAAATTCTTTAATTGCTGCTTTCAAGTCATCTTCATTTGGCAATCCTTTAGTTTCAACGATTGTGTCAAATAAGGCTTGATGTTTGTTACCAATGTAAGAAAGTAGTTCGCCTTCAAAACGCATAATGTCTTTAACCGGCACATCGTCTAATAGACCACGTGTTAATGAGAAAAGACTTACAACTTGTTTTTCAACAGCTAACGGTTGGTTTAACCCTTGTTTAAGAAGTTCAACTGTCCGTTTACCACGTTCAAGTTTTGATTGTGTTTGTTCATCTAAATCAGAGCCAAATTGTGCAAAGGCTTCAAGCTCACGGTATGATGCTAAGTCAAGACGAAGCGTACCAGCCACTTTTTTCATTGCTTTAATTTGAGCCGCACCACCAACACGTGATACTGAAAGACCCGCGTTAATCGCTGGACGAATACCAGCGTTGAAGTAGTTTGATTCAAGGAAAATTTGACCATCTGTGATTGAAATAACGTTCGTTGGAATGTATGCAGAAATATCGCCTGCTTGTGTTTCAACGAATGGCAATGCTGTTAACGAACCACCACCGAGTGCGTCACTTAACTTAGCTGCACGTTCTAATAAACGCGAGTGTAAGTAGAAAACATCTCCGGGATACGCTTCACGACCTGGCGGACGTTTAAGCAGTAATGACAGTTCACGGTAAGCTGCCGCTTGTTTCGATAAATCATCATAAACAGCTAAAACATGCTTGCCGTTGTACATGAATTCTTCACCCATTGCTACACCTGCATATGGTGCTAAGTATAATAATGGTGCTGGTAAAGAAGCACTTGCTGATACAACAATTGTGTAATCAAGCGCACCGTGTTTACGTAATGTTTCAACAACACCACGAACAGTTGATTCTTTTTGTCCGATAGCTACGTACACACAGATCATATCTTGACCTTTTTGGTTGATGATGGCATCAATTGCTAATGATGTTTTACCTGTTTGACGGTCACCAATGATTAACTCACGTTGACCACGGCCAATAGGAACAAGGGCATCAATCGCTTTAATACCTGTTTGGAATGGTTCAAACACACTTTTACGATCCATAACACCAGGTGCTGGGAATTCAACAGGGCGTGTTTTAGTTGTTTTAATTTCGCCTAAACCATCAATTGGAATACCTAATGGGTTAACAACACGACCTAATAATGCTTCACCAACTGGTACTTCCATGATACGTCCTGTCCGACGAACTTCGTCGCCTTCAGAAATATCAGTGTAAGGTCCAAGAATGATAATACCGACATCATTTTCGTCTAAGTTTTGGGCCATACCCATTGTGCCGTTAGAGAATTCAAGTAATTCTCCGGCCATTGCGTTATCAAGACCATGTGCACGTGCAATACCATCACCGATATAAGTAACCGTACCCACTTCTGTTACGTTCATGTCTGCTTGATAATTCGAAATTTGTTTCTTGATTATCGTGCTAATTTCTTCAGCATTAATGCTCATTTAGTCTCACCTCTCACGGCTATTATGACATCTTAATTTGATGTGCTAAACCATTTAATTTTGCACGTAAACTGCCATCATACACAACACTACCCATCACAACTTTTACGCCGCCGATAAGTGAAGCATCAATGTGCTTACGTAAGATCATTTCTTTGTTATTTGTAAATTTCGCAAACGCTGCAGCCAATTTCGCTTCTTCTGCTGCCGATAAAGCGACAACTGAATAAACATCCGCTTCGCCAATGTTTAAAAAGGCATGCACGCTCGAAAGATAATGGTCGATAATTGTTAGCATTAAGCCCGCACGTTTGTTATCAATCAATACGTAAAACAAGTTTGAAATCGCTTGATCCGCTGTTGCGAACGCTGCTTTGACAGCCTCTTTTTTCGTAGTGTTTGATACGACAGGTGATGCTAATAATGACACGAATTCAGGGTTTTGCTCAAGGATGCCCTTGATTTCTGCTAATTCAGTTGCCAATTCTTGAACGTTTCCACGCTCTTTCGCGACTTCCAAAAGTGCCGTACTGTAACGGTTAGCAATCCCAATATTTATGCTCATTTGTTATCTCCTAACCCATCAATGTAGCCTGCGATTAAATCACTTTGATCCGCTTCATTCAAGTTTTTCTCAATCACTTTAGCAGCGATTAATACTGAAAGACTTGCAACTTGTTCACGAACTTCAGTAACAGCTTTTTCTTTTTCGCTATTGATGTCAGCTTTTGCCTCGTTGTATAAGCGTGTTGCTTCAACTTTAGCAGCAGCCACAATTTTTTCACGTTCTTGTGCGCCTTGACCTTTTGCACTTTCAATTAATTCATGCGCTTCAATACGAGCATCTTTCAGTACTTTACGTTGTTCTTCAAGTAAAGCCGCTGATTCAACACGTGATGTTTCCGCGTTATTAATTTCCGTTGCAATATGATCTTCACGTTTTTTCATCATATCCATTAATGGTTTCCAAGCGAAGATTCGAATCAAAACAAGTAAGATTACGAAACTGACGATAAGGAAGATCATATCTCCCCACATTACGCCGGGTGTTGACCCAATTGTTAATTGTGTTCCTAACACGAGCAGTCCACTCCTTTCAATTACTAATTAGTACTTAAGTGTTCTCTCAAACTATTTGTTAAGAACCATGAACGCGATAACAACTGCGATGATTGGAATAGCTTCTACCATTGCGATACCGATGAACATAACTGTTTGTAAAGCACCACGTGCCTCTGGTTGTCTTGCAATACCTTCAACTGTTTTCGAAACGATTAAACCGTTACCGATACCTGCTCCTAAAGCTCCTAAACCTACTGCGATTGCTGCTGCGATTACTCCTAAACTCATAATAAATTTCCTCCTCATTTTATGTTGCAAATTTTTTGTTATTGCCTAATGTTCGTCATTTACTTTATGTGCCATGTATACCATGGTCAACATCGTGAAAATAAAGGCTTGAATCGATCCGATAAAGACGGAGAATCCTTGCCAAACAACTGACGGGATATATGACAGAATGTAAACACCCGTGTTCATATGCGACAATTGCGTTGCGATTAATGTCAGTAGAACTTCACCGGCATAAATGTTACCATATAGCCGTAAACCTAATGTTAGCGTATTTGAAAATTCCTCTACCAGTTTGAATGGCAATAAGAATACATATGGCGTTGCATATGTGTTTTTTAAATACTTGCCCATGCCGTGATGTTTCACACCATATAAATGGGTTAAACCAACCACCATTACTGCTAACGTTAACGTAATTAATGGATCTGCTGTTGGTGATTTCCACCACTGCGTGCCATCAATTGTTATGTTCACAAATAATCCAAGCATGTTCGCTACAAACACATATAATAGGAGTGTAATTCCTAACACATGAAAGCGTCCACCAGTTGTCCAATCCATATTGCTCTTGATTATATTTTTGACAAAATCCATAATCCATTCAATAAAGTTTTGTTTACCTGTTGGCTTTAATTTCAAGTTTCTCGTGCATAAAATGGCGATTAACAGCACAATAATAAACGTTGCTGCCATCGGTAAGATGTTCGCTAAGTTGAATCCTATGCCCGTGTCACCCAGCCAATATATGGGTTGTTCGTGTTCCATGTTCTTTTTCACCCCCTCTAAATTATTGCAATCAGCTAACTTGTTCGTGTTTTTCTCAATCAAGTGGGACTGTATTATCACACTTCTTCTACACACAAAAAATGCCTGTTACCTGAGAAATTCACGAGAACAAGCATGTGGAAATATAGTGTCATATGTTGTTGATTAGCCTCAACAGCTACCTCAGACACATACAATATCTCGTACACATCCCCTTGTAATCAGTTGAAAGCGTTACAATTCCCATGTTATCAGCTTACAATAACCGAGCGTTTCTGTCAATAACACCTTTGCCACAATTCAGCCACAATTGCAAGTTTTCACAATTTGTTCATAAAGTGTTCGCTTGTTCATTATTTTGTCAAAGGGTCGCTCATTACGACAGTTTACTTGTGTAATACTAGCATAATTAAACACGATATAACAAGGAATCCCGCAAAGTTTAACGTAATGGTAACATTCTATCTTTAAAATGCATTTAGCGCTCATTTATGACAAATAAACCACTGGTTTTTCGCTAAAAAAACGACGCCTAACAAACAGCTTTCTCTTTGTCAGACATCGTCGTTTTCGTTACTTTCCACTTACAAAATCATTTGGTCGTTCCGTTGTTAAACCAAAGGCATAACGGATAATCGCCACAATTCGTTGTGCCGACGCACCATCACCATAAGGATTGGCAACATTTGCCATCGCTGCATGTGCCGCCTCACTATTCAGCAACCGTAGCGCTTCAGCTCGAATCAACCCTCGATCGGTACCGACGAGTTTCAATGTTCCCGCCGCAATCCCTTCTGGTCGCTCCGTTGTATCACGCAACACGAGCACAGGCACATTCAAACTCGGCGCCTCTTCTTGCACCCCACCAGAATCGGTCATAATCAGTTGTGAACGGGCCGCGATATTATGAAAATCAAACACATCGAGTGGCTTAATTAAGTGCACACGCTCATTAGCACCAAAGGCCGTTTGCGCTGCCTCAACAATAGTAGGATTCAAGTGCACCGGAAACACAACATGTACATCCGGACGCGCCACCAAAATATCACGTACCGCCGCAAAGATAGCTCGCATCGGCTCTCCGAGGTTTTCACGACGATGAGCCGTCAATAAAAGATACGGCGCCTCCGCAATTTGCTCGAGCACTTCATGTTGATAATCGGTCGCGACCGTTGTCGCTAATGCATCAATTACCGTGTTGCCCGTCACATAGATCGCTGCTGCCGGTATGTTTTCCTTTTCTAAATTTCGGCGCGCAGCTACTGTCGGCGCAAAATGGATATCCGTTAATGACGAGGTCATTTGGCGGTTCATCTCTTCTGGATACGGCGAGTATTTATCATATGTACGCAGGCCCGCTTCCACATGACCCACCTTCACTTTTTGATAGAAGGCTGCCAAGGCTGCTGCAAAAGTGGTTGTTGTATCACCATGGACTAAGATGATATCAGGACATTCTTGCATAATGACTTCTTCGAGACCTCTCAACGCACGGCTCGTAATACCGCTGAGCGTTTGATTTGTTTGCATTATATCCAAATCATACTGCGGGTGAATATCAAAAATCGTCAGTACTTGATCTAACATTTGACGGTGTTGCGCTGTGACAGCGACAACCGTTTCAATCTCGTCGCACGTCTTTAAGGCCGCAATTACAGGAGCCATTTTAATCGCTTCTGGACGCGTTCCAAAAATTGTCATGACCTTGAGTTTCTTCACCTGATTTGTCATCTTACTTCGTTCCGAATAAACGGTCACCGGCGTCACCTAAACCAGGGACGATATAACCATCTTCATTTAAACCTTCATCTAAAGCCGCGATAAAGACATCAACATCAGGGTGTTTATCTGTTAAAGCTTTCACACCTTCAGGAGCTGCTACCATACACATAAATTTAATGTTAGTTGCGCCACGCTTTTTAAGGGCATCAATCGCTAAGATGGCAGAACCACCTGTCGCTAACATTGGATCAACAACGATTAATGTACGTTCATTAATATCAGACGGCATTTTAATAAAATACTCAACTGGTTCAAACGTTTTTTCATCACGATACATACCGATGTGACCGACTTTGGCCGCTGGAATTAATTTAACAACACCTTCAACCATTCCTAAACCAGCACGTAAAATTGGTACGACACCTAATTTTTTACCTGTTAACGTTTTTGCTTTTGCCGTTACAACTGGTGTTTCTACCATTGTATCTTCCAACTCTAAATCACGTGTAATCTCGTACGCCATTAGCATCGCGATTTCATCCGCAACCTCCCGAAATACTTTAGTCCCCGTTGCCTTGTCACGAATAATCGTTAATTTGTGTTGAATTAATGGATGATCCATCACCGTTACTTTACCTTTACCCATTGTCATTTCCTCCGTTCGTCTAATAATCTTCTTTTCTATTGTATAGAGAATAGTCGCATTTGTCTAATAAAATTACTATTTTAGCGACTCCCCTTCCCTGCTCCTACCACCACGATAATCAGCTTTGTTAGCGAACGGTTTTAAGCAAAAAAACAGTGAATCCTTCACGGATTCACTGTCAGATTGTAACAAAAGTCGCATTAAACTACTTTTACTTTGAACGTTAATGCAAGCGACTTTGGCTACAAGATGATAAGACTGAAACTAAACGACCGCGAAAGCAACTAGTCAGACTCTTCGCCTTCCAATGTATTCCCTGCTAAAACGGTCTATCACTTTTAGGCGTTCTCGTACAACGGAAACGTCTTGTTCAATTCAGCTACTGCCGCCGCAACTTCAGCATGCACAGCTTCATCTTCAGGATTCAACAATACTTTAGCAATCAATTGCCCCACTTGGTATGATGCCTGTTCATCAAAGCCTCGCGAGGTAATTGCAGCTGACCCTAACCGAATACCGCTCGTGATGAACGGACTCGCCGGATCAAACGGGATCGAGTTTTTATTCGTCGTAATACCAACCTCATCTAAAATTCGTTCTGCGACTTTTCCTGTTAAATTAAACGAACGGGTATCGACTAATAGGAGATGGTTATCGGTACCACCTGTTAAAATTTCACCGCCCGCATCAGCAATCGCTCGACCTAATGCTTTTGCATTAATGATTACTTGTTTAGCATACGCTTTAAACGCCGGTTGTAACGCTTCACCAAAGGCAACTGCCTTCGCTGCAATCACATGCATCAACGGCCCCCCTTGCACACCAGGGAACAAGGTTTTATCAACTAACTTCGCATGTTCTTCCTTACATAAAATCAAACCACCACGCGGCCCACGCAATGTTTTATGTGTTGTAGACGTTACAAAATCAGCATAAGGCACTGGATTCTCATGTTCTCCTGCTGCAACAAGACCAGCGATATGTGCCATATCAACTAGCAAATACGCCCCGACTTCATCAGCAATTTCACGGAACTTTTTAAAATCAATCGCACGCGGATACGCACTTGCACCAGCAATAATTAATTTCGGTTTATTCTCAAGCGCTTTTTCACGCACATCATTATAATCGATTTCCTTTGTTTCTGGATCAACACCATAGGCAGCAATATTGTAGTATTTCCCACTAAAGTTTACCGGACTACCGTGTGTTAAATGTCCACCATGCGCCAAATTCATCCCCAAAACGGTATCACCCGGTTCTAAAACAGCAAAATAAACAGTCATATTCGCTTGAGCGCCTGAATGGGGCTGTACATTAGCATGCTCAGCGCCAAACAATTGTTTCGCACGATCACGTGCAATATCTTCAACAACATCAACATGTTCACAACCACCATAAAAACGGCGACCTGGATAACCTTCGGCATATTTATTCGTTAAGACAGATCCCTGCGCTTCCATCACCGCAGGACTAACAAAGTTTTCTGAAGCAATTAGCTCAATCTTTGCGCGTTGACGTTCTTGCTCGTGTTGAATCCCTTCAAAAACAGCTGGATCAGTTTGTGATAAAAATGACATGTAATGTGTTCCTCCTTAGGATTACGCCCAATGAGCGTTTATTGACTACTATAGTAACAAGACATCAGCGCGGCGAGAACATGAGACACTCACCTGATGAGCTTGGTTTACTTTTTATCAGCGTGCGCTGGCCCGTAAATAACGATGCCCTGCCGCTTTTTCGAGACGATTCATGACCGCCTGACCAATGCCAGCTTCATCATATACCTCTGCTAGAATAACGGTCACTTCTTCATGATGATTAAACGCACGTAAACCATCATAGAGATGGGCTGCGACGCTCTCTAAATCAGTGGCTTGACCAGTTGAAATATGGACATCACCTTTAAGCTCCGCTAATGTTTCATCTGTTGCTAAGACACCAACTACCTCGCCTTCAAGTCGAAAGAGATCGATACACGCTTGAAAATAAGCAGACGTCCCATCGACCAGATAAACAGGTGCTTGTGGCGCATAATGCGTATACTTCATACCTGGTGCCTTCGGTTTCTCAGTGGCATTTTTCAAACCGGCATCGGTTAATACCGGTCCAATAACCGCTTCTAACGCCTCTTTTGTCACACCACCTGGTCGTAAAATCACCGGTTTTTCACCCGTGCAGTCTACCACCGTCGATTCAACACCGACACCCGTGCTACCACCATCTAAAATACAAGCGATGCGACCATTTAAATCCTCTTGAACATGGCGTGCCTTTGTGGGCGAAGGTTTTCCTGATGTATTAGCACTCGGAGCAGCAATCGGCA
This sequence comes from Brochothrix campestris, assembly GCF_046058945.1. Lineage (NCBI taxonomy): Bacteria > Bacillati > Bacillota > Bacilli > Caryophanales > Listeriaceae > Brochothrix > Brochothrix campestris. The sequence goes on along the minus strand of NZ_CP175511.1, from coordinate 188,152 downwards.
ATCCTGTTTCTTTTAACAAAGCTAGAGCTAATGGATGTGAAGGCATTCGCACCGCCACAGTCGCTAGTCCCGCCGTTACTTCCGGTGCTAACGCCCCATCTTTTACCGGCATCAGCAAGGTCAACGGCCCGGGCCAAAACGACTCCATCAATTGTTCCACTTGGTCCGATACTGTCGTTACAAATGCATCTAACTGATGACGTTCAGCAATATGAACAATCAGTGGATTATCTGATGGACGACCCTTAGCTTTATATATTTTTTTCACACTGCGTGATTGCGTCGCATCACCACCAAGCCCGTAGACTGTTTCGGTCGGAAAAGCGACCAACTCTCCCGCTTGCAGCGTTTGCGCCGCTGTCGCAACCGCCGCTGTGCTCGCCTTTAAAAATACTGTCTCCATTTTTCATACATCCCTTCGTCTACATTCTATTTTAACGATGATTATTTCATTTGTCACTAAATTTAAGTCTTTTTAACCAAAAAAACATCATCCCCAAACTAATACGCTTGACATCGTTCGTGTTTAGTAACTAAAAGCTACTCCAGGAGTTGTTTTTAACTACTATAAAAAGATATAAAACGAACAATTACCATTCCAGTGAATTAACAAACAACTCCTACAATACACACAGCTTATGCACAGGCTGTGGATAACTTCCGGCCGGTTGTCAATTGCATGTGGATAATACTGTGTATAACTCCACGAACCTATTATATCCAACTTTGAAGCCATTAATAGCTGCTCAAAACCACCAAAGAAAACGGTCTCTCTTTATCATAAATAACATTATTAGTTCAGTTATACCTAGGTTGTGGATAACCCTGTGGATTTCTCCAAATAAAACAAAAAGTTAGGGGGAGTTCCCCTAACATTTCTGTCCATTTATGTTAACACTTCTTTAATTAGCAACATCCGATCATGTCCCGCTAAATCCTTTAACACCGTTACAGTTGCTGTCGGATAATAACGATGCACCATTCGAGTTAATGCCTCACCTTGCTGATAACCGATTTCAAATGCCACAATCCCACCTGGCAATAACACCAATGGCAGTTGTTGTAACATCCGTTCATACAACGCCAGCCCATCATCCGCAGCAAACAAAGCCAAATGCGGCTCGTACGCGATGACCGATTGATCCATCACCGCTGTTTCAGCAGCAGCAATATACGGTGGATTAGATACAATCACCGCCACTTTTCGTTGCTGATCAATTAGCGGCTGTAACAAGTCCCCTTCTAAAAAGGTTACCTCAGCAGCAAGTTCAGCTGCGTTTATACGCGCAACCGCAAGTGCTTCTGGGGATATATCCGTTGCGGTTACCAACAAATCCGGGCGCTCACTTTTTAAGCTCAGTGCGATTGCACCACTACCGGTACCCACATCAACAACTGTCTCCAGACGCATCGCTGCCATTTCAGCTAACACCAGCTGGACAAGTTCTTCTGTTTCGGGTCGGGGAATTAGCACCGCTGGACTCACCTTAAAACGACGGCCATAAAACCACTCACTACCAGTGACGTACTGCACCGGTTCACCGTCTAATACACGGGATAAAGCTTGCTCTAATGCGTCAATTTGGACGTGAACCAATGCCACACCGCGCTTCATCATCACCTCAGTGTTGGTCCAGTCCAACAGTTGTCGCAGTAGCACGTCGGCCATCGACTGTTCAAGCCCTGCCTCTTGTAGCCGTTGCTTTGCTTGGCGAAGCCATTCAAAAACTGTCATTATTTCATTAAGCTTTCAAGTTTACTCGTTTGATCTTCTAAAATTAACGCATCGATGAACTCATCAATTTTACCTGTTAAAATTTGATCTAATTTTTGAATCGTTAATCCGATCCGGTGATCTGTTACACGGTTTTGCGGGAAGTTATATGTACGAATCCGTTCTGAACGATCGCCTGTCCCTACCGCTGACTTACGTGTTTCATCAATTTCACTTTGAATTTCAGAAGAAATCTTATCGTACACACGGGCCCGTAATACTTTAAAGGCTTTTTCACGGTTCTTCAATTGCGACCGTTCATCTTGCATCGCAACAGCAATCCCCGTCGGAAGGTGCGTTAACCGAACAGCCGAAGCTGTTTTATTAACATGCTGACCACCCGCACCACTTGCATGATAAATATCAATCCGTACATCATTATCAGCGATTTGAATATCGACTTCTTCCGCTTCAGGCATCACAGCTACTGTTGCTGTCGACGTATGAATCCGACCACCAGATTCGGTTTCAGGCACACGTTGTACACGGTGCGCACCGTTCTCGTATTTCAAACGCGAGTATGCCCCTTGCCCAGTAATCATTGCAGATACTTCTTTGTAGCCACCGACACCAGTTTCGTTTGAATCTAAGATTTCAATTTTCCAACCGTTGCTCTCTACATAACGCGCGTACATATTAAAAAGATCACCTGCAAATAAAGCAGCTTCATCCCCACCTGCTGCGCCGCGAATTTCAATAATAACGTTTTTATCATCATTTGGATCTTTTGGTAACAAGAGAATTTTGAGCGCTTGCTCTAGCTCGGTATTTTCTTCAACCAGTTCAGCCACTTCCATTTTCACAAGCTCTCGCATTTCATCGTCTAATTTTTCATTAAACATGTCTTTCGCACCCGCTAATTGTTCTTGCACTTCTTTATAACGGCGATAAACACGTACCGTTTCGGCATGTGATGCCTGTTCTTTTGAATAATCACGTAATTTATTTGAATCGCTCGTTACGGCTGGATCACTTAATAATTCATTCAATTCTTCATAACGGTCTTCTACCATCTGTAATCGATCGTACATTAGCTAATCGCTCCTTCTTTATCAATTGGTGGACACTTGTAACAGTGTCGACACACCGGATAATAACTTTCATTACCCGCAATGTGTATTTGTTCGCCACCGTAATTCGGTTGGCCATCGGCGCTGATACGTAAGTTCATAATCGCTTTCTTTTCACAAAACCAACAAATCGTTTTAATTTCTTCGATTTTATCAGCGTAAACCAGCAAGTATTTTGAGCCTTCAAATAATTCATTGCGCGAATCATTTTTCAGCCCGAAACACATGACCGGAATTTTCAATTCATCGACGACGCGTGCCATTTGTTCGACATGTTGTTTCGTAACGAATTGCGCTTCATCAAAAAGCACACAGTATATTTTTTCACCCAATGCGCTAACAATGTCATAAATATTGGTCGTTTCACCCACAGCTATCGCTTCACGTTTCATCCCAATACGACTCGACACGTAACCAACTCCATCGCGATCATCCACGCTCGACGTTAAAATCAACACTCTTTTATGTTGTTCTTCATAGTTATGAGCCACTTTCAAAATTTCAATTGTTTTACCACTGTTCATTGCACCGTATCTGAAAAATAATTGCGCCATCTTCTCGACCCCTTACGTCATCTATTCTCGTTCTTTATTATACAAGCTATAGCAACGGATAACTACCCCTTATTCATCACGCACTGTTGGCTCCCCCACTAAACTAAACAAAGAACACCCCTTATGTAGGTAGCTCCCTTCATAAGAGGTGTTCTTAATTAGGCTATATGCAAGAAGCCCTTATCATCACTTAGACGATAATTATTTGATGCCGTATTTTTTGTTGAATCGATCAACACGTCCGTCAGCAGCAGCATGTTTTTGTTTACCTGTGTAGAACGGGTGAGAATCAGAACTGATCTCAACACGAATTACTGGGTATTCGTTACCATCTTCCCATACGATTGTTTCATCTGAAGTACGAGTAGAACCAGTTAAAAATTTGAAGTCCGTCGATGAATCCATAAATACTACTTTATTATAAGCTGGGTGGATACCTTTTTTCATGATTGTTTTCACTCCTTTGCCCTGAATCATCTGAAACAGAGTTATTTTACGGCCAATTGGCACATAATATGATTATACTATGCGCACGTCAAATTTGCAAATAAACGTTTCACTTCTACAATCATATCAACAAAGATGAACCCTCGCTATTTTTTGTTGATTCGTTCAAAAAAAGCCTCATTTGTTTTCGTTTTCTTTATGTATGTAATAAAACGATTCGTTAATTCTAAGCTATCGCCTTGAAACGGCATTGCCTTACGCAACTGCCACAGCTGTTCTAACTTATCTTTCGGTAATAATAAGTCTTCACGTCTCGTACCTGAAGATTTAATATCAATCGCTGGAAAAATACGCCGTTCAGCTAATTGCCGCGCTAAATGAAGTTCCATGTTGCCCGTTCCTTTGAACTCCTCATAAATAATATCGTCCATCCGTGAACCTGTATCAACTAAGGCAGTGGCAATAATCGTCAAACTGCCACCTTCTTCAATATTACGCGCAGCTCCAAAGAACCGCTTCGGTCGATGAAAGGCTGCCGGATCAATCCCACCAGATAGCGTTCGACCACTAGGAGGAACAACTAAGTTGTAGGCCCGAGCAAGTCGGGTAATGCTATCCATTAAAATAATAACATCTTTCTTTTGTTCGACTAAACGCTTTGCACGTTCAAGTACTAATTCAGCAATCCGCACGTGATTTTCGGGCAATTCGTCAAAAGTCGAGCTCACCACTTCCGCATTAACCGACCGTTCAATGTCAGTCACTTCTTCGGGGCGTTCATCAATTAAAAGCATGATTAACTCGGCTTGCGGATGATTCACACTAATAGCATTTGCAATTGCCTTCAGCATCATCGTTTTCCCTGCCTTTGGTTGGGCGACAATCAAGCCGCGTTGCCCAAAGCCAATCGGAGCAACCATATCAATCATTCGCGCCGACACTGCACCTGGGTCAGATTCAAGCACCATGTGTTTGTCGGGATAGAGCGCCTTCAACACTGGGAAATGCAGTCGTTTCTTCGCTTCGTCAGGATTTTCACCATTAACGGCAACAACCTTAAGTAAACCTGCATACCGTTCCGATTCTTTCGGCGGTCTGACCTTCCCTTGAACCTTATCACCATTACGTAATTCAAAACGTCTTATTTGCGAGGCCGAAATATAAATATCCGCTGCACTCGACGCGTAGTTAATCGGTCGTAAAAAACCAAAGCCTTCATTCGGAATAATGTCTAACACACCGTCCATAAAGGCAAAGCCATCATTTTCAACATTCACTTTGATGATTTCTAAAATAAGTTCACGTTTCGATAACTTACTAACATTCGATAAGCCAAATGACTTTGCCAATGTATATAATTCCTTCACCGTTTGTCGTTCTAATTGACTCATTGACATCTCTGCCATTCAATTCACACCTTTATAAGTATTTTCAAAAAGGTATCCGCTCAATGTCGGCACCCAAACCACTCAATTTTTCAACAATATGTGCATACCCTCGTTCAATATGAGCAATTTCTTGTACTACTGTAACACCATCAGCCATCAATCCGGCTGTTACAAGCGCTGCACCAGCTCTTAAATCAGATGCCGTCACAATGGCACCTGAAAGTCGTTGCGAACTGCGAACAATCGCAGTTCGACCTTCCACATTAATAACCGCACCCATCCGTTTCAATTCATCAACCTGTTTAAAACGGGCCGAATAAATCGTATCGGTCACTAACGCAGTACCTTCTACCTGTGTTAGCAAAGTTAAAAAGGGTTGTTGCAAATCCGTCGGAAAACCGGGATAAGCCATCGCTTGAATATCTACCGCCTTTAACGGAGCTTTTCGCGGATGAACGCTAATGAAATCTTCGCCTCGTTCAATCTGCACACCACTTTCGCGTAGTTTTGCAACCACCGGCTCAAGATGTTCTGCAATCACATTGTTAAGACGGACGTCACCATTCGTTGCGGCAGCCATGATTAAATAAGTACCCGCTTCAATCCGATCGGGAATAACAGTATGTTCGCACCCATGGAGACGGGGAACTCCGATAATCCGAATACGATTTGTTCCCGCACCAATAATGCGTCCACCCATCTGGTTCAACAACGAGGCCACATCAACAATTTCCGGTTCCATCGCAGCATTCTCAATCACAGTTTGACCATCCGCCTTAACAGCTGCTAGCATTAAGTTAATCGTTGCCCCAACGCTTGCTGTATCCAAATAGATACGAGCACCTTCTAGATGTTCCGCTCGCAAATAAATGGCGCCTTGCTCGTTTGTGACCCTCGCCCCGAGCGCTTCAAACCCTTTAACGTGTTGATCAATCGGGCGCGGCCCTAAATAACACCCCCCCGGCAAACCGACAACCGCCTCATGAAAACGACCAAGCATCGCCCCCATTAAATAATAAGAAGCACGTAGTTTCTTGACATTCCCTTCAGGCAAAGGCATCGCGACCATTGGGCGCGGGTCAATCTCAAAAACACCCGCAGACAACTGTGTAACGATACCCCCGAGTTCTCTTAAAATCGCAAATAACGTTTTTGTATCAGCGATATTTGGCACATCTTTTAAAACGACAGGCTCATCGCCTAAAATCAATGCCGGAATTAAAGCCACCGCACTGTTTTTTGAACCATCGATGGTCAGTTGACCTTTAAGCGGAATACCTCCGCGAATTGAAAATACATCCTTAGTCATAGCGTCTCCTTTTCGACTTGCAAATTTAGCTACTGCTGGGCAAAAAACTAAAACGTATCACTATACTATTCTTTTATAAGTATACCATTACCCACTGCTTTTGTATTTTGATTCTATCAGTTAGTCCCTTCCAAACAGCTACTGTAAAAAAAGTGATAAGCGCCAATGGCGATTATCACTTTGAGACTGAATAGAAATGCTGTTACAGGCCATCAATGCGTGCATTCTCGGAATCGAGTATTATCTGTACGCGAGTGCTTATTTTCCATCGCTAACAAAGCGCTTGAAATTCACGTGCTGTTAACTGATGCGACTAGAGGCTAGAACCATATTACGCTTCAGTCTGACCATCTCCTATAAAAAGTCGAATTATACAGCTTTTTCCTCTCATACTACTCCAAGCGCCTTCAACTGCAAGATGTAAAAAAACAGTCGAACCATCCCCAGTTACCAGCACGAAGCTTAACGTGCTAAGGCTGCCGCAATAAAGCTCGCAAACAATGGTTGCGGACGGTTTGGTCGTGAAATAAATTCCGGATGGAATTGAGCCGCCACAAACCATTTATGGTCTTTGAGTTCAACAATTTCAACTAAACGTCCGTCAGGCGATACACCTGAGAAAATCATCCCCGCTGCTTCAAGTTGGGCACGGTACGCATTATTAAATTCATAACGATGACGGTGACGTTCTTGCACTTCGGTTACATCGCCATATGCAGCTGCTGTTTTTGTACCAGGTGTCAAGACTGATGGATAGAGACCTAAACGCAGTGTCCCACCTAAATCGGCTCCTTCAGTTTGATCAGGCAATAAGGCAATGATTGGATGCGGTGTTGTTTCATCAATTTCAGCTGAATTTGCACCCTCTAACCCGACAACATGTCGGGCATATTCAATCGTAGCAAGTTGCATTCCTAGGCAAATACCAAAGAACGGAATATTGTGTTCACGTGCATATTGAATCGTTGTAATTTTCCCTTCGATGCCACGGTCACCAAAACCACCCGGCACTAAAATACCATCAGCGTGGCCAAGCTTAGCAGCGACATTTTCAGCGGTAATGTCCTCAGCTTGTACCCAGTCAATGTTAATTTTAGCATCAAGAGCATAGCCCGCATGACGCATCGCTTCAGCCACTGATAAGTAGGCGTCTTGGAGGCTAACATATTTTCCAACTAGGGCAATATTTACCTCTTTGGTTAAATGTCTCACTTTATGCGCTAACGCTTCCCAATCAGTCATGTCTGCCGGCGGTGCAGTAATCGCTAATTTTTCACAGACGATATCATCTAACTTTTGTTGTTGTAAAGCTAACGGAATTTCATAGAGCGTTGGCGCATCGATACATTCAATAACCTCTTCTTTTTTGATGTCACAGAACATCGCAATTTTCTCGCGCATTCCTTCCGTAATCGGTTGTTCGGCACGAACCACAATCACATTTGGTTGAATCCCTAAACTACGCAACTCTTTTACACTATGTTGTGTCGGTTTCGTTTTCATTTCACCGGCCGCCTTAATGTAAGGAATCAATGTCGTATGTAAGTAGAGGATGTTTTCCGCCCCGACCTCCGTCTTAATTTGACGAATCGCTTCGATAAACGGTAACGACTCGATATCACCGACAGTCCCACCAATTTCAGTAATAACAATATCTGCCTTCGTTAAACGACTCGCACGGTAAACGCGCGCTTTAATCTCATTCGTAATGTGGGGAATAACTTGCACTGTTCCACCTAAATAATCACCACGACGTTCTTTTTTCAATACTTCTGAGTAAATCCGGCCAGTTGTAACGTTACTGTTTTGATTCAGATTAATATCGATAAACCGTTCATAATGCCCCAAATCAAGATCCGTCTCCGCCCCATCATCCGTTACAAAAACTTCACCATGTTGATATGGACTCATCGTACCCGGATCAAGGTTAATGTATGGATCGAATTTTTGAATCGTCACACTCAAGCCTCTATTTTTTAACAATCGTCCTAATGATGCTGCTGTAATGCCTTTACCAATCGATGAAACGACACCGCCTGTTACAAAAATATATTTCGTCATCTGCATTTCCTCCTTTAATTACTGTTCCTGATTATTATTAAAATACTATACCCCTCAAACACAAAAAAAGTGCCCCTTTGCTTCAAAAATAAGCAAGGGAGCACTTTCGTACGTTCGTATAGTTGTCCTCACATTAACTGTAAGGAGCCCATAGAGAATATTACCGAATAACCATAAAAAGGTCAAGCGATAACATCGACTAAATTTCTTCTTTGTCGTCGACGATTGTTAAATCGCCTTCAATGCCGTCTGGCAAATGATCTTTTAAATCGCCATCGATATCGTCATCATCCGCATTTTTATCAGATAAAACAAGTGGTTCTTCACCGAGTTCTGGTTCTTTCTCTTCGAAATCTTCTTCTTCTTCGATTTCAACCTCAGCTTCAGCCGTTGCTGCTTTTTTACGACGTTTTTTAGGCTTCGCTAACTCTTGTACTTCTTCATCAATCGCATCAAGTGGGTACCAATCACGTAAGCCCCAAGTGTTATGACCTAATGAGATAAACGTGCCCGCTGTGTTTAAGTCTGTGTAGAATTGCACTAAGCGTTCTTCCAATTCAGCATCGCTGAAACCTTTAAATTCTTTCATTACCGCAACGAGTTCTTTAAACGGCATAACTTCTTTTTTCTCATCCAAAATATGGAAAGCAAGCTCAATCATTGCCATTTCATTGCGTTGTTCGTCAGTCAAATGATTCAAGATCAAAATCGACACGTCCTTTCAAATTTACATCCATCACTGTTTTATACCTACGTTATATCTGTTTATGAGAGATATTTTTAGGGCAAAAACCATAGTTTGTCTATTTTATACAATATATATTCAATTCTACTATAGTTTCACTATTTTTTCAACAATTCCCAACTCAAAACAAACAGTAAGGCACTGAGTAGCATTAAAGGTATTGATCCTAACATTTTGTCATACACAAAATAGAGTGCAATGCTAAATGTAATAAATAAACCGAGCCAAACGATGCCTTTTTTCACCCTAATCACCTCAATTACATTTTTTCAGGTGCAGAAACCCCAATCAATGATAATGCATTGTTTAACGTGATGCGAACCGCGTCACAAAGTGCTAAACGTGCTTTTGATTGTGCAATGTCGGCACTATCAATCACATGTGAATTATTATAAAAACGGTGGAAGGTGCTTGCTAAATCATGTAAGTAGCGCGTAATACGCTGTGGTGCAGGTTTTTTAGCGGCTTCTTCTAATACACTTTGATAATCGCCTAACATTTTCAAGACTGCCAATTCACTCTCATTCGTTAATAATGAAGCATCATAGCCTTCGTATCCGCCTGCAATTCCTTTTTCAACCGCTGACGCTAACATCCGACAAATCCGAGCATGCGCGTATTGCACATAAAACACAGGGTTTTCACTTGATTGTGAAGTTGCTAATTCTAAATCGAAGTCAAGGTGAGTGTCACTTGAACGCATCGCAAAGTAAAAACGAGCGGCATCAAGACCAACCATCTCCACTAAATCACGCATTGTAACTGATTTACCAGTCCGTTTACTCATCTTCACAATTTCGTCGCCCTTCATTAAGCGTACTAATTGAATGATTTGAACTTCGAACTGATCCGCATTATAACCTAAAGCTTGAATGGCACCATTCATACGTGCAATATAACCATGATGATCCGCGCCCCACACATCAATTAACGTATCAAAGCCACGGTCAAATTTGTTTTTATGATAGGCAATATCTGGGAACAAGTATGTGTAGCTGCCATCTGTTTTAATGAGTACACGGTCTTTGTCGTCACCAAATTCAGTCGAACGGAACCAAGTTGCACCGTCCTCTTCAAAAATACGGCCACTTTGCTTCATCACATCAAGTGTTGGCAACACTTGATTGTTATCATACAATGTTTGTTCTGAGAACCAAGTGTCAAAGTTGACACGAAAATCTTTTAAATCGGTTTTAAGTTTAGCCAGTTCATACGCTAACCCTTCTTGGCGGAAAGTCGCTTGACGTTCTGCCGTCTTAGCTTCACCGACAAGTGAATCGCCGTACTTATCAGCCAACTGTTGACCGAGCGTTAAAATATCTTTACCGCGGTAACCATCTTCTGGGAATTCCCAGTCAATGTTCAACACTTCATGGTAACGTGCTTCAGCTGATAATACGAGGTTGTTAATTTGATTACCGGCATCATTAATGTAATATTCACGCGACACATCAAACCCAACTTTAGACATAATATTCGCCAATGAATCACCGATTGCTGCCCCGCGCCCATGTCCTAAGTGCAAGTCTCCTGTTGGATTCGCAGAAACAAACTCAATTAAGACGCGTTCTTTTTTGCCAAACGTACTGTTACCGTAAGCAGCTTTTTCAGTTAACACCTGTGATACTACTTCTGTCAAATACGCATTATCGAGTGTAAAGTTAATAAAACCAGGACCGGCAATTTCAACTTTTTCAATGCTTAGGGCTGCTGTATCTAAGTTAGCAATCACTGTTTCAGCAATGACACGCGGTGCTTTTTTAGCAATTCGTGTTAACTGCATCGCCACGTTCGTTGAAAAGTCACCATGTGATTTATCCTTCGGTGTTTCTAACACGATTGATGGCATATTTTCGCTATCAGTTAGACCTGCTGCAATGACTGCATCTGCAATCCCTTGACGGATTGCGTTTTCTTTTTGAATCTTAATGCTCATTTTTTTCTTCCTCCTCAATTCTGTACTTCATCTTAAAGACGCCCATTCGGTACTGCTCATCTTCACTGTATAACTCATAACGTATCTCAATTTGATAAATACGATCACTGACTTGTTTGCGGTGAATCAACGTACGTTTTGTCACCATCCGCATCTTGCCTTGGCTCGTTTCATACGTTCCCACAGCTGTTGTTTCTGGAATAATGGGTAAATTCATATTGATGGCCCCACGACGAATAATTAACGCTTGTTCAGCAGCGAGTTTAATCGTTGTGCGCACTTCATTCCCATTGATATATTCATTGTATCTAAGATATAAATTTTCTTCGTCTTCATAGACGCTACCATCAAAGAACTGTGCGACTTTTTCTTCCTGTTCTCCCGTAATCTCTGTTACAAGATTAATTTTAACAGGCTGTCGCTTCATTTCATTGTTTTTATTTGTCATGTAATCGACTCCTCCTAAAAACAATACCATAAGCCATTTTATCATAGTTTAATCGCTTTTTGATTGTTTATTCAAATTTAAATTGATTCTCGTCATTAACTTGTCATCATTTTCAAGCCATTGCTCTTTAATTCCAGCCCTTTTTAGCGTATATTTAAGTTATCTTTAAGTTATTAGGAGGATGTCTATGCCCATCGTAACAATTAAACTCATTGAAGGCCGTACAAATGAACAAAAAAGTGCACTTGTCAAAGAGGTAACTGAAGCAATTTCACGCACTGCTAATGCACCAAAAGAAAACATTCATATTATTCTCGAAGAAATGTCGAAAACAAATTACGCAGTTGCTGGTGTTTTAAAAAGCGATAGTTAAGTACTAAAAGTGAAAGCAACCGTTTAGAAGCGAACAACTTGGAAGGGAAATGATAGCGGCTATTTTCCGTCGCTGACATTTTTCTGAAAGTTGACAGCTTCTGGTTGCTTGAACTGGATAACTAAAAGTGAAAGCAACCGTTTAGAAGCAAACAATTTGGAAGGGAAATGATAGCGGCTATTTTCCGTCGCTGACATTTTTCTGAAAGTTGACAGCTTCTGGTTGCTTGAACTGGATAACTAAAAGTGAAAGCAACTGCATAGAAGCAAACAACTTGGAAGGGAAATGATAGCGGCTATTTTCCGTCGCGGGCATCGAGCTTGAAATTTATGAGTTGCTTTAACTAGAGGAATAAAAGTGAAAGCAGCTCTTTCAATAGCGGCTAAATGCTCAAGAACCAATTTGAGTTTTTATACAGTCTGTAACAGTCACTTACGAGTGGCTGTTTTTCATTTAATTAACCGTTGAATAACGCCCGCTAACAACGCTATCCGTTGTGTCTGTACTAATTCCGACACCCTGGGACTTTTCCCGTCATTTTCTAACAGTTGCAAAAGACTCAAGACATCTTGTACTCTCAACGAGACGTTTTTTTGTTGTTGCTCCGCTAATATACGTGAACCTAATAGTGTCAGCTGCTCCATTCGATAGATCAGTGGCACCGTTTTTAAAATACGGTCCAACTGTGTTTGCGCTGTTGGCAAAGCTACTATTTTTTGTGACTGCACCGGTTCTTGCTTCGTTTGTATTTGTTGTTCTTCCCATAAATCCGCTTCTAATTGATACTTCGGATCCATCCGTAAACTACGTAGCGTGTTTGTATTATTAATCGTGCCGTATGTTTGCGGCGTTTTTTTTCGACTCATTTTCGGTCACCTCTTATTTATTGGAACAGTGCTGCATTACTAACTGGTGCAGCTCCTCTTTTTGTTTAGCTGAAGCTCTTAATTCGGATACATCCGGATAATACAATTTAACGCTTGTTTTCGTTTTACCACTAATAGCCTTGACGAGTGGCGAACACACCGACAATTCAACTAACTGACCATCTTTTTGTTTAATATTAATTGGGAGCCGTTGATTTTCTCCCGGTCGGTACAAATCATAAGGTAAATCACTCGATGACTGCACCTGTAAATAATAAGTTGGATTATAGCCGATTTCACGATACGCATCTGCTAATTGCTCATAAAAAACAGTGTCCGTCTCAGGGTTATACGCACAGTATTTAAAAAGCCGACGATTCATAAAACGTTGACATAAATCACTTAATATCGTATCGTTTTCATCTTGCCAGATTAAAAAATGATAACGCATCACGCCGTCATCTAATTTCAAATAGTCGTTGAGCATCTCTGTTTTTTCAAAAAAAGCCTGTAGCAACAGCGGCTCTTGCTTAAACGCGTAGCCTTGTTGATGCAGTGCAATCGCACGTTTGAATATTTTGTTGACAATCACTTCGGCACTGCGGGTGACTGGATGGAAATAAACTTGCATATACATTTGGTATCGGCTAATTACGTAGTCTTCTACTGCGTGCATCCCTTTAGCTTCAATCACCACCGCATTTTGATAAGGCATCATCACTCGTAAAATCCGTTCAATATCAAACGTCCCATAACTTACACCCGTTGCATAAGCATCACGCAATAAATAATCCATCCGATCCGCATCGATTTGGCTCGATATCAGATGTACAATCACTTGGTTACTGTAAGATTTATCAATGACCTGTGATACTTTCAACGGGAAATCAGCATGCACTTGTGCTAACACTCGATGCACCTCAGTTGTTTCATCCATGATAATTGCTTTTGTATACGCTTCATGATCCGTTCCAAACACCGCTTCAAACGTATGCGAAAAAGGGCCGTGTCCAACATCATGCAATAAGGCTGCCGCTAAGGCAAGCAAGTACTCTTCACGCTGCGCTTTCAATTGCCACCCAGACGCTGTTTCATCAGTAGCTATAATCCGTCGCATAATTTCATACACGCCCAACGAGTGAGTAAACCGACTATGCTCTGCTGTCGGAAACGTTAAATTAGTCATTCCCAATTGTTGCACTCGACGTAAGCGTTGCATCTCTTTCGTCTGGATTAATGCCCAAATCAATTTATCCTGCACATGAATGTAGCGATGAATCGGATCTTTAATTACTTTTTCTTCCTTTAATTTTCCTATCATACAACTCACTCCTTTGGCTTATTAATACGTTTTAATTTGTTCATTTCGTTTCGCTAACCGGTCGTTAAAAACCCGAAAACGCTCATGTTCTGCGGCTGTTAAGACCCGACTAGTCAGTTGGCAACCTGCTTGATTTAGCGCTGTCACTAATCGTTCATTTACTGCACCTAAGGTCAGTGATGTTTGTAGTAAGTCCGTGAGCGTTGCCATCACACGACTATCCACCTCTGGATAAGTGAGACGTGTTTCTTCACCACGACGACCGATTGCATAAAAATCACGAATTAGGTTAGCTCGCTTCGTTTGATCCCCCGTAATACTCAAGTAAATTTGGACAGCAATCGCACCATTGGCACGTCTTTGTGAGATACCCGCAAATTTTTTACCATCGATACTTAAGTCATAGCTTCCTGGACAATACGATTGAGGAATTTCCTTCGCGACGATTTGATCCGTTAAATCACTGAACAGCTGTTGAATCAAAGCCTGCATCAGTTCATATCCTTCATTGATTCCCAATGGTAGGTTTATCAATAATGATAAGTTATAGACACCTTCATCCAATACAACCGCCAACCCTCCAGAATTACGCATGACAACGTCATAGCCAGCATCCTTTAAAAAACGAACAGCCTCTTTAAAATATGGCAGACGTTGATCTTGGATGCCGACAACCACCGTTGGCTGATGCGCCCATGAATGTAGCATAGCTGCTTGCTCTGCTTGTTTTCCAACAGCCTCACTTAAAACATCATCCACTGCAAAAGACGTTAATGCACTCGTTATGGCTAGTGGCTCGGCATCATTGAGCCAACCGCAATGACTCACTTCTGATAATACTCCCATTTTTTCATCTTCCTCTACATCAAATTCAATATCTTTATTATAACACGTGGTCTATAGCGCGTAACGTGATTTCATTTGTGAAAAGCACATCAAAAAAAGACCAACCCTGCGGTTGGTCGGAGACTGAAGTTAAATGCTGTTCTCTATCGTCACTGTTGATACAATACCCTGTTATCTTGTAGAGAACTGTCAGATTGTATAATAGCTAGCTACCATTATCGCCTTGATCGTATGCAACCGATTTTCTGCTTGGTCATACACTAGCGATGCTTCTGATCGGAAAACCTCATCACTAACTTCTAATTCACTCAAGCCATACTGTCGTTGGATTTTTTGAGCGACGGTTGTTTCTAAATCATGAAACGCTGGTAAACAATGGAGGAAAATGCTGTTTTTGCCCGTTTTATCCATTAGTGTTTGATTGACTTGGTATTTATGTAATAAAGTGATGCGCTCTTCGTAAAGCGACTCTTCGCCCATCGATACCCAAACATCAGTGTATACTACATCAACTGTGTTTAAAGCAGATTGTTCCTCAGTGATAAAGTAACTCGCCCCTGATTTCTTGGCACATTGTTGTGCTAATTCTGTAAGCTCTACATCTGGTTGCAATTTTTTCGGTGCCAAAATCATCACATTGATTCCGACCTTTAAACACCCTATCGTTAAACTATTCGCCACATTGTTACGACCATCCCCAACAAAACAAACCGTGAGACCTTTCAAATAACCAAAATGTTCTTTCATCGTCAATAAATCAGCAAACATTTGCGTCGGATGCCATTTATCTGTTAAACCATTCCAAACTGGTACACCTGCATGCTTCGCTAATCCTTCAACAACCGCATGATTCGAACCACGGTACTCAATTCCGTCAAACATCCGACCTAACACTTTAGCCGTATCCTCTAACGACTCCTTTTTACCAAATTGAATGTCAGACTGACCTAAATATTCTGGATGTGCGCCCAAATCGTTGGCAGCTACTGTGAACGCCGCCCGTGTCCGTGTTGAAGTTTTTTCAAATAATAACGCTATATTTTTACCCGCTAGTAATGGCCGACCTTTGCCTGCCTTTTTTTGTGCCTTTAGCTTGAATGCTAACTCTACAATCGCCAAAATACTACTTTCAGTAAGTTGTGTATCTGAAATTAACCCATTTATGGTTACCATCTGAATACCCCCTATCTTCTTCCTATTTCAACCCTACACTAAAACGGTTTTTTATTCAATTATAGCGTATTATTATGCAACCATGAATAAAAAAAGTTGCCAATAAAACTTCATGGCAACGTGGATATGTATGATTATACCTTTTCTTTTGATGACTCTTTGAAATCATAGGGACGGTATTTTTTACGCAACGCTTCTTGTTCAATAAGTCTTTTTTCAATATCTGATCTAAAATAGAGTTTCACACTGCCTTTTCGCACCTGTTCAATCTTATTACGTAGCACAAGTGAGTAAAGCGCTTGTTTTGTGATTTGCAATGTATCTAGGACTTCTTGCGTGGATAAAAACTCATTGTCTAAAATTTCTAACAATTCATTGCGTTTCCATTTTTTCCTAACCATCGTATGCGCCTCCTTAAAAACATTTTTGAATCATATAACGAAAAATTATATTTTTTAATTTACTACTTATCTTTATTCTACACTATTAGCGAAACAAAAAGAATAGCTTTTTGTAATGTTTCACAAAAACTATTCTTTCGCTTCTTACTATCTACTTACGTCCTGTTTGTAACTGCTTCAATGCCTCGTTCGGAATTTCATTTTCAGCGACTTCTTCGTATGTTTTGACACCGGTTTTATGAATAAACTGTGAGACTTTTAAGTAGTGATTCATTTTTAGTGGACGCTCTTGAAATCCCATGAATTTGAGTTTTTTTTCTTTTCCAGCTTCATTGTAACCCGGCAATTCGTATTCGTAGTTAATGTATGTTTCACTGCCATCTGTCTGTGTTGTTTTTGTTCCTTCATTTGTTATTTGAACATAATAGTCTTCTGATTGACCCATGTACCAATTATACCCACCGAAGACTAAAATCGCTAAAACAATTACACTTAAAAGATATTTCATTACGTTTCCTCCATTACTGTATGTTTATATCTATACTATACATGACAAATTCAGACGTAACCATTGCTTCAGCTTACAATATGACACTACAAGGTGACATTATTGTCATTGTTGTTCTAATTTAATCTTAATACCGTTTGGATCCGCAACAAAAAATCCATCTTTGTTTGTTACAACTGGATAGTTTTTCTCTTGTAACAAATTCACTATTTTTGAAACATCAGCAAAACGCATTGTATAATAGAGCATCCCACTCTCAGTATGTGGTCGTTCTGGTAATGTATGTCCTATCCAATTATTTGTGCCGATTTGATGATGATAGAGCCCCCGCGACATAAATAAGGCTCGTGGAATAATTGTTTTAATACTGAATGATAATAGGTCATGATAGAAAGCCTTGGTGTATTCAATATCACTCACTTGCAGATGAACATGTCCCATAATTGTTCCAGCTGGCATGCCCTCCCACAACGGTGTCTTGATTTCTTTTAAAATATCATTAACATTAACCGCATTTGTCGCTGTTGTAATTAAACCATCTTCGTGCACGTCCCACGTTTCATATGGTCGATCCGCATAAATTTCAATCCCATTACCATCGGGATCCGTAAAATAAAAGGCTTCACTATAGAGATGATCACCCGCACCACCAATCTCTCTTTTATTGATAATCAGATTATAAATAAACTGAGCTAACGATTCACGGGTAGGCAATAACAAAGCTAAGTGATATAAGCCAGCATGTGTTGTTTTTGATTCAGTTTCAACACCCTGTTCTAATCTTACCAATGGGTAACGATTATCCTTAAGACCTAATTCAGCACTCTTCTCCGTTTGAGATAACAACGTTAAACCAATTATTTCTGTATAATAACTAATCGAAGCTTTTAAATCACTTATATTTAAAGCAACTGTTCCTAATATCATATCACTTTTAAAATCCATTTTGATTCCTCCACTCTTTATCTTCTTCTATTAAACCATAAACCTTACTTTTTGTCTAACAAAAAGTAAGTAAGTTACTTTAAATGAAATTGACTATTCTCTCTTTTGTCGCTAATATTAACTATAACTAAAGGAGGCTTTTTGATGATTAGTAATTCTACATTCGAACAATTTTTGATTTCATTTAGACACGATTTACATGCCCATCCTGAGCTTTCAAAAAAAGAAGTTAGAACCACACATAAAATCCGTGAACAGCTTGAGCTCCATCAAATCACCATTCTACCATTAACTCTTGCTACTGGTCTTGTTGCCGAAATAATCGGGGATTATCCTGGTCCAACCATCGTCTTGCGTGGGGACATCGACGCTCTTCCTATCCAAGAAGAGAATGACGTTGCTTTTCGTTCGGTATCACATGGAATTATGCATGCATGTGGCCATGATTTTCATACCACAGCTTTATTAGGCGCGGCCATCCAACTAAAAAAACAAACTGGAAATATTTATGGTCGTATTCTCTTTGTTTTTCAACCTGCTGAAGAAATCGGATATGGTGCTGCTGCTATTATAGAAACAGGCCTACTAAATAAGGCTGATGCGATATTTGGATGGCATAATGATCCTACATTACCTCTTGGGACAGTCGCAAGTTGTCACGGGGCAGTTACGGCCTCGGTTGATGCCTTTGATATTACTATTACTGGTAGAGGTTCACATGCCGCGAAACCAAACGAAGGAAATGATCCATTTATCATTACAAGTCAATTAATTACAGCTTTTCAAACAATCATTAGTCGTTTTTTACCTTCTAATACGAATGCAGTCGTTAGCATTACACAAATTCATGGCGGTAATAATCGAAATGTCATTCCTGAAAAAGTTGTTCTTAGTGGTACAGTACGTGCTTTTGATGCGAAAATTGTCGAGCTTATCAAGCAACGCATGCAACAACTAATAACGGGTCTAGCTTTCACAAACGAAGCCATAATCGAATTAGAGTGGGTAGAAGAATTTTCCCCAGCGACAAATAATCACCCTGAATTAACTGATTTTGCACTCCAACTAGCGGAATTAAATGGTTTCACAATAGAAAAAATGGAACCTTTATCAATCGGTGAAGACTTTGCTAATTACCAAACAGTTATTCCAGGTGCCTTTGTCTTTATTGGATCTGGCAGTCCTTATCCGTTACATCATCCACAGTTCAAAGCAGATGATAACATCCTTCTTCCCATCACTAACTACTTGTTCCAATTAACATTAGCTGCTGGGCAACACCCATTCAAAAAACTTTGAACATTAAAGTTGAACATAAAAAAAGAAGTCCGTTAGGACTTCTTTCAGAGTATAGACAAAGTCTAAACAGTCTTCATTTTCTTTGAATTGATATTATAGTGACTTTGTCTACGAGATGATAAGACTGAATAGAAATGTTGTTATAGTAGGAAACACGAGCCTTTGAGATTGTAGACAAAGTCGAATTAAACTTCTTTTTCTGTGAACGTTAGTTCAAGTTCTTTACGAGCACTTTAAACTATTAAGCCATTTGCCGGGATCGAACCGGCGACCTCATCCTTACCATGGATGCGCTCTACCAACTGAGCTAAAACGGCATGATACAAAATTGGAGTACAACTAAGTTGCACTCCAATTTTTAATTTTACTCCGCAAGTAGGGCTCGAACCTACGACAACACGATTAACAGTCGTGTGCTCTACCAACTGAGCTATTGCGGATAAATGCTTGGCAACGTCCTACTCTCACAGGGGGAAACCCCCAACTACCATCGGCGCTAAAGAGCTTAACTACTGTGTTCGGGATGGGAACAGGTGTATCCTCTTTGCTATCGTCACCAAACAGATAAATATGTCTGGATAATTATGAAATTATCATGAAAGTTTGCACTCTCAAAACTGAATACTAATTGATTTTTTTCGAAAGGTAACAACCCATCGTCATTTTCGCTTTTAAAACTTAATAAGGTTAAGTCCTCGACCTATTAGTATTCGTCCGCTCCGTACATCGCTGCACTTCCACTCCGAACCTATCAACCTGATCGTCTCTCAGGGGTCTTACTCACATAAAGTGATGGGAAATCTCATCTCGAGGGGGGCTTCACGCTTAGATGCTTTCAGCGTTTATCCCTTCCACACATAGCTACCCAGCGATGCTCCTGGCGGAACAACTGGTACACCAGCGGTGTGTCCATCCCGGTCCTCTCGTACTAAGGACAGCTCCTCTCAAATTTCCTGCGCCCGCGACGGATAGGGACCGAACTGTCTCACGACGTTCTGAACCCAGCTCGCGTACCGCTTTAATGGGCGAACAGCCCAACCCTTGGGACCGACTACAGCCCCAGGATGCGATGAGCCGACATCGAGGTGCCAAACCTCCCCGTCGATGTGGACTCTTGGGGGAGATAAGCCTGTTATCCCCGGGGTAGCTTTTATCCGTTGAGCGATGGCCCTTCCATGCGGAACCACCGGATCACTAAGCCCGACTTTCGTCCCTGTTCGACTTGTAGGTCTCACAGTCAAGCTCCCTTGTGCCTTTACACTCTGCGAATGATTTCCAACCATTCTGAGGGAACCTTTGGGCGCCTCCGTTACTCTTTAGGAGGCGACCGCCCCAGTCAAACTGCCCATCTGACACTGTCTCCCACCCCGATAAGGGGTGCGGGTTAGAATGGTCATGTCACAAGGGTAGTATCCCACCAACGCCTCATCCGAAGCTAGCGCTCCGGAGTCCAAGGCTCCTACCTATCCTGTACAAGTGACACAAACATTCAATATCAGATTGCAGTAAAGCTCCACGGGGTCTTTCCGTCCTGTCGCGGGTAACCTGCATCTTCACAGGTACTATAATTTCACCGAGTCTCTTGTTGAGACAGTGCCCAAATCGTTACACCTTTCGTGCGGGTCGGAACTTACCCGACAAGGAATTTCGCTACCTTAGGACCGTTATAGTTACGGCCGCCGTTTACTGGGGCTTCAATTCGCACCTTCGCTTGCGCTAAGCACTCCTCTTAACCTTCCAGCACCGGGCAGGTGTCAGCCCATATACTTCATCTTACGATTTTGCATAGACCTGTGTTTTTGGTAAACAGTCGCTTGGGCCTATTCACTGCGGCTCTCTCAGGCTTTCACCTTAATAGAGCACCCCTTCTCCCGAAGTTACGGGGTCATTTTGCCGAGTTCCTTAACAAGAGTTCTCTCGCTCACCTTAGGATTCTCTCCTCATCTACCTGTGTCGGATTGCGGTACGGGCAGTCATTAACTAACTAGAGGCTTTTCTTGGCAGTGTGGAATCAGAACCTACGGCACTAGGTGCCACCACATCACAACTCAGCTTACGCGGAAAGCGGATTTGCCTACTTTCCTGCCTAATTGCTTGTACATGCATATCCATCAGCATGCGTTCGTATCCTACTGCGTCCCCCCATCGCTCAAACATTAATGACTGGTACAGAAATATCAATCTGTTGTCCATCGCCTACGCCTATCGGCCTCAGCTTAGGTCCCGACTAACCCTGGGCGGACGAGCCTTCCCCAGGAAACCTTAGATATTCGGTGGACGGGATTCTCACCCGTCTTTCGCTACTCATACCGGCATTCTCACTTCTAAACACTCCACCAGTCCTCACGGTCTGACTTCGCTGTCTTTAGAACGCTCTCCTACCACGAACATCATAGATGTTCATCCACAGTTTCGGTAATACGTTTAGCCCCGGTACATTTTCGGCGCGGTGTCACTCGACTAGTGAGCTATTACGCACTCTTTAAATGGTGGCTGCTTCTGAGCCAACATCCTAGTTGTCTAAGCAATACTACATCCTTTTCCACTTAACGTATATTTAGGGACCTTAACTGGTGGTCTGGGCTGTTTCCCTCTCGACAATGGATCTTATCACTCACTGTCTGACTCCCGAGTATAAGTCGATGGCATTCGGAGTTTATCTGAATTCAGTAACCCTAGATGGGCCCCTAGTTCAAACAGTGCTCTACCTCCACGACTCTCTACCTCGAGGCTAGCCCTAAAGCTATTTCGGAGAGAACCAGCTATCTCCAGGTTCGATTGGAATTTCTCCGCTACCCACACCTCATCCCCGCAATTTTCAACTTACGTGGGTTCGGACCTCCAGTAAGTTTTACCTTACCTTCATCCTGGACATGGGTAGATCACCTGGTTTCGGGTCTACGCCTACTAACTAATTCGCCCTATTCAGACTCGCTTTCGCTGCGGCTCCGTCTTCTCGACTTAACCTTGCTAGTAAACGTAACTCGCCGGTTCATTCTACAAAAGGCACGCTATCACCCATTAACGGGCTTTAACTACTTGTAGGCACACGGTTTCAGGAACTATTTCACTCCCCTTCCGGGGTTCTTTTCACCTTTCCCTCACGGTACTGGTACACTATCGGTCACTAGGGAGTATTTAGCCTTACGGGATGGTCCCCGTGGATTCCGACGGAATTTCTCGTGTTCCGCCGTACTCAGGATACATTCTGGAGAGAAGCGCTTTTCGTTTACGGGACTGTTACCCTCTTTGGTTAACCTTTCCAGGTTACTCAACTAAACGCTTCCTTTGTAACTCCGTGTAGAATGTCCTACAACCCCAAAGAGCAAGCTCTTTGGTTTGGGCTGTTTCCGTTTCGCTCGCCGCTACTCAGGAAATCGATTTTTCTTTCTCTTCCTGCAGGTAATAAGATGTTTCAGTTCCCTGCGTCTGCCGTCAAACAACCTATGTATTCAGTTGTAGACACTATGCGATCAAGCATAGTAGGTTTCCCCATTCGGAAATCTCTGGATCAAAGCTTACGTACAGCTCCCCAAAGCATATCGGTGTTAGTCCCGTCCTTCATCGGCTCCTAGTGCCAAGGCATTCACCGTGCGCCCTTTCTAACTTAACCTTCAGATTTGTGTTCGTTGTTAAACAACTACTAACGCCTCTTTACTAATCACCTTACGGCTTTTAGTTCGACATAATGAACATATGTCTGGTTGGTCGTGCGATACGACCTGATGATTATAAATCACCTAAAATGAGTCTCGGTTGTTACTTGGTCTTTCTATTTCATATCAATTAGTATTCAGTTTTCAAAGAACAAACATAAATGAGAAGATTGACTTCTCAAAACTAAACGAACAAGCAGATGTCATACAACAATTAATGTAACTTATCACACCCGAAGGTGTGTTCCTATTCCTTAGAAAGGAGGTGATCCAGCCGCACCTTCCGATACGGCTACCTTGTTACGACTTCACCCCAATTATCTATCCCACCTTAGACGGCTAGCTCCCGAAGGTTACCAAACCGGCTTTGGGTGTTACAAACTCTCGTGGTGTGACGGGCGGTGTGTACAAGGCCCGGGAACGTATTCACCGTAGCATGCTGATCTACGATTACTAGCGATTCCGGCTTCATGCAGGCGAGTTGCAGCCTGCAATCCGAACTGAGAATAATTTTATGGGATTGGCTCCACCTCGCGGCTTCGCGACCCTTTGTATTATCCATTGTAGCACGTGTGTAGCCCAGGTCATAAGGGGCATGATGATTTGACGTCATCCCCACCTTCCTCCGGCTTACACCGGCAGTCACTTTAGAGTGCCCAACTTAATGCTGGCAACTAAAATCAAGGGTTGCGCTCGTTGCGGGACTTAACCCAACATCTCACGACACGAGCTGACGACAACCATGCACCACCTGTCACTTTGTCCCCGAAGGGAAAGTTCTGTCTCCAGAATGGTCAAAGGATGTCAAGACCTGGTAAGGTTCTTCGCGTTGCTTCGAATTAAACCACATGCTCCACCGCTTGTGCGGGCCCCCGTCAATTCCTTTGAGTTTCAACCTTGCGGTCGTACTCCCCAGGCGGAGTGCTTAATGCGTTAACTGCAGCACTAAGGGGCGGAAACCCCCTAACACTTAGCACTCATCGTTTACGGCGTGGACTACCAGGGTATCTAATCCTGTTTGCTCCCCACGCTTTCGCGCCTCAGCGTCAGTAACAGACCAGAGAGCCGCCTTCGCCACTGGTGTTCCTCCAAATATCTACGCATTTCACCGCTACACTTGGAATTCCACTCTCCTCTTCTGTCCTCAAGTCTTCCAGTTTCCAATGACCCTCCCCGGTTGAGCCGGGGGCTTTCACATCAGACTTAAAAGACCGCCTGCGCGCGCTTTACGCCCAATAATTCCGGACAACGCTTGCCACCTACGTATTACCGCGGCTGCTGGCACGTAGTTAGCCGTGGCTTTCTGGTTAGATACCGTCAAGGGGTGAACAGTTACTCTCACCCTTGTTCTTCTCTAACAACAGAGCTTTACGACCCGAAGGCCTTCTTCGCTCACGCGGCGTTGCTCGGTCAGACTTTCGTCCATTGCCGAAGATTCCCTACTGCTGCCTCCCGTAGGAGTTTGGGCCGTGTCTCAGTCCCAATGTGGCCGATCACCCTCTCAGGTCGGCTATGGATCGTCGCCTTGGTAAGCCATTACCTTACCAACTAGCTAATCCAGCGCGGGTCCATCTCACAGTGACAGCCGAAACCGTCTTTCACTTGAACATCTTATGATGTTCAGCACATTCGGTATTAGCATCGATTTCTCGATGTTATCCCCAGCTGTGAGGCAGGTTACCCACGTGTTACTCACCCGTCCGCCACTAACTTCAAAGGAGCAAGCTCCTTATCCGTTCGTTCGACTTGCATGTATTAGGCACGCCGCCAGCGTTCGTCCTGAGCCAGGATCAAACTCTCGTTAAAAAGTAACGGTGTTTAAACCGTCAAATGATCCTTAACTAGTTCGCTAGCTAAAAATTTATTACTTGTTGTCGTTACGAAATTAATTGGTTAAACTCCTAAGAGTTTAAGCATATAACATCTTTTTGTTCGTTCAGTTTTCAAAGGTCAATCGTTGACTTAACAACTTAATAATCATACCATGATGAGTGATTAATGTCAAGCACTAATCTCATAGTAGATTGCTTGGCAACGTCCTACTCTCACAGGGGGAAACCCCCAACTACCATCGGCGCTAAAGAGCTTAACTACTGTGTTCGGGATGGGAACAGGTGTATCCTCTTTGCTATCGTCACCAAACAGATAAATATGTCTGGATAATTATGAAATTATCATGAAAGTTTGCACTCTCAAAACTGAATACTAATTGATTTTTTTCGAAAGGTAACAACCCATCGTCATTTTCGCTTTTAAAACTTAATAAGGTTAAGTCCTCGACCTATTAGTATTCGTCCGCTCCGTACATCGCTGCACTTCCACTCCGAACCTATCAACCTGATCGTCTCTCAGGGGTCTTACTCACATAAAGTGATGGGAAATCTCATCTCGAGGGGGGCTTCACGCTTAGATGCTTTCAGCGTTTATCCCTTCCACACATAGCTACCCAGCGATGCTCCTGGCGGAACAACTGGTACACCAGCGGTGTGTCCATCCCGGTCCTCTCGTACTAAGGACAGCTCCTCTCAAATTTCCTGCGCCCGCGACGGATAGGGACCGAACTGTCTCACGACGTTCTGAACCCAGCTCGCGTACCGCTTTAATGGGCGAACAGCCCAACCCTTGGGACCGACTACAGCCCCAGGATGCGATGAGCCGACATCGAGGTGCCAAACCTCCCCGTCGATGTGGACTCTTGGGGGAGATAAGCCTGTTATCCCCGGGGTAGCTTTTATCCGTTGAGCGATGGCCCTTCCATGCGGAACCACCGGATCACTAAGCCCGACTTTCGTCCCTGTTCGACTTGTAGGTCTCACAGTCAAGCTCCCTTGTGCCTTTACACTCTGCGAATGATTTCCAACCATTCTGAGGGAACCTTTGGGCGCCTCCGTTACTCTTTAGGAGGCGACCGCCCCAGTCAAACTGCCCATCTGACACTGTCTCCCACCCCGATAAGGGGTGCGGGTTAGAATGGTCATGTCACAAGGGTAGTATCCCACCAACGCCTCATCCGAAGCTAGCGCTCCGGAGTCCAAGGCTCCTACCTATCCTGTACAAGTGACACAAACATTCAATATCAGATTGCAGTAAAGCTCCACGGGGTCTTTCCGTCCTGTCGCGGGTAACCTGCATCTTCACAGGTACTATAATTTCACCGAGTCTCTTGTTGAGACAGTGCCCAAATCGTTACACCTTTCGTGCGGGTCGGAACTTACCCGACAAGGAATTTCGCTACCTTAGGACCGTTATAGTTACGGCCGCCGTTTACTGGGGCTTCAATTCGCACCTTCGCTTGCGCTAAGCACTCCTCTTAACCTTCCAGCACCGGGCAGGTGTCAGCCCATATACTTCATCTTACGATTTTGCATAGACCTGTGTTTTTGGTAAACAGTCGCTTGGGCCTATTCACTGCGGCTCTCTCAGGCTTTCACCTTAATAGAGCACCCCTTCTCCCGAAGTTACGGGGTCATTTTGCCGAGTTCCTTAACAAGAGTTCTCTCGCTCACCTTAGGATTCTCTCCTCATCTACCTGTGTCGGATTGCGGTACGGGCAGTCATTAACTAACTAGAGGCTTTTCTTGGCAGTGTGGAATCAGAACCTACGGCACTAGGTGCCACCACATCACAACTCAGCTTACGCGGAAAGCGGATTTGCCTACTTTCCTGCCTAATTGCTTGTACATGCATATCCATCAGCATGCGTTCGTATCCTACTGCGTCCCCCCATCGCTCAAACATTAATGACTGGTACAGAAATATCAATCTGTTGTCCATCGCCTACGCCTATCGGCCTCAGCTTAGGTCCCGACTAACCCTGGGCGGACGAGCCTTCCCCAGGAAACCTTAGATATTCGGTGGACGGGATTCTCACCCGTCTTTCGCTACTCATACCGGCATTCTCACTTCTAAACACTCCACCAGTCCTCACGGTCTGACTTCGCTGTCTTTAGAACGCTCTCCTACCACGAACATCATAGATGTTCATCCACAGTTTCGGTAATACGTTTAGCCCCGGTACATTTTCGGCGCGGTGTCACTCGACTAGTGAGCTATTACGCACTCTTTAAATGGTGGCTGCTTCTGAGCCAACATCCTAGTTGTCTAAGCAATACTACATCCTTTTCCACTTAACGTATATTTAGGGACCTTAACTGGTGGTCTGGGCTGTTTCCCTCTCGACAATGGATCTTATCACTCACTGTCTGACTCCCGAGTATAAGTCGATGGCATTCGGAGTTTATCTGAATTCAGTAACCCTAGATGGGCCCCTAGTTCAAACAGTGCTCTACCTCCACGACTCTCTACCTCGAGGCTAGCCCTAAAGCTATTTCGGAGAGAACCAGCTATCTCCAGGTTCGATTGGAATTTCTCCGCTACCCACACCTCATCCCCGCAATTTTCAACTTACGTGGGTTCGGACCTCCAGTAAGTTTTACCTTACCTTCATCCTGGACATGGGTAGATCACCTGGTTTCGGGTCTACGCCTACTAACTAATTCGCCCTATTCAGACTCGCTTTCGCTGCGGCTCCGTCTTCTCGACTTAACCTTGCTAGTAAACGTAACTCGCCGGTTCATTCTACAAAAGGCACGCTATCACCCATTAACGGGCTTTAACTACTTGTAGGCACACGGTTTCAGGAACTATTTCACTCCCCTTCCGGGGTTCTTTTCACCTTTCCCTCACGGTACTGGTACACTATCGGTCACTAGGGAGTATTTAGCCTTACGGGATGGTCCCCGTGGATTCCGACGGAATTTCTCGTGTTCCGCCGTACTCAGGATACATTCTGGAGAGAAGCGCTTTTCGTTTACGGGACTGTTACCCTCTTTGGTTAACCTTTCCAGGTTACTCAACTAAACGCTTCCTTTGTAACTCCGTGTAGAATGTCCTACAACCCCAAAGAGCAAGCTCTTTGGTTTGGGCTGTTTCCGTTTCGCTCGCCGCTACTCAGGAAATCGATTTTTCTTTCTCTTCCTGCAGGTAATAAGATGTTTCAGTTCCCTGCGTCTGCCGTCAAACAACCTATGTATTCAGTTGTAGACACTATGCGATCAAGCATAGTAGGTTTCCCCATTCGGAAATCTCTGGATCAAAGCTTACGTACAGCTCCCCAAAGCATATCGGTGTTAGTCCCGTCCTTCATCGGCTCCTAGTGCCAAGGCATTCACCGTGCGCCCTTTCTAACTTAACCTTCAGATTTGTGTTCGTTGTTAAACAACTACTAACGCCTCTTTACTAATCACCTTACGGTTTTTAGTTCGACATAATGAACATATGTCTGGTTGGTCGTGCGATACGACCTGATGATTATAAATCACCTAAAATGAGTCTCGGTTGTTACTTGGTCTTTCTATTTCATATCAATTAGTATTCAGTTTTCAAAGAACAAACATAAATGAGAAGATTGACTTCTCAAAACTAAACGAACAAGCAGATGTCATACAACAATTAATGTAACTTGTCACACCCGAAGGTGTGTTCCTATTCCTTAGAAAGGAGGTGATCCAGCCGCACCTTCCGATACGGCTACCTTGTTACGACTTCACCCCAATTATCTATCCCACCTTAGACGGCTAGCTCCCGAAGGTTACCAAACCGGCTTTGGGTGTTACAAACTCTCGTGGTGTGACGGGCGGTGTGTACAAGGCCCGGGAACGTATTCACCGTAGCATGCTGATCTACGATTACTAGCGATTCCGGCTTCATGCAGGCGAGTTGCAGCCTGCAATCCGAACTGAGAATAATTTTATGGGATTGGCTCCACCTCGCGGCTTCGCGACCCTTTGTATTATCCATTGTAGCACGTGTGTAGCCCAGGTCATAAGGGGCATGATGATTTGACGTCATCCCCACCTTCCTCCGGCTTACACCGGCAGTCACTTTAGAGTGCCCAACTTAATGCTGGCAACTAAAATCAAGGGTTGCGCTCGTTGCGGGACTTAACCCAACATCTCACGACACGAGCTGACGACAACCATGCACCACCTGTCACTTTGTCCCCGAAGGGAAAGTTCTGTCTCCAGAATGGTCAAAGGATGTCAAGACCTGGTAAGGTTCTTCGCGTTGCTTCGAATTAAACCACATGCTCCACCGCTTGTGCGGGCCCCCGTCAATTCCTTTGAGTTTCAACCTTGCGGTCGTACTCCCCAGGCGGAGTGCTTAATGCGTTAACTGCAGCACTAAGGGGCGGAAACCCCCTAACACTTAGCACTCATCGTTTACGGCGTGGACTACCAGGGTATCTAATCCTGTTTGCTCCCCACGCTTTCGCGCCTCAGCGTCAGTAACAGACCAGAGAGCCGCCTTCGCCACTGGTGTTCCTCCAAATATCTACGCATTTCACCGCTACACTTGGAATTCCACTCTCCTCTTCTGTCCTCAAGTCTTCCAGTTTCCAATGACCCTCCCCGGTTGAGCCGGGGGCTTTCACATCAGACTTAAAAGACCGCCTGCGCGCGCTTTACGCCCAATAATTCCGGACAACGCTTGCCACCTACGTATTACCGCGGCTGCTGGCACGTAGTTAGCCGTGGCTTTCTGGTTAGATACCGTCAAGGGGTGAACAGTTACTCTCACCCTTGTTCTTCTCTAACAACAGAGCTTTACGACCCGAAGGCCTTCTTCGCTCACGCGGCGTTGCTCGGTCAGACTTTCGTCCATTGCCGAAGATTCCCTACTGCTGCCTCCCGTAGGAGTTTGGGCCGTGTCTCAGTCCCAATGTGGCCGATCACCCTCTCAGGTCGGCTATGGATCGTCGCCTTGGTAAGCCATTACCTTACCAACTAGCTAATCCAGCGCGGGTCCATCTCACAGTGACAGCCGAAACCGTCTTTCACTTGAACATCTTATGATGTTCAGCACATTCGGTATTAGCATCGATTTCTCGATGTTATCCCCAGCTGTGAGGCAGGTTACCCACGTGTTACTCACCCGTCCGCCACTAACTTCAAAGGAGCAAGCTCCTTATCCGTTCGTTCGACTTGCATGTATTAGGCACGCCGCCAGCGTTCGTCCTGAGCCAGGATCAAACTCTCGTTAAAAAGTAACGGTGTTTAAACCGTCAAATGATCCTTAACTAGTTCGCTAGCTAAAAATTTATTACTTGTTGTCGTTACGAAATTAATTGGTTAAACTCCTAAGAGTTTAAGCATATAACATCTTTTTGTTCGTTCAGTTTTCAAAGGTCAATCGTTATCAACTCCCGCTGACAACTTTTTAATTATATCGCATCTTCTAATCAAAGTCAACAACTTTCTAAAACACTTTAGTTTGTTCAGAAAAGTTTTTCTCTAATGCAACTTAATCAGTATAGCATGTTAACCTCATACGTGTCAAGGTGTTTTCAACATTTAGTTGTTACTCTTTTCACATTCGATTGCCTACTTTTCTGTTCGATGCAACTTTTATATAATATAACATTTTAGCTATCAAGTCAATACTTTTCAACTATTTATTAGAAAGATTTCACCTTACTAAAATTTATCGCCTTCATTTATCTTTCACTTTGTTTGCTTCTAACTAATTGATTTCACAAAAAGAGTCTTTAAAGTGAGTGTGCTGATGGCACTCGACTCCGAGAAGGTGAAGCGACAGCGTTTGTGTTCAACCTCACACCATACAGGTGTTTCAACTTACACCGAAGATAGAACACAACACCCTCTCATGCACATACTTAGGCCTTCATTAGTTTAACCCGCATTTGTTGAGGCATTCGCATCATTACGATTACACTGATAACCGCCTTAATCAAATCTCCCGGAATAAAGACTACATTCGATAACAGTGCCGTTTTTAAAGAGAGCCCCGTATGCCAATGCAATCCAATGGAGCCACAGAGATCGATAATAAAAACCCCTCCGAAAAGCGTTAGGAGTAACAAACGTATGAAATTTACTTTGGATGATAATCTATCACGCCCGTAGCCAATCACAGTAACAGCGATAAGGTAGCCAATCACATAACCACCAGTTGGACCATAGAAAACTGCAACTCCACCACTCCCACCACTAAGCACAGGCAACCCTATACTTACCATTATTAATAGAAGCAATACTGTAATCGTTCCTTTTTTTTGCCCTAACAATAATCCAGTTAAAAAAATCCCCATATTTTGCATCACTATCGGAACAGGGATTACTCCAATGGCAATTGGTGGGACATAACCTAAAACAATTAGTACAGCTAACATAATACCTATATATGCTATGGCCTGTGTTTTCATCGCTCACTCTCCTCTTTTACTATCTTCTTAGTTTATCGACCTCACCCAACAATGTCAACTTTTTTTGATAACAGTTAACATAAAAGGTGTTTGCATCACCCTTTTTTATATGTTATATTTTAGGCAACTTATATCCATCCACTAGGGGTGCTATTTTTAGCTGAGATAGACATTCGTCTAATCCCTTTGAACCTGATTTGGTTAATACCAGCGTAGGAAAGTGGAAACGTCGATTATCTCGCTGTGAGTTCATACTCTCACACCTTCGTTTCGCTTACCGCCTTGTATTTGGCTGCTGTAAGCGGGCTTTTTTTGCCTTAATTTAAGAAAAGAGGAGATTAATCGATGAAAACGCAACAACTCACATTAAAAGATATTTTAGTCGCTATCGTTATCGCACTCGTCTTCGGCCTTCTTTATAAAGTTGGTAATGTTCCTTATGATTTATTAAAACCATTTGGCTTACAGCTAGAGCAAGTCATTTACGGTTTTTGGTTCATGGCTGGCCCCTTTGCAATGCTCGTCATCCGTAAACCCGGTGTCGCCTTAATTGCCGAAGCTGCTGCAGCCTTAATCGAAACCTTCTTCGCTGGTGGTTTAGGGATGCAAAGTTTCGTTTACGGTATTGGTCAAGGGATAGCCTGTGAATTAATCTTCATAGCGACTCGTTACAATCGTTTCACAATGGATACCACCATCATTGCGGGCCTACTTGCTTGCTTGGCGTCCTTTTTAATCGATTGGCCCTACGGCTATTTAGCTGTACAACCATGGGCCTTACTCTTAATTTTTATCTTCCGTGTAGTCGGTACTATTCTGATTGCCGGTTGTTTAAGTTTTTACTTAGCCAAAACGATGGAAAAAACCGGGGTCGCTCAGTTAGTACGACCGATTACAAAGGATGATTACGATGCCCTCGACTAATTATGGCGTTAAAAACCTCCGACTGCTCTTTCCTGGCATGTCTCAACCTTTTTTAAAACAACTTGATTTCAGCTATACGTCTGGTGAGAAAATTCTGATTCTTGGACCAAGTGGCGCCGGAAAATCAACCTTACTCGAAGTGTTAGCCGGGGTTATTCCTGATATCATCACCATCCCAACAAAATGGGACTGGTCCAACACACCTTCAAATACCGCTTACTTTTTTCAAGACCCTGATTCACAATTCAACATGCCCTACACAGATGAAGAAATTGCCTTTGTGTTAGAAAATCAGCAACGCCCTTCAGCCGAAATGCCAGAACGGATTCGCCACTTTTTAAAGTTAGCCAACGTGACCGCACCGTTTCATACACCAATTAACAACTTATCTGGCGGGATGAAGCAACGTTTACAACTGGCTAGTTTGCTCGCGCTCGAAAGTGACTTTTACTATCTAGACGAACCGACAGCAATGCTTGACCCCGCTGCCACTCGTTATTTTTGGCAACAACTAAAACACGTGACCAGTGAGAAAACGCTGCTAATCGTTGAACATAAGATTACCGAAGTCATTGATTTTGTTTCACGCGTTGTCATTATCGATGCTGATGGTAAAATCGTCGCCGACGGACCAACCGAACACGTATTAACAGCCCATCGGTCTTTTTTAGAAGCTGCCGGTATTTGGCACCCGAACAGTTGGGATCAGGCGCCTGCCTTTAAGAGAATCACACTCACCCAAACGACACCTCTGCTCAACATTAACAACCTAACCGTCAAACGAAAAAAACAAGCAGTTGTCTCACTAGAGCAACTGACAATCAACTCCGGCGACTGGTTATGTGTCACCGGAGAGAATGGTTCTGGTAAATCAACCTTGCTTGAAGGCATCCGTGGTTTGTTAAAAACAAGTGGTCACCTTACTTTTTCAGAAGGTTCGCAAGATGACTGCGGTTTTGTCTTCCAAAATCCGAATTACCAATTTATTTGTGATACAGTTGAGAGTGAGCTAGCCTATGGGCTGCAGTTTACCCAGTTAAGTGCTACAGAGCAAAATGAGCGTTTGGGGCTTTTTTTACAGTCCTTTAACCTCACTACAAAAAAAGATTTGCACCCGTTAGCGTTATCGATGGGGCAAAAACGTCGGTTGAGCGTGGCCTGTAGTCTCATTACACAACCAACACTGTTATTGCTCGATGAACCGACTTTCGGCCAAGATGCCCGTAATACGTTTCGTCTGATTGAACATTTAGAAGAATGGCGCCAGGCTGGGATGGCCATTCTCATGATTACGCATGAACCAGAAATCATTAACCGTTATGCCACTGCTGTGCTCGAAGTAACAGATGGCATCGCGACTTTAAAGGAGGCGACCTCCGATGCTTAAGCCTACGTCCTTTTTCGAACGGGTCAACCCCGCCTTGAAATTTTTAATTTTCTTCACCATTACGATTTCAACACTTTTCATTCATTCACTTACAACACTTGGCGCATTGGTCGGTTGTGCATTGTTACTTTATTTACTCTTTTCACCGATGAAATGGCGTTGGCGCCTTAGCTTACTACTGCCCTTTTTGCTGCTGTCGTTTACAAGTGGTATTACAGTCATGCT
The DNA here is from genome assembly GCF_046058945.1 of Brochothrix campestris. Classification (NCBI taxonomy): domain Bacteria; kingdom Bacillati; phylum Bacillota; class Bacilli; order Caryophanales; family Listeriaceae; genus Brochothrix; species Brochothrix campestris. Next base: position 154,272 of record NZ_CP175511.1, on the reverse strand, counting down.
CTTCGGACTCGGTGATGATGTCTTATTCCAGTTTTGGTGGTGGCGGATTTCGAGTGAAAGCCTGCTGAACGGGAGTATTATTATGCTTCGGACCTTGTATTTTTCATTGCTCGGTCTATCCTTTGCAACAACGACAAATCCCGTCCTCTTTTTTTATGCCCTGATGCAACAATTTCGCGTACCGACGTTTATTGCTTATAGCTTTCTAACCGTTTTTAGATTACTGCCGATTATGCTGGAAGAGTTTACGATTTTAACAAAAGCAATGCGTGTACGGGGCATGCATAAACAGCATGGCTTAGCCGGACTCGTTGCTAAATTGAAGCGTTACAGCATCACGATGCTCTCACAATCGATTCGACGCGCGTTTAAAATATCAGTCGCGATGTCTGCCAAGAAATTTAAAAAAGGACCACGTTCCTTCTATTACATAACAACTTATTCGCGCAACGATTTTTACTACGTACTCCTTTGGCTTGTTGTTATCGGCAGTTGTCTCTTTTTAACCTAACTAAAAGAACGTCTTCGCTATCGAAAGGTCGATAAGGAAGACGTTCTTTTATTTTAATGCCTTAATTGCTGCACGTGTCTCTTGCAACGCTGCTTGGGTATGTTGGACATCCATTGCCGCATAGACATAAAATAAGGCATCGATAATAAACAATTGGGCCGTTCGCGAACTTGTTGCTGCACTGCGCAAAAAGGCTTCCGGCGCATGCGAGGTTTGCAAAACATAATCGCTCGCACGGTTTAACGTATTGCTGCCAAAGCCCGTTAAAGACACCGTTGTAATACCCTTTTCAATGGCACGATCGCGTAGCTTGATTACCTCTGGTGTTTCACCGCTGTATGAAACGCCTAAAAACAAGGCCGGTGTTTGGGCAGTCGCCATCATCGTCGCCATCAAATGAATGTCTTGGACAGCATGCACATGTTTCCCCATCCGTAACCACTTTTGCATAAAGTCTTCTGCCACAAGCCAAGAAGCACCAATTCCATAGACAAACACTGTTTCGGCTTGCGTCAGTGCTGTCGCAATGGCTTGCAACTGTGCGACATCAATGAGAGCCAATGTATCTTCCACCGTTTGCATCGTATTCGCTTTCAATTTCTCAATCAAAATAGCAGCGGGCTCATCTGCGACAATATCAAAATAACCCGTCATTTTGGCTTGCGCCCCTTCTGCCGATAGCGCCAACTTCAGCTCAGGTACACCTTTCAATCCCATTGATTTACAAAAACGCACGACTGATGCTGGACTCGTCTGCGACTCTTTCGCGATTTCTTGGGTTGATAACTGCATCAATGCACTTCCTTGATCCAAGACAAGTTGCGCGACTTGTTGCTCAACCTTCGATAAATTACTAATGTTCATTGCAATTCGCTGACTGATGATACCTTTCATTCCAATCCCTCCGTTCAACAACTCCTGCGCTTATTTTATCATTTTACAGCGCTAAAAGCGAAAGCGGTACCCGGACGATTAAGAAATCGTAACAATGAGTGCTCCCCTGTAATTACCTGCCCCAATACGTTCACTCGCGAATCTGCTTGCAAATCGGTTAACATAATTTGAACTTCACCTTCATAACGTAAATACGCCGCATTATCAATTGTGATACAGCCACGTAAACGCTCATTTGTCTGTTCGGCCGCAATCGGATGATAGCGTTGCGCTAAACGCACACGACTATCCGCTGCCCGAATCACATCCCGCGCCACATCCCGACGCACATGAAACACATCATCGAGCCATGCAAAGTCGCTTTGATTATCGACATGTAACAACAGGAGCTGATCGGTAAACCATCGTTCAAACTGTGCCATCGTGGCTGACTGCAACGATAAATCACCCACCAATACCGTATCAATACCACAGTCACGTAAATCAAGGTATTGGGCAAGGGGATGAAGGTCACGGTGTTCTTCCAACGTCGGTAAACCGGCATATATCGGCCCCCGTTGTTTACCATCACCATGAATAAATGCGCCCGTTTCAATCGCATAACTTTTAATAAAGGCCGTATGTTTTATAAACGCCTCACGTTCCAAGCCGGTTTCTGGACGTGGGTAATAATTGTACCAAGCCGCTAACCGATTCATGTGCGCATGGTTGTTCATCAAGTCATTCATATCCGCCGCAGTTAATGTACTCGCATTTAAAATAATCTGCCATTCTTCGGTCATGGCCGCAATGTCTGCCATTGAAATTCCATCATCAATCCTCAAACCGGTAAAACCAAACGCTTTTAAGCGATTCAAGGTAAACTGTTCAAACGTCATCGGTGAGACATCGGCAATCCATTGCACCTGATGCGCTTTTAAACAGGCGCCAATTTCAAGCAACACCGCTTGGAGGTCCGCTGGTTTTTCTTCAGGCATCTGCAATGAAGTAAACGCATAACGACTCCCCGTTTGTGCCATCCGTTCAATTAATCGCTTGTTTTCGGCTACCGTTTGTTCTGTTAATGAAATTAAAAAACCTAACATCTTTTCTCCTCCTTTAAAAAAACGTAGACCTGTTAAGTCTACGTTTTCATTTATACACTGTTGGACGCTCTAACAAGCCTTACGTCCCGTTTATTCCGTTTCGGCCGCGACTGCTTTCGTCGCTTCTTTTGGTACACCAAAGATGTAGGTTAATATCATCCCGCCAGCATAAGCTGCAAGTAAACCATACACATAGATGAGCCATTTTCCGTCATGAATGAGGGGAATGAGCGCGACACCCGATGGTCCAATGGCAATCGCACCAACATTACCGAAGGCACCAATGACAGCGCCACCAATCCCACCACCTAAACAAGCGGTAATGAACGGACGACCTAATGGTAATGTCACACCATAAATGAGCGGTTCACCAATTCCTAAAATTCCAACTGGCAACGCACCTTTAATGATGTTTGTAAACGGTTTGTTTTTGCGACATTTAACCCATAAAGCAATCGCTGCACCGACTTGGCCAGCACCTGCCATTGCGATAATCGGCAATAACGTTGTCATATGCACTTGATTAATCATTTCAATATGAATTGGGGTTAACACTTGATGTAAGCCAAACATTACCATCGGTAAAAAGAGGACAGCTAGTAAGAAACCAGAAATTGCACCTCCGGTACCGATCACCCAGTTAATCGCTGTTAACATCCCATCTGAGACGTAACCTGCGGCGGGCATAATTAAAAAGATTGTTGCTAAACCCGTAACTAACAGAGCAATCGTTGGTGTCACAATAATATCAATCGCATTCGGCACAAAGGTACGCAAGCCTTTTTCCACGATTGAAAGCAGATAAACCGCAATAATAACGCCGATAATGCCACCTTGATTCGAAAGCAATGCTTCATGCGTGAAAATATTTTGAATCGTTTGGTCGGGTGTCACACCATTAAGTAAGATGACACCACCGATGACACCACCGAGCGGTAAGGTTGCACCAAATTGTTTCGCCGCATTAATACCGACATAGATATTCAAGAAGGCAAACAGCGCGTTTTTAATGACATTCAGCACTAGTACAATTTCAGACCATTGACTACCATCTAACTTACCTGCCACAATCATGTTGGCTATTATCGCACCAACACCCGCAATTAAGCCCGCACCAACAAAGGCCGGAATGAGGGGAATAAAAACACCCGAGATTGTCGCTAAGAAGCGTTTCATCGCTCCGTTGCCACCTTTTTTATACTTCGCTTTATTGGCCGATGCAATCGCTTCGACTTGTTCACGGTTTGAACCACTCACTTTTGTTGCTTGGGCTGTTTTAATTTCAGCACCGAGTTCAACACCAGTCATGTCGGTCATCGCCTTCGCCACCTTGTTAACTGTTCCGGGACCGACGATAATCTGAATCGTGTCTTCTTCAACAACACCCATGACACCTTTAACTTGCTTTAACGCATCCATCTGCACTTGCTCATTATCACGCAATGATAAACGGACACGCGTCATGCAATGGTTCACGATTTTAATATTGTCGAGACCACCAATTTTTTCAACAATCCGTTGTGCCAATTCAACTTCTTTACTCATCTATGCTCCCCCTTACAATTTAGGTAATGTCCGACGGACAAAGCCTTTGCTTTCAACTAAACTCTTTGTTGCTGCGGTGTAATCCATCCCTGTTAATACCATAACAATCGCAGTTTTAACGTGATGATTACTTTCTTCGAAAACACGTTCAGCCGTTGCTTCATCACAACCGGTTGCGTCTTTAATGATATTTTTAGCACGTTGCACTAATTTGATATTGGTTGAACGGACATCAACCATTAAGTTTTTATAAACTTTACCAATGCCAATCATCGCTGTTGTTGAAATCATATTGAGCACTAATTTTTGGGTCGTACCTGCTTTTAAGCGGGTTGATCCCGTTAAAATTTCAGCACCTGGGACAACTTCAATCGCTAATTGTGCATGCGCGCTAATTTCAGCGGGTGCATTACAGGCAATGCTTGCCGTCATTGCACCAACTGTTGTCGCATAGTCTAAGCCACCGATGACATAAGGTGTGCGTCCACTTGCAGCAATACCAATGACAATATCTTTTTCATTTAAGTTGACTGCTTGTAAATCGGCCACAGCTAATTCTGTTGAATCCTCTGCCCCTTCAACTGCATCTTTAATCGCTTTAGCTCCACCAGCGATTAAACCTTGTACCATTTCTGCCTCTGTTCCAAACGTTGGTACGCATTCAACCGCATCTAAAATACCTAAACGACCACTTGTTCCGGCACCGATGTAAAATAAACGGCCTCCTTGTTCAAAGACGGTGATAACCGCTTTAACGACAGCTTCAATCTGCGGTAATTGCTCCGCTATCGCTAACGGTACCCGTTTATCTTCTTCATTCATCACTGCTAAAATTTCGTGTACTGACATTTGATCTAAGTTAGCTGTTCTCTCATTGCGTTTTTCTGTGTTTAAATGTTCAATCATTTTTCCCACTCCTCTAATTCGACTGTATCCGTTTACATCTTTATTGTACTTCTTCTGAAATATTATTTCAACTTTTTTATTTTATTAAGTAATTTTATTTCACAATTCATTCAAAAGATTGTCACTTCCCTATACATTTATAAAAATACCGCTTTATTTTAGTTCATGCTATACTTTACTTAACGAACATTGAGGAGGTTTTTTCATGCTAACAATTAAACGTATTATTAACGGTCGTATCGCCGAAAACTGTTACATTATTCACAATGAATCACACTGTTTGATTATCGATCCGGGCGAAGATTTCGAGGCAATTACGGCTGCGATTACTGCCACAGACACAACACCCGCCGCTATTCTTTTAACACATACCCACTACGATCATATTGAGTCACTCGAACAAACACGGGCTCGTTATCACGTTCCGGTCTACGTTAGCCCGATTGAGCAAGCGTGGTTGAGCAATCCTGCGTTTAACTTATCCGCTAATAGTGGTAACGCTTTGGTGGCTGCACCAGCTGAGGAGTTACTTGTGTCTCACACAGACTACACACTCGGGGGCATCACCTTTTATTGTGTCGAAACTCCCGGACATTCACCAGGGAGCGTGAGCTTTGTCTTTGACAATTTTGTCGTGTGTGGTGACGCCCTCTTTAAAGGCAGCATGGGTCGCACTGATTTATACTTAGGCAATCAGCAGCAATTGCTACAATCAATCAGCACACAACTGTTTACCTTACCAGCAACCTTTGCGGCCTATCCAGGCCATGGTGAGGCGACAACGATTGGGACTGAAATTGCCACCAATCCTTACTTTAATTAGAACAAAAAAGGAACTGCTTCGCGCAGTTCCTTTTTTTTAATCATTTGCCATTCACCCAACGTAAATAACGTAACACGGCTTTACGACTAATTTTCCCACCCGTAAAACGTTCCACTTGGCGAAACGGCATGTTCAACACAAAATACATATTATTGGCCCATAACGGTTGTTTCAGTAACTCTAATATTTTTTTCACGAAGATGACCAAACCATAACTGAGTTTACCTAACCAATTTTTATTTTTTGCTTGTGCAATCGTATCATTCATCCCTAAAGCAGCTTCGGGCTTCCATAGGGGTGCCGGTGGTTCATAACCTAACAACTCCCGATATTCAGCATCCGGAATCGCGTGGATGTTGCCTGCTGCATACTGTGGAAAACGACTGAGGGCATACTCCTCTGTTTCATTTTCACCTGAACGCTCAATCGTGCCACTGAGATGAATCGCCTGTATAGAACTCCCGATTTGCAACGTATACGTCCCTTCTTCGACTGCCCATGCCTGCTTCACCACGCTATAATATGCAAAATCACTCTCTTTGAGGGTGATGCTCACTGCTTTTGCTTCTCCTGGCGCCAATGCCACCTTCACAAACCCTTTTAACTCTCGCTTGGCACGAATCATCCGTGACTGCTCTTTTTGGATATAAAGCTGAGCAATTTCTTCCCCCGCAATCGTCCCGGTGTTCGTCACTGTAAAGTATACCGTTAACTCCTCACGTTTAAAGTCGCTGTAACGATAGCTTGTATAGGACAAACCGTGACCAAAAGGGTAACGAACCGGTACATTGAACGTATCAAAATAACGATAGCCGATAAAAAGACCTTCCCGATGCTCAGAGGTGGCTTCTTTACCCGGGTAATAAGGAGCTGAGGGGACATCTTCATAACTAAGCGGATATGTTTCACTCAACTTACCACTCGGATTATAGGCGCCGCTTAACAGTTCTACTAATGCCTGTGCCCCACCTTGGCCCGCCAAATACGTATGGACAATTGCCGCCACTTCATCGGCAAACGGCAGTTCAAGCGCACCACCACCCGCCAGCACGACAATTAGTGGTACCTGTAATGCTGATAACGCCTCGATTACTGCCAATTGATTGTCTGGCAAGCGCAGATTCTCGCGATCAACACCCTCTGCCTCACTGCTTTCATCCAACCCAACAAACAAGAGTACCTTATCGGCCGTCTGTGCTAATGCGATGGCTTCTTTCATTAAACGGTTACTTCGACCACCCATTCGTTTAAACCCTTGGGCATAGCCACAAATCGTCAATTCACTGTCAGCCAATACATCGATTGGACGCGGCACCTTTGTCGGGTTAATTAATGAACTCCCCGCCCCTTGATAGCGTGGTTTATCAGCAAAATCACCAATGACCGCTACTCGTTCAGTTGCCTGTAACGGCAAGCTGTTGTCGGCGTTTTTCAACAAGACCAATGAACGTTTAGCTGCTTCCACCGCTCGTTGGTGATGCTGCTCATGATTGATTGCCACTTGCGATTCTGTCGTCGGCGCCGTACTGAATACGAGTTCTAACAAACGATCGACCGCCTCATCGAGTACGGTTTCTGCTAACGTGTTCGCTTCAATCGCTGCAACAATTTCCAAGTCAGTAATGCCATTAGTCGCAGGCATTTCAAGTTGATTACCCGCACGTAGCCCTGCTACACGGTCGTCATTTCCGCCCCAATCAGTTACCATCACGCCACCAAAATGCCACTCATCATACAAGATGACGTTCATTAACTGCGGGTGTTCGTTGGCATAAATACCATTGACCTTATTGTAGGATGACATAATCATCTGCGGCTGCGCCTCAGTCACTACCCGCTGAAAGCCCTGCAAATACAGCTCACGCAATGAGCGTTCATCAACAACTTCGTCAATCGTCATCCGCAGATGCTCTTGACTGTTAACCGCAAAATGTTTCGGACATGCCGCCACACCCTGTGCCTGAATTCCCTTTACTTGCGCGCTAGCTAGTACTCCCGTTAAGAACGGATCCTCTGAGAAATATTCAAAATTACGGCCACATAAGGGATTTCGTTTAATGTTCAACCCCGGCCCTAATAACGCACTCACCTGTTCAGCGACACATTCCGCCCCTAAGTCTGCTCCGACTTCCTCCAACAATTGTGGATCCCAACTATTAGCGAGCGTCGCCGCTGTTGGATAACAGGTCGCAGGCAGACTAGCATTTAGACCGAGATGATCGGCCTTACCGCCTTGCTTTCGTAATCCATGCGGCCCATCCGTCATCATAATTGACGGAATATTTAAGCGTTCAATCGCCTTCGTTTGCCAAAAATTAGCCCCCGACATTAATGACGCCTTTTCTGCCACTGTCATTTGTTTGATTAGCGCTTCGTGTTTCACTGCTTCCACCTCAATTTCATTCGTTCTGTTATTTAATTAAATACGTTTGTAATAAGGCATACATGATATTGTGTACACTCGTTCGTAACCCAATCGCCGTTCCCGATGGGTCCGCCTCATAGGCTGCCTTAATTCGTTTCACATTTTTAGGCGCACTCATCGTATCGAGCATTAAGTCATTACCTGATACAACGGCATCATCTGCATGCATAAAACCAAAGACGGCATCGCTGGAGACAACCCCTTCAAAGCCCCATTCATCGCGCAACACCTGATTGAGCAGTTCCGCGTTGCCACCGGTCCATTTACCATTGATTAAACTAAAACTCGACATTGTCCCTAATGTTTTACCCTCTTTGACGGCAATTTCAAACGGACGTAAATGCAGTTCGCGGATTGATTGCTCATTGGCCCATACATATAAACCAGAGCGCGCATTCGTTTCTTGGTCATTCATCGCAAAATGTTTCATAAAGACGATAATATCTTGTGCCTGTGCCCCTTTAATGACTGCTGCACCCATCTTGCCGGATAAGACTGGGTCTTCTGAGAAATATTCAAAGTTGCGTCCACCCATTGATGTCCGATGTAAATTGACTGCTGGCGCATACCAACCATGCACACCATAAACCTTCGCTTCTTTCCCAATCGCTGCACCCATAGCGTAGCCTAACTGATCATTCCAAGTCGCTGCCAACACATTTTCAGATGGGAACGAAGCCGCTTTGAATTTTTTAAAGAAGGAATTAAGTCCAGCCGGACCATCGAGTAACATCGCAGACGGTACACCTAAACGGTCAATCGCCTCCGTTTGGTAGGCACCATTAACAACATAATCGATTAATTCTTCTTTAGTAAACTGGTCTAAAAACTGCTCCCACTTCGGATCATCGTAAGCAAGTCCTTTTAAATCAGCTAATTTCAACTGATTGTCTTGTTCAAATTGTGGCATTGGTAACTTCGAATCGGTTGGTTTCTTCGCTAACTCATCAAGCACGAACTGCGGTGCCCGATGATTGTTCGCCTTATCTGACGGGTATGTTCCTTGCCAATCTGCCCGTGAAAGATAAGTTAAATCAGCCTCACTCGCTGCAAATTGATTTTTAATCGTTGTCCCTGTCACAGCATCGGTTTTAATCACCTTCGTTTTCGGCACCTTATACGTAAAGTCGAGTGTCGATTGATGGACGTTTTGCGCTAACTTCAGCTGATAGTCGCCCGCCTCGAGTACGTAAGCTTCTTCTTTGTTCGCATCATATGAGGCCATATCATTCGTACTGTACGATAAGGTAAGTGTTTGTTTTTCTCCAGGTTGGAGCAGTTTCGTCTTACCAAACGCACCTAACACAACGGCAGACTTTTCAAGTCCTCCGTTTGTATACGGCGCAGAATAGTAAAGCTGGACCACATCTTTCCCGGCCCGTTTTCCGGTATTGGTGACTGCGACCTCCACGGTGATTTTATCTGTAGTTAACTGTTTATCAACAATTTCCCAATCGAAATCGGTGTAACTTAAACCATGACCATAAGGGAACTGGACGGCTTTATGATAACCGACCTCATCGTCTTTGTAGTAGGTCTCATAATAACGATAGCCAATATAAATCCCCTCTTGATAGTTAACGTAGGACTGTTTTAAATTATTATATTTATAATCGCCGAAGTTTTCAGTCGCTGGTGCCGACTTAGCATCATAGGCATACGTATCGGTTAATCGTCCTGATGGATTGACTTTTCCAGCTAACACATCACCAAGGGCTGCTGTTCCATATGGCCCTGGCGTTCCAACCCATACAATCGATTTAATTTGTGGAAATTCCTCTAAATAACCTAATTCCAGCGCATTACCTGCATTGACAACCACGGTAACATTGTCAAAATTAGCAGCTACCGTCTGAATCAGTGCACGTTTGTTTTTGGTCAGTTGCAGTTGCTCTTGGCTCATATCACTGCTTTCAACACCTGAACTCGCCAATAATATGACAGCATTATCTGAATAAGCCTGCGCTTGTTTAATGACCTTCTCTTTCAAATAAGCAATTGCCGGCTCATCTTCATCGTTACCTGAAATCATCGATTTAACGACCTGCATCATGCCACTATCGTTTTGCGTCGCCTCGGCTTTTTTTACCTCAGGTAAAGCTTCGTAAAACTGACGCAGTTCTTGATTATAGCTCACATCGGCTTGCTTCAAACCATCAAACAAATTAACCGCTGCTGATGTGTCGATTCCACCTGAACCCCCACCACCATAACGGAAGTTAAAGGCCGCAGTTCCAAACACATTGACACGGGTATCTTTCAACGGTAAGTTATCCGCCTCGTTTTTCATCAAAACAATGCCTTCGGCCGCTATCTCGCGCGACACCTTATTGCCGAGGGCACGCGCTTTTTCGCCCGCGGGTGTCTCTGTATTGATCACCACGTTTTTGCCACTCATAATCGTGTACATATGCGCTGCTGTTGGGCCGATTTTTATCGCGACACCGACGACAACCAAGGCAACGGCTGACCAAATAATGAGCCGTCGTGGTCTGTTTTTTAGTTTACGATAAACCTTGGCCTCTTTTTTACGTTCGTTCCGCTCCGCTTTCGGCAATGCTTTAAGCACACGTTTATCATTCAAGCGTGCTCTTTTTTGGGCCCGTTTATCAGCCACTAACGCTTCCTTTTTCTGCGCCAATGGCAGTTGCTTAATCGCTAATCGTCGCGCTTGTCGTTCAGCTCTATCACGAGTGAGCTGCTCGCTCATTTTAATTTTTCGACTGCGACGTTTCGTTAATTTACCACTCATTTAATCCGCCCCCTTTAGTCTTTACACCTCCATTGTATGACAACGCTTTCATTTGTGTTGTGCTGTTATTGTGCAAAAAAAATAAAATATTGCTGTTTCTTGAGGATTCTCCTCTTTTTAACAGCAATATTTAGCAGTTTAATCCGACAGCTTATTTAATTCGAGGTACACAATCGTTAGTAACCCGAGATCGACCTCGAACGAATAAGCGCCATCGAGGTGCAAGTGTTCACTTTTGTGCGCTGGACGTCGTAACGCATTATAAGAGCAGACATCCTCTGCCGTTAAACTCACGCCAGCAGCTACTTGGAAAAGTTGTTTTTGTCTGTCACTTATTAACGGTGATAAGGTTTCGGTCGTTTGGTGATAGCACCCCTTTATTGCATTGATTGTAAGAGCATAGCTATGATGAAATGCTGCCGACTCCGTTAAGGTCGAGGCCTTTTTAAAGCCGGTGACTTCCCTCATATTGTTAAGGTCAGGATGACAGAACAACATCCGATAATTTTCATTTTTTTTCGTTACGATACACTGCTGATCTCGATAAACGACTGTCTCAAATAGCTTATTCAATAATGTATAGGTATGAGTATTCAGTTTGAACCGACCATCAGGATAAGCCAATGCCATTTTACGTGATAACTCACGTGGAAAATCTCGATACAACGGTTGACCATCCAATGAAACCGGCAAATAGTAAAGCTCATGTTGTTGCAGGTGATTGAAACAATACCAAATCATGTAGTTAGCCATTGTCAGTTCCGTCAGTTTTGCAAAATATGCATCATTATCGGCCGCTCGCAATTGTTGTAACACAAGCTGTTGGCCATGACTATTGCTCATTTCCGCTATCTTTTCAATAATTGAGCGTGCCGAAATTAACCGCAGCGCCGCCTCATAAGGCAAGTCTCTCACTGCTGAAAAATCATCGATGACTTTGATTGTCTTCTCCTTTGTAGTTTGTGGTTCCTCCTGTCCTGGAAAACGCGGAAAATGAAGCAACACCTCACCAATCGGTTTAAAATAACGAACACTATCGACCAACGCCTGAATTAAAGCGCTACTATCGGCTTGTTCATTGAAACAACGAAACTCAAACACCCATTGCGCTGTCAAAGGATGCACCCGTTGCAAATGATAAGCAAACTGTTCCATCATCGTTGCAAAAGTCAGCTTCACTTTGGCAGATTGATAGCTTTGCCAATCGGACACCTGCCATTGGAAATACGGGATAAAACCAGCCGCACAAAGCTGACGTAAGCGTTGATCGATCCGTTGATAATCAATCGTGATGTCATCGACAAAAATAAAGTTATCCACAATGTTGTCAACAGCCACATACCGGATTCCACTCCGATGTAATTGTGTGACAATTGAGGCATTCAACTCGAGTACATCAAGTTTCACAAAAAAACGTTGCTTACTCAAAATTTTCTGTTCGTTCGTCACAGTCAGACGTTTCACATGCTTATCCACAGGCAGTTGCTTGACCAAATCACCCTCATTACTTGTTAAATAACCTCTTAACCGTTGTTCTACAAAGCGGGGGATTTCGGCTGCTGATTCTTTGGCTAAGGCTAGCTTTCGATTGCGAAAAGCTAACGGACTAATACCGTTACGCTCTCTGAACAAATCACTGAAGGCGCGCGCCGTTGAAAAACCAACCGCTTGAGCAATGCCGTTAATCGACATGGTGGTTGCTTCTAACAACCGAATCCCCTTCAACAGTCTTATTTCTCTAATATAGTTGCCGATTGTAAGACCTCGTTCTGCTTTAAAACGATGGGCCAAATAAAATTTACTCATATAAAACTGATCGGCTAATGACTGCAGACTAATTTTCTCGGTGTAATGACGGTGCAGATAGTCGACGATAGCGTCATTTCGCACCGAATGGCTTGGCGACTGCTGCTCATCTGTTAATTTTGTGCTGTACGGTAAACTTCTCACTAAAACACCAAGTAACAGTCTAATGTAACCTTCTATCACATAACGATACCCTTTCGCGCGCTCTGCTTGTTCCAGATAAAGACGGGCCAGCAGCTTCGTCAGTTGGTGATGCACATCCGGATAATAGCGAGGGGATAACGGCTGTGTCAATTGAAAAAAGCCGCTGAACGGTTCCAACTGAACGGTATCAACTTCAAGTGATAGCACGCTATTGTCTGCACTCGCTTCAACACTCACCATTTCACCGCGATTCACGAGCGCTATTTCACCGGTTTCAACGGCTGTCAGCCGCCCCTGTGTCACCAATTCGAGGCGACCTACCACAACAAACAGCAGTTTTAAGTCATTATTAAGTTGTAAATCAGTCGATGCCAGTGTTTCTAACGACAGACGCGTCGTTGTCACAAGCAATTCTTTATTTAAGTTCACAGGCTATCACCTCCTCAAAAAAACACTCTCCTTTTATTTTATGATAGTTCGAGCTGAAAAGACAGCTTTAGCGCTTGTTTATCCACATGTGGATAACTTGAACTAGGCTGCCTTGTCAACAGATGGGGATAAGGCTGTTAATAACTGCTTACCGAGTTGATTTTTTTATATTATCGATTAGATATGCTATTCTTTTAGTAGACGTATCACATCACTCTCACAGTTAGGATGAATGCCAATGACGAGACATAATGAGACCTTTCTTACAAATGCCGGTTGGGATGAAGCCGCGATATTAGTCTATCGGACAGCGACCGAACAGCAACCAACAGACACAACCCTCGCGGACTCCCTTTTTTTAATCGGTTCGCCCCTTTACGAAAAAATGTTTGATGCCTTGCACCTGTCAGCCACCTCGAAGTTGACGCTTTTAATACATCAATTAGAGGCAACGATTGATCAACACCAGTTTTTGCAGCTGACTGGGCCGTATCGTATTGATCCGGAACTGCCGCCGCATGCGCTTTTTTTTAGTAAATTACGACGCAGTGTGCAACTCGCCTTTCCGACGGCTGAGGGTCTCGGCACAAGTCCGCTCGGTCGTAAGCTCCATTTATTTCGCAGTTATATCGATTTGCATAATATGACCTACATTCGCACACACTATGATGGAAAAACGGATTATGAAAAATTACAACACTATCTCATAGCTTTTAAACTGACTTGTGATTACACAACCGGTGCTAATTTTCATAATCGGGCAGCGACTGGCTTTCGTTTCCCCGCCAACATGAAGCTCCAAATCCCCCAAAAAAACACGGCACCACGGCCGTATAACAATGCCCGGATGGCTGAATTCATCGTTGAGATTGCGACCGGCCGTTTTGTGAGTGAATGGAATTGTTACACGCGCTTGGCGAACGGGCACTATCAATCGGATCCAACTGCATACGAGTTAACCAATTGTCGCGATATCGCCAACACCGCCTCCTTTAATTACGGTGTGTCGCACGGACAAAATCATGACGTTTCAAAAAATGATCAGAGTCACCAATGGCTCGATGTGCAACATCCAGCTGATCCGTTATTACGTAAACAAGCGACACGGCTGTGGAAAAGCGAAGGTGATTTTAATAAAACGGGCAACTATGCGGACTTAGTCAAACGCGGGCCGCGAGATGTGAGCGCTTGGCACACGATTCCAGTCGCACAACAGGACGACATGTACCAGGCCTTCGTTGCCTTTTGCCGCAACAAGCGACGCAACAAAGGCTTCCACCGCTTTTACCGTCAACTGCCACACTCCCAAAAAAGACGCACACTTACTTTGGTGCTATATGTCATCAGTATCTGCTTACTGTTACTAATCCTGTGGTTATTCTCACAGCTCATCAGCCTCTAAAACAACAACCATCTGTCAGCTTCTTCGCGGCAGATGGTTTTTTTGACAAAAAAACACTTCCCAATTGCTTGGAAAGTGTTTGAAACGGCAATATGTAACTATTAACGTTTTGAGAATTCTATACTTAAAAACAAAGGATACTCAGTACCTATGAGCCCTTTTATTCCAATACATAAGAAATATAAAATGGTTTATTAAATGATAGAAATCCATTGTTTTGGATAAAATTAACACCAATTAACACCATAAAATAGACTAGTCATTCTTTAAAATATTACTCTTATGATAATATCGAAATATAAGTATCAAGTCTGTCTTCAATAATTTCAAATTGAGAAGATACTATATCTTCTTTTCGGATTAAATATCTAAAAGGAAACATAGATGCATGATTGTTAATTTGTTCAACAGTTAATGAATCACCCACGTAATTTTGAATAACTACAAGTACCAGGAGATTTAGTTGAAACTCATTACTAATCTCTAATAAGTTCTCCTTAAAAACATAATGATTCTTACTACTTCCTTCTGATAATATCTCCCAACTCTTCAAACCATTTAAAACAGCATTGACTCCCTTATAAACTGACTCTGCACTTCCATAGGAATTTCTCATTTCAGATAAAATAACACTAGATTTAAAAGTATCAGACATTTTTAAGTATTTCCCAATAAATGTTGTCGTTTCACTAAAGAATGGAAATGCTAAAGAAGTCATCAAATATTGATAGATAATCTTATCATTTTTATCTGACGCATTATATTTGGCTAATACTTCTTTTTGAAAAGTGGAAGGTTCCTTTTTACCACCTGACCATACTCTAGTCAAATTATTTATTATCTTTCGGCGACCTTCCTTACCTTTAAACTCTTTGGCTAAAACATCATCTAATATTTCAAATGTATCAGTTATCGAATACTTAACTAAAAGCTTAGCTGTTAAATCTAAGTGGTCAAATCTCAATGGGCGAAATAAACCGACTGTTTTCCTCATTCTATTCATTCCTTACCTTGTTACTTTAACAAATGGTACAAATACTTCTTCAATGCTTGTCCCACCATGCCCAACAATTTTATCATTTTTAGTGATAAATGCATAATTTTCTTTCGCAATTAAAGGATAATAATTCCGCGGTAAAAACTGGCTATCCCAATTCTCGCTTACTTCAAAATAATCTTCTCTAGTTCTATTTCGTATACTTTTATCATCATATACTCTGACTCTTTCTCCCTTTGAATTCGCTAACACACCTTGGTTAATCCTTCCAACACCATGGGATTCTATATTTCCATGATCTGAAGTCATATATACTTCAAAATCATTCTCAATCAAATCTTTTAAAAATGATAGTAAGAAGCCTCTATTCAACCAATAATTTAATTCAGAATGAACGGACCATAAACCTTGTTGAGCAGCATGCATAAATCTGTCTATACTATCTATCACACAACCAACAATTTTTTTATTTCTTAGTAAATGCTGTAAATCCATTTCTAAATAATTATCACTTCCTAGAGCCCTTTGATAAAAAACATCAGACTTGTCAAATCCTTTATCTATCCAAAAACTTTTCCATTGTATTTCTTCATAATTTGTTGTATTAATAGTATCACTAAAATTCAACGGTGGTTTTCCAGAAAAAATAGATTGTCTTGATACTGAAGTTATCGAAGGTACCCATGCTAAAGTTGGAGTAACTTCTGTTTTAAATTGATTATCTGCAAGATAGTCTTTTATTATATTCCACTGAGTAAAACTCATTCCATCCATTACAATTAATGCTTTTTTTTGACTATAATCACTATGATTCATAAAATCGGGAATTTGATGAACCATTTTGGGTTTAGGGTACGATGGTAAGGAGACTGTTTGATCAAAATTTTGAATTAACCACTTCTGAAATTTTGAATTAACATTATTAATACTTGAAATTTGCTTTTCATTTAAGGTATTATCCCCACTTCTCCATTGACCAATAATCATAGCTGCTAATCCAAATGTTTTTATATCATTTGTTACAGGCAACACATACTCTTTCATATCTTCATGTTTGTTTTTTTTAGATAACAATATCTTAGTTTCTTCGTAATTTAAAGTTTTATATTGAAAGGAATCAATGTCAATTAATTCAGGTAGTCCGATTTTACACTCTTTAATTGCTGTGTAATCCAAAAATGCTATTAAATCTTTTAAATTAATTTGTATCTGAAAAGCCTCAGCATAGACATCATAAGGTATATCAGAATAGTTCACAGTCCGAATTATCAAAGTATTAGTTCTTTCATATTTATAGGTAGCCTCATAAGTATGCCGAAAAACAATTGGGTCAAGAAAATCAACATAGTCAATATCATTCCTACTAAACATGTCTATTACACTTGAATCATCTAGGATTCCATCCGAATCCTTTACGAGATAAAAGTCTCCTGTTCTAGGGAACATGTTTTTTATTTTCTCTACCCAATCCATCATACAACCTCCTAAATATCTAATCTCATTAATGCGTGAGTATGGAACATTAACAACTTATCATCTTCTTGAATAATTTTTTCTGGTAAATATTCTGCTACGTCTACAATTTTTTGATAATCTTTTTCGCTCCAAGCTTTTTTAAATCCTGCTCGAATAGCTTCAGAACGGAAGAGTTTTAATTTCTTCTTAGTTCCACTAACTTCTTCTACGTAATGATTAAATTCTCTTAACAAACTCTTTTCTCTTAATTTTTCTAAATCGGCTTGTTTGTTTGGATCAGGAACATACCATCTATTTTTAGCCTTACTCTTCATCTTATCATCTTGATTTTCTAGACCACGCATATCATGATAATTTTTTCGTAAATAAGCAGCAATTTGATCTGGCACAACATCTTCACTATCATATAACAAGAAGTTTTCTGCCAAAAGATTATCTAGTTCAGGGAGCTCCTCATGTTTTGCAATATATTGAATTTCTTTCATAAATTGAGGATGAATATCCTGTCTACTTTGTGGTTTCTTCATCAATTGTTGACGTAACCATTCGATTGCACTACCTTCATCTGAGACGAATAATGACTGTTGCGAAAATTCTTTCGCTAAAATTCTCTTCTTATCATACTCAGCTACTTGAGACTCTAAAAAGACCATTCCATCTCTCATAACATATTTTTGAGCGACTTTCTCCTGAAACTCAGCAGAAGAGATTGGAACTGCCATACCCGATTGAACGTGATATGCAATCATTCTATCAAATAATATTCTAGGCGTTCTCTCCGTAACAATAGTTGCTTCTCCACGTTCCCCATCAAATACAGGTAGCTTTAAAAGATGTTGATCTATAAATAGCCAAGCTGAAGTTTCACTCCCATTAGCTTCTTTAATTTTCGATATGTTTGATTCTAAAGGTTTATATGCTGAGATAACTAAATCTTGTTTAACAGCTGTTGTAGTCGTAACTGCTTTAAAACTCCCCTGTTGCTTATCCAAAGCTGAAACATTAGCTATAATAAATCCTGATTTCTGCATAGCGTCTTGTATTGCATTCCAGACACTTGCTTTAGAATTACTAAATTCGACAGTAATCCATTTATTAGGTTTTAATATTCTATAATACTCTGAAAATGTAGCTGTTAATAATCTTAAATATTCATCCACCGCTTTGTTTTGTTTTTTACTAATTATCGTTTCTTTATCTGTATTAGTTTGTATTTTTAACCATGTTTCCCACATAAAACTAAGTTCTGAATACATTAAATTAGCTCCAAAGGGAGGATCTGTAAAAATATAATCAATACTATTGTCATTTAGATTAATTTTTGTTGAGGACTGTGTTGAAATCATTGTATTTCTATTTTTTATAATAAAAGCTTTTTCAAATTTCTTTAGTTTATTTCTATAAGCATCAATTACATTAGACTCACTTACAAGGGATCCTATGTACATAGTCCCACTCATTGGATTATATGGAAATGATACTCCGGGTCTAAATCTATTCAATTTTGATATATTAATTAATTGGCTAGTAAATAATAATAATAAAAAGTCTTTATTATTGGAATTATTTATCTTTTCTCTAAAATCTGATAGTATGATTTGAGATTTTTTAAAATATAATTGATTCACATTAGTTATTCCTAGCCTCCTAACTCTGGGTATCTCATCTCCATTAGGGATTTCATTTGTAGGCAACCAATTTGTAATTTCTTCTGAATCAATTTTTTTGAATAGTTCAATATCCTTTTTTGTCGCTCTTTCTAGTATTTTTTTTCCATTATAATTTGTATAATTCACCAAGACTATTACCCTTTTAGCTTCATTAACAATTTTATCAATAGTTGGATCATGTTTCTTTTCAAATGCACGATTTAATTTATTCTTGGTTAGTCTTGCTTTACAATTAGGACACGCAAATTCTTTCTGTACTTTCCCATCATCATCACTAGCTGCATCAAAAAATACTATTTCTTCACTACAACTTGAGCATACAAACACATCACTCCATACCCAATAATTTACTTTAAACTCCCTTTCTTCTCTGTGAGTTATAAAGAAATTTTTGTATTTTTCTTCCAAATTATTTAATATAGTATTGGCTTCTTTCAAAAAAGATTCAATATCAATAGGTTTATTCAAACAACTAGAAATAAATGTCGCTTGTGGCGATAAGTCTTGCAATAATACATTTCTTTCGCCCATATTTCCTACCACTACTCCAGAACTATCGACCACTCGCTTATCTTTTAAATCATATCCAAGTTCTCTCACTTTAGATTCTATATTTAAATAACTAGATGCAACACCAGTCATACCCGTCCCAGAAAATCCATCAAATATAAAATCTCCTGGCATAGTATAGTGCAGCAAATATCTCATTATTGCTTTTGGAGGAACTTTTGTATGATACGTATGAACGTTATAAATGGGTTCGTTTTTCCCTTCGCTAACATCTGCAGTATACGGTTTTAACTCGGTATAGGCTTCATCAATTTGTTTATTATTAGAAACAAATTCATTCATCCATGGATTTGGACAAGCTGTATAATACGGTGGATCAGATAACTCAATAATATCTTCATCTTCACCAATAGGAAATCCCTCAATACTTCTTAAGTCTGGTAACTTTTTTCGCAACTCATTTCTGAAATATTCTCTTCTCTCATTATCACTCTCAAATGTCATTCCCAAACATTCGACAGGTCTATTTTCTTCTTCAAACAACGAATCTTGATCCATAAAATCATCATCCTTTATACATTATTCTTACTTTATCTTTATCTTTGCCATCAATAGCCGTCTCTATCAATTCACGAATTCTACCTTCTAATTCATTAACACTCATAGGACTACCATTTCCAAGCATTTTTATAATATCTTCTTGAGATAGCTCTACTTTTTCAAATCCATCAAAAAGGTTTTTTATCATATCTATATATTTCTGATCCAATGGTAATGGAAGTTCTTTGCTAGATATTAACAATTCAACGGATTTTTGCTCATCATTGGATAAAAGAGATAATCCCTCTTGGATAGAATCCTGTTTTAAATTATCTACTAAAATATTTAGCCAGTTATCATAAATATCAGTTAGCTCAGACATTGCATTCTCAACAATATTTCTTGAATCACGTCTATCTGCGCTCAATAAAAAATTACAATGTGGACAAGTCGGACTCGTTTCTAAATCAGTTTTCTTTAATTGATAACATGTTTTTGTTTTTTCCAGATTTTCTTGCCAAGTATTTAACTGCTCTCCTGGTAGTAAAGATATACTTGATTGTAGGCGTCGAAGCATATTTAATTGTGGGGAGCGTAATATTTCTTGTTTTTTATTATCTTCAGTCGCTGTTAATCTTGATTGTTCATGAATTATATAGTATTGCGTAATATACTCTTCCTTTAATTGACGTAATTCAGAAAGATTAGACATATATGATTGTCCATCAGAAATATTTGAACGTAGTTTAGATACAGTTTCATCAATAGTTTTAGACCAATCTGAATTTTGTCCATAACTATATTTTGCTTGATCAAGATAATTTACTAACTGACTTACTTCATCTACATTTTTTTTCAAAATATTTAATGATTCAACAAGTTCTTTATTTTGTTTTTGCTTTTCTATTTCAGAAATAGATACATTTAAATTTTTCATTTTAGGAATACTATTATAGCGTAGTAGTTGTTCGCAAAATAATTTAAACGACTCTAATTGATCTGCATATTCGCTTCTCGTATTGTTATCTAAAACATCTAAATTACCAACAAGATATCCTATTGATAGGTCACGTTTAACTTTTAACACTTCTTCAATAGAAGTATTAAGCTTAGAATTCATTCTGCGGATTGAACCTTCTAAAACTTCTTCATTATTATTTGGAGCTGATTCTCCAAATAAATGCAAAATTTCATTAATTTCTGTTAAAGGCAATCCTGATGGCTTTTTAATATATGAAAATCTTGTTAACTTATCCATAGATAATACTGCAAATTCTGAAAAATTCATTGCTGTATATGTTGTTCCATCTATATTCACTTCAATTTTCCCTGTACTTAACAAAGCTCCTAGTAAAACAACAACTAATTCAGGTTCCAAATCAAAGGATTTTGATAATCGACGATCTTCAACACCACGAACAGCGTTAATATTAAAAAATTCATCATTGTTTAATACTTTACCATTTCCTTTTATTTCTAATGTTTCAACTATCCAACGTGCATAAGCTGAATTTGTAACAGATTCACTAGTAATTGTCTTTTGATTACTTAGAAGAACTAAGCCTTCTAAAACTGACTCACCTTGAATACTGTTTCTACCATTTATTCTTTGTAATGCGTCAGAAGCAACACCTTTAATATTATTACTAGAAATAAATCCTGGTTTATAATTTCTAAAACTTGGGTATTCTGGATACTTCTCAGAAAAATGTTTTGCAAGAAATTCCTGTGCAGAAAAATTGACTAAAGACTTAACGTTATCCTCTTGAGGTAAGAACATTCCAAAATCATTTAAGTATCCTGTTTTTCCTTTATAAGTTATTTTAAATGCATTCACAAAGTGTTCTGTTAACCATTTATTTAGTTTTTTAAAATAACTATCTATTTTGTCTTTATATAACCTTTTTTGAGCTGAAGTAGTTTCATTATATAACTCGTTAGCTGCAGCATAATTCAATAAATTCATTTTAAAATTTTTATCTTCTAAACTAAGTTCAAAGAATACCTCATCTGATTTCAATTCATCTTTATATTGAACTTTTTCAAACGGTCTCAGCATATAGACATAAAAATCACGTTCTGGTTGAGCTGTAGATCTTTCGTTAGGTGACCCAAAGAAAAGGTATCCTCTTCTCATTACCCTTCTTTGTTCCCAAGGTAACTCATGTTGCCAAATACGATAGCCTGAAACGTAAGTGTTATCATCCAATGCAACAGCATTTTGTAGAATTTTATAATAGTAACTATCTAAAGTAGCATTTTCTATGATTTCTGTTCGCTCGCTAATTAAACTCTCAATATCAATATCTTTCTTTAAATCAAGGTAATATTGTCCATTCTCTTGGTTTACTGAAATATACTGATAGCTTACAGTTTCCATGATCGTTTTTATTGCAACAGACACACTTGTTTCTAAAAATGCTGACGGATCATCGTCCTCCAATAAAAAATCTAATTGTCCTGGAATTACAAGAAATAGATCATCTTTCAACGTTGATGCTGTTAATCCGACAGGACTATATATATCATCCATTGTTAGTCTATTCAACGCCAACCCGTTAATAACTTGAAGCGAAACATCTTTATACATCTGTCCTTTACGATCACTAGGAAATGATGAATTGACTTTATCTTTTAAAATAGCTGTTTTTTCTAAAACTTCTCGAACAGATGGGATAGTTTTATTAGATGGATCCTCTTCAATAAAAGACCAATAATTATCATATGCAACTACTCCTGTACTATCCACTGGTACATCGTGATCAATTATTTTCTGAATTTCCATAGTAATGATTTTTAATGCTACTCGTTTTTCAATATTGTGAACTTTCTCAAAAGCAGTTAAGTAACTTGGATGAATTGGATAAAGATCCACAAACTTATCCATATCTTCAGCTAGTCTACTGTATAATTTAGTGAAACTAGTTAGATGCTCCCTAACAAGAGCTTTTTGCTTCTCATCTTTCTTTAAAAGTCTTTCAGATATGACATATGAAATATCTTCTTTCACAATTCTTACTTGTTCAAAACGCTCTTTTACACGTCTCAAAGAATCCGCTACAAAACTAAATCTTGGGTTATCAAAAAGCATTTCTTGAATACCCGCAATAAATCGAAATCTTGTATTGTGTGCAATTTCGCCAATTTCTCGTAAAAATCCTAAATCTAAAGTTAACTCTTGCTCTTTTCTTCCTCTTAAATAATCTAGTAACTCATCAACTACTAGTAATAAACCTTTGTCAGGATATTTTTCATTAAAAATTGACATCATCTCTAGTAAAGAATTTTTATTACTAACAATTTGATCGGCATTAGGAAATTCGAAAGTAATTCCTAACTCCAATAATCCGAGTTCCAATTGTTGTGTTATTATTTCTCGTAATGACATTTCTGTACTTCCGATTTCAAATCGAATAACTTTAAATTCCCCTTCAATTTCCTGTGCTTTTTCAGCAACAGCTTCATTTTGAAGGCGCTGACTTGAATCACTATACTCAGCAATTGTAGAGATAACACTCATTAGATGAGATTTACCACTTCCGTAATTACCTACAATCATCAATCCTTTATTATCTGTGGGTTTGGAAAATTGCAACTGATTAATGATAGTATTATTAATTGTATCAGCCATTCTATCGGATATAACAAAGGTATCTAATAAGTGAAGAGCTCTATCTTTATTGTTTGCATCTGTTAATTGGATGACTGAATCTATTGGTTCAAAATTAACTAAATCTCTATATTTCATTCTTCATTCTCCTAATTGATAATCATTTCATTTTTATTTATCTGTGCTTCCTGATATTCAATATGTTCTGGGACCGCATAAACTAATCTATTATTTTCATAAGAATAACGCCAAATAACAATAATGGTTTTATAACGACTCAGTTCTCTAAATAATTCTATTGGTTTAACTTTTAATATTGGACTAAATAATATCTCAAAATTATCAATAACAATAACCTTTTGAGGATTATTTCTAATAACTTCAGTGATAATTTGCTGTGTTTTTATAGCTTGTAATTTAGAAGGTATATCTAATAATTGCTCTGATACGATTACATTGATATTAAGTATAGACGAATCTATTTCTTCAAAAAGGTGTTTAATCTCGGTATTATTATTCCATAACAAAACCATGAATCGATTATAATCTAAATTCTTTTCTTCTATTTTTTCTTCAAGCATCTTTACTAACCATTCAATATCTTCCATCCAGCCACCACCTATAAGATTTACTTTTTAAACCACATGTACTTATTATAACATCTATAACGACTAATATAGTTTATTTTTTGAATGTTACCTTCTTAAAGCAATTCAAATTTTTCTGAGTAATAATTTAGATGAAAGCATTCTAATCTATATATCCAGTATAATTTTCATCTAATTCCTATGTTGTCTAATGAGCTTAATAATAATTCATTATCATAATGTAACTTTTCTACTTGCTCTCTAAGTGTAATTCCAAATATATATATCTAAACTGTGCTGCTTCTGAAATGATACTATTATCTTTTGAGATTTCTATTTCAAGTTTTTCTAACTGATACTTCTCATATGAATAAATTGAAGATGAAATACTTTTTATTTTATCCTCTGTAAACGTAAAATCTTTATATTTATCACTCAGTTTTTCTTTTTCTTTCTTAATATCCAAATCAAAAATAAAGGAATTACTTAACTCGGATTTTATCTTGAAGAATTTTTCAAATAATTCCTTTTCCTTTAAACTACTAATAATTCGATCTATTACTTCTGGATAAGTATTTTGCCATTTAATAAAAAAGTGATCAATATTAAAATATCGCTCTATTTCAACATCTTTAGCTTTATTATGTGTAATTACTAAATTTTCTTTTTGTTCATTGAAGTCCTTCAAAAGAATATCTGAATTTTGTAAAATGGATAGGCTACACTAAGTTAGACAGAATAAATGAGGGCTTGTAAACTAAGACTACTAATAAAAAGGAGTGTGCTACTATGCCACGTCAACGTCGAACATTTACGCCTGAATTTAAACTGCAAATGGTGAAGCTTTATGAAAATGGAAAGTCACGTGCTGATATTGCTCGTGAATATGATTTAACCCCTTCGGGATTAGATAAATGGATTAAAAATCATCAAGCTACTGGCTCGTTCGCAGCTAAAGATAATCGAACAGAAGATGAAATAGAACTAGATAAATTACGTAAAGAAAATCAGCGGTTACTAATGGAGAATGATATTTTAAAGCAAGCGGCGCTGATCATGGGACGAAAATAAATGTGATTCGTAATAACGCTCACCTTTATTCGGTATCAGCAATGTGTGCCGTCCTCGAGATTAAAAGGAGCACCTATTATTATCATATAAATTTAGATGCCACTTCGCAGCGAAAAACAGAGGACATCGCATTTTCAAAAGAAATTGAACGGATTTTCAAAGAAAGCCGTAATAATTAGGGTACGCGTAAAATCAAAAGAGAATTATTAAAGTTAGCTGAACCTAAACATGTATCAAGACGCCGAATTAGCCGCATAATGCATTCGTTAGGTTTAGTTTCAAACTACACTGTGGCTCAATTTAAACCGCAAAAATCACGTTCGAATGAGGCACTTATAAGAAACGAGTTAAAACGTGCGTTCATTCAAGAAAAAGAATTAGCTGTCGTTGTAAGTGATTTAACATACGTTCGTGTCGGTGGAAAGTGGCATTATGTATGTTTATTTGTAGACCTTTTCAATCGTGAAATTATTGGACATAGTGTAGGAGAAAACAAGACTGCAAGTCTTGTCTATGAAGCATTAGCAAGCATTTCTGCAAATTTAAATGACATACAGCTGTTTCACACGGATCGAGGGAAAGAATTTGATAATCGGTTGATTGATGAAGCGCTTGAAACATTTAATATTCAACGTTCACTAAGTATGAAGGGTTGTCCTAACGATAACGCTGTAGCGGAAGCAACATTCAAAGTGTTTAAAACAGAATTCGCAAACCAAGCTCACTTTTCCAATCTTAATCAGCTGGAACTTGAATTAAATGATTACGTTCATTGGTTTAATAACATCCGTATTCATGGAACATTGGGTTATTTAACGCCTACCGAATTTAAATTACAGCCCTTATAATTTTTGTTCAATTTACTGTTGCCATTCCAGATATTGTAGAAAAAAATTATGATTACATGTTATTTGCTTCGTTTAGACTTTTAGCTTTTACTGGGTTAAGAAAAAGTGAGTTACACGCACTTAGATGGTCTGACATAATAGAAAATCAATCTATCATTGTTAATAAAAGCCTAACCACTATTAAACGGATTCAGTATATTGCAGACACTAAAAGCAAATCATCAAATCGAATAATTGATATCGACCAAAAAACTATGGATATATTAAATAAATGGAAACTGATACAACAAGCAAGATATGCAAAAGTGAATGATAATCATTTAATATTCACAAGGGATATTCCTCTTAAAGGAGTAAAAGATGTAGCTTTTGATGCTGACTATTTAAATAGAGCGTTACGCAAAATTACTACCGACCACCAATTGGATAAAATCACTATTCATGGATTTAGGCATACCCACGCAAGTTTACTATTTGAAAGTGGAGCGACCATTAAAGAAGTTCAAGACCGTTTAGGACATGCTAACTCAGAAATTACGTTACAAATCTACACGCATGTATCCACTGACCAAAAAAGAAAAACGGCTTCAGCTTTATCTGAGTATATTGATAGCGATTAAAAGTATAGGAACCCCCTATACTTTTTTATTTTGACAAAATTTCTCATTGGTTGACTAAACTAAATAAATTATCTAAACGTAAAAAAGAATTATGGCTTTATAATTTCTTTCACAACCTAATTAAATAACACCGTTAAATCAACGTTTGCAAGAAACAAATTTCTCTTTCCAACTAAAAAACACTTCCCAATTGCTTGGAAAGTGTTTGAAACGGCAATATGTAACTATTAACGTTTTGAGAATTGAGGAGCACGACGTGCACCTTTAAGACCTGGTTTTTTACGTTCTTTCATACGAGGGTCACGAGTTAAGAGACCAGCTTGTTTAAGAGTTGAACGGTATTCAGGATCTACTTGTAATAACGCACGAGCAACACCGTGACGGATAGCTCCTGCTTGACCAGTATAACCACCACCATCAACGTTTACGAAAACGTTGTAGTTACCTACAGTTTCAGTAAGTGTTAACGGTTGTTTGATAACTGAACGTAAAACTTCGAATGGGATGTAGTTTTCTACATCACGGCCATTGATTGTAATTGTACCATCGCCAGGAACTAAACGAACACGGGCAACAGAGCTTTTACGACGACCAGTTCCATAATATTGTACTTGTGTCATATTATTTTTCTCCTCCTATTATCCGCGTACTTTGTATTCAACTGGTGATTGAGCAGCATGTGGATGCTCTGTACCAGCGTACACGTTCAATTTTGTAAATTGTTTACGGCCTAAAGTGTTTTTTGGTAACATACCTTTGATAGATAATTCTAACAAACGTTCTGGTTTAGTAGCACGAAGCTCACCAGCTGAGATAGATTTTAATCCACCAGCGTAACCAGAGTGACGGTGGTAGATTTTACCATCGGCTTTGTTACCTGTTAAAGCGATTTTTTCAGCATTGATAATGATGACGAAGTCACCTGTATCAGTGTGGGGTGTGAATGTTGGTTTGTGTTTTCCGCGTAAGATAGCAGCGACTTCACTTGATAAACGACCAAGTGGAACATCAGTTGCATCTACGACATGCCAGTCGCGTTGGACTTCGCCAGTTTTTGCCATATATGTTGTGCGCATTTGTTTTGCCTCCTATTAATTAATCATTCTTTTTTATAAAAATTCTGTCATTGTTTGTATAAGCATAATAAGTTTCCGGGGCTTATCATGGGGTAAACAATACCACAATCAATAATACATGCTTTCACAAATTAAGTCAAGAGTCACATTCTTAATTCTTTTCTTTATAGCTAACTTCCCATAAATAAAGCCCTTGTGGTGGGGCTGTACGACAGTTTAATGCTGTCCGATCTTTTTTTTCTAAGGCAGCTTGTAGCTCCTGTGGTGTTAATTTTTGTTGGCCAACAGACAACAAGGCGCCGACTAAAATACGCACCATATTGTATAAAAAACCACTACCTTTAAATGAGAACTCCCAACCATCAACGTTTCGATTAATTGTAATTGCATAAAGTGTGCGTACCTTGCTGTCGCGCTCCGTCCGTGCCGAACAAAAACTCGTGAAATCATGTTCCCCTTCAAGTAAACGAGCCGCCTCATTCATGCGTGATTCATCGAGACTAAAAGGATAATGCAACGCGTAATGACGGGTAAATGGATCACGCTGCGCCGCTGTTTTCACAAAGTAACGGTATTCTTTCGCCGCAACATCGTAGCGTGCATGAAAATCATCAGCTACCTGCTCAACCGCGACAATCGCTATGTCATCCGCCGTTAAGGTTTCGAGTCCGCGCTGATAGCCTTCGAGCGGAATCGTAAGCTCAGAGTCCCAGTGTACCACCTGACCCTTAGCATGCACGCCCGTGTCTGTTCGACCAGAAGCATGGATTTTAACGGGCGTGCCCTTATGCATTTTTGTTAAGGCCTTTTGGAGTTCATCTTGCACTGTTCGACCAGTCGCCTGAATTTGATAGCCTAAAAACTGCGAACCATCATATTGAATAATTGCTTTATAACGCATCTACCTTAACCTCCTCGTGTTAAAAATAAGAGGAGCGTGTACACCATCATTAACACAATCATGAGCGTGTCACGGGCTTCCCATTTTAAAATACGGTATTTAGTACGGCCTTCACCGCCATGGTAACCCCGAGCTTCCATTGCAATCGCGAGATCTTCAGCCCGTTTAAAGGCACTAATAAAGAGCGGGATTAACAGGGGAATAATCGCCTTAACGCGGGCTAATAGCGAGCCACTATTGAACTCAACGCCACGGGATTTTTGCGCCTGCATGATTTTTTCAGCCTCATCCATCAATGTTGGAATGAAACGGAGGGCAATACTGAGCATCAATGCCATTTCATGTACGGGGAATTTCACTTTTCGCAGTGGATTCAACAACGACTCAATTCCATCGGTCAATGAAATTGGACTGGTTGTTAACGATAATAAGGTCGTCATAAAAATAATCAGCATAAACCGGAGCGCGATGAAGACGGCATTAATAATGCCGGCATCGGTAATTTGTAACGGTCCAAACTGTAACAATACCTGTCCTTCGGTCGTGAAAAATAATTGCAGGATGACTGTCAATAAAATTAAAAAGATAATCGGGCGTAAGCCACGAATAAAAAATAAAAACGGGATTTTTGAAAGTACTAATAAGCTAAACACTAATAGAAACGATAACAGGTAGCTCAGCAAATTATTTGCGAAGAAAACCATCACGATAAAGTACATGACGGCAACGAGTTTCGCGCGTGCATCTAACTGATGCAACCACGAATCACCGGGAACAAACCGTCCTAAAATCATATTATTCACTAACGGTTCCCTCCTTCCAGTGTAGTGTTAAGTAATCACTTAACTCTTGACGTGTTAAACAGGTCACCGGCCATCGTTCTCCTGTTTGCTCCTCCAAGCGACGTTGCAAGCTCAAAGCACTCGGTTGGCCTATTGCTAAGGCATTGACCTGCTCATCTTGAGCAAATAATGCCCGCGGTTCACCGACAGCCTCAATCTCGCCGTTGCGCAAAACGATCATCGCATCCGCATAGGCGGCGACATCATCCATATTATGCGTAACGAGCACAATCGTCAGTCCCTTTTCCTTATGTAACCGATAAAACAATGCCATCATCTCAGCCCGCCCACGAGGGTCTAAGCCCGCGGTTGGTTCATCAAGCACCAAGATACTCGGTTCCATCGCCAAAACGCCTGCAATCGCAACCCGACGCATTTGACCACCTGATAACTCAAACGGTGACGACTCGGCAATTGCTTCTGGCAGACCAACAACATTTAGCAAGGCTAACGCCCGCTCCTTTGCTTCAGCCTTGCTCACACCAAAATTCATCGGCCCAAACATAATGTCTTTTACAACGGTTTCTTCAAACAGCTGTGACTCAGGGAATTGAAAAACAACACCAATTTTTTGACGGATAGCTTTTAAATTTTTCTGTTTCTGACCAGCAATAATTGTCCGTGAATCAAAGATTATTCGGCCTTCTGTCGGTTCTAAAATAACATTTAAGTGCTGTAATAAGGTCGACTTTCCTGAACCGGTGCGCCCGACAATGGCAGTGTATTCACCATCCTTCACCGTAAAAGAAATATTAGTTAAAGCCTTTTTTTGAAAAGGCCCTCCCGCTTGATACGTGTATCCTACTTGTTCGAACGTAATTGGCATAAGGCGTTCACTAACTCTCCTTCCGAAAAATAAACAGTGTTAAATTTGAAACCGGCTGTCATTAAATCTGCTTGTACTTGGTTAACAAACGGTACATCTAAACCAATTTCTTGCAGTTTAGTGGTCTCCTTAAAAATAGTTTCTGGCTTGCCTTCCATCAAATAGCGGCCCTTGTTCATCACAATCACACGATCTGCCATCGCAGCTTCTTCTAAATCATGCGTAATTGAAATAACGGTTAACTGATGTTGCTCTTTGAGAGCCTTAATTGTTGCCAACACACTGACGCGTCCTTCAGGATCGAGCATTGATGTCGCTTCGTCGAGGATTATCAAGCCAGGACGTAGTGCAATCACACCAGCAATCGCCACACGCTGTTTTTGACCCCCTGACAATCGATTAGGTTCAAATGTTTCAAAACCATTCATAGCGACGTCTGCAAGCGCCTGAGCAACCCTCGTCACCATCTCTGTTTGAGGAATGCCATTGTTTTCGAGACCAAAGGCGACGTCATCTTGTACAGTGGCACCAACAAACTGATTATCGGGGTTTTGAAAGACCATCCCCACCCGTCGTCGAATCTCCCAAATGTTCTCCTCAGTCATCGGTAAACCACTAACAGTAATTTCACCTGTTCGCGCCACTAATAGACCATTGATGAGCTTAGCCATCGTCGATTTCCCTGAACCATTATGCCCGACAATAGCGAGCCACTCACCCTCTGCGACTTGTAATGATACGTCATCTAAAACAGTCTTGTCTTCTTCATATGAGAACGACACGTGTTCAAATGTTACGATGTTATTTGCTTTCATTGGTTTCTCCTCTAACTTTTATCATAGTCAATTACTGTCATTTTAGCATATTCTGTGATATTCACCAAAAAACAGCCCCTTTTAATGCTCAACAAAGCTGATTTCAATCCGTTTTGTTCAACAACAAAAAAAGGACCTTTGTCCATCGAATACTCGATTTCCAAAAGCCAGATTTTCTATCAAATTTACAACAAAAAAAGCCGTGCTCCTTTATCCCCGCAAAGAAAGAAGGAGCACAACAGCGCTAGACAAGATGATCAACGAGTCAATCACCTTATCATGACACGCCCAAGCTTTAGACGTTTTTCATAAAAATGATCGAATTTACTTATTTAACCAATTCAATAATTACAACTGGTGCGCCATCGCCGCGACGTTGACCTTTTTTGAAGATACGTGTGTAACCACCTTGACGTTCTGTGTAACGGCCTGCAATATCATCAAATAATTTTTGCAAAGCGTATACCGGACGTGTTTTAGTCACAGTTTTACCTTCTTTATCAGTTGTTTCTTTTTCTACATAACCTACGATTTCGTGACGTACAATAGCAGCAGCACGACGACGAGCGCTTAAATCTCCACGTTTCCCAGCAGTGATTAATTTTTCAACAAGTTTACGAACTTCTTTAGCGCGAGCTTCAGTTGTTTCGATGCGTTCGTTGATGATTAAGTCAGTTGCTAAATCACGTAATAATGCTTTACGTTGTGAGCTTGTACGGCCTAATTTACGGTAACCCATTAGTGTTTTGCCTCCTTTAATTAATCTTCGTTGCGAAGACCTAATCCTAAATCAGTTAATTTAACCTTAACTTCTTCAAGTGATTTACGTCCAAGGTTACGAACTTTCATCATATCCTCTTCCGATTTATCTGCTAATTCTTGCACAGTATTAATACCGGCACGTTTTAAGCAGTTGTATGAACGAACTGATAAATCGAGTTCTTCGATTGTCATTTCGAGCACTTTTTCTTTCTTGCTTTCTTCTTTTTCAATCATAATTTCTGCATGTTGAGCTTCATCTGTTAAGTTAACAAAGATGTTCAAATGCTCCGTTAAGATTTTAGCAGCTAAACTAATCGCTTCTTTAACACCGATGCTACCATCAGTTGTTAAGTCAAACGTTAATTTGTCAAAATCAGGATTTTGACCTACGCGTGTGTTTTCCACTTGGTAGTTAGCTTTAAGAATTGGCGTAAAGATAGAATCGATTGGTAAAACACCAATTGGCATATCTTCGCGTTTGTTTTGATCAGCTGGACGATATCCACGACCGCGACTTGCATGCAAGCGCATATGGAAATGTGCATTTTCACTAAGAGTCGCAATATGTAAATCCGGATTTAAGATTTCTACATCACTATCAAAGTTAATATCAGCTGCCGTAACCACACCTGGTCCTTGAACATCAATTTCTAATGTTTTTTCATCATCAGAATAGATTTTCAAAGCAAGTTTCTTCAAGTTTAAGATAATGCGAGTTACATCTTCAACGACACCATCAATTGCTGAGAATTCATGTAACACTGTGTCTGCTTGAATTGAAGTAACTGCTGCTCCTGGTAATGAAGATAAAAGGATACGACGCAAGGAGTTGCCTAAAGTGATACCATAACCGCGTTCTAGTGGTTCAATTACGAACTTACCATAACGGCTATCTTCACTGATCTCAATCGTCTCAATTTTCGGCTTTTCAATTTCGATCATTTAATTTACCTCCCATGATAAACGTCTTGTAACAATATTGAATATAACACTTTAACCAAGGTTAAAGATTATACACGACGACGTTTTGGTGGTCGACAACCATTGTGAGGAATTGGAGTAACATCTTTAATAGCAGTTACTTCAAGACCAACAGCTTGTAAAGCACGGATAGCAGCTTCACGACCTGAACCAGGACCTTTAACTGTTACTTCCAATGTTTTCAAACCATGTTCCATACCTACTTTAGCAGCAGCTTCTGCAGCCATTTGAGCAGCGAACGGTGTTGATTTTTTAGAACCACGGAAACCTAATGAGCCTGAAGAAGACCATGATAAAGCGTTTCCTTGCATGTCTGTTAATGTAACGATCGTGTTATTGAATGTTGAACGGATATGTGCAATACCTGATTCGACATTTTTTTTCACACGGCGTTTACGAGTATTTGTTTTACGTGCCATTTGTTAGTTGACCTCCTTACTTAATTAATTATTTTTTCTTACCAGCGATAGATTTCGATGGACCTTTACGAGTACGAGCGTTGTTTTTCGTGTTTTGACCACGAACAGGTAAACCACGACGGTGACGAATTCCTCGGAAAGAACCGATTTCTTGTAAACGTTTGATGTCTAATGCGACCTCACGACGTAAGTCACCTTCTGTTTTAACTGTATCAACAACTTCACGAATTTTAGTTAATTCGTCTTCTGTTAAATCACGTGTACGAGTATTTGGGTTAACGCCTGCTTCTTCTAAAACTTTTTGAGCAGTAGTCGTACCAATACCGAATACGTAAGTTAATGAAATAACGATGCGTTTTTCACGTGGAACATCCACTCCAGCAATACGTGCCATTTATGTGCACCTCCCTAATTATTAACCTTGTCTTTGTTTATGTTTCGGATTTTCACAAATTACCATGACTTTACCCTTACGGCGAATAACTTTACATTTTTCGCAGATTGGTTTCACGGATGGTCTTACTTTCATCGTAGAATACCTCCTTCAATATGCCGGAGTTCAGATTATTTGAAACGGTATGTTATTCTTCCGCGCGTTAAATCGTACGGAGAAAGTTCAACAGTTACTTTGTCCCCCGGTAAAATACGAATATAGTGCATACGAATCTTACCTGAAATAGTAGCAAGTACCGCATGACCGTTTTCTAACTCAACCTTAAACATAGCGTTTGGTAAAGTTTCTTTAATTACGCCTTCAACCTCAATTACATCTTCTTTCGCCATTTCTCGTTACCTCCTTTTGTCTTGAACTTTGGAATCGTCTTTATCCGCCGTTCGGAAGTTTAGTTAAAACTTAATTGACACTTCAAAAATAACGGGATCTTACGAAAAAGACGCATTATTTCTTCGTACAATTGAATAAATCACAGCAAAAAAGTGATGAAATTCAACAATTCGTTGCCAGTTATCCATTATACTAGACTTCGAGCGTTTTAACAACTATTTCGATAATAGTTTGTTAACATCCTTAAAGACTTCATCAATTGCTTGTCCACCATTAATATCTTTTAAATACCCTTTTGAGGTATAGAAGTCAAGCAATGGTTGGGTTTGTTTCGTATTAACAGCCAAACGATTTTTAACTGTTTCAGGTTTGTCATCTTCTCGTTGATATAATGTTACGTTATCATCGTCACAGACACCAGCAGTTTTTGGAGGGTTGTAAGTTGCGTGGTACGTACGTCCACACGTTGAACAAATCCAACGACCTGTTAAGCGTTCCATTAATAATGATTGATCAACTTGAATGTTGATAACAGCATCTAAGCTACGATTCAAATCATTTAAGATAGTTTCTAATTCTTCAGCTTGAGCGACAGTTCTTGGGAAACCATCTAACAAAAAGCCTTCTTTAGCATCATCTTGCGCCAAACGTTCGCGAACGATACCGTTCGTTACTTCATCAGGTACTAGATTTCCTTCATCCATAAACGCTTTTGCTTTCAAACCTAAGTCTGTTCCGTTTTTAATAGCTGCACGGAACATATCTCCAGTTGAAATATGCGGAATATGGTACTGAGCAACGATGCGCTCAGCTTGTGTGCCTTTACCAGCACCAGGAAGCCCCATTAAAACTAAGTTCATTTTGGTTTTTCTCCCATTCTTCAAAGCAAAAGCAAGCTTTGTTTTTCGAAGTTTGTTGCTACCTTGCAAAGCCTATAAAAAATTTTGAGGGTAAGGCAGATGGAAGCGAAGATAAATCTTGCTTCCATAAACACTTACTTAAGAAATCCTCTATAGTTACGTTTCACAAGTTGTCCTTCTAATTGTTTCATCGTATCTAACGCCACCCCTACCATAATGAGTAGTGATGTACCACCAATGCCAAGGCCTTGAGGTAAGCTAAATAACTGAGTTCCAATTGTTGGTAAAATCGCAATTGCTGCTAAGAAAATTGATCCAACAAACGTTAACCGAAGTAAAACGCGTGAGAGATATTTTTCTGTATCTTTACCAGGACGAATTGTTGGCACGTAGCCACCTTGCTTTTGTAAGTTTTCAGCAACTTTTTCTGGATTCACTTGAATGAACGCATAGAAGTAAGTGAAAGCTAAAATCAAGATAACATACAATACCATTCCCGCCGGTTGTTGGAGGTTAAATACTTTACCTAACGTCGTTACCCAACCTTTATCTTGGTCCGCAAAGGTCAAGAGTGTTTGTGGGGTAATGATGAAGGCAGAAGCGAAGATAACCGGAATAACACCAGCTGAGTTCACTTTCAAAGGTAAATGCGATACTTGAGCACCACGAGGGGCAGCTGAAGATGACGCACGTTTTGAATAATGAACCGGAATTTTACGTGACGCTTGTTGTACGAAGACAACTAACGCAACGATAACAATTACAGCTACAACAAGTAAGATCATTTCAATCACAGTGATGAAAAGAGGTGTGCCTGTTTTAGCAAGTTGTGTCGTAAGCAGTTGACCAACTGATGAAGGAACGTTTGCGATAATACCAGCCATAATAATGATTGATACACCGTTCCCGATACCTTTTTCAGTAATTTGTTCACCCATCCACATCAAGAACAATGTTCCAGTTGTAAGGATGATAGCCATTAATGCAAACTGACCCACAGAAGCGTTAGGAACGAGCGTAGCACCTGTCATGTTGTTGAACCCGTAAGAGACACCAAATGACTGTACTAAGCCTAAAACAATCGTTAAATAGCGTTTAAGTTGATTTAACTTACGACGGCCCATTTCGCCTTGTTTTGCCCATTCTGATAACTTTGGAACGACATCCATCTCTAACAATTGCACGATGATCGATGCTGTAATATACGGCATAATCCCAACGGCAAAGATTGAGAAGTTAGATAGCGAACCACCACCGAAGAGATCTAAGAAACCTACGAGTGATGTGTTTAAAGCCTTCAGTTGTGATGCATCCACACCAGGAACTGGAATGTGTGCACCAATACGAAAGACGATTAACATTGCCAAAGTAAACAAAATTTTACTTCTAATGTCTTTAACCTTGAAGAAGTTCAGAAATGTTGAAAACATTAAATCACCTCTACGCTACCACCAGCTGCTTCGATTGCTTCTTTCGCAGCTTGTGAGAATTTGTGAGCTTGAACAGTAACTTTTTTAGTTAATTCACCGTTAGCTAACACTTTAATGCCGTTAAGTTGTTTGCTGATTACACCTGTTTCTAATAAAAGAGCAGGAGTGATAACAGTTCCATCTTCAAAACGGTTGAAAGTCTCAACGTTCACAACAGCATAATCTTTACGATTAATGTTTGTGAATCCACGTTTAGGTAAACGACGGAATAAAGGCATTTGACCACCTTCGAATCCTAGACGAACACCACCACCTGAACGAGAGTTTTGGCCTTTTTGACCACGACCAGAAGTTTTACCCATACCTGATGAAGATCCACGTCCAACACGGTGACGTACTTTACGAGATCCCTCAGAAGGTTTTAATTCATGAAGTTTCATTATATATTGCACCTCCTTATATATTATACAAAAATAGTAGAACACTCCTCGAAAGGAGTATCATCTTATTTTTCTGTTACTTCAACCAAGTGAGACACTTTGTTGATCATACCGCGAATCGCAGGAGTATCGTTTTTCTCAACAGTACCATTTGTTTTGCGTAAACCTAATGCATAAACAGTGTTACGTTGATCTTGAGGACGTCCGATTAAGCTGCGTTTCAATGTTACAACTAATTTTTCAGCCATAATGTAGTACCTCCTTATCCTAATAATTCTTCAACAGAAATGTTACGTAGACGAGCTACATCTTCTGCTGTTTTAAGTTCTTTAATTCCTTCGATTGTTGCACGAACCATGTTGATAGGTGTGCTTGAACCTAAAGATTTAGAAGATACGTCTGCAACGCCACCTAATTCAAGGATAGCACGTACAGGTCCACCAGCTGTTACACCAGAACCTTCTGCTGCAGGTTTCATAAGTACAGAACCGCCGCCAAAGTTACCGATTACACGGTGTGGAATAGTACTTCCAACAATTGGAAGGACAACTAAGTTTTTCTTAGCATCTTCAACTGCTTTACGAATTGCGTCTGGAACTTCTTGAGCTTTACCAGTACCGAAACCAACGTGACCATTACGATCTCCGACAACTACTAATGCTGTAAAACGGAAACGACGTCCACCTTTTACAACTTTAGCAACACGGTTGATAGTAACGACGCGTTCTTCCAATTCTCCTAATGTGTTTGGATCAATATAAGCCATGAATGTATTTACCTCCTTCTATTAGAATTTCAAACCGTTTTCACGGGCTGCATCAGCTAAAGCTGCTACACGGCCATGATACAAGTAACCACCACGGTCAAAGACAACTTTTTCGATGTTTTTCGCAACACCACGTTCTGCTACTAATTTACCGACAGCTTGAGCAAGTTCAGTTTTAGAACCTTTAACGTCGAAATCTTTTTCGATGTTAGAAGCGCTAGCTAAAGTTACACCATTTACGTCGTCGATTAATTGAGCATAGATGTTAGTGTTTGAACGGAATACGTTTAAACGTGGACAAGCTGCAGTTCCGCTAATTTTAGAACGGACACGGCCATGACGTTTTTTACGAGTTTTGTTTTTATCCAATTTCGTAATCACAATGAGTCACCTCTTTTTCTCTTGGACTTAGTAAACAATGCTATGCAGCATTATTTACCAGTTTTACCTTCTTTACGACGAACATGTTCGCCTACGTAACGAATACCTTTACCTTTGTAAGGTTCTGGTGGACGAATCGCACGAATGTTAGCAGCTAAAGCGCCAACTTTCTCTTTATCAGCACCTTTGATGATAACTGATGTGTTGCTAGGTACTTCAACTTCAATACCTGTTTCTGGTTCAAACTCAACTGGGTGAGAGAAACCAACGTTAAGAACTAATTTGCTACCTTGCTTTTGAGCACGGTAACCGACACCAATAAGTTCTAATCCTTTAGAAAATCCAGTCGTTACACCTTCGATCATGTTCGCGATTAATGCGCGAGTTGTACCGTGAAGTGCACGTACTTTCTTATCTTCAGAAGAACGACCGATTACGATCTCAGACCCTTCTTGAGTAATAGTAAGTTGTGAATCAAATTGTTTAGCAAGTTCTGTTGAAGCACCTTTTACAGTTACGTGATTGTTATCAGTAATTGTAATGGTTACGCCAGCAGGAACTGTGACTGGTTTTTTACCAATACGTGACATGTTTGCACCTCCTTATGTTCTAAATTATTACCACACGTAAGCGAGTACTTCGCCGCCAAGTTGTTTAGCACGTGCTTCTTTATCTGTTAATAAACCGTTAGATGTTGACACAATAGCGATACCTAAACCATTTAATACTTTAGGAACCTCATCAGCTTTTGCATAAACACGGAAACCTGGTTTAGAAATACGTTTTAATCCTGTAATAACACGTTCGTCGTTTGCACCATATTTTAAGAATACGCGGATAACGTTTTGTTTGTCATCTTCGATGTATTCAACTTCACGGATAAAACCTTCACGCTTAAGAATGTTAGCGATCTCTTTTTTAACGTTAGAAGCCGGAACTTCTAAGCTTTCGTGACGAACCATGTTAGCGTTACGAACGCGTGTTAAGAAATCTGCAATCGGATCTGTCATAACCATTTTTAATTAACCTCCTTCCAATACTGAATACTTACCAGCTTGCTTTTTGAACGCCAGGAATTTGACCTTTGTAAGCCAATTCACGGAAACAAATACGGCAAAGTTTAAATTTGCGGATAACTGAGTGTGGACGACCACAACGTTCACAGCGAGTGTATGCTTGAACAGCATGTTTTGGCGTGCGTTGTTGTTTAGCTACCATTGATTTTTTAGCCACAATGTTGCCTCCTTATTTTACACCGCCGAAGCGATGACTTATTATTTTTGGAATGGGAATCCAAATCCAGTTAATAATTCGCGAGCTTCTTCGTCAGTGTTAGCAGTTGTAACGATAACGATATCCATACCACGAGTTTTATCAACTAAATCGAAAGAAATTTCAGGGAAAATTAATTGTTCTTTAACACCTAAAGTGTAGTTACCGCGACCGTCAAATGCTTTTTTAGAAACACCACGGAAATCACGTACACGAGGAAGTGATACAGAAACTAATTTATCAAGAAATTCGTACATTTTTTCGCCACGTAAAGTAACTTTAGTTCCGATTGGAACACCTTCACGTAAACGGAAACCAGCGATTGATTTCTTCGCTTTAGTAATAACAGGTTTTTGACCTGCGATTAATGTTAATTCTTCAACCGCTTTGTCTAATAACTTAGCGTTTGAAGTAGCATCACCAACACCCATGTTGATAACGATTTTATCGACTTGAGGCACTTGCATAACTGATTTGTATTCAAATTTCGTTACTAACGCAGGTGCAATTTCATTTTTATAAATGTCTTTGAAGCGACTCATTGATTGTAGTCCTCCTTTCATTAGAAATTATTTAATTACTTCACCGGATTTTTTAGACACTCGTACTTTTTCGTCTCCAACAATCTTGAAGCCAACACGTGTTGGTTTACCAGATTTCGGATCAAGAAGAGCAACGTTTGACATATGAATCGGTGCTTCGATATTTAAAATACCACCTTGAGGATTGTCATTCGATGGTTTAGCATGTTTTTTAATCATGTTGATACCTTCTACTAGGACACGATCTT
This sequence comes from Brochothrix campestris, assembly GCF_046058945.1. Lineage (NCBI taxonomy): Bacteria > Bacillati > Bacillota > Bacilli > Caryophanales > Listeriaceae > Brochothrix > Brochothrix campestris. The sequence continues at coordinate 114,276 of NZ_CP175511.1, read as the reverse complement.
TTTTAGCTAAGATTGATAAGATAACGCCTTGTTTACCTTTATCTTTACCAGCTAATACTTGAACTTTATCACCTTTTTTTAGATGCATATCTATAGGCACCTCCTTTTAACTCGGAATGGGTTACATTTTGTATTAAAGTACTTCTGGAGCTAATGAAACGATTTTCATGAAGTTGTTTTCACGTAATTCACGTGCAACAGGTCCGAAAATACGAGTTCCTTTAGGTGTATTATCGTCTTTGATGATAACGCATGCGTTTTCGTCAAATTTGATATATGAACCGTCAGGACGACGAGCGCCAGACTTAGTACGAACGATGACAGCTTTAACAACTTCACCTTTTTTGACAACGCCACCTGGTGTTGCATTTTTAACAGTAGCTACAACGATATCACCGATGCCAGCAAATTTGCGGCCAGATCCACCAAGTACCTTAATTGTTAAAACTTCACGAGCACCAGAGTTGTCAGCGACTTTCATTCTACTTTCTTGTTGTATCACTGATAATTCCTCCTTCTATGCAGTATCGACAAGCGACAGTTACACATTTAATTTAGCGAGATTAGATAACAACAGCAGTTTCGACGATTTCAACAATGCGGAAACGTTTAGTAGCAGATAACGGACGAGTTTCTTCGATGCGTACGATATCGTTAATTTTAGCTGAGTTATTTTCATCATGTGCTTTGAATTTTTTCGACGATTTCACACGTTTGCCGTAAAACTTATGTTTTTTGACGCTTTCAACTACAACTGTAATTGTTTTGTCCATTTTATCTGAAACAACACGGCCTGTGTATACTTTACGTTGATTACTTTCTGACATATGAGTGTAATCCTCCTTCTCAAAAGATTTTATTTTTCTTAAAAGTTAATTTATGCTAATTCTCGTTCACGAACGATTGTTTTAACACGAGCGATTGCTTTACGTACTTGACGGATACGAGCAGTGTTTTCTAACTGACCCGTTGCAAGTTGGAAACGTAAGTTGAATAACTCTTCTTTTAACTCTTTTTCTTTTGATTGAATTTCAGTAGTGGACAAGTCACGAATTTCTTTAGTTTTCATTTGAGTCACCACCAATTTCTTCACGTTTTACGAATTTTGTTTTGATTGGCAATTTATGTGATGCCAAACGAAGAGCTTCGCGAGCTACATCTTCAGGAACGCCGGCAACTTCAAAAAGAATTTTGCCACGTTTAACTGGACTTACCCAACCTTCAGGAGCACCTTTACCAGAACCCATACGAACACCGATAGCTTTAGCAGTGTATGATTTATGAGGGAAGATTTTAATCCAAACCTTACCGCCACGTTTCATGAAACGAGTCATAGCAACACGAGATGCTTCGATTTGACGGTTAGTGATCCATGATGATTCTACAGCTTGTAAGCCGTATTCACCGAATGATACTTCTGCGCCGCCTTTAGTAAAACCACGCATTTTCCCACGGTGCTCTCTACGATATTTAACACGTTTAGGTACTAACATCTTTTATTTGCCTCCTTCCGATTTTGCAATATTTTTCTTCGTTGGAAGGACTTCACCGCGGTAAATCCAAACTTTAACGCCTAGTTTACCAAAAGTAGTATCTGCTTCTTCCCATGCGTAGTCAATGTCTGCGCGTAATGTATGAAGAGGAACAGTTCCTTCACTATAATGTTCTGTACGAGCCATGTCAGCTCCGCCTAAACGACCAGAAACTTGCGTTTTGATCCCTTTAGCGCCTGCACGCATAGTACGTTGCATAGCTTGTTTAAGTGCACGACGGAAAGACACACGGTTTTCTAATTGTTGAGCAATACTCTCCCCAACTAATTTAGCATCAAGATCAGCACGTTTGATTTCAACGATGTTGATATGAACGCGTTTGCCTGTTAAATCGTTCAATGCTTTACGTAAAGTTTCTACTTCAGCGCCGCCTTTACCAATAACCATACCTGGTTTAGCAGTATGAATCGAAACGTTAACGCGTTTTGCAGCACGTTCAATTTCAACACGTGAAACTGAAGCGTCTTTTAAGCGTTTAGCGATATATTCACGAATATGTAAATCTTCGTGTAATAAGTCTGCGTAATCTTTACCAGCATACCATTTGGCATCCCAATCACGGATAATACCAATACGCATACCTATTGGATTAATTTTTTGACCCACGACTATCCCTCCTTTATTTTTCTGTCACAGTTACAGAGATGTGACTTGTACGTTTGTTAATTTGACTTGCACGACCCATCGCACGTGGACGGAAACGTTTAAGTGTTGGTCCTTCATTCACTTGAATGTCTGTAAGTACCAATTTGTTAACATCTAAATCATAGTTATGCTCCGCGTTAGCGATAGCAGAGTTTAAAACTTTAGTGATGATTGGCGAAGCGCCACGTTGTGTTAGTGCTAAAATAGCAATTGCTTCTCCGACTTGTTTACCTCGTACTAAATCAGCAACGATACGTGCCTTACGAGGAGCAATGCGGACTGTTCTTACAATTGCTTTTGCAGATGTAATTTCTGCCATTGTAAAACCCTCCTCTCAATATTAACGAGTTTTTTTATCGTCACTACCGTGACCACGGTAAGTACGTGTAGGTGCGAATTCACCCAGTTTATGACCAACCATATCTTCTTGAATGAAAACTGGAACGTGTTTACGTCCATCATAGACAGCGATTGTAGTGCCGACAAATGATGGGAAGATTGTAGAACGGCGTGACCAAGTTTTAATTACAACTTTTTTCTCAGACAGTTTTGCAGCATCCACTTTTTTAACTAAGTGATCATCAGCAAAAGGTCCTTTTTTAAGACTACGACCCATTAGATTGCCTCCCTTCGGATAATGGCTGCGTAGCATAAGCTACGCTGCGTAACAATTATTTTTTACGTCCACGAACGATAAATTTATCGGACTTGTTCGTTTTCTTACGTGTTTTCTTACCAAGAGTTGGTTTACCCCATGGAGACATTGGTGATTTACGACCAATTGGAGCTTTACCTTCACCACCACCGTGTGGGTGATCGTTAGGGTTCATTACTGAACCACGAACTGTTGGACGTTTACCTAACCAGCGCGAACGACCAGCTTTACCGATGTTCACTAATTCATGTTGTTCGTTACCAACTTGACCGATTGTCGCACGACATTCAGCAAGGATCATACGAACTTCACCTGAGTTAAGACGTACAAGTACGTATTTAGTGCCTTCTTTACCAAGAACTTGAGCAGAAGTACCGGCAGAACGAACAAGTTGTCCACCTTTTTCTGGTTTAAGTTCGATGTTATGAACGACAGTACCTACAGGGATGTCTTTAAGTGCTAAAGCGTTACCTGTTTTAATATCAGCGCCTTCGCCTGAATAGATGACCATGTCAACAACAAGCCCTTTAGGAGCGATGATGTAACGTTTTTCACCATCTGCATAATGAATTAATGCAATGTTAGCTGTACGGTTTGGATCGTATTCGATTGTAGCAACGCGACCTGGAATGCCGTCTTTGTTACGTTTGAAATCGATGATACGGTATTGTTTCTTGTGTCCCCCACCATGGTGACGAACAGTAATTTTACCTTGGTTGTTACGGCCTGCTTGACGTGATTTCGAAGCTAACAACGATTTCTCTGGTTTGTTAGTTGTGATTTCAGCGTAATCAAGCGATGTCATGTTACGACGACCGTTTGTGGTTGGTTTATATTTTCTGATTCCCATTTTTGGTTATCCTCCTATCTGGTTTAGTTTTCGAATAAAGTAATTTCTTTACTACCTTCAGCTAATGTAACAATCGCTTTACGACGTTTGTTAGTATAACCAGCGTATTTACCCATACGTTTAAATTTCGCTTTGTAGTTTAAAACGTTTACTTTAGCAACTTTAACGCCGAAAATTTCTTCCATCGCTTTTTTGACAGCTACTTTGTTCGCTTTAACGTCTACTTCGAAAACATATTTGTTTTCTTCTACGAAAGTCATAGATTGTTCTGTGATGACTGGGCGCTTAATGATGTCACGTGCATCCATTATGCAAGCACCTCCTCTATTTTTTCAACAGCAGCTTTAGTAACGATTAAGTTATCGTGTGCTACGATATCTAATACGTTAATTCCGTCTGCTTTGACAACTGTAACTCCTGGAAGGTTACGAGCAGAAATTGCTGCGTTTACACTAGCATCGTCAACGACAACTAATGTTTTACCTTCAACTTTAAGGTTAGCTAATGCTGCGATAAAGTCTTTTGTTTTTGGCGCATCGAAAGCTAAGCCTTCTAAAGCTACCAATTTTTCGTTTGCAACTTTATCAGATAAAACTGATTTAAGAGCTAAACGACGAACTTTTTTAGGTAATTTGTATGCGTAACTACGTGGAGTAGGACCGAATACAACACCACCACCAACCCATTGAGGTGAGCGGATAGAACCTTGACGCGCACGTCCAGTTCCTTTTTGACGCCATGGTTTACGACCACCACCACGTACTTCAGAGCGATTTTTAACCTTATGGTTACCTTGACGTAATGACGCACGTTGCATAATAATTGCATCGAAAACGACATTTTCGTTAGGCTCGATTCCAAATACAGAATCATTTAGTGTTAACTCACCAGCGTTTGTACCATCTTGTTTTAAAAGTGCTACTTTAGGCATTTCATGTTCCTCCTTTCTGAATCAATTATTAAGCTTTTAAAGCTGATTTAATTTGGATTAAAGATTTTTTCGGTCCTGGCACGTTACCTTTGATTAAGATCAAGTTACGTTCAGCATCGATTTGGACAATTTCCAAGTTTTGGATTGTAATTTGAGTACCACCCATTTGACCTGGTAATTTTTTATTTTTGAATACGCGGTTAGGTGCAACGGGACCCATTGAACCAGGACGACGGTGGTAACGGCTACCGTGAGACATAGGTCCACGAGATTGACCATGGCGTTTAATTGAGCCTTGGAAACCTTTACCTTTCGAAGTACCTGTAACATCAACGACGTCACCTGCTGCGAATGAATCTACCTTAATTTCTGAACCTACTTCATACTCATCTAAGCTAACGCCGTCAAATTCTTTAACGAAGCGCTTAGGAGTAGTGTTAGCCTTACTTGCATGACCTTGCTCTGGTTTGTTCGACAATTTTTCACGCTTAGAATCAAAACCAACTTGAATAGCTTCATAGCCATCAGTTTCAACTGTTTTCTTTTGTAAAACAACGTTTGGAGTTGCTTCGATTACAGTTACTGGAATTAATTCACCGTTAGCAGTGAAAATTTGTGTCATACCAACTTTTTTACCTAAGATTCCTTTAGTCATGGGTTACACCTCCTGTTTTTTTGTTTGGATTATAATTTGATTTCGATGTCCACACCACTTGGTAAGTCAAGACGCATTAACGCATCAACTGTTTTTGGTGTTGGGTTTACGATATCGATTAAACGTTTGTGAGTACGCATTTCGAACTGCTCACGTGAATCTTTGTACTTGTGAGTCGCACGGATAACAGTGTATACAGAACGATCAGTTGGTAACGGGATTGGGCCAGATACATCTGCACCTGAACGTTTCGCTGTTTCAACGATTTTTTCTGCTGACTGATCTAAAATGCGGTAATCATAAGCTTTTAAACGAATACGAATTTGTTGTTTTGCCATTATTTTCCCTCCTTTTCGCTTGATCTAACAAGCATATTCCATGGAAATTTCCGATACAAGCGCCATGACAAAGCGGCCGGGTGTATCGCAACCTCCCACTTCAACATTTTTGTGGGGCACTGCTGGATTTCGTTTACCAATACAGGCATACGAGTCCCTTTGGTTTCACACTTGTACAATTATACATGATTCTAAACATAATTTCAAGTACTTCTTGATTATTTTTCAAGTCGCCTCGACTTACGTTTCATTGTCAGTTGCAGGCTTGTTGCGGCTCACCTGCCTCATCACGTGCATTGGCCACGCTCTGTTCCAAAAGACCCTCAAGGTGATTCATTACTGCTAATCACCAACGTTATTTATAATAACACAAATCAGCCCAATAGTCGGCTAATCCACTCGGTTTTTTTGCGCACTCACAACACAAGCACTCTAAATAGAAGGTGTTGTATCATTCAGAGTCCTTCTAGCAAACGTCAACGACCGTTCTAACAACGTTTAAAAAACGATCTATAACGTTTATCCCAGAATACAAAAAACCGGTGCAGATTGCTCTGCACCGGTTTTAGATGTTAAATTATTTAGAGATAGATGCTACGACACCAGCACCAACAGTACGTCCACCCTCACGGATAGAGAACTTAGTACCATCTTCGATAGCGATTGGAGCGTGTAATTCAACAGTTAAAGAAACGTTATCGCCAGGCATAACCATTTCAGTACCTTCTGGTAATGTAATTGAACCAGTTACATCAGAAGTACGGAAGTAGAATTGTGGACGGTAGTTGTTAAAGAATGGCGTATGACGTCCACCCTCTTCTTTAGATAATACGTATACTTCTGCAGTGAAAGAAGTATGAGGAGTGATAGTACCTGGTTTAGCAAGTACTTGACCACGTTCGATTTCTTCACGAGAAACACCACGTAATAATGCACCAATGTTATCGCCAGCTTCAGCGTAATCTAACAATTTACGGAACATTTCAACACCAGTTACTACTGATTTTTTAGTATCGTGGATACCAACGATTTCGATCTCGTCAGCAACTTTGATAACACCACGTTCAACACGGCCTGTAGCAACAGTACCACGACCAGTGATTGAGAATACATCCTCAACTGGCATCATGAATGGTTTGTCAGTATCACGTTCTGGAGTTGGGATGTAAGAATCTACTGCATCCATCAATTCAAGAATTTTTTCTTCGTATTCTGGTTCGCCTTGTAAAGCTTTAAGTGCAGAACCACGGATGATTGGAACATCATCGCCTGGGAAGTCATATTCGCTTAATAAGTCACGAACTTCCATTTCTACTAATTCTAATAATTCTTCATCATCAACCATGTCGCATTTGTTTAAGAATACAACGATGAAAGGAACACCAACTTGACGAGAAAGTAAAATGTGTTCACGTGTTTGAGGCATCGGACCATCAGCAGCAGATACTACTAAGATACCACCATCCATTTGAGCAGCACCAGTGATCATGTTTTTAACATAATCGGCATGTCCAGGACAGTCAACGTGTGCGTAGTGACGAGTTTCAGTTTGGTATTCAACGTGAGCAGTAGAGATAGTAATACCACGTTCACGTTCTTCAGGAGCACCATCGATAGCGTCGTATGCTGACGCTTCTGCAAAACCTTTCTTAGATAATACAGTAGTGATTGCAGCTGTTAAAGTTGTTTTACCATGATCAACGTGTCCAATAGTACCAACGTTTACATGGGCTTTTGAGCGATCGAATTTTTCTTTAGCCATTTTGATATTTCCTCCTTGGATATATAAGTTATTTTTATTTTTAAGTAACATCATCGAGAGCAATCGTAAAATTACTCCCTATGATATTTATACTTCAAAATCAGTAAAAAATCAATTATTGACCTTTGTTAGCTTTAATAATTTCTTCTGCTACAGATTTAGGTACTTCTTCGTAATGATCGAATTGCATTGAGTAAACACCACGGCCTTGTGTCTTAGAACGTAAGTCAGTAGCATATCCAAACATGTTAGATAATGGTACAAATGCACGGACAACTTGAGCGTTACCGCGAGCTTCCATACCGTCTACGCGTCCACGACGACTTGTGATGTCACCCATGATATCACCAAGATACTCTTCAGGCATTACTACCTCAACAAGTTCAATTGGTTCTAACAATGCAGGGTCACATTTTTTGTAAGCTTCACGTAATGCGTAAGATGCAGCAACACGGAAAGCTGTTTCATTTGAATCGACATCATGGTAAGAACCATCATAAAGCTTAGCTTTAACATCGATTAATGGGTAACCAGCTAATTGACCGTTAGACATAGAATCTGCTAAACCTTTTTCAACTGCAGGGATGTATTCACGAGGAACAACACCACCGACGATTGCGTTTTCAAATTCAAAGCCTTTTCCTTCTTCGTTAGGTGTAAATTCAACCCATACGTCTCCGTATTGACCTTTACCACCTGATTGACGAACGAATTTACCTTGAACTTGTGCAGATTTCTTGAATGATTCACGGTAAGAAACTTGTGGATCACCAACGTTAGCTTCAACGTTGAATTCACGACGCATACGATCAACAATGATATCTAAGTGAAGTTCACCCATACCAGAGATGATTGTTTGACCCGTTTCTTGGTCAGTTTCAGCGCGGAAAGTCGGATCTTCTTCAGCTAATTTAACTAAAGCTTGACCCATTTTATCTTGATCTGCTTTTGATTTAGGTTCAATCGCAACCGAGATTACTGGTTCTGGGAATTCCATTGATTCTAAGATAACGGGATGTTTCTCGTCACACAAAGTATCACCAGTAGTTGTGTTTTTAAGTCCGACAGCAGCCGCGATATCACCAGCGTGGATTTCAGGAATCTCTTCACGGTGATTTGCGTGCATTTGAAGAATACGACCAACACGTTCACGTTTGTCTTTAGATGAGTTCAATACGTAAGAACCGGATTGTAACACACCTGAGTACACACGGAAGAATGTTAAACGACCAACATAAGGGTCTGTCATAACTTTGAATGCTAAAGCTGAGAATTCAGATTCGTCTGTTGAAGGACGTGATGTTTCTTCACCGTCCATAGTTGTACCAACGATAGCAGGTACATCTGTTGGAGCAGGAAGGTAATCAAGAACAGCATCTAACATCGGTTGAACACCTTTGTTTTTGAACGCTGTACCACATAATACTGGGTAGAATTCTACCGCAATTGTAGCACGACGAATTGCTGCTTTTAATTCTGGCGTTGAAACTTCTTCGCCTTCTAAGTATTTATCCATGATGCTTTCGTCTACGTCTGCAATAGCTTCGACTAATTTATCACGGTACTCTTCAGCTAACTCTTGCATATCTTCTGGGATAGCAACAGTGTGAGGATCATCACCAATTTCGTTTTCATAAATATACGCTTGCATCTCAACTAAATCGACAACACCTTTGAACGTGTCTTCAGCACCGATAGGTAATTGAATTGCGCCTGCATTTGCATCCAGACGGTCATGTAAAGTACCTAAAGAGTATAAGAAGTCAGCTCCGATTTTATCCATTTTGTTGATGAATACAACGCGGGGAACACCGTAAGTAGTAGCTTGACGCCATACTGTTTCAGTTTGTGGTTCAACACCTGATTGCGCATCAAGTACTGCCACAGCACCATCAAGTACACGTAATGAACGTTCAACTTCAACAGTGAAGTCTACGTGTCCAGGTGTATCGATGATGTTGATACGGTGGTCTTTCCATGCAGCAGTTGTAGCTGCTGATGTAATTGTAATCCCACGTTCTTGTTCTTGCTCCATCCAGTCCATTTGAGCGCCACCATCGTGAGTTTCGCCAATTTTGTGGATTTTACCTGTATAAAAGAGAATACGTTCAGTAACAGTTGTTTTACCGGCATCGATATGAGCCATAATCCCAATGTTACGCGTATTTTCTAAGGAGAACTCTCTTTTCATTTGGTATTTCTCCTTCCAAATTATAATTTATAATCAAACAGCAGTTTCTAAGGTTATTAAAAACTGCTTGCTTGATCCTACCAGCGGTAGTGAGCGAAAGCTTTGTTGGCTTCAGCCATTTTATGAGTGTCTTCACGTTTTTTAACGGCTGCACCAGTGTTGTTAGCTGCATCCATGATTTCGTTAGCAAGACGTTCTTCCATTGTTTTTTCTCCACGAAGACGTGAATAGTTAACTAACCAACGCAACCCTAGAGTTGAACGACGGTCTGGACGAACTTCGATTGGCACTTGATAGTTAGCTCCACCAACACGGCGTGCTTTTACTTCAAGAACTGGCATAATGTTGTTCATTGCTTGTTCGAATACTTCGTTTGCTGGCGTACCAGTAGTAGCTTCAATCTTAGCAAATGCTGAGTATAAAATTGCTTGTGATTTTCCACGTTTACCGTCAACCATCATTTTGTTGATTAAACGAGATACCAATTTCGAGTTGTACATCGGATCTGGTAAAACGTCACGTTTTTGAACAGGACCTTTACGAGGCATTAAAATGTCCTCCCTTCTATTTTATATTATTTTTTAGGTTTCTTAGTTCCGTATTTAGAACGCGATTGTAGACGACCGTCTACACCTGCTGTATCTAAAGCACCACGGACGATGTGATAACGTACTCCAGCTAAATCTTTTACGCGTCCCCCACGAATAAGAACAACACTATGTTCTTGTAAGTTGTGACCGATTCCTGGAATATAAGCAGTTACTTCGATTGAGTTAGTCAAACGAACACGTGCATATTTACGTAAAGCCGAGTTCGGTTTACGTGGAGTCATCGTACCCACACGTGTACATACACCACGTTTTTGTGGAGAGTTCACGTTAGATTGCGCTTTTTTGAAACTGTTGTAAGATTTACCTAATGCTGGTGAATTTGATTTTGATACTGACGCTTTACGCGGTTTACGTACCAATTGGTTAATTGTAGGCATTTTGTATTTTCCTCCTCTCGAAAATTGTAATAGTTTTTGCGACTTTATAAGCACACATATCCAAGCGTATCATTTTTAAATGAAAATAAAATGTTGTAGTAAGCTACAACGATTAGACCATGCCTTTATAAAACCTCATTACTTCAAATTGAAGTACCTTAAGTATCTTATCATTTAAAAATGTGTTCGTCAACCATAAAAAATCGTCTCTTTTAAATAAAAAAACGTCCGTCCTTGCTATCACAAGGACGGACGTTTGAATTAAAAAGTTTTATTCTTCAGTCGCTTCAACTGCGGCAGCTACTTTCGCTGTGACAAGTTTCGCTTCTGCTTTACGGTATTTAGGCATCCCTGTACCAGCTGGCACGAGTTTACCTAAGATAACGTTCTCTTTAAGACCGATTAAGTTATCACGCTTACCTTTAATGGCAGCATCCGTCAACACACGTGTTGTTTCTTGGAATGATGCAGCCGATAAAAATGACTCAGTTTCAAGCGATGCTTTTGTAATACCAAGTAAGACAGGACGAGCAGTAGCTGGTTGGCCACCTGATAAAATCGTGTCTGCATTGGCATCTTTAAACGCGCTAATATCCATTAATGTTCCTGGTAAAATATCAGTTTCACCTGGATCAAGGACACGCACTTTACGTAACATTTGACGAACCATTACTTCAATATGCTTATCGGCAATTTCTACCCCTTGCATACGGTATACTTTTTGTACTTCTGCTAATAAGTAGTTTTCTACTGTAATAACGTCAGTAACGTGTAACAATTCTTTTGGATCGATTGAACCTTCCATTAACGCGTCACCACGTTTAACGTTGTCTCCTACATTAACAGTTAAGCGCGCAACGAGTGGCACAGTGTAAGTACGTGTTTCTTGTGTACCAACAACAGTGATTTCGCGTTGACGGTTAGCTTTTTCGTCAATGGCTTTAACAACACCGGTTAATTCAGTAATAACAGCGTGACCTTTAGGGTTACGTGCTTCAAAGATTTCTTGGATACGAGGTAAACCTTGTGTAATATCTGATCCGGCTACCCCACCAGTATGGAATGTACGCATTGTTAACTGAGTACCAGGTTCACCGATTGATTGAGCTGCAACGATACCGACAGCTTCACCAACCTCAACCTCAGAACCAGTAGACAAGTCTTTACCATAACTAATTTTAGATACACCATGTTTCGTATTACATGTGAATACTGAACGAATCCAAACTTCTTTAATGCCAGCTGCAGGAACGGCATCTGCCAATTCTTGTGTAAACAACTCATCTTGACGAATAATAACTTCATTCGTTTCCGGATGACGAATTGTTTTCGCTGAGTAACGACCTTCAAGACGTTCTGTTAACGGTTCAATAATTTCTGGACCTTCAACAATATCAGATACGAGTAAACCATGATCAGAACCATCGTTTGTTTCACGTACGATAACATCTTGCGCCACATCTACTAAACGACGAGTCAAGTAACCTGAATCGGCTGTTTTAAGCGCCGTATCCGTTAAACCTTTACGAGCCCCATGTGAAGAGATGAAGTATTCAAGAACATTTAGACCTTCACGGAAGTTAGATGTGATCGGTAATTCAACGATACGTCCAGAAGGATCGGCCATTAAACCACGCATACCCGCTAACTGTGTAAAGTTTGAGATGTTACCACGGGCACCAGAGTCTTGCATCATGAAGATTGGGTTTAAGCGATCTAAACCAGCGATAAGTTTACTTTGTAACGTATCTTTCGCTGCGTTCCAAATTGCAATAACTCGTTCATAACGCTCTTCATCTGTCATTAAACCACGTTTAAACATTTTTGTAACATTTTCTACTTCATCATGTGATGCCGCTAAGATTTGAGGTTTATCCTTCACAACGATGATATCAGAAATACCAACTGTGATACCAGCAAGTGTTGAGTATTTGAACCCTTGATCTTTCATACGGTCTAACATTTTTGAAGTTTCAGTGATGTGGAACAATTTGAAAATTTGAGCGATGATTTCTTCAAGATTTTTCTTCTTGAATGGTAACAAGACGCTTTGTTGTTCAATATGTTTTTTCACATCAGTTGTAGAAGGCACGAAGTAATGAGCAGGTGTTGCTACTTCAAGATTCGTTTTAGTTGGTTCATTCATGTATGGGAACGACGGTGGCAAGATTGAGTTGAAAATCAATTTACCAACTGTTGTAATTAACAATTGTTTGTTTTGTTCAGCTGTGAATGTTTCGTTACCTAACGAGTTGGCAGCAACTGCAATCCGTGAATGTAAATGCACGTAACCGTTTTGGTAAGCAATCATTGCTTCGTTAATATCAGTAAAGATTAACCCTTCACCAACAATGCCTTCGCGTTCTAATGTTAAGTAGTAGTTACCAAGAACCATATCTTGTGATGGTGTTACAACTGGTTTACCATCTTTCGGGTTCAGAATGTGGTTAGCTGCTAACATTAAAATACGGGCTTCGGCTTGAGCTTCAGGTGAAAGTGGTACATGGACAGCCATTTGGTCACCATCGAAATCGGCGTTGTATGCAGTACATACTAACGGGTGAAGACGAATCGCACGACCTTCAACTAAGATAGGTTCGAATGCTTGGATACCTAAACGGTGTAACGTAGGTGCTCGGTTAAGTAACACTGGGTGTTCGCGGATAACGTCTTCTAATACGTCCCAAATTTCTGGTGAATGACGTTCGATTTTACGTTTTGCACTCTTAATGTTGTGTGCTAATCCACGTTGAGTTAACTCACGCATAACAAATGGTTTGAATAATTCAATTGCCATTTCACGTGGTAAACCACATTGGTACATTTTTAAAGAAGGTCCACAAACGATTACTGAACGGCCTGAATAATCGACACGTTTACCAAGTAAGTTTTGACGGAAACGACCTTGTTTACCTTTAAGCATGTGTGATAAAGATTTCAATGGACGGTTACCTGGTCCTGTAACAGGACGGCCACGACGACCATTATCGATTAAACCATCGACAGCTTCTTGTAACATCCGTTTTTCGTTTTGAACGATAATGCTTGGGGCACCCAGGTCTAATAAACGTTTCAAACGGTTGTTACGGTTAATAACACGACGGTATAAATCGTTTAAGTCAGATGTCGCAAAACGGCCACCTTCAAGTTGCACCATCGGACGAATTTCCGGTGGAATAACTGGGAGAACGTCTAAGACCATCCAGCTCGGTTTATTACCTGAGTGACGGAAAGCTTCCAACACTTCAAGGCGACGAATCGCACGAGTACGACGTTGACCTTGAGCTGATTTTAACTCCTCTTTCAATTCAGCAACTTCGCCTTCTAAATCAACAGCGTCTAAGAGACGTTTGATTGCTTCAGCACCCATTCCTGCTTGGAAAGATTGACCGTATTTTTCACGGTAAGCACGGTATTCGCGCTCAGATAATAATTGTTTTTTGTCTAACGCTGTATCACCAGCTTCAGTAACAACATAAGAAGCGAAGTAAATAACTTCTTCCAACGCACGAGGTGACATGTCTAAGACAAGACCCATACGACTTGGGATTCCTTTGAAGTACCAAATATGTGAAACAGGCGCCGCTAATTCAATGTGTGCCATACGTTCACGACGTACTTTTGATTTTGTGACTTCAACGCCACAACGATCACAGACAACACCTTTATAACGAACACGTTTGTATTTCCCACAAGAACATTCCCAATCTTTAGTTGGTCCAAAGATACGCTCACAGAAAAGACCATCACGTTCAGGTTTCAATGTACGGTAGTTAATTGTTTCTGGTTTTTTGACTTCACCAAAAGACCACGAGCGGATTTTATCAGGTGACGCTAAACCTATTTTCATATAATCAAAGTTATTAACATCTAACAAGGGGTCAACCTCCCTATCGTTTTTTGTATTCTATTGTAAAACTGTTTATAAACAAGCATAACGAACTGTATTCACAGCTCGTACGCAAGTTTCTTATAGTGTTTAGTCTACTGTTGGTTCATCGTTAGCAGGTTCTGCTTTAATGGCAGCTGATGGCGTTAAAAACTCTTCATCTTTTACGTAATCTTCATCATCAAGTTCACGTAATTCGATTTCTTCGTCGTCAGCCGACATCATTTTCACATCCATACCTAAACTTTGTAATTCCTTGATCAATACTTTGAATGACTCTGGAATACCAGGTTGTGGTAAGTTCTCACCTTTAACGATTGCTTCGTATGTTTGCACACGACCAACAACGTCATCTGATTTGTAAGTTAAGATTTCTTGAAGAATGTGCGCTGCACCGTAAGCTTCAAGAGCCCATACTTCCATCTCACCAAAACGTTGTCCACCGAATTGCGCTTTACCACCAAGTGGTTGTTGCGTAACAAGTGAGTAAGGTCCTGTTGAACGAGCATGTAATTTATCATCAACCATGTGGGCTAATTTGATCATGTACATGATACCAACTGATACACGGTTATCCATTGCTTCACCTGTACGACCATCGTATACGATTGTTTTCGCATCTTCTGCCATACCTGCTTCTGCAACAGTGCTCCATACATCTTCTTCATTCGCGCCATCGAATACAGGTGTCGCAATATGAATACCTAATTGACGCGCTGCCATCCCTAAGTGTAATTCAAGTACTTGTCCAATGTTCATACGAGAAGGTACACCGAGTGGATTAAGCATCACATCGATTGGTGTGCCGTCTGGAAGATAAGGCATATCTTCTTCAGGTAGAATACGAGAGATAACCCCTTTGTTACCGTGACGTCCGGCCATCTTATCACCAACGTGGATTTTACGTTTTTGAACGATGTATACACGAACGAGTTGGTTAACGCCTGGTGCTAATTCATCACCGTTTTCACGTGTGAATGTTTTAACATCAAGCACGATTCCGCCACCACCGTGAGGGACACGAAGAGAGGTATCGCGAACTTCACGCGCTTTTTCACCAAAGATAGCATGTAATAAACGTTCTTCAGCTGTTAATTCAGTTACACCCTTAGGTGTTACTTTACCAACTAATAAGTCACCGTCTTTAACTTCAGCACCAACACGGATAATACCGCGTGAATCTAAGTCTTTTAACGCTTCCTCAGCCACGTTTGGAATATCACGTGTCATTTCTTCAGGTCCTAATTTGGTATCACGTGCTTCTGATTCATATTCTTCAATATGAACAGATGTATAAACGTCATCTTTTACAAGACGCTCGTTCATGATAATCGCATCTTCATAGTTGTAACCATCCCACGTCATGAAACCAACGAGTACGTTACGTCCTAATGCCATTTCACCTAATTCCATTGATGGACCATCAGCTAAGATGTCACCGACAACAACACGGTCACCTTGGCTTACGCTAGGTGTTTGGTTGTAGCAAGTACCAGGGTTTGAACGAGCGAATTTTTGGAGATGATACGTATCAAGTGCGCCTTCTGTTTCTTTACCTTCAATGTCAGCAATACGACGTACTGTAATGTATTTAGCTTCAACGTGTTCAACAATACCGTCAAATTTCGCTTTAACAGCTGCACCAGAGTCACGGGCAGCCACGTGTTCCATCCCTGTACCAATAAATGGCGCTTCAGGACTTAATAACGGAACCGCTTGACGTTGCATGTTGGCACCCATAAGGGCACGGTTGGAGTCATCGTTTTCTAAGAAAGGAATACATGCCGTAGCGGCAGATACAACTTGTTTAGGTGAAACGTCCATGTAGTCAATACGTTCTTTTGTAACAGATAAGTTTTCAGAACGGAAACGCGCTTGGATTTCTTCGTTTAAGAATTGTCCATCTTCGCTAAGTAATGAGTTTGCTTGCGCAACAACGTAGTTATCTTCTTCATCAGCTGTTAAGTAATCGATATGATCAGTTACTTGGTTTGTTTCAGCATCAACACGACGGTATGGCGTTTCAATGAAGCCATAACGGTTTACACGTGCGTATGAAGATAACGAGTTAATTAAACCGATGTTCGGGCCCTCAGGCGTTTCAATCGGGCACATACGACCGTAGTGAGAATAATGTACATCTCGGACTTCGAAGCCGGCACGTTCACGTGTTAAACCACCAGGTCCTAATGCAGAAAGACGACGTTTATGCGTCAATTCGGCAAGTGGGTTCGTTTGATCCATGAATTGTGACAATTGCGAACTACCAAAGAATTCTTTGATGGCTGCAACGACTGGACGGATGTTAATTAATTGTTGCGGTGTGATTGTTGTCATATCTTGAATCGACATACGTTCACGTACTACACGTTCCATCCGGCTTAAACCGATACGGAATTGGTTTTGTAACAATTCACCTACAGAACGTAAACGACGGTTACCTAAATGGTCAATATCGTCTGTTTCGCCGATGCCATGTAATAAACCAAAGAAGTAACTTACAGATGAAATGATATCAGCAGG
Organism: Brochothrix campestris; assembly: GCF_046058945.1. Lineage (NCBI taxonomy): Bacteria > Bacillati > Bacillota > Bacilli > Caryophanales > Listeriaceae > Brochothrix > Brochothrix campestris. The sequence goes on along the minus strand of NZ_CP175511.1, from coordinate 97,296 downwards.
TGTTACATGCTTAACATCAGCTTCTAAGTAAGCATTACCGATTACGTTAACGATTTTTTCTTCGTCTAATGGCGAATGAACTTTAATCGATTGAATTGTAATCGGTTCTTCTAACGCGCCACCATGAGGAGTTAAAGTCGTAAAGCCAAGGCCAGCCTCTAATTTTTCCATGATTGCATCTAATTTACGACGGTCTAAAATCTCATCTTTAGCTGCAATAATTTCACCTGTTTCAGGATCAACTAATGTTTCAGCTAAGCGTTGATTAAAGAGACGGTTTTTCGGATGTAATTTTTTGTTGATTTTGTAACGACCAACGTTTGCTAAATCGTAACGACGCGCGTCAAAGAAACGCGTATATAAGAGGTTTTTAGCATTTTCAACTGTTGGTGGCTCACCAGGACGTAAACGTTCATAAATTTCTAGTAACGCTTTGTCGGTGTTTTCTGAGTTATCTTTTTCTAATGTGTTACGTAAGTATTCATTGTCACCAATTAAGTCAACAATTTCTTGATCTGAGCTGAAGCCCAACGCACGTAACAACACTGTTGCAGGTAATTTACGCGTACGATCGATACGAACGTAAACAACATCTTTTGCATCAGTTTCTAATTCTAACCATGCCCCACGGTTCGGAATCACTGTTGACCCGTACCCTTGACGGCCATTTTTATCCATACGATCATGGAAATAAACACCTGGTGAACGAACTAATTGCGAGACGATTACTCGTTCCGCTCCGTTAATAATGAAAGTACCCATTTCTGTCATTAATGGGAAATCACCCATAAAGACTTCTTGGTCTTTCACTTCACCGGTTTCCTTATTAATCAAACGCAATTTTACACGTAATGGTGCCGAATAAGTCGTATCGCGCTCTTTAGATTCCCAAATAGAATATTTAGGTTCGCCTAACGAATAATCGATAAATTCCAACGATAAGTTTCCTGCAAAATCCTCAATTGGAGAAATATCATGAAACATCTCTTTCAAGCCCTCATCTAAAAACCATTGATAAGACGCTGTTTGAATTTCGATTAAATCTGGTAACTCCAACACTTCGCTGATACGTGCAAAACTTCTGCGTTGGCGATGACGTCCATACTGTTCAACATGTCCTGTCAACCAATTCACCCCTCAAAGAATCGTATTTTTTAAACGGTGCCATACACCGTTTGTCCATAGCTAATACCCCGTTATACGGAAATATTAGGCCTAAAAAAAGCCACCATTTAGATCTGTCTGCATGAAAAAACAGCCCAATGATATCTATTATATTGGCATTATAATATCATACAACAATCACGAGTTAAAGTCAAGACTTTTCGCTACGGAGAATCCAGTACCCTTTTTCTTTCACAACAATTTCGCAGTTGCCGAACACTGCTGTCATTTTATCAAAGGCAGATGGTGCCCCTTGTTTTTTCTGGATAACAACCCAAAGACTACCACCCACTCGCAAATGATCAATCGCCTGTTCTAAAATCTCATGCACGACTTGTTTACCCGCACGAATTGGCGGATTCGTTAAAATCGCAGCAAAATCTGTTTTAACGACATTCGCATAAGCAGCACTTTCATAGACCACTACATTAGTTACCGTATTAAGTTGTGCATTTTCGGTCGCTAATTCCAACGCCCGATCATTCACATCAATCATATGTACCGTGCGTGACGTATCTTCATTGGCTAACGCTATCCCGATTGGGCCATAACCACATCCAACGTCTAACAAATCGCCAGCCATTGGTGGGAACCCAAACGCGTCAATTAACACACGCGAACCGAAATCGATGCTGTTTTTGGAAAAGACGCCGGCATCGCTGATGAATTGAAAAGTTGTGCCGCGCAACGGGAATTCCCATTGTTGGCGATGATGCTCTAAATCAGTGTTCTTCGTATAATAGTGACGTTCCATTTTATCCCTCCTTTTCTTTATTAAGGAATTGTATTCATGTAAATAAAGAAAAAAAGAGCTGTTTGCATTAAGCTTATGTTAAGCATACAACAGCCTGAGCTGATGCATGACTCAACAACATATCTAACGTCTCAGAAGATTCGTCAGTTACAACTTAAACAAACAGTTCTCTTATTTACGCTACGTTGAAACAGTTATTATTTAATAACTGCGCTTGCGCCAGCTTCTTCAAGTTGAGCAAGAATTTCTTCTGCTTCAGCTTTAGCTGCGCCTTCTTTAATTACTTTAGGAGCGTTATCTACCATTTCTTTAGCTTCTTTAAGACCTAAGCCAGTAACAGTACGTACAACTTTGATTACTTTAACTTTAGAAGAACCAGCAGATGTTAATTCAACATCAAACTCAGTTTTTTCTTCAGCGGCAGCAGCGCCACCAGCAGCAGCAGCTACAGGAGCAGCAGCAGTAACACCAAATTCTTCTTCGATTGCTTTTACTAAGTCGTTTAATTCTACAACAGTCGCTTCTTTTACAGATGCGATGATATCTTCAATATTTAAGGCCATGATATAATTCCTCCATTTTTTATATAGTTTTTATGCTTCTTCTTGCTCTTTTTGTTCTGCAACAGCTTTAGTAAGCATTGCGAAGTTACGCATAGGTGCTTGTAAAACTGATACTAACATTGAAAGTAAACCTTCGCGTGATGGTAATGATGCAATTGTGTTGATTTCTTCAACGCCAACTACGTTACCTTCGATAACGCCCGCTTTAATTTCTAATGCTTCATTTGCTTTCGCAAAATCGTAAATGATTTTAGCAGGGGCAACAACGTCATCATTACTGAATGCGATTGCGTTAGGACCTGTTAAAGCTTCATTTAAACCTTCGTAGTTTGCAGCAGTAGCAGCACGACGAACTAAACCGTTTTTCAACACTTTAAGTTCAACACCAGCTTCACGTAATTGTTTACGTAATTCTGTAACTTGCTCAACTGTAAGACCACGATAGTCGACAACGATAGTTGAAACACTATTTTCTAATTTTGTTTGGATTTCAGAAACCAAACCTTTTTTGACTTCAATAGCAGCTTGACTCAAAATTTACACCTCCTCTTATAATTAGTGACACTTTTTTATAAGTAATAAAAAACCTCTGCACACCGTAGATAGCGTCAGAGGTTTTACTGATAAATCAGTAGTCAAAAAATCCTCGGTAGGTTTTTAAAACGCGAACGTTCCCTACTGTCTACGGTAAGAGATATTTAATTATCACCAATGTTCTAAATGATATCAGAACATCGAGATGTTGTCAACTATTAACCAAGAGTTGAAGGTTCAACTTTAAGACCAGGTCCCATTGTTGAAGCAACTGCTAAGTTTTTAATGTAAACACCTTTAGCTGATGATGGTTTAGCTTTAAGAACAACTTCGTGAACTGCTTTGAAGTTTTCCATTAATTTTTCAGTACCGAAAGATTTTTTACCGATGATGAATTGTAGGTTACCTACTTTATCAACACGGTATTCAACTTTACCAGCTTTAATGTCGTTAACTGCTTTCGTAACGTCCATAGTAACTGTTCCAGTTTTAGGGTTAGGCATTAAACCTTTAGGTCCTAACACACGACCTAAACGACCAATTTGACCCATCATGTCTGGTGTTGCAACGATAACGTCGAAGTCGAACCAGCCACCTTGGATTTTTTCAAGGTATTCAGCTTCACCTACGTAGTCAGCGCCAGCTGCTTCAGCTTCAGCAGCTTTAGCACCTTTTGCTAATACTAAAACACGTTGTGTTTTACCAGTACCGTTTGGTAATACAACAGCACCACGAATTTGTTGATCCGCTTGTTTAGGATCTACTCCTAAGCGATATGATACTTCGATTGTAGCATCAAAATTAACAAAGTCGATTGCTTGTACTAATTCGATTGCTTCAGAACCAGCGTAAGCTTTTTCTGCATCAATTTTTTTAGCAGCTTCGATATATTTTTTACTTTTCTTAACCATTTTTTATTCTCCTCCTCAAATGTGGTATTAGCGGAATTTCCTCCCACCTTTAAGGTCGTACCAAAGCACAACCTTTTAAAACAAAACATGCCGTTTATAGGCAACCGAAGATTAATCTTCGATTGTGATTCCCATTGAACGAGCAGTACCTTCGACCATTAACATAGCAGCTTCTACGCTACCAGCATTTAAGTCAGGCATTTTTGTTTCAGCGATTTCACGAACTTGATCGCGTTTAACAGTTGCAACTTTGTTTGTGTTTGGTTCACCAGAACCTTTTTCAACGCCTGCAGCTTTTTTAAGTAAAACTGCTGCTGGTGGTGTTTTTGTTATGAATGTAAATGAACGATCTTCATATACAGAAATAACAACTGGGATGATCAAACCTGCTTGATCTTGTGTACGAGCGTTAAACTCTTTACAGAAGCCCATGATGTTAACACCTGCTTGACCTAATGCAGGACCTACCGGCGGTGCAGGGTTTGCTTTACCTGCGGGGATTTGTAATTTTACTACTTTAGTTACTTTCTTAGCCATGAGACACACCTCCTTAAGTCAGTGATGTGGTTAAATTGGGTGCTTTACACCCTCCCACTCATCTTTGCTCTTGGCTGATACGTTTGAACACGTACTTAAGAATCTTAACATCTCGAAAAGATTTCGTCAACTGGAATGTTTTCCGTCGTTTTTAATTGGGTGCTTAACAGCGCTTATCAAAGGTGTCGATGCAAAAAAAAAAAAATCACCCGCAGGCGATCTTTTTTGATGGTAAGCAAACAGCGCGTTCGAGCGTTCCAATTTCTTCAGTTCTAAACGGTTGTGTTCACTTTTACTTATCCAGTTACCCCAACCAGAACTTTGGAAATTTCACGCTCTCTACCCGATGCTATATAACCGCAACTTCGAGCGTTCCAATTTCTTCAGTTCTAAACGGTTGTGTTCACTTTTACTATTAGATTTTTTCTACTTGGTTGAAATCAACTTCTACTGGTGTTTCACGGCCAAACATGTCAACAATAACGCGGGCCTTACCTTTTGATTCATCAATTTCAGTGATTTTACCAGCAAATTCAGCAAATGGTCCTTCTTTCACCATTACTGTATCGCCTAACACGTAATCCAATTCAACGGCATGTTCTTCAACACCCATGTTTTTAAAGACGCGTTCGATTTCATCATCTAACATCGGTGATGGTTTTGAACCTGAACCAGCCGAACCAACGAAACCAGTCACACCTGGTGTGTTACGGACAACGTACCATGAATCATCTGTCATAATTAACTCAACCAAGACATAACCTGGGAATACCTTATGTTTAACAACCTTTGTTTTACCGTTTTTAGTTTCTGTTTCTTCTTCTTCGGGTACTAACACGCGGAAGATTTTATCATCCATCCCCATTGATTCAATTCGTTTTTCTAAGTTGATTTTAACTTTGTTTTCATAACCTGAATACGTGTGTACAACATACCAATCTTTATCCATAATATGTGTGGAAAGACTCATTGAGCGCTTTCCCAACCCTCCTCATAATTTCGTATTATTTTTAGCAAAATAAAAAACCCGTGTTACACATGCGGGTTTCTCTCGTAGACATAGTATAGCACTATTACTGTTGAATTAAAAGTTAATCAATTAATAAGGTCAACTAAAGCACCGATACCCCAATCACTAAGCATGAAGAATAGCGCTAAAAAGACGACCGTAAACACAACGATTGTTGTATAGTTCACGACTTCTTTACCAGTTGGCCAAACAACCTTGCCTAATTCACTTTTGACACCTTTAAAAAATCCTTGCTTGCTTGCCATGGTTGGTTCCCTCAATTCTTTATCTGATAAGATTATTTTGTTTCACGATGTTTTGTATGTTTTTTACAATATTTACAATGCTTGTTCATTTCTAGGCGAACAGTACGAGCTGAAGCACCCAATGTAATTGAATAATTACGAGAACCGCACTCTACACACGCTAGGGATGCTTTTTTTTGCACGTTTGACACTCCTCTAATAAAATACTTAATCTATCAAAAATCGTAACACGTCCGTTTTTGTTTGTCAAATCATCGCATAACCGATTGTTTGACGAACAGCCTTTTTCATCGTATCGCTTTTTTGCGAATCCGTTGCAAAGCATTATCAATCGCTTTCTCGGATTTAGCCAATGTCTGCGCAATTTCAGCATAGCTTTTGCCAGCGATGTACTCATTCACCACTGCCGATTCAAACGTCGTTAACCGCTCTGCTAAATGTTTGAGCAAAGCGGCTTCGCGCTCTTGTGCAAGCAACGCCTTCTCAGGTAACTCATGCGCACTCGATGTCGCAATGGTATCTAATAGCGTCCACTCTTCTGCAGCACTGGCAGACAGTGGCATGTCGAGCGATAACGAGTTTGTTAACAGTTCATGCTTTTTACGGGTGGCACTTTTGATGGCGGTAATCACTTGACGTTCAATGCATAAACGCATAAAGGTTGCAAAGGAGGCTGTTGCTTCTTCATTGTAGTCACGTACCGCCTTCAAAAAACCAATCGATGCTTCTTGCATCAAATCATCGCGATCACCTGTTTTCAAAAAGTAGTGACTAATAATGCGCTTAATTTGTGGTTGATAATTTGCCAACAGCGTATCAAAGGCTTGGATATTACCCGCTTTGGCCGCAGCCAGCAATGTGGTTTCATCGTACTTGTGAACCTTTATCGACATACGTTTCACCCCGAGTCTCTTAGAATGATTGCTTGTCTTCAGTATAGGTATCCCGACCGGGACTCGTCAATCATTAGGCAAACGGCCACGACGCCATTGCTCTAACGTTTCTTTCGTTTTCGGATCAATCGCTGCCATCAATTTTGGTGTTTGTGTATGAATCGTTTTAATTTCATCTGTTACTTCCCGTGCCATATCGCGAATTTCAATTAATAGTTCGCGAGCGGATAAACGCAAGGCGCCTTGGCCAAAAATCTGCCACTGTTCCGTCGCGTCACTCGTCGCTACAATCACATTCGTCGCTGCATTAATATAATCACGGGCATGGGCTTCGATGTACTCATCTGCAATGGTCTGTTCTTCGGTGTAAACAATTTTCATGTTTTTAAAAAGCATTTCACTTTCTTTCCCTTTAACGAACTGGGCATCAAACACAACAATCGTTTGATAACCGGTATAAGCCGCATAGTCTGCCAGTTCTTCGAGCAGTTGTTCACGTGCGTGTGCGATTGACTGACGCTTGAGTCGTTCAAGATGCGCCCAATGACCAATCACATTGTACCCGTCCACAAACAGAATCGTCCTCATCTTACTTACCTAATGGTGAGCGTTTACGCAATACTTCAAACATAAGAATACTTGCTGCCACTGAGGCATTTAATGAAGTGACATGTCCGCGCATTGGTAAACTCACAAGAAAATCACATTTTTCTACTGCTAAGCGTGAAATACCGCGACCTTCACTGCCGATAATAAGCGCAAGCGGTAAGGTCGGATCCATTGAACGATAATCTTCTTTCGCCGAAGCATCTGTTCCAAAAATCCAAACACCTTGTTTCTTCAGTTCTTCAATCGTACGAGCAATGTTTGTCACACGCACAACCGGTACGTGTTCAATTGCACCTGTTGAAGCCTTAGCGACCGTTGCAGTTAAACCAACTGCACGACGTTTGGGGATGATAATTCCGTGTGCGCCAACTGTATCAGCTGTTCGCATGATTGAGCCGAGGTTATGTGGATCTTCGAGTTCATCTAAGATTAAGAAGAACGGATCCTCACCTTTATCAGCAGCTGCCTTAAATAAATCTTCCATCTCGGCATATTGGTAAGCTGCAACTTGAGCCGCTACTCCTTGATGCACTTGATCTGTTAATGAGTTCATTTTTTGTTTTGGAATCATCTGTACTTGCACGCCACGTTTTTTAGCCAACGCTAATATTTGTGAGCCGACCCCTTTTTCTGTTCCCTCTTGTAACCATACTTTATTAATATCGCGATCAGAACGCAATACTTCTAGCACAGGATTACGTCCTGCAATAATATCATCTGCCATGTTATTTTCCTCCTTCTAATGCAGCGTCATGAAAAGCAAGCGCTGCGTTCATCAGTTCATTCAAACGATCTGTTTCATCAGTTAAGTATAAGTAGCCTATCAACGCTTCAAAGGCTGTTGAATAACGGTAGGTCATTAAGTCCGTATTTTTACGAATCGTTTTCGACTTCGCATTGCGGCCGCGATTAACAATCGTTACTTCAAAGGCTGTTAAAGCCTCTGTTTCGAGCCAATGTTTTAAAATGCGATCCTGTGCTTTTGCGCTGACATAGTGGGTCGCTGTTGTGTGCAACCGATTCGGATTCGTCTTGCCTTGTCGCAGCAAATGATTCCGGACGGCAACTTCGAAAATGGCATCGCCCATGTAGGCCAGTGCCAAGCCGTTTAATTGTTTTAAATCTGCCATTGTTATCCTCTTCTCCAACGAGTTCCCTGTGGGGTATCCTCTAAAATTATCTGTTGTCCCTTAAATAAATCACGAATCTCATCTGAACGATCAAAGCGACGTTCATTCCGAGCTAAATCACGTTCTTCGATTAATTGTTCAATCTCTTCATCACTCAATTGATCCGCTGTACTCGTTTTTGCCGTTGCTAACGTTAATCCTAAAATCGCAAAATATTTCTCAAAGGCGTGCATGAAACTTTCCAATATGCCAAAACCAACATGGTTTTTTGCGACATAAATATTCGCTTTTTTAGCGAGGTCATACAACGTTGTGATCGCATTAGCAGTGTTAAAGTCATCATCCATTTCACGTTCGAAATCGCGTTGCACCTCATTTAATTGTTCGTACCATGCATCAGCATCACTCGGTTCATTGTCAACAGCCACCGACAAGCGGTGTTTAACATTGAAATAAGCTGTTCTTAAACGCTCCAAACCATTTTGGGCATCAGCTAACAACGCCGGACTGTAGTTAATGGGGTTTCGGTAATGCACACTTAACATGAAAAAGCGGAATGCGACTGGATCATGCTCTTTTAGCATCTCATGAACAGTGATAAAATTACCGAGCGATTTCGACATTTTCGTATCATCGATATTCATATACCCGTTATGCATCCAATAACGCGCAAAAGTTTGGTCATGGGCAGCTTCTGATTGCGCAATCTCATTTTCATGGTGAGGGAACTGTAAGTCTTGCCCGCCCGCATGAATATCAATTGTTTTACCTAAGTATTTTTCGGCCATCGCTGAACATTCAATATGCCAACCCGGGCGACCTAATCCCCACGCGCTCTCCCAGCTGATTTCACCTGGCTTAGCAGCCTTCCATAATACAAAATCAAGCGGTTCTTGTTTCGCAGTGTCTTCCTCAACACGCGCACCAACCTTTAAGTCGTGCAATGATTGGTGTGATAAAGCGCCGTAATTTTCGAATTTCCGTGTACGGTAATAGACGTCGCCTTCGCTCTCATAAGCATAGCCTTTGTCAATTAAGGTTGCGATTAAGGCAATGATTTCCGGCATGTTCTCAGTGACACGCGGATGAACATCGGCTGGTTCAACACCGAGAGCAGCGGTATCTTCTTCATAAGCTTTAATGAATCGATCAGCCACTTCGGGCACTGTCACTTTGAGTTCATCGGCTACACGGATTAATTTATCATCGACATCGGTAAAGTTCGACACAAACTTGACGTGATAACCACGGTATTCAAAATAACGACGCACGGTATCAAACACGATGATGGGGCGCGCATTCCCAATATGAATATAGTTATAAACGGTGGGGCCACAGACATACATCTTCACTTCACCTTTTTCAATCGGTTCAAACACTTCTTTTTGTCTCGTTAACGTATTATATAGTTGAATGCTCATCTTAATCCTCTTTTCCCTCACGAATTTTTTTGACTGCTGTTGTTAAGTTGGCTAATTCTAGCGTTAAAGCGTCGATGCGTTCTTCGAGTTGTTTTGCCTTATTCGCGACATCGACACGTCGATCACCAATCCGAATAACGCGGGCTGGGACACCGACAGCCGTCGCTTGATCAGGAATATCCTGAATAACAACGGCACCCGCACCAATCTTGCTATCCTCACCAATGACGATGGGGCCTAGTATTTGGACGTCGCCCGAAATAAAGGCACGATCTTTAATAATAGGATGACGCCAACCCGTGTCATGTCCTGTTCCACCGAGGGTAACACCATGATGAAGGGTGACATCATCACCAATGCGGCACGTTTCACCGATGACCAATCCCATGCCATGATCAATAAACAACCGTCGACCAATCGTTGCACCCGGATGAATTTCAATCCCCGTAAAGAAACGACTCATCTGTGAAATGATTCGTGCAAGTAATTTCAAGTGATGGCGGTATAAAAAGTGTGCGATACGATGGTTCCAAATGGCATGTACACCTGCATACGTCAACATCACTTCCAGACGTGACGAGGCAGCTGGATCATTGTGCAACACGACATCTACCTGCTCTTTCATCTGACGAAACATAATTTATCCCTCAACTTCTACTTTATAGTTTACTTGTTAGCATGATCATTTGACCGATTCAAATAAAAAACGCCTCTGTCTATATGACAGAGACGCTTTCGCGTGGTTCCACTCTGTTTGGAGCAACCTACACTCCCAACTTAGCTGTTTAACGCACAGTCAACGCTCTATCCTACTCACTTCAAATAGAGTCTCTAAGAGGCATTTCATCAAGCGTCTATCAATCAGTCCCAGCCTAGCTGATTGTCTCTGTTACAGACGGGTTTGACTACTTCTTCTTATTAACGATCAATCTATAGTTGCTTTTCATTATACGCAGATATCTGCAATCGTGCAAGTTGTATTAGCTTAATTTAGCTAAACGTTTCAAGACAACTTCCTTGCCTAACACTTCAATCGCTTGTGGTAACTCAGGGCCATGCATTTCACCCGTTGTCGCAATACGGATTGGCATAAAGAGGTTTTTACCTTTAATGCCTGTCTCTTTTTGAACGACTTTAATCATTGGTTTAATATTCGCCGCGATAAAGTCTTCATCCGTTAAGCTTGCAAGTTGAGCAGCAAAGGCTGCCAAAACAGTCGGAACTGTTTCTTCTGCTAACACTGCTTGGGCCTCATCAGAGAATGTTAATTCCTCAGTGAAGAACATATCTGTTAACTCAACAATTTCAGCGCCGTAGCTCATTTGTTGGTGGTACAGTGAAATTAGATTTGTTGCCCACGCATGTTGTTCAGCCGTTAATTCCAACGGTAAACGACCAGCTTTTTGCAAGAAAGGCAACGCGAGCTCAACCACTTCTGTCAGTGTCATTTTCTTAACGTATTGGTTGTTCATCCATTGTAACTTGGCTTTATCAAAGACCGCTGGTGAATGTGATAGGCGGGCTGGATTGAAGATCTTAATGAATTCTTCTTGGCTAAAGATTTCTTCTTCACCTTCAGGTGACCAGCCGAGCATTGTAATAAAGTTAAACAAGGCCGCTGGTAAATAACCTAATTCAGCATATTGCTCGATGAATTGGATGATTGATTCATCACGTTTACTTAATTTTTTATGTTGATCATTAACGATTAATGTCATATGACCAAAGACAGGCACGTCCCAACCAAATGCATCGTATATCATTAATTGCTTCGGTGTATTTGAGATATGATCATCACCACGTAATACGTGTGAGATTTTCATTAAATAGTCATCAGCAACAACGGCAAAGTTATACGTTGGAATACCATCTTTTTTACAGATAACCCAATCACCAATATCATTTGATTCAAACGAAACATGGCCTTTAACAATGTCATCAAAGGCGAATGTACGATCTTTTGGTACGCGGAAACGAATGCTCGGTTTTAAACCTTTTGCTTCGTATGCAGCACGTTGCTCTGCTGTTAAATGAGCGTCTCGACCAGAATAACGTGGCATTGTACTAGCCGCAACCTGCGCTTCGCGTTCTGCCGCCAATTCTTCTTCGGTATCATACGCTTTATATGCTAAATCTTTTTCTAACAATTCAGCAATTAACTTCGCGTAAATCTCGTTACGTTCTGATTGACGATACGGACCAAACTCGCCATGTTGACCATTTTCATTCACACCTTCAGACCAATCAAGTCCTAACCATTTTAAAAATTCGATTTGACTTGATTCACCATCAGCAACATTACGTTTTAAGTCAGTGTCTTCAATGCGTAAGATGAAATCGCCACCTTCATGACGGGCATAAAGATAGTTGAAAATTGCAGTACGGGCATTACCAATATGTAAATGTCCGGTTGGGCTTGGTGCATAACGCACACGGATACGGTTACTCACTTGACATTTCCTCCTTAAGGAACGGGTTATTTTAGCAGCAACGCCTCTAAGGCTTGTGCTATTTGTAAAAGCGGTCGTACTTTATACTGATTTGAGCAGGTTCAACATTCACAAAAGAGCCATCTGTTGGTGCAACGGTTTATATGCGATGCATGTAGCATCTCTTCGATTTCAGCAGTTGCGCTATCATATTAAAACATGAGTGCCTCTCTCGCTGAATCAATGGGCTTGCCCATCATGTACCTTACTATATTCGCACCAATTGAGCTTTCTTGCAAGTCTATTTTCAAACAATTATGCGACATTATCGTCTCCTATTTATAGACCTTTGCAAAAATCATTCGGCCTGCCGATGTTTGAAGCACACTGGTCACCGCAACATCGACCGTTTGATTGATGAAACGACGGCCTTCTTCAACGACAATCATCGTGCCATCATCTAGGTAGCCGATACCTTGGTTGCGTTCTTTACCGTCTTTGACAACAAGTAAATGCAACTTTTCGCCTGGTAAAACGACAGGTTTAACTGCATTGGCGAGATCGTTAATGTTTAAAACTGGAATCTTTTGAAATTCACAAACCTTGTTTAAATTATAATCATTCGTTACGACAACGCCGCCATATTCTTTTGCAGCACGCACGAGTTTGCTATCAACCTCGGTAATATCGTCGTAGTCGCCTTCAAACATCCGCACTTCTATTTTCTTTTCGTTTTGTAAGGCATTTAAAATATCCAGTCCACGACGGCCCTTTGTGCGTTTAAGCGAATCAGAACTATCGGCAATATGTTGTAATTCTTCAAGAACGAATAAAGGAATCATCACTGGACCTTCTAAAAAACCGGTGCGAATAATATCGGCAATACGACCATCAATGACAACGCTCGTATCTAAAAATTTAGGATTCTCATTTCGTTTTTGCTCGGTAGCAATCGTCTCCACTGCTTTTTTCTTGCCCATTCGATTAAGCGATAAAATCGACAACCATTCTTCTTTGCGGGCGACACCCATGCGTACACCTAAATAGCCAAAAAAGATCGCTAATAAAATCGGCAATACGTTACTAATTAACGGCATTTCAATTTGACTAATCGGTAAGCTTAAGAGAAATGAAATAATTAAACCGACAATTAAACCTAAACTCCCAAATAAGACGCTTGTATTAGGGGTTTTTGCTAAAAACGATTCTACTGTTTTCAAGCTGTTCTCAATGTGTTTGATTGCCCATGAAAATAATAGGATAAAAACAATAAGACCAATAAGCGTATTGACAATCGAATTATTGAGTAAGGGAGAGACGTTTGCTCCGAATATTCCCGTCCAAATGTACGGAAAACCGATGGCACCAAAGGCGCCTCCGACAATTGCATAACAAATATAAATTAATACTTTAGCCATTTCGTTGCCTCCTTTATCATTTAGTTGGAAAGGCTTTTTGAATTGCTTCACGCAATGTCGCCACGCCTATCACTTGAATTTCGGTCGGGAATGTCCAACCGCCGATGTTATTCGCCGGAATAATAATCCGCTTAAAGCCGAGTTTAGCAGCTTCTTGCACCCGTTGATCAATTCGGGCAACCCGACGAATTTCACCCGTTAAACCCACCTCACCAATAAAACAATCCATCGCAGCGGTTGGCTTATCGTAATAACTCGAGGCGATACTGATAGCAATCGCTAAATCAATGGCCGGTTCATCAAGTTTAACACCACCAGCTGCCTTTAAATACGCATCTTGATTTTGCAGCATTAAACCTTCACGTTTTTCCAGCACTGCCATAATAAGTGATACGCGGTTATAATCCATCCCCGTTGCCATGCGTCGGGCATTACCATAAACAGTTGGTGACACTAGCGCTTGAATTTCAACGAGTACAGGCCGTGTTCCTTCCATCGAAGTAACGACAGCAGAACCTGCTGCCCCTTCTAAGCGTTCTTCCAAAAAAACTTCTGAGGCATTTTCAACTTCAATTAGACCCATATCACGCATTTCGAAAATACCCATTTCATTCGTCGAACCAAAACGGTTTTTGACGGCTCGTAAAATACGGTACGCATGATGACGCTCACCTTCAAAGTAGAGAACGGTATCGACCATATGCTCTAACATTCTCGGACCTGCAATCGTCCCTTCTTTCGTCACGTGTCCGACGATAAAAATCGCGATATTCAACGTTTTGGCGAGTCGCATCAACTCTGATGTACACTCCCGCACCTGCGTGACGCTACCAGCAGCACTCGTGATATCAGGATGATACATCGTTTGGATTGAGTCAATCACAACGAATTCTGGCAATAATGTTTGTACCGTTTTTGAGATCACTTCTAAATCGGTTTGTGCATACACATAAAGCAGGTCGCCATCGACGTTTAAACGCTCCGCTCGTAATTTCGTTTGTTTAATTGACTCTTCACCAGACACATAGAGGCCCTTGCGTTTCGCCTTCGTTAATTGGGCAGAGACTTGCAATAACAGCGTTGATTTCCCAATGCCTGGATCACCACCGACTAACACAAGCGAGCCTTTAACGAGTCCACCGCCGAGTACACGATTGAGTTCTGGCATATCTGTTAAAATACGTTGTTCCGTCTCACTCGTAATCTTTGATAACGGGAGCGCTTGTTGATTATTATCCTCAGTATGATTAAAACTTGTACGGCCTTTTTGCACCTTTGCCTCAACAAATTCAACCATTTGATTCCATTCATTACAATTCGGGCAGCGTCCCATCCATTTAGGAGACTCATAGCCACACGCGTTACAGACAAACTTTGTACTTGTTTTTTTCTTGACCATAACACACCTTCTTTGCTGTAGTTTAATTCCCTTAAGTTTAACATATTTCCAAAAAAACGACAGACATAAGGGTGTTATTGCAGAGTGAATATCTCTTCTGTCATACTTCACAAACTATATCTTTCCGCAAAAAAAAAGGACATTACGTCCCTTTTTTTGACCACTATTATTAATGAGTCTTTACAGCGATAGGCTTTTTAGCACTTACTTTTTTATCCATTTTTTTTCGTGGTTTTTTAACCATAAACTGGCTGTCTTTATCCAAGTCAATCGTCACTGCTTGACCTTTAATAACCGTTCCTTTTAAGATTTCTTCAGAGAGTAAATCTTCAACATGGCGTTGAATCGCACGACGAATCGGGCGGGCACCATACTCTGGATCGTAGCCTTCTTTTGCGATTTTTTTCAAGGCTTTCGGTGTTAATGACAGATGAATGTCTTGGTTTGATAAGCGTTTGCTTAATTGGGCAATCATTAATTTCACAATTTTAGTTAATTCTTTCTCACCTAACGAATCAAACACGACGTTTTCATCAATTCGGTTGAGGAATTCCGGACGGAAGGCTTTCTTCAATGTCTCAAGGACACGTTTTTCCATCACAGCTGTATCTTTCAGCGGATCAATCGCTCCAAATCCAACTGTTTTATCCGTTTTAATTTCATTGGCACCAATATTAGAGGTCATAATAATAATTGTATTACTAAAATCAACGACACGACCTTTTGAATCGGTTAAGCGTCCGTCATCTAATACTTGTAACAATAAATTGAACACATCGGGGTGTGCCTTTTCGATTTCATCTAATAGTAAGACAGCATATGGTTTTTGACGCACCTTATCTGTCAATTGACCACCTTCTTCATAACCTACGTAACCAGGAGGTGCTCCGACTAAGCGCGCTGTCGAAAATTTTTCCATGTACTCGCTCATATCGATTCGAATCATTGCATCCTCATCTTCAAACATTGCTTCAGCTAAAGCACGGGCTAATTCGGTCTTACCTACACCTGTAGGACCTAAGAAAATAAATGACCCTATCGGTCTCGCTGGATCTTTAAGTCCAGCACGCGCACGACGAACAGCTTTAGCAATCGAGTGAACCGCACGATCTTGACCAATCACACGTTCATGTAAAATCTTCTCAAGTTTTAACAGCCGTTGTGATTCAGTCTTCGCTAATTTAGCAACGGGAATACCTGTCCAACTCGCAACAACTTCCGCAATGACATCTGCATCAACTTGTTGGTGTTGCGCCATTTTAGTACTGTTCCATGTTTCCTTACCTTTTTTCAAAGCAATCGCACATTTTTTCTCTTTATCACGTAAATCAGCTGCTTTTTCGAATTCTTGACCTTGAACAGCCGCATCTTTTTCTTGACGGATTTGTGCCAACTCGACTTCTAATTTTTTTACATTTGTCGGTGTAATGAATGATTTCAACCGTACTTTTGAACCAGCTTCATCGATTAAATCAATCGCTTTATCTGGTAGAAAACGATCTTGAATGTAACGTTGAGACATTACAACTGCCGCCTCTAAAGCCGCATCTGTAAAGGCAACGCCATGATGCGCTTCGTAACGATCACGCAAGCCTTTTAATATTAAGATTGCATCTGCAATCGAAGGTTCTTCTACTTGTACCGGTTGAAAACGACGTTCAAGCGCAGCATCTTTTTCAATGTATTTACGATATTCATCGCGTGTTGTTGCACCGATACATTGTAATTCGCCTCGGGCCAATGATGGTTTTAAAATGTTTGAGGCATCGATTGCACCTTCGGCACCACCTGCACCTATTAACGTATGTAACTCATCAATAAAGAGGATAACATTGCCTGCTTGACGAATTTCTTCCATAACTTTTTTTAAGCGGTCTTCAAATTCACCACGATACTTTGTACCTGCCACAACCGTTCCCATATCAAGGGTCATAACGCGTTTACCTCGGAGTGTTTCCGGCACCTCGTTATTAATAATTTGCAGAGCAAGTCCTTCAGCTACAGCGGTTTTACCAACACCTGGTTCGCCAATCAAAACGGGGTTGTTTTTTGTACGACGGCTCAATACTTCGATGACCCGTTGGATTTCCTTCGCACGGCCAATCACAGGATCCAACTTATCTTCACGCGCCGTTTGTGTTAAATCACGGGCCAACGAGTCTAAGGTTGGTGTGCCTTGCGTTGCTGCACGATTTTGTTGATTAGGTTGCGTGCGAATCCCTAACAACTGTAAGACTTGCTGTCTTGCTTTATTGAGGCTGACATCTAAATTACTGAATATCCGCGCGGCAATCCCTTCACCTTCGCGAATAAGACCGAGCAATATATGTTCTGTTCCAACATACGTATGACCAAGTTTACGCGCCTCATCAATCGATAATTCAATCACCTTTTTAGCACGTGGTGTATAGCGAATAATCTGTACATCCTCAGTACCTTCAACCATTAATTCTGCTACAGCAGCTTCGATTTTTTCAGTATCTAACCCGAGTTCTTTTAAGGCTTGCGCCGCGATTCCTTCGCCTTCGCGAATAAGACCAAGTAAAATATGTTCTGTTCCTAAGTTAGTATGGCGTAAACGAATTGCTTCTTCTTGTGATAACGCGATGACTTTCTGTGCTTTTTGTGTAAATCTTCCAAACATCTGCACTCACTCCCTTAAAAGTTATATTATGTTCTGTATTTTAAATGTTCCAAAAACACCTGCATATAATGTTTTCGTACAGCATTATTTTGCATTTTATCTTCGTGGAAATTTTGACTAAGCGTGACCATCATTAGCTTGGCTTCTGCTTCAGTCACAACCTCTTCTTGACATAAACGGCAGGTAATATCGGTTGCGATATTTTCGGTGATTTCCTTATCCTCAATTAACGCTAGTAACATATCCACCAATTGACTATGCGTGTTCAAACGCACTTTCAAAATGCGGATGTAACCGCCACCGCCACGCTTACTTTCGACGGTATAGCCTCGTTCTGTAGTGAAACGCGTATTAATAACGTAATTGATTTGTGAAGGGACACATTGAAAATGAACGGCCATTTCATTGCGTTTTAGTTCGATTTCTTCTTCTGCTTCAAGATAACGTTTAATGTAGGCTTCGATTACGTCCGACATATTACTCATCCGTCTTAACCTCCTTATGACTCCTAGATATAATTGACCTAATCTGACTTATTACCTATTATACTGAATCGTAATTATGAGTGCAACCATATCAACTTAATGAATGATAGGCAAAAAAAAGATAACTCCTAAAAGGAATTATCTTTTTGTTTTTTATCGGGAAGACAGGATTCGAACCTGCGACCCCTTGGTCCCAAACCAAGTGCTCTACCAAGCTGAGCTACTTCCCGTAATATAAATGCGCCCAAGAGGAGTCGAACCTCTAACCGCTTGATTCGTAGTCAAGTACTCTATCCAGTTGAGCTATGGGCGCTATATATGGTGCCGAGGACCGGAATCGAACCGGTACGGTGATCACTCACCGCAGGATTTTAAGTCCTGTGCGTCTGCCAGTTCCGCCACCCCGGCAAGGGTGATAAAAAAGTAAACATAAAATATGGAGCGAAAGACGGGATTCGAACCCGCGACCCCCACCTTGGCAAGGTGATGTTCTACCACTGAACTACTTTCGCATAATGCGGATGAAGGGACTTGAACCCCCACGCCTTGCGGCGCCAGATCCTAAATCTGGTGCGTCTGCCAATTCCGCCACATCCGCTATATGAGCCGTGCTGGGCTCGAACCAGCGACCCTCTGATTAAAAGTCAGATGCTCTACCAACTGAGCTAACGGCTCTTGTTTTAAAAACAAGATTTGGTATTATATTGTCTGCCATCTTTATAAAAGATGTATGCCGACTGCAGAAGTCGAATCCGCGACCTACTGATTACAAATCAGTTGCTCTACCAGCTGAGCTAAGTCGGCAAAAAATGGTGGGGGTTGACGGGCTCGAACCGCCGACCCTCTGCTTGTAAGGCAGATGCTCTCCCAGCTGAGCTAAACCCCCATTGCTTGGCAACGTCCTACTCTCACAGGGGGAAACCCCCAACTACCATCGGCGCTAAAGAGCTTAACTACTGTGTTCGGGATGGGAACAGGTGTATCCTCTTTGCTATCGTCACCAAACAGATAAATATGTCTGGATAATTATGAAATTATCAATGAAAGTTTGCACTCTCAAAACTGAATACTAATTGATGTTTTTTCGAAAGGTAACAACCCATCGTCATTTTCGCTTTTAAAACTTAATAAGGTTAAGTCCTCGACCTATTAGTATTCGTCCGCTCCGTACATCGCTGCACTTCCACTCCGAACCTATCAACCTGATCGTCTCTCAGGGGTCTTACTCACATAAAGTGATGGGAAATCTCATCTCGAGGGGGGCTTCACGCTTAGATGCTTTCAGCGTTTATCCCTTCCACACATAGCTACCCAGCGATGCTCCTGGCGGAACAACTGGTACACCAGCGGTGTGTCCATCCCGGTCCTCTCGTACTAAGGACAGCTCCTCTCAAATTTCCTGCGCCCGCGACGGATAGGGACCGAACTGTCTCACGACGTTCTGAACCCAGCTCGCGTACCGCTTTAATGGGCGAACAGCCCAACCCTTGGGACCGACTACAGCCCCAGGATGCGATGAGCCGACATCGAGGTGCCAAACCTCCCCGTCGATGTGGACTCTTGGGGGAGATAAGCCTGTTATCCCCGGGGTAGCTTTTATCCGTTGAGCGATGGCCCTTCCATGCGGAACCACCGGATCACTAAGCCCGACTTTCGTCCCTGTTCGACTTGTAGGTCTCACAGTCAAGCTCCCTTGTGCCTTTACACTCTGCGAATGATTTCCAACCATTCTGAGGGAACCTTTGGGCGCCTCCGTTACTCTTTAGGAGGCGACCGCCCCAGTCAAACTGCCCATCTGACACTGTCTCCCACCCCGATAAGGGGTGCGGGTTAGAATGGTCATGTCACAAGGGTAGTATCCCACCAACGCCTCATCCGAAGCTAGCGCTCCGGAGTCCAAGGCTCCTACCTATCCTGTACAAGTGACACAAACATTCAATATCAGATTGCAGTAAAGCTCCACGGGGTCTTTCCGTCCTGTCGCGGGTAACCTGCATCTTCACAGGTACTATAATTTCACCGAGTCTCTTGTTGAGACAGTGCCCAAATCGTTACACCTTTCGTGCGGGTCGGAACTTACCCGACAAGGAATTTCGCTACCTTAGGACCGTTATAGTTACGGCCGCCGTTTACTGGGGCTTCAATTCGCACCTTCGCTTGCGCTAAGCACTCCTCTTAACCTTCCAGCACCGGGCAGGTGTCAGCCCATATACTTCATCTTACGATTTTGCATAGACCTGTGTTTTTGGTAAACAGTCGCTTGGGCCTATTCACTGCGGCTCTCTCAGGCTTTCACCTTAATAGAGCACCCCTTCTCCCGAAGTTACGGGGTCATTTTGCCGAGTTCCTTAACAAGAGTTCTCTCGCTCACCTTAGGATTCTCTCCTCATCTACCTGTGTCGGATTGCGGTACGGGCAGTCATTAACTAACTAGAGGCTTTTCTTGGCAGTGTGGAATCAGAACCTACGGCACTAGGTGCCACCACATCACAACTCAGCTTACGCGGAAAGCGGATTTGCCTACTTTCCTGCCTAATTGCTTGTACATGCATATCCATCAGCATGCGTTCGTATCCTACTGCGTCCCCCCATCGCTCAAACATTAATGACTGGTACAGAAATATCAATCTGTTGTCCATCGCCTACGCCTATCGGCCTCAGCTTAGGTCCCGACTAACCCTGGGCGGACGAGCCTTCCCCAGGAAACCTTAGATATTCGGTGGACGGGATTCTCACCCGTCTTTCGCTACTCATACCGGCATTCTCACTTCTAAACACTCCACCAGTCCTCACGGTCTGACTTCGCTGTCTTTAGAACGCTCTCCTACCACGAACATCATAGATGTTCATCCACAGTTTCGGTAATACGTTTAGCCCCGGTACATTTTCGGCGCGGTGTCACTCGACTAGTGAGCTATTACGCACTCTTTAAATGGTGGCTGCTTCTGAGCCAACATCCTAGTTGTCTAAGCAATACTACATCCTTTTCCACTTAACGTATATTTAGGGACCTTAACTGGTGGTCTGGGCTGTTTCCCTCTCGACAATGGATCTTATCACTCACTGTCTGACTCCCGAGTATAAGTCGATGGCATTCGGAGTTTATCTGAATTCAGTAACCCTAGATGGGCCCCTAGTTCAAACAGTGCTCTACCTCCACGACTCTCTACCTCGAGGCTAGCCCTAAAGCTATTTCGGAGAGAACCAGCTATCTCCAGGTTCGATTGGAATTTCTCCGCTACCCACACCTCATCCCCGCAATTTTCAACTTACGTGGGTTCGGACCTCCAGTAAGTTTTACCTTACCTTCATCCTGGACATGGGTAGATCACCTGGTTTCGGGTCTACGCCTACTAACTAATTCGCCCTATTCAGACTCGCTTTCGCTGCGGCTCCGTCTTCTCGACTTAACCTTGCTAGTAAACGTAACTCGCCGGTTCATTCTACAAAAGGCACGCTATCACCCATTAACGGGCTTTAACTACTTGTAGGCACACGGTTTCAGGAACTATTTCACTCCCCTTCCGGGGTTCTTTTCACCTTTCCCTCACGGTACTGGTACACTATCGGTCACTAGGGAGTATTTAGCCTTACGGGATGGTCCCCGTGGATTCCGACGGAATTTCTCGTGTTCCGCCGTACTCAGGATACATTCTGGAGAGAAGCGCTTTTCGTTTACGGGACTGTTACCCTCTTTGGTTAACCTTTCCAGGTTACTCAACTAAACGCTTCCTTTGTAACTCCGTGTAGAATGTCCTACAACCCCAAAGAGCAAGCTCTTTGGTTTGGGCTGTTTCCGTTTCGCTCGCCGCTACTCAGGAAATCGATTTTTCTTTCTCTTCCTGCAGGTAATAAGATGTTTCAGTTCCCTGCGTCTGCCGTCAAACAACCTATGTATTCAGTTGTAGACACTATGCGATCAAGCATAGTAGGTTTCCCCATTCGGAAATCTCTGGATCAAAGCTTACGTACAGCTCCCCAAAGCATATCGGTGTTAGTCCCGTCCTTCATCGGCTCCTAGTGCCAAGGCATTCACCGTGCGCCCTTTCTAACTTAACCTTCAGATTTGTGTTCGTTGTTAAACAACTACTAACGCCTCTTTACTAATCACCTTACGGCTTTTAGTTCGACATAATGAACATATGTCTGGTTGGTCGTGCGATACGACCTGATGATTATAAATCACCTAAAATGAGTCTCGGTTGTTACTTGGTCTTTCTATTTCATATCAATTAGTATTCAGTTTTCAAAGAACAAAAAAATAATGGTGGAGCCTAGCGGGATCGAACCGCTGACCTCCTGCGTGCAAGGCAGGCGCTCTCCCAGCTGAGCTAAGGCCCCTTTATAAGGGTATTCAATTTAAAATGGTGGGCCTAAATGGACTCGAACCATCGACCTCACGCTTATCAGGCGTGCGCTCTAACCAGCTGAGCTATAGGCCCTTTGGAGAAGATTGACTTCTCAAAACTAAACGAACAAACAGATGTCATACAACAATTAATGTAACTTATCACACCCGAAGGTGTGTTCCTATTCCTTAGAAAGGAGGTGATCCAGCCGCACCTTCCGATACGGCTACCTTGTTACGACTTCACCCCAATTATCTATCCCACCTTAGACGGCTAGCTCCCGAAGGTTACCAAACCGGCTTTGGGTGTTACAAACTCTCGTGGTGTGACGGGCGGTGTGTACAAGGCCCGGGAACGTATTCACCGTAGCATGCTGATCTACGATTACTAGCGATTCCGGCTTCATGCAGGCGAGTTGCAGCCTGCAATCCGAACTGAGAATAATTTTATGGGATTGGCTCCACCTCGCGGCTTCGCGACCCTTTGTATTATCCATTGTAGCACGTGTGTAGCCCAGGTCATAAGGGGCATGATGATTTGACGTCATCCCCACCTTCCTCCGGCTTACACCGGCAGTCACTTTAGAGTGCCCAACTTAATGCTGGCAACTAAAATCAAGGGTTGCGCTCGTTGCGGGACTTAACCCAACATCTCACGACACGAGCTGACGACAACCATGCACCACCTGTCACTTTGTCCCCGAAGGGAAAGTTCTGTCTCCAGAATGGTCAAAGGATGTCAAGACCTGGTAAGGTTCTTCGCGTTGCTTCGAATTAAACCACATGCTCCACCGCTTGTGCGGGCCCCCGTCAATTCCTTTGAGTTTCAACCTTGCGGTCGTACTCCCCAGGCGGAGTGCTTAATGCGTTAACTGCAGCACTAAGGGGCGGAAACCCCCTAACACTTAGCACTCATCGTTTACGGCGTGGACTACCAGGGTATCTAATCCTGTTTGCTCCCCACGCTTTCGCGCCTCAGCGTCAGTAACAGACCAGAGAGCCGCCTTCGCCACTGGTGTTCCTCCAAATATCTACGCATTTCACCGCTACACTTGGAATTCCACTCTCCTCTTCTGTCCTCAAGTCTTCCAGTTTCCAATGACCCTCCCCGGTTGAGCCGGGGGCTTTCACATCAGACTTAAAAGACCGCCTGCGCGCGCTTTACGCCCAATAATTCCGGACAACGCTTGCCACCTACGTATTACCGCGGCTGCTGGCACGTAGTTAGCCGTGGCTTTCTGGTTAGATACCGTCAAGGGGTGAACAGTTACTCTCACCCTTGTTCTTCTCTAACAACAGAGCTTTACGACCCGAAGGCCTTCTTCGCTCACGCGGCGTTGCTCGGTCAGACTTTCGTCCATTGCCGAAGATTCCCTACTGCTGCCTCCCGTAGGAGTTTGGGCCGTGTCTCAGTCCCAATGTGGCCGATCACCCTCTCAGGTCGGCTATGGATCGTCGCCTTGGTAAGCCATTACCTTACCAACTAGCTAATCCAGCGCGGGTCCATCTCACAGTGACAGCCGAAACCGTCTTTCACTTGAACATCTTATGATGTTCAGCACATTCGGTATTAGCATCGATTTCTCGATGTTATCCCCAGCTGTGAGGCAGGTTACCCACGTGTTACTCACCCGTCCGCCACTAACTTCAAAGGAGCAAGCTCCTTATCCGTTCGTTCGACTTGCATGTATTAGGCACGCCGCCAGCGTTCGTCCTGAGCCAGGATCAAACTCTCGTTAAAAAGTAACGGTGTTTAAACCGTCAAATGATCCTTAACTAGTTCGCTAGCTAAAAATTTATTACTTATTGTCGTTACGAAATTAATTGGTTAAACTCCTAAGAGTTTAAGCATATAACATCTTTTTGTTCGTTCAGTTTTCAAAGGTCAATCGTTATCGGCTCTCGCTGACAACTACTTTAGTATATCATTTAGCAGCTATCGTGTCAATAACTTTTCCAAAATGTTTTTCGCCGCTCCAAGTCATTCCTAACTGTTGCAACTCATACATAATATCACGTTAATGACTGTGATGTCAACAACTTTGTTGAAATTATTAATGCCTGTTTAAACAAACAATCACATCTGTCTCAACCTCATTTATAATATCATATCCATTGGATATAGTCAACAACTTTCGATGTGATAATCATTTAAGATTTCATTCGAATTAGCTGAGCTAACTTTTATATAATACAATGATATGTCGTGACTGTCAATGCTTTCAAACGATTTTTATTGAAATTAAAAAAACACACGCTACATTAAGATGTGCGTGTGTCAGAATCTGCTTATTTATCGTGCGGACGCATTGTTGGGAATAATAATACATCACGAATCGATGCCGCATTAGTTAACAACATAATCATGCGATCGACACCGATACCTAAACCACCTGTTGGTGGCATACCGTATTCTAGTGCTTCAAGGAAATCTTCATCCATTTCATGCGCTTCATCATTACCTGCTTCACGTTCTTTAATTTGAGCAGTAAAACGTTCGCGTTGATCAATCGGATCATTCAACTCACTAAACGCATTTGCGTGTTCACGTCCCACAATGAATAATTCAAAACGATCAGTAAAACGTGGATCTTCAACGTTTTTCTTCGCTAATGGCGAAATTTCTAACGGATGACCATACACAAAAGTTGGCTCAATCAATTTTTCTTCCACAAATACTTCGAAAAATTCATTGACAATGTGTCCGTACGTCATATGATCAGTGATAGGAACATTGTTTTCTTTCGCTAAACGACGTGCTTCAGTCGTATCAACATGCCAAAGATCGACACCAGCATATTGTTTGATTGCTTCTACCATGTGGATGCGCGTCCATTTTTTTCCTAAATCGAGTTCATATTCACCGTAAGTAATTTTACTTGTCCCTAACACTTCTTCAGCACAGTACACAAATGCACCTTCAGTTAAGTTCATCACATCTTCAAAATCCTCATAAGCTGCGTATGATTCAAGCATTGTAAACTCAGGGTTATGACGTGTGCTCGTACCTTCATTACGGAAAACGCGACCAATCTCATAAACC
Source organism: Brochothrix campestris (assembly GCF_046058945.1). Lineage (NCBI taxonomy): Bacteria > Bacillati > Bacillota > Bacilli > Caryophanales > Listeriaceae > Brochothrix > Brochothrix campestris. Next base: position 71,739 of record NZ_CP175511.1, on the reverse strand, counting down.
CGTTCTAAACCACCGACGATTAAACGTTTCAAGTGTAACTCCAACGCAATGCGTAAATTCATATCAATATCTAAGGCATTGTGATGCGTCATAAATGGTTTAGCTGCGGCACCACCTGCCACGGAGTGCAAGGTCGGTGTTTCAACTTCCATGTATTCTTTTTGAGCAAAGTATTCACGTAACGCACGGATGATTTTACTACGTTGAACAAAACGTTCGCGACTTTCATTATTAGCAATCAAGTCCAAATAACGCTGACGGTAAATTTGTTCAACATCTGTTAAACCATGATATTTATCCGGTAACGGACGTAATGATTTGCTTAAAATAGTATAGGCAGTCGCTTTAATGGTTAATTCACCTGTATTCGTACGCATCAGTAAACCGGTAATACCGACGATGTCGCCTAAATCAGCAATTTTGAAGACGGCATAATCCTCGTCACCAACAGCATCTTTACGGATATACAGTTGAATACGACCATAGCGATCTTGAATGTGTGCGAAACCGACTTTACCTTTGCCACGTTTCGTCATCAAACGACCAGCAACGGTGACTTCAATCGCTTTTTCTTCTAAGGCTTCCTTGTCAAAGTCAGCATATTCAGCATTAATTGTTTTTGAGTCAGCTGTGCGCTCAAATTTTTGGCCGAACGGATTAACTCCCTCATCATATAGATGTTGCAATTTTTCACGACGCACTTGTAACTGATCATTCATTTCTTCATGTGGTTGATTCATAACAGCGTGACACTCCTCTTCATTCTTTTTGTGGGCTAGATGAATCGTCTGAATGCATTCAACGATTCGCTTGTTTCAGCACTGATGCAATGATGTTCATCGCATTCAAGCTGCATAGACGCCTCTAACTTTCGCTATAAAAAAAACATTAGCTAGATGTCTAATGTTTTTTGTGAAATTTATCTTTTAGGCATACTAATACTAACATATCTTTGCCTAAAATCGCAACATTATTGCAACGGTTCGGCAACCTTAACAATTGTATCCGCCTCTTGCAAGGCTGGATAGTCTTGCGTTACCAACTGCGGTGCAATCTCTTTCAACGGCACTAATACAAAGGCACGTTCATACATATGTGGATGTGGCACCACAAGGTCGGCTGTGGCATAGCTTGCTTCGCCATACAATAAAATATCGATATCAATCACTCGCGGACCATACTTAAACAGACGCTCTCGCCCTAAGTCCAACTCGATTTCTAGCACTGCCGCTAACAAGGCCGTTGCACTCAAGCTCGTCTCAATTTCAAACACACAGTTATAAAAGGTCGCTTGTTCTGTGTATCCCCAGGGTGGCGTATCATAAATCGATGAGGTTTGTTTAATTGAAACTCCTACCAAGGCATTAATCTGCGTATAAGCCTTCGCTAAAAATCCGCGTCGATCCCCCATGTTACTCCCTAAACTTAAATAAGCTGTTTCCATTACAAATCGCCACGCTCTCGTCTAATTTCAACTGCAACCGAATCAAAATGACCGTTAATCGGCGGACGCGGTTTGACGGTTGTCACTGTCAAAGCGGCAATTAAAGCATAACGCTGCAAAATAACAGTCGCTAACCGTTCACTCAAGGCTTCTAACAATAAATAACGCTCAGTTTCAACGATAACACGCATCGTTTCAAACACTTCCGCATAACTGACCGTATCTTTAACATCGTCGCTAATGCCCGCTGCTTTCGTATCGACTTCTAATACTAAGGAAATATTAAACCGCTGACCTAATGTTGTTTCTTCCGGCAATACCCCATGAAAACCATAAAATTCACAATTCGTTAAATATATTTTATCCATCCCACTCAACCTTTCGTGTCATAATGTCCATCACCCGTATCATTCGTGCAATTGCTCGCACATCATGCACGCGCACTGCCGCAGCACCTTGCATCATTGCATAATTAACCATCGCACCAGTGCCTTCCATCCGTTCAGTTACTGGTAAGTCGCCTAACATCGCACCAATCGTCCGCTTACGGCTTGGCGCATATAAAACATCATACCCTAGCGCCACCAATTCAGGGAGACGACGGGTCACTTCGAGGTTCTGTTGGGCTGTTTTAACAAAACCAAAACCCGGATCTAAAATGATTTTATCGCGAGCAACACCTGCCTTCAAACAAATTGCAATACTTTCTTGCATATCTTCAAGGTATTCATCAAAAAAATGAGTGTAGCGCGCGTCCTCGCGGTTGTGCATCAAAACAATTGGAACGTGTTGTTCTGCCGCTACACTGGCCATCTCGTTATCATAGGTCGCCCGCCATTGATCATTAATAATGGTCGCCCCTTTAAGAATCGCCTGATAAGCGACTTCAGCACGGTAAGTATCAACAGACAAAGGTAGTGGTTTCGTACTCATTATTTGATCGATAACCGGGATGACCCGAGCCAGTTCTGCTGTCACGCTCACCGGTGAATAGCCCGGACGCGTCGACACACCGCCAACGTCAATCAAATCCGCACCATCTGCATATAACTGTTGCGCACGTTGCACCGCTAAATCATGACGATGATAGTCTCCGCCATCCGAAAAAGAGTCGGGGGTAACATTTAAAATCCCCATCACATACGTTGGATGTGGTTTATTCCATTTAAGAGCCATTTGTGTCCCTCCCTAAATACTATCTGTCTTTATTTTACGCTATCTTGCACAGAAATCCTATCGAACAAAAAAAGATTACCTCAATTGCTTGAGGTAATCTTTTTCGCTATTGCTTGCAAATTCATACTTGATCGTCGAACTCATAAAGTGGTGTACTCAAGTAACGTTCACCATTACTAGCTACAATCGCCAATACTTTTTTACCGGCACCTAATTGTTTCGCTTGTTCTAGTGCCGCATGAATAGTTGCACCTGAAGAAATACCAACTAATAAGCCTTCTTCCTTGGCCACAAGACGTGCCGTTTTCAAGGCATCTTCACTTGCCACTTGTAAAATACCATCATAAACCTTTGTATCTAATGTATCTGGGACAAAACCAGCACCGATTCCTTGAATTTTATGTGGGCTTGGTTGACCACCTGCTAAAACAGGTGATTCCAATGGTTCAAGAGCATAGATTCTAATGTTTGGATTGGCTTGTTTTAAGACGTGACCCACGCCAGTTACTGTTCCACCTGTACCAACACCAGCGATAAAGGCATCTAAGCCTGTTTCACCAAAGTCAGCAATGATTTCAGGTCCCGTTGTCGCTTCATGAATCGCAGGATTCGACGGGTTACTAAATTGTTGTGGCATGAAGTAACCATCTGTTGCAGATAATTCTTTTGCTTTCGCAATCGCACCCTTCATTCCTTCAGACCCTGGTGTTAACACTAATTTAGCACCATAAGCTTCTAGCAATTTACGACGCTCTACACTCATCGTATCCGGCATCACAAACACTGAAGCATAGCCTTTTACCGCTGCCACAAACGCTAAACCAATACCCGTGTTACCACTAGTAGGCTCAACAATCGTATCACCGGCTTTTAATAAACCAGCTTTTTCAGCATCTTCAATCATCGCTTTCGCAATCCGATCTTTAATGCTGCCACCAGGATTTTGATACTCCAATTTAACGTAAACATCCGCCGAACCTTCAGTTACTAAACGGTTTAATTTTACAATCGGTGTGTGACCGACTAGGTCTAATGCAGATTCATAAATTGCCATCATTAACACTCCCTCGTATCATCTTATTACCCTAACTTTATCAATTCCTACCATTCTTGTCAAGATTAGCGATTTAGTTTTTGCTCTCGGTAATTAACCCCTCTAAATCCGCTACTGAAAAGTTATATTTATTGCCACAGAACTGGCAGCAAGCCTCCGCTCCGCCATCTTCATCAATCATGTCACGAATCTCTTTTTCACCTAATGAGATAATCGCGTTTCCAAATCGTTCTTTTGAACAAACACACTCAAACGATACCGGTACTTTTTCAATGATTTTTACATCATCACCTAAAATATCCACGAGAATTTCTTCAGGTGTACGTCCCGCATCAATCAATTTCGAAATCGTTGGCATATTGGCCAATTGTTGCTCAATGTGAGTAATCACCTCATCCGAAGCATTCGGTAACAACTGAATCATAAAGCCTCCGGCCGCTTGAATCGAAGCATCTGGATTGACTAACACACCCGCACCAACAGCTGAAGGAATTTGTTCACTCGTAGCTAAGTAATAGGTAATATCTTCACTGATTTCACCTGAAATCAAGGGTACTTGCCCGTTGATTTTTTCACGCATACCGATATCTTTTGTAACAGTCACTGTTCCGGTTGTACCGACACCGCGGCGCACATCCAACTTGCCATGCTCATTTAACTCCGTAAAATGAACACCTGGATTTTGCACGTAACCACGAATTTTACCATGAGCATCACTATCAGCAATAATGGCACCAATTGGACCATCGCCTTCGATTTTCAAGGTGATTTTTTGATCGCCTTTACCGCTCATACCTAACATTAAAGCACCCGTCATGGTTCGACCTAGGGCTGCCGATGTCACTGGTAATGTTTGGTGACGACGTTGCGCCTCACCGACTGTTTCTGTTGTTAATGCTGCGAATGCACGCACCTGTGAATTACATGCGAGTGCTCTTACTAAATAATCTGCCATTTTTTATACGCTCCTTTATACAAAAAGCGAGCCACGCATTGCGCGACTCACTCATGCTTGTCTATGTGTTATTGTTTATCTTCGGTTTTTTCAATCACTTGTTCATCAACAGTCGCAGCAACATCTGCATCGCCAACAGCTTCAACAACAACTTCTTGCGCTTCAGCTACGACTGTGTCATCTTCTGCCACGGGCATTTCACCAGTATCAAAGAGACTGCGGATTTCTTTTGCATTCAATGTTTCAATTTCAAGTAATTTTTGAGCAATTGTTTCTAATTGCACTTGATGCGTTGTTAAAATTTCTTTGGCACGTGCGTAACATTCGTTAATGATGCGTTGCACTTCTGAGTCGATCACAAATGCGATTTGATCAGAGAAGCCTTTACCGCCACCCATGTCACGACCTAAGAAGACATTATCGTTGCTGCCTTTGAATTGAAGTGGACCGATTTTATCGCTCATACCCCATTCAGTCACCATTCGATGGGCCATCTCAGTTGCACGTTCAAAGTCATTACTTGCTCCGGTTGATACTTCACCAAAAGTAACATCTTCAGCGACACGACCACCTAACAAACCAGTAATACGGTCAAGCAACTCGTTTTTAGTGAGTAAGAAACGATCTTCTTTCGGCATCATTACGGCATAACCACCCGCTTGACCACGAGGGACAATCGTTACTTTATGAACGGTCTCAGCTTCATCAAGCACAGTACCAATAATTGTATGGCCGGCTTCATGATAAGCAACTGTTGTGCGTTCTTTTTTACTAATGACACGATTTTTCTTCGCTGGACCAGCAATCACACGATCCGTTGCTTCGTCAATATCCGTCATATCAATTTTAGTTTTATCGCGACGAGCGGCCACAAGCGCCCCTTCATTTAGAAGGTTTTCTAAGTCGGCACCAGAAAAACCTGGTGTACGTTGGGCAATCGCTTTTAAATCAACATCAGCAGCTAATGGCTTGTTACGTGCATGAACTTTCAAGACTGCTTCACGGCCTTTAACATCAGGACGATCAACCGTAATTTGACGGTCAAAACGGCCGGGACGCAAGAGGGCTGGGTCAAGCACATCTGCACGGTTAGTTGCGGCAATCATAATGATGCCTTCGTTGCCTTGGAACCCATCCATTTCAACGAGTAATTGATTCAATGTTTGCTCACGTTCATCGTGACCCCCACCGACACCAGCACCACGTTGGCGACCAACTGCATCAATTTCATCAATGAAGATGATACACGGCGCATTTTTCTTCGCTTGTTCGAATAAATCACGTACACGTGATGCACCGACACCGACAAACATTTCAACGAAGTCAGAACCACTAATAGAGAAGAATGGTGTCCCAGCTTCGCCTGCAACAGCTTTCGCTAGGAGGGTTTTACCGGTACCCGGAGGTCCGACTAATAAAACACCTTTCGGAATTTTAGCACCTAGACTCGCAAACTTACGAGGATCTTTTAAGAAATCAACCACTTCCACAAGTTCTTGTTTCTCTTCATCAGCACCTGCAACATCGGCAAAACGCACTTTGATTTTAGAGTTGTCATACAGTTTAGCTTTACTCTTACCAAAGTTCATCATTTTGCCGCCGCCACCGCCGCCTTGGGCTTGACTCATCATAAAGAAGATAAAGAGAATCAAGAGTAAGAATGGTAATAACGTTGTTAAGAAGGTAATCCAACCGCTTTGTTGATCCTGCGGTAATATTTCAGTTTTAACACCTTTGGCCGTGTCTGCTTTAATGTCAGCAATCGTTACCTCAGAGTCAACCGAGAATGTCGTAAATGTTAACGCCTCTTTGTCTTTATTGGATGTTTTCTTAGCTGTACTGTCTTTATATGTACCCTCAATTAGAAAAACACCACGACTTGGTTTAATAGAGTAAGACTCTACTTTATTGTCTTTTAAGGCTGTTGTGAATTCATCGTAACGAATGTCACGTGTTTGGTTTTTATCACCACTAATAAAGTTAACAATCCCTACAATTACTACAAGTACAATCACATACAGTATACCTTGTTTAAAAATACGGTTCATTCCTTACCTCCTCTGATGTAAGTGTTCCCTAAGATCAATAGTTATCTCCCAATTGACTTCTCATCAAAAAAAGTCGACTTTCAATTAACTTCACTGATTCATACGTCTACACTAGCACTTACACTCTTAAATCGCTTATTTTTATTCAAAACGCTTACGATACCTTGTCTTTTCGCTTGAAAAGCTACATTAATAATAGCATAAAGGTTTTTTTATTCCCAATAATTTGACCTTTATTCACTTACGCTTAATTACTGTATACTTCTGGTTTAAGTATACCAATGTACGGCAGATTACGGTAACGTTCTGCATAATCTAGGCCATAACCAACTACAAATTCATTTGGCACATTAAAACACGCATGATCAACTTCGATATCAACCACACGACCGGCTGGTTTATCTAATAATGTCACCAATTGGATTGAACGTGCTTTACGATTTTTCAACATATTCATTAAGTAAGCAAGTGTACGACCACTATCAATAATATCTTCAACAATAATTAAATCGCGACCTTCAACGGATGCATCTAAGTCTTTAATGATTTTAACTTCACCGCTTGATGAAGTACCGACACCATAACTTGAAACATCCATAAAATCAAACTCTAACTGTGTATCAATTTGTCGTACAAGGTCCATCATAAATGGTGTCGCACCTTTTAAAATTCCGATCACCAGTGGGAATTTATCCTTGTATGTCACCGTTAAATCTTGACCTAATTCTTTTACCTTTTGAGCAATCTCTTCTTCAGAAATTAATACTTCTAAAATATCTTCACGCATGTCGTTGTCCTCCTAGACTATTTTTATAATATATTGATTTTGACTCTTATCGATTGCTGTTTCATAAATAGTCGATTGCATACCTGGCAACCAAATAATTTCACCAGTTGCATCAACGACGACGATTTGTTGTTCACGCTGTTGCCGCGGTATTTTTTGATCAATAAAGAGTTTTTTCACTTTTTTACGTCCGTCCATTCCCTTCAAGCGTACTCGGTCACCTTGTAAACGTGTACGGATGGTTAAAGGAAATAACACCGCATTGTCATTGATGATAAACGATTCACCTTCAGTTTCTGAGGAAATCGCCGAACACGGTCGACAGCTAATCGTTTGTCCATTAGCCATCAACAGTGACTCATCCTTACCTAAGGTATAACAATCGGCTACAACCTCGGACGAAGCTGTTTCGAAATAGAAGTAGGCTTCGTCATACTCCCGTTGTAGTCTTAATTGCGACGGTAAATACAGTTTAGCAGACGGAGTGCTTCCTTTCAATAAATCCAATGCATTCGCGACTAAACGTCGTGTTAATTGCAGATGATTATGCGGCAGTAATTCACTCAGTATCCGCCGAATAATCCCCTCCTGAATTAGCTGGTGTTCCGCCTTAAATGCGGTGATATTGAGCAAATAACTTTGCTGGGTTTGTGTTTGGGCCACTGCTGTAAACGCCCGTTCAATCAGTGTTGTAATAAAACCTTCTCGCAAAATGATATCCTCATGAAACTGACTAAGATGGGTATTTAATTGAGCATTTTCTTGGTGTAATAACGGCAGTATATGGTGACGAAAACGATTACGCGTCACATCGTCTGTCGCATTAGAGGCATCTTCTAAAAAAGCGATATTGTGCTGTTCCACATAGTGCTTCAGTTCCTTTTTGCTCACTGCTAAAAATGGACGAATGAGCCGACCGGTTGAAAATGACCGTTGTTGAGGCATACCTGCATAGCCGCTACCGTGACTACCACGGGTCAAGCGCATTAAGATTGTTTCACTTTGGTCATCGGCATGATGAGCTAAGACGATTACGTCACTGTTCGTTTCAGCTAACGCCTCTTCGAAACAGCGATAGCGACCGATACGAGCTGCAGCCTCAACCCCCATATTAACTTCATGCTTTAACATCTTCACGTCAATCGTTTTACTAATATACGCAATGCCGTTTGACTGACAGGTGGCTTGGACCAGTTTTGCTTCTTGGTAAGCTTCATTTCGTAATTGATGATTAACATTAACGACCGCTAGTTGATTGTTTGAAAAATGTGTTGCAAAATAATGCAGCAGTGCCATTGAATCAACGCCACCAGAAATAGCCAGGAGATAGCGCTCCCCTGGTCTGATTAAGTCGTGCTTATCACAATACTGTTTCACCTTATCATGTAACATATCGCTCGCTCTCCTTAAAAAAAGCACCGTGTACGAATACATCGGTGCTGGTGGTAAGGACTACTCCTTCGACTAGCCTTAATTAGTTCATCGCTGTTGTAGCCTTACTGCACGTGCACGGACTAGCCGCGACGAGCACCTCTACCGCCACGTTTTGATTCACTTTGACGTTTGATTGTTGTCAATCGTTCATCACTATCTTTTAAGAAACGCGACATTTTCGATTCGAAATCTTCAGGTTTTTCGAAAGTGGGTTTTTTAACCGCTGCTCTCGGTTTACGTGCAGAATAACTTGATGATGCGCTTTTTTCACTTTCAGGCTTATCAATTGCACGACGGATAGACAAACCAATCTTACCATCATCACCTACGTTCATAACTTTAACAGTGACTTCATCACCGACAGTTAAAATATCATGGATATCTTTAACATAGCTATCTGCAACTTCACTAATATGAACAAGACCTGTCTTGCCACCTTCAAGTTCCACAAAAGCTCCAAAATTTGTAATTCCTGTCACTTTACCCGTTACCTTAGTACCTACTTCAATCGACATAAATAGAATGCTCCTTCTTAATTTAATTATACCTATATTTTGTGAATCATTTATAGCTATTGATTAGTCTTCTTTTGATGGGATTGTGAAGATAATCTCACCTTTTTTTGATAAATAATACTCACTACGTGCCAATTTAGCGACATATTCAGGGTCTTTTAATTGCTCCACCTGTTGTTTGTATGTTGCCTCTTGCTTGACTAACTGTTCGTATTTTTTTTCTAATTTAATACTCTCTGCTTTATTTGTTGTTAAGCGCATCTGTTGTTTAACAACGTTAAACACAAGCGTACCTACAACAAGCAGTATTATTGCCAAATAAAACAATAAACGACGTCTCATAACTAGCTTGAACTTTTTATGACGTTTTTCATCCACTGACTTACTTTTGACGTAGTCATTGTTTAATTGCGTCACCGATGGTCTCGCTTTCGACATTGTTTCACCCCACTTCAAACGACAAGTCGCTCTCTCTTTAGAATAGCAAGTTTAGTCTTTTTTGTCTATTGCTAACAGCTAAAAATAACCAAAAAACAATTGACGGTCTGATATACGTGTATTATAACATTCAACCATTGCTGAAAGTAACACAATTTCAAAAAAATGCGCTTTCATCGTATCACACACCTCGTTTAGCGTCTATCAAAAGTGTTCAATCGTTCGTCTATCTAAGGGTTAGCTAATGAGCGAGTACATTTTTTCGGCATCTTCTTTTTTTGTTGATGTATCTAAACGCTCAACCTTTGCCGTAATAATCTTCGTGCCAAATTGTATCGTTAACTCATCGCCAATCTTAACGTTTGCACTCGGTTTAGCGATAGTGCCATTAATTTGAATCCGCCCTTTTTCAGCAGCTTCTTTCGCCACAGCACGGCGTTTAATGATGCGTGATATTTTTAAAAACTTATCTAATCTCATTGTTACATCCATTTAGTATCACCTTTTCCTTTTCTTTACATAGTTTAAGAGCGTTCGTCCAAGCGGTAACAACACAATATCTTGCGGTGTAATTACACGCCAGAAGGAGGCAGCCACAATGAACACCACGGCTCCTACGCTACTTGCGACGAGAATACCGAGCAATCCCAACAAACGATGTTGCTGTAAGAGTGGCACACTTTCTATTATAGCAAGTGGTACCAACATTAGCATCACACACACACTTAGTTTGGCAACAAACTGCCAGGTCGGTACACGAAACGAGACGAATCGTCTTAAAATCAGCGTACTAATAAAAAGACTAACGAGCAAGGCCACATTGGTTGCCCAAGCACTACCACTAATACCGTATGGGCCAATCCATAAGTGATTGAGATAGAGCTTAACGCCAATGCCACAGGCTGCCGCCATCGCTGGCGCTTTAATTATATTAAACCCTTGTAACACACTCGTCACGATAATTAATAACGTTAATAACAGCAATCCTCCTACCAGAATCCGCAAGGTGCTCACGCCCTCATAATCTGCAAACAACACATAGTTCAAGGTCGGCATCATCATCACTAATGCGGCCGTAATCGCTACACCTAAAGCGATACCCGTTCGCATAAAGAAAGAAACGAGCCGTTCGATCGTCATGCGTTGCTGACGTATCCTTGCCTGAGAAATCATCGGAATAATTGAGAGACTAAAACTCGTCACAACAACGGCGCCGAGCTGAATAAGCGGCTGACCACGGTCATAGATCCCTTTGATGATTTTAGCTTGTTCGCCTGCCATCCCTTGCTCGACCAATAAACGATACACTTGAAATGCATCTGCCATCTGAAACCAAATCAATAACGCACTCGTAATTAAAACCGCTATCATATCACGCCAAATCCCACTTGGCAGTTCAAGCTGTACCTGTTGTTTTACTCGTTCGTGTGGATAGCGTTTGCCATCAAAGCGCCATAATAAGAACGCTGCGACAAGGCCACCTATAATGGCACCGGACATTGCCAGTTCACCCACACGATACAGTGATATTGTCAATACATGTACGCCGATGTAGGCTGCAACAATAATAATAAAAACACGGATGAGCTGTTCGATTGCTTGTGAGATCGCGGTCGGTGTCATATTATTCAACCCTTGATAATAGCCACGATAACTGCCTAAAAATGGCAGTAATAAGTAAGTGACACTCGTCACCTTAACAATGCCGGCTAATTCAACATCCCCCATCAACCGGGCAATGACTGTGGCCCCGAAAAAAAGCACGCTGAACAACACAAAACCAAGCAAGGTCAAATAACGTTGCCCCTGTTGCAATAAATAGCGTTGTTTGGCGTTATCGTCACTGTGTTCAGCCATCAACTTTGATAAAAATAGTGGTGCAGCTGTCAGCGATAAAGTCATGCTAATGCCGTAAAACGGATAAGCCTGTTGAAAAATATAAAACCCTTCATCACCGACCATATTTTGAAAGGGAACGCGATAGACAGCCGATAATACTTTCGACAACAAGGAGGCCAACGTTAAAATTAATGCCCCTTGAAACAGTGTCTCCTTTTTATTCCTGTTTATCATTCTGCCTATCCCTCCTTTTCAGTCACTATCATTGCGTCTTAGTTGTCTGTGTCATCTGCGTAATAAAACGATTCAAGACGGGCAACCATTGTGACGGATCCAAACCAGGCAGGCGATACGTAATCACCAAACGGTCTGCTTCCATACCAACACCCGACTGACGCCCTAACATATCAAGGGCTTTAAATACTTTCGCCCCATCAATTAACTGTGTTGCCTCCACGGTTAACAACATTGTAATCACTTTTTTAGTCATTTTAATCGATTCAATCCCGACTTTTTCAGCATTTAATTTCATCTCAGCAACAGCAAACAAATCATTAACCTGTTGTGGATATTCGCCAAAACGATCCATCATATCATCTTGTAACTGCATCAAATCATGTGGCGTCGTAATTTGACGGAATCGTTTATACATCTCGATTTTTTGACGGCTATCCTCAATGTAATAATCTGGAAGATAGGCATCTAACGGCAGATCGATTTCAACCGTTTGTTCGTTTATTTCACCCTCGCCAACTTTTGGCATCCGTTCTTTAATCGCATCACTCAACATTTGAGAATACATATCAAAACCTACGGAATCAATAAAGCCATGTTGTTGGGCACCTAAGATGTTACCGGCACCACGAATGCTCAAATCGCGCATCGCAATTTTAAAACCTGAACCTAATTCAGTAAACTCTTTAATGGCTTGCAGACGTTTCTCTGCCTCTTCACGCAACACCTTGTTTTTTTCATGCATAAAGTAGGCGTAAGCAATCCGATTCGAACGACCGACACGACCACGTAATTGATACAACTGCGACAAACCCATATGATCGGCATTTTCAATTAACAGCGTATTAACATTAGGAATATCGACACCGGTTTCAATAATTGTCGTCGTGACGAGCACATCAAATTCATTTTCTAAAAAGCGTAAAATCGTCGACTCTAATTCATTTTCATTCATTTGACCGTGGGCATAACCAACCCGTGCATGCGGCACTAATGCCTGAATGCGATCCGCTTTTTGTACGATACTATCGACCCGATTATGTAAATAGTACACTTGACCCGACCGAGCTAATTCACGCTCAATTGCTTCTTTAATTAGAAAATCATTTTGTTCGACGACATACGTCTGAATCGGAAAACGGTTGGCCGGTGGCGTTTCAATCACTGATAAATCGCGCACCCCAACCATTGACATATGCAAGGTTCGTGGAATCGGTGTCGCTGTTAACGTCAGCACATCAACGTTCGCCCGCAGTTGTTTTAACTTCTCCTTATGTGTCACACCAAATCGTTGTTCTTCATCAACAATTAGTAAACCGAGATCGCGATAAGCAACGTCCTTTGATAACAAACGATGCGTTCCGACAACGATGTCAATCTTACCTGAACCTAAGCCAGCAATCGTTTCTTCCTGCTGTTTCTTTGTGCGGAAGCGACTTAACAAGCCGACATTAATCGGAAAATTCGCAAACCGCGAAACCATCGTATCGTAATGTTGCTGTGCCAAAATCGTTGTTGGTACTAATATCGCCACCTGTTTACCGTCCATCATCGCCTTGAAGGCAGCCCTTAATGCAACTTCCGTTTTACCATAACCAACGTCACCGACCAACAAGCGATCCATCGGACGGGCGGTTTCCATGTCGCGTTTAATCTCTTTAACTGAACGTTGTTGATCTTCGGTCGCTTCATACGGAAAAGCAGCTTCGAACTCTCGCATTAAGGCATCATCCGGACTATAAGCGAAGCCTTTCTCAGCTTCGCGTTTGGCATACAACTTAATTAAATCATCAGCAATATCAATGACTGATTTTTTGACGCGCGCAGTTACTCGTTGCCATTCTGCGCCTCCAAGCTTATTAACTTTCGGCGTTTTTCCTTCTGATCCAACGTATTTTTGGACAAGCTCAAGCTGTTCAACCGGAATGTATAACTTATCCTCACCGCGATAAATAATGAGTAAATAATCCTTATGGATCCCTTTAATTTCAAGTGTTTCCATCCCGACATAACGTCCGACCCCATGATTAACATGGACGACGTAATCGCCGACTTTGAGTTCGCTATAGTCTTTAATCCGTTCAGCATTCGACATTTTTTGGCGTCGTGGCGCTACCTTTGTTTTATGACCAAACAATTCGGCATCGGTTACAACCGCTAAATGCGCTAACGGCAACTCAAACCCTTCATTCAACTGCCCCGTCACCAATTGAATTTTCCCACGAACCAATGTCGCATTTTCATCTAGCAACTGCGTCTCGAGCTCATAGTCACTAAAGGTGCCTTTTATTTTAGCGATCCGTTCAGCCGACGGCGCTACCACAACAACCGCCATCTCATTATTTTGCCAGCTCGCCATTTCCGTTTGCACTGCGGGCATTTGCCCATGGAATTGTTGCATTTGTTTATAGACAAAATTGGTCGACTGATACACGCGATAATTACCCATTGTTTTTTGAAAGAGCGATAAGTATATCCGTGGGCCTTCAGCCTGTTTAAGCACGGTAGCCAACGGTTGATGAATCGTCGTTTGCGGCATGATTTCCGAACGCGAAATACCATCCAACAGCCAATTGATTTCTTCTTGCCGTAATTGCTCATCGGTTTCTTGTAACCGTGCCATTTCATCGAGCACAAGAATACTGTCTGTAGCCGCGTAATCTAATAACGACGCAGGTTCTGCATAAAAATAGGCATTGTATTTAACAACATCAGTCGGAATTTGTCCTTCTGTTAATTGCATCAAGTCGGTCTCTACGCGTTCAATCAAGTGTAATTGATCGGCTTCGTTCTTCACCTTTTTAACGGCTTTTTTTAGTTCTTTTTGTACTTGCTTCGTTAAATAGTCACGATCACCTGCTGTTAACACCCATTCTTTTGCTGGCAATAACGTGAAACGCTCTTTCGTTTCAAGTGAACGTTGACTATCAATATCAAACGAACGAATCGAATCAATGTCAGTATCAAACAACTCCAACCGTAGTGGATGACTCTCCGTCATCGGAAACACATCGATAATACCACCACGAACACTGTACTCACCTTGTAACGAAACTTTATCAACCATCGTATAACCGGTTTCAATCATCTTTTGATGAAAGACGGCTAACTCCATTTCGCCACCAACTTCAAATGTTTGCTGACTGGAGCGCCACTGTTGTACCGGTGTCATCCGTTTCCGTATCGCCGAAATCGGCACGACCACAATTCCAGGTTGATCCGTCTGCATAAAAGCCAACGTCTCAAGGCGTTGGGCTTTTAACTCTGGGCTAGCAATACTCATATCCGTTGCGACAAAATCATCGGCGGGATACAATTTCACCTGTTGCTCAGGTAAAAAGGCGCGCAGCGATTCATGCACTTGTTGTGCTTGAAAGAGATTATGAGCGACATAAATGATTTGACGTTCAAGCGTTTCTGCTAACACACTAGCAAACAACGAACGGACAGAACCCGTTAGACCTGTCACTAATTGTGCCCGTTGATCGGTTAACAGCATTGACATGACTTGTTCCATTTCGGGCTGCTGTTTGAATTGTTGTTTAAGTTGCTTCAACATAATGTGAGATGCTCCTTTAAATTGAGGTTTGATTGTATTGATTCATCGCTTTAATAAAGTCAGTCGCTAACCAACTTTGCGAGGCATCGGCAGCTGTCTTAATCGCTACATCTACCTCTGTTTGCTCAGCCTTACTAAAACGTCCCAAGACCCAATTAACAATGTTGCCGTCGATTGGACGTGTAATCCCGACTTTAATGCGTTTGAAATTTTGGGTGCCAAGATGTTGAATCGTTGACTTAATCCCGTTATGACCACCTGCACTACCTTTTTGTCGTAGGCGCAGTTGTCCGATTGGCAAATCTAAATCATCATAAATGACCACGATGTCTTCAAGCGCAATTTCGTAATAATCAGCCAGTTGACGAATACAAAGACCCGATTCATTCATAAAAGTGGTCGGTTTAACGAGCATTACTTTCACACCCTTAAACAGCACCGTACTAACAGATCCATTATACTTAGTTAATTTAAAGGTACCTCCTAACCGTTGATTGAGTTCATCAACGACCATGAAACCAATATTATGTCGTGTACCCTCATATTTTTTTCCAACATTACCTAAGCCTACAATCATTTTCATTAGTGTTTCCTCCATTTGTTTCTTTACAGTTTAAGAACACCGAAACAATACCAAGCTTCTTCAGCCTGGTTTCTGTTTAATATTTAATGTGCTTACTATCCTGTCATTATAACATAGCTCTGATTACCACCCTACTTAAAACGCCCTTTTTCGTTTCACGTGAAACAGCCGGCATTGCCCTAATGCAACAATACTTGCCCGAGCTTATAGTCTATCTATCCGCAAACATCATTGCTATAGACCCACACTAACAGTCGATGTTATGATACACTCATGTCTTAACTTAAATATTGGAGGCCACCCATGAAATCTCATACAAACATCACATTGTTATCAATTATTAGCAATCTAACAATGTTTATTCTCAAACTAATCGTTGGTTTTTTAACCGGATCGGTCGCAATTATATCCGAAGCAATCCATACATCGATGGATTTATTCGCTTCCATTTTGACCTTTTTTTCGATTCAAATCGCCCGTCAACCTGCTGATAAAAAACACCCGTACGGACACGGTAAAGCAGAAAACCTCTCGGGGACTGTTGAGACGTTACTGATTTATGTCGCCGGCATTTGGATTATCGTTGAATGTATCGACAAACTACGACACCCCGCTGAAATCACCCTCCCTTTTTTAGGGATTGGCGTAATGCTCCTCGGGGCGGTTGTTAACGGCATCGTCGGAATGATTGTTAAACGCGCTGCCGAAAAGGCCGGTTCTGTTGCGATGAAGTCCAATGCGTTGCACTTAACAACTGACGTTTTGACTTCACTGGGCGTGGCACTCAGTTTACTGCTTGTACATTACACCGGTCTATTATGGTTGGATCCAGTGATTGGGATGTTAACTGCTCTTTACATTATGTACGAGGCAACCTTACTACTAAAAGAATCGTTTCCGCCGTTGATGGATTCACGCTTATCACCAAAAGAAGAACGTTTAATCGAAGATACGATTAATAGTTACCACGCTCATTTTATCGATTACCATGACTTTCGCACACGTAAGGCAGGTACAGAAGTGTATGTCGATTTCCATCTGGTCGTCCCACACGATATGACGGTTGGTAATGCACATCGTTTATGCGATCACATCGAAAACTCCATCAAAAAACATTTCGCTTTGGCTGAAGTACTCATTCACATCGAACCCGAAACAGAGCTATTAATATCAAATTTCAGTCATTAAACCGAAAAAAAGCGTCAAATCCAGTCAACACTGGGTTTGACGCTTTTTTCGATTTAGACTTTTTCTTCATCCGTACCATGGATTGCTTCTGGTTCAGGTACATCCACCGTACCAGCAGTTGGTTCTTCAAGCTCTTGAGGTGCTTGTAAATTAACAACGGCATCTTCACCATCTGCTAAGATCGTATATTCTTTACCTGCTGTTAAATCAGCAACTGTTAAAGTGTCTCCTATTTCCAATTTCGAAACATCTAATTCTAATGTTTCTGGTACATTGGCCGGTGTAGCTGAAATAATGACCTCATAGAGAACTTGTTCTAATACACCAGCTTTCGCCTTCGGTTCGCCAACGAGTCGAATCGATACAGCTGTTTCAAGTTCTTCTTTCATATTAACGGCTAATAAATCAATATGAACTAAATTACCGTACAATGGATGCTTTTGATAGTCATGAAAAACAACATTTGTTTTTTTATTATCTAACGTAATTGTCAGAACCGCATTACGTCCATTTTCTCTCAACGTCTTGATCAATTCGACCTCATCCACATTGACATTGGTATTTTTAATACCGTAACCGTAAACAACTGCTGGAATATTTCCTGCCTCACGGTCACGTCTTACGTCTGAATGTTTCTCTAAAGATCTTGGCTTAGTCTTCAATTCAATGGTCATAATAGTTTCCTCCTATAATTAATTAGACTTCTCTCTTACTATACCCTTTGTCTGTTATTCTAATCAATTTTCACAACAGCTCTAGCAATCAAGACACTTGAACAATTGTGTTTAATTGCAATTTATAATTAACTGCCCGTATACTATTAGATGTAACACTACTTTAAGGGAGGTAATGATGGATGGTAGTTTCTAACAAACAAAAAGTTATTTTGATTGGGGATGGAGCCGTTGGTTCCGCCTACGCTTTCGCTCTTGTTAACCAAGGAATCGGTCATGAATTAGGTATCATTGATGTCGATACCGCTCGAACAGAAGGAGATGCATTAGATTTAAGACACGCCCTTCCCTTTCTGCCACCGAAAAAAATCTATTCTGCAAGCTACACTGACTGTGCAGATGCTGATCTTATTTGCATCACCGCTGGTACTGCTCAAAAGCCCGGTGAAACACGACTCGATTTAGTGTCACGTAACCTTTCCATTTTAAAAACGATTGTCGATGCAGTGATGGCAACTGGCTTCAAAGGTATCTTTTTAATTGCATCCAATCCTGTTGATATCCTTACATACGCTACGCTTAAATGGAGCGGATTGCCCTCCGAACAAGTGATTGGCTCTGGCACATCACTCGATACAGCCCGTCTTCGTCAAACTTTAGCCGAAAAAATAAATGTGGAAGCTGGTAGCGTTCACGGCTATGTCCTCGGTGAACATGGCGACACTGGCTTTATCGCTTGGTCAAACATCCGTATCGGTAATCTCCCGATTGAAAAATGGCTTCCTGATTTTACCGATGAAGCGAAAGAAGAATTTCGCATCGCCGTTCGTGATGCAGCATACTCGATTATCGCGAAAAAAGGCTCTACCTCATATGGTGTCGCTAGTGCCTTAGCACGAATTACGCGTGCCGTCTTCAACAATGAAAATGCGGTCTTACCTGTCAGCGCATATATGGATGGTAGCCATTATGGCATCTCTGATATTTACCTCGGCACCCCTGCCGTAATTGGACGTAGCGGTATTTCTCTCGTAGCAGAAGTTCCTTTAAATAGAAAAGAACAAGAAGAGATGGAACATTCCGCAGCAACCTTAAAAGCAATTTTAAAAGATTCAATCGTTTAAAAAAAGCCCTTACCGCTAAAAAATCGGTAAGGGCTTTTAAACACAATTTATTCGAACAATCCACTAACTGAACGGTTTTCATGCACACGTAAAATCGCTTCGCCTAACAGTCCACCAACTGAAATTTGTGTGATTTTATCGCATTGTTTCTCTTCAGGTAACACGATTGTATTTGTAACAACCATTGTTTTGATACTTGAGTTACTGATACGTTCAATTGCTGGACCCGATAAAACAGGGTGTGTACAACAAGCGTAAACTTCTTTCGCACCACTGTCTAATAAAGCTTGGGCAGCTAACGTAATTGTACCCGCTGTATCGATAATGTCATCAACTAAAATACAAGTTGCACCTTCAACATTACCAACAATGTTCATTACTTCAGCAACGTTCGGACGCGGACGACGTTTATCAATAATGGCAATTGGTGCTTTTAATTTATCAGCCATTTTACGCGCACGTGTGACACCACCGTGATCAGGTGAAACAACGACCACATTGCTCGTATCAACTGTGTTTTTAAAATGTTCTGCTAATAATGGCACACCTGTCAGATGATCGATTGGCATATCGAAAAATCCTTGGATTTGAGGTGCATGTAAATCAATCATAATCGCACGAGTTGCACCGGCTTTTTCAATTAAATCCGCTACTAGCTTAGCAGTGATTGGTTCACGTGATCGTGCTTTACGATCTTGACGTGCGTAACCGTAATAAGGCATTACAATATTGATTGTTGCAGCTGATGCACGTTTAAGCGCATCAATCATAATTAGTAATTCCATTAAATTAGAGTTAACAGGGCCACTTGTTGACTGAACAACGTACACGTGACAACCACGAATACTTTCTTCAATACTAATTTGAATTTCACCATCGCTAAAGTGTGTCACTGATGATTTACCGAGTGGAACACCGACCTTGTTGGCAATTTCTTCTGCTAGTTTAGGGTTTGAACTTAATGAGAAAATCTTGAGCTTTGAATCTTCGTACAATTTAGACATGAGAACCTCCGCGTATTATTTTTTAGAAAAGCCGAATTTTTCAGCGTATCCTTCTTTATTTGTTTGACGTGCACGTGCAACTGCAAGCGCATGTTCAGGAACATTTTTTGTAATGGTCGATCCGGCCGCAATAAATGTATTGCTCGCAATCGTAACAGGTGCTACAAGGTTACTATTACAGCCAACAAACACGTTGTTACCAATTGCAGTGTGGTGTTTGTTCGTACCATCATAGTTGACAGTAATACTCCCACAACCAATGTTCACATCGTGACCCACTGTGGCGTCACCAACATAGCTTAAGTGCGGAATTTTAGACCCTTCATCAATTGTTGCATTTTTAACCTCGACAAAGTTACCGATTTTAACCTGTGAGGCGATGTTAGAATTCGGACGAATATGAGCATATGGACCAACTTGTACACCGTCTGAAATGTTGCTTTCTTCAATCGCCGATGAACGTACCGTCACTTTATTCCCAATTGTTGAATCAACAATTTCGGTATCCCCTGAAATAATACAATCAGAGCCGATTATTGTGTTACCTTTTAAACGTACACCCGGTTCAATCACCGTATCAGCTGCAATAATAACATCGCTTTCGATATATGTATTCAAAGGATCGACAATCGTAACACCTTGACGCATATGCGTTTCATTAATACGTTGTTTCATCAACTGCTGTGCTTGTGCTAAGGCTACACGATCGTTAACTCCAAGTGATTCTGAAAAATCATGCATCCGGTAAGCTGCTACAACATCATTTTGTTCGCGTAAAATACCGATAACATCGGTTAAATAAAATTCTGCTTGCGCATTTTCGTTTGTTACTTTATTTAACGCCGCAAACAACGCCTTGTTATCAAAACAAAATGTGCCTGTGTTTATTTCAGTAATCGTTTGAATTTTTTCAGAGGCATCTTTCTGTTCAACAATTTTTTCGACAATTCCTAAATCATTACGTACAATCCGACCGTATCCCATCGGATTTTGTGCTTCTGCCGTTAAAATTGTTGCCATCGCTTTTTTATCTTTATGATACGTAACGAGTTCTGCCAACGTTTCACTTGTTAAGAGCGGCGTATCGCCACATAAAACAAGCGTAATCCCTTCTTTACCTTCTAAGAGAGGGGCAGCTTGCATAACAGCATGCGCTGTTCCTAATTGTTCTTCTTGTTTCACAAATAGACTCTTACCATTGAGATGAGATTCAACCGTTTCGGCACCATGGCCAACCACTGTAACTATTTCACCAAAATCAAGTGCCTTTACTTGTTCAACGACATGTTCAACCATCGGCTTACCACAAACAGGGTGCAATACTTTGTATAATTTTGATTTCATACGTGTGCCCTGACCTGCCGCAAGTACAATCGCATAGTGATTTTCCATGCTTTGACTCCTCCTCACGCTTACTTTAAAAAAAGGTCATATACATCAATATGATAGCGTAAATCAACACTTTTTTCAAGGAAATAGTCATAATCAATTAATTATAAAAAAACAGATTAAAGTCTAACGTTCATCTAACTCAACGTCCCACTTCAATCTGCCCTTCTATTTCGCAGATATTTAACTTTCTGCATCCGTATCAACACTATCCTCTACTGGCTTTTCTGCCTTCACATCCGTCTCGTCGGTTGCATGATAAGCCGCCAGAACCGCCGCTTGAATTTTAGCACGTGTATCGGAGTTAATTGGGTGAGCAATATCTCTAAATTCGCCATCAGCGCCACGCTTACTCGGCATTGCAACGAACAGATCATCATTCCCGTCGATAATACGGATATCGTGCACCACAAATTCACCATCAAAGGTTATTGATGCAATTGCTTTCATCCGACCATCAGTTTCTACCTTACGTAACCTCACATCTGTCACTTGCATATTCAACACGTCCTTTATTCATGATGGATGAACCACTCTGGTGTGTGAAAAATCAGAGGTTTCATTATTTATACTTACCCATCATCCTATCAGTTCAAACGTGTTTGTATAAGAACCATTATTAGATTCCTCAGTCGTTAAAAACATTTCCCTTTTCGACTTCAATTGATTGCTGACGAATATCTACATTTTGGACACGTACTATCGAAACATAGTCATCGACTAATTTCTCACCGACATTCTCATCTTCTACCAAAACACCGATACCCGCTAACTTAGCATCAAATTCCTCTAACAAACTCTTCATGCCGTTAACCGTTCCGCCGGCTTTCATAAAATCATCGACGACAAGAACATTTGAACCAACAGGTAAACTACGCTTAGACAACGCCATTTTCTCAATCCGTGACGATGACCCTGAGACGTAATTTATACTTACTGTCGAGCCTTCAGTCACTTTATTATCACGACGCACAATCACAAACGGCACATTCAATTCACTCGCCACAGCTTGTGCAATCGGAATTCCTTTCGTCGCCACAGTCATAATAATATCGATTTTAGTATTCACAAATTTCGAAGCAAAGATTTTACCAATGGTATGTAACGTTTCCGGTTCCCCTAAAATATCAGACAAAAACAAATACCCTCCTGGTAATAGGCGTTCTTTGTCCGCAATCCGTGTACATAATTCCCCCACGAAAGCATCTGCGTTTTCTCGGCTCATTTTAGATAAATATCGTACACCGCCAGCTGCTCCAGGCAATGTTTCTAACGTTCCAATCCCTCTATTCTCAAACGTTTTTTTGATAATCATTAAATCTTCACTAATTGAAGATTTAGCTGATTCATAACGATTAGCAAAAAAACTGAGTGAAATGAGTGTTCTTGGATGAGCTAAAAGATGTTGCGTCATATCAATTAATCGTTCACTTCTTCTTACTTTCACTGTTTTACCCCCCACTTTTCTATTAAACACAAACAATCATGTCGTGTTTTCTTTTTTTATTCGGTTATCTCTTATTATAGTAGAAAAAACGAGCGTGCGCTTGTTTTTTTAATGATGAATAAATTGAACGAGATATACCTTTTTATAAAAGCCTTTGACACTATTATAGAGCCGTTGTGCTTTCTTTTTATTTTTAACAATCCTCGTCAGCACTGTCATCGTTTAAGCTTTGTTTTTTATAGTACCACTTAATCGATAACGCTATCAAGTTCTTTCGCGATTAAACGTTCTGTGAGCGTTTTTTTATAATTGGACATAAAAAAAGGCAAACTAAGTGTTCGCCACATGAAAAATAACTCATTTTTGTTAATTATAAATTAAGCCTCGATTGCTTTTTCTACATCAAACACAATTTCCACAGCATCTGTTAATACATCTGCATAACTGTATGATACACGTTCGAAATTGTTTTCGTCTTGATCTAATTCAACCACAAAAACTGACGGATACGTTTCGGATAAAATACCACTACGCTCTACAATTTTTTTTCGACCACCATTTGCCTTTAACATTAAACGATCACCTAAATGACTATCAAGTTTATTTTTGATAGTTGCCAGTGTTTTTGACATGCGCATCCACCTCACTATACTTAATGATACCATAACCAAACAAAAAAAGCAAGTAACTAACCATTTTATCAGTGATGACACGCCAAGTCAATTATTTTTCGGGATAAAAATCAGTTTTTTTTTATTTCAGCTAATTACTGACTAAATTGTGAAGAACCGCCTTATAAAAGGCGGTTCTAGCTTGTAGACAAAGACGAATCATGCTTCTTCTTCTTTCGAAAAATAGTAATGCGGCCTTGGTTACGAGATGATCAGTTTGATTAGGAATGTCGTTTGCTTCTATTTCTAACCAGTTGATTTCACTTTCATTCGAGGTGACATTCTCTTTATTTATGGGTCACATATTTCAATAATACATTTGCTAAGTTAGCAAAGTCAACAATCGATAATGTTTCCCCACGTTGTGTTAACGAAATATCATACGCCGACAATTCATCTGCAAACGCCTCTTTTTGCGGTTTTAATTCTGCGAAGCTCGCTGTTAAATTATTCCATAACGTTTTACGACGTTGTTGGAACGAGGCACGTGTCACAACGAAGAAAAAGGCTTCATCTTCAACATGCGCCACTGGCTGTTCATGACGGCGTAAATGAATAACAGCGGACTCAACGTTAGGTTGAGGCATAAAGACCGTCTTAGGTACAATCAAAGCCACCTCAGCTTGCATATAGTACTGAACAGCAATTGATAAACTACCGTAAGCCTTCGTGCCAGGTTTTGCCGAAATACGATCCGCCACTTCTTTTTGCATCATGATTGTGAACGATTCAATCCGCGGCACTTTTAACAATCCTAGAATAATCGGTGTCGTAACATAGTATGGTAAATTAGCCACCACATGAACACCACCTTCAGCAGGCAGGTATTGATCCAGTAAGGCTGGCACATCCGCTTTCAACACGTCCTCATGATGAACGTGAATATTATCATAATCAGACAAGGTATCTTCTAAAATAGGCAAAAGACGTTGATCAATTTCAAACGCCAATACTTGTTTACTATATTTCGCCAACTGTTCGGTTAGAGCACCAATACCTGGCCCTACCTCCATAACATTTGACTCTTCATCGATGCGTGCCGCCTCGACAATATTCAATAAAATATTCGTATCGATAATAAAGTTTTGACCTAAGCTCTTTTTAAACATAAAATCATATTTTTGGAGGATCTCTTTTGTTTTAGATGGTGTTGAAATTGCATTTTGACGTGTCATTTTTTACTTCCCTTCTCGATTGCTGCTTGAGCAGCTTCAAACTGTTCTCTCGTTATCTGGAACATCCGTAGCCGATTCAACAACTGTTTTCCATTCGTATAACCTATTTTTAACGCATCTCCCAATAAGGCACGTTTTTGTTTCGATCCTGTGCCTCCTAAGTAGCCCAGCGCCATTAACTCAGCCTGTGTTATTTCCGATTTAAATGCGTCTGGATCAGACGTATACACATGCTCTAACGCTTCTTTAATCACAGCCACCGACGCATGCTCAACACCTAAGCTAGCTCCCACCCGTTTAGAACGGGCATCGTTACGCTCGATAAACGCATGTTTACACCCTGGTACATAGGCTTCGATTGTCTGTCTAATTTTATTACCCGGAAAATCAGGGTCGGTAAAAACGATTACCCCCCGAACTGCTTGCGCTTTTTTTATTCGTTCTAACGTGCCTGGTGCAATTTCAGACCCGTTCGTCTCGATTGTATCCGCCTCAACAGCCCGATGAATCGCTCGTGTGTCATCCTTGCCCTCAACCACTATCACTTCTTTAATTTTCATATAAACCGTCCTTCGTTTCATTTAATACTCTTACCTATATTACCACAACAAAAAAAAACTGCCTACCTTCACTCGTTCAGACGAGGAAGATAGACAGTTGAAATAACTTACTTGATAATATGAATGGTTAATGCCCGACGTCCGAATGAAATAGCTTCGCTTTGTGTCGCTACATAAAGATCGACAATGTTACCGTGAATCGCACCACCAGTATCGCCTGCAATGTATTCACCATAGCCATCAATCATTACGCGGCTGCCTAAAGGTATAACAGAAGGATCAACCGCAATTACCTTAGAGTTATCATTTAAATGAATCCCTGTCGCAGTAATACCTCCGCCAGTATAAGCTGTCGCTTCAACTTGTAATGTAGTACCAGTAGTTGTAGTGGCTGGTTCTACCGTTGTTTCGTTAGTTATTGTATCTGTTTCGCCAGTTTCTTCGACAATTGCTTGAGTTATCGAAGTGGATTTTTCAGCTGTAACCTTTTTAGCGATTACTTTTTCTTTTGTACCGACTAAAACAATTTTGGTTACTGGTTTTTTAGTTACTTTAGTTGTAACTGTGTTGCTAGCTACAATTTTTTCATTAATAACTGTTTGCTCAATCGTAACCTTTTTTTCACCTTGATGCCCTTGTTGCTTAACTGTCTTCTTACCTTTAGCTAAGGTATCGTCTTCTTTTTCAATTGTTGCAAATCCGATTTTTTTTGTTTCAACCTTTTCTTGGTAGGCTTTCAACATAACCGTCATATCTGCTGTTACGATTGTATCCAAGCTGACAGTTAAATCTTCAGACAGCGGTAATTGGAAGTTTGCATTTTTAAATGCTTGTGCCAATGTGATGCCTTTAATGGCTGACAAACTTGTGACACTACCTTTTGAATCAATGATATCCACTTTAACAATTTCATTAACAATGGCTGATTTGCCTACTTTAGGAGCTTCCATCATACCTTGATGTGTTGTACCCTCAGTTGCAGCTTGTACAGTGATTGCTGATATGTTAGTTGTGGCAATTATACTCGAACTCGCGATCATTAGGGCAACTAGTGCAACACTAATTGACCAGTGGGGCAAAATTTTATTGAATAACTTCATTTTTTTTGCTCCCCCTTTCTACTCAAACTAGTATATGAGAAAGCAATGGGGAATTGCAAATAACATTCACAACTACTAGGGCATATCGAAAGAAAGACCGACAAACCAACGTTTACAACGATTCACTTCTCAATAAACACTCCGAATTCTCGATTATATTGCAAATCATTGCAAATATATCAAATAGAGCGAAAACCTTATAACAATAGCATTAAAGACTGTTTTCAACCTTTAAAATAAGCGGTTATGTGTTATTAACGTTACAAATAGATTACTTTTTTCACAATCTATGATGAAAAACAAAAAGAACCCTTTTAATTAAAGATTAATATTAAAATATCTTTGTGAAAAAACATCATTTCTCATTTATTTTGAACAAAGACAAGGCGTTTTCTGTCGTTTTTTTAGCAATTTCCGTGTATTCCATTTCTCTTAACTTGGCAATTTCTTTGGCAACGAGTTGCACATAGGCAGGTTCATTCCGTTTGCCACGGTATGGTGTTGGTGCTAAATACGGACAATCTGTTTCGATTAACAAACGATTAAGTGGCACCGTTTTGGCAGCTTCTTTTGGTAGCAACGTATTTTTGAAGGTGACTGTTCCACCAATGCCAATGTGGAAATCCAACGCTAATACTTGTTGCATAACCGCTTGTGTTTCACCGAAGCAATGCATAATGCCACCGACTGTTTGGGCTTGTTCTTCTTGTAAAATTTGTAATGTATCCGCCGTCGCCTCACGATTGTGAATAACAATCGGCAGCTTCATTTCATGAGCCAGGCGAATTTGTTGGCGAAAAACGTCTTTTTGAACATCTTTTGGCGCGATATCCCAATGATAATCCAGTCCCATTTCACCGAGCGCTACCATCTTTGGATGGGCGCATAACGTTCGTAACCACGCTAAATGTTCTGCTGTAAAATCATTAGCGTCGCATGGATGCCAGCCGAGCACAAGGTATACGAACTCATATTTGTCGGCCAATTCAAGAGCACGCTTAATCGTTACTTCATTAAAACCAACCACCGCCATAAACTGCACATCGTGCGCCTTGGCATTTTCTAGCACTTGTTCAAGATCTTCATTATATGCCTCATCATTAATGTGGACATGTGTATCAAATAACATTTACATGCTTCCTTTCGTTAAGAAAAAAGGCAGGAACAGTTGTCCCTACCTCCATCTACTTATTTAATAACCGCTCCATTTGGTAACGATGCATCAGCTTCTATCAAGCATAATTTTCCATCTTGTTCAGCTGATAAAATCATCCCTTCTGATAGTTTCCCTCGTAATTTAACCGGTTTTAAATTCGTAACAACTGTTACTTTTTTACCAATCAACGTAGCCGGTTCATAAAATTCCGCAATCCCTGAAATAACTTGACGATGACGTTCATCGCCAGCATCCAATTGGAAGCAGAGCAATTTGTCTGCTCCCTTCACTTTTTCAACAGCGATAACCTCAGCGACACGTAATTCAATTTTACGAAAATCATCAATCGTAATCTCCGGTAATTGTTCAACCGTTTCAACGATTGCTGTTTTTTCAACTTGTTTCGCAGGTTGACTACCACCCATTTGGGCTGCGATAAACGCGACTTCTTCGTCAGTATCAAGACGAGGGAACATTGGCACAGCCTTTGCGATTACGTGTGTACCTGCTGGAATTGCCGCAAATGTTGCAACACTCGACCATTCAGCTAACCCATCTTTCGCTAAACCTAATTGTTCAAACATCTTAATCGGCGCTTCGGTCAAGAACGGTTGTAACATCACTGCTGTAATACGCAATGCTTCCGCTAAATGAGACATCACACTCGCAAGCTCATCACGTTTCGATTCATCGCGTGCTAACGCCCACGGTGCTGTTTCATCAATATACTTATTAGTACGGCTCACAAAGCCCCAGAGCTCGCTGAGAGCGACTGAGAACTGGAAGTTGTCCATCGCTTGGTCAAACTTGAGGACCATCGCCTCTTTGTACTGTACTAATGACTCGTCAAAAGCCGTAACATTCGCTTTATAAACTGGGATTTCACCATCGAAGTATTTGTTGATCATTGAAATTGAACGATTCAATAAGTTGCCTAAGTCATTCGATAAATCAAAGTTCGAACGCGCGATAAAGTCTTCTGGTGTAAAAATCCCATCAGAGCCAAATGGCACTTCACGCAATAAGTAATAACGTAACGCATCAAGACCGTAACGATCAATTAATACTTCTGGATCAACGACGTTCCCTTTTGATTTAGACATTTTGCCGTCTTTCATCAACAACCATCCGTGAGCAAATACTTGCTTCGGTAATGGTAAATCAAGTGCCATTAAAATAATCGGCCAATAAATCGTATGAAAACGAACGATTTCTTTCCCAACAATTTGGACATTAGCTGGCCAAAATTTGTTGAATTTTTCTGGGTTGTCAGTATCGTAACCGAGCGCCGTAATATAGTTGACCAACGCATCAATCCAAACATAAACGACATGTTTTGGATTACTTGGCACTTTAATCCCCCAGTCAAACGTCGTCCGTGAAACAGCTAAATCTTCTAACCCTGGCTTAATAAAGTTATTCACCATTTCATTTTTACGTGATTCTGGTTGAATAAAGGCAGGGTTTTCATCGTAATATTGTAAGAGACGTTCCGCATACTGACTCACACGGAAGAAATACGATTCCTCTTTCACAAGTTCAACTGGATGACCACTGTCAGGACTTTTCGCTGAAATGATTTGACCGTTTTCATCGCGGACAATATCGTCTAACTGTGTTTCGGTATAGAAGGTTTCATCTGAAATACTGTACCACCCTTCGTACTGATCCAAATAAATATCGCCTTGTTTTAAGAGACGTTCAAAAATAGCAGCAACTGTCTTCGTATGACGTTCTTCGGTTGTACGAATAAAATCATCATTCGAGATATCAAGTTTCTTCCATAGTTTTTGAATGCCTTCAGCCATTGTATCAACGTAAGCCTGCGGTGTAATATTCAGCTCTGCTGCCTTTTGTTGAATCTTTTGACCATGCTCATCAACGCCTGTTAAATAAAAAACATCGTAGTTGTTTAAACGTTTATAACGGGCGATCGCATCTCCTGCGACAGTTGTGTAGGCGTGGCCGATGTGTAGGCGACCGCTTGGGTAATAAATCGGTGTTGTTAAATAAAATGGTTTCTTTTCGATTGGCAAATGAAGCCCTCCTCTTAGTAAATCGTACTATTGATAACATTATAGCATCTCACCTTATGAATGAGCGCTTAATCCTTGATTATTTTTCATCTAGTTGGTGATACTGCGCATAGACGTCACGTTTCACAGTGCCTCGTAAAACAGCGACTGCTTTAATCGCTTCTTTGGCTGATAAATTATCTGTTACCATCAATTCTTCAACATGCTCTTTTAAGGTTAAATGATCGTACGAGATGACATCCTCATCAACGATTGCATCATTCCCTGCAACAACGATGACAAACTCGCCACGGATTTCAGTTGCCTGAGCCCAGTTAATCAGTTCGCTGATGGTTCCACGGATAAATTCTTCATAACGTTTCGTCAATTCGCGACAGAGCGTGATTTGACGATCACCCATCCCTTTAAGTAAGGCGTTCAACGTCTCTTTTAACCGATGTGGCGACTCATAAAATAGCAATGTTTCTGGTTTTTTCGCCAATTGTTCAATTTCGCGTATTCGCTCTTTTTTTGATCGTGAAATAAAGCCATAAAACAAAAAGGGTTGCGGTGCAATCCCCGATGAAATGAGGGCTGTTAAGGCCGCATTCGCCCCTGGTAATGGCACAACCGTAATACCGACCGCAATCGCTGCTTGAACGAGCTCATGACCTGGATCCGAAATAGACGGCATCCCTGCATCACTTACCTGCGCGATGTTCTCACCTTTTAGCAAGCGATCAATTAACTCCTCACCACGGGTATGTTTATTATGTTCGTGATAACTAATCATTGGTGTTTTTATTTCAAAGTGGTTCAGCAACTTAATTGTGTTGCGGGTATCTTCAGCCGCAATCGCATCGACTTCTTTTAAAATCTTAATCGCTCGAAATGTCATGTCTTCGAGATTACCGATTGGTGTTGGTACAAGGTACAACTTCCCCTTGTCGGATGCTTGAAAACTCTGTTGTGAGTGCATGTTATTCCTCCTTTAATGACTGTTCGCTTAGGTAACGCTCTTTAGCCGCGCGTGATTGGTGCTTGAAGGCGTACTCTGCCTTCATTGCCAACGAACGGGTCTCAAACACCTCGTAATGAATCAACGTCACTGGACGACGGGTAAAGGTATATTTACAACCGATGCCGTCATTATGCTCGCTTTCACGCCGTTCAATGTCGACCGTATAGCCGCCATAAAAGGTGTTATCGGCACAGCGTAACACATAAAAATAATGGTTAGTCTTCGCCATATAACCACCCGCGAATTTGAGCCGTATAGCCACCATCCTCATGAACAAAAATCGGCGGTTCATAAACGACACCTGGTTTGCCATCTTTAATCGCTTCAATCAAAATCGTATTGGCTGGCTTCATTTGTGTTGGATGTACCCATTGGATTCGTTTTGGTTCTAAACGATAACGTCTCATCAAGTCAATAATTTCAAGCAAACGTTCCGGACGATGAACCATTCCGACTTTACCGTTTTGCTTCGTTAATTCACTCGCGGTTTTCACGACATCCTCTAACGTACAGAGCACTTCATGACGCGCAATCGTATAATGCTCGTTTTTATTTTTTTCACCTGCTGGCGGTGTCGAAAAATAGGGGGGATTAACCGTTACGTAAGCATACGTTTCCTTTTCGAATCGACCCGAAGCCTCCTTTAAATCGCCTTCGTACATCGTAATTTGCTGTGCTAAGTCGTTGTAGGCGATTGAACGCGTCGCCATCTCCGCCAAACGCGGTTGGATTTCTAACGCATCAATCAGTGACTCCGTTTTGGAACTGAGCAGTAATGGAATCACACCATTACCACTACAAAGGTCCATAATTTTACCTTTGCGATACGGGATTCGACAAAAGTTAGCGAGTAGGACTGCATCTAATGAAAAAGAAAAGACACTCGGACTTTGAACAATCCGTAACTGTTGCGCTAACAAATGGTCGAGCCGTTCGTCGGCTTTTAATTCAATCTTCACAATGGCTCCTTTCCGGTTCGTTTAACGATCCGTGCAAAAAAAAGAGTCTCCATTTAGAGGCGACTCATTTTATTTATTATTTTGTTGATTTAAAAAACCAAGACAGAACAAACAATCTTCACCATTAATACGCGGACTACCAAAATGCACATTGCAAATATGGAAACCTTCTTTGTACAGCTGCATCAAGTTATCATGGCCAGCCGACTGGTCGACCTCAGGATGATTACCTTGTGGCGATACCAACGCCTGTTCTGCTTTAGCTGCTTGTTGTTCAGCCATCGCTTCACGTAAATGCGTATTTTCAATTGCGAGACGATTATTTTCTTCTAACACAAGTTGCAAATTATCTTTCAAACTCGTTAACTGACCATAGAGGTCACTAATTTGTTCTTCCATATGTGTAACAGAATCAAAAAACGCTTTTTTATCCATACTACATCCGCCCTTTGCTAACCTTTTATGCTGTTCATTTCAAGCAATTCATCCAAAGTATACTCAACTACTCCAGCGTTGTCTTCCAGTTTCACCTGAACGACTCGCGCTAACATATTCAGACCAATGACGCGTCCATTACCAGCGGTCGTAACAAGCTTACGTCCCACATCTGGCATCGCTTTTTTCGCTTCTTCATATGTATCATTCTCGTATTTCAAGCAACACATCAGTCGCCCACATAAACCCGATATTTTAGTCGGGTTCAACGAGAGGTTTTGATCCTTCGCCATCTTAATCGATACCGGTTCAAAATCACCTAAGAATGTTGAACAACAGAGCATGCGACCACAGGGACCAATTCCACCTAAGAGCTTGGCTTCATCACGTACACCGATTTGTCGCAACTCAATCCGCGTACGAAAAACAGCTGCGAGATCTTTGACTAACTGACGAAAATCAATCCGCCCTTCTGCCGTAAAATAAAAAATCATCCGGTGACGATCAAACGCAATTTCGACATCAACCAATTGCATGTCTAGTTTCCGTTTTTTTATGCGTTCTTTTGCTACCGTTACAGCTTCTATTTCTCGTTTTTCATTTTCAATTACCTTTGTCATGTCTGTTGCGGTCGCTTTACGTATAATTTTTTGAAGTGGTAACACGACATCTTCTTCATCAATTACACGATTAGCATACACAACTTTTCCAAATTCCAAGCCATGTCCATTTTCGACAATTACAGCATCACCTTGTTGCAATGGTTTGCGTAATGGTGCAAAATAATGAATTTTACCAACTGGTTTAAAGCGAATCCCTACAACTTCTATCATCTAGTTACCTCCTTGGTCCGATTGAGCGATAAAGGTGAGCACCAGTTCTTCCATCGTTAATTGTGCTCCAACATTCGCCTCTAATCGTTTTTTTGCAGTTAATATATGGGTGATTTCATTCGTTGTGTTTGTTACTTTACCCTGTAAGGCATCTTGTTGAATCATTTTCGCTTGTTGCATACAAATAAGTGGCTGTTCACTCATTAATTGTACGTGTAATTTATCTTCATACAGAGCTAATAATAAATCGAGCCCTGTTTGCACCTGTTGTTTTTCTTTAAAATGCGACATCCAATCGGTTTGGATAAAAATAAAGGCCATTGGATCTGCCATGCGTAAATAACCATACAATTGAACGACGTGTTTACGTGCCTCTGCAAACCATTCGTCCGTGGCCATCGCTACGGCCTCGGTAACGCTTTGTGTTAAATGCGCCACCACACGGCCACGAGCTTCAGACACACCGTTTGCTTCCAGCTCTTTTACTAATACGCTCGTCGCCAATGGTTGAAACTTCAACAACTGGCAACGTGATTGAATCGTCGGCAATAACCGTTGTACAGCTGTCGTCAAAAATAAAATCAAGACGTCAGCGTCTGGCTCTTCAATAAACTTCAAGAGACTATTCGCGGATTTCGCTGTCATTTTCTCAGCTTCATCGATGATAATGATTTTTTTATCGGACTCCATCCCTCGTTTAACAAAGGTCTGTTTAAGTTCTTTAATTTGATGTGTTTTGATTGATGCTCCCTCAGGTGCGACAAAATGTACATCTGGATGATTGCGCTCAGCAATACGTCGACAATTCATACAGGCATCACATACCGCTTGATCGGACGTTGCTTGTAAACAAAATTGAGCCTTCGTTAACCAAAGTGCAACGTCACGTTTACCGATTCCGCGTGGTCCTTCAAAAATATAAGCATGTCCAAGGCGATTTTCTGCCATACTTTGACTCAGAATCCGCATTACAACCGGTTGTTTTGTTACATATTCAGTTTGAATGTTCACTCGCAACTTCTCCTTTTATTGAAAACCGTCTCCTTTTATTATACATCTTAAAAGACTGTTTCGCACTCTTTAGATTGCAGACCGCTTGATTTATCGATGGGAGGTTGAACAAATCCTAAAAAAAGACACAGTCGTCCTTAGCCTCGCTAAGATCGCTGTGTCTTTTAAACAAGTATTTATTTAATACCCTTCATTAATTTAAGTAATTTTGGAGTGATGATGAATAAGATAATCCCAATCACTACTGCAATTGTACCTAAAATACCAAAGTATTGAATTTCAATATCCGCGCTGAACACTTGACCAATTTGCGCGTTAATCCCTTGTGCCATTGAGTTTGATAAGAACCAAACACCCATTGTTTGAGCGGCAAAGGCCCGTGGTGCAAGCTGTGTTGTAACACCTAAACCAACAGGAGATAAGCAAAGCTCACCGATTGTAACAAGCAAGAAGCTTAATACTAACCAAATCGGACTGGCAGAATGCATTTCTGTTCCGCCTAAAATACCTGGTAACATCATAATTAAGAATGAGAGACCGGCAAAGAATAACCCAAGCGCAAATTTACGCGGGGTCGACGGTTGACGATCGCCTAATTTAGTCCAAATCATCGCAAATACTGGTGATAAGAAAATAACGAATAACGGGTTAAATGATTGGTAGAAAGCTGGTGAAATCGTCCATCCAAAAAACGAACCGGTGACACGATCACTCGCAAATACTGCCAAGACACTAGAACCCTGTTCTTGAATCATCCAAAACATTACGGCGGTAATGAATAATGGAATGTAAGCTAATAAGCGTGATTTTTCATCGCTATCTGTTTTCTTGCTGCGTAACATAACGATAAAGTAAACGATGGGTAAAATAATGGCAACGCAACTAATAAAGTTGATGACATATTTAATCGTTAATACATCGAACGCATACGCTACACAAGCAATAATAAGTAGACCAACTGCAATTGAGCTGAATAAGATCGCAACACGACCTCGTTCTTCTTTCGCAATTGGGTTTGTGACCGTTTTACCTGCATCACCTAAAAATTTATTTTGAGTGATTAAGAAAAACGCTAAACCAAGCGCCATTCCGACCGCTGCCACAAGGAAACCTAAATGGAAGTTATCCATAAATGAACCTGTTACATAAGGGGCTAAGAAACCACCAAGGTTTATTCCCATGTAGAAAATACTGAATCCACCAGCACGACGAACATCTTTAGGATCGTATAAATCGCCAATCATCGATGAAACGTTCGGTTTCAGTAAACCAGTACCAACTGCTAATAATACCATCGCTGAGAATAAACCGGTAATGCCTGAGTTTGGTAGTGATAAAACAATGTGTCCAACCATGATGAGAACCCCACCAAGGAAAACTGCTTTACGGGTACCAAAGACCCGGTCAGCTAACCAACCACCAAGGACACCTGTCATATAAATAAGTGAACCATAAATTGACATAAGAGCAATCGAAGTCGATTTATCTAAATCCAAACCGCCATTTGCCACTGAATAGTACATGTAGAAAATTAAAATAGCACGCATACCGTAGTATGAAAAACGCTCCCATAATTCGGTAAAGAATAATGTAGACAGTCCTTTAGGATGTCCAAAGAAACCTTTGTCTGTTGCTTTTTGACTTGCTGACATTGTGTAAAACATTCCTCTCGTAATAAACTAATTTTATAACCTTTACTAAAGTGTGTTCGTGTCTTAGAAACGATAAAAATCATCGACAGGTAGGACAAACACTGTTGCGCCTCCGACCTGTACTTCGACTGGATACGGGACATAAGTGTCGACTGTCACACTCAATGAAGCAACCGGCGATACCGCTTGTTCACGAGCCTGGCAATTATCTTTAATAATCGCTAATACATCATCGACTTTTTCATCTTCTGTCCCAATAATAAACGTTGTATTACCAGCTTTTAAAAAGCCACCTGTTGTTGCAAGTTTTGTCGTACGAAATTTAGCTTTCATTAACTTTGTTTGTAGTTTGCCGCTATCCTGATCTTGGACAATCGCTAAAATTAATTTCATTGTAAATTCCTCCTCACAAATTGCCGAATTGATTAGGAAAACGCTCACTAAGCACGTTCAGAATCGCCTCGGTTACTTCTTCTACGGGTTGGTTGGCATTAATAACAACAATTCGTTCCGGAAAACGAGAGATAACTGCTCGATAGCCTTCTACCACCGTTTGATGAAATTCTTTTTTTTCCAAATCCAAGCGATTGACTTCACGCTCTTTATTAGCAAAGATTCGTTCGAAACCGACTTCAATCGGTACATCGAGATAAAAGGTAATTTGCGGCATTACATCTGCAATGGCAAACTGGTTCATTTCCCAAACACTATCGATTCCAATCTTTCTTCCATAACCTTGATACGCCAAAGAACTATCAACAAAGCGATCGCAAATGACAATCTTATTTGCAGCTAAAGCAGGTAGTACTTTTTCAACAAGATGTTGACGCCGTGAAGCCGTATATAACAACGCTTCGGTTTTAGCATCCATCATCGTGTGTGAAACATCCAATATGACATCACGAATTTTTTCAGAAATTTCGATACCACCCGGTTCACGCGTTAGCACAAGTTCTGTTTCCAGTCGTTCAGCTAATTTCGCCATGAGTTGTTGAGCAACAGTTGTTTTTCCAGATCCCTCTGGTCCTTCTAATGTCATAAAAAAACCTTTTGTCATAATGAGTACCCCATTTATCTTTCTGTAAATCCGCTTATCATCGCTTCTATAACACTTAAAAAAAACAAACTTTAAATATTATATTTAGTTATTATATCGCAAATCAGCATAGATTTCACATTTTTTTCTGATTATTTCGTATACAACGACAATTTAACGCGTTAAACTGCCATTTCACTGCCTTTTTTTTTTTTTAATAACGATACATGTACTTTGGATTACTCACTAATCGTTCGTTTCTAATCTCCCGCAGCACAAAATAATACGCCGCTTTCGCTCGTAGTTCATTCAAAAGCAGAAGATCATTTCCTTCATCACTTAACCGTTGTAATTGTTCTGTTTGCTTCCAGTTATCGTACGTTCGCTTAGATAACGCTAAAAGTAATTCATCACTTTCACGGTGCATTTTACGTTTTTTTGTTTTTGTCTTTACCATGCGTGTGCTCCTTTACAGTTGTTATAGTTCACGACGACCTTCCATCGCTTTTGATAACGTTACCTCATCAGCATATTCTAAATCGCCACCCATTGGTAAGCCATGGGCAATCCGCGTTACCTTAATACCCGACGGTTTAATAAGACGCGAAATATACATCGAAGTTGCTTCACCTTCGACATTAGGGTTCATTGCTAAAATCACTTCCGTTACTGCTTCATCTTGCAAACGTTTAAGCAGCTGCGGGACATTAATATCTTCAGGTCCAATACCATCCATCGGGCTAATCGTGCCGTGTAAAACGTGATAAAGCCCACCAAAGTCCCGCATTTTTTCCATCGCAATCACATCTTGGGGTGTCTCAACAACACAAATCAAACTACGATCACGGTTTTTATCATCACAAATGTAACAGGGGTCTGTATCGGTAATATGCCCACAAATCGAACAAAAACCGAGGTCACGTTTCGCCTTAATTAAGGCTTGTGCAAAATCGAGCACATCGTCCTCTTTCATATCTAATACAAAAAATGCTAAACGAGCAGCTGTTTTTGGCCCGATTCCTGGTAATTTAGAAAAACTATCCATCAATTTGGTGATTGGTTCTGGGTAATGCATCGTTTGTCAGTCCTTTTTTTATCATTTAGTAGTAATTAAAAACACACCTTTTGCCCTACTGAACAAAAGGTGTGTACTTATTCTCGGTTGTAAAACAGTCGGCTTGATGTTTATTACATTAGGCCAGGAATATTCATACCACTTGTGTATTTGCCCATCGTTTTAGCCGTTTGTTCTTCGACTTTTTTGATGGCCTCATTTGTTGCTGTTAAAATTAAATCTTGTAACATTTCAATGTCTTCTGGATCTACAACATCTTCAGCTAACTCGACGTTTGTTACCATTTTAGCACCTGTTACAGTGACCTTAACTACGCCACCACCAGCAGTACCTTCAAATAAAGTTACTTCTAATTCTGCCTGAGCCTCTGCCATTTCTTTTTGCATTTTTTGCATTTTTTTCATCATACCTTGCATATTTCCCATTCCACGCATCGTGAGCGCCTCCTTATTAATCTGCTTTTATTTCAACAAGTTCTTTCCCAAACAAAGCCACGGCTGCGGCAATAGCTGGATTAGTTGAACTTGGTTGTTCGACAGGTTCTCCCTGTGATGCTGTTGCTGTGTTACTTGGTTCTTCATTCACCTGACGTTTTGCAATAAAACTAGTTCGTAACGCATTCCAACCGTCTTCAGGTACCCCTATCACGTTTAACGTTTTGTTTGTTAAACGCAACACATGTGCCTTCATATCTTCAACAAAGGTGGCGTTCCCCATTGCCATTTGGCAATGAATATCATACTTAAACTTGATAACCATCGCTTGTTCTGATGCGGCCACTGGCTCTGCCTCGGCTAATAATGCCGCCTGCGATTTCATCAACATATTAAGTATATCCGACCAATTTTGTCTTATCAAGATTAATTGCTCACTAGTGGCATTATCCAATACAGTATTAATCGCATTTGTTTCAATCTTCGCTCTGCGACCAGATGAATGACTCGAACGTGCCGTTGAACGAACCGCTTTGTCAGCCGGTTTTATTTGGCCATTGCCAGCGTTTAAATCGGCAAGTTGTTGCTGCATCGCTTTAATTTGTTGTTGTAGGTCTGCCATCGCCTCGTTATCAGGCGCCTGCTGCTGGTCTTGACTTACAACAGCCGGTTTAATTGTTGCTGCTTGCGACATGTTTACAAGTGTCACTTCTAAATAAATTTGCGGATGATTTGAA
This sequence comes from Brochothrix campestris, assembly GCF_046058945.1. Lineage (NCBI taxonomy): Bacteria > Bacillati > Bacillota > Bacilli > Caryophanales > Listeriaceae > Brochothrix > Brochothrix campestris. The sequence continues at coordinate 32,977 of NZ_CP175511.1, read as the reverse complement.
AAGCGCATTTGTTGTTGTGCCTCATTTAATTGCGCAACGTAACGATAGATTAAGTTTGTATCTATCCGTGAACTCACTTCAATGAATGCATCATCCAAGGTAACGCGTTGAAACGACTCGGTGTAGCTCGGTGCTTGTTGATACAGCATCACATCACGGTAATACAACAATAAATCTTCAACAATCCGCGTTGCATCTTTGCCTTCGTTTAAAAGTTTAATCAAAGTCGCCACTGCCCCTTGGGCATCACCAGCAGTGACTAATCCAACCATCTCGGTCAACAGTTGTTGCGAAGAGGCACCGGTAATCATCAAGGCGTTTTCTACCAACACTTCTGCTGGATTATAAGCAATTGTTTGATCTAATAAACTTAAGGCATCTCGCATCCCGCCTTCAGCGGCACGGCCCACAACTTGGAGCGCCTCGGCTTCGTAGTTGATTTTTTCTGCCTCTAAAATAAATTGCATCCGACCGACAATATCCGCGGTTGTAATTCGTTTGAAATCAAACCGTTGACAGCGCGAAATAATCGTCAATGGCAATTTATGTGGCTCAGTTGTCGCTAAAATGAAAATAACATTCGCCGGCGGTTCTTCTAACGTCTTCAGTAAGGCGTTAAAAGCTCCGGTTGAGAGCATATGGACTTCATCGATAATATAAATTTTAAAGGCTGCACGTGTCGGTGCATATTTAACCTTATCACGAATGTCACGTATCTCATCGACGCCGTTGTTTGAAGCTGCATCAATTTCCAGTACGTCATCTAACGTGCCGTTTGTAATTGACTGACACACGTCACACGTGTTACATGGTTCCATCTCGTCATTCTTATGTTCACAGTTAATTGCTTTTGCAAATATTTTAGCAACACTTGTCTTACCTGTTCCTCGTGGCCCCGAAAAAAGATAGGCATGTGATGTCTTATTTTGCGAAATAGCATTTTGTAACGTCTGTGTAATGTGTTGTTGACCTACAACGTCTGCAAAGGTTTGCGAACGCCACACACGATACATGGCACGATAGCTCATAATCCAGAACTCCCTTTTGTTTACTTCATACCTTCTATTATACATCATTAGACGCATTTTTCGCCACTATCGTAACAACCAACACACCTAAAATTAACCAACGTACTCCTCAGCCTTAAAACAGCAAAAAGGACGCTATCGAATGATAGCGTCCCAGATTGGAGCCAAAGTCGAATTCTATTACAGTGACTTCGGCTATGCCTTAGAGTGTTCCTTTATGGGTGGTTCATCAACTTTAATTTAAGTCGTGCACCTCTGTTCGAACGTAATAAAAATGCGTTACACAAGCAGTTAACTCCGCCCAGGCAACCCCACGGCACATGAATTGATTCACTTAATGCTGCTTCCTTCCGGACCTGACATAGTTCATGAAGATTCATTGCGCAGGACCCAAACCTCAACATCACTTACTTCTGGCTGCCATCCCTATTATCGCCCTCCTCAGAGGAATTCAATCTCGCTAAGCGGATTGCGAGTTACAGGACGCCGCTACCATCCCATCTAGCACGATAAGTATATTTTACCTATTTTTTCCAAAAAGCGCAAGTGTTAACTATAACTAACAGCTTAGCTACTCGCTATTTGTGGCCGATCGAGCTGATAAAGACGTTGGTATCGAACATTGCTGGCTAATAACTCAACATGTGTACCAGACATTTCAACTTTTCCCTTTTCTAAAAAGAGAACTTTATCCATCTGTTCGACACCGATTAAATGATGCGTCACCCAAATAACTGTTTTATCCTGTAACGTCTCAAACATCGTTGCCAACAATTGTTGCTCTGTAATCGGATCGAGACCCACGGTTGGTTCATCTAAAACAACAACCGGTGTTTTTTGTAATAAAATACGGGCCAACGCAATGCGTTGACGTTCACCACCAGAAAAACGTTCACCTGCTTCTCGCATCTGTGTTTTAAAACCTGCAGGTAAGCGCTCAACTAAGGATGTAAGACCGACTTGTTGCACCACCGCTGTTAATTCCGCATCGGTTGCCTGTTGGTTACCCATCCGTAAATTATTGGCTAAGGTCGTATCAAATAAATAGGCTTTTTGATTCAAGACACCCATCACCTCGGCAATATTAACACCCCACTGCGAGACAGCTGTATCACCATAGCTCACCAAACCACTGGTCGGTTCTAATGCGCCTTGTAGCAGTTGTAACAAAGTGGACTTCCCCGTTCCTGATCGACCAATAATGGCCGTTTTTGTTCCGGGTCCAAAAGAGAGATTCAAGTCAGCGATAATTTGTTCCGTACTGTTGGGATACGTGAAATTGACGTTTTCAACAACGAGCGTTGCCTCACGTGGCAAGGTTAAGTTCTGCTCGACCGCTACGCCTTCTTCTTCCCATGATGGCAGTTGGTTATCTTCCAATTGATGCAGTCGTTTGAGGGATTCTACATAGGTTGCTTTTTCACTCACTGCGCCTGCAACTGGTAAAAAGACCTCACCTAATGATAATAAGGCGAGGGCAAATGCTGCGACCAATGTCGGTGAAAAGACACCCGCACCGACCTGTGCATTTGACCACCAAATAATTAACACTACACCCACTGCCAATATCAATTGACTGCAGAAATCACGGTAGGCGATGAAACGGTTCTTTTTATTTTCAATCACTAAGAGCGCTTGTTCGGATCCTTCATACTGCGTGATAAAACGCTGTGATTGCCCACTGAATAGCCAATCACCCATCCCTAAAATCGCATCGGCGAAGGTCGTATATAATTGTCCCCGACCGGCTTTCAACTGTTCATTTTTAGCACCGACATATAACAATGAGATGAGCGGCCCAACAAACATCAACAGCGCTAACACACAGCCTAGTAACAGGGCAAATGGCACAGACCACGCACCGATTAGCAAAATAATAATCGCGTACATAATTAACGAGACTACTGCAGGGAAAAATGTTTTCAAGTAGTAATCTTGCAAATGTTCAATGTCATTCGATAAGGCACCGAGCATGTCACCTGTTTTAAATCGTTTCCGGATAAATAACGCTTGCGGTTCTAACACCCGATACAGGCGACTACGCATTTCTGCTAATATTTTTAAAATTAAATTATGGCTTGTTAAACGTTCAAGGTAACGCGAAACTGAACGACCAATCCCAAATGCACGTACTGCGACAGTTGGCACATAGACCATTAAAATCGACTCTGGTTGCGTGGCTGATTTTGTAATTAAATAACCTGACACGTACATGAGCGCACCCGATAATAAAAAGGTCAAGGTCCCGATGGCGACCACACCAATAAATAAGCCGCGATATTTTCTCATATAAGGTCGAATCCACGAATCTTGTAACATGTTAGACTCCTAACTGGGCACAGACTAGCTCGTAGTAGGCCCCTTTTTTTGCATAGAGTTTTTCAGGCTCGCCCTGCTCAACAATTTGGCCTTGTGCCAACACAATCACCCAATCCATTTGTTGCATCCAATGCAACCGATGAGTCGCTAAGACGACTAATTTTCGTTCGAATAGCGGCACCATTGTTGCTTTTAATTCCGCCTCTGTTTCGATATCCAAATGGGCGGTCGGTTCATCGAGCAACATGATTGGACGACGTGCAATATAGGCCCTCGCTAAAGCCACCCGTTGCTCTTGACCCCCACTCATTTGACGCCCGCTCTCTCCCACATATGTATCAAGACCGTCAGGTAATTGCGCAACAAAGTCCTCCAACCCTGCTTGTTTAACGGCTGAATACACCTCATCTTCAGAGGCATCAGGACGATAAAAGCGAATATTATCACGTAAACTTAAATGAAACACATAGGGATGTTGCGGAATAAATGTCACCTGCTCTTGCCAACTTGCTTGCGCTAGGCTGCTTATCGGCTGACTGTCTTGCATCATGGTTCCTTCCGCCTCCAAAAAACCACCTAACAAGTTGATAAAAGTCGATTTACCAGAGCCACTCGCGCCAATCACACCGATTTTTTGATTTCCCTTAAAGGTTAATGCATCATTGAGTTGCAACCTAACTGCATCATCCTCACCCTTAACGACGACGTTATTCATTGTCAAACTACTCGTTGATGTCCATGCTGCAACAACCGCTGTTGTTTCACGTGTAACCTCGCTATTCAGTACTGCTTGCATTGCCTTTCCAGCTTCTTGACCATCAAGCGATGCATGAAAATCGGTTCCGACTTCCCTTACCGGTAAGAAAAATTCCGGCGCTAAAATAAGGGCAAGCAAGGCTGGATAAAGCATCATCGTGCCGTTAATTAATTGCACGCCTAAAAAGACAGCAATCGTTGCGACACCTAGCATTGTGAAAAAGTCGAGAGCAAAAGAAGATAAGAAGGCTACTTTCAACGTTGACATCGTTGATTTTCGGTAATTTTCACTGACAAAAGCAATCTGTTTTTCATGTTTACGACTTATCCCTAAATAACGCAACGTTTCGATACCTCGAAGCGAGTCGACAAAGTGATTGCTCAGTTTTTCATAGGATGCCCATTTCGCATCCGCATTTTTTTGAGCTGCCCATCCGAGTAAAATCATAAAACCAATTAAAATAATAAAGGTAAGCCCCAGAACCACTGCTGACTTGAGATCGACAAACAACAGATAGACACCAATCATTAGTGGAATCACTGCCATACTGGCAAACTTTGGCAAAAACAATTCAAGATAGCGGCGAAACTTAGCCACACCTTCCATCATCAAGGTCACTGTTTGTCCTGTACCTATGTGACTCAGTTCCACCGATCCAAGTCTGAACAATTGCTCAATCACTGCCCGACGATAAGTCGTGCCTGTTTTAGCAGCAAACTGATAGGCCAAGCGATTTTTAAAAGACTGCATAAAGTAACGGACGATAATTGCGATTACGAACCCGAGTAATTGGCCTGACACTGCTTGAAAAGAGTGGCCCGCAAACAAATCACTAAGAGCTGTCGCTAAATAAATCGCCTGCATAATAATGGAAAAACCTTGAATGATCGATAAGATCACCAAGGCTACCATAACAGATTTAATTCCCTTATACGTAAAGAGACTGCGATCCATTAATAAATATGTTTATCTTCCTGAGTTACGCGTTTGCGGAAGACGTAGTAACTCCAAATTTGATACCCAAGAACAAATGGCAGTAAGCTACAAGCGACAATTGTCATCACTTTTAATGAATAAGCCCCGCTTGCCGCATTTGTAATTGTTAAGTTATAAGCAGTATCAATACTGCTGATCATTACCCGTGGGAATAATGACACGAAAATGAGTGAAATGACACCAGCGATACCGAGTCCAGAAAAAGTAAACGATAACTTCTCTGCCTTTTTCAACGTCATCAACCATGACGCAGCGTACATGACGACAATAAAACCAATCGTAATCAATACCGGCACGAGACGAACTTCAAAAATATCAGTATAAAGCACTGACAATCCTACAAAAACAACAAGTGCAACAACAACGCCTACACCTACTTTTAATGCTAACGACCGGGCGCGACCACGTAAGTCATGATCAACACGTAACGTAATGTAGAGCAACCCATGATATAAGCATAAGAGCATTAACGTTAAACCACCCCAAACAGAGTAAACATTAATATAATCGGTAAAGCCCGCATACATGTTCATGTTTGCATCAATTGGCATCCCTTTTAATAGGCTAGTAAATAGAACACCAAACAATAATGGAATTAACGTACTGGAAACAAAGATGACCCAGTCCCATGTTTTAGTCCAATTCGGATGGTCATGTTTTCGACGAAATTCAAACGAAACACCTCGTCCAATCAAGAGCATTAGCACTGCAAAAAGTGGCAAGTAATACCCACTGAACATCGTTGCATACCAGTGTGGAAAAGCTGCAAATAACGCCCCACCAGCGGTGAGTAACCACACCTCATTCGCATCCCAAAACGGTCCAATCGTTGAGACAAGCACAGTTCGTTCTTTTTCATCTTTCGCGAGCATACGCATACTCATACCGACGCCAAAATCAAAACCTTCTAAGAAGAAGAAGCCGATAAACAAGACCGCTACTAGTAGAAACCATAATTCATTAAGACTCATGTGTGTAACCTCCTTCTTCGAATGGATCGACGGTGTCGTCATCATGCCCTTTATCCGCATGATCTGGTCCTTCTTTAATGGCCTTAACCATTAAGAATACCAATACGGCTGCTAATAACGCAAAGATTGCGATAAATAATATGGTTGAGAATAAAATACTACCGGCGGACACGTTCGGTGAAACCGCATCTGCCGTCGTTTGATAACCAAACACCACCCATGGTTGACGACCAATTTCAGTCATTACCCAACCAAATGAGTTAGCTAAAAACGGCAAGGCCATTACTGGTGCGAGTAGTTTCAAGTAACGTGTACTTGTTTCAAGTTTACGACGCCAGTCGAGGAATAATCCTAAGGTTGCCATTAACAACATCGCCATCCCTGAAAAGACCATACCGCGGAAACTCCAATATGTCGTTTTAACTGGTGGAATGTAGTTCATATTTTCACCCGCCACGCTTGCATATTGTTTTTCATATTTTGCTTGTAACGATTTCATCCCCTCAACACTGCCACTAAATTTAGAATAAGATAAGAAACTTAAGGCGTAAGGGATTTCTAAATCAAACTCATTTTTTTGCTCTTTAACATTAATATTCGCAATTAGAGACCACGGTGCCGGATCGGCTGAATCTTCCCATAATCCTTCAGCTGCCGCCATTTTCATCGGCTGTGTTTTCACTAAATGCTGCCCTTGCCAGTGACCACTAAACGCTACACCTAATGATCCCACTAAGGCTACGATTAAAGCAATCCGTAACGATGTTTTATAGAAGTTAACATGACGTTTTTTCGCCATTTGAAAACCACTGACGCCTGCGATAAAGAAGGCTCCAGTACATAAGGCTCCAAAAATAACGTGAGGGAATTCAACAATGAGTTGCGGATTTGTTAACAAAGCCCCAAAGTCATTCATTTCAGCACGACCGTTAACCATTTGAAAACCAACCGGTTCTTGCATAAATGAGTTAGCCGCTAAAATCCACAGTGCCGATAACGTTGTTCCTAACGAAACAAGCCAAATACTAAGTAAATGTACTTTTGGCGACAAACGATCTCGCCCAAAAATCCATACCCCAATAAAAGTTGATTCCATAAAGAAGGCTAACAACGCTTCAATCGCAAGCGGTGCTCCGAACACATCCCCGACAAAACGAGAATAATCCGACCAGTTCATTCCAAACTGAAATTCTTGAATAATACCAGTTACAACCCCGACTGCAAAATTGAGCAGGAATAAATGTCCCCAAAAGATGGCCATTTTACGATAAACTGGTTTTTTCTTATAAACATGTAATGTTTCCATTAACGCAACCATAAATACAAGACCGATACTTAATGGTACAAATAAAAAGTGAAAGATTGTGGTTGACGCAAACTGAAAACGCGCTAAAAATAGTTGATCCATAGTTTTCTCCTCCGAACGTATTAAGTTAGTCCTTACTCAAAAGCTTCATCATACTTAAACAATAGAACATATTACATCGTTTTCATCGTGACTTTAGACCTGTATTTGTGAACATTATGCGTCTATTCGTCATCTAATTAGTGTCTTTTAGACATAGTTAGTAACATCACTCAGCAACAACTAGCAAAAACGTCGTAAATATTTTACTTTTGTGGCAATTGCTGTTCTACACATTCCCTTTTTTATAATATATGTAACATTCTGACATATACCTTTTTAATAAAAAAACCTCTTTGACAAAGTCATTAAGATGGTGTAATCTTTTAAAAGTACGAACAATTTATTAAGACGAGTTATGTTTAATTCGTATTTAGGAGTGTATTCGAATGGAAAATGTATTTGATTATGAAGATATTCAGTTAATACCTGCAAAATGTGTTGTCACAAGTCGTTCAGAGTGTGATACCTCAGTTACACTTGGTAAACATCGTTTTAAAATACCAGTCGTCCCTGCCAATATGCAAACAATTATCGATGAAACAATCGCAACTAAATTAGCCGAAAATGGTTATTTCTATATTATGCATCGTTTTGAACCACAAAAACGGGCAGCTTTTATCAAAACAATGATGGATAAAAATTTAATTTCGTCTATTAGCGTCGGTGTCAAAGAAGAAGAATATACTTTTGTGGAGCAATTGGCTTCGTCACAACTCGTGCCTGATTATGTGACGATTGACATTGCTCACGGACACTCAAATGCTGTTATCCATATGATTCAACACCTCAAAAAACACTTGCCTGAGACGTTCGTTATTGCGGGCAATGTTGGCACACCAGAGGCAGTCCGTGAACTTGAAAATGCTGGCGCCGATGCTACAAAAGTCGGTATCGGACCTGGAAAAGTCTGTATCACTAAAATCAAAACTGGTTTTGGTACAGGTGGCTGGCAGTTAGCGGCTCTTCGCTGGTGTGCAAAAGCGGCTTCAAAACCGATTATTGCTGATGGTGGTATTCGTACAAATGGCGATATCGCTAAATCAGTTCGCTTTGGTGCCTCAATGGTAATGATTGGTTCGTTATTTGCCGCTCATAATGAGTCACCGGGCTCTACAATTGAAATCGCTGGTAAGTTTTATAAAGAATATTTTGGATCAGCTTCAGAATTCCAAAAAGGTGAGAAAAAGAATGTTGAAGGTAAAAAAATGCACGTTGAAAATAAGGGGAACTTAAAAGATACCCTCATTGAAATGCAACAAGACCTTCAATCTGCTATCTCATATTCTGGCGGAACAAAACTAGAGGCTATTCGTAATGTTGACTATGTGGTTGTTAAAAACTCCATTTTTAATGGGGATAACCACTAAAGCGAAATCAGCTCGTTCAACTTCGAAGAGATTGGAAGAGAAAAGATCAACGACTATTTACCGTCGCTGTCTTTTTTCTGAAATATCACAGAAGTTAGCTGATTGAACTTGATAACTAAAAGCGAAATCAGCTCGTTCAACTTCGAAGAGATTGGAAGAGAAAAGATCAACGACTATTTACCGTCGCTGTCTTTTTTCTGAAATATCACAGAAGTTAGCTGATTGAACTTGATAACTAAAAGCGAAATCAGCTCGATAAATATATAAAAAAATGAGCTATCGTGTACTGCCCCAAAAATTTAGACTAAAAAATCTAACTTTTCGGGGTATTTTTTATGATCAAATATGATGCGGAATTTAAAATGAAAGTAGTTAGAGATTATTTGAAAGGCTATGGTGGTTATCAATATTTAGCTAATAAGCAGCAAATTAAAAGTATGTCCCGAAAAGGAAACTGTTTGGATAACTCTCTAATGGAAGATTTCTTTGGACTATTAAAGCAAGAAATGTATTATGGTAAAGTATTTCATAGTTTTGAAGAATTAAAAGGGGAACTAGAAAAAGGGATTCATTACTACAATCATAAGAGAGTAAAACTGAAATTAAACGGTTTAAGCCCAGTGGCTTATCGACTAAAATTAACTGCATAAAATAAAAAATCGGAGCAGATTTATCTACTCCAATTAAAGTCTAACTTTTTGGGTTCACTACATCGCTTTACTCGATAGCTCCTTTTTCTATTTGCTCACTTAAACGACGTATACGTTTCGCCTCTTTTTGACGCAGACGAATGGCTCTAAAAAAATCCGTTAAAATTTGACCACATTCTTCTTCTAAAACACCCGCATGAACTTCACATTGATGATTAAAACGCTCATCGGTCAACAAATTCATTAAAGTGCCAGCTGTACCGGCTTTAACATCTGCTGCACCGTAATAGACTGTCCGCATTCTGGCTAATATAAGTGCCCCACTACACATTGGACAAGGCTCTAATGTTACGTAAATATCACATTCTTCTAAACGCCAAGAACCAATTGCTCGACAAGCTGCTTGAATCGCTAACACTTCCGCATGACTCGTGGCATCTTGACTTGTTTCACGTAAATTATGCCCTCGTCCCACAATTCGATCATTATGAACAACAATTGCACCAATCGGCACTTCTCCAATCGCTTTTGCCTTCTCAGCCTCTGCTAAAGCGACCTTCATATACTCTTCAATTTTTGTCATCTTAAACTCCTTTAGTTTCGTTCTTCTTAATTTAGCATATTTTCACTTTTTATTCTTCAAATCAAACTATTGACTCTGAATTTAGTTGGTGATAATCTAGTGTTAGTACCAGGTTATAAAAAAGGGGGATTTACAATGAATTTACAGGATTTACTTGCACCCATCCACTATAATATTGTGGATGATATTGAAAAACACCGCTCAGATAAGACCGCGTTGATGATGGAAGATGAATCAGGCGTTGTCACAACACTTACTTATAAAGAATTATTAAATAAAGCCAATCAATTTGCCAATGCCCTAATTAAAAAGGGCGTGAAAAAAGGCGACGGCGTACTTGTCATTATGCATCGTTCACTTGAAACTTACATCGCCTATTTAGGTTTATGGAAGGTCGGTGCGGTCATTAGTCCAGCTTCTGAAATGCTGAAAGCTAAAGATTTACACCTCCGTTTTAAATTAGCAGATATTAAAGGCGTCGTTGCTCATGGTCATTATACAACAGAGGTCGATAAGGCCAACAACGATTATAATGCATTAACGGTTAAAATCGCTGTCGATCAACACGTGGCCTCTTGGGATAACTTTGATGACCTCTCAACAACTGAATCAAACACCTTTACTAATGTAGTCACTGCCAGTACTGACCCTGCTCTAATTGCCTTCACTTCAGGGACAACCGGCAATCCGAAAGGTGTCGTTCATATTCACGGTTGGGGCTATGCGCATTTACGTACAGCTTCAGAACGATGGTTAGATATTCGTGAAGACGACATGGTATGGGCAACAGCTGGACCCGGTTGGCAAAAATGGGTTTGGTCTCCGTTCCTCTCTGTGTTAGGACGTGGCGCGACCGGCTTTTTATTCCAAGGTCGTTTCAACCCTGAAAAACAACTGACACTCGTTGAAAAATACAACATCAACGTCTTTTGTTGCACACCAACAGAATACCGTTTACTCGCAAAAGTTGATCAATTAGAGCGATTCAACCTCGACTCATTACGTAGCACTGTATCAGCTGGTGAACCTTTAAACAGCGAGGTAATTAACATCTTCCAAGAAAAATTCGGTTTAAAAGTGCGTGATGGCTACGGTCAAACAGAAAGCACCTTATTAATTGGAACCTTAAAAGACGCGGAAATACGGCCCGGATCAATGGGTCAACCACTCTTGCCTGAATTCATCCATGTTATCGATGAAAACGGCCAACCAGTTAAAGAAGGCGAAGTCGGCGATATTGCGATTTTACGCTCATTCCCTGCCTTATTTAAAGGCTATCATAAAGAACCAGAGCGTTTAGCTAAAGCCATACGCGGGGATTACTTTGTCACTGGTGACCGTGCCACCTTTGATGCCGATAACTACTTTTGGTTCCAAGGACGTAATGACGATATCATCATCAGCTCTGGCTATACAATCGGCCCCTTCGAAGTTGAAGACGCCCTTACGAAACATCCTGCCGTCAAAGAAGTCGGTGTTGTTGCTAGTCCACATGAGTTCCGTGGGGCGATTGTTAAAGCGTTTATCGTCTTAACCGATGGTTACACAGCCTCCGATGACCTTGTTAAAGAACTGCAAAACTTCACAAAAAAAATCACCGCTCCTTATAAGTACCCACGAAGCATCAGCTTTGTTAGCGCCCTTCCTAAAACGGATTCAGGCAAGGTTAAGCGAGTGACACTACGCAACCAGGAATACGGTATTAAGTAATCAAAAAGATGTTCCATTCGACTTTGTCTACAATAAAAAAGCCACCCTTTTTAGGGGGCGGCTTCAGACTGAAGATAAACGCTGTTCTAGGTCGTCAATGCCTCGCCTTCTCGGAGTCGAGTACCATCTGTACACTCACCTCAAAGGCTCGTGTTTCCTAGAACAAAAGAATTTAAAGCCGTTCTAAACGGAAGTGATTGGAGAAAATAACGTTTCTTTTCAGTCAAGTCATCTTGTAGGCAAAGTCACTTGAACTAACGTTAAAAGTCAAACCAGTTTAATTCGACTTTGTCTACAATCTGAAAGCCACCCTTTTTAAGGGTGGCTTTTTTTATTAATCGTTTATTAAATGATCGGTGCCATTAACAAGGCGAACACTATACGTGTTATCTTGATAGTCGACAATGCTGATGCTTGCATTCATAATGTTTTCACTGTTATCACGGTGTTCGCGCCAATCGCCGCCACCTAAGACATACATTAATTGGCGTAAAACCATCCCATGACTCACAATCAAGACATTACCTTCAACGCCTGATTCTTCAATCCGTTTCAAGGCGCGTTTAGTGCGTTCGAGCATTTGCGAATACGTTTCACCACCACTTACTTGCGCACGATACTTAGCAGGTGTATCACGCATCGTATGGAATTCTTCGTATTTTTTCGCTTCTGATGAAGCCATTCCATCCCAAATACCAAAATACATTTCACGTAAATCAGGTGAAGCAAACCGCGGTACATCAGCATGATGCTCCGCTAATATATGATCAGCGGTTTGTTTCGTACGATTACTCGTACTTGTAAAGCAAGCGTTAAATACAACGTCAGCTAAGGCTGCTCCAACTGCTTTAGCGCCATCGATGCCTTCTTGGATTAACGGTGAATCACCCCAGCCTTGCATTAAACCTTGTTCGTTCCACTCTGTTTTACCGTGACGAATAAAATAATAAGTTATTTGCTTAGACACAACGCATTCGACTCCCTTTATTTAATAATTTCTAACCCACGCATGTATGGACGCAATGCTGTTGGTACAACAATTGAACCATCTGCTTGTTGGTAGTTCTCCATAATTGCTGCCACCGTACGGCCAACTGCTAAGCCTGATCCGTTTAATGTATGAACATATTCAACCTTACCGTTCACTTCACGACGGAAGCGAATGTTGGCACGACGCGCTTGGAACGTTTCAAAGTTTGAACATGATGAAATTTCACGGTAAACATTTTGACTTGGAATCCATACTTCAATGTCGTATTTTTTCGCAGCCGTAAAGCCAAGATCAGCTGTACACATGCTCAATACTTGGTATGGCAATTCTAAACGTTGTAAAATATCTTCCGCATCATTAGTTAATTTTTCTAATTCATTGTATGAATCTTCTGGCTTAGAAAATTTAACCATTTCAACCTTATTAAACTGATGTTGGCGAATTAAACCACGTGTATCACGACCGGCTGACCCTGCTTCTGAACGGAAAGACGCACTATAAGCGACATATTTAAGCGGTAATTCATCTGCTTTTAAAATTTCATCACGATGATAGTTCGTTACAGGCACTTCAGCAGTTGGCACTAAGAAGTTATCGCTTTCTTCTAAGAGAAAGGCATCTTCCTCGAATTTAGGCAGTTGACCTGTACCTGTCATGCTTGCACGGTTAACAATATAAGGTGGTAACATTTCTTCGTAGCCATGTTCTGCCGCATGAATATCCATAAAGAAGTTAATTAACGCACGTTCTAATTGTGCACCTGCTTTTTTATAAAATACAAAACGACTACCCGTTACTTTCGCCGCACGTTCAAAGTCTAAAATATCTAAATCTGTTCCTAAGTCCCAATGTGGTTTCGGTTCAAATTCAAATGCACGTGGTGTTCCAACCGAACGAATGACAATATTATCATCTTCCGTATCGCCCACTGGTGTTGATTCATGAGGAATATTAGGGATTGATAACATCAGTTGTTTTAGTTTTTCATTCACAGCAACCAATTGGTCATCTAAACCTTTAATGTCTTCACCAACTTGTTTCATTGCAGCAATTTGCTCATCGGCATTTTCCTTCGCCCGTTTTTTCGTTGCAATTTCACCGGATACTCGATTACGTTCACTTTTTAGTTCTTCCGCTTTTAAAATCAAATCACGGCGAACCGCATCATATTCTGGGAATTTATCTAGCTCACCTAAGTTTTCACCGCGGGCAGCTAACTTTGCTTTTACATTTTCAAAATCATTACGTAACACTTTAATATCTAACATTGTACATCCTCCTATGAATTATTTTATTGTATTAAAAAACTCGTCGACTTCTTGTTGACCAAGAAGGGACGAGTCGAATTATCGCGGTGCCACCCTAATTGAAAGGCCCTTTTACCGGGTCTTTCCACTTAATTGGGATAACGGCTCAGCACCGGAACAATTTAATAGAGCGTACTCATTCCATTGTTCACTCAAAGATGGATTCATAAAGGATGACTCATCAGTTCACACCAACCACTGACTCTCTTTGCAGTCTTCACCTTACTACTATTTCTTCTCAACGTTTTAATTATACGATTACCTTCATTTTACAATACTTTATTGAAAATGAACAGTGGCTTTACTGATTAGATTTTACTCAAACCAACCTTTAGCACCCTCAACAATGTAATCTTTAGCCGTTAGCAAACCTGACTTGCTTACACGCCAAGCACTCAAGAAAAAGCCAGCTCCCGCAATGTCGTCCGCTGCAATAACGTCAACGATACGACCTTGGGCATTATCGATATACCCATAACTAAACGGATCGTTCGCTGCTACCATTGCTTGACCGACAACTTTATCCTTCGCAATTGGGGCAATGAGTTGACCATCACCCGTAGTTAATTTATCCGACAACGTTAGTTTACTAGCAACAACAACCTTATCATCTTTCGGCACAACAAATGATGGTGTAACGCTTGTTGTTAAGGTTGCACTTTCTTTATCGCCTTTAGCGATATTCACCTTCAATTGCTGACCGAGTTCTTTTTTCACCAGTTTATAATTATCAAAACCGTAATTAAGTAGTTTCGCTGTTTCTACAAACCGTGCGCCACTATGTTGATCTTTTGGATTCTTTTTATCGATAACATTCATCACGACCGAAATAAGACGCATGTCAGCTTTTTGGGCTGTAGCAGTAAAAGTCATTCCCGCATGGTCTGTTGTTCCTGTTTTCAAACCATCGACCGGTAAGTTCTTATCTTCATTCACAAGACCTGGTAACATCCAGTTCCAGTTTTCCATTTTGATTTGATCATCAGTGCCTTCTTGAAAGGTCTTTTTGGGAATTTTAGCAAACTCTAAAATTTCAGGATAGTCCATAATTAAAGCACGGCCCAATTTAGCGATACCTCGAGCAGTTAATTCATTTTCAGACTTATTTTTTTGAACACTTTTCCCCTTAACATCTTCATAGCTCAATCCGGTTGAGTTAACAAAGTTATGTGGCCCTAAATCCAATTTGTCAGCTAATTTATTCATTAAGCCAATGTACTTTGTTTCATCGCCACCAGCTAGTTTTTCAGCGATAGCAATCGTCGCACCATTAGCTGAATAAATACTCATCGCTTCAGTTAATTCACGGACTGTGTATGTTTTATCTTGACGTAAAGGAACATTTGATAAGGTATTATCTTGTGATACATTATATGCCGCTTTCGAAATCGGTAACTTATCGTCCCAGTTAAGTTTACCTTCTTTGATAGCTTCCAATAATAAATATTCGGTTACCATCTTCGTCATCGATGCGATTCCTAGACGCTCATCGCCATTTTTATTATAGATGACTTTCCCGGTAGATGCTTCAATCATAAAGGCCGCTTTGGCATTTACGTTAATCGGATTTTTAGCAGTAGTTGCAGCCTCTGTCTTTGACGGTAAAAGCAGCGTCGAAAGCGCGAGCAAAGTGATGAGCGTTAATGAAATGATTTTTTTAAAATACATTGTAAGTAAGGGCCTCCTATTTATTATTGTTAATCTGTCCATGTACAATTACTACGCTATTTTATCACATTATAAGCATGAATAGTAGCTATATGACAAGTATTACAGACGATTTTCAAAAAGTAATATTTGGAAAAATAACCCGTGAATTCGACTCGCCACCCGTGATAATCCGTTGTGTACTTTCACGACATTCTGTTGTGTTGAAAAAAGAAGAACCTGTTCCTGGGTTCACGTCAAAACGAGGGAAATTACTTGAAGCAATATCGATTCGAATGCGATGACCCGTTAAAAAGACATTGCTTGTTGGCCAAAGTTCGATTTCAACTGTAAATTGTTCTTTTTGACTAACCTCATGAATGCGCATAATGTCATCCGTTAAATTATAAGTACGTCCATCGGGTAACACATCGCTGAGTTTCGCTGTAAAATCCACACTCAGCGCATCTGTTGTAACTGCTAGAATCACCCGTACGTTCCCGGTAACATTAAACGGTTCTGTCAGCGGTTCTGTTTCAAACGTCAAAACTGACGGATGCTCATGTGCTGGCAGCTGTTGTTTCGCACCCTCAACCGGATGCTCATGCATGAATGTAACGCCACCACGAGTCGATACAGGACGTTTTGGGTCGTGGTCGTACGAAAGTTCAGCCGCATTGTCTGATGGTTTTAACGTCAACTGAGAGCCGTTAAAATAATAGGTGACAGGAGTTGTATTTGTGAGTGGCCACTCAGAGGCCGTATGCCATTCATTAGTTCCCATCGTAAAATAGCGCACATTGTCTTCAAGGGCTAACGGCTCACCTTTTAACTGATGATTAAACCAATCCAAATGCCAGCCATAGATGTTGCCTCGTGCTTGTTCACCAAAGTAGCGTTCCCCACTTCGTGGTGAGAAATCACCATGAACCCATGGTCCGATAATTAATTTATCGCCAAGTTGTTTATCTTGGCCATTTTGAAAGTTTTCGAGCGTTCCTTTTAAGAAACAGTCATACCAACCAGCAATGTGTAATCCCGGTATTTGGACTTTTTCATACTGTGTATTAACGGATATTTTATCCCAAAACGGATCGGTTAAAGGGGTTTTGTACATTTGACGCAAATAAAAATCAGGCAAGAGATCGTAAATAGGTGGCCATTTTTCGTAAGGATATTTATCGTAATTGCTTGCACCATTCGTTATATTAGCCTGTAACAATGCATACTTACGCGCTAACTCCGACTCATCCTTGACGGTTCGTTCGAGTAGATTAGCCGCAATACTTTCCAGACTCCATACTTGCCACATTGACAGTTCGGTCGCTCCGTTATGATCTTGACTGACGTCAATGAAACTATTTTGACTCATAGTCGGTGCCATCGCCACTAAATGAGGCGGTTGAGTGAGGGCTGCTAACATTTGTGTGTAACCAAAATAAGACAACCCGAGCATACCGACTTTGCCATTGCTATACGGCAATTGAGCTGCCCATTCAACAGTATCATAGCCGTCTGCTTGTTCAGCAATATAAGGACCTTCAAACACGCCTTCTGAGTGATAGCGACCACGAACATCCTGGATAATTACAACATAACCGTGACTAGCTAATACTTGTGGCCGTAAAAAATCAAAGGCATACGTTTTATTATAAGGTAAGCGTGATAGTAAGACGGGATAGGTACCCTCATCAGCTGGACGATAAATATCCGCAGCTAATTTTATGCCATCACGCATCGTTGCCATGACATCTGTTTCAATTGTTAACTTCATTTCATTCCTCCCTCGCTCAATTAAGACTCATATTACTGCCCATTATAACGAGGATTTGTTTGAAATAAAAACAATAAGACTAAGCGAAACAAGCTGTTTACACAAACAACTAAAAAGCATAGGAGCGAATCTAAACGTGTTTATTACAAAAAAAAGCATCGACACTGAGGTCGATGCTTCCAATTTGCTCGTTTCTACCGTTTGGTTTCACTTTTAACTTGTCCAGTTACGCCAAACAGAAACTGTCAAATTTCAGAAAAACCTACGCGATACAAATCATCGCTTTCGTTTTCCTTCCAATTTGCTCGTTTCTACCGTTTGGTTTCACTTTTAACTTTGAATGCTATAGTTTGGTGCTTCTTTCGTAATTTGAATATCGTGTGGATGTGATTCACGTAATCCAGCACCAGTCATTTTAACGAATTGCGCATTTTCAATTAAGTCAGGAATTGAACCACAGCCGGTGTATCCCATACCTGAGCGTAAACCACCAATCATTTGGAAGATAACATCTCCTAATGAACCTTTATAAGCCATGCGGCCTTCAATACCTTCAGGCACTAATTTTTTAGCGTCAGTGTTTGATTGGAAGTAACGGTCTTTTGAGCCATTTTCCATCGCTGCTAACGAGCCCATACCACGGTATGTTTTAAAGCGACGACCTTGGTAAATTTCAGTTTCGCCAGGCGATTCATCTGTTCCTGCAAGCATACTACCGAGCATTACAGCATTACCACCGGCAGCAATTGCTTTAACGATATCACCTGAGTATTTAATCCCACCATCAGCGATGATTGTTTTACCGTATTCACGAGCAACGGCAGCACAGTCATTAATCGCTGTGATTTGAGGAACACCCACACCTGCTACAACACGTGTTGTACAGATTGAACCGGGACCAATTCCTACTTTAACAACATCAACACCGAGTTCGAATAAATCACGGGCTGCAGCAGCTGTCGCTACGTTACCTGCAATAATATTTGTTTTTGGGAAAGCAGCACGCATCTCAGCGAATTTTTTCATTACCCCTTCAGAATGACCATGAGCCGTATCGATCACAAGTGCATCAACACCCGCATCGACTAATTTTGTCGCACGTTGGAAGGTGTCATTTGAAACACCGACTGCTGCTGCAACTAATAAACGACCTAATGTATCTTTAGCTGCATTCGGGAATTCGATGACTTTTTCAATATCTTTAATCGTAATTAAACCTTTTAAAACACCTGTATTGCTAACTAATGGTAATTTTTCGATACGATGTTTTTGAAGGATTTTTTCAGCTTCTTGTAAGGTAGTACCTACTTCAGCTGTGACAAGATTCTCCTTAGTCATCACATCGTTAATTAAAATTGAGTAATCTTGAATAAAGCGCATATCACGGTTTGTAATGATACCGACAAGAATGCGATCTTCGTTGTTGTTAACGATTGGCACACCTGAAATACGGTATTTGCTCATTAAATGTTCGGCATCGAACACTTGGTTGTCTGGTGTTAAATAAAAGGGGTCAATAATAACGCCACTTTCAGAACGTTTTACTTTTTCAACTTCTTCAGCTTGTTGTTCAATTGACATGTTTTTATGAATAACACCCATACCACCTTGACGTGCCATTGCAATCGCCATTTTGGCTTCTGTGACTGTGTCCATTGCAGAACTTAAAATTGGAATGTTTAATTTTAATGTTGGTGTTAGTGCAACACTTAAATCCACATCATTTGGTAATACGTTCGATTTAGCTGGTACTAACAAGACATCATCAAATGTTAGTCCTTCTTTAACAAATTTATTTTCCCACACCGTGTATACATCCCCTTTATTTTTTATATTAATTACGAGATTACCAGTAATTTTAGACGTTGTCAACAATCGCAAATTGTCAGATTATTTAAACAAAAAGCCGATAGAAACAACGATTGCACAATCGATTAAAATCATGAAACCTTTTAAGAGTGGCGCTTTTGTTTGAGTGGTTAAGCGTGGATAAAGATGCCACAGCGCCATCATGATTAATGTTGTTACTACAATTAACAGTGACATACTGACAGGTGACACCAAATGCCGGAGCCAGAGGGCTGCCAAACAAACAATAATTACTTCTAGACTTACCAATAGCAGTTTTTTGATTAACATTAATTAAGCCCCCTCATTTAATTGAGAAAAAAGCACTGACTCTCAAACCGAAAGTCAGTGCTCATCCTTACATTAAGTGGTTTGCGTGTGCCATTTCCATAACCCAGTAAGAACCAATAACGATAATAACTGCGATAACCGCAGCAAATAAGAAGTTACCGAGTTGTGTGTAATCGGGGTCTTCTTCATTCACGTGCATGAACATGAACAGTTGAATACCTGCTTGAACAAATGCCATGATAAAGATAAACACAAGAATAATATTAACACTTAAATCAGAAACAGCTGCATACGCTGCTAATAAGGTTAAAACGATTGATAAAACAAAACCGATAACGTGTTTCCAAGGGAAGCCCGCATGCGATTGATGAGATGTTTTTTCTGTCATAATGGTCTACCTCCTTTTCTATTGCATTATTCCGAACAAGTAAACGCCAGTGTAGATAAAGATCCAAATAACGTCAAGGAAATGCCAGTAAAGACTTGAGACGAAAAATTTCGACGCAAGTTTTGGTGTCATTGATCCCATTCGTTTGAATTGAATTAATAAACCAATAATCCAAATGATACCGACAGATACGTGGGCACCGTGGGTCCCAAGTAAAACGAAGAATGCTGACCAGTAAGAGCCTACGCCTAAGTTAACGCCTTCGCTTACATAGTGAACAAACTCATAAACTTCATAGTAGACAAAGCCCATACCCATTAAGAGTGTGAGGATTTGATACACCATAAACTGTGTCCACTTAGATTGACGCATTGCGTGTAAGGCAAGACCACAAGTAAAACTACTTGTTAATAACAAGAACGTCATTTTAAAGACAAGTGGTAATTCAAACATATCCGCAGGGTGGAAACCGGCATCAGAACCGCCAGCTTTCATTACGAAGTAAGTCGCAAACAAAGTAGCGAAAAGCGCTACCTCAGCTCCTAAGAAAATCCAAAAACCGATAATGTTTAAGTGACCTTGGTGGTCTTGATACTCCAACGGTTTATTTACATCGACTTGGTGTGATGACATTACGCTTCGCCCCCTTTCGCTGCAGCTTCTTGTTTCGCTTTAATCGCATTTTCAGTTGCAACAATTTCTTCAACTGATACGTAGTAACCGTCGTCTTTTGTTGTTGAGAACGAACGGTAAATCATACATACAAATACGCCGATTAAACCGGCAATCGCAATTCCATTCCAATAGAACACAAGTCCAAAGGCACCGATAAACATAAATAATGAAATCGTCATCCCAAAGTAAGTGTTTTTAGGCATGTGAATTGGTTTATAATCTTTTTCAGTGTAAACAGGTACAGTATTTGTTTCTTTTTTATGATAGAAATCATCATGGTCGTTCCATTCTGGTTCAATTGCAAAGTTGTAAAATGGTGGCATTGCTGAAGTAGTTGCCCACTCTAACGTACGACCATGTCCCCAAGCATCGCCTGATACTTCGCGTTTTGATTTGAAGAAACTGTAACCAATGTTGTAAGCAAGAATAAGGAAACCAATGGCCATTAATAACGCACCCATTGATGAGATAAAGTTAAGTGTTGTCCAACCATCTTCGGCACTGTAAGTGTAAATACGACGAGGCATACCATCTAAGCCTAAGAAGTATTGTGGGAAGAAGCAGACGTTGAAACCAATCATGAAGAACCAGAAGAACCATTTACCAATACGTTCGTTTAACTTATGTCCGAACATTAATGGGTACCAGTAGATGAAACCTGCAAAACAGGCAAATACAGTTGCCGCAATTAATACGTAGTGGAAATGTGAAACAAGGAAGTATGTGTTGTGGTATTGGTAATCGGCAGCTGCCATTGCAAGCATAACGCCGGTTACACCACCGATTACAAAGTTAGGGATAAAGGCAATTGCCCAAATCATTGGTGTTGTAAACGTGATACGTCCTTTGTACATTGTAAAGAGCCAGTTAAATATTTTAACCCCGGTTGGGATTGAAATTAACATTGTTGTTATCGAGAAAGCAGAGTTAACAGCTGTACCGTTACCCATTGTGAAGAAATGGTGAACCCATACTAAGAAACTCAAGAATGAAATGACGACGATTGAGCCGACCATTGCGTTGTAACCGAACAAGCGTTTACGCGAGAAGGTTGCAATAATTTCTGAGAAAATACCGAAAGCTGGAATCGCAACGATATATACTTCAGGATGACCCCAAACCCAGAAAAGGTTGGCCCACATCATTGGCATCCCACCATCAGCAAGCGTAAAGAATGCAGTACCGAATAAACGGTCAAATGTTAATAATGCTAACGCAATTGTTAAAACTGGGAACGCAAGAATAATAATTAAACTTGTAATTAATGTTGTCCAACTAAACATTGGCATATTCATTAACTTCATGCCTTTCGTACGCATACGCATAATCGTAACGATGAAGTTAATACCGGTCATCAATGTACCGACACCCGATAATTGAATACCTAATAGATAGAAGTTAACACCGTAACCGGCGTTGAACGGCGTTGTTGCCAGTGTGGCATAGTTTGTCCAACCAGCATCTGGTGAACCCCCAACAACGAATGAAATATTGAATAACATCGCACCTAAGAAGAAAGCCCAGAAGCTCAAGTTATTAAGTACTGGGAACGCTACATCGCGTGCCCCGATTTGTAACGGCATTACTACGTTCATTAAACCTAATAAGAACGGCATTGCCATGAAGATGATCATAATAACACCATGAGTAGAAAAGACCTCATTATAATGTTGAGCATCTAAAAATTTCATGCCTGGTAAAGCTAATTGTGTTCGGATCATTAAAGCATCGACCCCGCCACGGAATAACATAATGATTGCAGCAATCATGTACATTACACCGATACGTTTGTGATCGACTGATGAAAGCCATTCACTAAATAACCATTTCCATTTTTTGAAGTACGTTAAGCCAGCAACAATCGCGATTGAAGCAAGACCAATGGAAACTTGTGCGCCTAGTATTAGTGGATCACCAGTAATGATGTACTCACTTAATACAGATAAAATATCCGCCATGTGTTTTGAACCTCCTCTAAATTTATGAAAAAGAGCGATGAATTACGTCGCTTAATGTGCCGTTTTTGCAGTTGTTGGACCGTGTTTCATTTCGCCATCTTCTGTGTAACGTGCATTTGTAACCGTTGTTTCACGTGCAGGTAATAATGGTTTATCTGAAAGTTCTTGTTTTTCATTTGGATTATGTGGATTTAACGGTACATAGTTGTAACGTTTCCAAGCATAGAAAACGTATTCCGGATCGGTCACATGATTAGCAAACCCTAAGTGAGTGCCACTAAACGTTTGTTGTTCTTCATGACCAGGAATTAACATTTTATCGTATGCATCCTGTGTTAATTTATCTTTTGTTTGTGCCGTTTTAACCCAAGCATTGAAATCTGCTTCAGATTGCGCGTTGACATCAAATTTTTGACCTTCAAAGCCACGACCATTGTAGTTCGAGTTACGACCTTGGTATGTACCCTCGTGATCAGCTTGTAAGAATAAGTTCATGACCATACCAGTCATTGCATATTTTTGACCACCTAATTGCGGTACCCAGAAAGATGTCATTGTATCCGCTGCTACTAATTTGAACTCGATTGGACGGTCAACTGGAATGTTAACATAGTTAACTGTTTCGATGTCGCTGTCTTCATAACTAAAGAACCATTTCCAGTCAGCAGATGTTGCTGTAATTACAAGTGGCTCCTTATCCTTAGAAACAGCTGGCGCTTCTTCTAATGAATAGATTGCTTTAACTGTAGGAATAGTTAAGGCCACAACAATTAGAATTGGAATAACTGTCCAAATGACTTCTAATTTGATACTCCCGTGCATATTCGGTTCATAATTGTCTAGATTTTTACGTTCGCGATACTTAACAAGCATTACAGCAAGTAACACCATCACGACTAAGACGATGACAACCATAAAGATGATTGAATACATGATTAGTCCGCTTTGCGTTTTTGCAACTGGTCCTTTTGGATCCAATACTGCAATATTACTACAACCGCTTACTAATGCTGCAATACTTAAAATACCTGTTAACAAGAGCAATTTAAATCGCTTTGCCAATAGAATCCCCCCACTTTCTCATATTTTAGATAGCGACATGAACGTCCTATCTGTATAATTGCTTTGTTCTAAAATAATTAACAATTTGTTCGCATTTTAGACAAAAGACTACCAACACTAATATAACCCTAATAGGCTCTTTTTTCAATCAATTTTTAACAGTTACCTTCAGTAATAAGCTTGTTCTGTTACATACAAGCGATAAGCCTTTCACTAAACAAGCCCTTTTTTCGACCGACACATTTTAGACAATAATTAGACATATTTAAAAGACAAAGAAAAGAGGAGACGCTTGTCTCCTCTAAGAGTGAAGATAATAATGTCTCAGATTATCGGAGTCGAGTACGCTATGTACAACACTCACCTCAAATATTCACATTGTCAATAGAACAACGTTTCTATTCAGTTTACTCATTTCGTAGCCAACGAAAGTCGTATTAAACGTCGTTTCACTTTGAAAATAATGCAACTGACTTTGACTACGGGACGATAAAAGCTAAAGAAAAATGTAGTTGTAGCTGTTTACTTCTAACCGGCTGATTTCACTTTTATTCCGCTACTTCTTCAGTTGCAACGTCAACTTCTTCCAGTTCTTTTTCGGTTGGCGCAATGGTTGCGACCTTATCTTTTTCATCGAGACGGATTAAACGCACACCCATCGTTGAACGACTTGTTTCTGAAATCGCGTCAACAGACATTCGGATTAAGACACCTTCAACCGTCATAATCATCAAGTCTTCTTCACCATTGACCGTAATCATGTTAGTAAGCGGGCCATTTTTCGCCGTAATACTCACGGTTTTGACACCTTTACCGCCACGACCTTGAACAGAATATTGTTCAATCGGTGTTTGCTTACCATAACCATTCTCAGTCACAATTAAAACCTTATCTGCTGGTTTTACAACTTCCATTCCAACAACATAGTCGGCTTCGTTTAGACGAATACCACGCACACCTGCTGCTGTACGACCCATGATGCGGACATCTTCCTCTTGGAAGTGAATACTTTGTCCTAAATGCGTTGCCATGATGACATGATTTGTTCCGTTGGTAATTTGCACACGGATTAATTCATCATTTTCACGTAAATCGATTGCTCGTAAACCACTCGTTCTAATGTTAGTGAATTGCGAAAGCTGTGTCCGTTTTACAACACCGTTACGGGTTGCAAAGAAAAGGAAATGATCTTGCGGCACATCTTTAATCGAAATCATGGCATTGATTTCTTCATCTTTTTCAATACCAAGTAAGTTAACAACCGGTAATCCTTTAGCTGTTCGACTAAATTCAGGAATCTCATAGCCTTTAGCACGGTATACCTTACCTGTATTCGTAAAGAAGAGAATCGTATCATGGGTTGACGTTGCTAACAGTTGTTCAACAAAGTCCCCTTCATGAATCGCCATTCCTTGCACACCACGACCACCGCGGTTTTGCGCACGATAGGTTGAGGCAGGTAAACGTTTAATATAATTGTTTTTTGTAATCGTAATAACGATATCTTCTTGCTCGATTAAATCTTCATCTTCTACCGATAAAATATCACCGACTGTGATTTCAGTACGACGCGTATCGTTAAAGCGTTCTTTAATCTCAAGTAATTCTTCACGAATGACCTGCAAGAGATTTTCTTTATCCGCTAACACCGCTTTTAATTCTTGCATTAATGCGACTAACGCTTGGTATTCTTCTTCGATTTTATCACGTTCTAAGCCAGTTAAACGACGCAGACGCATATCTAAAATCGCCTGTGCTTGTTTTTCACTCAATTTGAACTGCGTCATCAACCCATCTTTAGCTACTGCATCCGATGTTGATGAACGAATCAATTTAATAATTGCATCAATGTTATCTAACGCAATCCGTAATCCTTCTAAAATATGGGCACGTGCTTCGGCACGACGAAGATCAAATTCAACCCGACGACGAACAATGACTTCTTGATGTTTTAAGTAATGATAGAGCATTTCTTTTAAGTTTAAGACCTTTGGTTGGTTGTTGACTAACGCCAACATATTAATCCCGAAGTTCGTTTGTAAGGCCGTCATTTTATAAAGATTGTTAAGGATGACACTTGCACTCGCATCACGACGAACTTCAATCACGATACGCATGCCATCACGGTCAGACTCGTCGTTTAAATCACTAATACCGACAATCCGTTTTTCGCGCGCTAACTCAGCAATCCGTTCAATTAAACGGGCTTTGTTAACTTGGTAAGGCAACTCAGTCACGATAATTGTTTCTTTACCGTTTTTCTTCGTTTCAATTTCAACCTTCGAACGCATTGTCACGCTTCCTTTACCGGTTGCGTATGCACTACGAATACCACTGGCACCCATAATGTAACCACCCGTTGGGAAATCCGGACCTTTCACATGTTCCATTAATTCAGGAATCGTAATATCGGCATTATAACTTAAGGCCAAGACGCCGTCGATGACTTCACCTAATTGATGTGGTGGGATATTCGTTGCCATTCCGACAGCGATACCCGAAGAACCGTTGACGAGTAAGTTAGGGAAACGCGACGGTAACACAGCCGGCTCCTTTTCACTCCCATCAAAGTTTTCCACATAATCAACCGTATCCTTGTTAATGTCTCGCAATAACTCATTTGATATTTTTGATAAACGGGCTTCAGTATAACGCATCGCTGCGGCTGAATCGCCATCGACAGATCCGAAGTTACCATGACCGTCAACAAGTAAATAACGGGTGCTGAAATCCTGAGCAAGACGGACCATTGTTTCATAGACCGCTGTATCACCGTGTGGGTGATACTTACCGATAACTTCACCGACAATACGAGCTGATTTTTTATACGCTTTATCACTAGTCATTCCCAAATCATTCATCGCATAAAGAATACGACGGTGAACGGGTTTCAAACCATCACGAACATCGGGCAAAGCACGGGCAACAATAACACTCATTGCATAATCTAAAAAGGCTGTTTTCATCTGTTTGCTTAAATTGACTTCTTCCACTCTTTGCTCTGGTGCATCTGACATAGATCAGAACCTCCTATTTCCCAGGTAATAACTGCTTAAATATCTAAGTTATCAACATACTCTGCGTTTTCTTCAATGAATTGACGACGTGGATCAACGCGATCCCCCATTAACATTTCAAACGTTTCATCAGCTTCAATTGCATCCGATAGTTTAACTTGCAATAGCACACGGTGGTCTGGGTCCATTGTTGTATCCCATAACTGTTCAGCATTCATTTCGCCTAAACCTTTGTAGCGTTGGAGACTGTATTTTGTGTTTTCAGGCAATGATGCTAAGTACGTTTCTAATTCTTTATCGCTATATACATAATGCTCTTTACGTCCATGAGCAATTTTGAATAGCGGTGGCTGAGCGATATAAACATAGCCTGCTTCGATTAATGGGCGCATGTATCGATAAAACAATGTTAATAATAATGTTCGAATATGAGCACCGTCGACATCGGCATCGGTCATAATGACTAATTTATGGTAACGTGATTTAGCGACATCAAACTCGCCACCAAAGCCAGTTCCCATTGCAGTAAAGATCGTTCGAATTTCTTCGTTTGCTAAAATACGATCTAAGCTGGCTTTTTCAACGTTTAAAATCTTACCTCGAATCGGTAAAATCGCTTGGAACATCCGGTTACGACCTTGCTTTGCTGACCCACCGGCTGAATCCCCTTCGACGATGAACAATTCACTTAAATCAGGTTTACGAGACGAACAATCGGCTAATTTACCTGGTAAGTTTGAAATTTCAAGACCACTTTTCTTCCGTGCAACTTCACGAGCACGTTTGGCAGCAATACGAGCTCGTGAGGCTACCATCCCTTTTTCGACGATTTTACGACCAACATCAGGGTTTTCCATTAAAAACTTCTCAAAGGCTGCCGAGAATAAACGGTCGGTAATGTTACGCGCTTCTGAGTTTCCTAATTTTGTTTTCGTTTGTCCTTCAAACTGTGGATCAGGGTGTTTAATTGAGACAATCGCAATCAACCCTTCACGAATATCATCACCGGTTAAGTTCGGTTCTGCTTCTTTAAGAATTTTTTGTTTCCGCGAATAGTCATTGACAACCCGAGTTAACGCAATCTTAAAGCCTGACTCATGTGTTCCACCTTCATACGTATGAATGTTGTTAGCATACGACATAATGTTGCTTGAAAAGCCACTGTTGTACTGCATCGCAACTTCGACAGTAATGCCATCTTTTTCGCCTTCTGTATAAATCGGTTCAACGTTTAAGGCTTCTTTTGAGCCGTTGAGGAATTCGACGTACGATTTAATACCGCCTTCGTAGAAGTATTTTTGTTTCGTCATTTTACCTTCACGTTTATCTTCAATAATTAATGTGAGACCTTTATTTAAGAACGCTAATTCACGCGTTCTCACTGCTAAGGTTTCAAAATCAAACTCAGTTGTTTCCGTGAAAATTTCATCATCTGGATAGAAATGAACCTTCGTTCCACGGTCTTCAGTTGTACCGATAACAGACATGTCATCGATTACTTGGCCACGTTCAAACGCTTGGAAGTATTGTTGCCCTTCGCGCGAAACGGTGACTTCAAGACGGGTTGATAACGCATTAACAACCGATGCACCAACACCGTGAAGACCACCAGAGACTTTATAGCCCCCGCCGCCGAATTTACCACCTGCATGCAAGACGGTGAAAATAACTTCAACTGCCGGACGACCGGTTTTTGCTTGAATCCCAACAGGAATGCCGCGGCCATTATCAACAACAGTGATGCTGTTATCTGCTTCAATCGCGATATGTATTTCGTCACAATAACCCGCTAAGGCTTCGTCAATTGCGTTATCGACAATTTCCCAGACTAAATGGTGTAAGCCTCGTGCACTCGTTGATCCGATATACATACCTGGTCGTTTACGAACTGCTTCTAAACCTTCCAAAACTTGAATCTGACTTGCGTCATAATCACTACCATTGTTGTCGATATCATTCAGATGTTTATCTGTCATCGTTGTCCACCTCATCCATTCTATTAATCGTGCCATTGTCTACATTAAAACAAGTTGCGTTTGCCAACGTTTGATGATGAATCCCTTCAACACCTGTGGCTGTAACAAAGGTTTGTACCTTCCCTTGAATTGCATTGAGCAAATGTGTTTGCCGATGCCCATCTAACTCACTTAAAACATCATCAAGCAATAGTAAGGGATATTCATTTGTTTCTTTAAAAATCAAATCAATTTCAGCCAATTTCACTGCTAAGGCTGTCGTGCGTTGTTGACCTTGTGAGCCAAAAACCTGCACATTGCGCTCATTGACGATAAAACTTAAATCATCTCGATGCGGACCAATTAAAGAAAGACCTCGATCAATTTCTCGTGCTCGTTTTTGCACTAATTCTTCGAGTAATTGCTCACGTACCTGGTTGAACTCATCCGCTGTGTTCGTGACTGTTAAATTAACGGATGAATCATAGCTGATTTGAAGTGTTTCCGTCTCCCGCGAAATTTGCGAATGAATCGGAATGGCATAGCCTGCCAACTGCTCAACAAAATCACGCCGTTTCAGCGTGATTTTAACAGCTAATTCACTGTACTGTTCATCGAGAACATCGAGCATTGTCGTATCAGTTGTTTTCCGCGTTTGCAGCCGTTTCAAATAATGATTCCGCTGCTGTAAAATACGCTGGAATTGTGTTAAATCATACAAGTAAACCGGTAACATTTGACCAAGTTCCATATCAATAAAACGGCGTCGGCCACTTGGAGAGCCTTTGACTAACGACAAATCTTCAGGAGCAAACATCACGACATTCAAATTGCCAATATAATGGCTTAAACGTTTTTGTTCCAAGTGATTAACTTTTGCTTTTTTTCCTTTAGAAGTGACAATCAAACTCATTGGTAGCGACTGCCCGCGTTTATGAATCCTACCTTCTATTTTAGCATAGTCGTGTTGCCACTGGATTAAATCTTTATCCGTTGATGTGCGGTGCGATTTTGCCATCGCTAACGTATAAATGGCCTCTAACACATTTGTTTTACCCTGTGCATTTTGTCCTAGAAATAACGTGACACCTTGCGAAAATGCTAGTTCTGCATGATCATAGTTACGAAAATGATCAATGCTCATCTTTTCTAGAAACATAGTAACCCCTCTCAGTCAGCTTGAGCAATTTGATATTCGCCAAAACCAATGACTGCTATTTTATCGTTTGGGTAAAGCTTACGGCCCCGACGATTGTCAGCTTCCCCGTTCACCATAATTTCATGCTCGCTCAAAAACCATTTAGCCATGCCACCAGAAGAAATAATATCGGTAATTTTCAACAGTTGGCCTAAGGTAATGTACTCCGTATTGATATTTACTTGTTCCATTTTCATCTCACCTCGAGTTTAGTCATTCATACTTCTATTTTACTAGATTTCGGAGGCGATTACAAATAAACGGCAAAAAAATCGGCTTTACTGCTTTTTTTTGTAAGATAGAGTAGGCATACGTTTAACCGATAAATCTTCTTAGAACGAAAATAAAGCCCAAATAAATTGAAACACGTCTTTTAGCATAAAAAAAAGCATCGAGCGTTCTGCTCGGTGCTTTTTTGGTTAAACGTTTATTTAGAATGTACGTACGGGGGTAATCAATTGTAAAATATCATTGCCTTCTTCATGATCCACTGGACGGATGACAAATTGATGCATCGATCCTGAAAAAGCGATTTTAACTGTTTGGTTTTCAAACACACGTAAGGCATCAATCATGTATTTCCCATTGAATGAAATTAAGATCGATTCACCAGCGAAGCTCACTGGCATGAGTTCTTCACTAACGTTACCTACTTCAGGAGAATTAGATGAAATTTCAATTTCATTCGCTGTAGTTGATGCTAATTTAATGACATTATTGCGGTTATCACGTGCAAGTAATGACGCACGATCAATCGCTTGCAATAAACTTTTGGCAGCAATTTCAACATCTGTTGTATTTGAAGTTGGAATCAGACGTGTCGTATCTGGATAGTTACCTTCTAATAAACGTGAGTAAAATAAAATATCAGTGATTTTGAAAAGGATTTGATTGTTATTGACAACAATTTCTACTTTTTCAGTCGTATCATCTAAGATTTTATTTAATTCAGTCAAGCTTTTACCAGGAATAACAATATTAAATTGGGAATCCGCTGGTAAATCTACAATAATTTTACGTAAAGCCAGACGATGTGAATCGGTTGCAACCGATAAAAGTGTACTGTCTTTTAATATCCAGTTAACCCCTGTCAATACCGGACGAACTTCGACAGTACTAACTGCAAAAGCCGTTTGACGAATGAGATTTTTTAACATGTCTGCCGGAATTTTCATTGTTGGTGCATTACCAATTTCTGGTAATTGTGGATAATCATTTGCATCTAACCCGTTTAATGAAAAGGATGCTGAACCAGATGTAATTAAAGTTTGGAATCCTTCAGTAACTTCGATTGAGACTGTTTCATTAGGTAAACGTTTGACAATGTCTGTCACGTAACGTGACGGTAAGACGATGCTGCCGTATTTTTCAATGGTGATCAATTGTTCATCATCTTTTTCTAAGGGAATAAAGGCTTCAATCGAAATATCTGAGTCACTACCAGTTAAGATTGCACCTTCGTCATTAATGCTTAGTTTAATACCGGTTAAGATTGGAATGGCAGTACGGGCTGAAATAGCGCGTGTTACTTCGTTAAGAGCTTGAATTAAATAATCACGTTTGATTGTAATTTTCATGGGAGAATCTCCTTTTATATATTAATAATTAAGTTAGTAGTAGTAGTAGGGGCTGTGGATATGTGGATAACTCAAGTTAGCCTTACAATCGTTTATTTTAAGGCGTTTAATAACATGTGGATAACCGTGTCGTCAAAACGGCAGTTATGCACAACCTTAATTTTTCAGCGTCTTGCTAATCGTTTCTAATTCACGTTTTAATTTATCGTCTGTTTTTAGCTTTGTCGCAATTTTTTCATGAGCATGGATGACTGTTGTATGATCACGCCCACCAAATTCTTCACCAATTTTAGGCAAAGAGGAATCAGTTAGTTCACGAGATAAGTACATTGCAATTTGACGTGGAAAAACAATGGATTGTGTTCTTTTTTTCGCTTTAAAGTCTTCTAGTTTAATGTGATAAAAATCACCAACTTCTTTTTGGATCGCTGCAATCGTAATAATCTTTGGTGTTGCATTTGGAATGATATCTTTTAGGGCTTCGGCAGCAACACTAGCATCAATCGTTTTATTAACGAGAGATGAATAGGCAACAACGCGTATTAAGGCGCCTTCAAGTTCACGAATATTAGTATCAATTTGATTGGCAATGTAAAGCATTACTTCATTAGGAATATCCAAACCATCAGAATCAGCTTTTTTTCGTAAAATGGCAATCCGTGTTTCTAAGTCAGGTGGAGTAATATCAGTAATTAAGCCCCATTCAAAGCGCGAACGCAGGCGATCTTCTAAGGTTGGAATTTCTTTTGGTGGTCGATCACTTGAAATAATAATTTGTTTTTGTTCTTCATATAATGCGTTGAACGTGTGGAAGAATTCTTCTTGTGTTTGTTCTTTTCCGGCAATAAATTGAATATCATCAATTAATAGAATATCGACATTGCGGTATTTATTACGAAATTCTTCGGCACGGTTATCACGAATAGAATTAATAAATTCGTTGGTGAATTTTTCAGATGACAAATAAATTACACGTTGATTGGGATTATGTTCTAGGACATAATGACCGATAGCGTGCATTAAATGTGTTTTTCCGAGTCCAACTCCACCGTATAAAAAGAGTGGATTATAGGCTTTTCCAGGCGCTTCAGCAACCGCAAGTGACGCCGCGTGCGCAAAACGATTCCCACTACCAATGACAAATGAATCAAAATCATATTTTGGATTGAGATTGAGTTCACCATGTTGTTTGTAGTCGGCACGGGAATTGGTTAAAGCTTTTTTTTCATCTAAAGCGGTCTGCGTTGCTTGTTCGCCTTCGACAATGACTCTAATATTATAGCGTTGACCAGTGACACCTTCGATAATTTCAGAAATAATATCAACATAGTTCGCCCGAAGGCGTTCTTGCATAAATTTTTCTGGTGTCGAAATTGTAAACGTATTACCGTCAATACTAAATGGTTTTGATGGTTTGATCCAAGTTTCATAACTTGGTCCGCTTAAATAATGTTGCATTTTACTTGAAGCCTCAAACCAAATTTGATGGATGTCTGACAT